>NZ_JBCEYV010000010.1:0-3013 GCF_050445615.1 Bacillus mexicanus
AAGGCATTTGTTTGGTGGCGATAGCGAAGAGGTCACACCCGTTCCCATGCCGAACACGGAAGTTAAGTTCTTCAGCGCCGATGGTAGTCGGGGGTTTCCCCCTGTGAGAGTAGGACGCCGCCAAGCAGATTTTTCATATCTACCATGTTTGTTTATGAAGCTTATATTATTCCGCAGTAGCTCAGTGGTAGAGCTATCGGCTGTTAACCGATCGGTCGTAGGTTCGAGTCCTACCTGCGGAGCCATTGCTTCCATAGCTCAGCAGGTAGAGCACTTCCATGGTAAGGAAGAGGTCAGCGGTTCGAGCCCGCTTGGAAGCTTATCTAAAATACGTTGATCTTATGCAGTTTCCGTGAGATATGGAACTGTTATTTTTTTTGTCTAAAATGAATATTTGGGTGGCATACGGGTGGCAAATTAGAGGATTTCTCTAATTTGCCACCCTTTTTTATATATTATTGATTGCATCAGTACCTAAAATGTCCCAAAGTATCTGATTCGCGGTTAGTGTGAGTGTAAATATTCAACGTGGTTTGGGCGTCAGATGGCCAAACCTTTGAGAAATAGCTTGAATGTTTAATCGAGGTGCTTCCCAATTTGATTTATTAACATTGTTGCGTGCGAGTGTCTCATATCATGAAGGCGTCCTGGCTTGATATTGTGCCTATTAGTGAATCTCTGCCACCAAGTATTAGGTGAGGTTGGATACTGGGGTTGTCCCATATCCCCGCTAAATAACAGAATAAATTTCATACTCATTGTATTTTGTTATGGCCGCTTTACACCTTGCTGCAGGGCTTTCTTTTATAATTTTCCACTCAGCTGTTCTTTCTAAGATATCTCTAATGATTCGATATCTTACATGAATGCTTGACGTTGAGACATCGTTTTTCCGTTGTACTCTTCTAAGAAATTTAATATGTGAATCGGCTGAACCTCGTTTTAGTACATGTCTCCAAAATAGAGCTGTATTTCTATCCCCATAATATAGTTATAAGTTTCACGGGTTTTATCATCGTGATGATCCAAAGCATATTTTTTCTCTCAGTCCTCTATGAACATATTGAATGTTCGTTTGTGCGGCGTGATATAAGCGCTGACTTCAACTTCTTTTTTGAATTTATACAATTCACTCTCCAGGTAACTTTTTAGTGGTTTTTAATAAAGACGGATCCTATATTCTAATTGTTTTTACCTTTCTTTTACGCTTGTTCTTTGACCGCTATCAATAACTAATTGAAATGACCTTACGCCTCTTTTTTTTGGTATTATGAATCAAGAATAATGCAAGCTATTCCCAACTGCTTTACTGCTACAGTTCCCTTATAGTTCCACTCTTTACATTTATATTTGGTTTAATTTCTTCTTAGCGCATATTACAGAATGTTGGAGAATTTAATAGTCAATAAAGTGTGAAAATGAAATTGGCACTTGGATATTGTGTGATTAGAGGAAAAAACATAAATTAAGTGGCTTATTAAAAATATGCAAGGGAAGTTTATTTAATACTTTTTAGCAGCCATTTGGGTTCTTGTATATAGAGGCAAAACATCATGGATATTAGAACTATACCAGTAGAGAAGATTATCCCCACTGCATAAAACCCTTGTATTGATCTTTAGCTAGGCGATCTAGAATAAAAGAGCCCTGAAAAAATTCATAGAACAATTCGAATACATTGATCCGCTTATCCGGAATGAAAAGCTCGGTAATCTTGTTGGTGGCCAGAATTGATACAAGATTCTAATGGAGGAAGGGCCAAAAGATGTCACTGTCTCCATTGTCTGCTTAGATGAGGATAAAGAGAAGGCTCTTAACATCGCATTAAACAAGATCAGCGGTGATTGGGATGAGGAGAAACTTGAGAAAGTTCTTTCTGAATTAAAAGAATCTAATTTTGATATGAGCTTCACTGGGTTCTCTAATGTAGACTATAAAGAGCTGCAGGAGAACTTAACTTCTGATGAAGAGAAAATTTTTATGTAAGCCTTGGACAAAATTACAGAGCCGGATACTGGTACGGAGATAAATGTCAGCTTGGCCTCCTATGTGGCGACGCAATAAAATTAGAAGGCGTTAAAAAATTGGTGGGTAAAAATAAAGCGGCGCTGTTGTTACAGATAGTACCTTACAATGTGGCCATTTGAAGTGATAGTAAGAAATTAATTGATAATGACTCTTCTCCAATTTCTAATGATGAAATGGGAGCAACAGAGTTTGATGAATTCTTAAGAACCGTATTCATAAATTACTTTCAAATTATGAGTGATGACGCAGCCATCCTTTTTCATTCTTCATCGTTTCAGGTAGCTTTTGAGAATGAAGTGAGGGATGTAGATCAGCACGTAATGCGTGTGGGTGAAGAATGCACCAATGTTCGGCAGGTCTCAATTCAGCTTTCAACATGAGCCAGTCTTTTACACTTATAAACAGGAGGAATTTATTGTGGGAGCTTTATCGTTATTCCGATTATTATTTGGGTGGGTAGCATTTATAAAGGTTTTTGAAAAAAGAAAAAACAACTTTAAATCATAGTAAATCTTCTGTATTTGCTTAAAAATATCTTTAAAAGTGTGTACGTCATTTTTCTAAAATTGCCTAAACCTTATTGACATTTATCAAAACCCTGCTATAATTACTTTTGTTCTAAGAAACCTGTTTTAAACTTTCAGATGCTCTTTCATGGTAAGAGATTAGCGGTCCTATCCCGCTTGGAAGCTTTATTAAATGTATTATTCCAAGGTTTCTCAAAAAGGAGAAAGCTTTTTTTATTGCGACATGCGGAAGTAGTTCAGTGGTAGAACATCACCTTGCCAAGGTGGGGGTCGCGGGTTCGAATCCCGTCTTCCGCTCCATTTAAATTCCAAGTGGACATTGAAAAATTGATTGCGCCCGTAGCTCAATTGGATAGAGCGTTTGACTACGGATCAAAAGGTTAGGGGTTCGACTCCTCTCGGGCGCGCCATTATTGTAATAAAATCGGGAAGTAGCTCAGCTTGGTAGAGCACATGGT
>NZ_JBCEYV010000011.1:0-2646 GCF_050445615.1 Bacillus mexicanus
ACGTCTAATGCTTCAATGTTTTTGAATGTGACTTTTTCGTCATTCAAAATCAAATACCATATTTTTTGAATCAATATTTCTTCATCGCTGAAGAGACGAATCTCATTTCTTTTTTTACGGTTGAATGAGTATTGATTTTGATGTTTCAATTCCTTCCAACCTTCATACCCTTCAAAAACCATTAAAGCGTGTAAATGTGGATGATATTCATTTCTTTTTGGGATAGTTACCTCCAAAGAACGAATGGATCCTTTGTAATTGAATTTTGTAAAGTCTACACCTTTCACTTTTTTCTTGCCTTTTAAATAACCAATCAGCTTTGCATACCCTTTTAATAATTTTTCTATAGCCTCACTCAATTGTTCTCCAGGCACATTCGGCATTGTAAAGGTCACTTGATACATATTAGCTTTATAAGGCATTAACAACGGCTTAAATTTGCCTAATTTAGCTGCCTGTCGAACCTTCTTACAATTATTGCAGAATTTATCTTTGCAAAGATTTGTTTTTTTGAATTCATACGCTTTTTGTTGTCGCCAGTGAGCCATTTCCCAAATGCTATTACAATCTGCCATTCTATAAAACTTACGCATATACAATTCGTTCTTTTTCTCCGCCGACAACTTTTTATAATATTTTCCGATATGTATGTTGTAATTTAAATTATCAACAACACTTTTTATATGGTCATCCGAGACTTCTAATTTTTTTAATTCTTTTCTTAAATCCTCTTCCAAGTGATCCCCTCCCCTCTTTCAAAAACAATCACTTTTTTTCTTAATTTCGTATATTAGAAACAAGTCTAAAATCGCCCCAATCCCTTGATACAACTGGGTTTATGGAGAATACGGCATGTCCCCTTTTTTCATTCGTGGGCCGACTTGTTTCTAATATATCAAGATAGAAGCCAAATGAGAGAAATCCCTTTTAGGTAACACTCACATTCAAGCAATTTTGACAGTCAATTTTCTCGGAACGTGTTACTACTATTAAATTAACTAATGAGGCCGGTCTCGCCGTGCCAGTGTCGTCGCCATTGACACCGGGACCCTGTTCCCTAAGAACCCATAAACTTTGCTGGGGTAAAAGACACCCCACCACCCGTAAACGGGACAGTTTATCTTAGGGAACTCCCCAGTGTAAATGGATCGCTTACGCTCGTCGCCACCGTCACTGGTTTAAGCGTACTGAATTCTGTAGTCCTGTATACCGAAATCACGTGCTACTGGGCATCTCGATTCTAAGTATTTTTGTAAGTCCTTTTCGTTTATCATCCATCCTTTTTTTCTTGATCGAATATGACCTTTTATTACGCCTTCACGCAGTAAATCTCTGATGTATTGTTCTGTTAAATCGATTCCCCAATGATTTAGAATAAATTTTACTTCTGATACCGTATATTCCAAATTGAAACACCACCTTCTTGGATTTAAATATTCACCGTCGAACCTTACCCTCTAATGCCATTTACACCGAACCCTTTCCGAAGGGGGTTCACATATGAAAATGACAGGGCAAGGTCCAACCACGCTGATTATTCAATAATGCCATTCAGAAACAATCTACAAATATCATACTGAACCCTTTTTCCCGCCTCTGTGAGCGTTTTTTTGTCTACCGTAAGGTTTATGTCAAATGTGTACTCTTTCATAGGCTCTACGGGCAAATCAACGCCAAATACGGTTAAAACATCCGGACTCTTTTCCTCTGTACTCACCAGATTATAAGTTCTATATTTCGGATTTTTCGATTCGTATGATGAAATAACAGTCATTTTTTTAATAATTTTCAGTCTCACAAGGTAACACCACCTGCATTTAAAAAAGGAAAATCTATGAAACTGTTATTCATAATACTCTATTTCTTTTTAATGTCAACTAATCCTTTATTATTTTTCGTAGGGTCCATTTTTGAACCCTTTTGCCTGCTTATTAGAAATAGCAGGCTATTCTATTCTGGCTACAAAGTAGCATACCTCCGCATTTTTAAATCCAAAGGATTTAAAAATGTCGTGTCTAATTTTTTAATTATAATCCACTAATTAAATTTCAAATCAAAAAGGGACGATTAACATCGCCCCTACTGTATTTTTTCTAGATTTTTTTATATAATAATCTTAACGATTATTTTCATTTTTGGATTTTTGTTTTTGCAGCTCTCGTGCAGCTGCGTGAATTTTTTTTCTGGAAAATACGATCACATCATCATCGTTTTTCCTAATTTTCATCAAATCAGTTGGAGTGGTTGAGACTTCAACTGATTTTTCTATTTCTTGAAGTTTTTCAATTAATGAGTTATAAATCTCCAAAGCTTCGTCTAAGGAAAAATCATCATCATCTTTTAAGTTATAAAAACATCCATAACCTTGTATTTGCCGTCTTCCATCAAGAGCAAAATACAGGGTTTTAAATTGTTCATAACTAATAACTTTGTCATACTCCGTTGTAGATTTGGTCATATATTTAAACAACTCGATGAAATCAGATTCCTTAAATTTATCGATTCGACAGCTATAGCCAACGTCTAATGCTTCAATGTTTTTGAATGTGACTTTTTCGTCATTCAAAATCAAATACCATATTTTTTGAATCAATATTTCTTCATCGCTGAAGAGACGAATCTCATTTCTTTTTTTACGGTTGAATG
>NZ_JBCEYV010000012.1:0-2583 GCF_050445615.1 Bacillus mexicanus
TCAAAACTTCGTTCTCTCCAGAGTGGATCCTGAGTACGGCGGAACACGTGAAATTCCGTCGGAATCCGGGAGGACCATCTCCCAAGGCTAAATACTCCCTAGTGACCGATAGTGAACCAGTACCGTGAGGGAAAGGTGAAAAGCACCCCGGAAGGGGAGTGAAAGAGATCCTGAAACCGTGTGCCTACAAGTAGTCAGAGCCCGTTAACGGGTGATGGCGTGCCTTTTGTAGAATGAACCGGCGAGTTACGATCCCGTGCAAGGTTAAGCAGAAGATGCGGAGCCGCAGCGAAAGCGAGTCTGAATAGGGCGCATGAGTACGTGGTCGTAGACCCGAAACCAGGTGATCTACCCATGTCCAGGGTGAAGTTCAGGTAACACTGAATGGAGGCCCGAACCCACGCACGTTGAAAAGTGCGGGGATGAGGTGTGGGTAGGGGTGAAATGCCAATCGAACCTGGAGATAGCTGGTTCTCTCCGAAATAGCTTTAGGGCTAGCCTCAAGGTAAGAGTCTTGGAGGTAGAGCACTGATTGGACTAGGGGCCCCTACCGGGTTACCGAATTCAGTCAAACTCCGAATGCCAATGACTTATCCTTGGGAGTCAGACTGCGAGTGATAAGATCCGTAGTCGAAAGGGAAACAGCCCAGACCGCCAGCTAAGGTCCCAAAGTATACGTTAAGTGGAAAAGGATGTGGAGTTGCTTAGACAACCAGGATGTTGGCTTAGAAGCAGCCACCATTTAAAGAGTGCGTAATAGCTCACTGGTCGAGTGACTCTGCGCCGAAAATGTACCGGGGCTAAACGTATCACCGAAGCTGCGGACTGTTCTTCGAACAGTGGTAGGAGAGCGTTCTAAGGGCAGAGAAGCCAGACCGGAAGGACTGGTGGAGCGCTTAGAAGTGAGAATGCCGGTATGAGTAGCGAAAGAGGGGTGAGAATCCCCTCCACCGAATGCCTAAGGTTTCCTGAGGAAGGCTCGTCCGCTCAGGGTTAGTCGGGACCTAAGCCGAGGCCGAAAGGCGTAGGCGATGGACAACAGGTTGATATTCCTGTACCACCTCCTCACCATTTGAGCAATGGGGGGACGCAGGAGGATAGGGTAAGCGCGGTAATGGATATCCGCGTCCAAGCAGTTAGGCTGGGAAATAGGCAAATCCGTTTCCCATAAGGCTGAGCTGTGATGGCGAGCGAAATATAGTAGCGAAGTTCCTGATTCCACACTGCCAAGAAAAGCCTCTAGCGAGGTGAGAGGTGCCCGTACCGCAAACCGACACAGGTAGGCGAGGAGAGAATCCTAAGGTGATCGAGAGAACTCTCGTTAAGGAACTCGGCAAAATGACCCCGTAACTTCGGGAGAAGGGGTGCTCTGTTAGGGTGCAAGCCCGAGAGAGCCGCAGTGAATAGGCCCAGGCGACTGTTTAGCAAAAACACAGGTCTCTGCGAAGCCGCAAGGCGAAGTATAGGGGCTGACGCCTGCCCGGTGCTGGAAGGTTAAGAGGAGCGCTTAGCGTAAGCGAAGGTGCGAATTGAAGCCCCAGTAAACGGCGGCCGTAACTATAACGGTCCTAAGGTAGCGAAATTCCTTGTCGGGTAAGTTCCGACCCGCACGAAAGGCGCAACGATCTGGGCACTGTCTCAACGAGAGACTCGGTGAAATTATAGTACCTGTGAAGATGCAGGTTACCCGCGACAGGACGGAAAGACCCCGTGGAGCTTTACTGCAGCCTGATATTGAATGTTGGTACAGCTTGTACAGGATAGGTAGGAGCCTTGGAAACCGGAGCGCTAGCTTCGGTGGAGGCATCGGTGGGATACTACCCTGGCTGTATTGACCTTCTAACCCGCCGCCCTTATCGGGCGGGGAGACAGTGTCAGGTGGGCAGTTTGACTGGGGCGGTCGCCTCCTAAAAGGTAACGGAGGCGCCCAAAGGTTCCCTCAGAATGGTTGGAAATCATTCGCAGAGTGTAAAGGCACAAGGGAGCTTGACTGCGAGACCTACAAGTCGAGCAGGGACGAAAGTCGGGCTTAGTGATCCGGTGGTTCCGCATGGAAGGGCCATCGCTCAACGGATAAAAGCTACCCCGGGGATAACAGGCTTATCTCCCCCAAGAGTCCACATCGACGGGGAGGTTTGGCACCTCGATGTCGGCTCATCGCATCCTGGGGCTGTAGTCGGTCCCAAGGGTTGGGCTGTTCGCCCATTAAAGCGGTACGCGAGCTGGGTTCAGAACGTCGTGAGACAGTTCGGTCCCTATCCGTCGCGGGCGCAGGAAATTTGAGAGGAGCTGTCCTTAGTACGAGAGGACCGGGATGGACGCACCGCTGGTGTACCAGTTGTTCTGCCAAGGGCATCGCTGGGTAGCTATGTGCGGACGGGATAAGTGCTGAAAGCATCTAAGCATGAAGCCCCCCTCAAGATGAGATTTCCCATTCCGCAAGGAAGTAAGATCCCTGAAAGATGATCAGGTTGATAGGTCTGAGGTGGAAGTGTGGCGACACATGGAGCTGACAGATACTAATCGATCGAGGACTTAACCACATTTGAATGATGTTACATCTGTTATCTAGTTTTGAGAGAA
>NZ_JBCEYV010000014.1:0-960 GCF_050445615.1 Bacillus mexicanus
TAACCTTTTAGGAGCCAGCCGCCGAAGGTGGGACAGATGATTGGGGTGAAGTCGTAACAAGGTAGCCGTATCGGAAGGTGCGGCTGGATCACCTCCTTTCTAAGGATATATACGGAATATAAGACCTTGGGTCTTATAAACAGAACGTTCCCTGTCTTGTTTAGTTTTGAAGGAACTTTGTTCCTTAAATAAGTTAAGATGGGCCTGTAGCTCAGCTGGTTAGAGCGCACGCCTGATAAGCGTGAGGTCGGTGGTTCGAGTCCACTCAGGCCCACCATCTTGAATAATATTGGGGCCTTAGCTCAGCTGGGAGAGCGCCTGCTTTGCACGCAGGAGGTCAGCGGTTCGATCCCGCTAGGCTCCACCAACGTGTTCTTTGAAAACTAGATAACAGTAGACATCACATTCAATTAGTAACACAAGATATCACATAGTGATTCTTTTTAACGGTTAAGTTAGAAAGGGCGCACGGTGGATGCCTTGGCACTAGGAGCCGATGAAGGACGGGACGAACACCGATATGCTTCGGGGAGCTGTAAGCAAGCTTTGATCCGGAGATTTCCGAATGGGGAAACCCACCACTCGTAATGGAGTGGTATCCATATCTGAATTCATAGGATATGAGAAGGCAGACCCGGGGAACTGAAACATCTAAGTACCCGGAGGAAGAGAAAGCAAATGCGATTCCCTGAGTAGCGGCGAGCGAAACGGGAACAGCCCAAACCAAGAGGCTTGCCTCTTGGGGTTGTAGGACACTCTATACGGAGTTACAAAAGAACGAGGTAGATGAAGAGGTCTGGAAAGGCCCGCCATAGGAGGTAACAGCCCTGTAGTCAAAACTTCGTTCTCTCCAGAGTGGATCCTGAGTACGGCGGAACACGTGAAATTCCGTCGGAATCCGGGAGGACCATCTCCCAAGGCTAAATACTCCCTAGTGACCGATAGTGAACCAGTACCGTG
>NZ_JBCEYV010000015.1:0-699 GCF_050445615.1 Bacillus mexicanus
TCTGTTATCTAGTTTTGAGAGAACATCTCTCATTTTGTTTGGTGGCGATAGCGAAGAGGTCACACCCGTTCCCATGCCGAACACGGAAGTTAAGCTCTTCAGCGCCGATGGTAGTCGGGGGTTTCCCTCTGTGAGAGTAGGACGCCGCCAAGCAATTGCACGTCAGTGTAATTATGGAGGATTAGCTCAGCTGGGAGAGCATCTGCCTTACAAGCAGAGGGTCGGCGGTTCGAGCCCGTCATCCTCCACCATTTTGCCGGTGTAGCTCAATTGGTAGAGCAACTGACTTGTAATCAGTAGGTTGGGGGTTCAAGTCCTCTTGCCGGCACCACTTTTACATGCTATAATATTCAAGTCTCTTGTAAGAAGAGCCATTAGCTCAGTTGGTAGAGCATCTGACTTTTAATCAGAGGGTCGAAGGTTCGAGTCCTTCATGGCTCACCATTTAACGCGGGTGTGGCGGAATTGGCAGACGCGCTAGACTTAGGATCTAGTGTCTTTATGACGTGGGGGTTCAAGTCCCTTCACCCGCATTATATAGGATGTCAGCTATAAAAATTGGACATCCTGTCTGCGGAAGTAGTTCAGTGGTAGAACACCACCTTGCCAAGGTGGGGGTCGCGGGTTCGAATCCCGTCTTCCGCTCCAACTATACCATCCACGCCGGGGTGGTGGAATTGGCAGACACACAGGACTTAA
>NZ_JBCEYV010000016.1:0-629 GCF_050445615.1 Bacillus mexicanus
GGTTCGAATCCCGTCTTCCGCTCCAACTATACCATCCACGCCGGGGTGGTGGAATTGGCAGACACACAGGACTTAAAATCCTGCGGTAGGTGACTACCGTGCCGGTTCAAGTCCGGCCCTCGGCATTCATTTTTGCGCCCGTAGCTCAATTGGATAGAGCGTTTGACTACGGATCAAAAGGTTAGGGGTTCGACTCCTCTCGGGCGCGCCATTATTGTAATAAAATCGGGAAGTAGCTCAGCTTGGTAGAGCACATGGTTTGGGACCATGGGGTCGCAGGTTCGAATCCTGTCTTCCCGACCATTTTTATGGGGCCTTAGCTCAGCTGGGAGAGCGCCTGCTTTGCACGCAGGAGGTCAGCGGTTCGATCCCGCTAGGCTCCACCAAAAAACAAAAAAAGTTGTTGACTTTGACAAAGTAGCGTTGTATACTAATAGAGTTGCTTTAACAAAGCGAACAAACGAAACAAAATGATCTTTGAAAACTAAACAAGACAAAACGTACCTGTTAATTCAGTTTTAAAAAAAACGCACAGAGATGTGCGTAGTCAGGGGCCTGCACAATGCAGGTCATGCAGATGTTGTCACAGGATGTGATGAACTTAATCTGCGCTCCATTACTTCATGGAG
>NZ_JBCEYV010000017.1:0-402 GCF_050445615.1 Bacillus mexicanus
GTATCTGCTGCGCCGGGGTTCGAGCGCGCTGAAAACGCACCTCGTGAACTGATGCGCACACATGCGGGTTGATGTGTTCAAGTGGTGGCCGGCCCACTCCTTCTGGGAAGATCTCTCGACGATGCCGCAGATTACATTGACGAGTGTTTCCCAGCTCATTCGCAACAGGCGATCGAGGAATGGTCCCGGTCCTGTCGGAGCTATTTTTAAGACGTTTGACCGATTCCTTCAGGAGTTGCGGTCGAGAGCCTCCGTCGCTTCATGGTTCGTCTTGAGTTGGCCCTGCGGAAGCCAATTTCTGCTTTGCGATTTGTGTATTGATGACGGCGCATAATTTTGGTGGCATTAAACTTCGCGCCCGTACTTGGAGTTTAGAAACTCGTATCTCCCTTTGAGTAACTG
>NZ_JBCEYV010000018.1:0-352 GCF_050445615.1 Bacillus mexicanus
CAATGTGCAGGCCCCTGACTACGCACATCACTGTGCGATTTTTTTAAATCTGAATTAACAGGTACGTTTTGTCTTGTTTAGTTTTCAAAGATCATTTTGTTTGTTCGCTTTGTTAAAGCAACTTTATCAGTATACAACGCTACTTTATCAAAGTCAACAACTTTTTTGTTTTTTAATTACACTAACGTGCAATTGCTTGGCGGCGTCCTACTCTCACAGGGGGAGACCCCCGACTACCATCGGCGCTGAAGAGCTTAACTTCCGTGTTCGGCATGGGAACGGGTGTGACCTCTTCGCTATCGCCACCAAACAAAATGAGAGATGTTCTCTCAAAACTAGATAACAGATGTAA
>NZ_JBCEYV010000019.1:0-296 GCF_050445615.1 Bacillus mexicanus
ACCATGGGGTCGCAGGTTCGAATCCTGTCTTCCCGACCATTTTTATGGGGCCTTAGCTCAGCTGGGAGAGCGCCTGCTTTGCACGCAGGAGGTCAGCGGTTCGATCCCGCTAGGCTCCACCAAAAAAACAAAAAAGTTGTTGACTTTGATAAAGTAGCGTTGTATACTAATAAAGTTGCTTTAACAAAGCGAACAAACAAAATGATCTTTGAAAACTAAACAAGACAAAACGTACCTGTTAATTCAGATTTAAAAAAATCGCACAGTGATGTGCGTAGTCAGGGGCCTGCACATTG
>NZ_JBCEYV010000001.1:0-1779861 GCF_050445615.1 Bacillus mexicanus
TGAAAGATGATCAGGTTGATAGGTCTGAGGTGGAAGTGTGGCGACACATGGAGCTGACAGATACTAATCGATCGAGGACTTAACCACATTTGAATGATGTTACATCTGTTATCTAGTTTTGAGAGAACACTCTCAACTTGTTTGGTGGCGATAGCGAAGAGGTCACACCCGTTCCCATGCCGAACACGGAAGTTAAGCTCTTCAGCGCCGATGGTAGTCGGGGGTTTCCCCCTGTGAGAGTAGGACGCCGCCAAGCAATTGCACGTTAGTGCAATTATGGAGGATTAGCTCAGCTGGGAGAGCATCTGCCTTACAAGCAGAGGGTCGGCGGTTCGAGCCCGTCATCCTCCACCATTATACATATCGGTTTTACATATAGGCCGGTGTAGCTCAATTGGTAGAGCAACTGACTTGTAATCAGTAGGTTGGGGGTTCAAGTCCTCTTGCCGGCACCACTTTTATATGTTATTATATTCAAGTCTCTTATAAGAAGAGCCATTAGCTCAGTTGGTAGAGCATCTGACTTTTAATCAGAGGGTCGAAGGTTCGAGTCCTTCATGGCTCACCATTTCCATATTGCGGATGTGGCGGAATTGGCAGACGCGCTAGAATCAGGCTCTAGTGTCTTTACAGACGTGGGGGTTCAAGTCCCTTCATCCGCACCAATTTTGCGGAAGTAGTTCAGTGGTAGAACACCACCTTGCCAAGGTGGGGGTCGCGGGTTCGAATCCCGTCTTCCGCTCCAACTATACCATCCACGCCGGGGTGGTGGAATTGGCAGACACACAGGACTTAAAATCCTGCGGTAGGTGACTACCGTGCCGGTTCAAGTCCGGCCCTCGGCATTGATTTTTGCGCCCGTAGCTCAATTGGATAGAGCGTTTGACTACGGATCAAAAGGTTAGGGGTTCGACTCCTCTCGGGCGCGCCATCATCTACATGAAATCGGGAAGTAGCTCAGCTTGGTAGAGCACATGGTTTGGGACCATGGGGTCGCAGGTTCGAATCCTGTCTTCCCGACCATTCTTGGGGCCTTAGCTCAGCTGGGAGAGCGCCTGCTTTGCACGCAGGAGGTCAGCGGTTCGATCCCGCTAGGCTCCACTTGGTTTCAATAAATATTTGGCGGTGTAGCTCAGCTGGCTAGAGCGTACGGTTCATACCCGTGAGGTCGGGGGTTCGATCCCCTCCGCCGCTACCAATGGACCTTTAGCTCAGTTGGTTAGAGCAGACGGCTCATAACCGTCCGGTCGTAGGTTCGAGTCCTACAAGGTCCACCACTATACGGAGGAATACCCAAGTCTGGCTGAAGGGATCGGTCTTGAAAACCGACAGGGGTGTCAAAGCCCGCGGGGGTTCGAATCCCTCTTCCTCCTCCATATATACTTTTAATCATCGCGGGGTGGAGCAGTTCGGTAGCTCGTCGGGCTCATAACCCGAAGGTCGCAGGTTCAAATCCTGCCCCCGCAACCAAAATAAATGGTCCGGTAGTTCAGTTGGTTAGAATGCCTGCCTGTCACGCAGGAGGTCGCGGGTTCGAGTCCCGTCCGGACCGCCATTTTAAATATAAGGCTCGGTAGCTCAGTTGGTAGAGCAACGGACTGAAAATCCGTGTGTCGGCGGTTCGATTCCGTCCCGAGCCACCATTTATTAATATATGTTTTGGCGGTTGTGGCGAAGTGGTTAACGCACCAGATTGTGGCTCTGGCATTCGTGGGTTCGATTCCCATCAATCGCCCCAAATAAAGTTGCGGGTGTAGTTTAGTGGTAAAACCTCAGCCTTCCAAGCTGATGTCGTGGGTTCGATTCCCATCACCCGCTCCATTTCTATATCGTCATGGGCCTGTAGCTCAGCTGGTTAGAGCGCACGCCTGATAAGCGTGAGGTCGATGGTTCGAGTCCATTCAGGCCCACCATGACTTATATTCCACAGTAGCTCAGTGGTAGAGCTATCGGCTGTTAACCGATCGGTCGCAGGTTCGAATCCTGCCTGTGGAGCCAATTGGAGAAGTACTCAAGTGGCTGAAGAGGCGCCCCTGCTAAGGGTGTAGGTCGTGTAAGCGGCGCGAGGGTTCAAATCCCTCCTTCTCCGCCATATGATTACAAATATAAGTTCTCAACTATCGGCCCGTTGGTCAAGCGGTTAAGACACCGCCCTTTCACGGCGGTAACACGGGTTCGAATCCCGTACGGGTCATCCAGAAACCTTGTAGAATATGCAAGGTTTTTAATTTTTATAAATCCTGATATGCTTTAGAATTAACAGGTAAGCGAGGATTTTAACACTAGTCCTGAGAACAGAGTCTAATGGACAAAGCAAACAACTGTGGCGTTCGAACTCTATTTATTGCAGAAAGAAAAGAAGCGATATAAGTTATAAATGAAATTTTGTCAACAATCTGAAAAGCCGCTCTTACAGCGGCTTTTTTTGATTTACAGATTCATGGAATAGATTGTAAAAGATAAGAACGTTGCAAACGCACTCCATAATACATAAGGCAAAAGAAGATAGCTAGCAGCCATGCTGTATTTTTTTGCAATGAACATTAATAGGAATGCAGTGATCGCGACAAGCAAGCAGTCAATCGATGCAGCGAGCAAATTTTTTTGAGTGAATTGAAAATAGCTGAATGCCTGATTCAGCACGAAGTTAACCAAAAGTATTATCCAAAAGCTTTTCGCTTTTTTAAATGAACACGCTGCAAATACTATGGTAGCTGAAAGGGAGATCAGGGCAAACAGGATCGCCCAAACGATGCCGATCGCAGATCCTGTCGGTGTCCAGTTCGGTTTTTTCAGTGAATGGTACCATTGTTGGTCAATTGGAAACAAGTATCCTGCTGCTGAAAACAGCGCATAGGTAATTACAAAAACGGCTATGGCACCGACAATTTTCTTCATATTTGCAACCTCCATATGTATTTATTTTGCATTTGTACTTACCCTATCTTTTATAAAGATTAAACTCCCGATATGGGGAAAAGATGGGCTTAAATCAGTACTTTATTGGTTCTTATTTTTCCATAAAATAGATTTAGGAACGTATTTTTCGCGAATGACATCGTAAAGTCACTTATTAGAGAACTGATTAGCATCACATTGAATGTTTCGTCATTCCACACGAAGGAGAGTCTGTTGAAAAATTGCTGGAGGGCAAGCGACATGACATTGGGCAGCAAAAGGGTTATTTGAAGCTGATGACCGATGTGATGAAAATGTACAAGAACCCCCTTTAACGGGGGTTCAATCAGCATGGAGGTCGCCGAATGTGGTCATGATTCCTTCTTCATCGAGTTCTTCCTCATAACGTTCATGGGCTCTGCTTTGATAAACTGTAATTTCTTTGCCTGTAATATCTGTTGCAATGAAATTTTCGTACGACTCTGTATTGCCGATATTTTCTTCGGCATTCATCGTCATATCATCATAGCTGAGCGGAGGGTTTTCCATATCCTGAGGTGTTGATGAGTTTCCGTATTTTTCGACGTCCTGGTAGGAATCTTCACTGTCATAAGGCGCTCTGATTTCTTCATCATCGTCAAATTCAAATTGTCCGAAAGGCGTTTCTTCTTCGATCGGACGGTCTTTGGAAATGACGTCCTGTGATGAATACTCTGCGAGCGTTGTGGCAGTCGGCAGCGCTTCAAGTCGATCGTAAGGGATTTCCTTTCCGCTGACTTCGCAAATGCCGTACGTACCGTTTTCTATCGCTTTCAATGAATGTTCGATGTCCCGAAGATGCTCTCGCTCATGCAAGTCGAGTGCGATGTCTTTTTCACGTTCGTAGAGCTCTGTTGCCTGATCGCCGGGGTGGTTGTCGTAAGCAGAAAGCTCGCCCCATGAATCATAAGGAAAGGCAGAGTTAAGCTGAAAATGGTCATTGTCTTTGAAACGGTTTAAGATATCTTTTTTTGTTTGTTCCAGTTCATGTTTCAAGTGTTGAAGCTGGTCTTTTGTAAGCAATGTAATCGCCTCATTTCTCTGTGATGCATACCATTAGTATGAACAGATCACCTGAGAACTTTCATAAATAGCGAGTGGATAAATATAGGCGGTTTACCTTATATGGTAAACGGATACAACCTTTGCTATCAGTGGAGAAAGAAATTTGAGGTTTGTTTCTTTTTCATTTCTGAAATTAGGTTTATAATAGGTAAGGCAGGCCATTTGGACTGCCTGATCTGTGTGTTTGACACAAAGGAGACACAGGTGTATGGTATTAAAAGCATTTTAAGGATTATGGAGGAATGTCTCATGGTGACAACGGTGCAGCGTACGTTCCGAAAGGAAGTTCTACATGCATTACATAAAGCCAAAGAAGTCAACCATGCTGTCTTAATAAGCTATTCGAGACAAATCGAGTCTCTTGACCCTCTATCATTTTTCAATTACGGAGCAAAAAAATATACAGGCAATCGATTTTTTTGGTCAGATCCTGAAAGTGAATTGACAATAGTCGGTCTTGGCAAAGAAGCGGTTTTCCAGACAAATGAAAAAAACAGCGAGCGGTATCGTGAGGTGTTTGAACAATGGGAACGCTTTAAAAAGACGGCTTTTCATATTTATGAAGAAGAAAAGCTGCATCATTCTGCAGTGGGACCTGTTCTGTTCGGAGGATTTTCTTTTGACCCTTACGAAGAAAGAGGTACACAATGGAACCATTTCTCGGAAGGGGATTTCTTCGTGCCTGCGCTTATGCTGACGATGACTGCCGAAGGCCCGTGCTTAACAGTCAACAGATGGATAAGCGGAGAGGAAGACGCAGAGGCTGTTTTGGATGACTTAACATCTTTTGCAGCTGAATGTAAGGTTCCTGACTTTAATCAAGAAAATCAAGCTGTGATTGAAGCCTCTCAAGAGCTGGATAAGGATAATTGGCTGAAAGCAATTGAAGCGGCTACAAGTCAAATTAAAGAGAAACAATATGATAAAGTGGTTCTAGCTCGAGAGCTGCTGCTCACGTTTGATGGACCGGTCCAGATTGAACCGATGCTTAAAACACTTCTGAACGATCAGCAGACAAGCTATGTGTTTGCAATTGAGCAGGAAGGAAAAACCTTTGTCGGTGCATCTCCGGAAAGACTGATCAAAAGAGACGGCAACACTGTCATGTCTTCTTGTTTGGCTGGCTCTATTAAACGCGGTGAGAATGAAGAAGAAGACCGTCGAATGGGCCTTGAATTATTAAACGATGAAAAAAATCTGCTGGAGCATGATATTGTTGTAGGCATGATTCATGACGCTTTTGTATCAAGCTGTTCGGAGGTTGAAAAGCCTGACGGACCTCAATTGTACAAAACGAAAAGCGTTCAGCATTTATTTACGCCGATAGTCGGACAGCTTCGTGAGTCTGCTTCGCTTTTTGATTTAATTGAAAAGCTGCATCCCACACCGGCGCTTGGGGGCGAACCACAAAAAAAAGCGGTTGAAGTGATCAGAGAAATCGAACCGATGTCCCGCGGCTGGTATGCGGCTCCTATCGGCTGGATTGACAGCCAGAATAACGGGGAATTTGCAGTAGCCATCCGTTCAGGATTAATCGAAGGCAGCACAGCAAGGCTATTTGCCGGATGCGGCATTGTGGAAGACTCAGACCCTCAGTCAGAGTATGAAGAAACTCAGATTAAATTAAAGCCGATGATCTCTGCGTTAGGAGGTGAGAGGCGTTGACAGTCAACCCAATTACTCATTACATCGGAAGTTTTATTGATGAATTCGCCCTTTCCGGGATTACGGATGCCGTCGTTTGTCCAGGCTCTAGGTCTACACCGCTGGCTATTCTTGCAGCCGCGCATCCTGATATTAACGTCCATGTCCAAATTGATGAAAGGTCTGCCGGGTTTTTTGCTTTAGGGCTGGCGAAAGCAAAGCAGCATCCCGTGCTTTTGATCTGTACATCGGGAACAGCGACGGCCAACTTTTATCCGGCAGTAATTGAAGCTCATTATTCAAGAGTGCCAATTATTGTATTAACTGCTGATCGGCCTCACGAGCTGCGTGAAGTAGGCGCACCGCAGGCTATTAATCAGCATTTCTTATTCGGCCAATTTGTTAAGTTTTTCACAGACTCTGCTCTTCCTGAAGAGTCTCCGCATATGCTGAGATATATCCGAACGCTGGCCGGGCGTGCAGCCGGAGAAGCGCAAAAACGCCCAATGGGCCCTGTGCATGTGAATGTCCCGCTGCGGGAACCGCTGATTCCGGATCTTTCGGATGAGCCGTTTGGAAGGATGAGAACAGACCGTCACGTCTCTGTGAAAACGGGTATGCAATCTGTTGACCGCGAATCCCTGTCTGATGTAGCTGAAATGCTCACAGAGGCTGAAAAAGGCATGATCGTTTGCGGAGAGCTCCATAGTGATGCGGATAAGGAAAACATTATTGCGCTCTCAAAAGCGCTTCAGTATCCGATTTTAGCAGACCCACTCTCTAATTTACGGAACGGTGATCATGATAAAAGCACTGTTATTGATGCGTATGATTCATTTTTAAAAGATGATGAATTGAAGTCGAAACTTCGTCCTGATGTTGTCATCCGTTTTGGACCGATGCCTGTTTCAAAACCGGTTTTCTTATGGCTTAAGGATGACCCTGACATTCGGCAGATTGTGATTGACGAGGATGGCGGGTGGAGAGATCCGACACAGGCAAGCGCACATATGATTCACTGCAATCCATCTGCTTTTGCTGAAGCCATCATGGCAGAACATGCTGCTATGACTAAGTCATCAGAGTGGCTGGAAAAGTGGCAGTTTGTCAATAGCCGGTTCCGTGCGCACTTACAAACAATCAGCAGTGAAGAGATGTCGTTTGAAGGCAATCTCTACCGAATTCTTCAGCATCTCGTGCCTGCAAACAGTTCGCTGTTCGTCGGCAACAGCATGCCGATCAGGGATGTTGATACGTTTTTTGAAAACCAGGAACGAAACTTTCGAATTTATTCAAATCGTGGCGCAAATGGGATTGACGGTGTTGTCTCTTCTGCCATGGGGGTATGTGAAGGAACAAAAGCGCCTGTTACCCTCGTCATTGGAGATTTATCTTTTTATCACGATTTAAATGGACTGCTGGCAGCCAAAAAGCTTGGCATTCCGCTTACTGTGATTCTCGTGAATAATGACGGCGGCGGGATTTTCTCATTTTTGCCGCAGGCTTCTGAGAAGACACACTTTGAAGATTTGTTTGGCACACCGACAGGGCTCGATTTCAAGCATGCGGCTGCGCTTTACGGAGGAACGTATTCTTGCCCAGCGTCGTGGGATGAGTTCAAAGCAGCTTATGCACCGCAGGCAGATGAGCCCGGACTCCATTTGATCGAAATCAAAACGGATCGCCAATCGAGAGTTCAGCTCCATCGCGATATGCTGAATGAGGCTGTGCGGGAAGTGAAAAAGCAATGGGGACTGTAAGCATAACTGTTTCAGACGGTGTCCGATATGCGGTCACCGACGAACGGTCAAATGCTCTCGAAGCCGTCGTCTGTCTGCACGGGTTTACCGGCAGCAAACAATCATGGACTTTTCTTGATCGGATGCTGCCTGATTCCCGTTTGATCAAACTTGATTGTTTAGGGCATGGAGAAACTGATGCCCCGCTAAATAGGAATAGATACAGCATAAGCCGGCAAGTTTCTGACCTTGCCGAAATTTTTGATCAATTAAAACTTCACAAAGTGAAATTGATTGGGTATTCTATGGGAGGAAGGCTTGCTTATTCTTTTGCGGCGGCATATCCTGAACGAATATCGGCACTTGTGCTTGAAAGCACAACGCCTGGGCTTAAAACGCTTGAGGAACGGCGGGAACGGATCATGAGGGACCGGAAGCTTGCTGATTTTATTTTGCGTGACGGGATTAAAGCTTTTGTACAATATTGGGAGAACATCCCTTTGTTTTCATCCCAGCAGCATCTTGCTGAAGATATTCGCCACAGGATAAGGTCGGGCCGTTTGCGGAACAATAAGATTGGGCTTGCAAACAGTTTAAACGGTATGGGCACTGGTTCACAGCCTTCCTTGTGGAACCGTATAGAAAAAATAGACGTGCCTGTGCTTCTGATCTGCGGGGAGTGGGATGAAAAGTTTTGCGCCATCAATCAAGAGGTGCATAAGAAGCTCCCATCTAGTAGAATAGAGATTGTTCCAAAAGCCGGCCACACGGTCCATGTGGAACAGCCGCAAGTTTTTGGTAAAATAGTGAGTGAGTTTTTAACAAGCATCTGACTCATTCATATAGAGAATAAAAGGAGGTCATTATATGGCTGCAGAATGGAAAACCAAACGAACATACGATGAAATATTGTATGAAACGTATAATGGTATTGCAAAAATAACTATTAACCGCCCTGAGGTACATAACGCGTTTACACCTAAAACGGTTGCTGAAATGATTGATGCGTTTGCTGACGCAAGAGACGACCAAAACGTCGGGGTTATCGTGCTTGCCGGTGCCGGAGACAAAGCATTTTGTTCAGGCGGAGACCAAAAAGTGCGCGGTCATGGCGGATATGTAGGAGACGACCAGATTCCGCGTCTAAACGTATTGGATCTTCAGCGTTTAATCCGTGTCATTCCGAAACCGGTTGTCGCAATGGTGTCCGGATATGCGATCGGCGGAGGCCATGTGCTTCACATCGTATGTGACTTGACAATTGCTGCGGACAATGCGATTTTCGGACAGACAGGCCCTAAAGTCGGAAGCTTTGATGCTGGTTACGGTTCTGGCTACCTGGCTCGTATCGTAGGACATAAAAAAGCCCGTGAAATCTGGTACCTATGCCGTCAGTACAATGCTCAAGAAGCGCTTGACATGGGTCTTGTCAATACAGTCGTTCCATTGGAACAACTTGAAGAAGAAACGATTAAATGGTGTGAAGAAATGCTTGAAAAAAGCCCGACTGCACTTCGTTTTCTTAAAGCTGCGTTTAATGCGGATACAGATGGACTTGCTGGGATTCAGCAGTTTGCAGGGGATGCTACCCTACTTTACTACACAACTGATGAAGCGAAAGAAGGACGAGATTCCTTTAAGGAAAAACGCAAACCTGATTTCGGACAGTTCCCTCGTTTTCCGTGATCAGCAATACTTAGTAAACAAACAGCTTGAGACTTTGCGGTCCAAGCTGTTTTCTTTTCAATACAGACATTTTACCTCGGAGATGATGACATGCTGACAGAACAGCCCAACTGGCTCATGCAGCGAGCACAGCTGACACCTGAGAGAATTGCTCTCATCTATGAAGACCAAACCGTGACATTTGCAGAACTATTTGCCGCGTCTAAGCGAATGGCGGCGCGTCTTGCTGCTTATTCAGTCCGAAAGGGAGATACTGCGGCTATTTTGCTCCACAACCGTACAGAAATGGTATACGCCGTACATGCATGTTTTTTGCTTGGCGTGAAGGCGGTGCTTCTGAATACAAAGCTGTCAACACATGAAAGGCTGTTTCAGCTGGAGGATTCCGGCGCTCGCTTTTTGCTGACAGATTCAAGCTTTGACAAGCAAAATTATGAGCATACCGTTCAAACCATTGATGTGGATGAACTGATGAAAACAGCTGCTGAGGACATTGAGATTCAGGCCTATATGAAATTGGATCAAACGGCAACACTGATGTATACATCAGGTACGACCGGCAAACCAAAAGGGGTTCAGCAAACGTTCGGAAACCATTACTTCAGTGCGGTGTCATCTGCACTTAATTTGGGTATAACAGAACAAGACCGATGGCTTATTGCATTGCCGCTCTTTCACATCAGCGGATTGTCCGCATTATTTAAATCGGTAATCTACGGAATGACTGTTGTGCTTCACCAGCGTTTTTCCGTAAGCGATGTGCTGGATTCTATCAGCAGGCATCAAGTGACCATGATATCTGCGGTGCAGACCATGCTGGCTGGCCTTTTGGAAGAAACAAGCCGCTGTCCTGAATCTATCAGGTGTATTCTGCTCGGCGGGGGTCCTGCACCGCTGCCATTGCTTGAGGAGTGCCGAGAGAAAGGGTTCCCTGTTTTTCAATCATACGGAATGACTGAGACATGCTCACAAATTGTTACTCTGTCGCCGGAATTCAGTATGGAAAAGCTCGGATCTGCGGGGAAACCGCTGTTTTCATGTGAGATTAAAATAGAGCGAGACGGGCAGGTGTGTGAACCGTTTGAACACGGTGAAATCATGGTCAAAGGCCCGAATGTGATGAAAAGCTATTTTAATCGAAAGAGCGCAAACGAAGCCTCCTTTCAAAATGGCTGGCTGAAAACCGGTGATCTTGGATATTTGGACAGCGAAGGCTTTTTATATGTACTAGACAGACGTTCAGATCTGATCATATCAGGCGGAGAAAATATTTATCCGGCTGAAGTGGAGTCAGTCCTGCTTTCACATCCTTCTGTAGCTGAAGCTGGTGTTTCAGGAGCAGAGGATAAAAAATGGGGAAAGGTTCCACATGCCTATCTTGTCCTTCATAAGCCTGTGAGTGTAGAAGAATTAACCTCCTATTGCAAAGACCGCTTGGCGAAGTATAAAATTCCGGCGAAATTTTTTGAACTTGACCGACTGCCGCGCAATGCGTCTAATAAGCTCTTGCGAAATCAGCTGAAGGATGCGCGTAAAGGAGAACTGCTATGATCGAAGTCGAGAAAATTACACTTTATCATTTAAATATGAATTTAAAGAAACCGTTCAAAAACAGTATAGAAACGCTTCAGGAGCGGTCATTTCTGATCGTGGAAGCTGTCGATACATCAGGTGTTACTGGCTGGGGAGAAGTTTCTGCGTTCTCATCGCCTTGGTACACTGAGGAAACCATTGGAACATGTTTGCATATGTTAAAGGATTTTTTTATTCCCAACGTCGTCGGTCGTGAATTCAATCACCCCTCCGATGTGCCGGACAGTCTGGCACGCTATAAAGGAAACCGCATGGCAAAGGCGGGACTTGAATCGGCTGTCTGGGATATTTATGCGAAAAAGAAAGGCATATCTCTCGCCGAAGCATTGGGCGGAACAAGAGATAAAGTCCCTGCCGGGGTGGTTGTCGGTTTGGCGCCCCTTGACGATATGCTGAAAGAAATTGAGAGCTATCAAAAAGAAGGATATCAAAGAATAAAAATAAAAATTCAGCCTGGACAGGATGTGGAATTGGTCAAGGCTATCCGCAGCCGGTTCCCTAATATTCCGCTCATGGCCGATGCCAATTCTTCCTATGAGCTGAAGGATATCAGCCGCTTAAAGGAGCTTGATGAGTACCATTTAATGATGATTGAACAGCCTCTCCAAGCTGATGACATCGTTGATCACCGCCACTTACAGAAATACTTAAAAACGCCCATTTGCCTTGATGAAAGCATTTGTTCAGCAGATGATGCAAGGCGGGCGATAGAACTTGGAAGCTGCAAAATCATTAATATTAAGCCTTCTCGAGTTGGCGGCTTAACAGAAGCGTTAAAAATTCATGATTTATGCAGAGAGCATCATATGCAGGTTTGGTGCGGCGGAATGCTCGAAACTGGCATTTCAAGAGCGCAAAACGTGGCGCTTGCTTCATTGCCGCAATTCACAATACCTGGTGATATCTCATCATCTTCACGCTATTGGGCTGAGGATATTGTGACCCCTGATATCCATATTGAAAATGGATTTATTTCTGTGTCAAAACAGCCTGGTTTAGGGGTTGAAGTGAATCAGAACATTATGCGAAAATATGTGACCAAAATGGAAGTTTTTACGCAGCATGGGTAAGAAAAAAAGCATTTTGCTATTTTGAGTGAATGCCAGTGTGCTGTTATAGTAAAACTGTTCGTTGAATACATCCCTTCTCGTTTGGACCGGCTGCTGGCTCAGCCGGTTTTTTTGCAAACTAGGACTAGATTACAAACAGCTTCCAGCGTGGTTAAAAAACACTCTCTCCAAGATGAAAATATTTTTTGCCTCTATACATGCAGAGAGTTTATATTGAACTTTAGCACACAACCTTGAATTGCAAGGATTACGCATATTTGCTTTGGAGGACAGAAAACAAAGAAAGATATGGGGATACTCTGTACCTGTGATAGAAAAGGTGTGAAAAAACCACCCGTGATAATAACGGGTGGTTTTTATTACAAATCATGCGGCTTAAACGTTTTGCAGTCTGTTTCCTGACTATTATCAGCGGTTTCACCAGTATGGCTGACAACATAAATGGCGTCAGCGGTGCATTTGTTTCCTTTGCCCCAATAAGAACAGTTGTTGACTTCGCATAGAATTTTCTGCTCCATGCTATCCCCTCCTTATATAGGTTCTGGCTTAGTATAGCCGGCGGGCTTATCCTCTATTCCTCCTGGCGGATATACCGTTTATCTCGCATAAACATTCTCCAGAAGAAATAAAAGCCTGGGAAGAGAATGATAAATGCTACGATATACGTCGCGAATAGCGCTTTGAACGTTGCTGGCTCTGTGAAGCCTGACATGATAGTCACATCGGGGTAAATCATATACGGGAGATGTGCCTGTCCGTACGCGTAGCTTGCCAAAAAATACTGGACCGCAATGGCGACAAGCGCAAGCCGCGGCTTGCCGATGTTTTGGCCAAAGCTCTTGTTAGGCAGAAAAAGAGAAATTCCAGCAATAACAAATGTAATGAAAGATACAATAATCCAAGAGAAATCATTCATCATTCCGCTATACAGCCAGTTTGCTTCATTCCGCAGCGTCAGGATAATACATACAGCAAACAGAAGTGAAAGCGGGCCGGTAATCAAGGCGCTTTTCCTGTAAGCGCGGTACGCATCTTGTTCTTCCGCCACATTTGAAAAATCAGCAAGCAGCAGTGAAGACAAAAACAAAGTGCTTAAAATCGCAAACCCGATAAATGAATAGGCATTAGGGCTTGAAAAGATTTTAGACATGTTTAAGCTATAGATTCCGTTTGTTTTTTCGATAAACCCTCCGTGTGTCACTGGAAGCACCAAAATTAAAATAGCTGGGATGATAAAGCCGGATATGCCGGAAATATATCTTAGCACTTTCCGTTCTTTTGCTGTGTTTGAAAAAACGAGAAATCCGCTTCGGATGGCTAAAAACAGTAAAATCATACTCCCTGGAATTAATAGTACGGTTCCGAGCACAAACGTCGCGCCAGGGAAAAAGCTGAAAAGCGCCACGACGATGGCCACAATAAAGACATTTGTGACCTCCCATGTCGGAGACAGAAAGCGGTTTGCAATATCAGTAGCCTTCATGTGCTCCTTATTTAAATAGATCATAGACCAAAATCCCGCTCCAAAATCCATTGTCGCCATGACGGCGTAAATAAACACAAAGCCCCAGATAATTGAGATGGCAATCAGAGCATCAGTTGAAATGTCCATTAGCGGATCTTCCTTCCATTTAATTTCCTGTTTTTCGGAGTATTACGACTCCGTTGTATTTAAATCTTCGTCAACTGGGTGCTTGCGGAAATAGTACAGCAGCACGTAGACGACAGCTACGCCTAACACTGCATAAACAAATGTGAAAAATAAGAACAGCACCCCGATCGATCCAGTCGTTGTCACGACATCCGACGTTTTCAGGAGATGATAGATGACCCAAGGCTGTCTCCCCGTACAGGCGAAAATCCAGCCGAATTCAATGCCGATGAGACTAAAAGGGCCTGCCGTCAGGAAAATAACCAAAAGCCACGTTGGGAAACGGTCTTTCTTGAGCACCTTTCTCCAAACCACTCCGATAATGGAATAAAGGATAAGCAGCATGCCTACGCCTACCATCGCATTAAACAGCGTGTGAATGAAGAGCGGCGGCCATTCGTCTTTGGGAAATGCATTTAATCCTTTGACAACAGTGTCAAAGCGATTCGCTGCCAGAAAGCTTAACGCCCAAGGAATTTCAATGGCCCATTTTACCTTTTCTTCATTCGCATCGGTAAAACCGCCGATCGCGAGCGGGGCGTGTGATCTTGTTTCAAACAGGCCTTCCGCACCTGCTAATTTTTCGGGCTGGTATTCGTACAGCATCTGTGCAGATTCGTGTCCATTCAAAGCAGTCAGCAATGAAAAAATACCGCCGATCGTCAGTGCGAGCAAAAGGGCTTTCCGGTGAAAGCGATAAACCGATTCTTTTTTTCTTGTTCGGATCATTTTATATGCGGCCACAGAAGCCACAATGAAAGCACCCGTCATAAACGCGGACAAAACGACATGGCCGGCAGTGATAAAAAAGCTTGGGTTGAAGAATGCAGCCCATGGATCAACATCTGTAATTTTTCCGTTTAAAATTTTAAAACCTGCCGGTGTTCCTTCAAAAGCATGGACATTGGTGATCAGAACAGCCGACGCTGCGGCTCCGACTAACACAAAGATAACGGCAACAATCCTCATAACTGGTGACAAGCGGTCTGCGGCGTATACATAAATTGACATAAAAAGAGCTTCTATAAAAAAAGCATAGATTTCAATTTGAAATGGCAGGGACATGACCCGGCCGATCACTTCCATAAATCCCGGCCATAAAAGCGCAAGCTGAGTACCGGCAATCGTCCCTGTCGGTATGGCAACCCCCAGCAAAACGGCTTGTGCTTTCGTCCATCTTTTTGCCATGATCGCATAATGGTCATCTTTCGTCTTTTGATAGATCAATTCCGCCGCTAAAATCATCAGCGGAAGGCCAACTCCAAGCGTTGCGAAAATGATATGAAAGCCCATTGTTGTGCCAAAAAGGCTTCTGGCCAATACTAAATCATCCATCATCATAAACCACCTTTCTAAAGAGACGTTCTGTATGTATTTTGGGTTTATTATTTGCTTCCTTGGTTAGATTATTCTTCCTATTTTTCAATGCCATGAAGTTTATGATGAGAACATACAGGGAAGGATATAATTGACAAAATGATTGCAGAGATATAAAATAAAACGTAATTATTTCGATTTGAAGGAAGGAGAGTTACACATGAAAGAAGGAATTCACCCAAAGAACCACAAAGTCATATTTCAGGATGTCAACAGCGGCTACCGTTTTCTCAGCACATCTACTAAAACATCTAATGAAACAGCAGAGTGGGAAGACGGCAGCACATATCCTGTCATTAAAGTAGAAGTAAGCTCTGACACGCATCCATTCTATACAGGCCGCCAGAAATTCAATGAAAAAGGCGGGAGAGTTGAGCAGTTCAAAAAACGCTACAATATGGGGAAATGAGGCAGACCTGAGGGTTTGTCTTTTTTCTTGCCGCGGTTCATTTCGGTAAGATGACGAATAGACTGCCGCTGTGATATATTAAAGAGTAAAAAGGATGGAAAGGATATTACTAGCTATGAGCTTAATAAATGATATTCTGGAATTTAACAAGACATTTACTGAACAAAAAGATTATGAAAAGTATCAGACTTCAAAATTTCCAGATAAAAAAATGGCGATTCTTTCTTGTATGGACACACGTTTAGTTGAACTGCTACCGCATTCAATGAATATGCGAAATGGTGATGTGAAAATCATTAAAAGTGCTGGTGCGCTTGTGACACACCCATTCGGCAGCATCATGAGAAGTTTGCTTGTCGCAGTGTACGAGCTGAACGCCGATGAAGTATGTGTAATCGGGCATCACGATTGCGGCATGAGCAAAATCAGCAGTGAAAGCATGCTGAATAGAATGACAGAAAGAGGAATTCCGGAAGAACGCATCGACACATTAAGATTTTCGGGTGTGGACTTTGATCAATGGTTTAAAAGCTTTGATTCAGTGGAAGCAAGTGTAAAAGACAGCGTAGACGTGATTAAGCATCATCCGCTGTTTCCGGAAGATGTTCCTGTCCATGGTTTAGTCATTGATCCTGAAACCGGAAAACTCGATCTTGTCGTAAACGGTTATCGCGATTAACGCTTTCGTTTCTTTTCAGGGACGGGATCGACTCCTCCCGGATGGAACGGGTGGCATTTCAAAATCCGTTTGATTGTCAGCCAGCCGCCTTTTAAAGCGCCATGCGTTTTAATCGCTTCAATCCCGTATTGGGAACACGTCGGATAAAAGCGGCATGCTGGCGGCGTCAAGGGCGAGATGAATTTTTGATATCCTCTGATCAGGGTGATAAATAGGGTTTTCATATATCTTCAGCAACCTTTCTGATGCAAGTATAAGAAAAAAAACACAGATTGAAAAGTTATTCGATAATTCTTATCGGAAAGGTATGTTATAATAAAACTACATTTTTAAAAAAGGGAGAGTGCCATTATGCCTTCAGTAGAAAGTTTTGAGCTTGATCATAATGCGGTTGTTGCTCCATATGTAAGACATTGCGGTGTGCATAAGGTGGGAACAGACGGCGTTGTCAATAAATTTGATATTCGTTTTTGCCAGCCAAATAAACAGGCGATGAAGCCTGACACTATTCACACGCTCGAGCATTTGCTGGCGTTTACGATTCGTTCTCATGCAGAGAAATATGATCATTTTGATATCATTGATATTTCTCCAATGGGCTGCCAAACAGGCTACTATCTTGTTGTAAGCGGGGAGCCGACATCAGCGGAAATCGTTGATCTGCTTGAAGACACAATGAAGGAAGCGGTGGAAATTACCGAAATTCCGGCTGCCAATGAAAAGCAATGCGGCCAAGCGAAGCTTCATGATCTAGAAGGAGCTAAACGTCTCATGCGTTTCTGGCTGTCGCAAGATAAAGAAGAATTGCTGAAAGTATTTGGCTAAACAGAAAGAGACCTTTTTGCGTTTATGCAAAAAGGTCTTTTTTGTGACGACTTTTTATTTTGTGTACCTTTTGTTGTAAGCGTTTGCTACTATGTAGGTAAATGATGAAAGGGTGATGGCATGAAAAAGATGCTGGTTGTGCTGCTTTTTTCTGCATTTTTCTTTAACGGCTGTGAATCTGGCGAAAACACAGCGAATACAGATGAGACGCCCGAGGTATTGAATGTCAAGCTGACCGGCCCTGAAAAAGTAAATGCCAGAGAAAATGCTGTATATGAAGCAGCTATTTCATATGGTGATGAAGCGGTGACAGATGCCGATGAAGTGGAGTTTGAAGTATGGAAAGAAGGGGAAAAAGACGCCAGCCAAATATTTAAAGCAAAGCAGGAAAAAGGCGTATATCGCTTGGACACAATATTTAAGGAAGATGGTGTATATACTGTCCAATCCCATGTCACAGCAAAAAAACAGCACAGCATGCCGACCTTAAAAGTTCAAGTCGGTGACGCCCATGCTGCCAGCGATCAGTCTGAAGACAGGCAATCGCACTCTCATTGATTTTTTGAATCAGAACGAGTTTCTTGCGGAGGATCAATGGTGTGCTTTACATTATAGGCTCTCACAGTCGTCCAAATGGTAACGAGCAAAACAGCCAGCACAATCAAAATACTTACAGTAATGAGAAGCATCATGACTTTCCACCTCCCGTTTTTTAACAATTGTAGCACAGCGGAAGAAATCGTAACAGATAAGCGGTGAAAAAGAGGTTTTAACGTACGATATTAAGGGTATACATAGACATATAACAAGGAGGAAGATAATCATGTCAGAACAATTGATTCAAGCAGTGAACAAACAAGTAGCCAACTGGACCGTCATGTATGTCAAACTACATAATTATCACTGGTATGTGAAAGGGAAACACTTTTTCACTCTTCACGAAAAGTTTGAGGAGCTGTATAACGAAACAGCAACTTACATTGATGACTTAGCAGAACGTCTTTTGGCGCTCGATGGAAAACCGATTGCAACAATGAAGGAATCCTTGGAAACGGCTTCTGTAAAAGAAGCGGCAGGAAATGAAACGGCTGAGCAAATGGTTCAAAGCCTATATGATGATTTCACAGTGATTGCGGAAGAGCTGAAAAAAGGCATGGATTTAGCTGATGAAGTCGGAGATGAAACAACAGGGGACATGCTTCTTGCGATCCATCAAAATATTGAAAAACACAACTGGATGCTGAAAGCTTACCTAGGTTAGGTCCAAAAAGGAGAAAGGCCGGATGTCTTATAAAAGATGTCCGGCTTTTGATGTTGCATCCGAAAATCAGGCAACAACCAGTCCATTTTTCTGAAAAATCCAATCCGTTCGGCTTGTTTTCCATAGAATATATCGTAAGGCCGTTTCTGTGAAAGGATGTTGGGATAAATGGGCAGAGACTTTGGCATCTTTTCGTTTTTAGCAGTCAGCGTGTCGGCGGCAGGGTTTTTTTTCGGAGGTTTTCAGTACTCATTTCTTATTTTGCTTTCTCTTATGGCAATTGAATTTATCAGTACGACTTTGAAGGAATCGATTATTCACAAACTGACGTTTAAAATGGTATTTGCCCGATTTGCTAAAAAATTAGTTACGCTGGCTCTGATCTCTGTATGCCACTTTTTTGATCAGCTGCTGAATACACAGGGGTCAATGCGTGACTTGGCTATTATGTTTTATATTCTTTATGAATCCGTGCAAATTGTTGTAACAGCCAGCTCTCTTGGTATACCGGTTCCTCAGATGCTTATCGATCTTTTAGAAACATTAAAAAATAAAATCAAGCGCAAACCGTAACTTTTCCCTGTTTACGGGTCATAATAAAGCCCAGAGCGCTGGTCGCACATTCTGGCAAAAGGCATGGCAAAAAACTGTACGAGCTGGTATGCATGCTTTAGACCTTCATAGCGTGCTGGGTTCCCCTTATTTTTTGATAAAAGGCTTCCGAAGAAACGTAACTATGGTATGATGTATGGAAGATAGCTAGGAACGGATTTGAGGGATAAACATGTACGAGTTTAAAGATTATTATCAGAATACTGTTCAGCTTTCCTTTGACGATCAGCCTTTCTCAGACAGCCCGAAGCATGTCTGGGTGATTTGCCGTTTTGGAGACAAATGGCTGTTAACAGAACATGAGGACAGAGGCTATGAGTTTCCAGGCGGGAAAGTAGAGCCGATGGAGGGCGCGGAAGAAGCGGCACTCCGGGAAGTAAAGGAAGAGACGGGAGCGCGAGTGAAAAGCCTGCGGTACCTCGGACAGTATAAAGTTCTCGGTAAAGAAAAAGTGATTGTGAAAAATATATATTTTGCACATATAGAAAAGCTCGAAAAGCAAGCTGATTACTTTGAAACGAAAGGTCCGGTATTATTTCATGAACTGCCGGAGAACCTTTCACGCAATAAAAAATTCAGCTTTATTATGAAAGATTCCGTTCTTCCGATCTGTTTGAAAAAACTGAAAGAAGCTGGATGGATCGAATAAAAAAACCCGGCCATGTGCCGGGTTTTTTATGTCCTGCCTTTCGTCCATTTCTTTTCCAGCAGCTCTACGCCCTGATACATCAAAGTGGCGAATATGGCGATGATCAGCAGGCTTAAGAAGACGAGTGTGAAATTGAAGACTTGGAAACCGTAAATAATCATGTATCCTAAACCGACCTTAGACACAAGGAATTCCCCTACAATGACGCCAACCCATGATAAACCAACATTTACTTTCAGTGTCGAAATAATAGCGGGGGAGGATGCGGGCAGAATCACTTCCTTAAAAATGCCCCGTTTTTTTGAGCCAAATGTTTTCATGACTTTTATATAGTTTTCGTCAACCTCCTGAAAAGCGGTGTATACAACGATGGTCGTGATAATCACACTAATGGTGGCCCCCATTGCAATAATGCTGATCAAACTGGGGCCGAGCGCGACAATCAGAATCGGGCCGAGCGCCACTTTCGGCATTGCATTCAAGATAACAAGGTACGGATCTAAAATTCTGGCAAGCCGCTTGGACCACCATAACAAAGCAGCAAGACACGTGCCCGTAAACGTTCCAAGTAAAAAGCCCAGCACTGTTTCGACTAAAGTGACACCGATATGTGACAGTAAAGACCCATCACCGAGTTTCTCCAGCAATAAATGCCATACAGCTGACGGAGAACTGAAGATCAGCGGATCAATCCAGCCGAGCCTGCTGGAAATTTCCCATCCCGAGAAAAAGAGAATAAATATGGCAAGCTGAAAGGAATGGACATTCCATTTTTCCTTTTTTTGTTTGAGTTGATATTGCTCATGAAGCAGATCAATCGTTTCTTTGCTGTTTCTCAAGAGAGTTCAGCTCCTTCCATATCGTTTGAAACAGCGTCTGGAAGGCTGGCTCTTGGCGGGCGTCAAAAGGCATCATCGCGGCCAACTCCTTAGGAATGGTGAAAATCTGATGAATGGTGCCCGGCTGATTTGAAAATAAATAGATCGTATCGCTCATCGCTATCGCTTCTCCTATATCATGTGTGACTAGCACTGCTGTTTTTTGATACTCCTTTAATGTGCGGAATACCAGGTTTTCCAATGACAGCTTTGTCTGAAAATCGAGCGCGGAAAATGGCTCATCCAGCAAAAGCAGACTTGGATTTGGCGCTAGAGTTCTTGCAAGCGCAGCTCGCTGGCGCATTCCGCCTGACAGCTCTTTCGGGTATTTCTTTTCCACGTCTATGAGACCGAATTCCGGCAATAGACCGAGTGCAGCAGCCTTGCTTTCTTCCGTCAGCGTGTCGGCGATTTTTAAACCAAGAAGTACATTTTCCTCGATAGATTTCCAGGGAAATAAATAATCCTGCTGAAGCATGTAGCCAATGTTATGTTCTTTTTGATTCGGCTCACGGCCTTCAATCAGAACTCTGCCTTCTGCTGGCTCAATCAGGCCGGCAATAATGGAAAGCAATGTTGTTTTTCCGCAGCCGCTTGGGCCGAGAAACGAGATGAAATCGCCTTTATCAGCATCAAAGTGAATATCCCGCACGGCCGTTGTTTTTTCTTTAATAGAAAAATAAGTATGGGTTACATGGTCGACATGTAAGAAAGACATAGATGGCGCCTCCTATTTTTCCGAGGTGACTTTTTCGGCAATTTGTTTATTTACAAGCTCATTGTATGGAATATGCTTTGGCAATTCTCCCGATTGATCCATAATGGTTTGAAGTAGCTCCCATTCTTTTTCGTTGAGCAGGGGATCTGGTGAATACGAATGTTGCTTCTTGTAGCGTTCAATCGAAGTTTCAATGACTGCCGGATCAATATCAGCAAATTCGTTTTTAATGGCGTCCGTAATGTCTTTTGCTGAGTGATTTCCCACCCACTGCTGTGCCTTATAAATGGCTTTTGTAAACTTAACAGCTGTGTCCTCGTGTTTTTTCAGATAGCTTTGTTTCGCCATAAAAGTCGTATAAGGAACCTGGCCTGATTCTTCTCCGAATGAAGCCACGATATGTCCGATGCCTTTTTTCTCAAAAAGAGAGGCTTGCGGTTCAAAGAGCTGTACATAGTCACCGGTTCCAGAAGCAAATGCATTGGCGGTATTAGCGAAGTCTATGTTTTGGATGAGATCAATCTCCTTATGCGGCTCAATCTTATGTTTGTTCAGCACATATTCACCGACCATTTGCGGCATGCCGCCTTTTCTTTGGCCGAGAAATGTTTTTCCTTTTAGCTGATCCCAGTCGAAGTGTTCAATATCCTCTCTCGCGACAAGAAACGTACCATCTGTTTGTGTCAGCTGGGCGAAATTAACGACAGGATCTTTAGCCCCTTGCGATTTGACATAAATTGATGTTTCTGACCCGACAAGTGCGATGTCTGAGCCGTTTGAAAGAAGCGATGTCATTGTTTTATCACCGCCCCATGTTGTATTTACATCGATATCAAGCCCTTCTTCCTCGAAAAATCCCTTAGACTCAGCAACATATAAAGGGGCGTAAAAAATCGAATGGGTCACTTCAGCTACTTTGATTTTGGTAAGTGTGTCTTGCTGCTTGCAAGCCGTCAGAGCGATCATTAGAAATATACTGCCGACACAAGCGCAGCCCAGCCTTAACCATTTGTTCACATGGACAACCTCCTTATTTAGCATCATGTAAATACCCTATTTTGCTTTACATATCGTATGATGGGTATAAAAATGTGTGAATGCCTAATGGGGTTCTCAGGATGTCACTTTAGAGTAAGGGAAGCATATAGAAAAAAGGAGGCGGCTTTTTTGATTATTGAGAAAAGAAGATTTCCGTCGCCAAGCCAGCAAGTACGTCTGTATACGATCTGCTATCTATCAAATGGCTTGCGTGTGAAGGGGCTTCTGGCTGAACCGGCGGCACAGGGGCAATATGATGGATTTTTATATTTGCGCGGCGGGATTAAAAGCGTAGGCATGGTTCGGCCGGGCCGGATTATCCAGTTTGCATCTCAAGGGTTTGTTGTGTTTGCTCCTTTTTATAGAGGGAATCAAGGAGGAGAGGGCAATGAGGATTTTGCCGGTGAAGACAGGGAGGATGCTTTTTCTGCATTTCAACTGCTTCAGCAGCATCCAAAAGTCAAGAAGAACAGAATCCATATCTTCGGCTTTTCCCGCGGCGGAATTATGGGAATGCTCACTGCGATTGAAATGGGCCGGCAAGCGGCTTCGTTTGTTTCCTGGGGAGGCGTCAGCGATATGGTCCTTACATATGAGGAGCGGCAGGATTTGCGGCGGATGATGAAAAGAGTCATTGGCGGAACGCCGAAAAAGGTGCCTGAAGAATACAAATGGAGAACACCGTTTGATCAAGTAAATAAGATCCAGGCTCCTGTGCTGTTAATTCATGGAGCAAAAGACCAAAACGTTTCGATTCAGCATTCCTATTTATTTGAAGAGAAGCTAAAACAGCTGCATAAGCCGGTGGAGACGTGGTATTACAGTGCATTCACACATTATTTTCCGCCAAAAGAAAACCGGCGTATCGTGCGGCAGCTTACACAATGGATGAAAAACCGCTGAGGGTGAAATATGGTATGATAAAAGGAAAAGAGAACGAAAGGGGATCTCACTTTGGGAATGCCTGTTGAATTTAATACACTGATTGTGACAAAAGGAAAAGAAGTGCGCATAGATGAAAATATATTCACGCTAGAGAAAGACGGATATCGTGTGTATCCCATGGAGATTCCGATGGATGTGCGGAAAACAAAGTTCGGCGAAAAGTCAGGCACAGCTGAAGTGCAGAAGCTTCAATGGGAAGACGGCCGAACCCTCATTACGTACAAGCTGACTTCACTGCATTCTGTTAATTAAAACAAGCCAAGAGCGTTATTGCTCTTGGCTTTTGTTTGTTAAACGAGAGGGCCGCCTGCCTGTGCTATAGCATCTGTATGTGCGAACTTTTTAAAATTCTCTTTGAATTCTTCTGCGAGGTAAGCTGCCTTTTCTCTATATTCTTCCTTGTTCTTCCACGTGTTTTCCGGCTGAAGGATATGATCAGGAACGCCAGGAACGTGAAGCGGAATGTGCAGGCCGAAAATATCGTCAGTCATCATTTCAGCATCCTCTAATTTGCCTTCAATCGCTGCTTTGACCATCGCTCTCGTGTAAGAAAGCTTCATGCGTTCGCCTGTGCCGTAGCCGCCGCCGGTCCAGCCGGTATTGACCAAGAAAACGTCTGCGCCGTGTTCATCGATCTTTTGGCCGAGCATTTCAGCGTAGACGTGAGCAGGAAGCGGTAAAAACGGTGAGCCGAAGCATGTGGAAAACGTCGTCTCAGGAGACGTCACACCGCGTTCGGTTCCAGCTAGCTTGCTCGTATAGCCGCTCAAGAAATGGTACATCGCCTGTTCTTTCGTCAGCTTGCTGATCGGCGGCAGCACTCCGAATGCATCAGCCGTCAAAAATACAATCGCTGACGGGTGGCCTGCCATGCTCGGAGTTACAATGTTGTCAATCATATGAATCGGATAAGCCGCCCGCGTGTTTTCAGTATAGAAGGAATCATCATAATTGGCTTCCCGCGTACCTTCATCCACAACAACATTCTCGAGAACAGACCCAAAGCGGATCGCATTAAAAATCTGAGGCTCTTTTTCCTTGCTTAAATGAATACATTTAGCGTAGCACCCGCCTTCAATATTAAAGACGCCTGTGTCAGACCAGCCGTGTTCATCGTCGCCGATCAGCTTGCGATCAGCATCGGCTGAAAGGGTGGTTTTACCTGTGCCAGACAATCCGAAGAAAAGGGCGACATCACCTGTCTCACCGACATTGGCGGAGCAGTGCATGGATAGAATATTTCTTTCAGGGAGCAGGAAATTCATAATGGAGAAAATCGATTTTTTCATTTCCCCAGCATACTCTGTTCCGCCGATTAAGATCGTGCGCTTTTCGAAAGAGACAATAATAAACGTTTCGGAATGTGTGCCGTCTGTTTTTGAATCTGCTTTGAAATGTGGTGCAGAAAGAATCGTAAACGGCTGTTCAACTGTTTTCTTATCATTGCCTTCCGGGCGGATAAACAGCTGTCTGGCGAATAAATTGTGCCATGCGAACTCATTTACGACGGTGATCGGCAGCCTGTATTTTTCGTCTGCTCCGGCAAATCCTTCGAAAACGAACAGCTCATCTCGCTGCTTCAGATAGCTGACGACTTTCGCGTACAGCCGCTCAAATGCTTCTTCTGAAATCGGCTGATTCACCGGACCCCAATCGACCTTATGTTTCGTGCTTTCTTCCGCCACGATAAATTTGTCTTTAGGTGAACGTCCCGTATAAGCCCCTGTTGTCGCCCGGACAGCACCCGTAGAAGTTAAAATGCCTTCGTTGCGGGATAATACTTTTTCTGTAAGCTGTGCTGCTGATAAATTATGACACACATTTGGACTTGTTAATAATGCTTGTAAATCAGCGGTCAAATCAACTGAGTTCATATGAAACCTTCCTTTATCGTTTTTTTGTGTTTTGCTAATTGTGAATTAGTATAACATATATTTTTAAATAGTCTATACTATTTATCGTTTTTTGTGTATGCATATTCCAATCTTTTCCCTTGATATAGGCGCCTATTTCTTTTGAATCATATTGACATTGCAAACCTTTTTACGATAAGATATTTCATTGAGCGGATACTCTTATCCCGAGCTGGCGGAGGGACAGGCCCTATGAAGCCCAGCAACCGGTTTCTCTGTTATTTATTATGTTCAATTGTGTGAGACAACCAAGGTGCTAACCTGTTGCAAGGTTGTATGATTCCTTGAGCGATAAGAGTGAAAGGCACAAAGACCAAACCCTTTCCTCGATGGAAAAGGTTTTTTTATTTCATAAATATGCCAATTTACATTCTCTAATATAACGTTTCATTGTATAAGAGGGAGCGAGTTCCGTATCATATATACAAGGTCTTTCGGGAGGCCTTGTGCAGGAGGAAGCAAATCATGAGTAAAAATCGTCGTTTATTTACATCAGAATCTGTTACGGAGGGGCATCCGGATAAAATCTGTGACCAGATTTCTGACAGCATTTTAGATGAAATTTTAAAGAAAGACCCTAACGCGCGTGTTGCTTGTGAAACATCTGTGACAACTGGCTTAGTTCTTGTCAGCGGAGAGATCACAACATCTACGTATGTTGACATTCCGAAAACCGTTCGCCAAACCATTAAAGAGATCGGATACACACGTGCGAAATACGGATTTGATGCGGAAACTTGTGCAGTTTTAACATCAATTGACGAGCAATCTGCTGATATTGCGATGGGTGTAGACCAAGCGCTTGAAGCCCGTGAAGGCACAATGAGCGACGAAGAAATTGAAGCGATCGGTGCGGGTGACCAAGGTTTAATGTTCGGTTATGCGTGCAACGAAACGAAAGAGCTAATGCCTCTTCCAATTTCACTTGCTCATAAATTGGCCCGCCGCCTCAGTGAAGTCCGTAAAGAAGATATTCTTCCGTACCTTCGCCCTGACGGCAAAACACAGGTAACAGTTGAGTACGATGAACAGAACAAACCTGTTCGCATTGACGCGATTGTCATTTCAACTCAGCATCACCCTGAAATTACGCTTGAGCAAATCCAGCGTAACATTAAAGAACATGTGATCAACCCGGTTGTTCCTGAAGAGCTGATTGATGAGGAAACAAAATATTTCATCAACCCTACAGGACGTTTCGTTATCGGAGGGCCTCAAGGGGATGCTGGACTTACAGGACGCAAAATCATCGTTGATACGTATGGCGGCTATGCACGCCACGGCGGCGGCGCGTTCTCAGGTAAGGATGCGACGAAGGTAGACCGTTCTGCTGCATATGCAGCAAGATATGTTGCAAAAAACATCGTTGCGGCTGAGCTGGCAGATTCTTGCGAAGTGCAGCTTGCTTACGCGATCGGTGTTGCTCAGCCCGTGTCAATCTCAATCAACACTTTCGGTTCCGGAAAAGCTTCTGAGGAAAAACTGATTGAAGTTGTTCGCAATAACTTTGATTTACGACCTGCCGGCATTATCAAAATGCTTGATTTACGCCGTCCGATCTACAAACAAACTGCTGCATACGGCCACTTTGGACGCCACGATGTTGATCTTCCGTGGGAACGTACAGACAAGGCGGAGCAGCTGCGTAAAGAAGCGTTAGGAGAATAATTTTATAGCCGCTTACTGGTAAGCGGCTTTCCTTTTTTATCGTTGTATTCATGTTTATTTTTTTACATACTGTGAAACCAAATATTATTCACAGCGTCTATAAATAGGGGTTCAATGATGACAATTTTAATTATGGAGGCAATACTATGTGTGGATTTGTCGGGGTTTTTAACAAGCATCCGTTAGCTCAAACCGCTGATCAAGAAGAACTAATCAAACAAATGAACCAAATGATCGTTCACCGCGGTCCTGACAGTGATGGATATTTCCATGATGAGCACGTTGGATTTGGATTCAGACGGCTCAGCATTATTGACGTAGAAAATGGCGGACAGCCTTTATCATATGAAGATGAAACATATTGGATTATCTTTAACGGAGAAATCTACAACTATATTGAACTGAGAGAAGAACTTGAAGCTAAGGGGTATACATTCAACACAGATTCGGACACAGAGGTTCTTCTTGCGACTTACCGTCACTATAAAGAAGAAGCTGCGTCCAAACTGCGCGGTATGTTTGCTTTTCTCATTTGGAATAAAAACGATCATGTTCTTTATGGAGCAAGAGATCCATTCGGCATTAAACCATTGTACTACACAACGATCAATGATCAGGTGTATTTTGCCTCAGAGAGAAAAAGTTTAATGGTTGCCCAGAATGATATTGAAATAGATAAAGAGGCATTGCAGCAATACATGTCTTTCCAATTCGTTCCTGAACCAAGCACGCTTGATGCAAATGTGAAAAAAGTAGAGCCGGGTTCACAGTTCACCATCCGCCCGGACGGAGATATCACATTCAAAACGTATTTCAAAGCGAACTTTAAACCGGTTCAGACTGAAGAAGAAAAGCTTGTGAAAGAGGTCAGAGACGCGATCTATGACTCTGTGAACGTTCATATGAGAAGTGACGTTCCTGTCGGTTCATTCCTGTCTGGCGGAATTGATTCTTCTTTTATTGTATCCGTTGCGAAAGAATTACATCCAAGCTTAAAAACCTTTTCTGTCGGATTTGAACAGCAGGGCTTCAGTGAAGTTGATGTAGCGAAAGAAACTGCGGCTGCGCTTGGTATTGAAAATATCAGCAAAGTCATTTCGCCTGAGGAATACATGAATGAGCTTCCGAAGATTGTATGGCATTTTGATGATCCGCTTGCTGATCCGGCGGCAATTCCATTGTATTTTGTGGCAAAAGAAGCAAAAAAACATGTCACAGTTGCTTTATCAGGTGAAGGTGCAGACGAGCTCTTCGGTGGATATAACATTTACCGTGAACCGCTTTCGCTTAAGCCGTTTGAGCGCATTCCGTCCGGCCTGAAAAAGATGCTTCTTCATGTTGCAGCCGTTATGCCTGAAGGAATGAGAGGGAAGAGCCTGCTTGAGCGCGGCTGTACTCCGCTTCAAGACCGTTATATCGGTAACGCGAAGATCTTTGAAGAGTCTGTCAAAAAGCAGCTGCTCAAGCATTATAATCCGAACCTTTCATATCGTGACGTGACGAAGACTTACTTTACAGAAAGCAGCTCATACAGCGATATCAATAAAATGCAGTATGTCGATATCCATACTTGGATGCGCGGCGATATTTTGTTAAAAGCGGACAAAATGACAATGGCGAATTCTTTGGAACTGCGTGTGCCATTCTTGGATAAAGTCGTATTTGACGTCGCTTCAAAAATTCCAGATGAGCTGAAAACGAAGAATGGTACAACGAAGTACCTCCTTCGCAAAGCCGCTGAAGGAATTGTGCCTGAGCACGTATTAAATCGCAAAAAGCTTGGTTTCCCTGTACCGATCCGTCATTGGCTGAAAAATGAAATGAACGAATGGGTGCGGAATATTATTCAGGAAAGCCAAACGGATGCTTATATCCATAAAGATTATGTTCTTCAGCTTCTTGAAGACCATTGTGCGGACAAGGCTGATAACAGCCGTAAAATCTGGACTGTCCTGATCTTTATGATTTGGCACAGCATCAATATCGAAAAACGGTATATGCCTGAAGAGCTGAACCATCAGCCTAAAGAAGTCATTTTTGTATAACAAATAACAAGGCTTTCGATTCGTCGAAAGCCTTGTTATTATTCTTTTATCCGATATGAACTAAAAATTCGGAAAAATGACATATTTTTTCTAGAGGAGCTTGCAAAACAAGAGCTGTACCGCGAACTCGAAGATAATAAAAAATATAACCAGCCGCTTATGACATACGCTGCCAAATGACCCGAACCCGCTCATTGAACAGCTGCTACGGAGCCGAGGAACAATTCCGTACCAGCGCAGCCACTAAAGACACTCTTTCCGTCATATGTATCATTGGCATGTTTATAGGGCCTGCAGTCCCGATAAAAGACCAGAAGAGCTCTCAGGCCCTTTTTGTGTGCTCATAGAAAACAGAGAACAGGAAAGAATAGGGATATGTTTTGCAGAGGCTGTTACAGTTTTATGATAAGATAAAAGTTAAACATGTCATGTACTATGTGAACGTTTTATGGAAAAATAAAACCCCGAACTGTCATTACGTCCGGGGAAAGGATGGTTATTGCTTTCAAACATAATTTAAAAAATGGTAAAGTAAGACGAAACAGGTCTTATGTTTGTTGGAGTGATTGATAGTATTGGCCCTTTGCTACATATTCAGACCGTATTCTTTGCATATCTTTTCGGTCATCTTCCGTCAAAGGACGGATGACCTTTGCAGGACGGCCAAAGGCGAGTTGGCCAGGCGGAATGATTGTTCCAGGCGGAACAAGACTGCCGGCACCAATAAAGGCGCCTTCGCCAATTTCAGCTCCGTCTAAGATGATTGAGCCCATGCCAATTAAGGCGTTTTTGCGGATGACAGCGCTATGAAGTGTAACCTGATGGCCTATCGTGGCGTCATCTTCAATGAGAAGCGTCCGGTTCGGGCTTTGATGGAGGCAGCTTAAATCTTGGATATTGACTCTATTTCCGATCCGGGTCGGCGCGACATCTCCTCTTATGACAACAGAAAACCAAATGCTGGACTGTTCTCCGATAACGACGTCGCCGATAATGGTTGCGTTCTCAGCTATAAAGGCTGTTGGATGGATATCTGGCATGTGTTCATGATAAGGGCAGATCATAAGTATTCCTCCTTCTTTCTCTATTTAAATTTCGTATGAGGTGAAGAGCATGTGGACCTGGAAAGCAGACAGACCTGTTGCCGTGATTGTGATCATTCACGGGGCAAGTGAATATCACGGACGATATAAATGGCTGATTGAAATGTGGAGATCCTCAGGCTATCACGTGGTTATGGGCGACTTGCCGGGTCAGGGGACAACCACAAGAGCCAGAGGTCATATTCGCTCATTTCAAGAATACATTGATGAAGTAGATACTTGGATAGATAAAGCGCGAACCTTTGAGCTGCCGGTTTTTCTTCTTGGTCACAGCATGGGCGGCCTGGTCGCGATTGAATGGTTTAAACAGCAAAGAAATCCCCGCATTACGGGAATCATTTTATCATCCCCGTGTCTCGGACTGCAAATTAAGGTCAATAAAGCGCTTGATTTCGCATCAAGAGGCTTGAATGTCATTGCTCCGTCGCTTAGGGTTGATTCGGGATTATCACTTGATATGGCGACGCGCAATGAGAACATCATCGAGGCCGACCAAAATGACTCGTTATACGTCAGAAAGGTATCTGTCAGATGGTACAGAGAACTGTTAAAAACAATTGAGTCAGCAATGGTGCCGACAGATGCGTTTTTAAATGTGCCGCTTCTTGTCATGCAGGCTGGTGACGATAAGCTCGTCGATAAAACGATGGTCATCAAGTGGTTTTCAGGTGTTGCTTCCCGCAATAAAGCGTATAGAGAGTGGGAAGGGCTTTATCATGAAATATTTAATGAACCAGAAAGAGAAGATGTTTTTAAAGCAGCAAGAGCGTTTACTGATCAATATATTTGAACTAATGGGGGGTGCATGTGTTGACAGTACCGGAACATCCTTTTGGACTGATGGCAAAGGTATATCGAGACATTTTTCCGCTCGTCCATCAAGAGCTGGACATATGGAAACAAAAATCAGAATCAATTCATAACAGTGAATTAAAAGCACAGGCAACCGCAAGTATTCGTGACAAAACGTTCCACTGTGAAGGTGGCGGCATACTGGCCTTGTTGTCAGGCAATCAAAAGCAAAAATGCGTCGAGTTTATCATCGCGTATCAAACAATCAGCGATTACTTGGACAATTTGTGTGACCGCAGCACCTCGCTTGACCCGCAGGATTTCAGAATGCTCCATGCCTCAATGCAGGACGCACTGACAGTGGGGGCGGAACCACAAAATTACTACCAGTTCAGAGAAGAGCAAGATGACAGCGGATATTTGCATGAATTGGTTAAAACGTGCCAGCGTGTTCTTGGTTCAATTGAGCATTATCATCTGATTAAACCTTATCTGCTTGAGCTGTGCAGCTATTATTGTGATTTGCAGGTGCATAAACATGTCATTGAGCATGAACGTGTTCCGCGGCTTGAAAAGTGGTTTGCTCAATATGAATCAGAGCTTCCTAAGATGGAATGGTATGAATTTTCAGCTTGTGCAGGTTCGACGTTAGGCATTTTCTGTCTTGTTGCGTATTCGTTCCAGACTGATTTCACAGAAAACACCGCTAAAAAAATCCGCAATAGCTATTTTCCTTACATACAAGGTCTTCACATTCTGCTTGATTATTTGATTGACCAAGAGGAGGACTTGCTGGAAGGGGACTTGAATTTCTGCTCGTATTACGAATCGCATGAAGAAATGATGAACCGGCTTGAACACTTTATCCAAAAAGCCGACGAGCATTTGCAAGGCATTCCGCATGAAAACTTCCATCGGTTAATTAATCGAGGCTTGCTGGGCGTTTATTTGTCAGATGATAAAGTGGCGGGCCAAAAGAAAATAGGCCGGCTCGCGAAAAAGCTGATCAAAGCAAGCGGAAAAACCTCTTTTTTCTTTTATATTAATGGCAGAGCCTACCGTAAATTTCAAAAAATGGCCTGGATGAAAAACGCAAAGAAAAAAGCTCAAATCATTTGCTGATTTGAGCTTTTTTTTCGATGGCGACAATAAATGGCGGATCATTTTGCTGGTTGATAAATCCGTATGTTAACACTCGGACCGCTTCTTGATCCAAAGCTTGGCAAAAGTCGAGCACGTCATTTTTTTCTGCTTTGCCTTCCGGATGGCCATGATAAACGACCAGAACAATCAGGCCTTCCTCTTTTATGATGCTGAGCAGCTGTTCAATTGCTTGAATGGTTGAATTCCCGCTCGTCGTAATCGATTTGTCTCCGCCAGGCAGATAGCCGAGGTTAAACATAGCGGCTGCCACTTTACCGTGTGTTTCCGGCGGGAGAGATTCAGCGATTTTGTCATGGCTTTTGTGAAATAATGTTGCTCTCTGTTGATAAATCTCACCAAGCCGTTCCTTCGTATTTGCCACAGCTGATTCCTGAATGTCGAATGCGTACACATGGCCGTGTTCACCGACAAGCTCCGCTAAAAATTGCGTATCATGTCCATTGCCCATCGTTGCATCTACGACGATATCTCCTTCTCCCGCGGCCATTTTCAGCAGTTCTTTACTATAAGGGAGAATTTTTTTCAAAATCATAAAGCAGATTCCTCCTGAAGCCGCTGAAACAACTTTCCTTGATAGCTGCCGCGATTTTCAAGCTCTTTATTAATGGCGCCAAGCACTTCCCATTTGTTAACGCTCCACATGGGCCCGATCATCAACTCAATCGGTCCGTCACCTGTAATACGGTGGACGATCATTTCCGGGGGAATGATTTCAAGCTGATCACAGACGAGCTGCACATAGTCATCTTGAGAAAGAAATTCCAGTTTTCCTTTTTCATATTGCTTGACCATCGGCGTGCCTTTCAATAGGTGCAGCAGATGGATTTTAATGCCTTGGACGTCCAAATCTGCGACTGCCTTTGCTGTTTCCATCATCATATCCCTGTCTTCCAAAGGCAGTCCGTTGATGATATGAGAGCAGACACGTATGCCGTGTTTTCTTAATTTATTGACACCTTCTGTATAGCAGGTAAAATCATGTGCGCGATTGATCAGAAGAGCTGTCCGTTCATGAACCGTTTGAAGCCCAAGCTCAACCCACAAATATGTGCGTTCATTCAGCTCTGCTAAATATTCAACGACATCATCGGGCAGACAGTCTGGGCGCGTGGCGATCGAAATGCCGACCACATCATCAAGCGCGAGGACAGATTCGAATTTCTCGCGAAGCTCTTCAACAGGCGCATGCGTATTGGTGAAAGCCTGGAAATAAGCGATGTATTTGCCGTCCTTCCATTTTTCGTGCATACGGTTTTTAATGTCATGGAATTGCGTAATTAAATCATCGGCCCGGTTTCCGGCGAAATCGCCAGAGCCTGCTGCGCTGCAAAATGTACAGCCGCCATGGGCAACGGTGCCGTCCCGGTTCGGACAGTCAAAGCCGCCGTCCAGCGCCACTTTAAATACCTTATGGCCGAAATGTTCTCTGAGATGATAATTCAATGTATGATAGCGTTTTTCCGTATTAGAATAAGGAAAAGGATTGTTCTGCATCACAATTCATGTGCCTCCTTGCGTACGATTGCATCCTAAAATTGTAGCACGCATTTCACAAGAGAACAAATGAATATCGACCATAAATTACTTTATTGAATGAAGTCAGATGAGGCTACAATATGAAAGATGGATTGTTTCCATTACCAAGAGGAGGGGTTACTGTGGCAACAAGACAATCAGTAGATGAACATCTCCAGCAATGTATGCAGGCATATGATTATGCTGAAGAGCAGCTGACAACCGCTTCAAAACAAGAGCATTATAACGAGCAAGAATACAGTGATGCACAAATGCAGCTTGAAAATGCGGTAAATGCCTTGAATAAGCTGTGGCTGTCTTCAAATGAACAGCAGAGAGAACAGCTGTACAGAATGAGGCTCCAGCTTCAAACGTTGCAAAACAATATGATATTGCAGCATCCTCTTGATGTGTAAGAAACGACGGACCCTTTGGAAGGGTCCGTTTTTTTTGTAAAAAAGGATTGACTTTATATGCTTAAGTATTTATTGTATTAAGTGTACTAATTGACGTAATACACTATAGACACTAAAGTAAAATCATTTATATATTGAAATTAAGGGAGGCAGTTATGAAACGTAAAAAACGAAACAAACGTAACGTGCCCTTGCTGATTGCGGCATCTGTAATCGCTTGTTCTTTTTTTATTGTTCTTGTGATGATCGGTTTTGAATGGCAAAAAAGTATAATTGATCAGTTTTATCTATAAAAAGGATCAGATCGTATAGAAAGTAGGGAAGTAAATGATTCAAATCGATCCAAGAAGCTCAACACCGATTTACGAACAAATTATTCAGCAAATGAAAGAGCTTTGTTTGAAAGGGATCATGAGGCCTGGTGATAAGCTTCCTTCTGTCAGAGAATTGGCGACGATCATTATCGCAAATCCAAACACTGTCAGCAAAGCATATAAAGAGCTTGAACGAGAGGGAATTATCGAAACGCTGCGCGGCAGAGGAACGTATATATCGGAGCGTGCAAAAACGACATTGGTTGAAGGGAAGATGACGATGATTAAAGAGCAACTCAAACAGCTCATCATCGATGCCCATTATGCAGGGGTTGAGCTGGAAAAACTGCAAGAATGGATAAAGGAAATCAGCGCTGATGTGAAAGAAGGTCAACAAGATGATTGAATTACGGCAGCTGTCAAAAACGATTGACGGCAATCAAGTATTAAAGGACGTTTCGTTAACAATCGAAAAAGGAGAAATCTTCGGATTGCTTGGCCGCAACGGATCAGGCAAAACGACAATGCTTCGTTTAATCCAGCAAATCATTTTCGCGGACAGCGGGACGGTTTTGTTTGACGGCGTAGAAATCAAAAAGCATCCGAAGGTGAAACAGAATATCATCTACATGCCGGTTCAGAATCCTTTTTACGATAAGTATTCATACAAGCAGTTGGTCGATATCCTGAGAAGAATGTATCCGAAGTTTGATGTCACGTATGCGAATGAATTGATGAACAGATACGAAATTCCGGAAACGAAAAAATATCGCGAGCTGTCGACAGGCTTGAAAAAACAGCTGTCGCTCGTACTCTCGTTTGCGGCGAGACCGGCGCTGATTCTTCTTGATGAGCCGACGGACGGCATTGACGCGGTGACAAGGCATGATGTGCTTCAGCTGATGGTCGATGAAGTGGCGGAACGTGATACAAGCATTCTCATTACGTCTCACCGGCTTGAGGATATAGAACGGATGTGCAACCGAATTGGGTTTCTTGAAGACAACAGGCTGACCAATGTCATGGATCTGGATGAGTTAAAAGAAGAATATATCAAAATTCAAATGGCCTTTGACACAGATGTCAATTTGGCGATCAGAGAGCAAAACATTCCGATGCTTGATCAGGCCGGCGTGTTTTACACGGTGCTGATTCCGAAAAGCGACGAAGAGAAGAAGAGCTTTTTAAAAGAGCTGAAGCCAAAAGTGTGGAACGAGCTTCCTGTCAACTTGGAAGAAGTGTTTATTGCGAAGTTTGGAGGGAAGCGGAGATGGTAAACCGAGGTCTCCTCTATCGAGAGTGGAAGCAGAATCAAGTGGTGATTTTGCTTAGTATTGTGTTTTTAGTGTTTGCAAATCCACTTTCTATCGTTAATGAGTATTTGTCTTATCAAGGATGTCTTGATCACCAAGACCCGCAATATTGTGATTTTATTGTGAATTACACGAGCAACTTGATAGATATCAACTGGGTGCCGGGGGTCATTTTGGCAGTCTGCTTCCTCGGAATGGAGCGTTCGAAAGGCACGATGGATTTTATATTAAGCCTCCCGTATAACAGAAGCCAAATTTTCCAGACGAAATTTTGGTTAGGGGGCATTGTCATTGTGCTGTCACAATTGATTGGCTTTTTACTTGCGTGGCTGCTGATTCTTGTTTATAGCCCTGAACACGTCTACTTTTTTGAACACAGCAGCGTTGGAGTAATCGTTATTAGTTTTATGGTTTTTTCACTGGTAATGGCCGCCGGAGCGTTAACTGGAAATGTTTTTGCCCAGCTATTAACTGCACTTTCTGCCGGGATATTGCCGTATTTAATCCTTGCATTGCCGTTTACCAATTTGGAAATTGTTTTTGATTTTCATATATATGAGATTTTCTCTTCAATGGAATCTTATTATGAGTTGGAGAATAATCTCATGTATTTATTTCCCCTTGTTTATGTTTCAAATGACTGGCTTACCAACAGTAAATATATTTTATTCATTCCGGCTGTCATGAGCGCTCTGTTTTACTTGATTGGCTATATAAGCTTTAAAAAGCATCCAAGTGAACGAAACGGATACTTTTTCCTTTGGAAGAGATTAGACCGTCCGGTACAAATTTTGGTTATCATTTTTGGCATTCTCGGATTTGGTTTGTTTGGATATTCTACCGGACATTCCATTATTGGTTATATTTTTGGAATGATCATTGGAGCTGTAGTTGGATTCTTTGTGAGCTACTTCTCTATATTTAAGAAAACAAAAGTGTAAGAAATGCCTTAGGTTTGGAGGGAAGTGAGTTGCCGGATTCCGGACTGCTTTTCAAAGAGTGGCGGCAGAATAAAGTCGCCTTCGTTATTACCATTTTGGTTTTTATATTGGGTAATCCCCTATCAATAATAAATATGTATCTCATCTATCAAGGCTGTGTCACCGGAAAAGAAAATTGGGTCAGTCCCTGCGTATTCAGTGTTGATTACTTAAACGGCACATTCATCTCATTCTTTTGGATGTTGGGTGTCGTTTTGGCTGTCAGCCAGCTTGGAATTGAACGAAGCAAGAGCTTGTTTGATTTTACATTAAGCCTTCCTTATACACGAGGGCAGATATTTAATGCGAAGTTTCTCACCGGCGGAATGGTGATTGTGGTGCCGCAGCTCATAGGTTATCTTTTATCTGTCTTGCTGCTTGTGCTTTTGAAGCCTGATCAGGCCGTTTATTTTCACCACTACAGTCTTGGAATGATCATCGTCAGCATGCTTGCTTATTCTTTGGTCATGGCTGGCGGAGCTCTGACGGGCAGTATTTTTGCACAGCTGTTGGTCTCTTTTACCGTCACTATTTTACCTTTTTTAGTGATTACCTTGCCTGCAATTAATATGGATATCCTTTTTAACGGAAGAGTGGCATTTTTAGACACCCCTATCCCAGAATGGGTAAAGTATATATTTCCGATTATGTATGTGGTTCCAAATTGGGTTGATGATTCACCGTATTATTTAGTTATTCCGGCTGTGATGAGCATCATGTTCTACATCATCGGCTGCATCAGCTTCATCAAGCTGGCAAATGATCGAAACGGATATTTCTTTTTGTGGAAAGCATTGGATCGCCCGATGCAAGTCATCGTCATTATCATTGGAATTTTAGGTTTTGGCTGTTTTGGATACTCAGTAAGCGAGAGCTTTTCCGGCTACCTAATTGGCATGGCCGCAGGTGCTGTGATTGGGTTTTTGATCAGTTATTTTACGATTTATAAAAAAACGAAACTATTGTAAGGGGAGAGAGAAAATATGATTGATGTTCAGCATATCGACCATTCTTTCACTATCGGAAAAAAAGGCCGTGAGAATGAAGTTCCAGTATTGAAGGATGTTTCATTAAGCGTGGCGAAAGGGGAAATCGCCTGTATTGTCGGGCGAAGCGGCTCAGGAAAGTCAACGCTTTTGAATTTGATTTCCGGCTACATCTCGCCGACAAAAGGGCGGATTGTCATTGATGGCGCTGATGTGACGGGTTTTAATGAAAAGGAATGGGCGAAGTTTCGCCTTGATCATTTCGGGTTTATTTTTCAAAGCTTTCAGCTGATCCCTGGCCTGACAACGTATGAGAATGTTGAAATGCCGCTGGCGTTAAAAGGAATCAAACCGTCTGAGCGCAAGCAAAAGGTGCAGGATATGCTGAAGCGAGTCGGTCTGGAAAATCACGCTGCTCATTATCCGAATGAACTGTCAGGCGGACAGCAGCAGCGTGTCAGTATTGCGAGAGCGTTGATTTTAAATCCATCTATTATTTTAGCGGATGAGCCGACGGGTAGCCTTGATTCAGAAACGGAACAGGAAGTGTTGGAATTGATCCAGCAATTGAATCGCGAGCGGGGCATTACATTTGTGATCATCACCCACGATGATGAGGTCGCTTCTATCGGACATTCAAAATTTCAGCTTCATGACGGTGTGTTAAAAGGGGGAATTACCGATGAGGTTTAAAGATCAGGTTCATTTTATTAGAAGAAATATGAAGAAAAACAGGCTCCGCGTCTTTATGACGATTCTTGCGACCACAATGGCGTGTGCGTTTTTGGTTGTCCTGTCGTCGGTTGGGTTCGGAATTCAAAAGACGATTACAGATATGACGATGAGCCAGCAGATTGTAACGGAAATCCAGGTGTACGGAAAATCGGATGGGAAAGATCTTAAAAAGGCTGATTTAGAGAAATATGACAATGTCAAAGCGGTGGTAGAAAGGACAACGGTATACGAACCGGTTGAAGCGAAGCTGGGAGATCGAACCAATACGAATTCCACTTTGGTTTTCACAAACATGGACGATGAATTAAAATCCAATATGGAGCTGGCAAAAGGACGCACTGCAAAGTCAGAAAACGAAATCGTAGTTGGATATAATTTTGCTAAGTATCTATGGACGAAAAAGGATTCCGAAGATTACGAAAAAGAAATCAGCAAATCCCAAGTAAATGATGAGGAAGTTAAAGAGCCAAAAGGGTTTACAAAAGATGTGCTGAATAAAACGATCCAGCTCAATGTCTCTAAAACAAATGAGGAAACCGGCAATGTTGATGAAGAAAAGTCTTATGATTTTAAAATTGTCGGCATTACGAAGAAACCGAATACAGATTGGCAGGAAGATAATGATATTTTTGTGAGCAACAGCTTTAAGCACGATTTTTCGAAGTTTCTGGATTTATCCAAAGACAGCAGTTCTGTTGAAAAAAGCACTAAAGTGTATGCAGACAAATTTGATCATGTTGAACAGCTGACAAATGATCTGACGGATGACGGTTACCATGTGATGTCCGTAACAACGCAGCTTAAGGGAGCCAACACCTTCTTCATGGTCTTCAAAATCGGTTTGATCTTTGTGGGATGTATCGCGGTTATTATCTCTGCAATCGGCATTTTCAACACGATGACGATGGCGGTGACAGAAAGAACGCAGGAGATCGGAATTATGAAAGCGATTGGGGCGAGTCCGTCTATCATTCGCCGTATGTTCTTAATGGAAAGCGCGTATATCGGAATTTTAGGCTGTGTGATTGGGATTATCATTTCTTACGGTGTGAGCTACCTTGTCAACCTGGCCGTTCCGATGATTCTCGCGGCGACAAGCGGCAGCGATGCGGGCGATCTGAATTACACATTCTCCTACATCCCGGCGAGCCTTGTCATTATCGCTGTTGTGATTTGCGGAGGGGTTGCGGTGATTTCCGGTGTGAACCCGGCGAGAAAAGCGACAAAAACCAACGTGCTGACAGCGCTGAGAAGAGAATTATAAGATGTATAAGCCGGCTGAGACAGTCGGCTTTCTTTATAGTGTATGATGGGCGTTTTGCTATACACTTGATAAAAAAGGAAAAGTGCGGTGAGTCGATTGTTTAAACTTTTGCTGATTGAAGATGATGAATCGCTGTTTCATGAAATTAAGGATCGATTAACGGGATGGTCTTATGATGTATATGGCATTCAGGATTTCAGTCAAGTGATTGAGGAATTTGCGGCGGTTAAGCCTGATTGTGTCATTATTGATGTCCAGCTGCCTAAGTTTGACGGATTTCATTGGTGCCGGCTGATCCGCTCCCGGTCAAATGTTCCGATTCTCTTTTTATCCTCACGTGATCATCCTGCTGATATGGTAATGTCTATGCAGCTTGGAGCGGACGATTTTATTCAAAAGCCGTTTCATTTTGATGTGCTGATAGCGAAAATCCAAGCAATTTTCCGGCGCGTGTATCATTATAATACGGAGCCGAGCGCGATCAAAACGTGGTGCGGCGCGGCTATAGACGCGGAGCAGAACCTCGTCAGCAATGACAAAGGTTCCGTAGAACTGACGAAAAACGAAATATTCATTCTCAAACAATTGATAGAACAAAAAAACAAGATCGTCAGCCGGGAAGAGCTGATCAGAAGCTTGTGGAACGATGAGCGTTTTGTGAGTGATAATACGCTTACCGTCAATGTCAATCGCCTGCGAAAAAAACTGGACGCTCTGCAGCTTGGCGCATATATCGAGACAAAGGTAGGCCAAGGCTATCTCGCGAAGGAAGAGGATCAATTCTATGATTAAAGCGTTTCTCATTGAACGGCGAAGCTGGATTGCCGCGTTTTTGTTTCAGCAGGTTTTGATGTTATTTATTGCTTTTGTTGATTCTGCCATTTCTTTTGAAAATGTTCTTTATCTGGTATATTTATGTGTCTTGTTTTTTATCATATTCCTTTGGGTTCGCTATCGGAAAGAAACGGCGTTTTATAAAAGCTTGAAAACATGGGAGAACAATCTTGATGCGACAGCTATAAATGAACCGGAAACGCCGTTTGAATCGATGGTTGAAAGGAGCATTGCCGGACAAACGAACTACTTGAAACAAACCGCAGCCCAGCATCGTTTGGCTTTAGAAAATGAAAAAGATGAGCTGATGGCCTGGATTCATGAAGTGAAAACACCATTAACAGCAATGCATTTACTCATAGATAGAGTGGAGGACCAAGCTTTAAAATCCCAGCTGTCATATGAATGGCTACGTATTCACCTGCTTCTTGATCAGCAGCTTCATCAAAAACGCATATCATTTATTGAAAACGACCTGTCTGTAGAGCGCATACAGCTCCGGCCTTTGATCTTCAAGGAAATCAAAGAATTACAGTCATGGTGCATCCAGAAAGGGATCGGCTTTGATATTCAGCTGGAGGCTGAGGAAGTGCTGAGCGATGCGAAATGGCTGGCGTTTATCATTCGGCAGCTGCTGACAAACGCGGTGAAATACAGCGAAGCCTCTGACATTGAGATCAAAAGCGTTCAAAAAGGGGAACAGACGCAGCTTGAAGTGAAAGACTTTGGCAGGGGAATTGATCAAAAAGATGTGCCGCGCATTTTTGATAAAGGATTTACATCCACAGTGGATCACCATAATCACGCCTCTACTGGCATGGGGCTGTACTTGGTGAAAAAGGCAGCGACGCCGTTATTGATCCATATTGATGTGTATTCGGAGTTCGGTGCAGGGACAGTTTTTACATTAACCTTTTCAAAACGGAATCAATTTGAACGTGTCATGAGCATGTGACGAAAATGTCACATGCTTTTCTTTTTTGTTCGCCCAATCGAAGGAAAAGCCCGGCATTCCTTTTTATAATGAGATTATCCAAAATAAAGGAGATTTTAGAAATGATGATCTTAGAAGCGAATAAAATTCGAAAAAACTATGGGAACAAGCTGAATAAACAGGAAGTGCTGAAGGGCATTGATATTCATATCCAAAAAGGCGAATTTGTCAGTATTATGGGTGCTTCCGGATCGGGCAAAACCACTTTGCTTAACGTACTGTCTTCGATTGATCAGGTCAGTCATGGAACGATCAACATTAACGGAAACGAAATGACTGCTATGAAGGAAAAGCAGCTGGCTGAGTTTCGAAAACAGCATTTAGGCTTTATCTTTCAAGATTACAATTTGTTAGACACATTGACAGTGAAAGAAAATATCCTTTTGCCGCTATCGATCACGAAACTGTCAAAAAAGGAAGCCAATCGCAAGTTTGAGGAAGTTGCAAAAGAGCTGGGGATTTATGAATTACGAGATAAGTACCCGAATGAAATATCCGGCGGCCAGAAGCAGAGAACATCGGCTGCGAGAGCGTTTATTCATGACCCAAGCATTATCTTCGCTGATGAACCGACCGGCGCGCTCGATTCGAAATCGGCCTCTGATCTGTTAAACAAACTGAGCCAGCTCAATCAGAAACGCAGCGCTACGATTATTATGGTCACTCATGATCCGGTAGCGGCCAGCTACTGCGGCAGAGTCATTTTTATTAAGGACGGGCAAATGTACACCCAGCTGAATAAAGGGGGCCAAGACAGGCAGACGTTTTTCCAGGATATCATGAAAACGCAAGGCGTGTTGGGCGGGGTGCAGCATGAACATTAATCAGCTCATCCTAAGAAATTTAAAAAAGAATCTTCGGAATTACTATTTGTATGTGTTTGCGCTAATCTTTAGCGTGGCGCTTTATTTTGCCTTTGTCACGCTCCAGTATGATCCCGCGATTAATGAAGTAAAGGCTTCAATCAAGGGAGCCGCGGCTATTAAAACCGCATCGATTTTGCTTGTCGCTGTGGTGACGATTTTTATTTTATATGCAAATACGATATTTATTAAAAGACGGAGTAAAGAAATCGGGCTGTTTCAATTAATCGGGATGACAAAGCATAAAATCTTCCGCATCTTAAGCGCAGAAAATATCATGCTGTATTTCGGCTCTTTAGCCATCGGAGTAGTGGCCGGGTTTTCAATCTCAAAGCTTGTGCTCATGATCTTATTTAAAATTGTCGATGTCAAAGCTGATGCAAAACTGTATTTTTCTGATCAAGCCTTGATTCAAACGATTATTGTGTTTTGCGGCATTTACCTCTTGATTATGCTCATGAATTACAAATTTATCAAAAAACAAAGCATTTTATCTTTATTTAAAGTAGTGTCTTCTACTGAAGATAAAGTGAAGCGAATATCATTTTTCCAAATGCTGATCGGCGCTTTAGGCATCGTGCTGATTTTGACAGGATACTATGTGTCTTCTGAGCTGTTTGGCGGAAAATTTAAGACCATTAACGAACTGTTTGGCGCGATGAGCTTTATCTTAGGGACTGTTATTATTGGAACGTTTCTCTTTTATAAAGGATCGGTCACATTTATCTCAAACATCATTCGAAAAAGCAAGGGCGGCTACCTACATATTTCCGACGTCCTGTCCCTGTCATCGATCATGTTCAGAATGAAATCGAACGCGTTGCTGCTGACGATTATTACAACCGTTTCAGCGCTCGCCATTGGACTGTTGTCTCTTGCTTACATCTCCTATTACTCGGCAGAAAAAAGTGCTGAACAAAACGTGGCGGCTGATTTTTCATTCATGAATGAGAAAAATGCCAAACAATTTGAAAACAGTTTGAGTGAAAGTAACATTTCGTATGTGAAAAAAGAAACTCCTGTTCTGCAAGCGGCTTTTGATGTCACAAAAATTATGGATGGAAACCCGAAAGAAATGCAGGGTGATCCTAGCAAATTACAACTTGCTGTTGTGAGCGACAAAGATGTAACAGGAGTCGACGTAGCTTCAGGGGAGGCGGTTTTCTCAGGGTATACCGATTTACTGCAAAAACTTATGATTTTAAAAGACTCCGGCAGCATAAAAGTAAAAAGTAAAAATGAAACACATCGATTACACTATAAAGGATTAAGAGATGAGTTTCTTGTATCATACATGTTTACAAGCGGGGGGATGCCTACAGTGGTAGTAGATGACCGCTTGTATAAAAGGTTGAACAAAGATAAAGACCCCCATATTCAGCTGGCGCAATCTGAATTTATCGGCATCAACGTGAAACATGAAGACCAGCTGGAAAAGGCAAATGAGCTTTTTCAGAATGTGAATAAAACAGGTCAGCACTTATCAAGACTGGATACAGGTATAGCACAAAAATCACTGTTTGGAATCGTGATGTTCATCGTCGGTTTCTTAGGGTTAACGTTTCTGATTACATCAGGCTGTATTCTTTATTTTAAACAAATGGGTGAAAGTGAAGATGAAAAACCGAATTATACGATTTTGAGAAAACTTGGTTTTACGCAGGGGGATCTGATGAAGGGGATACGCATCAAACAAATGTACAACTTCGGGATTCCGCTCGTTGTCGGTCTTTTCCACAGCTACTTCGCCGTCCAATCCGGCTGGTTTTTATTCGGGTCAGAGGTGTGGACGCCGATGATTATGGTCATGGTGATATATACAGCGCTTTACTCCATTTTTGGTTTTCTATCTGTCCAATATTATAAGAAGGTAATGAAATCTTCATTATAAAATGGAAAAGCTCCAGAAATTCTGGAGCTTTTCTTATCGTTTTGGTGCCCGGTAGCCGGCGGCTTTAGCCTCTTCAACTGAGCAGAACATTTCAGCAGGATCAGTTGTCCGGTCATAGTATGTACTGCCTGGTGTATGATAGATGCCGCTTTTGCTTCCTTTAATGTTACAGCCTTCTGCTTTGTCAGCTGTTTTGGCTTCACCAGCTTTATTTGTATGGCTTGAAGAATTTTTCGTGCTTTCATGAGAACGCGCAGGCTGGCTTTTCGCCTCACTTAATTGCTTTTCAAGGTTTGTTTTATCTTCTTTGAGCTGTTTTTGATTATCTTGAAGTTTTTTTGTTTCAGCTTTTAATGATGTCTGAGTCTTTTTTAGCTCGCTATTTTCTTTTTCGAGCTTTTTAAGCTTGTCTTGGTCTTCTGTGCTGACTTTCAATTTCTTTGCTTCAGCGCTGACAGATTGATATTCTTTCTCAAGTGCTTCGTGCTCTTTTGCGAGACTTTTATATTCGGTGTTCAGCTCTGAATATTTTTTCTCAGCATTTGCTGCAGCGGCATCAGGCTCTGATAATCCTGCTCCGGTGAAGAGAAGCACGAGACCTGCTATCAAAAGCGGCCAAAAAAGTCTTTTAGAGAAACGTTTTTCCTTTTTTAGCATATATCCGGCGAGGTGGTACAATCCATAGCCAAGCGAAAGGAGACATGCAAGAAAACCTAAGAATGCTAATGTCATTTCCATAAAATCCTCCCTTTTCTATTTTATTTCACATTTTACAAACAATATTTGTTAGATTTTTTTACGCTCATCAGTTGAAAAATGTGAGATAGACAGATAGAATGAATGTGCTATGATCACTCGATTCGTACGGAGCCGTTTTAGGTTTCGTTTTTTTCATGAGCTTTTTTAGGTAAGAAAGGGGGATGAGTATGCCGCGTGCTCTTAAAATATTAGTTATTGGAATGTTTATCAATGTGACCGGAGCTTCTTTTTTGTGGCCGTTGAATACGATTTATATTCATAATCAATTAGGAAAGTCATTAACAGTAGCCGGACTTGTCCTGATGCTGAATTCCGGCGCCAGTGTAGCAGGAAATTTATGCGGCGGTTTTTTGTTTGATAAAATCGGCGGGTTTAAATCGATTATGCTCGGAATTGCGATTACGTTAGCAAGCTTAATGGGTCTTGTCTTTTTTCATGATTGGCCTGCCTATATTGCACTGCTGACGGTTGTGGGCTTTGGTTCCGGTGTTGTTTTTCCAGCCAGCTACGCCATGGCTGGGGCAGTGTGGCCTGAAGGGGGAAGGAAGGCATTTAATGCGATCTATGTCGCGCAAAACGCGGGGGTGGCCGTCGGCTCAGCGCTTGGCGGTGTCGTGGCGTCTTTCTCGTTTTCGTACGTATTTATGGCGAATGCCGTATTGTATCTGCTCTTTTTCTTTATCGTATATTTCGGATTTCGAAATATTCAGACGAAGGATGCGTCTCAAACATCCGTGCTTGATTATGATGCTATGAACGGCAAAGCGAAATTTGCCGCGCTGATCATATTAAGCAGCGGCTATGTACTAGGCTGGCTTGCTTATTCTCAATGGTCTACCACGATTGCTTCATACACGCAAAGTATTGGAATATCTCTTTCCTTATACAGCGTGTTGTGGACGGTTAACGGAATTTTAATTGTGCTTGGCCAGCCGCTTGTCAGCTTTGTGGTGAAAAAATGGGCAGAGTCACTGAAAGCGCAAATGGTCATCGGATTTATCATTTTCATTGCATCTTTCAGCATGCTGCTGACAGCAAAACACTTTCCGATGTTTCTGGCTGCCATGGTAATCCTGACCATCGGAGAAATGCTTGTCTGGCCTGCAGTGCCGACGATTGCCAACCAGCTTGCCCCTAAAGGAAAGGAAGGATTTTACCAAGGCTTTGTCAACAGCGCGGCTACAGGCGGCAGAATGATTGGTCCGTTGTTTGGCGGTTTGCTTGTCGATCATTTCGGCATTCAGGCTCTTGTTTTATCTCTTTTGGTGTTGCTGATGATCAGTATTGCCACAACGCTTTTTTATGACAAACGGATCAAACCGGCAAAAGACAGAAATAAGCAAGCGTCAATCACTTCATAATAAAAGCTCCCGCCTGAAAGCGGGAGCTTTTTACACAATCGGAAGCACATTAACGGCATCCTTTACATTTAAAAATGTTTTCAATGATGAAAAATTGGCATCTAATCTATTCATTTTCATGGCCAATTCGGGCTTAATGCCGGTAATGATTAATTCAGTGCCAGTCAATTTCAGCAAATGGCTCAGCTTGAAAATCTGGTCGGCAGTTTGTTCGGTCACTTGGGCCAATCCAGATAAATCAATGATCAAATAATCATCTTTGGACGTTGATAAGATATTCGTCAATGTGCAAACGATCGAATGAAATCGTTCCTCTGTCAGGTTACCGACTAGCGGAAGAGCCGAAATGCCGTTGCGAATTGGGACAATTGGCGTTGAAAGTGCGGTAATTTCTGTGAGGGAATCCTCGAGAAGTTTTTCATACTCTTTTTGCTGGGTGATGTCTTTTTGAATCCCTACAAAATAGGTCTTGCCTTCGGTCTCAAGCGGATCAATATTCAATTCATTCCAGAACATTGTTCCATCTTTTTTATAGTTTTGGATCTGAACGGTAACCGGCTCTTTATTTTGTATTGCGGTTCTGATGGTATCTACTTTAGCGGGGTCTGTGTGTTTCCCCTGTAAAAAGCGGCAGTTTTTTCCTACAATATCCTCAGCTTCGTAGCCGGTCATTTGAATAAATCCATGATTAACGTAGACGATCGGATTATCTTCGAGTGCGGGGTCTGTAATGACTACACCGACTCGGGCGTGATCAAGCGCTTTTTTTATGATTTCTAGCTGTCCTTGTATTTCGAATGATTGAAAATTAGCCATGTAAATCCCCCTTAGGCAGTCAGCTAACTGTGTGAAAGCCTAGTATTCCCCTTTTATTAAATCAATTCTACAGTAACCCTAGCATAACGTATGTTCTTGTTCAAGCAAGGGCGGTTTGCGATTTGTCATCAAGGCTTGTCCTCGTATACACTAAAGCTAAGAACATAAATTGAACATATGAACGGAAGAATGTTGTATAAGCTTAATAAGTAACTAGGTAAATGTCACCGGCTGAAAAATGAATCCAATGCATCAAGCTTACCGATCATGTGTTCACATATAATGGAAGAAACAAGCTTTTTTCAGATTTGCCAGTATGTAGATATCGAAAATCATCGGAAATCGTGTAAGGGGGCTGGATGGCCTGAAGTCGCTTTACGAAATAAGGGCTTTAGGAAGGTGATGATAAAGATGCTGCATCAGGTACTTATTGCTTGTGTAATTGGAGGAATCATGGGGATTCTCGGTCATGTGAAAAAGAGAGGCAGGCTGGAGAAACCCAGAATGACGAAGCGGTTTATCTACCTTGGCTTTTTGGAAGATTGGTTTATCGGAATGACTGCTTCCATATTACTTGTATTATCCGCTGACCCCGATTCAGGAATTCAACTTGTCATCTTATCCATTATTTCAGGTTACGGCGGTGAAGCTGTTCTCAGAAGTTTTGACTTTGTGAGAGAAATGAAAAGCGGCGGCGAATCAGCCGAGTCCAAACGTCAAACCAAAACTCCACCCGAATAATTGTCCTCATTCTTCGCCCGTTCAGGGTACATTCCCATTGTATACAAACCTGCTTGCACTTATGAACAGAATTCTATAAAATACAGGTAAGATTACGGTTGCGATAAGACAATGAAGAGGAGCAGTAAGAAGCAGATATTGTTACAGAGAGTTGACGGCTGGTGAAAGTCAATCAAGTTTGTTTCTGAACTCACCTCAGAGTTGCAGCGGTAAAAAGCCGCTGACGCATAACTGCGTTAAAAGTATCAAGTGAGTGTGGCGCATGCCGCGCTAACGAGGGTGGTACCGCGGGAAAACGAAAGTCTCTCGTCCCTTATAGGGATGAGGGAGTTTTTTTTGGTTTGGGAATATTCTGAATATAATCCTCTCCTTTCCGTCAATACTTGAACCATACACGCCGTATTCAATCAGAAGGAGGTTTTTACTTTGAGTTTTCAGCACAAACAGATAGAAAAGAAATGGCAAACATATTGGCTGGAAAACAAAACATTTGCCACTCTTGATCATAATGAAAAACCAAAATTTTATGCGCTGGACATGTTCCCTTATCCGTCTGGAGCGGGGCTGCACGTCGGTCATCCTGAAGGATATACCGCCACAGATATCCTGTCTCGCGTGAAACGCATGCAAGGCTATGATGTCCTTCATCCAATGGGGTGGGATGCATTCGGCCTGCCGGCTGAGCAATATGCGCTTGACACAGGGAACGATCCCGCTGTGTTTACGAAGCAGAATATCGATAATTTCCGCCGCCAAATTCAAGCGCTTGGCTTCTCATATGACTGGGATCGTGAAATTAATACGACTGATCCAGAATACTATAAATGGACGCAATGGATTTTCTTAAAACTTTACGAAAAAGGTCTTGCTTACGTTGACGAAGTGCCTGTAAACTGGTGCCCTGCGCTCGGAACAGTTCTCGCCAACGAAGAAGTCATTGACGGCAAGAGCGAACGCGGCGGCCATCCTGTCGAGAGACGCCCAATGAGGCAGTGGATGCTGAAAATTACAGCATATGCGGACAGGCTGCTTGAAGACTTGGAAGAGCTTGACTGGCCGGAAAGCATTAAAGATATGCAGCGCAACTGGATCGGCCGTTCTGAAGGCGCGCACGTTCATTTTGCTGTAGATGGACATGCTGAATCCTTTACGGTGTTTACGACAAGACCAGATACGCTTTTTGGCGCTACATACACAGTACTTGCTCCAGAACATGCATTGGTGGAACACATCACAACAGCTGAGCAAAAAGAAGCTGTTGAAGCATATATCAAAGACATTCAATCAAAAAGTGACCTTGAGCGTACAGATCTTGCGAAAACAAAGACAGGCGTTTTCACAGGTGCTTATGCGGTCAATCCTGTAAACGGAGAAAAATTGCCAATCTGGATTGCCGATTACGTGCTTGCATCATACGGAACAGGCGCGGTCATGGCTGTTCCAGGCCACGATGAGCGTGACTTTGAATTGGCGAAAACATTCGGCCTTTCGGTGAAGGAAGTCGTGAAAGGCGGAAACGTTGAGGAAGCAGCTTACACTGGTGACGGCGAGCATGTGAACTCTGATTTTCTGAACGGTCTTAACAAGCAGGAAGCGATTGAGAAAGTGATCGCTTGGCTGGAAGAAACGAAAAACGGCGAGAAGAAAGTGACATACCGTCTGCGTGACTGGCTCTTCAGCCGCCAGCGTTATTGGGGCGAGCCGATTCCAATCATCCATTGGGAAGATGGGACATCAACGGCTGTACCGGAAGAGGAGCTGCCGCTGATTTTGCCGAAAACGGATGAAATCAAACCGAGCGGAACAGGTGAATCACCGCTTGCGAACATAAAAGATTGGGTGGAAGTCACAGATCCTGAGACAGGTAAAAAAGGAAGAAGAGAAACGAATACAATGCCGCAATGGGCGGGAAGCTGCTGGTATTTCTTGCGCTACATTGATCCGCACAATCCGGATCAGCTGGCATCACCAGAGAAATTGGAAAAATGGCTTCCGGTTGATATGTATATCGGGGGCGCAGAACATGCCGTGCTTCACCTTCTGTATGCCCGCTTCTGGCATAAGTTCCTTTATGATATCGGTGTGGTGCCGACGAAAGAACCGTTCCAAAAGCTGTACAACCAAGGAATGATTCTCGGCGAAAACAACGAAAAAATGAGTAAGTCGAAAGGGAACGTAGTCAACCCTGACGAAATCGTTGCTTCTCACGGTGCTGATACGCTGAGGTTGTACGAAATGTTCATGGGGCCGCTTGATGCTTCAATCGCCTGGTCTGAATCAGGATTAGACGGCGTGCGCCGCTTCCTTGACCGTGTATGGCGCCTGTTTGTTGAAGAAGGCGGTGAGCTTAATGGCAAAATCGTTGAAGGCGCTGGTGAAACATTGGAGCGCGTATATCATGAAACTGTCATGAAAGTCACAGACCATTATGAAGGCCTTCGTTTCAATACGGGTATTTCCCAGCTGATGGTCTTTATTAATGAAGCGTATAAAGCAACAGAACTGCCGAAAGAATATATGGAAGGCTTCGTGAAGCTTCTTTCTCCGGTCGCGCCTCACTTAGCGGAAGAGCTTTGGGAGAAGCTTGGCCATTCTGGCACGATTGCATATGAAGCTTGGCCTGTATATGATGAAACGAAGCTTGTCGATGATGAGGTTGAAATCGTTGTTCAGCTGAACGGAAAAGTAAAAGCGAAATTACATGTTCCTGCCGATGCGACGAAAGAACAGCTGGAACAGCTTGCTCAAGCAGATGAAAAGGTCAAAGAGCAGCTTGAAGGCAAAACGATTCGAAAAATCATCGCGGTGCCTGGCAAACTCGTCAATATTGTAGCAAACTAAGCTGAAAAAATCCCCTTTGCCAAAAGGGGATTTTTTTCATCAGGCTCGAAATAGCAATCGCCCGGCTGACTTTGATATACTAAAACATGATCATTATGAATGGGAGTGTTCTCTTTGGAAATAAAAGAAATCAGCACAGCCGCTTTGAAAGAAAAAATAGAGGCGGACGAAGAATTATATTTGATTGATGTCAGAGAAGATGAAGAGGTGGCGGAAGGCATGATCCCGCAAGCTGTTCATATTCGCATGGGAGATATTCCTGAAAAAATGGATACCCTTGATAAAGACAAAGAGTACGTGTTTATCTGCCGCTCAGGAATGCGCAGCATGAATGTCTGCAGATACTTGGATGAACAGGGCTTTAAAACAATAAATGTTGAAGGCGGCATGATGGCTTGGGAAGGCGAAACAAAGCCAAAAAACTAGGGAAGGATTTTCCCTAGTTTTTTATTTATATTCCGGAAGCCAATTGCCGTGCGCTGCAAATAAATCGTCACACATAGAGATGATGTCATTCAAGGAAAGCTCCGCGCTTGTATGCGGATCAAGCATTGCGGCTTGATAAACCGCTTCTTTTTTTCGAGTGACAGCCGCTTCGATTGTCATCAGCTGTGTATTAATATTTGTCCGGTTTAAGGCTGCAAGCTGCTCAGGCAGTTCTCCGGCGAAGCACGGGGTGATTTTTTTTCTGGCGGCGACGCATGTTACTTCCACAACTGCTTTTGAAGGGAGATTGGTAATCAGCCCTGTATTCAGGACATTACCTCCGAAGGTGAACGGTTCGTTCGTTTCCATCGCTTCGATAATTCTTGAGCCGTATTCCTTTGAGCGTTTATGTGCAAGGTTTTTATTGTTAACGATATCATCCCGCATTTTCTCCCAATTTTGAATCTGTTTGACGCATCTTCTCGGATATTCATCGAGCGGGATTTGCAGCTCGCTGATTAGCTCGGGATAATTTCGTTTAATAAAGTATGGATGATATTCTGCGTTGTGTTCGGATGATTCCGTGACATAATAGCCGAACTTATCCATCAATTCAAACCGCACCATATCATGATGCTTTGTGTTTTGTTTTTCTTTTGCTCTCCTTTTGATTTCCGGATATAAATCTGCGCCGTCTTTTTTGACTTCCAACAGCCAAGCCATATGATTGATGCCCGCGATGCGCTCCTCAATCCCGCTATGCTCCATTCCGAGAGCTTTAAATAAATTTTTTGTGCATACTTGAACACTGTGGCAGAGCCCGATTGTTTTGATATTTGTATAGCGAAGCATAGCGCCTGTAAGAGAAGCCATAGGATTGGTATAGTTTAAAAACCACGCATTCGGGCACATTTTCTCCATATCTTTTGCGATATCAAATAAAACCGGGATGGTCCTAAGTGATCTGAAGATCCCGCCGATGCCGACTGTGTCGGCAATTGTCTGACGAAGCCCGTACCGTTTCGGAATTTCAAAGTCTATGACTGTGCTCGGTTTATACCCCCCAACCTGAATTGCATTGATGACATAGCTTGCATTCTGCAAGGCGAGTTTTCTGTCATCGTAGCTATTAATCGCCACACTTGGATTATAGCGGTCTCTCAGATTTTCGAGCATGAGCTGGGATTCCTGCAGGCGTTTTGGATTAATGTCGAAAAGAGCGAATTCAAAGCCATTAAGAGCTTCTGTTAACAAACAGTCTCCCAAAACATTTTTAGCGAAAACCGTGCTCCCTGCACCGATAAATGTAATCTTTTTCATATGGCTTCTTCCTTTCATGTGATCTCTTTACCGCTCTGGATAAAAAGCTGACAATAAAGTATTTTTGCAGCGTCAAAAACAGCGTGACCATCAACAAGGATTGCCTGAGTGCAGCTGCCGCAACTAAATGCGTTTTTTGCGGCCGGCTTTCAGCCCATTTCTTTAACGTACGCAAGCGTGCAAAGGCTGATGATCAAAATGATAAATGCCATAGAGAGGCCTTGTGTTGCGGCATATCCTGCATCCTGCTGTTTAAAATACAACGCATATATAAACGGGCGCAGTGCCGAAGCCGCCTGCGGTGAGCATGACAATATCAAACTGCTTAACCCTCCAATACTGTTGTACGACTTTGGAGCTGATAATAATTGAGAATGCCCTCAGCAATATGGACATAAAGAAGACATCTTATATTGACAGAATCATGTGTGAATAATAGTATTTTAATTGTTAACCTTTTTTAAAAAGAGTTAACAAAATGACAGGAAGTGATTTTCGATATACAAGAAGAAACATTTTACAGTGTCAGATGATGATGGCGGAAAGCATATGTCCGGCGGAGAACGGCTGATTCCCTGCCATGAGATGAAGCGCACACTCAATACATAGGTCATCTCATGCAAGTATGATCGAGGAAAGCAAAACGGTTCTACATTATGATTACTATGAATCAAGTGGAGGTATGAGAATGAATCAATGGATGGAACTCGCAGACCGGGTGCTTGCTGGAGCAGAAGTGACCAACGGAGAAGCGCTTTCTATATTAAACTGTCCAGATGAAGATATTTTGCTTTTGCTGCATGGAGCTTTTCAAATCAGAAAACACTTTTACGGTAAAAAAGTAAAGCTCAATATGATTATGAATGCGAAATCCGGACTCTGTCCGGAAAACTGCGGCTATTGTTCACAGTCAGTGATTTCAAAAGCGCCGATTCAGGCTTATCAGATGGTGAATAAGGAAACGCTTCTAGAAGGCGCAAAGCGCGCGCACGAACTGAATATCGGTACGTATTGCATCGTGGCAAGCGGCAGAGGCCCCTCTAATAAAGAAGTGGATCAGGTCGCAGACGCGGTGCAGGATATTAAACAGACATATGGACTAAAGGTTTGTGCGTGTCTTGGACTATTAAAGCCAGAGCAGGCGAAGCGGCTCAAGGAAGCCGGAGTAGATCGCTATAATCATAATGTGAACACATCAGAGAGAAACCACCCAAACATCACGACCTCACATACATACGATGACAGAGTCAATACGGTTGAAATCGCCAAAGAATCGGGACTGTCTCCGTGTTCAGGCGCCATTATTGGGATGAAGGAGACGAAACAGGACGTGATTGATATTGCCAAAAGCTTAAAGGCTCTTGACGCGGATTCCATTCCGGTGAATTTTTTGCACGCGATTGACGGCACACCTTTAGCAGGCATTAACGAATTAAACCCATTGTATTGTTTAAAAGTGCTGGCGCTGTTTCGTTTTATCAACCCGTCGAAAGAAATTCGCATTTCCGGAGGAAGAGAGGTCAATCTCCGCTCATTGCAGCCATTAGGGCTTTACGCCGCTAACTCTATTTTTGTCGGTGATTACTTAACAACTGCCGGACAAGAGGAGACGGAGGACCATAAAATGCTGAATGATTTAGGCTTTGAGGTCGAATCAGTCGAAGAAATGAAGGCCAGCTTTAATTGAGAAGCCGAGAGAGTCAACAAGCAATCGCCGTGATGCCGATTGCTTTTATTTTGAACAGAAAGGAGAGTGCGTGTTCAACACTTCACGCGCCGTTCACCCTATAAAGGGGGATTTATTCAAATATGAGATGATGATCATTTCTCTATCATAACGCTGTTCCAACAGGAATAGATTGATAGAGAAAGGAGAGCGGATAAGATGATGAAGGTAGCAGTTTTTGATGAAGAGCATGAAAAAGACTTACAAACGGAAATCAATTCATTTTTAAAAGGGATATCGGAGGAGCAGCTAATTGATATCAAATATACGGTGTCGGCGGCGTGCGACCCAGACGGTGAGCAGCTTTACTGTTTTTCCGCCCTTATATTATATCGCAAATAAAAAGAGCTTTCCGCCAGGGCGGAAAGCTCTTTTTATTGTTAGTATGCTTTTTTCACTCTTGGACTTCTTGGTTTATCGATTTTTTCCGCTTTTTTGATCTCTCTTCGTTCTTTTGAGAGCGATTTATAGAGAGCGGCAATCATCAGCAGAATAACGATAGAAAACGGCAGTGCTGCCAGAATCGCTGTGTTTTGCAAGGCGGCAAGTCCGCCGGAATACAAGAGAACAGCAGCCATTGCAGATTGAATGATACCCCAGCTGAATTTTACTGAATTGGCTGGGTTCAAAGAGCCGTATGTCGTCTGCATGCCGAGTACAAATGTTGCAGAGTCAGCAGACGTAATAAAGAATACAGCAATCAAGATCAATGACAAAATAGATGTCAACATCGTCAGCGGATAGTGGTCAAGTGTTCCGAACAGCATTGTTTCAGTTGACAGATTCGCTACATTGAATGTGCCACTTTGCTGAAGATCCATAGCCGATACGCCAAAGATAGAGAACCATAGGAACGCGAGAATACATGGTGTTACCAGGACACCGATCAAAAATTCTCGGATCGTCCGTCCCCTGGATACCCGGGCAATGAAGATGCCGACAAATGGAGACCAGGAAATCCACCATGCCCAATAGAAAATCGTCCAGCTGTTAATCCATTCACGTTTTCCAGGATCGTATGGGACCAGTCTGAAGCTCATTTGCACGATATTTTGGATATACTGTCCGATTGAGTCTGTAAATGAGTTCATAATCAGTATTGTAGGCCCGACGAACAGAACAAACAGCATTAACAGTCCGGCTATTATCATATTGGTGTTGCTCAAATACTTCATGCCTTTACCGAGTCCGCTCCACGAAGAAACCAAGAAAATGATCGTAACAACAGTTATTAAAATCAATTGAACGAGAAAGTTATTTGGTATCCCAAATAAGTAATTTAATCCGCCATTGATTTGAGTCGCTCCGATACCAAGACTTGTCGCTACGCCGACAACTGTGGCAAAAACGGCAATACAGTCAATCAATTTGCCGATCGGGCCGTTTACTTTATCACCGAGAATCGGTGATAGCGTGCTGCTGATCAATCCTGGAGCGCCTTTTCGAAATTGGAAATAAGCGATACATAATGCTACAACGGCATAAATTGCCCAAGCGTGCAGACCCCAGTGGAAAAACGTATAGCGGAGCGCATCTCTAAAGGCTTGGGGGGTTTCTGTTTCACCTGATGGAGAGCTAATTGCGTAATGGCTGATCGGTTCAGCCGCACCGTAGAATACTAAGCCAATTCCCATGCCTGCGCTGAACAGCATGGCAAACCATGATAATAACCCGAATTCCGGTTTTTCATCGGGCTTTCCGAGTTTAATTTTTCCGATCGGGCTGAAAATCAAGAAGAGACAGAACCCGACAAATAATGAAACAACCAAAAGATAGTACCAGCCAAACGAATTGGTGATAAATGCTTGTGCGGATTGGGATACGTTTTGCAGGCTGTCAGGAGATACAACGCCCCACAATACAGCGGCAGCTGTGATTACAATCACAATCCAAAATACACTAGATATATTTTTCAACTATTCTCACCCTCTAAATTTTTTATGTACGCCTATATTTGCTCGCAGGCTTAGTATGGTCGTACGCTGGCAGATCATTCCTCTCTTAAAATTACCCCGCAATCAGGTGAAACAAAACAAGTCTCACCCTACCATGAATGCGGGGAATTTTCAAATATTCAGCGTTTGGAAACAAATTGAAAAGGCGGTCAAGAGCGGGCGAAGCGGCCGGCATTGAGTCCGGCAAGCCTTCCGGTTACAAGGGCCGAGGTAATATTATATCCTCCTGTGTATCCGTGGATATCCAGAATTTCACCGCAAAAATAAAGCCCATCCATTTTTTTAGAAGCCATCTTTTTCGGGTCAATTTCTTTAACAGATACCCCGCCTCCCGTGACAAAAGCTTTATCAAGAGACAATGTGCCGTTTGCGAGGACGGTAAACTGCTTGCAGTCCTTTACAAATTGTCTGAAAGGGTCCTTCGGCAGCTCAGAAAAAGATACGTTCGGAGAGATGCTGTTTTTTTCAAGCAAGAAGAGGAGGTAGCGCTCCTGCATCCAAGGTTTCAGTACGTTTTTAATAGCTTTTTTCGGTGCTTCCTTCAGTTCTTTGTACATTTTTTGAAATAGTGTTTCTTCATTGATATCCGGATACAAATCAATTTTGATCGGAACTTGCGGCTGTTTTTTCAGCTCTTTCACGACAAATTGGCTGCATCTGAGAATGGCAGGTCCTGAGAGGCCGAAATGGGTAAATAGCATATCCATTTTATGAGTGATGATTGGTTTGCCTTTTTTATTGAGCACACTGACAGCGACATCTCTTAATGATAAGCCCTGAAGTGTTTTTTGCTTGATGAACGGTTCTTCAGATGTGACGGGAACCTCTGTCGGAAATAGTTCTGTTATAGTATGACCCGCAGCTTCAGCCCATTCATAGCCGTCTCCTGTGCTTCCGGTGTGAGGCACACTTTTACCGCCAACAGCGATAATGACTGCCTGACTGTGGAGCATTTCGCCGTTATTCGTCACAATTCCTGCTGCTTGCCCATCTTCATAGACGACAGATTTTATTTTCTCATTCGTTCTGATCGTTACACGAAGCTGTTTCAGCCTATTTAACAGGGCGTCAACGACACTTTGGGCTTTATCAGTCACAGGAAACATCCGGCCATGATCCTCTTCCTTCAATTGAATGCCGAGATTTTCAAAAAATTTGATAATGTCTTCATTACTGAATTCAGAAAATGCACTGTATAAAAACCGCCCATTGCCGGGGATGTGCTTAATAATTTCCTCCACAGGAAGCCGGTTCGTCACATTACAGCGGCCTCCGCCTGAAATCGCGAGTTTTCTGCCTAATTTATTTCCTTTATCAATCAGCAAAACCTCTGCGCCCTGTTCTCCCGCTGCGATTGCGGCCATTAAGCCTGAAGGGCCTCCGCCGATTACGATTACGTCATATTGTTTCAATTTTATCATCAACTTTCTATTTCCATTTCGTCTGCGAACACTCCGTTCACAGTACTATTATAGCGAAAGAAAGCCTCTCCTTAAACGTCTTTTGCCGCGAACCTGAATCGTTCACAAGATTGCTTTTGTATTTATTACCGTCTAAATGCCCAGTTGTGGTAAAATAGAAAAGTTGAATCTTCGTAGAAAATGGTGATGAAGAAACATGTCAAGCAAACTGTTAAGAGGCACGTTTGTATTAACGCTCGGTACATATATATCGCGGATTCTGGGAATGGTCTATTTAATTCCCTTCAGCATTATGGTCGGGGCGACAGGCGGTGCATTATTTCAATATGGATACAACCAATATACTTTATTTTTGAATATTGCTACGATGGGATTTCCCGCGGCCGTTTCTAAATTTGTTTCCAAATATAATTCCAAAGGGGATTATGAAACAAGCAGAAAAATGCTCAAGGCCGGCATGTCGGTTATGCTTGTCACAGGAATGGTTGCCTTTTTCATCCTGTATTTATCCGCTCCGTTTTTTGCGGAAATATCGCTGGGAGGAAAGGATAATAACGGCCTGACCATTGATCATGTTGTTTATGTCATCCGCATGGTCAGCTTAGCACTTCTGGTCGTGCCGATTATGAGCCTTGTCCGCGGTTTCTTCCAAGGGCATCAAATGATGGGGCCGACAGCTGTTTCCCAAGTCGTTGAACAGATTGTCCGGATCATCTTTTTATTGAGTGCGACTTTCTTGATTTTGAAGGTTTTTAACGGCGGTCTTGTGATCGCTGTCGGCTATGCAACCTTCGCAGCGCTGATAGGCGCCTTCGGAGGCCTGATTGTGCTGTATATGTATTGGAACAAACGGAAGGGCGGCTTGTTGGCGATGATGCCGAATACGGGGCCGACAGCAAACTTAAGCTATAAGAAAATGTTTCTCGAACTGTTCAGCTATGCCGCTCCGTACGTTTTTGTCGGACTAGCCATCCCTTTGTATAATTATATTGATACAAATACATTTAACAAAGCGATGATTGAAGCCGGCCATCAGGCCATCAGCCAAGATATGCTGGCGATTCTTACCTTGTATGTGCAGAAGCTCGTGATGATTCCGGTTTCCCTTGCAACGGCTTTCGGTCTGACATTAATTCCAACGATTACTGAATCGTTTACAAGCGCAAACTACAAGCTGCTGAATCAGCAGATCAATCAAACGATGCAGACGATCCTGTTTTTAATCATTCCAGCTGTTGTAGGGATCTCCCTATTGGCAGGACCGACGTATACGTTCTTTTACGGATCAGAGAGCCTTCATCCTGAGCTGGGGGCAAACATTTTGCTCTGGTATTCACCAGTTGCGATTTTGTTCTCTTTATTTACGGTTAATGCAGCTATCCTGCAAGGCATCAATAAACAAAAATTTGCGGTTGTCAGCCTTGTGATCGGCGTCGTAATTAAGCTTGTGCTGAATGTGCCGCTGATCAAGTTGATGCAGGCTGACGGTGCGATTTTAGCGACAGCGCTTGGATATATCGCTTCGCTTTTATACGGATTTATCATGATTAAACGCCATGCAGGCTATTCGTATAACATATTAATCAAACGGACTGTTCTGATGCTGGTCTTGTCAGCCATCATGGGTATAGCTGTGAAAATCGTCCAATGGGTATTAAGTTTCTTCATTTCTTACCAAGATGGCCAGGTGCAGGCTGCAGCAGTTGTGGTGATCGCTGCGGCTGTTGGCGGAGCTGTTTATTTGTATTGCAGCTACCGATTAGGATTTTTGCAGAAAATAGTGGGACGGCGTTTGCCCGGGTTCTTAAAGAGAGGCAAACATGCCGGCCGATGAACAAAACATAAGAAACGGAGAGCTCGCATGCTGCGGGCTTTCTTTTATAAAGGAGAGATTAGGGATGAGGCTTGATAAGCTGCTTGCCAACAGCGGATATGGTTCAAGAAAAGAGGTCAAAGCCGTTGTGAAGGCAGGTGCCGTCATGATTGATGGCAAAATGGCCAAAGACGTAAAGACACACGTTGATCCTGCTGCTCAGGAGGTTACCGTTTACGGAGATCCGGTTGATTATCGTGAGTTCATTTATCTCATGATGAATAAGCCGCAGGGAGTGCTGTCGGCGACGGAGGACAGCCGCCAGCAAACAGTGGTTGATCTGCTGCCACCGGAAGAGATGAGATTTGAGCCATTTCCTGCAGGCAGGCTTGATAAGGATACAGAGGGCTTTTTGCTGCTCACAAATGACGGACAGCTCGCACATCGGCTTCTATCGCCTAAAAAGCATGTTCCAAAAACGTATGAAGTCCATTTAACATCACAGATTTCATCTGAGGACATGTCCGATTTGGAAGCGGGTGTCTACATAGAAGGCGGCTATAAAACAAAGCCGGCAAAAGCGGAAATCAAAGCAAACGATAGCGGCAATACCGTGATATATTTGACGATTACAGAAGGAAAATACCATCAGGTTAAGCAGATGGCAAAGGCTGTCGGCAATGAAGTGATATATTTGAAGCGGCTTTCGATGGGGCCGGTTTCCTTGGACCCTGCTCTTGCGCCAGGAGAATACCGTGAGCTTACAGAAGAAGAGCTTGCGTGTCTGAATGAACCGCAGGCATGAAAAATCCCGCATTTCCATGCGGGATTTCAGCGTGTCGACAAACTCTTGCATTCGTTGTCAGGCCTGTGCGTCGGTGCTCACGAATGATGAAAGGAACGGCAACTTACATGCTTAGGCGTCCTGCCTAAACACCGCCGTCATCACCTCCTGTGAAAGTCTGCTCCTATGCTCGCCCTTCCTAGACATCAAAAGTTTTCAATCACGCTGAATAAAGATGACAAAATCCCGCATTCCATGCGGGATTTTTTTATTTATAAACACGCAAAAACAAGGGTCAGAAGTTTCGTCACCCTGTATTTATCAGGCCGCGCGCAGGCGGCCCTATGTAATTTTTTAATTTATGATGTAATCTTTACTTTCTTTCTCGTTGTCTCCCACTTGCCACGGCTTGGACTATGAACAAGATCATTATATGCCAACACATTTAAGTCTCTTTGAATCGTTCTAGGTGTAATGCCGAATTCATCAACCAGTTCTTGTGTTGTCACAAGGCCTTTTTCTTGTATAAACATATAAACTGATTTGATTCGAGTTAGCATACGGTTTGTTGAAGGTTTCAAAAAACCACTCCCTATCATAAGATCGGATGGACTTGACTAACCACAACTCACGACTATCAACTGCGTACAAAATTACAACTAAGGCAGACATGTAAAGTTTTTAGATAATTCGCCCTTATTATACACGATACCGCAGTGATGAATCTAGAGATAACTTCTATTAAATTTTTTCCAATTTAAGCTGTGCGGCCATCCTTGTTGGATTACTATGTATTTCGACACAATATTATTATGGTTACAGGAACTTTTTTTATTCTTTTTCGTAGTAAATTTTGGAGGTGGATGAAAATTGACAAAATTGCTTGAGGCCTCAATTGAACAGGCAGGATATACTAGCCGAAAAAAAGTTCTCGCTGATGTTTTTTTGGAAGTCGGAAAAGGAGAGATGGTCGGGTTAATCGGGGCTAACGGCGCCGGAAAAAGCACCGCGATCAAAGCGATACTCGGCCTTTCAGAAGACTTTAAAGGGAATATTGCCTGGAACGACTGTTCATTTGCATATATTCCTGAACATCCGGCCTTTTATGAAGAGCTGACGCTATGGGAGCACTTGGATCTGATCAGCACGCTCCGCGGTATTGGAGAGCATGAATTTCCGCGTGCCGAAAGCCTGCTGCAGGCGTTTTCGCTTGACCACGTTCGGCATGAACTGCCTGTCACGTTTTCAAAAGGCATGCAGCAAAAACTGATGCTGATCCAGGCTTTTCTTTCTAAACCGGATATGTATGTGATCGATGAGCCATTTATCGGCCTTGATCCATTATCAACGAAACGTTTTGTGGACATGCTTAAAGCTGAAAAAGAGAGGGGAGCCGGCATCCTCATGTGCACGCATGTACTCGATACTGCAGAAAAAATGTGCGATCGTTTTTACATGATTGAGAAAGGATCTGTTTTTCTCCAAGGCACGTTAAAAGATATTCAGGAACAGACTGGATCAGAGGGGCAGTCATTGCTTGATTGTTTTTATAAGGCGGTTCAAGGTGATCGATCATGAATGGGCGAGCGCTGTTTGTTCGAAGGCTGTTTGACCATTACAGATATCAGTTTAAGGTGATGCATGCGGTCATAGACTGGACGGTTGCTCTCTACATTGTTTTGCCGGCGCTTGTTTTCGTCATCTATCAGTATGTTGATTTGCTGAACGGAAGCGGCCTTTTTTATGAGTGGTCGGAGATAATAGAATGGAGATGGCTGTACGCTGTGTGTGCGTTGATCGTGTGTACAGGCACAATTCATACGTTTGTAATGGAAGCGGACAAAGTATTTTTGCTGCAAAAGAAAGAGATGATCTATCAGCTCAAACGGTTTGCGCTAGTGTATTCTTTTTTTGTCACGCTGGCTAAATGGCTGCTGCTCTTTTTCGTTGTTTTTCCCTTTATCGGTCATTCTGTTCACCTTACGATGGCAGAAAGCGCTGCTCTATTGTGTTATTTGTTTGGTCTCCATATATTCTTTTTATCCTTGAAGCAAGACAGGATCAGGTGGCCGCGCACCATGTCGAGATGGATTGGCGGTATTCTTCTCAAAGCCGTTCTTTTCTCTGGTTCTGCTGTCCTGATCGATTTTAGTGATTGGCGTTTGCTTGCGCTCATTGGCATTTTGTTTTTGATTTTCGTATTTGGCCGCGGTTTAAAAAAGGCAGCTTCAATCTCGGGTTTCGAAGCAGAGGTGATTGAAGAGAAAAAAAGCAGGTTGGCGCTTGCTGGACTTGTGATGATGATGAGCCAGGAGACAGGGGTCCCGAAGGTGAAAGACAGGATGAGAAGAAAACCATTCCTATACCGGAATTCAAGAAGGATATTTAAAAAAAGAACAATCTGTACAGGTTATAAGGAGTTGTTTTTCAAAGTCATGCTGAGGAATGGCGAGTATATGAGGCACATGTACATGTTATTGTCAGCGTTCACCGTTCTAATAGTTGTCTTCCCGATTGGGCTGAAGCTGATTGCGCTGTTGGTGTATACAGGTGTGTGCCGTTTTCTTCTAACGCTTATGTTTGACAAGATCATGGATGCTCCTTTTTTAATCGGCGCCGATAAGGAAAGTGATGAGTACTACCGAGCCCGAAAAAGCTGTATTAACACGCTGCACTATGCATTTTCTGCCTGCTGTTATATAGCGGCCGCTATTTCTTTATTGTTTACATAAAAACCCCAAACGGCTGACGTTTGGGGTTTTTGTACAGGTTATAAAATGAACAGCTGGATGAAAAACAGAATAGCGAAAACAATAACGAGCGGATGAATCTCTCTCCATTTTCCCCGCGCTGCTTTAACGATTGGATATGAGATAAATCCAAGCGCAATTCCTGTAGAGATGCTTGATGTCAAAGGCATGGCCAAAATAACGAGAAACGCAGGAAACGCATCATCCATTTCTTTCCATTTGATATGAGAAACAGAACTCATCATCAGGCTGCCGACGATAATCAAAGCAGGAGAGGTGATAGCGGCGATACCGGATAAGGCACTGACGAGCGGACTGAAAAACATTGAAACTGCAAACAGCACCGCAACAGTCAAAGCGGTAAGCCCTGTTCTTCCTCCGGCTGCGACACCAGCGGAAGATTCGATAAATGCCGTTGTTGGACTTGTGCCGAAAACAGCGCCTACTGTTGTCGCTGTTGAATCAGCAAGCAGCGCTTTTCGCACGTTTGGCAGCTTGTTGTTCTTCATCAGCCCAGCTTGCTCTGCAACACCGATCATTGTGCCGGTCGTATCGAAAATTGTGACCAATAGAAAAGAAAAGACAACGGCGTACAGGCCATGATGTATGACGTCTCCAAAAGCGGAAAACGGATTTGCGATGATCAGCCCGTCCGGCAAATGAGGGAGAGACATAAGCCCTTTCGGCAAATGCAGCTGGCCGGTAAAAAAGGCGATTAAAGCCGTCGCCGCCATTCCGATAAATAAGGCTCCGCTGACATTCAAAACCATCAGAACCACACTGAGCAAAAGCCCGATCAGTGTTAAAATCACACCTGGTGAGTGTAAATTACCGAGTGTAACCAAATTTGATTCATCAGCTGCCACAATTCCGGCCTGCCGCAAACCGATAAAAGCGATAAACAGCCCGATGCCTGTTGTGATCCCGTATTTTAAATTGTTTGGAATCGCTTCTATAAGTTGTTTTCTTAGAGGCGTTAACGATAAAATAATGAAGAGAACCCCTGCTGTAAACACAGCGCTGAACGCTGTAGCGTATGTGATTCCGCCATCGCTTGCGCTTACGACATGAAAGGCTAAATAAGCGTTCAAGCCCATGCCCGGCGCAATAGCAATCGGATAATTTGCTGCAAGGGCCATCCACAGCGTCCCGACAATGGAGGCAATAATCGTTGCGGTGAAAACCTGGTCGAAAGGAACCCCGGCGTTAGCCAGAATGACTGGGTTAACCACGACGATATAGACCATTGTGAAAAAGGTTGTCAGCCCTGCTATGATTTCTTGCTTTATGGATGTTTGCTGCTCTTTTAGATGAAACATAGTATCCTCCAATTACGAACAATTTAACAAAATCACATTAATATTATTCGTTTTATTTAGTTTTTGCAAGTGGTTTCTTGCGGAAAGGGGAACGTTATGAACTGGGAAGTTGAAGTGATCAGGAAAAAAGAAGATTTAATTCGTGATACCCAGAAGTTTTTGAGAATCAACAGTGTAATGGATGACACAACCGCAGGACCCGGCAAACCGTTTGGGGATGGAGTAAACGCCAGTCTGACGTCACTATTGGAGCTCGGAGACAAAGAAGGCTTTACAACTAAAAACCTTGACGGCTTCGCAGGACATATTGAATGGGGCGAGGGCGATGAGATTGTCGGTGTACTTTGCCATGTTGATGTTGTGCCGCCAGGGGACGGATGGACGAGTGATCCATTTTCAGCGGATATACGCAACGGACGGATTTATGCAAGAGGCGCTATTGATGACAAAGGTCCGACGATGGCGGCGTTTTACGCGCTGAAAATTGTAAAAGATATGAATCTGCCCCTGTCCAAGCGTGTCAGAATTATTATTGGAACTGATGAAGAAAGCGATTGGAGATGTGTGGAGCATTATTTCAAGCATGAAGAAATGCCGGCAATGGGGTTTGCGCCGGATGCCGATTTTCCGATTATTAACGCGGAAAAAGGAATCATTGATGCTTCATTATTCATCCCGCTTCGCTCAATCCAATCCGATTCAGAAGCAGTGCTTGTCTCATTTCAATCAGGCCTCCGCTTGAACATGGTGCCTGACGCTGCGGAAGCTGTCATTGAAGGACCGAAAAAAGAAGAAATTCTTGCTTCGTTTAAAAACATGCTTCACACGACAGATCAAAAAGGTGAAGCTGCAATAGAGAACGGCCAGCTCATTTTGCGTATGTTCGGGGTTTCCTGCCATGCGATGGAACCGAATAATGGAATTAATGCCGGCCTTTTACTGTGTGAATTTTTGCAGCAGACTAAGCTTGACGAAGCAGGACAGCAGTTTGTGCACGTTGTAACAGACAAGTTTTCAGACGATACGAGAGGGAAGAAACTAAATATCGACTGTGAGGATGACATTAGCGGCGAGCTGACATTAAATGTCGGAACACTTCGTTATTCGAAAGGGCAAGGAGGCAAGCTAGGGATCAATATCCGCTATCCTGTGACCGCAGAAAGCAAAGTGATCCGTAATGCATTTGAAAGCGCATCTGAATTTGAACTGGGAGATTTCAAGGACAGCAAGCCGCATCATGTATCAGCAGACCATCCGTTAGTCAAAACTCTGCAAATGGTTTATGAAAGCCAGCTCGGTAAAAAAGCTGATTTAATCTCAATCGGCGGCGGGACTTATGCCAGATCTTTAAAAGCCGGTGTCGCTTTCGGCCCTCTGTTCCCAGGACGCCCTGACAGTGCACATCAAAAGGATGAATATATCGAAATTGATGATTTGCTCAGATCGACAGCGTTATATGCGCAGGCGATCTATGAACTGGCGAAATAAAAGGACCGGCTTCTGCGGAAGCCAGTCCTTTTTTAAACTAATGACCATAAATCAGTTGATAAATACCGTTCCCCTGTATCGGCAGTCATGCAAACCACAACTTGGTCAGGAGAGAGGCGTTTCGCTGTTTCGATTGCCGCGAAGCAGGCAGCGCCTGAAGAAGGTCCGACAAGGATTCCTTCTTCAGCGGCAAGGCGTCTTGTCGTCGTATAGGCGTCTTCATCAGAAATTTTGATAATCTCATCATATACATCTTGATTTAAAATCGGAGGTATAAAACCTGGACTCGTCCCAACAAGCTTATGGGCGCCGGGTTTCCCTCCAGATAATACAGGTGAACCTTCAGGCTCGACAACATGAACCGTAATATCAGGAAAAAGCTCTTTGAGCGCTTCACCTGTTCCTGTAATGGTTCCTCCCGTTCCGGAAGATGCTACAAAAGCGCCGAGCGGTTTTCCGATTTCCTCTATTGCCCGGGCAATTTCAGGAGCCGTTGTTTTTCGGTGTGCGTCAGGATTGGCGGTATTATCAAACTGCATTGGTATATAGCTGTTCGGAATTTGTTCGGCAAGCTCCTTCGCTTTCTTAATGCTGCCTGGCATTCTTTCCGCTCCGGGTGTTAATACAACCTCTGCACCGTAAGCTTTTAGCAGGTTTATCCGTTCCTTCGTCATCGTATCAGGCATGACTAAAATCGCTTTGTAGCCGCGTGCAGCTGCATTCATGGCGAGCCCGATTCCGGTATTTCCGCTTGTCGGCTCTATAATGACTGAGCCCGGCTTAAGCAAACCGTTTTGTTCTGCTTCTATAATCATATGATAAGCAGCTCTGTCTTTCACACTGCCGCTTGGATTGAAGTATTCAAGCTTTAAATAGACTTGAGCCGCGTTTTCCGGCTGAAGCCGATTCAATCTCACAAGCGGTGTGTCTCCTATCAGTTCTGCTGTGTTTTTAACGATTTTCAACATTGTCATTCCTTTCTGAATAAAACAAGTGTCATATAATATCCTAACATAATAAACGTTTGTAGGAGAGTGTTTTCATACACTGTTCCTCTATTCGCACAGCCTCTTTATTGATAAAATAATAGCTGTCAGAGAAGGGAGTGTCAGACGGATGCCGGATATACGGCCTCATTATTTCATCGGTGTTCCTATTCCTGAGGGAATTGCGAATCCCATTTACCAAGCTGCGAAAAACGAGCCGGCTTTGACGTTTCAAAAATGGGTACACCCGCTTGACTACCATATCACATTAATTTTTCTCGGAGCGGCGGATGAGACACAAATCAAGCAGCTTGAAGGCTCACTAGCTGCGATTGCTTCAGAAACCGATTCGTTTCCGATCGAGTTTGGCCAAATAGATGTATTCGGCGACCGCAGAAGACCGCGTGTTTTACATCTGGAGCCAAAGAAAAACAGTACGCTTGACATGTTGCGGGAACAGACAAAACAGGCTGTTCTTCAAGCCGGTTTTCAAGTGGAAAAAAGACCGTATCATCCCCATATGACGCTGGCTAGAAAATGGACAGGTGAAGCAGTGTTTCCGACACATGTTCCATTTGAACGCGGCGAGGTTTCAATGATGGTCCAGAGGTTTTCGCTCTTTCGAATACACTTAAACCGGTCACCAAAATATGAGGAACGATTCAAATTTCATTTATCTTAATACATTGCGGAGTGGAGAAACGAACATGGCACAAATCATTAAAATTCATGATTATATATCGAGATATGAGCTAGATCCTTACCACTATATCAACCAGTTTGTACGGCTGAAAAAAGAGCGCTGGCATTCACTGTTAGAAGCAGCGGAGCGCCAGCATGAAAAAAGGCAAGCCGGTGCCGAAGAGCCTGAACCAGAACAAAAACGAAAAAAATTTTCATTGAAAAGAAGAAAAGAAGAGATAAAAGCCGATATACAAGAAGAGAAACACCAATGGTTTGAAGAAGATGAAGATATACATGTAAGGCTGCCGCAGAGCAGGATGGCGCTGGCGTCTTTTTATAAAAGACATTTATATGACTTTCAGCTTAAATGGGCAAGCTCTACTCTTTCAGACATATCTCGTCTTTCAAATCAGGTGAAACAGGACCGCATATTGCGTTATCTGACTCAGCAGCTGCCTGATTCTTATTTCATTATGTATAAGCCTGTGCTGCAAATTCAGCAGGCGGCGGTTGAGTTAAGCATTGTAATTATTTCCCCTCTCGAGATTTATTGCGTTTCTTTTTTAGAAGCGGAGGAAGACAGTGTGTACATAGGGGCTAAAAATCGTTTTTGGGAGAAGAAAACAGCCTCTCAGACTGCATCAGTGTTAAATCCGGGCCTGAGCCTGTTTCGAACCGACTCTGTTGTCTCAAAGATCGTAAAGGAAAAACAGGCTGAGATTCCGGTTCGCAAATTGCTTCTGAGCAGATCGTCATATATCGATTACCCGGAACCGCCGTACGGTTTAGAAATAGCAGATAAGCGAAACGCGGAGGAATGGATTGAGCGGCAGAAGAAAAATACTGCACCGATTAAACATCATCAGGTGAAAGCTGCAAAGGCTCTGTTGTCTTACTGCATGTCTGAGTCCTATCGCAGACAAGAGTGGCTGGAGTAGAAGAGAACGATTTGAGCGGTTGCCTCATAACGTAAGCAGGTGAGAGAGATGAGCCATTGGTTTTTTATTATTAATCCGACAGCAGGTCATCGAAACGGACTGCGTGTTTGGAAGTCGATTCAAAAGGAATTGATCAAACGAAAGGTCGAGCACCGCTCCTTTTTAACTGAACATCCGGGACATGCTGAGGTGCTCGCCAGGCAGATTTCAACGATACAGGAATATAAACTCAAGCGCCTGATCGTCATTGGCGGAGACGGAACGATGCACGAGGTTGTTAACGGGCTGAAAGATGTTGACGATATTGAATTGAGCTTCGTGCCAGCGGGCGCGTACAATGATTTTTCGAGAGGATTTTCGATTAAAAAAATCGATCTGATACAGGAAATCAAAAAGCTAAAACGTCCGTTAACCAGAACCTTTCATTTAGGGAGCGTTCATTTCCTTCAGGATAAATCACAGCTTCTTTATTTTATGAATCATATCGGAATCGGGTTTGACGCATATGTCAATAAAAAGGCGATGGAATTTCCGCTGCGGCGATTCTTTCTTTTTCTCCGCCTTCGATTTCTTGTGTATCCGCTATCCCATTTGCATGCCTCGGCGACCTTTAAGCCGTTTTCATTAGCTTGTACAATGGAAGGTGAGACACAAGAATTTCATGATGTCTGGTTTGCAATTGTATCCAACCATCCGTTTTACGGAGGCGGCATGAAGGCGGCTCCGCTTGCAAATCCGCGCGAGAAAGCATTTGATATCGTGATCGTTGAAAATCAGCCGTTTTTGAAAAAGTATTGGCTTTTATGTCTGATGGCGTTTGGAAAACATACAAAGATGGACGGCGTTACGATGTTTAAAGCAAAAGATATTACGCTTTACACAAAGGGGAAAATTCCATTCCATGCTGACGGAGAAATCATGGGCACCACCCCGTTTCGTCTGGCATCGAGTCCTTCACCCCTAAAGATCAAAACATAAACGGATTGAAGAAAAAGCATCCGCCGCAGATTTAAAGCGTATATCGATGACTGATTCCTGCTGAACAAAAAGAAATCTTGAAACCGCCGTTTCAGCTGAGAGAGAAACGGCCGCTTTTCCGCTGGGGAGAAATACTGGCACGCCGTCGGAGCATCCAGCGGCGGCAAAATGGATCTCCAAACGTGGCACATGTTTGATAATTTCACTTTGTTATCATGGAGGGCTGGGAGCTTGCCGCAGCTCAGCTGCTGTCAAGCTTTCACATTCGGATAATTCGGGCGCAGATAAAAGGGCGCCGGTCACTGGGGATCTCGCAGGTGTGAATATATGTTTTGCACTGCAACAATTCAGAATGGACGGCAGCCAAGATCCATCAGGTTTTCAGCTTGACCTGAAAGAAATCAAGAAAGCGATTGCTCGGAACGGTATTCTATATTTAGCATCAGATCTTAAGAGTTTTGCTTGACGAAGTTTGGGCTATAGCGCTAAAATTTAAAGGACGGCTATTGATTAGCATATGAGACTCTCAATAGCTGTCTTTTTTATTTTCATACGCTTCGTACGAAAAAGGCACTCGCTGGATATACTGGAGACGATTAGCCTTTATTCTAAAATATTTTAAGAAATGATGGGTTGAACATTGATATGAACTGGTTGGGACAATTACTAGGTAGCGATTGGGAGATCTTCCCCGCCGGAGGAGCTACAGGAGATGCATATTATGCGAAACATAACGGGCAGCAGCTTTTTTTAAAACGTAATAGCTCACCTTTTTTAGCTGTTTTATCCGCCGAAGGCATTGTACCGAAGCTGGTTTGGACAAAACGGATGGAAAATGGAGATGTTATTACGGCCCAGCACTGGATGACCGGCAGAGAGCTGAAGCCTAAAGATATGAGCGGACGGTCCGTTGCTGAATTGCTTCGTAAAATACACACATCAAAAGCCTTGCTGGACATGCTGAAGAGACTTGGAAAAGAACCGCTGGACCCGGGTGCTCTTCTTTCTCAGCTGAAGCAGGCTGTATTTGTTGTGCAGCAATCTTCGCCGCTGATTCAAGAAGGGATCAAATACTTAGAAGAACATCTGCATGAAGTGCATTTCGGTGAAAAAGTCGTTTGCCATTGTGATGTCAATCATAATAACTGGCTATTGTCTGAAGACAACCAGCTGTATTTAATTGACTGGGACGGCGCCATGATTGCTGATCCGGCCATGGATCTCGGGCCCTTGCTATACCATTACGTCGAAAAGCCAGCTTGGGAGAGCTGGCTGGGCATGTACGGCATTGAATTAACAGAAAGCCTGCGGTTGCGAATGGCTTGGTATGTGTTGGCTGAAACAATTACTTTCATTGCGTGGCATAAAGCAAAAGGCAATGATAAGGAGTTTCATGATGCAATGGAAGAACTGCACATGCTTATGAAACGTATCGTTGAATAATCAGGAATACGAATCCATTTTCTCTACCCACTGAGTCAGACTGTTTTGATGCTCTTGTATGTGTGAGTCAATGGATTTGGACGATATTCCTGATTGGCTGTAGCGGTACACATCTTCCAGCACGTTTTTGAAGTTTGAATCTAGTTCGGTGTTTGCCATCAGCGATTTAATCACACGCTCAAGCTGCTCGTACTCGGCAACGGTTCCGCAGCAGTCCAATTGATGGTCAGTCAATATATCTTTCAATAAATGAACTTGATGCTCATATTGTAAACCCATAACGGTACACATCCCTTCAGTATCATACGGGTTAATTTGTTCAAAATAGAGTGTTTTTATGCATGTGAAAGGAGTGTTCCGGCAGACGGGAGCCTCCTTTTTTATGTCATCGGCCCTAAAAGACACACTGGAAAAACGATCTTGCGGGTCCTTTTAATTCATGGTATGTTGTTAGTCGAAATAATAGATAGAGGTGTCAATCATATGAGAATGCGCCATAAGCCTTGGGCTGATGACTTTTTGGCTGAGAACGCACATATTGCCATCAGCAATCCTGCTGATTATAAAGGAAAATGGAACACAGTGTTTGGCAACGACAATCCGATTCATATCGAGGTTGGAACAGGAAAAGGACAATTCATTTCTGGAATGGCCAAACAAAATCCGGATATTAATTATATTGGTATTGAGTTATTTAAAAGCGTCATCGTGACAGCCGTCCAAAAAGTAAAAGACAGTGAAACGCCGAATGTAAAGCTTTTGAATATAGACGCTGACACGCTGACAGATGTGTTTGAGCCAGGTGAAGTCAATCGGGTTTACTTAAACTTTTCTGATCCTTGGCCGAAGAACCGTCATGAAAAACGCCGTCTGACGTATTCCCACTTCCTTAAAAAATATGAAGAAGTAATGGGGAAAGACGGAGCGATTCATTTTAAAACAGACAACCGCGGCTTGTTTGAGTACTCTTTGAAAAGCTTCTCTGAGTACGGCCTGCTGCTGACATATGTCAGTCTCGATTTGCATAACAGCAATCTTGAAGGCAATATTATGACAGAATACGAAGAAAAATTCTCAGCACTCGGCCAGCCGATTTATCGGGCTGAGGTTGAATGGAGAACGTAAAACAGACTCTCGACAGGAGTCTGTTTTTTTTATGGACCGTTTGCTACTATGATGACAGGGGGGATGAAAATGGAAACAATGAAAGTTGGAAATATCACATTGACCTGGCTTGACGGAGGTGTGATACATATGGATGGAGGCGCCATGTTCGGGGTCGTTCCGAAGCCATTATGGTCCAGAAAATATCCAGTCAATGAAAAAAACCAGATTGAACTACGGACAGACCCTATCCTCATACAAAAGGACGGGCTGAATATAATTGTCGACGCGGGAATTGGGACCGGCAAGCTGACTGATAAACAAAAACGAAACTATGGCGTGACACAAGAGTCGAATGTAAAAACATCCTTGGCAGGACTCGGGTTAACGGCTGCTGATATAGACGTGATTGCGATGACACACCTTCATTTCGATCATGCATGTGGTTTAACTGAATACGAAGGAGAACAGCTCGTCTCTGTCTTTCCAAATGCAGTGATTTATGCATCAGCTATTGAGTGGGATGAAATGCGCCATCCGAATATTCGATCGAAAAATACATATTGGAAAGAAAACTGGGAGGCTGTTGCCGGCCAAGTCAAAACCTTTGAAGACACCTTAACAATCACAGAGGGAATGACGCTGTACCACACTGGAGGCCATAGTGAGGGCCACAGTATTCTTATATGCGAGGATGCGGGTGAAACCGCAGTACATATGGCAGATCTGATGCCGACACACGCCCACCGCAACCCGCTATGGGTGCTGGCTTACGATGATTATCCGATGACCTCTATACCGCAAAAGCAGAAATGGCAGTCATTCGCAGCGGAAAAAGACGCATGGTTTATTTTTTATCATGATGCCCAATATCGCGCGCTTAAATGGGATGAAGAGGGAAGCATCAAAGAGTCAATCAAGCGAATCAACTAATAGCATATTTTTAGGTTTACCCTGCATGTTTTCCGGCTAATAATGCAAACCTAGTATTAATTATGCTCAGAAAGGAAGAGGCAGGGTGAAACAATTTAAAGTAACAAACGAAGGAGATATTCAAACAACATTAAGAGGCCTTGAAGTACTCTCTGTTCCTTTTTTGAACAAAGGTGTTGCTTTTACTGAAGGAGAAAGAAAAGAACTCGGTTTAAAAGGCTTTCTGCCGCCAAAGGTATTAACAATTGAAGATCAGGTGAAAAGAGCGTACGAACAATATTCCGCACAGCCTGATGATTTAAGTAAAAATGTTTATTTAACAGCGTTGCACGATCGGAATGAAACGCTGTTTTACCGCCTGTTAAACGACCATTTAGGGGAAATGCTACCGATTGTTTATACACCGACAGTTGGAACAGCAATCCAGAGATACAGCCATGAATACAGAAAGCCGAGAGGTCTCTATCTTTCAATTGATGACCCGGACGGTATGAAAGAAGCATTTAAACAGTATAAAGATCAGAGCGATACGATTGATTTAATTGTTGCCACTGATGCGGAAGGAATTTTAGGAATCGGTGACTGGGGCGTCGGAGGAATTGCGATTTCTATCGGCAAGCTGGCAGTTTATACGGCGGCTGCCGGCATTGATCCGAGCCGAGTGCTGGCTGTCGTTTTAGATGCGGGGACAAATCAGGAGAGCCTGTTAAACGACCCGCTTTATGTCGGCAACCAGCATTCCAGAGTGCGCGGGGAACGCTATGACCAATTCATTGATGATTATGTGGCGCTTGCGAGAGAAACATTTCCAAACGCATTGCTGCACTGGGAAGATTTCGGAGCGAAAAATGCGCGCAGCATTTTGAATCGCTATAAAGATAAAGTGTGTACGTTTAATGATGATATCCAAGGTACAGGCGCTGTTTCATTAGCAGCAGTCTTATCCTGTGCAAAAGCGTCTAAAGTACCGCTGAAAGATCACAGAGTCGTCGTATTCGGAGCGGGGACAGCAGGAATTGGAATTGCTGAACAGCTGCGGGAAGCATTCGTGCGCGAAGGAGTGAGTGAGGAAGAATCATACCGGCGCTTCTGGTGCATAGACCGAAATGGGCTGCTAACAGATGATATGGATCAGCTTCTTGATTTCCAGAAGCCTTATGCCCGTTCGGCTGATGAAGTGAAGGGTTATCAGCGGAACGGAGACGGCGGAGGCATTGATCTCCTTGAAGTGGTCCGGCAGGCGAAACCGACGATTCTGATTGGGACATCAACGGTTTCTGGCGCATTTACTGAAGAAGTTGTAAAAGAAATGGCTTCACATGTTAAACGTCCGGCAATTTTGCCGATGTCAAACCCGACAACACTCTCTGAAGCCAAACCGCAGGATTTACTCGAATGGACAGAAGGACGTGCGCTTATTACGACAGGAAGCCCGTTCCCGCCGGTAGAATATAACGGCGTCACATACCATATCGGTCAAGCGAACAATGCGCTTGTCTTTCCGGGTCTCGGGCTTGGAACAATTGTCACCAAATCAAAATTAATAACTGACGGCATGTTTGAAGCATGTGCCCGGGCGATCGCAAGCATGGTAAATGTCGGGGTGCCTGGTGCACCGATGCTCCCGAAAGTAGAAGATTTGCGGACTGTATCGGCAACCGTCGCAGTTGAAGTCGCTAAAACCGCAATCAAGGAAGGCGTCGCGGCGGAAGAACCTGAAGACATTATCCAGGCTGTGCAGGACGCGATGTGGTATCCGGTATACAAACCGATTCGCGCGATATAAAAAAAGAGCCGCTGCGTGGGCAGCGGCCTTTATTTTACGCTTGTCCGATGTTAAGAGGCAATTGTATCAATGACATCTACAATTTCTCCCGTTTTTGCATCCACCATGACTTCATACTGTTCTAATTCCCCGAAAGCTGATCGTGTAATGCCGGTTTTGTAGACCTGTACTGTTTCTCCGTTCACCTTGTAAGGCTCAGGCTGGGTGTAAATCCATGAACCGTCAATCGGCCCCCGCTGCTTAAAAGCGGATTTTACGATTCGAAGCGCTTTTTCTGACGAAATATAAGGTTTCATCACATATTGTTTCACAACTATAGCTGTACAAATGCCAAGTCCTGCTCCTAAAAGAAGATGACGCAATTTCAAAATAAAGCACCTCCTGATTGATTGTACTTTTCATTATACAGAAACCGCCAAATCGTGTTAAGCAATACGCGGCCGATGGAGCAGATTGAGTCTGGCGCTTGGAAAACTGCATTTTTTCTAATAAAATAAAAGGACTACATAGAAATGAGGGGAAAACATGAATCATGAAACGAAAACGCTTTTCCAAACACTGACGCAGCTTCCCGGCGCGCCGGGAAATGAACATCAGGTTCGTGCTTTTATGAGGCAAGAGCTTGCCAAGTATGCCGATGACATCGTTCAGGACAGACTGGGAAGTGTTTTCGGTGTCAGAAAAGGCGGCGAGGGCGCACCGAGAATTATGGTAGCCGGGCATATGGACGAAGTCGGCTTCATGGTCACATCTATCACAGACAATGGGCTGCTTAGGTTCCAGACGCTCGGAGGCTGGTGGAGCCAGGTGCTGCTTGCACAGCGAGTTGAAATTCAAACAGACAACGGGCCGGTTCCGGGAGTGATTTCCAGCATACCGCCGCATCTGCTGACAGATGCCCAGCGAAACCGCCCGATGGATATCAAAAACATGATGATTGATATTGGAGCGGATGATAAGGAAGACGCCATCAAAATCGGCATAAAACCAGGACAGCAAATCGTGCCTGTCTGTCCGTTTACAACGATGGCAAATGAAAAGAAAATTTTATCAAAAGCGTGGGATAATCGGTATGGATGCGGCTTGAGCATTGAGCTTTTGAAAGAATTGCATGGAAAAGAACTTCCGAACACACTCTACGCGGGTGCAACGGTTCAAGAGGAAGTTGGGCTGAGAGGCGCACAAACGGCTTCCCATATGATTAAACCCGACTTGTTTTTTGCGCTTGACGCCAGTCCGGCAAACGATATGAGCGGTGACAAAAATGAATTTGGCCAGCTTGGAAAAGGCTTTTTGCTTCGCATTCTTGACAGAACGACAGTCATGCACCGCGGAATGAGAGAATTTGTGCTTGATATGGCGGAAACACATGATATCCCATATCAATATTTTGTATCAGGCGGGGGAACAGATGCAGGCAGAGTTCATATTTCGAACAGCGGTGTTCCTTCAGCGGTGATCGGGATTTGTTCCCGCTATATTCATACGAATGCTTCTATCATTCATATTGACGACTATGCTGCTGCTAAAGAAATGCTCATTACATTAGTGACAGCCTGCGATAAGCAGACGGTGGATGCGATTAAGGAAAATATGTAGGAAGCCATAAAAGCTTGTTGAACAGGGCAGTAAGCCCGGATCAACAAGCTTTTTTCTCATTCTGCTTCAAATACATAGGACAGGGCCTTAATGGCTTGGTTCACGGTTTCAACCGTTATATTCGCTTTATTGGAAAGCTCTTTTAAAGGATGGTGGAGCGATTCCGGCCGGATCATAATTAAAGGTTTTCCTTTTGCGATCGCATATGATGCATCCATTGCCGTGTTCCATTGTTTGTATTTTTCGCCGAATAGGGCGATCACAACGTCTGCTTTATTCATCAGGACGGCTGTTCTGAAATTGTTCATGTCAGAGGCTTTGTCATCCTTCAAAACGGCACTTGGCTGAACACCCATGATTTCTTCACCGATATTGTCTGAGCGATCGTGATTTTCCATCGGGCCGACAAACGTAATCGGCAGCTTTAGTGATTTTGTTTTCTCTTTGATTTCCTCGCGCCAATTGCTGTGGATTTCTCCTGCTAAATAGACGATAAACTCCATCCTGAAAATCCCTCCTAATCTATATTCATCTGTAAATGTTGCCCTTATGTACACGATGTTAAACGAAACGAACTTGATAATGCAAATAAAATATGATAATGATAATGGGAAAGCCAATCTTACATATTCATACGTTGCATATAAGTGGTTTTGCCGCAAGCAGTTTGGTATGATCCAAATAGACAAGTATCGATAAACAACATGTAAGAACATAAACAACTGGAGGGATATAAAATGAAAAAAATCGAATCAACTCAAGAGCTGGAAAAAGCGGTAAAGGATGATTGGGCGGTCTTTATGTTTTCAGCCGACTGGTGCCCGGATTGCCGTTTCGTAGAGCCTTTTCTGCCTGAAGTGGAAGCGGACTTCCCTGAATTCACTTACTACTACGTAGATCGCGACAAATTCATCGATACGTGTGCAGAGTGGGAAATTTACGGAATTCCAAGCTTTGTCGTTTTTAATAAAGGAAAAGAAGTGAATCGTTTTGTGAGCAAAGACCGTAAAACGAAAGAAGAAATTGAACAGTTTTTAACTGACTCTCTCGCTAAAGCGTAAAGGAGGACATCCGGTTTGAAAATGACCTCAAGGAAGCTGTCAGATATTCTGAAACAGCGCCTTCAGCACGAGAATCGCTTCTTTCTGTTTGACAGAGAAAAAGATACCCTCCGTGTTGAGGATCAAACGACGAAAAAAGGAATTACGCTCGACCTGCCGCCGATCATTGCAAAATGGGAACTGAAAAAAGATGAAGCCATCGATGAGATTGTGTACTATGTCTCCGAAGCGATGACGGCAATGGAAGGGAAGGCTCAGGAAATGACCGGAAAAGAAAGCCGCATTTACCCGGTCATACGCTCAACTTCTTTTCCGGATAAATCCAGCGAAGATATTCCGCTCATTTATGACGATCATACCGCAGAGACAAGAATTTATTACGCGCTTGATCTCGGGAAAACCTACCGTTTAATTGACCAGCGCATGCTTGAGAAAGAAAACTGGACAAAAGAGCGGATCAGAGAGACGGCTGCATTTAATCTCCGCTCTCTGCCGGCGGTTGTCAAAGAGGATACAGTAGCCGGCAATTACTTTTACTTTTTCAGGGCGAACGACGGTTATGACGCCAGCCGGATTTTAAACGAAGCGATTTTAAATGAGTACAAGCAGCGTGCAGAAGGTGAGCTGGCGATCTCTGTTCCGCATCAGGACGTTCTGATTCTTGCTGACATCCGTAATGAATCGGGGTATGATATTCTAGGACAAATGTCGATGAGCTTCTTTGCCGGCGGCACCGTTCCGATTACCGCCCTTTCATTTTTGTACAATGAAGGAAAGCTGGAACCGGTGTTTATTCTGGCGAAAAGCCGTCCGAAAAAGGATTAGAAAGGATTTTTACTTATGAACGCTTTTTATAATAAAGAAGGTGTGGGAGACACGCTCCTGATCTCACTTCAAGATGTGGCACGCGAACAAATTGGCTATGAAACATACGGCGATGTCGTCAAAATTTTTAATAACGAGACAAAGGAAACAACGGGTTTCAACATTTTCAATGCGTCTTCTTACTTGACCATTGATGAAAACGGCCCTGTTGAGCTCTCAGAAACATTTGTGCAGGATGTGAATGAGATTCTAAGCAGAAACGGCGCAGAAGAGACATTAGTCGTTGATTTATCTCCGAAGTTTGTTGTCGGATATGTGGAGTCAAAAGAAAAACATCCGAATGCGGATAAGCTGAGTGTATGTAAAGTCAATGTAGGAGAAGAAACGCTCCAGATCGTCTGCGGCGCACCTAACGTTGACCAAGGTCAGAAAGTTGTCGTTGCCAAAGTGGGCGCTGTGATGCCGAGCGGGCTTGTCATTAAGGATGCAGAGCTTCGCGGCGTTCCGTCAAGCGGAATGATCTGCTCAGCAAAAGAGCTCGCTTTGCCGGATGCCCCAGCTGAAAAAGGAATTCTTGTATTAGAAGGAGACCATAAGGCGGGAGAGGCATTTCAGTTTTAGACTCCCATAAACCCGTTTAAAAAAACGAATCATCTAAAAAGCCGCTAAGCCTTTGTTTAGCGGCTTTGTTTTGCTGAAAGCTTAATCTTTTCTGGGCAGACCAGCAGTGGTATACTAAAAAACGTCCCAGAAAACTATAAGGGAGTTAGAGATAAATTATGAGTTGGCTTCATAAATTTTTTGATTTGTTTTTAGGCGAAAGTGAAAAGGATAATGAACAGGAGACAAAAACCGCTCAAATTCCGCAGCAGCAAGAGACACATCATTCTGAAGGACAAGTAAAAAGATTGGAAGATCCTAAAATATATTATGAATATCCAAAAGGCAAATTCCGTTTTCCAATCGTGCCTGACGGATATAAAAATCAAGATTTAAAAAGGCGCCGCGCACCATCGGATGAACCGAAACCCGCAACTCGTCCCAGCGCTGCACCATACAGAGAACGATCCAAAGATGTAAAAGAGCAACATACATATCAAACATCTGAACCGGCGAAGAAACCGTTTAAACCGACAAATATTCCTTCGCCTATATATGGATTCAATCAAAAACCATCCGTCAAAAAGGAACAGCCTTCTGAAGCAATGAAGGTGCAGGACAAATCTGTAAAAGAGAAAGTAACATTGCTGTCCGAAGAGATCGAACGTGAACACGGCTATACTGCTTCAGACAGACCGAAGCAGGACATGAAAGAAGAACGTTTCTTCCCGGATAATCAATTCGAAGAGCAGCCTTCTCGCGTTTCAAATGGAACGGCAGCAGAGCATGATGAAATGCTGACACAGCACCCGGCAGACGAGCCATTAGATAAGAGAGTTCCGGCTGCTGACGACGTTCAGCAGCCGGAACAAGAGGAACCTTTCTTCCGGGCAGGACAAACTGAAGAGCAGGCAGAACCTGAGATGCTGACAGATCAGGTGACTGAGGCGCAAGAAGACCTTTTAAGCCGTGTTGCAGAAGAACAAAAGGAACTGCAGCCAGAGGAAGTAGAAGAATCTGGTTTTCGCGCTGAACATGATGAAGAGCATCCAGCACCTGAGTCTTTGACAGAGGCGTTGTCTAGGGCTGAAGTGTCAGAAGAACGGTCAGACAGCTCTGTAAACAATCAGCACGAAATCGCAGCAGCTGAGGCTTCAGCTGTTCAAGAAGAACAAACAGACGAGCCTTCTTTATTTACTGATGATGAGCTTTCACGATCTGAAGCCCTGGCTCAAGCAGAAACGGATGCCATAGAATCAGACGAGCCATTAGACAGCATAATAAATAATCAGCACGACAGTCCGGAAGAAGCTGTTCAGCCTGACAGTCTGGAGCAAGAGTTTTCTGAAGCCGATGCAAACCGGCAGGAAACATATGAGACGATAAAGGAACCGCAAAAAAGGCCTGCCATGCAGGAAAAACGGACTGAACGAAGCACATCAACTCAAAAAGGGCCATCCGTTCCTTTTAATGTTATGATGCTGAAAAGAGATACACATAAACAGCAAAAAGCTGAAGATCGCCGCGGCAGCTATGTGTTTCCAAATGTTTCCCTGCTTGATGTTCCGCCGGCGCAAGTTCAGGACGATACAGAGTGGATCGAGGAACAGCGTCAGCTTCTTGACTTGACGCTGAAAAATTTCAATGTCCGCGCCAATGTAGTCCATGTGACTCAGGGGCCGTCTGTCACGAGATTTGAAGTGCATCCTGAACCAGGCGTAAAGGTGAATAAAATCACCAACTTATCTGATGATATTAAACTCAGCCTGTCTGCAAGAGATATTCGGATTGAAGCGCCGATTCCGGGGAAAAACACGATCGGAATAGAAGTGCCGAACCGTACGAGCAAGATGGTTGATTTGCGTCAGATGATTCGCAGTTCAGCTTTCAGGACAAGCAAGTCGCCGCTCACGGCTGCCCTGGGACTGGATATCTCGGGAAACCCTGTCGTTATCGACTTAAAGAAAATGCCGCATGGCTTGATTGCCGGTGCAACGGGCTCGGGAAAAAGCGTATGCATCAATACAATGTTAGTCAGCCTGCTTTATAAAGCTGACCCGAGTGAGGTAAAGGTGCTGCTGATTGATCCGAAAATGGTAGAGCTTGCCCCTTACAACAAAATTCCTCATCTCGTGAGCCCAGTTATTACGGACGCTAAAGCGGCTACTGCTGCTTTAAAATGGACGGTTGAGGAAATGGAGCGGCGCTATGAGCTGTTTGCCCATTCCGGCGTACGCGATATTGACCGCTTTAATCAATTAACAGCCGATCATCAGACAGGTGAAAAGCTGCCTTATTTAGTTGTGGTAATTGATGAGCTTGCTGATTTGATGATGGTGGCTCCGAATGATGTCGAAGAGAGCATTGCGAGGATTGCCCAAAAAGCCAGAGCCTGCGGAATCCATCTGCTCGTTGCGACTCAGCGGCCGTCAGTCGATGTCATTACTGGTCTGATTAAGGCGAATATCCCGACGAGAATTGCATTTTCTGTTTCGAGTCAGGTTGATTCCCGAACGATTATTGACATTGCCGGTGCGGAAAAGCTTCTCGGAAAAGGAGACATGCTCTTTTTAGAAAACGGCTCGGGAAAACCGGTCCGTCTGCAAGGTAATTTTGTGTCAGACCGTGAAATCGACCGGGTTGTTTCCCATGTTAGAGCCCAAATGCCGCCAACCTATTTATTTGAACAAGAAGAGCTTGTGAGACAAGGATCAGCCTTGAAAGAAGAGGATGAACTGTTTGACGAAGCGTGTGAGTTTGTTGTTGAGCAAAACAGCGCGAGTACTTCAAGCCTGCAAAGAAGATTCAGAATCGGATATAATCGTGCGGCAAGGCTGATTGATATGATGGAAGCGGAAGGCATGATCTCGGAGGCAAAAGGAAGCAAGCCGCGGGAGGTCCTGATCACAGCAAGTGATTTAATAAACGAATAATATTGGGTTCATTTTCACATTAAACATGGTATGATAGTGTTTAGAGCATTTAACTGCTATGCTATTTCGCTTCACAGCAGATACGCATAGACAAATCTTGATATTCAGGTTTAATCAGAAAGAAATAACCGGATACTGAACATAACAAAACATATAAAAATACGCCGCTAGGGGTGCTTTTCAGCCGCCGCGGTCGCAAATTGAAATGAGCGTCATATACTGGGGAACAGATAGACGTTTGTTGGAGGTACAATTATGACTGTTTATCATTTTGTTGGAATAAAAGGGACCGGTATGAGTCCGCTTGCCCAAATACTTCATGATAATGGATATACTGTCCAAGGATCGGATATCGAAAAATTTATTTTTACGCAAACAGCGCTTGAAAAAAGAAATATTACAATCCTTCCTTTTAGCGCAGATAATATCAAACCTGGCATGACAGTTATCGCTGGAAACGCATTCCCAGACACGCATCCTGAAATTGAAAAAGCTATGTCTGACGGAATTCCGGTGATACGTTATCATAAGTTTTTAGGCGACTACATGAAAAAATTCACGAGTGTTGCCGTTACGGGCGCACACGGCAAAACGTCGACTACGGGTTTGCTGGCTCATGTGATACAAAACGCAAAACCGACGTCTTTTTTAATCGGGGACGGAACAGGCCAAGGAAATGAAAACAGCGAATACTTTGTGTTTGAAGCGTGCGAATACCGCCGCCATTTCTTAAGCTATCAGCCAGACTACGCGATCATGACGAATATTGATTTTGACCATCCTGATTACTTCTCAAGCATTGACGATGTGTTTGACGCTTTCCAAGAGATGGCTCTGCAAGTCAACAAAGGCATTATCGCCTGCGGAGACGATGAGCATCTTCCGAAAATCCATGCGAACGTCCCGGTTGTGTATTACGGAACTGGGGAAGAAAATGATTTTCAAGCCAGAAACATCGTAAAAAGCACGGAAGGGACAACTTTCGATGTGTTTGTCCGCAATACATTCTATGACACGTTTTATATTCCGGCGTACGGCAACCACAATGTGTTAAACTCATTGGCGGTCATTGCGTTATGCCATTATGAAGAGATTGACTCGAGCATCATTAAACATGCCCTCAAATCATTTGGCGGCGTTCAACGAAGATTCAATGAGAAACAGCTCGGAAATCAAGTGTTAATTGATGACTACGCTCATCACCCGACAGAAATAAAGGTAACGATTGAGGCGGCAAGACAGAAATACCCCGATCGTGAAATCGTTGCTGTATTTCAGCCTCATACTTTCACACGCACGCAGCAATTCCTTGACGAATTCGCTGAAAGCCTAAGCGGAGCTGACTGTGTGTATTTATGCGATATTTTCGGTTCAGCACGGGAAAATGCAGGAAAGCTGACGATCGGAGACCTGCAGGGAAAAATCCATCATGCAAAGCTGATTGAAGAAGATGATACATCTGTTTTAAAAGCTCATGAAAAAGCCGTTCTCATCTTTATGGGGGCAGGAGATATCCAAAAATATATGAGAGCCTACGAAAACGTCATGGCATAATAAAAAGCAGTGTTTTCACTGCTTTTTATTTATCTGATGAAAACCTTGATAAAGGATTTTCTTACATAATGGAGAATAATATGTATACAGCCCAATACACATGTTTATGATTTAAGCAAACGGGTAAACAGCAGTATATCCTGCAGCAAGGAGGTTTGAGATGATTATAATTCTTTACTTAAGCGTTGCACTTATCGCAGTCGCATTTCTAGTATTAGTGATCTACTTGTCTAAAACACTGAAGTCACTGCAGCTGACTCTGAAAAATGTCGCATCCACTCTCGAAGGGCTGGAGGGACAAATGAAAGGCATCACAATTGAAACAGCTGAGCTTTTACATAAGACAAACCGCTTGGCTGAAGATATCCAAGAAAAATCTGAAAAGCTGAATACGGTCGTTCATGCTGTTCAAGGGGTGGGAACTTCTGTACAGCAGTTCAATACATCTATGAAACAGGCGGCAGGGTCTGTATCAGCATCAGTGAGGGAAAACCAAGACAAGATCAATCAAGTTGTCACATGGAGTCAAGCAGCAATGGAAATTTGGGAGAAATGGAAGCAAAAGAAAAAATCAGCTTTGTAAGAGAAAAATATGATAAGGAGGAATAAGGATGAGTAAAGATGGAATGAATAGTAAAGACTTTTTAATCGGAACATTAGTCGGGGGAATCGTCGGTGCCGCAACCGCTCTTTTTCTAGCGCCTAAATCAGGCAAAGAACTTCGCGACGATCTTGGCAGTCAAGCTGTAGCTTTGCGTGACAAAACCGACAAAATGACAGCAGATGCGAAGGAAAAAGGCACGCAATATGTCAGCATTGCAAAAGATAAAACATCTAACATCACACAGCTTGTAGCAGATCAGTCAGGGCAGATCATGAACAAGGTCAAGGATTTAAGAGACCGTTCCAAATCAGGAAAAACGGATTCATCGACTGCCATGCAAGATATGAGAGAAGAAGCAATGCAGGCTGCCGACGAAACAAAAGACCAAGTTCTCCAAAAGAAAGAAGATGTAAAAGACGAACTGAAAGATGCAAAAAAACAGGCTGAGCATATCAATCGCTAAGCAGGAAGGAAGAGCTTGAATCATGGCAAAACAGCTCATTCAATCTGAGGAAGAATTCAAACGGATTGCAGGACAGGAAGGCAGCTTCGTCTTCTTTAAACACAGTATGACATGTCCGATCAGCCAGGCGGCATTCCAAGAATTCGATGCCTTTGCAAATCAGCATGAGGATGTGCGGGCTTACTATCTGCAAGTGCAAAATGCCCGGCCGCTGTCAAATTTCATCGCAGAAACATATGGCGTAAAGCACGAAAGCCCTCAGGTTTTTGTTATCGAAAACGGTGAAGTGAAGTGGCATACCTCACATTCACAAATTACAGAAGCGGCCATTGAGCAGCATTTATCATAGAAAAGAGCGTCCAGATATATTCTGGCGCTTTTTTTTTGAAAAAAACCTTGAACATTACCCTCACATCATGTAGGATAATTTCATAGATTACTTTATCACTTAAAAGCGTTTGGGTAATAAAGTGAAGTTTTTATAAAATTTTTTGTATTTCAGTATTTCCATTTGGAATTACTTATAGTAAGATGCATGATAACCACAAAATACAAATTGAATGTGCAGGGAGAGGATGAAAAAAATGAGCAACACAGAGTTAGACCTACTAAGGCAGAAAGCAGACGGATTAAACCTACAAATTCTAAAATTAATCAACGAACGCGGCAATGTTGTGAAAGAGATTGGTAAAGCGAAGGAAGCGCAGGGTGTTAACCGGTTTGATCCTGTCAGAGAACGCACAATGTTAAACAATATCATTGAAAACAATAACGGCCCGTTCGAAAATTCTACCATCCAGCACATTTTTAAAGAAATATTCAAAGCAGGTTTAGAGCTTCAGGAAGAAGATCACAGCAAAGCGCTGCTTGTCTCCCGTAAGAAAAAACCGGAAGATACAATCGTAGATATCAAAGGTGAAAAAATTGGAGACGGCCAGCAAAGATTCATTGTTGGCCCATGTGCGGTAGAGAGCTACGAGCAGGTGGCTGAAGTGGCGGCAGCTGCGAAAAAACAAGGAATTAAAATATTGCGCGGGGGAGCCTTTAAGCCTCGTACGAGCCCATACGATTTCCAAGGGCTTGGTGTTGAAGGCCTTCAAATCTTAAAACGTGTAGCGGACGAATTTGATTTGGCGGTGATCAGTGAAATCGTAACGCCGGCTCATATCGAAGAAGCGCTGGACTACATTGATGTCATTCAAATCGGAGCGCGCAACATGCAAAACTTCGAGTTGCTGAAAGCAGCTGGTGCAGTGAAAAAACCAGTGCTTCTGAAGCGAGGGCTTGCTGCAACAATCTCTGAATTTGTCAATGCTGCTGAATACATCATGTCACAAGGAAACGATCAAATTATCCTTTGTGAACGCGGAATCAGAACATACGAAACAGCGACGAGAAACACATTGGATATTTCCGCTGTGCCGATTCTGAAACAAGAAACACATTTGCCGGTCTTTGTTGATGTGACACATTCAACTGGCCGCCGCGACCTCTTGCTTCCGACAGCTAAAGCTGCTTTAGCGATTGGCGCAGATGGCGTAATGGCTGAGGTTCACCCGGATCCATCAGTTGCGCTTTCTGACTCTGCTCAGCAAATGGCGATTCCTGAATTCGAAAAATGGTTGGATGAACTGAAACCTATGGTGAAAGTCAATGCTTAATTGACCTTTAAAAGGCCGCATCTGCGGTCTTTTTTTATGCTTTCTTGTTTAATTAGTTATAAAATCTACGTATACGTTTTCATCATCTATAAAAACGTGTATAATTTCATGAGAAGTATTTAAATTTGAGGAATAATGAAAAATAATGTAAACTACTGACTTACGCTTACAAATCATAAACGACATAAATTCGGACGTTATGACATTTCTCTACATAAAGTGTTTATGCTATAGATAAAGATAAGTGTATCCAGTAAAAGGAGTGGTTTTAGGATGAGCAATATTACGATCTACGATGTAGCGAGAGAAGCGAATGTAAGCATGGCAACTGTTTCCCGTGTCGTGAACGGCAACCCGAATGTAAAACCGACAACGCGGAAAAAAGTCTTGGAAGCCATTGACCGTCTCGGCTACCGTCCAAACGCGGTGGCAAGAGGGCTGGCAAGCAAAAAAACAACAACTGTAGGTGTCATCATTCCCGATATCTCAAGCATTTTCTATTCAGAGCTTGCGCGCGGAATTGAAGATATCGCAACAATGTATAAATACAATATTATTTTGAGTAACTCTGACCAAAATACAGAGAAAGAGCGGCACCTTTTAAATACAATGCTCGGCAAGCAAGTGGACGGCATCGTGTTTATGGGAGGGAACATTACGGACGAGCATGTGGCGGAATTCAAGCGTTCTCCAGTGCCAATTGTGCTTGCCGCTTCTGTAGAAGAGCAGGGGGAAACACCGTCGGTTGCGATCGATTACGAACAGGCGATTTATGATGCTGTGAAGCTATTGGTTGATAAAGGGCACACAGATATCGCATTCGTTTCCGGGCCAATGACAGAACCGATCAATCGCTCGAAAAAACTGCAAGGCTACAAACGTGCGCTTGAAGAAACAAACCTTCCTTTTAATGAGCAGTTTATCGCTGAAGGGGATTACACATATGATTCCGGCCTTGAAGCACTTCAGCATTTGATGAGTCTGGACAAAAAACCGACAGCCATTCTTTCTGCAACTGATGAAATGGCGCTCGGCATTATCCATGCGGCTCAGGATCAAGGCTTATCTATTCCTGAAGATCTTGAGATTATTGGCTTTGATAATACGAGATTAAGCCTCATGGTTCGTCCGCAGCTTACAACCGTTGTTCAGCCGACGTATGATATAGGCGCCGTCGCGATGAGATTGCTGACAAAGCTCATGAATAAAGAGCCTGTTGAAGAGCACATCGTCGAACTGCCGCACCGTATAGAGCTAAGAAAGTCAACCAAGTCATAAGAAAAACAAGAGAGCAAGCTTCACCTCTAAGGGTGAATTCTTGCTTTTTTCATGGGGAGAAATGATGAAACGATTTGATTATCTTACACCTGTTGGTTTTGTACTAGGAATGATTATGATTGTTATCGGGATTATCTCAGGGTCGGGAGTAAGCGGTTTCCGCTCATTTCTTGATCTGACCTCTTTCTTTATCGTAACAGGAGGACTATGCGCCGCTATTTTTATCAGCTTTCCGCCGAGAGAGCTGAAAAAAACGCCCTCTGTATTAAAGCAGGCATTTATCCGAAAGGAAGACGATGTGAAAGACCTTGTGAAAACCTTTGTTTCTCTATCTGATCATGCACGTAAGCACGGGCTTCTCTCATTGGATGATCAGGCTCGGGGAATCAGAGATCCTTTCTTAAAAAAGGGACTGCTTTTAGCAATTGACGGCTGGGATGAAGAAACGATTCGGCTCGTTATGGATTCAGAAGTCGCAGCAATGGAGGAGCGTCACCGAAAAGGGCGGCGGGTGTTTGAAAAAGCGGGAGAATTCGCTCCGGCATGGGGAATGATCGGAACACTCGTCGGACTGGTGCTGATGCTCAAAAATTTAAATGATCCGCAAATGCTTGGACCGAATATGGCTGTTGCGCTTCTGACAACCTTGTATGGTTCATTGCTGGCAAACATGGTATTCAACCCGATTGCTGCTAAGCTCGAAGAAAAAACAGAAAGTGAAATCTTCATCAAGCAGGTAATGGTGGAAGGCATTATTGGAATTCAATCCGGAAAAAACCCGCGCAATCTCGAAAGCCAGCTCGTCGTTTTCAGCTCTCGGGAAGAATGGAAAAAGAATCCAAATCAAGCGAAAACAAAAAAGGGATCTATACATGAAGCTTAGAAGAGAAAGAAGGAATGGAAGCGGGAAAAACAGCCAATCTTCATCAAGCTGGATTGTGACCTTTTCAGATTTAATCACCTTGATCCTTGTGTTCTTTATTTTACTTTTTTCTATGTCCCAAATCGATCTGCAAAAATTTAAAGCGGCAGTTCATTCAATCCAAAAGGAAGACGGCGGGCATCAGCCGGACCAAACCTCCAAAGTAAAAAAGGATGCCTCGCCAGCTGATGAGAAGAAGAAGGAAGATCAGCAGGATCAGCTATTCAAGAAAGTAAATACATACATAAAAGACAACCATTTGAATGCCCAAATGACAGCCAAACGGGATGAACGCGGGGTGGTGCTCGTGCTCCAGGAGGCTGTGCTGTTTGATTCAGGCGAGGCAAAAGTGCTGAAAAATGCCGAATCACTTCTTCACCAAATCGCTGTTCTTCTTCAAGCCCTTCCTAACGACATTCAAGTGGAAGGCCATACAGACAGCCGCAACATTTCAACATACCGATATCCGTCTAACTGGGAACTGTCAGCAGCGCGGGCGAGCGGAGTTATTCAATATTTCACGTCAAAAGAGAAACTTCCTTCGAAGCGTCTTATCGCTGTCGGCTATGCGGATACAAAACCTGTAAAGGATAACAAGACAAACGAACATATGAAGGAAAACCGGCGTGTGGAAATTGTCATCAAGAAATCAAAAACGACCTCTTCGTGAAGGTCGTTTTTATGTTGTTCTTTGCCTCTCAGATCGTATCGCATATAATGCTTTGCTGACGGTTTGCGCATTTTTTTCTGTGATTTCTGGCTTGCGTGGAATCGGAGGATATAAATTGGCAGGATCGCTCCAGCTGGACGGCAGGGTGACGGGGCACTGTTTTTGCCATTTAGCGGTCCATTCCGCTGGGATGTCGTCTCCCGGATCTATCCCTTTCATTTCAAGCCATATTCTGGCCCAGGCGCGGGGCACAACACGCCAAATATCATAGCCGCCGCCGCCGACTGCGATCCATTTACCTCCGCAATATTGATGTGCTAAAGTGTGTGCAAGCCGGGGGATTTCTTTGTATATGCTGATTGTTGCAGATAGATGTGTTAGCGGGTCATAGTAATGGGCATCTGCGCCATTTTGGCTGATAATAACATCAGGCTGAAAATAAGCGGCGACTTCGGCAGCTGCTGTCTCGTAAGCCTCAAGAAAGGAATCATCCTCTGTAAAAGCATCAAGCGGGATATTAAAGGAATAGCCATAACCTTTTCCGCTCCCTTTTTCCTGAATCTGACCGGTGCCAGGAAATAAATACCTTCCTGTTTCATGAATGGATAGCGTGCATACATTGGGGTTATCGTAGAACGTAAATTGCACACCGTCCCCGTGGTGGGCGTCCGTATCAATATAAAGCACTTTGGCCCTGTATTTTTTCTGGATATATTGAATCGCCACAGCACTGTCGTTGTATATGCAAAACCCCGATCCCCTCCCCCGAAAGCCGTGATGAAGGCCTCCCCCAAGGTTGGCGGCGTGCTGGGCTCGTCCTGACATCACCCAGTCTGCGGCCGTTAAGGTACCGCCGACTAAAAGTGATGCAGCTTCGTGCATGCCGGCAAAGACAGGTGTATCCTCTGTGCCGAGCCCGTAGCTTTCTCCTTCTTCAACTGGAAGTTTTCCTGCGCCCGCAAGTTTGACAGCCTGAATGTAATCTTCCGTATGGACAAGGGCAAGCTCCTCTTCTTTTGCTAGTCTGGGACTGACAATATCTCCATCATCAAAGGCTTTGATCGTCTTGAGCAAATCGTATGTTAACAGAACCCGCTGTTGGTTAAATGGGTGTTCCTGGTGAAACATATAGGTTTGATAAGATGGAGAATAGATAAACACACTGTCTCTCATAGCAGGTCCCTTTGCTCTGACGGCCATAAGACGTGATGCCTTTTTCTTTGTAATGCCTGCAAAAATGGCAGCGGATTCATCATTTTCACACGAAAGACAAGCACTTTTACCTCGGGTTCCTCATGGGGATAGACAAGCACGCTGAGTATCTTCACTTGGAGATCTTGGCAGAGGCTGCTGATTTCTGAGAGGCTTTTTGTGATGTCGTTTACTTTTATTTCGATTTGCGAGCCCGGCTGGTCAGCACCTGTCAATTTGACAAATGTCCGCAGCAAATCGGTTTTCGTCAAAATCCCTATTAATTTTTGATGCTGCACCACTGGAAGACAGCCGATGCCATGCTCGTAGAAGACGGCAGATATTTCTTCGACAAAATCAAGCGGATGGGCGCAGACGACATCTGTTTTCATAATTGAATCTACGTTTCGTGTGAGAAATCGGCTTCGTTTGTTTTCTTCAAAAATGCTGGGACTGGCCTGTTTCATGTCTCTGTCGGTAACCATTCCGATTACACAGCGGTCTTCATCAACAACAGGCAGATGCCTGATATGAAATTCCTTCAGCTTGCATATGGCTGTTTCAAGCGTATCGGTCTTCGTTAATGTAATGACATCCTTTTTCATGATTTGCTCAACAATCATTATTTTTTCCCCTTTGTCAGTGTCATTTAATACATAAAACGATGATAAAAACGAAGCCTGTCAAATTGTTCAATTGATTCTTGGCTGACGTTTTTACCGATGCGTGCCATCAGACAGTTTGCAGGGTGGGAGCTGATTTCCGGCTCATCTGTGGCGAACCAGACCAATCCGCCTGCGTTCATCATCTTCTCCATCAGCTTCCTGTATTCCCACACATCTTTTTTCATCCCTTTTAAATCCCAATGCCAATAATATTCTGTTGTCATGACAATATAGTTTTCCATTTGTTCATCCATCATGCTGACGGTCAGAAGCGTCTTGCCGACAGACCATCCCCGATAAGCCGGCGCCACTTCAATGGCTCCGAGTTCAAGCAAATCCTCCATATTTCCCTCAGACCACCTTTCGAGCGGGTCGGGATATAAATACGTCACATAGCCGATAATGGTTTGGTTGTCTCTGGCAATGATAATGCGACCTTCGGGAAGGCCGGCAATGTCGACTAGCGCTTCATGCTGCTCGCGGGGCGGGCGAAATGCGGTTAAATCATGATGAAACTCGTAACCTGCCAAATCTTTTGGAGAGACAGGCCCTTCTATCAGTAAGGAGCCGGCTGCTGTTTTGATGTTTGCTGAATGGTATGTTTTATGATGTTCCACTGATCCACCGTCCCATCAATTCTTGTGAAAATATGTGTCTTCTTTAAGAATAACAAAATATAAAACGTTTTCAATACGGTTTATATTTTAAAAATTGAGAAGAGTGTGAATTTATACTATAATAATTGTGACAACTTCAGCAAAGGGGGATGTTTGGGCATGACTTTGAAAGCGTTACCGGCAGTGGAAGGGGATCATCATTTAAAAAATTATGAAGAAACGTACCGGCATTTTGATTGGGCAGAGGCAGAGAAACATTTCTCCTGGCATGAGACAGGAAAACTGAATGCGGCTTATGAAGCGATTGACCGCCATGCCGAATCGTTTCGAAAAAACAAAGTAGCGCTTTATTATAAAGACGCAAACCGGAATGAAAAATACACATTTAAAGAAATGAAGGAAGAATCTAACAAAGCTGGGAACGTGCTGAAACGGTCTGGAAATGTGGAAAAAGGGGACCGCGTTTTTATTTTTATGCCGAGATCACCCGAGCTTTATTTTATTATGCTTGGCGCCATCAAAATTGGCGCCATCGCCGGACCGCTGTTTGAAGCATTTATGGAGGGAGCTGTAAAGGACCGGCTTGAAAACAGCGAAGCGAAGGTTGTTGTCACAACGCCTGAACTGCTGAAGAGAATACCGGCCGACAAACTGCCTCACTTACAGCATATATTCGTAGTCGGTGAAGGGTCTCAAAGCGGCGCAAACATCATTCATTATGACGAAGCGGCAAAACAGGAGAGCACAAGGCTGGATATCGAATGGATGGACAAAAAAGACGGCTTTCTGCTTCACTATACATCAGGTTCCACTGGAACGCCAAAGGGTGTGCTTCATGTCCATGAAGCGATGGTACAGCAATATCAGACAGGAAAATGGGTCCTTGATTTAAAGGAAGAAGACATTTACTGGTGCACAGCTGATCCAGGCTGGGTGACAGGTACGGTATACGGCATTTTTGCCCCGTGGCTAAACGGGGCGACAAATGTGATCGTCGGCGGCCGTTTCAGTCCGGAAAGCTGGTATGGAACGATTGAACAGCTAGGCGTCAGCGTCTGGTACAGCGCACCGACTGCGTTTCGAATGCTGATGGGAGCAGGAGATGAGATGGCTGCGAAATATGATTTAACGTCACTTAGGCATGTGCTCAGTGTTGGGGAGCCGTTAAATCCAGAAGTCATCAGATGGGGACACAAAGTCTTTAACAAACGAATTCATGATACATGGTGGATGACAGAAACGGGCAGCCAGCTCATCTGCAACTATCCTTGCATGGATATTAAACCGGGATCAATGGGTAAGCCCATTCCCGGTGTAGAGGCGGCAATTGTTGACAATCAGGGCAACGAGCTTCCGCCGTACCGAATGGGCAATCTCGCCATCAAAAAGGGCTGGCCTTCCATGATGCACACCATTTGGAATAACCCTGAAAAGTACGAATCATATTTCATGCCGGGCGGCTGGTATGTGTCTGGCGATTCTGCCTACATGGATGATGAGGGGTATTTCTGGTTTCAAGGCAGAGTCGATGATGTCATCATGACTTCCGGTGAACGCGTCGGTCCATTCGAAGTGGAAAGCAAGCTTGTCGAACATCCGGCCATTGCAGAAGCAGGTGTGATCGGAAAGCCCGATCCGGTGCGGGGAGAAATCATTAAAGCCTTCATCGCACTCAGAGAAGGATTTGAGCCGTCTGATCAGCTGAAAGAAGAGATCCGCCTCTTTGTGAAGCAGGGTCTCGCAGCCCATGCGGCTCCGCGTGAGATTGAATTTAAAGATAAGCTTCCGAAAACCCGGAGCGGCAAAATTATGAGACGTGTGCTGAAGGCGTGGGAGCTCGATCTGCCGGCTGGGGATCTATCGACGATGGAGGATTAAAAAGGCGGCGTTGACACGGAATTTTATTTATGTTAAAAATGATATAGCTTCATATGAAAAGGTAAAGATTGAGACAAGTAGGATATCCTTACGTTCCAGAGAGCTGATGGCCGGTGAAAATCAGTACAGACGGATATATCGAATACACTCATGAACCGCTTTTGCAAACAAAGCCGGCCAGGCTTTCAGTAGTGAAAGAACGGACCTGATCCGTTATCAGGCAAAGTGATAAGGCGAATGTTTTACGTTCTCTTATTAGTAGGGTGGTACCGCGATAATCAATCGTCCCTTCGTGTAAACGAAGGGGCGTTTTTTATTTTAATCAAAAAAGGAGCTTTTTCTTATGACAAACTTACTTGAAGACTTATCCTTCCGCGGATTGATTCAGCAAATGACAGATGAAGAAGGATTAAATAAACAGCTGAATGAAGAGAAAATCCGCCTGTACTCAGGTTTTGATCCGACAGCAGACAGCTTGCATATCGGACACTTGCTGCCTATTTTAACACTTCGCCGTTTCCAGCTCGAGGGGCATCATCCAATTGCGCTTGTGGGCGGCGCAACGGGGCTTATCGGTGATCCGAGCGGGAAAAAGGCAGAGCGTACATTAAATACAGCTGACATCGTATCCGAGTGGTCCCAAAAAATCAAAAACCAGCTGTCCAGATTTCTGGATTTCGACGCAGCAGAAAACCCAGCTGTCATCGCGAACAACTATGATTGGATCGGCAAAATGAATGTAGTCGACTTCCTTCGTGATGTCGGCAAAAACTTCGGCATCAATTACATGCTGGCAAAAGACACAGTCAGCTCGAGAATTGAATCCGGCATTTCATACACGGAATTCAGCTACATGATTCTTCAATCTTATGATTTCTTAAATTTATATAGAGATAAAAACTGTAAATTGCAAATCGGCGGAAGCGATCAGTGGGGCAACATCACAGCGGGGCTTGAATTGATTAGAAAATCAGAAGAAGAGGGAGCGAAAGCGTTCGGTCTTACCATTCCGCTTGTCACAAAAGCAGATGGCACGAAATTCGGAAAAACGGAAGGCGGCGCGATCTGGCTTGATAAGGACAAAACATCGCCTTATGAATTCTATCAATTCTGGATCAACACAGATGACCGTGATGTTATCAAATACTTGAAATACTTCACATTCCTATCAAAAGAGGATATTGAAGCATATGCTGAGAAAACAGAAACGGCGCCTGAAAAGCGTGAAGCGCAAAAACGTCTGGCAGAAGAAGTGACAGCGCTCGTTCATGGAGATGAGGCGCTGAAGCAAGCTATCAATATTTCCCAAGCGTTGTTCAGCGGCAATATTAAAGAGCTTTCCGCCCAAGACGTAAAAGTCGGCTTTAAAGATGTTCCATCAATGGAAGCTGACAGCAGCCAAGAACTTTCACTAGTCGATGTGTTGGTGCAATCTAAATTATCTCCTTCTAAACGACAAGCGCGTGAAGACATTCAAAACGGGGCTGTTTACATTAACGGCGAACGTCAGACAGAAGTGAATTATATTTTATCTGCTGAAGACCGCATTGAGGACCAATTTACTGTTCTGCGCCGCGGAAAGAAAAAATACTTCCTTGTGACGTATCAATAAGAAAAAATCCTTTGCCGCTAAAGGCAAAGGATTTTTTTTGTTTAGCGCATATGAATAACAGGAAAAGAGTAAATTAGAAAGGGCAAACATGATCATCACCACCTTTTAGAAAGGAGCGCTGACCATGAATCTCATGTGCACAATTGCAAAAGAGAGGCTTCAGCGGGATTATTGGGACCAAAAGACGCGGGATAGTGTTGGCGAGCAAGAGGCAATAGACGAAACAGACGATAAAAAAACCCCCACCGCGTAGCGGCAGGGGGTTTTAACGATTAACGAGAGTAGAACTCAACGATAAGCGCTTCGTTAATTTCCGGAGCAAGTTCAGAACGCTCAGGAAGACGAGTGAAAGTACCTTCAAGCTTTTCAGCATCGAATGTAAGGTATTCAGGAACGAAGTTGTTTACTTCAACAGATTCTTTGATGATAGAAAGGTTTCTTGATTTTTCACGAACACCGATCGTTTGACCAGGTTTTACTTGGTAAGACGGGATGTCAACGCGGCTTCCGTCTACAAGAATGTGACCGTGGTTAACCAATTGGCGAGCTTGACGGCGAGTACGTGCTAAACCTAGCTTGTACACAACATTATCAAGACGAGCATCTAAAAGAATCATGAAGTTTTCACCGTGTTTACCAGCTAGTTTGCCAGCTTTGTCAAACAAAGTGCGGAATTGGCGTTCGTTTACACCGTACATGTGACGAAGCTTTTGCTTTTCTTGCAATTGCAAACCGTATTCTGATAATTTTTTGCGTTGTCCTGGACCGTGTGGACCTGGAGCGTAAGGGCGTTTTTCTAATTCTTTTCCTGTACCGCTAAGAGAGATTCCTAGACGGCGGGACAGTTTCCAAGATGGACCTGTATAGCGAGCCATAATGTGACTCCTCCTTTGGTTTTATTTTTGTGGAAAATAAAAACCGTCTGCTCTATTCGACCATGTACATTTTGTTTTCATGTATCCTCGCTCCAGCAGCAGAGAGTTACACGATACACCTTATAGATAAGGAACAAAATGAAAACATAGAAGCTGAACAAAAAGGCTGCAATATTTCACACAAAGGTCATTATATAATTTATTTGTTTTGAAGTCAACCATTCCTTCATTATCACTTCGCCGTTTATGATATAATAAACAAAAATCAGGGGTAAACTTTCAGGTGATAAAAATATGGTAAAACAAACAAAAGAACAATTATCCGCCTTTCATTCTCATATGCTCGATTTTTTATTAACGAAATCGGAAAAAGTTACATTCACCGACTCTTTCAAATGGCTTACCTCGGCTCTTCAGACCTGTTTTTCATCCCTTTGTGTTTCGCTTACACCGGCACCATCCGCCTCTGCTTCAAAACAGGCGGATGATCTAGCTTCATTTTCAGCTTCGAAAGTAAAAGCCTCGTGTTATTTGATTGAAGACACCGGCGGCAGGCGATTTCATCTGAAATGCAGGCAGGATATTGAGATGCCTGAAGGGCTTCCTGGCGTGATTTCCTCATTTCTAAACCAGTCCATAAAACAAGAAAAACTCTATAATCAAACGATCTATCAAAAAAAGATATACAAAATGACAGAGCTCTTCCATTCACTGCTGGATCAGACAGAAGTGCTGAAGCAGCTTTTAGAAAGCTTGACCCGCACGTTTTCTCTCTTTGAATTTTCCCTCTATATATCGCACGATCAAGATCAATGTTTAGGCGCTCCTGCAAAAGAGCTGTATATGGAAGGAGAAGGATCCGATTCCTTTGCCCTCAAAGTGTATTTATCCGGGGATATGTTGCGAAAAAATGAATCTGCGGCCTACATTCCGATCAAAGGGCAACAGGGAACATATGGGGTGCTGATGGCTGAGGGGACGGACGGCAGTTTTATTACCGACGACTGCCTTAATGAAATGTCACTGATAGCAAACGCGGCGGGAAAAGCGTTTGAAAATGCCCAGCTCTATGAACAATCCAAAGCAAGCATCACAAATTTGGAATTGATCAATGAAACGTCACGCCGCCTGAATCAGGGACTGACATTGACCGATACGATGAATGATCTGGCTGTAAGAATGGCAGAATCGTTTCAGGCCGAAGAAGTGGGTTTTTTTCATATAGACCATTTTGAAAAGTTAGCATTGCTCCCTGGCAGCACAGCGTTTTTTGAAGAAAAGCCATTTGATTTATATGATGAATGGAAAGAGAAGCTGTATGAAGAAAAAGGGATTTTCAACGGTAATGGCCAGTCTATTTTTGGAAAGGCCGGCTACGGCTCGCTGATGGCAGCTCCAATGATTGAGAATGACAGGCTTTTAGGCTTTGCTGTTTTATTGAAACAGGAATTGTACGCTTTTACATTTGAAATGTACAAGCTGTTTCAAGCGCTGATTCATCACGCAACATTGGCTGTAACCAACTCAATGCTTCGCGACCGCCTTGAGCATCTCGTCAAAACGGATCAGCTGACTGAACTGTATTCAAGGGCATATTTAGATGAAAAAATTCAATACAGCATGAAAGTCGACCAAAAGGGTGTCTTTATCCTGGTTGATATTGATAATTTTAAGAATGTAAATGATACATACGGTCATCAAACTGGAGACGAGATTTTAATTCAAGTCGCTTCGGTGATGAAAAGCAACATCCGAAAGCAAGATGTAGGCGCCCGCTGGGGAGGCGAAGAGCTGGCGATTTATTTGCCGAATGCGCCTGTTGCGATGGGAAAACGGATTACTGAGCAATTGATTGATGCGGTCAGAAATAGTACGAAACCCGAGGTAACGATTTCATGCGGGATCTCCTGCTGGACAGCAGAAACGAGAAAGTCTCTAAAGGAGCTTGTGCATGAGGCTGATGAAGCGCTGTACAGCGCGAAACGAAGCGGAAAAAACCGTTTGATGATTCATGAATCAATAAAATAAAAAGCCCAAAACAAAAATTGTTTTGGGCTTTTCGATTACTGTGCCAACGCTTTTTCAAGCGTTTCGGCAAATTGCGAAAGATATTTTTCATCCATTTCATCGAAACGGTTTTTCACTGGGCTGTCGATATCCAAGACGCCGACAACTTTTCCGCTTACATGAATCGGGAGCACAATTTCTGATTGAGACGCAGCATCGCAGGCGATATGTCCCGGAAACGCGTTTACATCTGCGACACGCTCTGTTTTTCCATTTGTATACGCTGTACCGCAGACGCCTCTGCCGAAAGGAATCCGTACACATGCCGGCAGACCTTGGAATGGCCCTAGCACAAGCTGTCCATCCTCTTCTTTGGCAAAATAGAAACCTGCCCAGTTTACTTCAGGCAGCGAGTGGTACAGAAGTGCTGAAGCATTTGCATAGTTTGCAATAGGATCTGTTTCGTCTTCGATGATGGCTTCGAGCTGTTTTAGCAGAAGCTGATAGTTTTTTTCTTTATCTTCAGATTGTTTTTCGACATGGAACATGGAAAACCCTCACTTTTTCTATAATATAAAACAGAGTTCCGGCTTTTCTGCCGGCATTTGTCGATAAGTTCTTACAGGAACAAAGGCCTTCTGCTTGAATAATATCAAGAGGAAGGAGTGAGCCGTATGAAGGTAAGCACTAAAGACAAAATTATTGAATCTGCTGTCATGCTCTTTAACCAAAAAGGATTCTCTGGTACATCTGTCCGTGAAATCGCAAAGTCAGCTGATGTAAATGTTGCGCACATCTCCTACTATTTTAAAGGCAAAGGAGGTTTGATGGAATACTTAGTTTCAGAGTTTTATGAAGGCTATTGCAAAACACTTGAAACAGCGGCAGGCACTATCTCTTCTCAAAGTACGCAGGAACAGCTTCTCCAATTGGTTTTCGATATTTTATCCTATCAGCATAACCATCGTCAATTAACTCGTTTTGTCTATCGGGAAGTTACGATTGACTCCACGCTAATCAGGGAAATCATGTCCACATACTTAATGAAGGAAAAGTATATCTTCCAGCTGGTCATTGAGGAAGGAGAAAAACGATGCGAACATTTAACGCTGCCGCTGCCCCATTTTCTTCTCCAATTAAAATCTCTCTTAATGATGCCATATCTCCAGCCTCAATATATCTCAGAAGTGCTCTACATGCAGCCGCACGAGCCATACTTTTATAAAATGTATTTTGAAGAAATCAAAGTTTGGATTAGAAGCGTCTTCCGGACAGGAGACATGGCACTGATCAATTAGAACCGCTCCAAAAACGTGTCATATGCGTACCCGATATCTCCCGCTTGATGGGCATCAGACCCAAACACAAGCGGGATTTTTTTTTGCTTCGCTTCATTCAGCATCCAATCCTCGATATAAATGACGCCAGCATGAGTTTTTCTTAAGCCGGAAGTATTGAAGTCAAGCTCCATTTCATTTTTTTCAATAGCATTCAGGCACTGTGAAACAAGTCCGCGAATATATTCAGACATGCTGTATGGAAACAGTTTGATGAATTTTTGGACGAGTGTGATATGACCGACTCTTTTTGGCTTAAAGCGGCCTAGAGGTGCTACAATGGAAGAAAAGACACTGCGGTAATATTGCTCATACACAGCTTCAATACTTCCGCAGGCTGAAATCAGCTCTTTAAAGGTATGCTCATCATAATCAAGGCACAGATAGGAAGAGCCTGCATGCAAAAAGTGAACGGATAGGATACTGTCATCTAAATAGGGCCCATATGTATCCAGAAATAATTTGATTTCATCTTCAAAGCCAGCAATATAATCGACCTCAAGGCCCGTCTGTATAGTAAGCTGTCCGCGATATTCTTTTTTTAATCCGGTTATTTCATTGATATAGCGCTCCAGAGAGGCTTGTGCCATTGCGCTGTCTTTCAGCGGGGTAGGATCAGTAAATGAGGGCGGCAATGGGGCGTGTTCGGTAAATGTAATTGTTTCAAAGCCTTTTTTTAGCGCCTCTTCAGCATATTGTCTGAGTGTGTCATCGGAGCCGTGAGGGCAAAATGGTGTGTGAATATGTCCGTCTCGCTTTTGCATTGGTGTCACCCCATGAAAAAATAGTCAAATCCTGCCGATTTCGTACAAAAAGTTTTGGATTTCTGGTCAAAAAATGTTGGTTACATGGTATCATAATAACAATGAAAACGACAGTTTTTCTCAATACATATCCTGAAATCTTTCTGAATAAATAAAACACCCTGACAGATTAAGGTTAACAGCAAGGGGGCTCATTATGGAGTTTGTCATTGGATTATTAATTGTATTGCTTGCGCTGTTTGCAGCAGGCTACTTTTTCAGGAAAAAAATTTACAGCGAAATTGACCGGCTGGAATCCTGGAAGATTGAAATTCTAAATCGGTCAATCGTGGAAGAAATGTCCAAAATCAAGCATTTAAAAATGACGGGGCAGACGGAAGAGTTCTTTGAAAAGTGGCGTGAAGAATGGGATGAGATTGTTACAGCCCACATGCCAAAGGTCGAAGAGCTCCTTTATGACGCCGAAGAAAACGCAGACAAATACCGTTTTAAAAAGGCTAATCAAGTGCTCGTTCATATCGACGACCTGCTGACAGCTGCGGAATCGAACATTGAAAAGATTCTTCGCGAAATCAGCGACCTCGTTACAAGTGAGGAAAAGAGCCGTGAAGAGATTGAACAGGTGAGAGAACGCTATTCAAAGTCGCGAAAAAACCTGCTCGCATACAGCCACCTTTACGGAGAGCTCTATGACAGCCTTGAAAAGGATCTTGACGACATTTGGAGCGGAATAAAACAGTTTGAGGAAGAAACAGAAAGCGGAAACTATATTGCCGCACGACAAGTGCTGCTTGAGCAGGACCGTAACCTTGATCGGCTTCAGTCATATATAGATGACGTACCGAAGCTGTTAGCTGACTGCAAACAGACGGTGCCCGGACAGATTGCGAAGCTCAAGGACGGCTATCGCGAAATGAAAGAGAAAGGGTATAGGCTTGAGCATATCCAGCTTGATAAGGAGCTGGAAAATCTGTCAAATCAGCTGAAACGGGCGGAACACGTCTTGTTGACTGAGCTGGATATTGATGAAGCCTCTGCAATTCTGCAGCTCATAGACGAAAACATTCAAGCTGTTTATCAGCAGCTGGAGGGTGAAGTCGAAGCTGGCCAATCTGTCCTAAGCAAAATGCCTGAATTGATTATTGCTTATGACAAGCTGAAAGAAGAGAAAGAACATACAAAGACAGAAACTGAGCTGGTGAAGGAAAGCTACAGATTGACAGCTGGCGAGCTCGGGAAACAGCAGGCTTTTGAAAAGCGTCTTGATGAAATTGGCAAGCTGCTTTCATCTGTTAAAGATAAGCTCGATGCAGAGCACGTCGCCTATTCGCTTTTAGTAGAAGAGGTTGCTTCAATAGAGACGCAGATTGAAGAAGTGAAAAAAGAGCATGCGGAATACCGTGAAAACCTGCAAGCATTGAGAAAAGAAGAGCTTCAGGCGAGAGAGACGCTCGGCAATTTGAAAAAAACAATTTCTGAGACAGCAAGATTGCTAAAGACAAGCAATATTCCAGGCGTTCCAAGCCATATTCAAGAGATGCTGGAAAACGCATATCATCATATTCAAGAAACAGTCAACCAACTAAACGAACTTCCATTAAATATGGAAGAAGCCGGAGCCCATTTGCAGCAAGCAGAAGAAATCGTCAACAGGGCGAGCCGGGAATCAGAGGAACTCGTCGAGCAGGTAATCCTCATTGAAAAAATCATTCAGTTTGGAAACCGGTTCAGAAGCCAGAATCATATTTTATCTGAACAGCTGAAAGAAGCGGAAAGACGTTTTTATGAATATGACTACAGTGAAGCATATGAAATTGCAGCGGCCGCGGTTGAAAAAGCCGCACCAGGTTCTGTTCGAAAAATAGAATCACAAAAGACAAAACAGCGGCAATATCAATAAAGTGCAGATAAAAAAAGGCCGGCATATCAATGCCCGGCCTTTTATCTGTATTCATAAAAAAGCCTTATTGGATGCATGTCCAATAAGGCTTTTCGTCTTTACTAGCTGATATTAGCAGGCTTTTTATTTGAACCGGTAGCAAGAGAAATCAGATAACCGGCGATGCCTCCAATGATTGCAGGGATGACCCAGCCAAACCCTAAGCTGTAAAATGGCAGCGATTCACTGAGAATCTTATTTAAAGAACCGATCGGAATGCTTGCAGCATTCAGGCCATCGATAATACTAAAAATACCAGTTGCAATCAAACAAAGGATATATACTTCACGTCTGCCTTTGAATAATTTTTCGATAAATGATAGCAAAATGATAACAATTGCTAATGGATAAATAGCTGATAAAATAGGAACTGAGAACAAAATGATATTTGACAGCCCAAAGTTAGAAATAATAAAGCTGAACACAGTGACAATCGTTACAACGGCTTTATAAGATAATGAAGGAATCAGTTTTGAGAAATAATTTCCGCATGAAGAGACAAGGCCAATGCTTGTAGTCAAGCATGCGAATAGGATAGCCACGCCTAAAATGATATTTCCCAAAGATCCGAACAGGTGCTGTGATGATGATGATAAAATTTTGCTTCCTGCCCCGAGAAGTCCGATAGAATCTGTGCTTGTAGCTCCTAAGTATGCGAGCGAAACGTAAACCAGGCCAAGTCCTACTGCTGCCACAAGTCCGGCTTTAATACATACGGAAGCAACTGATTTACGGCTGGTAATGCCTCTGTCCTTAACGGCATTCACAACAACAATTCCGAACACGATAGAAGCAAGTGCGTCCATTGTTTTATATCCTTCTAAAAATCCTTTAAACAATGATCCGGAAGCATATGTTTCAAGCGGTGACTGAACGCTTCCCATAGGCGTCACGATGCTTTTGATGACTAAGATTGCAATGACAGCAAGTAAAATAGGAGTTAATACCTTGCCGACTCTGTCAACTAGCTTTGTAGGATTTAAAGCCAAATAGTACGTAACAGCAAAGAAAAGAAACGTAAAAATAAGAAGTGTGAGCCATGCCGGCATGCCGCTAACAAAAGGTACAGCCGCAATTTCATAAGAAACAGTGCCTGTTCGCGGAATCGCAAACAACGGTCCGATTGTTAAATAAAGAACGATTGTAAATATGGTTCCAAAGACCGGATGTGCCTTATCAGCAAGGCCTTTAGCATCTGTACCTGTTAATGCAACAGCTACAACACCTAAAAGCGGCAGACCGACACCCGTCACAAGAAATCCTGTCATCGCTTTCCAAACATTTTCCCCGGCTGCCTGTCCAAGTTCCGGCGGAAATATCATATTTCCTGCGCCAAAGAACAACGCAAAAAGCATAAGCCCGATGGCGATCGTTTCCTTGGCTGATATTGATGATTTCATAACGTATAAGTCCTCCTAAATTTACTATGGTAGAATATTCTGTCAATTAATTGTCAGATAATATGACGAAAGTAACAAATTTAATTATATGTGAATGAATGAAGAAGTCAATAGTAATTTCATTTACTTTTTCAGCAATAATTTGTTATGGTAACATATAAAATTAGTTTTGTATCGCTTTCATGTTAAAGGAGTAAAAAGATGTTATATTTAGACAATAGTTCAACGACCAAACCTTATGATGACGTCTTGAATACATATAAACAAACAAGCCGGCGGTATTTTGGAAATCCTTCATCTTTGCACAGGTATGGAGCTGAAACGGAACAGCTGCTTCAGGCAGCTAAACAGCAGATAAAAAGAGCCATGGGCCTAAAGAATTATGATATTGTATTTACGTCAGGCGCTACAGAAGCTAATAATTTGGCTTTAAAAGGAGCGGCTTTGTCAAAAATAAAAGCAGGAAAACATATCATTGCCACTTCTATTGAACATCCGTCCGTTACGGAATCGTTAGAACAGCTGCAAGAGTTATTCGGGTTTGATGTTACTTATCTTTCGGTGAACGAAGATGGTTTTGTATCAATTGAAGAGCTAAAACAATCGATCCGTCCGGATACCGTGCTTGTCAGCATGATGCATGTGAACAATGAAGTTGGTTCCGTACAGCCGGTTGAAGAGGCGGGAGAAATGCTGAAAGAGCACCCGAACATTTTGTTTCATGTCGATTATGTGCAAGGCATCTATAAAGTGCCTCTGGCTATTGAAACGTCCGGCATTGACCTTTGTTCGATTTCCGGGCATAAAATTCACGGCTTGAAGGGGACGGGGGCGCTTATCGTAAAAGAAGGAACACGCCTTATTCCGCTAATAACGGGAGGCTCTCAGCAAAAAGGCATACGAGCAGGGACGGAACATACAGCGGGTGCGGTTTCGCTTGCCAAAGCCATTAATCTTGCCGCTGCTGATTTTGAAACACGGCTTGGCACGATGGCTGCTGCAAAGGAATTGTTTATGAAAAGGCTGAGTGAAACTGAAGGCGTTGTTGTCAACACGCCTCAAATGAATAGCGCGCCGCATATTATTAATTTCTCTGTCCCGGGAATCAAAGCAGAGGTGCTTTTACACATGCTCGAGGAACAGCATATATTCGTCTCAACGACATCAGCCTGCTCGGCAAAAGAAAATAAGCCCAGCAAAGTTCTCTTACAGATGGGCAAGGGAGAGCAAGTTGCCGGAAGCAGCATCAGAATCAGCTTACATTACAGCCAAACAAGCGAAGTGGCAGAACCTTTTATGGACGCACTCGTTCCTGGCATCAAAAAATTAAAGAAAATGATGAGGTAGAACATGAATTACGATCATATATTAATTCGTTTTGGGGAAATTTCGACTAAAGGCAAAAACAGAAAAAGCTTTATTGAGCGCTTAAAGCAAAACATCAGACTCGTTTTGAAAGACTATCCGAACTTAAAATACTTTTCCAATCGGGACCGGATGACGATTACATTAAATGGCCAAGATCCTGAGGCTCTTTTCCCTCATTTAAAGCAGGTGTTTGGCATTCAAAGCTTCAGCCTGGCGATTAAGTGTGACAGCCGTCTTGATGAGATAAAAGCTACTGCTCTAAAGGCGATAGAGGACCAGTATCAGTCTGGTGATACGTTTAAAGTAGAGACAAAAAGAGCATATAAACAATTTGAATTAGATACCAATCAAATGAATGCTGAAGTCGGCGGCCATATTTTGCGGCATACAGAAGGATTGACCGTCGATGTCCGCAACCCTGATATCCCGCTCAGAATCGAAATCAGGGAGGAAGCGACGTTTTTGACGATTCGCAATGAAAAAGGAGCAGGCGGCCTGCCAGTTGGTTCAGCAGGCAAAGCAATGCTGATGCTTTCCGGCGGTTTTGACAGCCCTGTCGCCGGTTTTTATGCGATGAAACGAGGAATATCAGTAGAAGCTGTTCATTTCTTCAGCCCGCCGTACACAAGCGAGCGCGCAAAGCAAAAGGTAATGGATCTGGCAAAATGCCTGGCCCATTTCGGCGGAAGCATGACGCTTCATATTGTACCGTTTACAAAAACGCAGGAGCTGATCCAAAAACAAATTCCCGAAAACTACACAATGACGGCAACCCGCCGCCTCATGCTCCAAATTGCAGACAGAATCAGAGAAAAGAGAAACGGGCTTGCTATCATTACGGGAGAAAGCCTCGGCCAGGTAGCGAGCCAAACGCTTGAAAGCATGTATGCAATTAATGCGGTGACGTCAACACCGATTTTGCGTCCGTTAATCGGCATGGATAAAACAGAAATCATTGAAAAATCAAGGGAAATCGGTACGTATGAGACGAGCATTCAGCCGTTTGAGGACTGCTGTACGATCTTTACGCCGCCTAGTCCGAAAACACGCCCTAAAAAAGAAAAAATCGAACACTATGAAAGCTTTGTTGATTTTGAGCCGTATATCCAAGAAGCAGTTGAAAACATTGAGACAGTGACACTGTATAGCGAACAAGAAGCAAACGATAAATTCATGGAACTCTTTTAAATCAGCTGCAGCTCCTGTATACAATTACCAAAGTTTTTCTGAATGAAGCCATGTGTTTTAACACATTCTATACTCACAAGGAGGTGAGACACATGGCACAAAACAGTCAAAACGGTAACAGCAGTAACCAACTTCTAGTACCAGGAGCTGCTCAAGCTATCGACCAAATGAAATTAGAAATCGCTTCTGAATTCGGTGTAAACCTTGGAGCAGACACAACTTCTCGCGCTAACGGTTCTGTTGGGGGAGAGATCACTAAACGTCTTGTATCTTTTGCTCAACAAAACATGGGCGGAGGACAATTCTAATTTACAATTTCACATAATGGCTTAGGAGTGGGGGATATCCCCACTCTTTTTCGTTTTTATATATAAAAAAGGACTAGCGGCCTATAAAATCTATGTTTACGCAGCTTATTTTTAGGCATATCCTTACGAAAAGGGCCTGAATTTATGTATAATGAGTGGAGAAAGTGAGGAGTTGTTCGTGTTAAAACGAGAAGATTTAATTGCACCTATGCAATACAACTTAGTGAATGAAATGGAAAAGTTCAGTGCTGCTGGACAAAAAACCGCTCTTCTATGGGAAGATGAGTCAGGTACACAAAAATCTTGGTCATATGAAAAGCTGATGGAAGAAACAAATAAAATCGGGGCGGCTTTGGCTGACCTTGGGTTTAAAAAGGGAGATAAGCTGATTGTAATGGTTCCGCGGGTGCTTGAAGCCTATGCTGTTTATTTGGCTATCCTGAAATCAGGAATGGTTGTCATCCCGTGTTCCGAAATGCTTCGTGCGAAAGATCTTGAATACCGGATTGAACATGCGGAAGTAAAAGGCGCTATCGTCTATTCTGCATTTATTGGCGCCTTCCGTGATGTCAGTACGGCTGACAAACTGATTAAGCTGTCTATTGGCGAAAACGATGCCGGCTGGAAAAATCTCTTATCGATTGAAGCAGACGGAAGCCAATTCCAAACAGCTGACACAACTAGAGAAGATATGGCTTTCTTATCTTACACATCTGGGACAACCGGTCAGCCTAAAGGTGTTGTACATACACACGGTTGGGCATTTGCTCATTTAAAAACATCTGCCGGCGCTTGGCTTGATATTTCTGAAAAGGATACCGTCTGGGCGACTGCTGCTCCTGGCTGGCAAAAGTGGGTGTGGAGCCCGTTTTTAGCGACACTCGGCAGCGGAGCGACAGGTTTTATATACTACGGCCGATTCAAAGCGGAAAAATATTTAGAACTGTTAAACCGCTACAAAATCAATGTTTTCTGCTGCACGCCGACAGAATACCGCTTAATGGCGAAGGTCGATGGCTTAGACCGCTATGATCTTTCTGCCTTGCATAGCGCTGTTTCCGCAGGTGAGCCGCTCAACCGCGAAGTCATTGATGTGTTCCAAAAGCACTTTGGCATTAAGGTGCGGGACGGATATGGCCAAACAGAAAGCACACTGTTAGTCGGTGTCTTAAAAGATACAGATATTAAACCAGGGAGCATGGGAAAACCGACACCGGGCAATCAGGTTGAGATCATTAACGAAGACGGCGAAATCTGTAAAACGGGTGAGGTTGGCGATATCGCAGTTCATTTGAGTACACCGGCGCTCTTTAAGGAATATTACAAAGATCCGGAAAGAATGAAAAAGCAAATTCGCGGCGATTATTTCCTCACAGGAGACAGAGCCAAAAAAGATGAAGACGGATACTTCTGGTTTGAAAGCCGTAATGACGATATTATCATCAGCTCCGGCTATACGATCGGGCCATTCGAAGTGGAGGATGCGCTTGTTAAGCACCCTGAAGTGAAAGAATGTGCGGTTGTTGCAAGCCCGGATGAAATCAGAGGCTCCATCGTTAAGGCATACGTTGTTCTGCAAGATTACGATAAACGCAGTGATGAGCTTGTCAAAACGCTGCAAAATCATGTGAAGACAATCACTGCTCCTTACAAATATCCAAGAGAGATTGAATTTGTAGAAAGCCTGCCGAAAACGGCTTCTGCAAAAATCAGACGAGTGGAATTACGACAACGCGAAGAACAGCTCAAAGCCAATAAAAAGGCATAACGAAAGAGAGTGAACGTGAAGTGAAGGCGATATGGCACGGCGGTTTCATTTATACGATGCTCGAAGAAGACGATCGGACAGAGGCAGTTTATGTTGAGGACGGTGTCATAAAGGGCACTGGCAGCTATGAATGTCTAAAGAAAAAGTACGGGTCTCCGGAAACGGAAGAAATCAATCTGGACGGAGCGGTCATGCTTCCGGGTTTTGTCGACAGCCATTTGCATTTGATCGGCCACGGTGAAAAACAGCTCCAGCTTGATCTGTCCGCGCTAACGTCGAAAGAAGCGATTTTACAGGCTGCCAAGGAAAGAGAAGCGCAGCTCTCTGAGGGCGATTGGCTCATTGGAGAGGGCTGGAATGAAAATCAATTTAAGACACCGGACTATTTGGTTAAGCATGATCTTGATCATTTATTTCCAGACAGGCCCGTCTTACTCAAACGAATATGCCGGCATGCGATAGCTGTCAATTCTGCAGCCCTTCAAGCAGCAGGAATTTCAAGAAACACGCCCGACCCTGAAGGGGGAGTCATTGTAAAAGATGCAAATGGTGAGCCGTCCGGACTTCTGTTTGATAAGGCGCAGGATTTAATTTTGAAAGCTGTCCCGCCAGTCTCTCAGCACTATGTTGATGAGGCGCTTACGGCTGCGATAAAGGATTGCTGGGCAAAAGGCCTGACGGGAGGGCATTCGGAAGACTTGTCCTATTACGGCGATGCTTCTGTGCCGATGAAAGCGTATGAGAAAGCTGCTGCAAGCGGGGCGTACCCGTTCCGCTGCCATTTGCTCGTTCATCATGAAGCAGTCGATCGATGGGAGCAGCTAGAGAAGCCAATCGGCCCGTATGTGGAGTTCGGTGCAATGAAAATCTTTGCAGATGGAGCGCTTGGCGGGAGAACCGCTTTATTGAAAGCACCCTATCAGGACGATCCGTCCACTAGCGGGGTTCAAGTTCATGATGATGAAACCCTTGCCCGGCTTGTTCAAAAAGCGAGAGAAAAAGGCATGGAGGTTGCGGTTCACGCAATCGGTGATCTCGCTTTTGAAAAAGTGCTGAATGCAGCTGAAAAACATCCGCCCGCAAACGGAAGGCATGACCGGCTGATTCATGCGCAAGTGCTGAACGACGAATTAATTGAAAGAGCAGCACGGATGCCGATCGCACTTGATCTTCAGCCTCATTTCGTCGCCAGTGATTTTCCGTGGGTCATTGACCGTCTTGGAGAAGACAGGATGAACACAGCTTTTGCTTGGAAAACGTTGATGTCTAAAGGCATTTTATGCGCGGGCGGTTCAGACGCCCCGATAGAGCCTGTTGACCCGCTTCTTGGCATCCAGTCGGCGGTGCTTAGGAAAAGCAGTCATGAGCAGAACGGGCCAAGCTATAATGAAAGCGAATGTTTATCTATATATGAAGCGATAAAGCTCTATACGGAAGGAAGCGCCCGGATCATTTATAAAGAGGAGTCACGCGGAAAGATTGCAGAAGGCTATGACGCGGATTTTACAGTTCTTAGTGATAATCCGTTTACAAATGATCCCGCCCAGCTTCATCTTTTGGACATAAAAAAAACCGTGATCAACGGCCAGATTGTGTATGAGAATTTATAAAAGGACAGGCAGCTGCCTGTCCTTTTTGCTTACGATAAAAAGGTACGCTTCACTTTCTCCCAGAATGAATTGTCCTTTAGTTTCACTGTTTTAATTTTTTTGTCAGACAGTTTGATTTCGATTGTTTTCACGTTTCTCGTGCTGAGAGCTTCATTGTCCAATCCGATGATTGGGTGATCATTTCCGTCTTGTATCACACGAAGGGTCAGTTTTCGGTCAGAGCTGAGGACAAATGGCGAGCCGAGTGTCCGGTAGGTATTATTGTTGAGTGAGGCAAGCTCAGATACCTGCATACATGGGAGTAGCGGATCAACAACCGCTCCTGCTACAGACTTATTATAAGCGGTGCTGCCTGTAGGGGTTGAGATGATCATTCCATCACCTCTAAACGTTTCAAAGTGTAGATCATCAATTAGCACATCCATGACAAAGGTTTTAATGATGCTTGAACGGATAGAGACCTCGTTTAAGCAGTGAAAAGGGCTGGCGTTATCCACTGCCACTTCAATCAGCGGATATTTTCTGACTTCTAATTGTTCAAACGTCATCGCATCGACCAATTTTTCCCGCTCATCACTATAAAAGTCGCAATATAAATGAGCTTTCCCCTTTTTGGTAATGCCGACATACAAGCAGTCGTCACGGAAATTCGTTTTTCTGACTGCCTGCAAAAATGAACCGTCCCCGCCAATGCTGGCAATAATATCGGCGTCTGACTGATGGTTCACAACCGTAAATCCGTGCTCTTCAGCCAATTGTATTAAAGAGCTGGCTTGTTCGTTTGTTTTTTGGTCTTGTTTGTGAAAAAAATAAACATTACGGCGCTGATCGGTCATATCCCATATCCCCTTTGCTGTCATATTTAAGTTTTTCTGTCATCCAGTATTGTGATAAAATACCTTTGGCCATAAGTGTACCATGTTTGCCGGCAGCCAGTTAAGCCGGAGCTTTCTCATCAAATGAAACATTTTTCATTTTCAATCGTATAATGAGAGAGTTTGGGAAAAAGGAGGAGAAAAAATGAATGCAAAAAGATGGATTGCATTAGTGATTGCATTGGGGATTTTCGGCGTGTCCATCATCGTCAGCATCTCAATGAGTTTCTTTGAAAGTGCCAAAGGCGCTCAAACAGATCTCACATCACTGACGGATGAAACGCAGGAAAAGACGCTGGAAAACGGCAGTCTCTCAAGTAAAATAGCTGTATTAGAGGTCAGTGGCACTATCCAGGATAATGGAGATTCAAGCAGTCTGCTCGGTTCAGACGGATATAACCACAGAACATTCTTAAAAAACCTTGAGCGCGCAAAAGAGGATAAAATGGTCAAAGGCATCGTTCTGAAGGTGAATTCTCCGGGCGGCGGAGTGTACGAAAGTGCTGAAATACATAAGAAACTAGAAGAAATCAAGAAAGAAACAAAAAAACCGATTTACGTGTCGATGGGATCGATGGCAGCATCTGGCGGCTATTACATCTCAACGGCGGCTGATAAGATTTTTGCGACACCGGAAACCTTGACTGGGTCACTCGGCGTTATTATGGAAAGCGTCAATTATTCAAAGCTTGCTGATAAGCTCGGCATTTCTTTTGAAATAATTAAGAGCGGAGCCCATAAGGATATTATGTCTCCTTCCCGTGAAATGACGAAAGAAGAAAAGGACATCATGCAATCCATGGTTGATAATTCGTATGAAGGTTTTGTTGATGTCATTTCCAAAGGCCGCGGCATGTCGAAAGCTGACGTGAAGAAAATTGCGGATGGACGCGTGTATGACGGACGGCAGGCGAAAAAACTGAAGCTTGTTGATGAGCTTGGTTTTTATGATGACACCATTTCAGCGATGAAAAAGGATCATAAGGATTTGAAAAATGCGACTGTCATTTCTTATGAGAAAAGCTTTGGATTAGGCTCACTGTTTTCCATGAGTGCTAACAAAATGTTTAAGAGTGAAATTGATTTTCTGAATATGAGAGAAATTCTTTCACAATCCGGCTCGCCGAGAATGATGTATCTCTATGCGAAGTAGGAGGGATCAATAATGGACACGACATATGAAGAGTTAGAGCGCGATGACATCAAAAGCCTGCAAGAAGCGGAACCGCTGACACTTGCCTATGCCGGCTTTTGGGTTCGTTTCTGGGCTTTCTTGCTGGATTGGCTCGTTGTATGGGGATTAAACCATTTACTTGTTTCTCCCCTCTTTACCGTATTGGATTTGCCGAAAACATCCGGCATGTTTACTTTCTCGGCCTACAGTGTGACTACGCTTGTTGTGTATCTTGCCTATTTTGCGCTGATGACAAAGTTCTTCAGGCAGACGCTTGGGAAAATGGTATTCGGCCTCAAGGTGGTTTCTGTGAAGCCGGATCGCAAGCTGACATGGGGCGCAGTCATTTTTCGTGAAGTAGTCGGACGGTATATTGATAAGTTTTGGATTTTATATATCGTCATTGCGTTTTCGCCCACAAAGCAGGGGATTCATGATTACATTGCAGATACGACAGTAGTGCATGAAAAATTGTACCGCAAATAACCGATAAACCCGGATTTCCTCCGGGTTTATTTTTTTTGGATTTGGCGATAATGCTCCTAGAGGAAGTGAAGAATATGGTATATGTGCTGACAGCCATTCTTATTCTCCTAGGGATCATACTGCTTTTTAGAATGAAGATCCATGTCGCGATGGAGTATCTTCATGCCGATGATAATGACAAATTGACGTTGAAGATCACAGCGTTGTTTGGCCTCATCCGGATAAAAAAAATAATCCCGGCGATTAAGTTCAACAAAGACGATGGAACGGTGGATATTAAACAAAAAACGGAATCCAAAATGAAAAAAAACAGCGAAAAGAAAAAAATTACGCAAGATGATGTACAGAAAAGCATTCATAAAATCCAAACGCTTCTGCATCAGGTCACCAAATTAAAAAAAATCAGCGCGTCTTTTTTGGCGCATTTACATATCACAAAACTCGAATGGGTTACAGTTGTCGGAATTCAGGATGCGGCAGTGACAGGTGTGTTAACAGGCGCTGTCTGGGGTGTGAAAGGCGGTATCGCTGCGATGCTGTATGACCATCTGGATTTTGTGAATACACCCGTTTATGAAGTGATTCCATCGTTTCAAGTTCCTGTTTCCAAGACCCATTTTCAGTGTATATTCTTTTTTCGCTTTGGACATGCTATGCTTGCAGCTTTCAAATTCGTCAAATACGGACGGGAGCTATCCGTATTAAAAAAGAATTCGTCATCCCGAATGACTTCAAAGAATGATTCATCAGTTTAAGGAGGAAGCGTATATGGCAGACCACCCCATCCAAGGTTTAATGAAAACCGCAATGGAAAACTTGAAGGAAATGATTGATGTAAATACTATCATCGGAGACCCGGTTGAAACGCCGGATGGAAGCGTGATTTTGACTGTTTCTAAAGTTGGATTTGGATTTGCCGCAGGGGGAAGCGAGTTTGGCGGAAAGCCGGCAGAAAAAAAATCGGAAGACGATGAGACGAGAGAACAGAAACTTCCTTTCGGAGGCGGAAGCGGTGGCGGTGTATCCATTACGCCGATCGCATTTTTAATTGTCGGAACGACCGGCGTCAGAATGCTCCATCTAGATGAAAATACCCATTTGATTGAAAAAATTTTAGATGCAGCCCCTCAAACCCTTGAACGTATTCAGCAAATGTTCAAGAAAAATAACAAGCACCAAGGTCAGGGTCAAAATCAAATGAACAATATGAATGAGTAAAGTAAGTTAACTGCGGAGGCCGCAGTTAACTTTTTTGGCATAAACTTTGCAGTTTGCAGGAAACTTTACTATGATAGATAGAGACATACATACAATAGGGAGGAATTATAATGGCTGAAATTACATTCAAAGGCGGTCCGGTTACACTCGTCGGACAAGAAGTGAAAGCAGGGGATCAAGCTCCTGATTTCACAGTGCTGACTAACAGCCTTGACGAAAAATCGTTAGCTGATATGAAAGGAAAGGTAACGATTATTTCTGTTATCCCTTCAATTGATACAGGCGTTTGTGACGCGCAAACACGCCGTTTTAACGAAGAAGCTGCAAAGCTTGGAGATGTCAACGTCTACACAATCAGTGCAGATCTTCCATTTGCACAAGCTCGCTGGTGCGGTGCTAACGGAATTGACAAAGTGGAAACATTGTCTGACCACAGAGATATGTCATTTGGCGAAGCGTTCGGTGTGTATATAAAAGAACTTCGTCTGCTTGCGCGTTCCGTATTTGTCCTTGATGAGAACGGAAAAGTCGTTTATGCAGAATATGTAAGTGAAGCGACAAACCACCCGAATTATGAAAAGCCAATTGAGGCTGCCAAAGCATTAGTAAAGTAAGCAGGGAAAAAAGCTCCAGGCTGCCGCCGGAGCTTTTTTTATGGCAAGGAGGAACACATATGCAAAAAGACCATGTAGGTGCGGTTTACGAGCTGTTAGACGAGGCCGCGATTATCATAAAGAATGAATTGCAAATTTCATATATAGAGGCGCTGGCTGAAGCGGGAGAAATGTATTTTCTTGAAAAAACGGATCAGCTGAAACTGTCTGACAAGAAAGACGGACAGCTTCAAGCTCTGCTTGAAAAAGCGGAATTCGAGACGTGTGAGCACGAGTGGGTGCGCAAAGCTTTTCAGCTTGCTGTTCTGAAGGGTCTGAAAGATATTTCTCATCCGAACAGACAAATGACGCCTGACACGATCGGGCTTTTCATCAGTTATTTGGTGAATAAGTTTATGGCGGACAAGAAGGAACTGACGATTCTTGATCCGGCTGTCGGAACAGGAAACCTTCTATTCACAGTGCTGAACCAGCTATCTGAAAAAACGGCAAATAGCTATGGTATTGAAATTGATGATGTGCTGCTGAAAATCGCATATGCCCAAGCGAATCTTCTGAAAAAAGAGCTTGAGCTTTTCCATCAGGATAGCCTTGAGCCGCTGTTTATCGATCCTGTTGACACAGTCATTTGTGACCTGCCAGTCGGCTATTATCCGAATGACGAGGGGGCAGAAGCATTTGAACTCAAAGCGGATGAAGGCCATTCCTACGCCCATCATCTGTTTATCGAACAGAGTCTCAAACATACCAAGCCGGGCGGCTACTCATTTTTTATGATCCCGAATCATTTATTTGAGAGCTCCCAAAGCGAAAAGCTGAAACAATTTTTCAAAGATAAAGTTCATATCAACGCGCTTTTGCAGCTGCCAAAATCTATTTTTAAAGATGAGGCACATGCGAAAAGCATCCTTGTACTTCAGAAAAAAGGAACAGAGACGAAAGCACCGAGTCAAATTCTGCTTGCGAGTCTGCCGTCTTTTTCAAATCAAAAGGCAATGCTTGATATGATGGCTCAATTTGATGAGTGGTTTAAAAAAGAGAAATAGGTGTCGAACAGCAGCTTAGGCAGCCGTCATGCGATGGTGCTTAAGCTGTTTTTATTTATGCTCTTGAAATCGGTCTGACGAATTGAATCAAGTTTTGAAACACAAAATACAGAAGGAAAACCCGCTAAATGTAAGCGTTCGTCATTACAAAATCTACAGACGATATATCTGAAAATAATGACTTCTTATTGTAAGCGTTATCAATACACAAGTTCACTTGAAATGCTGGCATGACAATGTTTAAATGAAAAAGTCAGATATTTTCGGAGAAGTAAAGATATTCACCGGGAAAAAAGTACGAAAACGAAGTTGTTGATACAGAGTATAAAGGAGCGTCAATCATGTCCAAAATTATTGCAATTAACGCAGGAAGCTCATCTTTGAAATTTCAGCTTTTCGAAATGCCTTCTGAAACCGTTTTAACGAAGGGTTTAGTTGAACGAATTGGTATCGCCGACAGCGTATTCACGATTTCTGTAAACGGCGAAAAAAATACAGAAGTTACTGATATTCCGGATCATGCGGTAGCTGTTAAAATGCTGCTGAACAAATTAACGGAATTTGGCATTATTAAGGATTTAAATGAAATTGACGGAATCGGGCATCGTGTCGTGCACGGCGGAGAAAAATTCAGCGATTCTGTTTTATTGACGGATGAAACGATTAAGGAAATTGAAAATATCTCTGAATTGGCACCGCTTCACAACCCGGCAAATATCGTTGGAATTAAAGCGTTCAAAGAAGTGCTTCCAAATGTTCATGCGGTTGTTGTTTTTGATACGGCGTTCCACCAAACAATGCCTGAACAGTCTTACCTGTACAGCCTGCCATATGAATATTATGAAAAATTCGGCATCCGTAAATACGGTTTTCACGGCACCTCACATAAATATGTGTCTGAGCGCGCGGCAGAACTACTGGGCCGCCCATTAAAAGACCTGCGCCTGATTTCCTGCCATCTCGGAAACGGCGCGAGTATTGCAGCTATTGAAGGCGGAAAATCAATTGATACATCCATGGGCTTTACGCCGCTTGCTGGCGTTGCAATGGGTACCCGTTCTGGAAACATTGATCCTGCCTTGATTCCATATATCATGGAGAAAACAGGCCAGACAGCTGACGAAGTACTGGAAACATTAAACAAAAAAAGCGGATTGCTCGGTATCTCTGGCTTCTCAAGCGATCTTCGTGACATCGTTAAAGCAACGAAAGAAGGAAATGAGCGAGCAGAAACGGCGCTGGAAGTCTTCGCAAGCAGAATTCACAAATACATTGGTTCTTATGCAGCAAGAATGAGCGGTGTGGATGCGATTATCTTTACTGCGGGAATCGGTGAAAATAGTATAGAAGTGAGAGAGCGCGTCCTTTGCGGCTTAGAATTTATGGGCGTATACTGGGACCCTGCGCTTAATAACGTTCGCGGCGAGGAAGGCTTCATCAGCTATCCGCATTCTCCAGTGAAAGTCATGATCATTCCGACTGATGAAGAAGTCATGATTGCACGTGACGTTGTCCGTTTAGCAGAATAAATCGTATGAAAGCACATTCTCTTGAATGTGCTTTTTTGTTCATGCATGATTGTGACAGACAGAAAAAATAAAAGAGGTGGAACGATGAGTGTTCAAGAGCATAAACAAGAAGCTCCTGATATTGTTCGATGCAAAGTGATCACAGTCAGTGATACGAGAACGGAAGAAACCGATAAAAGCGGGAAGCTGATGATCTCGTTTTTAGAAGATGCAGGTCATCACATCGCTTCATATGAAATCATAAAAGATGAAAAGGATGCTTTGCAGCGTGCTGTGCTTGCAGGGTGCTTGGATGAACATACAGACGCAGTGCTCTTAAACGGCGGGACAGGCATAGCCAATCGGGATGTCACAATTGAAGCCATTACGCCGCTGTTTTCGAAAGAGCTGCCGGGCTTTGGAGAAATATTCAGGATGCTGAGTTATACAGAGGATATCGGTTCTGCCGCGATTATGTCGAGAGCTGCCGCAGGCGTCATCCAGCATACAGCTGTTTTCTCAACACCAGGCTCAAGCGGTGCGGTAAAGCTGGCAATGAATAAGCTTATTATTCCTGAACTTGCACATGTGGTCAGAGAAATCAGAAAAGACAAGTAAATGAATAAATACTGCGAAACTTCACCTGAAAATTCAGGTGAAGTTTTTTTATAAAAGGCTTGAAAAAAAGAAACATACTTGTTACAGTGTATACATACAAAATGCATTTTTATTAAATATAATTTATTTTTATACAAAAAGAAACACAGTTGAGAGGGGATTATTATCATGTCAGAACAGAAAAAAGTCGTGTTAGCATATTCAGGAGGTCTTGATACTTCCGTCGCAATAAAATGGCTCCAAGAGCAAGGATATAATGTGATCGCCTGCTGTCTGGATGTCGGTGAAGGAAAAGACTTGGCATTTGTTCAGCAGAAGGCGCTGGAAGTCGGTGCAACAAACTCCTACGTGATCGATGCAAAAGAAGAATTCGCACAGGACTATGCGCTTATCTCTCTGCAGGCCCATACGATGTATGAAGGGAAATATCCACTCGTTTCGGCATTGTCCCGGCCGCTTATCGCGAAAAAACTGGTTGAGATTGCGGAAAAAGAAGATGCGCAGGCCATCGCGCACGGATGTACAGGCAAAGGAAATGACCAGGTTCGTTTCGAAGTCTCTATTAAATCATTAAACCCTGACCTTGAAGTTATCGCGCCGGTTCGCGAATGGCAGTGGTCACGTGAAGAAGAAATTGAATATGCGGCAAGCCGCGGCATTCCGATTCCGATTAATCTTGACAGCCCGTATTCTATCGACCAAAACCTCTGGGGCCGCGCAAACGAGTGCGGTATTTTAGAAGATCCATGGGCAGCGCCGCCAGAAGGTGCATACGATTTAACGGCACCGCTGGAAAAAACGCCGGACACGCCGGAAGTGATTGAAATTGCTTTTGAACAAGGCGTGCCTGTTTCGATTGACGGTGTATCCTACTCGCTTTCTGAATTGATTTTAAAGCTGAATGAAGTGGCAGGCGCACACGGTGTCGGACGTATCGACCATGTGGAAAACCGTCTTGTCGGCATTAAATCCCGGGAAGTTTACGAATGCCCTGGTGCGATGACACTCATCAAAGCGCATAAAGAACTAGAAGACCTAACTTTGGTGAAAGAGGTCGCTCATTTTAAACCGATCATCGAGCAAAAAATGTCGGAGATTATCTACAACGGCTTATGGTTCTCGCCATTAAAAAATGCGCTGCACGCTTTCTTAAAGGAAACGCAGCAGCATGTCACAGGTATTGTCCGTGTGAAGCTGTTTAAAGGCCATGCGATTGTAGAGGGGCGTAAATCAGAATACTCTCTATATGATGAAAAACTTGCAACATATACGAAAGACGATGCGTTTGATCACCATGCGGCAATTGGATTTATTGAGCTTTGGGGACTTCCGACAAAAGTGAACAGCATCGTGAAAAAGAAGGAGCAGATGAAAGCATGAAGAAGCTTTGGGGAGGCCGGTTTCAAAAAACACCGGAAAAATGGGTCGACGAATTTGGCGCGTCCATATCATTTGACCAAAATTTAGTCACTGAAGACATTACAGGGTCTCTCGCACATGCTGCCATGCTGAAAAAATGCGGTATCCTGACAGCGGAAGAAGAGCAGAAAATCCGTGAGGGGCTGAATACCCTTCTGCAAAAAGCAGAGGAGGGAGCATTGGCATTTTCAGTCGATTATGAAGATATACATTTGAATATTGAGAAAATGCTGATTGACGAAATCGGCCCTCTCGGCGGTAAGCTGCATACCGGCAGAAGCCGGAATGACCAGGTGGCGACTGATATGCATTTATACTTAAAAAATCATGTCAGCCACATCATCGAACTGATTGGAGCTTTCCAAAGCACGCTGATTGAAAAGGCGGAGGCGAATGTCGAAACGATTTTGCCGGGCTACACACATTTGCAGCGCGCACAGCCGATCTCATTCGCTCACCACCTGCTCGCTTATTTCTGGATGCTTGAGCGCGATAAGGAACGCTTTCAGGATTCAATGAAGAGAATTAACAAGTCTCCGTTAGGCTGCGGTGCACTCGCGGGAACAACCTTCCCAATCGACCGTAATTATTCAGCAGAACTGCTCGGCTTTGATTCCATTTATGAAAACAGTCTGGACGGCGTCAGCGACAGAGACTTCATTTTGGAATTTTTAAGCAACAGCAGTACGCTGATGATGCACCTATCCCGTTTCTCTGAAGAAATCATTCTATGGTGCTCTCAGGAGTTTAAATTCATCGAGCTTGACGATACGTATGCCACTGGAAGCAGCATGATGCCGCAAAAGAAAAACCCTGATATGGCAGAGCTGATTCGTGGGAAAACGGGACGCGTATACGGCGATATGATGGGGCTTTTTACGATCATGAAAGGCCTTCCGCTCGCTTATAATAAAGATCTTCAGGAAGACAAAGAAGGCATGTTTGATACGGTAAAAACAGTCGAGGGCAGCCTGCAAATTTTCACGGGCATGATCCAAACGATGACTGTAAACAAAGAGGTCATGAAGCAAGCGACAAAACAAGACTTTTCAAATGCGACAGAACTGGCCGATTATTTAGCGAAAAAAGGAATGCCGTTCAGAGAAGCGCATGAAGTGGTCGGGAAACTTGTGTACACATGTATTGAAAAAGGGATCTATTTAAGCGATATGCCGTTTAGTGATTTTCAACAGGCGAGCTCGCTTTTCGAAGAAGATATTTACACGGTCTTAGACCCTTACCACGCGGTTGAAAAAAGAATGAGCGCAGGAGGCACTGGGTTCAAACAGGTGGAGCAGGCGCTTGAAAAAGCGAAAGCTTGCGTTGCAGCCGGAGTTTGCTAATATTTCCTTCATAAAATCTCATCATTATAGCCAACCTATCTCTACAATGATGATGGGAGGCTAAATGATGAAAAAAGAGCCGGAACGCTATATATATGATGAACAAGAAAGCCAGGAGACGACAAGGCTTATTTCAGAAGCATATCAAAGCGGTTATGTCGATATGCCTGATCAGGAATCTTCGTCTACTGCCAAATAAGCTGTCTGTACAGGCAGCTTTTTTTGTATGTCAAAGTGTAAAAAGTGATATTGAAGGCCTTTTATAGTAAAGTAGAAGAAGAAACGCTTTATGAAAGCGGCGACGTTGCTTTGGGAGGTATTCATGTGCGACATGCTTTAATTACTGCCGGTTCAAAAGGTTTAGGACGCAAAGTGACTGAGACTTTGCTTGCAAAGGGGTATTCAGTAACAGTCAATTACAGACAGGACGAGGAAGCTGTCAACTGCCTAAAGGAAGCCTGTCATGATTGTCTTGACCGGCTGCAATTTGTAAAAGGTGATGTCACAAAAAAAGAAGATCTGCTGCGTATGGCAGAGGCTGCCTTAAACCGCTTCGGAAGGATCGACTTTTTGATTAACAACGCGGGGCCATACATATTTGAACGTAAAAAGTTAGCTGATTACACTGATGATGAATGGTACGGCATGCTGGAAGGTAATTTAAGCGCTGTCTTTCATTTATTCAAAGCGATTATCCCCGCGATGAGACAACAGCAATTCGGACGCATCATCACATACGGATTCCAAGGCGCGGCGCATGCGCCCGGATGGCTTCATCGATCGGCATTTGGCGCTGCAAAAGTAGGTTTGGCCTCTTTGACGAAAACCATTGCCATTGAAGAAGCTGAATTCGGCATAACCGCTAACATGGTTTGCCCAGGAGAGATTGTCGGTGGGATGAAGGAAGCCTCAATAGAGGAAGCCAGAAAGCGAATCGGCAAAGAAAAAACGCCGATTGGAAGATCCGGCACAGGCGAAGATATCGCCCGGATTATCGCTTTCTTGTGTGAGGAGAACTCAGACCTTGTAACAGGAACTGTCATTGAAGCCACCGGTGGCCTCAATGTCATTAATAAGAATCAAGCAACATAAGTTTTTCAGCTTTTTAAAAAGGGAAAATAAAAAATCAAAATATCGTGACGAGGTGAAAGAAATGAAAGTGACATATCACGGACATTCTGTCATTACAGTGGAAACGAAGGAGCACCATATAATATTTGACCCATTTTTGACAGGGAATTCGTTAACGGATATCAAGCCGGAGGATGTAAAAGCAGATGTCATCTTATTGACGCACGGCCACAATGATCATGTCGGCGACACAGAGCAAATCGCCAAGCAAAACAATGCGCTTGTCGTAGCTCCAAACGAGCTCGCCGTGTACTTAGGCTGGAAAGGCTTGAATGTTCATCCGATGCACATCGGCGGCTCTCGCCAGTTCGATTTTGGAAAAGTGAAGCTCACACAGGCCTTTCACGGATCAGCGATCACAGACGAAGAAAACAAAACGATCACGTACACAGGCATGCCGGCCGGTATTTTGCTGACTGTCGAAGGTAAAACAATTTTCCACGCGGGTGATACGGCTCTATTCTCAGATATGAAGCTGATAGGCGAATTGAATCATATTGACCTTGCCTTCCTGCCGATTGGCGATAACTTTACGATGGGGCCTGAAGACGCCAAGCTTGCCGCTGAATGGCTGCGGGCAAAGCAGGTCGTGCCGGTGCACTACAATACATTCCCGGTCATCGAACAAGATCCTGAGGCATTTGCTGACAGCCTGCCGGGCGGAGTCGGTAAAGTAATGGCTGCTGGTGAGACGATCGAGCTTTAAACGGATGAAAACATCTCCTGATGAATCAGGAGATGTTTTTTTATTTTCCAGCCTCATTGCGTACAAATCCTCCAAGCCCTTATAATAAAAACAGAAGACTGTCCTTAGAGGTGAAAGGCTTGGCAACGAAGCATGAACAAATTTTAACATATATTGATTCACTGCCTGTCGGTGAAAAAATTTCTGTGCGACGAATTGCAAAGGAAATGAAAGTAAGCGAAGGCACTGCGTACAGAGCGATCAAGGAAGCAGAAAATAAAGGGTTTGTCAGCACAATCGAACGTGTGGGCACTATCAGAATTGAACAAAAGAAAAAAGAAAACATTGAAAAACTTACATATGCAGAAGTCGTAAATGTCATAGACGGACAAGTGCTCGGAGGCCGGGCAGGGCTTCATAAGACATTGAATAAGTTCGTTATCGGCGCGATGGAGCTGGACGCGATGATGCGTTACACTGCGGCAGGCAATCTTTTGATTGTCGGAAACAGAATCAATGCACACAGACAAGCGCTCGAAGCGGGAGCGGCTGTATTGGTGACCGGGGGTTTCAATACGGATGACAGCATTGTGCAGCTGGCAGATGAGCTTGAGCTGCCGATTTTATCAACAAGCTATGACACCTTTACAGTCGCCGCAATGATCAACCGGGCGATTTATGACCAGCTGATCAAAAAAGAAATTGTCCTGGTGGAGGACATCCTAACGCCCGCTGACCGCACGATATATCTTTCGCCTAAGGAAAAGCTTGAAAAGTGGTATGAGAAAAACTTTGAAACGGGGCATGGCCGATTTCCAATTGTCGACGACCAGATGAAAATCCACGGCATTCTGACATCAAAAGATATTGCCGGCCATGACCGAAATGCACCTATCGAAAAGGTCATGACCAAAAATCCGGTTACGGTGATTGGGAAAACATCTGTCGCCTCAGCTGCGCAGATGATGGTATGGGAAGGGATCGAGTTGCTTCCCGTCACGGACGAACACCAAAAACTGATCGGCATAATCAGCCGCCAAGACGTGTTAAAGGCCCTCCAAATGATTCAAAAGCAGCCGCAGGTCGGAGAGAAGCTTGATGATATCGTTTCAAGGGGATTTAAAGATGAGGACAATGATAAAGAGGGGCAAACGGTTTACGAGTATGAGGTTACACCGCAGATGACAAATCAGCTCGGAACCATTTCTTATGGTGTGTTTACGACCATTTTGACGCAAGCGGCAAACCGTTTTTTACGCTCGAAAAAACGCGGCGAGCTTGTCATAGAAAGCATCACCATTTTCTTTTTGAAGCCTGTGCAGATGGAATCGGTCATTGAAGTCAAACCGCGCATTTTAGAGGCCGGCCGAAAGTTCGGAAAAATGGAGGTAGAGGTGCATAACCAAGGCCATATCGTGTCAAAAGCGATGCTGATGGTTCAGCTGATGGAAAGAAGCTAAGGGACGTCAGGCGCCCCCTACGCGTGATCTCTTTCAGCTTCTTTAGCGTGAAGGGGATTGTAATGCCTGTAAGCCTTATAACCTGCCCAAGCGCTTCCTGCTCCTATGATGATAAAGATGCCGCCGATGACTAACGTTAATACTGAATGGAATAATATCATTTGGTTGAGACCGTAGAATAGGACCAGCGATCCTAAGGCCATGCTTGATTTTGCTGAACAGATTTCTTTTTCCAAAGCTTGTTTTGCCCGTATGTCTTTTACTTTATAATACACATAAAAGCAGGCTGAAAGCCCAATCAAAAAAACAAGAACCAGCATAAATGAAATCCTCCATCGTAAAAGTTTACAAACCCATCCTAATAAAAACGGGCTTGGTTTTGACGTTTTTATCTTTTCCGTCGGCAGAGAATGTGATTTAATGAATAAAAACAATAAAGGAGTACCAAATGAAAACAGAACTGATCAGAACCATATCATTATATGACACGATTATCATACATAGACATGTGCGTCCTGATCCGGATGCCTACGGATCACAGTGCGGGCTTACAGAAATCCTGCGTGAATCATATCCTGAAAAAAATATTTTCGCAGTCGGCACGCCGGAACCGTCCCTCTCTTTCTTATATTCCCTTGATGAGGTGGACAATGAAACATATGAAGGCGCACTTGTCATTGTCTGTGATACGGCAAATCAAGAAAGAATTGACGATCAGCGTTTTCCTTCAGGAGCCAAATTGATGAAAATCGACCACCATCCGAACGAAGATCCATACGGAGACCTTCTCTGGGTCGATACAAGCGCAAGCTCAGTAAGTGAAATGATTTACGAACTGTATTTAGAAGGAAAAGAGCATGGCTGGAAGCTTAATACGAAAGCGGCAGAGCTGATCTACGCCGGCATTGTCGGAGATACCGGACGTTTCTTATTTCCGAATACAACGGAAAAAACATTAAAATATGCAGGCGAGCTCATTCAGTATCCATTCTCTTCCTCAGAGCTGTTTAATCAATTGTATGAAACAAAACTGAATGTAGTGAAGCTTAATGGCTTTATCTTCCAAAATGTGTCATTGTCCGAAAACGGAGCCGCTTCTGTTTTCATTAAAAAAGATACGCTTGAAAAGTTTGGCACAACGGCTTCGGAAGCGTCTCAGCTTGTCGGGACGCTTGGCAATATCTCAGGCATTCGCGCTTGGGTGTTTTTCGTAGAAGAAGACGATCAAATCAGAGTCAGATTCCGTTCAAAAGGACCTGTCATTAACGGACTTGCCCGGAAATATAACGGAGGAGGGCATCCGCTTGCCTCAGGGGCCTCTATTTACAACTGGGATGAGGCTGATCGGATTTTAGCCGATCTTGAAACATTATGTAAAGAACACGAGTAGAGGGGAGACCCTCTCTTAGTGTTCACCAGTGACGGGAATGAACCAGCATCCAAAGTCAGTAAGGTCCTCATAGACTTGGAGATTGTGAGATTGAAGTTCTTTTTTGATGAGGGAAGCGAGTGAGTTTGTTTCGGCGTATGCAGAAAAACCTTGTCTGATTCGGGCTGTTTGATCTTTTGCTAACTGACGGTCACTGTAAACCTCCATTTCCCTTCCTCCTTCCTTTCGTCAATAAGCCTCACATATAGTTTATAAAAAAGAATGGGAAAAAGCGACAGAAGTTTGGTGAATTTTAAAAAAATCCATAATTACGTGGCGAATGATATTTCGAGCTCTACGGTCAGTCTTGTATAAATTGTTAATTCTTTAACGGTTGCTTCGTATTTTTTTTCATTGATCATATAGACTTTATTTTCGATAGTCCGTTTTAAAAGATCCTTTGTTTGATAGACGCTTTCGATGTCTTTTGTAATCACCTCTGAGATATCATCTTTTACATGTTCCTCGAATTTCGTTTTATCCGGCTGCGATATTTTATATTTATCTCCATTCAGCAGTTTGACGCTGACGCTTTGAATCAGCAGTTTTCTTTTATTATCTTCATTCAATTTATGGAGGTCTTCCTGATAGATCGAAATTTGATTGTTCAAGTCTTTTACATGCTCTTTTTGTTTTTCAATGAGGGTGACCTGTTCCTCTTGGAATGTTCCATAAGTAAACAGGAAAAAGAACCAGCTGATTATGGCTCCGCACATCATTCCCGCGAAAAAGCGCTGCCACCCTGGTTTTTTGTACTGCTGTGGAATCCTCATGAAGAAAGATGCTCCTGAGTCAGCCATGAAATAATGAGCCAGCCGCTTTGCGCCCCGCCCATGGCTGAGATAATCAAAAGAAGCTGCTTAAAAATATCTCTTGTATTGCCTTCAAGAATGCCGCGTTCAAAGCTGTATACTGCATCAAAGGTGCCTCCGATAGCTGCGACAAGCGCCCATATTTTTAACCGGTTCGCAAGCTTTGTAATGGCCGTAAGCGGCGCTTCGCCTGCCAAATAGGCTCCGAGTCCTCCGATAAGTGCGCCTCCGATCAGCACCCCTAAGGCAATGAAGTAACTATTAATAAAATTCACCATAAATCCTGCTTCCTGATCCATCTTTATCACCTCACCCTTTATATCATATTGAGTTTTCAGGACAAGTATGATGACCAGTCGAAAAAGAACATTTGTTTCTTATGGAAACCGGACTTATAATGAAGAAAGAAATGGAGCGTATTGAGAAAGAGGTGATAGCATGTCTTTTGTTCACCTGCAAGTGCATAGCGGGTACAGCCTGCTAAACAGCGCCGCGGCTGTGGAAGAGCTCGTCAGTGAAGCTGACAGGCTCGGATATGAATCTTTGGCGCTGACAGATGATCATGTCATGTACGGAGCTATTCAATTTTATAAAGCATGCAAGACGAGGGGGATTCACCCGATAATCGGTTTGACGGCTTCTGTTTTTACAGATGATAACGAGCTTGAAGCCTATCCGCTCGTTCTGCTGGCAAAATCAAATACAGGCTATCAAAATCTGCTGAAAATCAGCAGCGTCCTGCAATCAAAATCAAAAGGCGGGCTAAAGCTGAAATGGCTTCACAGTTATCGAGAAGGCATTATTGCAATAACGCCCGGTGAAAAAGGATATATTGAAATGCTTCTTGAAGGAGGGCTGTTTGAACAGGCCGCTCAAGCTGCACTTGAGTTTCAGTCGATATTCGGAAAAGAAGCCTTTTATGTCTCGTATCAGCCCTTTAAAGGGAATCAATCCTTGTCTGAGCAGATTCTGCGGCTGTCTGAAGAAACTGGCATTCCCGTTACTGCGACAGGCGATGTGCATTACATAAGGAAAGAAGACAAGACTGCTTATCGCTGTCTGAAAGCGATTAAAGCAGGTGAAAAATTGACGGATGCACCTGCTGAAGATCTTCCTGATCTCGATTTGAAACCAATCGAAGAAATGCAAAACATTTATCGGGAGCATCCCGAAGCGTTGCTGGCTTCTGTTGAAATCGCCGAACAATGCCGGGTGGATGTCAGTCTCGGACAAGCCCGTCTCCCATCTTTCCCGACTCCAGACGGAACGTCCGCCGATGATTATGTAACGGATATCTGTATGGCAGGGCTCCGGAGCCGCCTTGGCACGCCTGATGAGCGATACATTCGCCGTCTTCAGTATGAGCTGGATATCATCAAACGAATGAAGTTCAGCGATTATTTTCTGATCGTGTGGGATTTTATGAAGCATGCTCATGAAAAAGGAATCGTCACGGGACCGGGAAGAGGTTCTGCGGCAGGCTCTCTTGTAGCTTACGTGCTGTATATCACAGATGTTGACCCGATTAAACATCACTTGCTGTTTGAACGATTTTTAAACCCCGAACGTATCAGCATGCCAGATATTGATATCGACTTTCCGGATACAAGAAGAGATGAAGTCATCCAATATGTGCAGCAGAAATACGGTGCGATGCATGTTGCGCAAATTATTACTTTTGGAACACTTGCGGCAAAAGCGGCGCTTCGAGACGTCGGCAGAGTATTCGGTGTAAGCCCAAAGGAAGCTGATCAGCTTGCAAAACTCATTCCTTCAAGGCCGGGCATAACGCTGGATGAAGCGAGAAAACAGTCGCCTCAGCTGGATAAGCGGCTTCGCGAGTCAAACCTGCTTCAGCAAGTCTATACAATTGCCCTAAAAATAGAAGGGCTGCCAAGACATACATCAACCCACGCAGCGGGTGTGGTCCTTAGTGAAGAGCCGTTAACAGATGTCGTTCCGCTTCAGGAAGGGCATGAAGGGATATATTTGACGCAATACGCGATGGATCATCTTGAAGACTTGGGCCTTTTAAAAATGGATTTCTTAGGCTTGCGCAACCTGACCTTGATTGAGTCCATCACTTCAATGATCGAAAAAGAAGAAAAGATTAAAATTGATCTTTCAAATATTTCGTACAGTGATGACAAAACGTTCTCTTTGCTGTCAAGAGGGGATACGACAGGGATTTTCCAGCTTGAATCCGCAGGGATGAGAAGCGTCTTGAAGCGGCTTAAACCTTCAGGTCTGGAGGATATTGTGGCAGTCAATGCGCTGTACCGGCCTGGTCCGATGGGAAATATTCCGCTTTTTATCGACCGTAAACATGGACGGGCGCCTGTTCATTTTCCTCATGAAGATGTAAGGAGCATTTTAGAAGATACATATGGCGTTATTGTGTATCAGGAACAAATTATGATGATTGCTTCCCGCATGGCAGGGTTTTCTTTAGGTGAAGCGGACATGCTGAGGCGGGCGGTCAGCAAAAAGAAAAAAGAAATCCTGGACAAAGAGCGAAGCCATTTTGTTGAAGGGTGCTTAAAAAAGGAGTATTCTGTAGACACTGCAAATGAAGTCTACGATTTAATCGTCAAATTCGCGAACTATGGCTTTAATCGAAGCCATGCGGTGGCATACAGTATGATAGGCTGCCAGCTTGCGTATTTGAAAGCTCATTATCCGTTATATTTTATGTGCGGATTGCTGACAAGCGTCATTGGCAATGAGGACAAAATAGCTCAACATCTTTACGAAGCAAAGGGGAGCGGGATTCGTATCCTTCCTCCGTCAGTGAACAAAAGCAGTTTTCCGTTTACAGTTGAAGACGGATCTGTCAGATACAGCCTTCGTGCGATAAAAAGTGTAGGCGTTTCAGCAGTCAAAGATATCTATAAAGCAAGAAAAGAGAAACCATTTGAAGATCTTTTCGATTTCTGCTTTCGTGTGCCGTCCAAAAACGTAAATCGCAAAATGCTTGAAGCACTTATCTTTTCTGGTGCGATGGACGAATTCGGCCAAAACCGGGCCACGATGCTCGCATCCATTGATGTTGCTTTGGAACATGCTGAGCTATTCGCCGCGGACGATGACCAAATGGGATTGTTTTTAGATGAATCGTTTTCGATTAAGCCGAAGTATGTAGAGACGGAAGAGCTTCCGCTTGTGGATTTATTGGCGTTTGAAAAAGAGACGCTTGGCATTTATTTTTCAAATCATCCGCTTTCTGCCTACCGAAAACAGCTTGCCGCACATGGGGCAGCGTCCATTCTGCAGGCCCAGCAGGCTGTTAAAAGGCCGCTTTCTCTCGGTGTCCTGCTGTCGAGGATAAAGACGATTCGGACAAAAACAGGTCAAAATATGGCATTTTTAACACTCAGTGACGAAACCGGTGAAATGGAAGCCGTAGTCTTTCCTGAACAATTCAGACAGCTTTCCCCTGTTTTAAGAGAAGGCGCTCTTTTGTTCACCGAGGGCAAATGTGAAGTAAGGCAGGATAAGGTCCAGTTCATCATGTCCCAGGCAGAATTATTAGATAATATGGATGCGGAAAAAGCGCCATCGGTTTATATAAAAATAGAAAGCAGTAAGCACAGCCAGGAGACCTTGGCAAAGATTAAGCGCATTTTGCTGGAGCATAAAGGGGAAACAGGCGTTTATCTCTATTATGAAAGGCAGAAACAGACGATTAAGCTGCCTGAGTCGTTTCATATCAATGCGGATTACCAGGTATTATATCGCTTAAAAGAACTGTTGGGCCAAAAAAATGTCGTTTTAAAACAGTGGTAACGTGTCACTGATTGTTGTACAATTGGAGCAATTATGTGAACCTGTTTAAATATTCAGATAGATAAACTCCGCAGAATGCAGCAATGAACGCAGCAAAATACGAATCAAACAATACCCATTTAAGGAGTGTTTAAGAAAATGTCATTAAGAGAAGAAGCATTGCACCTGCATAAAGTAAATCAAGGGAAACTAGAATCTAAAGCGAAAGTAGAAGTCAGAAACGCTGAAGATTTAAGTCTTGCGTATTCCCCGGGGGTTGCAGAACCTTGTAAGGATATTCATGAAGACATTAACAAAGTATATGATTATACAATGAAGGGGAACATGGTAGCAGTTGTTACTGACGGTACAGCTGTGCTCGGTCTGGGAAATATCGGTCCTGAAGCAGCGCTTCCAGTCATGGAAGGAAAAGCTGTTCTATTCAAAAGCTTTGCTGGCGTAGACGCGTTCCCGATTGCTTTAAATACAAACGATGTTGATAAAATCGTTGAAACTGTTAAATTGCTTGAACCGACATTTGGCGGGGTCAACCTTGAAGATATCGCAGCACCAAACTGCTTTATCATTGAAGAACGCCTCAAAAAAGAAACAAACATCCCGGTTTTCCATGATGATCAGCACGGTACTGCCATTGTAACGGTAGCAGGTCTTGTAAATGCACTGAAACTGTCTGGAAAATCCATGTCATCTATTAAAGTTGTCGCAAATGGCGCCGGTGCAGCTGGCATTGCGATTATCAAGCTTCTTCACCATTTCGGTGTACGTGACATCGTGATGTGCGATACAAAAGGAGCAATTTATGAAGGGCGTCCGGAAGGCATGAACGATGTCAAAAACGAAGTAGCGGCATTTACAAACCAAGACCGCAAAGACGGTTCTCTGAAAGATGTCATCGTTGATGCTGACGTATTTATCGGCGTATCTGCAGCAGGAGCGTTAACAAAAGAAATGGTTCAAAGCATGGCAAAAGACCCGATTATTTTTGCGATGGCAAATCCAAATCCGGAAATTATGCCGGAAGATGCGCGTGAAGCTGGTGCAAGCGTTATTGGAACGGGCCGTTCTGACTTCCCGAACCAAGTAAACAATGTGCTTGCCTTCCCTGGTATTTTCCGCGGTGCGCTTGACGTTCGCGCTACTCACATTAACGAAGAAATGAAAATCGCGGCAGTTGAAGCCATTGCTTCACTTGTCTCAGAGGATGAGCTCAGCGCAGACTACGTCATCCCTGGACCGTTTGATAAACGTGTTGCGCCTGCTGTTGCGAAGGCTGTGGCAAAAGCGGCAATGGAAACAGGTGTTGCAAGAATCACTGTTGATCCTGAGGAAGTTGCTGATAAAACGAGAAAACTTACGATTATTGGTGAATAATCGTAATTCATTCCAAAAATGGCAGCGTGTTGGCGGAGACCGACGCGCTGTTCTCAAGTTAAACTAGCGCCTGAAATTTTTTAAAAGGCTGGTCTTAAAAAAATTTCAGGCGGGTTTAACAATTTTTTTGAATGCGTTACCAAACCTGTTGTTTCAATGTCTTATCTGAATTCATCCGAACCTTTCCGAACATGTTATTGAATGAAAAGTTGTCGAATTGAGGATGACAGCGTTTGACAAAAAAAGTACAATAGTTTCGGTAAAGTTATTAGCAAGTCTATCTATTTGATGACATGCGGTGAAGAGAACCCTTCACAAAAGGGAGGTAATCATTTGTTAAAGGATATATTCACGAAAAAGAAAAAGTATGCTTCCGTGCCATCTGATCAAGCGAAACACGATGTTCCGGAAGGTATTATGACAAAATGTCCTAAGTGCAAAAAAATCATGCTCACTAAAGAGTTGGATAAAAATATGCGGGTATGCATGAACTGCGATTATCATTTCCCGATGAATGCAAAACAGCGTTTTGAAAGCTTGATGGATGAACAATCCTTTGAAGAATTCAATCAGGGAATGCTATCGGAAAACCCGCTCGGTTTCCCAGGGTATATGGAAAAAATCGAAAAAGACCGTGAGAAAACATCTTTAAACGAGGCTGTTGTGACAGGCAAAGGCACCATCGGCGGATACCCGGCTGTTGTTGCAGTCATGGATTCTTCATTCAGAATGGGCAGCATGGGTTCAGTTGTCGGTGAAAAAATCACACTTGCGATTGAAAAAGCAAAAGCTGATAAAGTTCCGTTTATTATTTTTACGGCTTCAGGCGGCGCGAGAATGCAGGAAGGCGTATTAAGTTTGATGCAGATGGCTAAGACAAGCTCTGCTTTAAAACTGTTCAGTGAAGAACAAGGCCTCATCATTTCAGTCATGACACACCCGACTACAGGGGGCGTATCAGCGAGCTTTGCATCCCTTGGCGATTACAATTTCGCTGAGCCTGGCGCGCTGATCGGTTTTGCCGGAAGACGGATTATTGAACAGACAATAGGAGAAAAACTGCCTGAGGACTTCCAAACGGCTGAATTTTTATTAAAGCATGGACAGCTTGATGCGGTTATTCATCGAAATGACATGAAAAAAACGTTAGGAAATCTGCTGGATATGCATCAAACAGGAGGTGACATTGAGTGGCTGCAAGATTAGACTTTGAAAAACCAGTGATTGAACTGCAAACGAAAATCGCCGAACTAAAAACATTCACCCAAAATTCCGATATGGATCTAAGTGCGGAAATCGAACGGCTTGAAGACCGTCTCGCTAAGCTTCAAGATGATATTTACAAAAATCTGAAGCCTTGGGACCGGGTTCAAATCGCGCGCCTGGCGGAACGTCCGACAACGCTTGACTATATTGAACACCTGTTTACCGACTTTTTTGAATGCCACGGAGACAGGGCGTATGGGGACGATGAAGCCATTGTCGGCGGGATTGCAAAGTTCCACGGACTTCCTGTAACGGTAATCGGGCATCAGCGCGGCAAAGACACGAAGGAAAACCTTGTCCGTAATTTTGGAATGCCGCACCCTGAAGGCTACCGAAAAGCACTGCGTCTCATGAAACAAGCTGATAAATTTAACAGACCGATTATCTGTTTTATTGATACGAAGGGGGCATACCCCGGACGAGCAGCGGAAGAAAGAGGACAAAGTGAAGCCATTGCAAAAAATCTGTTTGAGATGGCTGGCCTTCGAGTGCCTGTTGTCTGCATTGTCATCGGTGAAGGCGGAAGCGGCGGAGCTCTTGGTTTGGGTGTAGGCAATCACATGCACATGTTGGAAAACTCCACTTATTCTGTTATTTCTCCGGAAGGGGCTGCAGCACTTTTATGGAAGGACTCCAGTCTTGCTAAAAAAGCAGCTGAAACAATGAAAATCACTGCGCCTGACTTAAAAGAATTAGGTATTATAGATCATATGGTTAAAGAAGTAAAAGGCGGAGCGCATCACGATGTCAAGTTGCAGGCAAGCTATATGGACGAAACCCTCAAACAATCGTTAAAAACTTTGTTGAAGCTGAACGAAGAAGAATTGATTCAGCAGCGTTATGAAAAATATAGAGCAATTGGCAAAGTCTCGGTTGAAGATCAATTTATCGGGGTAAACTAAATAAACGTGAAGCCTTTGGCTCACGTTTATTTTTTGTGACAATCTTTAAATTTTATTTAAAAACAATTTAATTAATTGTATAATAGGTAGGGTTTCATAGGGAGGATGGAGATCCCTTTTCATTGTTTTTAGGGCAATGATCGTGTTATGTTTAATCATATATGTTGCTGAGGTGAATGAAATGAAACGTATAGGGGTGTTAACGAGCGGCGGAGATTCCCCAGGAATGAACGCAGCAGTTCGCGCAGTAGTCAGAAAAGCGATTTATCATGATGTTGAAGTGTACGGCATTTACAACGGATACGCAGGGTTGATCAGCGGTAAGATTGAAAAACTTGAGCTTGGATCTGTAGGCGATATTATACATCGCGGAGGAACAAAGCTTTATACGGCAAGATGCCCTGAATTCAAAACGGTTGAAGGCCGGGAAAAAGGGATTGAAAACTTGAAGAAGCTCGGTATTGAAGGGCTTGTTGTCATCGGCGGAGACGGTTCCTATATGGGTGCAAAAAAATTAACGGAACACGGGTTTCCATGTGTAGGTGTACCGGGTACAATTGATAATGACATTCCGGGCACTGATTTTACAATCGGTTTTGATACAGCTTTAAATACAGTAATTGACGCAATTGATAAGATTCGCGATACAGCGACTTCTCATGAACGTACATATGTGATCGAAGTAATGGGCCGCCATGCCGGCGACATCGCATTGTGGGCCGGTCTTGCAGGGGGCGCAGAATCGATCTTAATCCCTGAGGCAGACTATGACATGCACGAAATCATTGCCCGCTTAAAACGCGGCCACGAACGCGGCAAGAAACATAGTATTATTATTGTTGCCGAAGGTGTAGGAAGCGGCGTTGAATTCGGGAAACGCATTGAAGAAGAAACAAACCTTGAAACTAGGGTATCTGTATTGGGCCATATCCAGCGCGGAGGTTCTCCGAGCGCTGCTGACCGCGTGCTGGCAAGCCGTCTTGGCGCATATGCAGTTGAACTGCTGCTTGAAGGAAAAGGCGGACGCTGTGTGGGTATACAAAACAATAAGCTTGTAGACCATGATATTATAGAAATATTAGAGACAAAACACACAGTTGAGCAAAACATGTATAAGCTTTCAAAAGAACTGTCTATTTAACGCACAGCTGAAGGCTGAAGATTTCAGAAGGAAGTGAACCAAATGAGAAAAACTAAAATTGTTTGTACTATTGGTCCGGCAAGTGAAAGCATCGAAATGCTTACGAAATTAATCGAGTCAGGCATGAACGTGGCTCGTTTGAACTTTTCTCACGGAGATTTTGAGGAACATGGTGCAAGAATTAAAAATATCCGTGAAGCAAGCAAAAAGGTCGGCAAAAACGTCGGTATCCTGCTTGATACAAAAGGTCCTGAAATCCGCACACATACGATGGAAAACGGCGGCATTGAGCTTGAAACAGGCAAGGAGCTTATCGTTTCAATGGATGAGGTCGTAGGTACGACAGATAAAATTTCAGTGACATATGAAGGTTTAGTCGATGACGTAGGACAAGGTTCAACGATTCTCCTAGATGACGGCCTTATCGGTCTTGAAGTACTTGCTGTTGATGCCGCTAAACGCGAAATCAAAACAAAAGTATTAAACAACGGAACACTCAAAAACAAAAAAGGTGTTAACGTACCGGGCGTAAGTGTCAACCTTCCTGGTATCACTGAAAAAGACGCGAGAGACATCGTTTTCGGTATTGAGCAAGGAGTAGACTTTATCGCAGCGTCTTTCGTACGCCGTTCTACGGACGTGCTTGAAATCCGTGAGCTGCTTGAAGAGCACAAAGCTCAGGATATTCAAATCATCCCTAAAATCGAAAACCAAGAGGGCGTTGACAACATCGATGCGATTCTTGAAGTGTCTGACGGCTTAATGGTTGCACGCGGAGACTTAGGCGTGGAAATTCCGGCTGAAGAAGTGCCGCTCGTGCAAAAAGAACTGATCAAAAAATGCAACGCGCTTGGCAAACCTGTTATTACAGCGACACAAATGCTTGACAGCATGCAGCGCAACCCGCGTCCGACTCGTGCGGAAGCAAGTGACGTAGCAAACGCGATCTTCGACGGTTCAGATGCGATTATGCTTTCTGGTGAAACAGCTGCCGGAAACTATCCGGTTGAGGCGGTTCAAACCATGCACAACATCGCGTCCCGTTCTGAAGAAGCTTTAAATCATAAAGAAATTCTTTCTAAACGCAGAGGTCAAGTAGGAATGACGATTACAGACGCAATTGGACAATCTGTCGCGCATACGGCGATTAACCTCAATGCTGCTGCGATCGTAACACCAACTGAAAGCGGCCATACAGCGCGTATGATCGCGAAATACCGTCCGCAAGCGCCGATTGTTGCAGTTACTGTAAATGATTCTGTTTCCAGAAAACTAGCGCTTGTATCAGGCGTATTTGCAGAAAGCGGCCAAAATGCGAACACAACAGATGAGATGCTTGAGGATGCTGTCCAAAATTCATTGAACAGCGGGTTGGTAAAACACGGCGATCTCATTGTTATTACAGCAGGTTCTGTCGGTGAATCTGGCACTACGAACTTAATGAAAGTTTATACTGTCGGCGATATCATCGCTAAAGGACAAGGTATCGGACGCAAATCAGCATTCGGTTCGGTTGTCATTGCACAAACTGCAAAAGAAGCTGAGCAAAAAATGACTGACGGTGCGGTACTTGTTACAAAAAGCACTGACCGTGACATGATGGCATCTCTTGAAAAGGCGTCTGCCCTTATTACTGAAGAAGGCGGCTTAACAAGTCATGCTGCGGTAGTTGGATTAAGCCTTGGCATTCCGGTTATCGTTGGCCTTGAAAAAGCGACATCTATTTTAACAGAAGGCCAAGAAATCACAGTTGACGCTTCCAGAGGCGCAGTCTACCAAGGCCGTGCGAGCGTTCTTTAATCACAGATGAAACGGGAAGGGGAATCCCTTCCTTTTCTCTTATCTCGCCTTATACGAAACAGAGGCGTGCTACACGTGTGGGGGGATTGGATATGAGATTTTTATTTTTGCTTTTTATTGTATTTCCGGCAATAGAAATCGGCATATTCCTCTTTTCAGGGAAGTTGATCGGCATTTTGCCGACAGTTCTTTTAATGATTCTGACGGGCATTATCGGCGCAGCCGCTGCAAAAAAACAAGGAACCGAAGTATACTACAAGGTTCAGCGTGATTTTCAATATGGTAAAATGCCGGGTGAAGCGATGGCTGATGGCCTGTGCATTTTCATTGGCGGTCTATTGCTGATGCTTCCGGGCTTTTTGTCAGATTTGGCCGGTGCCTGTTTGCTTATCCCGTTTACCCGCAGCTGGTGTAAGCCGATTCTGTTCAAATGGCTGAGAGGAATGTCGAAGAACAAGCGGATTATCATCAAATAAAAAACGGCAGCCATGCAAAATGGGCTGCTGTTTTATTTTGGCTGAACGGTGATATAGGACCATATCTCCTTTAATGCGCCTGTTTTGATGAAAGCTTGAACTATAACGAGAACAGCCGGCCCTGCAATTAGTCCTAAAAATCCGAATGATTTAAAACCGGCAAAAAGGGCGATAAGCGTTGCCAGCGGGTCGATCCCGATAGATTTACTTAAAATTTTAGGTTCTGTCAGCTGCCGTTGAATCAGAACGATGAGGTACAATACACCGATTCCAATCGCTTGTGGCAGCTGTCCTGTAATCGATAAATACAAAATCCAGGGCACAAATACGGAGCCCGCTCCCAAATAAGGGAGAAGGTCAACAAGCCCGATTAAAAAAGCAATTGTTGCAGCATGTTCAATTTTTAAGAGAGAAAGGCCGATAAATACAATCACCATCGTAATAAAAACAAGAACGGCCTGCGCTTTGATAAACCCGGTCATTGCTTTTTTTAATTCGCTGCTGATGGCTTTGCCATTGACTGTAACCCGATCCGGCAGAATGGAAACGAGCATGGCTTTCAGCTTGTGCCAATCCTTTGTCATAAAAAAAGTTGCTAAAAGAGAAAAAATGAGCACAGCAGCTGTGTTGGGGAGAAGCGCGAAAAAACTCGGGAGCATTTCTAGAATGTGGGACAGCAGCAGCCCGGCATTTTTAGCGGCAGAATCACCGAGTGTTTGGATATGTGTAACGATGGAAGCCTGCTGATTGGTCTCCAATTCTTGAAATAAAAGGGTCAGTTCGTTATAGAGCGGCTGGATATGAGCCGTAAACAATTTTGCGCAATATGAGATAAATGTGCTGATATGCGGAGGCAGCGTTTTTGCAAGATAGGCTGTCCCGGTTACGATTTCGGCTACCAGAATAGTGAGTACGCCGAAGGCGGCGAGCAGAAAAAAAGCAAGCACGCCCAGAACGTTTATCGTTCGGGGGAATCCTGTCACTTTGTCAAAATAGTCAACAACAGGATGAATCGCTGATGAAAGAATAAGAGCGATTAGGAACGGATATGTTAACGGAAACGAATAATAGGCTACAGCTACCAATCCCCCGGTAATTGATATGACAAAGAGGGTTCTGAAAAAAATAGTGACATAAGATTGATTCACGAAATCGATCCTCCTCTCGGCAGCATGTCCTATTTTATATATGTATTCACGCGCTGGCCGAATATGAATACATACATCTTAAAGGAGAGATAGCATATGTTTACACAAGCGAACTTATTTTTAATTTTACTCTTGGCTATCGCACTTATCGCGAAAAATCAATCATTGCTTTTTGCTGTATCTGTCCTTTTGATCATCAAAATCGTTGGACTTGACCAAAAATTATTACCAACTATCCAGTCAAAAGGCATCAACTGGGGTGTGACCATTATTACCATCGCTGTTCTTGTGCCGATCGCTACAGGAGAAATCGGATTTAAACAGCTTGGAGAAGCAATGCGTTCTTCCTATGCCTGGATCGCCTTGGGAGCGGGTATCGCAGTGGCGCTGATTGCCAAAAACGGACTGACTCTGCTGGAAAATGACCCGCATATTACAACTGCTCTTGTGATCGGGACCATTCTTGCAGTCGCGCTTTTTGGCGGTGTTGCAGTAGGGCCGCTGATCGGAGCGGGAATTGCTTATATTGCCATGCAGCTCGTAAAAATGTTCACTTCATGAAAAAAGCGGCCCGAAAAGCCGCTTTTTTTTGTATGCAAAAACCCGCAAATAAAGGCGTTTTTTACGGAGAAATCACGATATGAAAAAAAATTTATAGGTAAACCTTTAACAAATGTCTGATTATTGTTTATAATGAGAATAGGCTTAAACTTAAATAAGCTTATAAGAATTTGTTATGTTCTTTCATAAGCAACAGGCTGCAGTACTAGTAGGCTGTAAAATGTAAGCATTTTCTTTTTGGGGGAGAGAGATACTTGCATCATGCTTTTTAAGTAAGCCACATGTTTTTACAACACTCTTAAAGGGGAAATTTATTGAAAAGGAGATGTTATATATGACAGCGACAGGCGGTCTAGAAGGGGTTGTAGCAACAACATCATCTGTTAGTTCTATTATTGATGATACCCTTACATATGTGGGGTATGATATCGATGATTTAACAGAGAACGCAAGTTTTGAAGAAATCATCTATTTACTTTGGCATTTAAGGCTGCCAAATAAAAAAGAGCTTGAAGAGTTAAAGCAGCAGCTTGCAAAGGAAGCTGCCGTTCCACAAGAAATAATTGAGCACTTCAAATCTTATTCCCTCGAAAATGTTCATCCCATGGCTGCTCTTCGGACAGCAATTTCATTATTAGGCCTGCTTGACAGCGAGGCTGATACCATGAACCCGGAAGCCAATTACAGAAAGGCGATCCGTCTTCAGGCAAAGGTGCCTGGCCTGGTTGCAGCGTTCTCCAGAATCCGCAAGGGCCTTGAACCTGTTGAACCGAGAGAAGACTACGGCATTGCCGAGAATTTTCTCTACACCTTAAACGGTGAAGAGCCTTCGCCCATTGAGATTGAAGCCTTCAACAAGGCGCTGATTTTACATGCTGACCATGAGCTGAACGCGTCAACGTTCACAGCAAGGGTTTGTGTCGCAACACTTTCTGATATCTATTCAGGCATTACTGCTGCAATCGGCGCGCTGAAGGGTCCTCTCCATGGCGGTGCGAATGAAGGCGTAATGAAAATGCTGACAGAAATCGGTGAAGTGGAGAACGCTGAGCCGTACATCCGCGCTAAACTTGAAAAGAAAGAAAAAGTCATGGGATTCGGTCACCGCGTATATAAGCATGGCGACCCGCGCGCGAAGCATCTGAAAGAAATGAGCAAGCGCTTGACCAACCTGACAGGAGAAAGCAAATGGTACGAGATGTCGATTCGTATAGAAGAGATCGTCACCTCGGAGAAAAAGCTTCCTCCTAATGTTGATTTCTATTCGGCTTCTGTTTATCACAGCCTCGGTATTGACCATGATTTGTTCACACCGATTTTCGCTGTAAGCAGAATGTCCGGCTGGCTCGCTCATATTCTTGAGCAATATGACAACAACCGTCTGATCCGCCCGCGTGCAGATTATACAGGTCCTGATAAACAAGCATTTATTCCGATTGAAAAAAGAGCCTAAAGAACCATTAGAGGCTGGCTTTCGTTAATGAAGTTAGCCTCTTGTTCAGAACGGCAAACGTGGTTTACACTTTATATCGAATGTTGAGAAAAGTCATTTTGTTTTCTATATGAGGAAAATAAAATGTTTTCTAAATATGAATTACATATTGGGAGGTTTTTATTGTGGCACAAGGCGAAAAAATTACAGTTTCTAACGGAGTATTAAACGTACCAAACAACCCGATTATCCCGTTTATCGAAGGAGACGGAACCGGTCCTGATATTTGGAACTCGGCTTCGAAGGTTTTGGAAGCAGCGGTTGAAAAAGCATACAAAGGCGAAAAGAAAATTACATGGAAAGAAGTTTATGCCGGAGAAAAGGCTTATAATAAAACAGGTGAGTGGCTTCCTGCTGAAACATTAGATGTGATCCGCGAATATTTCATCGCGATTAAAGGTCCGTTAACGACACCGGTCGGCGGCGGTATCCGTTCTCTGAACGTAGCGCTCAGACAAGAGCTTGACCTATTCGTTTGCTTACGACCTGTACGATACTTTACAGGAGTGCCTTCACCAGTAAAACGACCTGAAGATACTGATATGGTCATCTTCCGGGAAAATACAGAAGATATTTACGCAGGCATCGAGTACGCAAAAGGCTCTGAAGACGTGAAAAAACTCATTAGCTTCCTGCAAAATGAGCTAAACGTCAACAAAATCCGTTTCCCTGAAACATCAGGTATCGGCATTAAGCCTGTTTCTGAAGAAGGAACAAGCCGTTTGGTCAGAGCAGCCATTGATTACGCAATCGAGCATGGTCGTAAATCTGTAACGCTTGTTCATAAAGGAAACATTATGAAGTACACAGAAGGCGCCTTCAAAAACTGGGGTTATGAACTGGCTGAAAAAGAATACGGTGAAAAAGTTTTCACATGGGCTCAATATGACCGTATTGTTGAAGAACAAGGAAAAGACGCCGCTAACAAAGCGCAAAGCGAAGCGGAGGCAGCAGGCAAAATCATTGTCAAAGACAGCATTGCTGACATTTTCCTTCAACAGATCTTAACGCGTCCGAACGAGTTTGATGTCGTTGCGACAATGAACCTGAACGGCGATTATATTTCTGATGCGCTTGCTGCACAAGTCGGCGGTATCGGCATTGCTCCTGGAGCGAATATTAACTATGAAACAGGACATGCCATTTTCGAGGCGACGCATGGAACGGCTCCTAAATATGCAGGCCTTGATAAAGTAAACCCATCTTCTGTTATTCTTTCAGGCGTTCTGCTTCTTGAGCATTTAGGATGGAACGAAGCGGCTGATTTGGTAATCAAATCTATGGAAAAAACAATTGCTTCTAAAGTCGTAACTTACGATTTTGCCAGATTAATGGATGGCGCGACTGAAGTGAAATGTTCAGAGTTCGGAGAAGAACTGATTAAAAACATGGACTAAGCAAGGAAACAGCCTAAACTAGCTATAAAGGGGAAGAGAGACATGGGAAATACTCGTAAAAAAGTTTCTGTTATCGGAGCAGGTTTTACCGGAGCGACAACTGCATTTTTAATCGCTCAAAAAGAGCTGGCAGATGTTGTTCTTGTTGACATCCCGCAATTGGAAAACCCGACAAAAGGAAAAGCGCTTGATATGTTTGAAGCAAGCCCGGTTCAAGGCTTTGACGCGAAAATTACGGGTACTTCTAATTATGAGGATACGGCGGGTTCTGCCATTGTTGTTATTACAGCTGGTATCGCAAGAAAACCTGGTATGAGCAGAGATGATCTAGTCTCTACAAACGAAAAAATTATGAGAAGTGTTACACGAGAAATCGTGAAATATTCTCCTGACGCTATTATTGTAGTGCTGACAAATCCTGTTGATGCAATGACATACGCGGTGTACAAAGAATCGGGCTTCCCTAAAGAGCGCGTAATCGGCCAATCTGGTGTGCTTGATACAGCAAGATTCAGAACATTTGTGGCAGAGGAATTAAACCTGTCAGTAAAAGATGTGACTGGTTTCGTTCTTGGCGGCCACGGGGACGATATGGTGCCGCTTGTGCGTTATTCTTATGCCGGCGGTATCCCGCTTGAAACGCTCATTCCGAAAGAACGGATTGACGCCATTGTAGAGCGTACAAGAAAAGGCGGCGGCGAAATCGTGAATCTTCTCGGAAACGGAAGCGCGTATTATGCGCCTGCGGCTTCTCTGACCGAAATGGTCGAAGCCATCTTGAAAGATCAGCGCCGCGTCCTTCCTACCATTGCTTATCTCGAAGGGGAATATGGCTATGAAGGCATCTACCTTGGTGTTCCTACAATTGTAGGCGGCAACGGTCTTGAGCAAATCATTGAACTTGAACTGACAGACTATGAAAGAGCACAGCTGAATAAATCAGTTGAATCTGTCAAAAATGTCATGAAAGTATTATCTTAATAAAATGAGAGAAAGGCTTGCTTTTAATAGAGCCTTTCTCTTTTTGTTATAAATGAAATCGCTTTCGTAAATACCATTATTTCTTTTGAAAAATGATGTAAAAGGCGAATTGTCGGAATGTCCTGCTTTCGTTAAAATAAGATCATGAAACATGTTAAGATGACATAAAATAGAGAAATAGGATGTCGGGGAATTATAATACTGGAGGCACAGCATGAATAAGAAAATTTTAGTTGTGGATGATGAAGAATCTATTGTTACTCTTTTGCAGTACAACTTGGAACGGTCAGGCTATCATGTCATCACCGCCTCGGATGGGGAAGAAGCACTCAAAAAAGCGGAAACAGAAAAGCCTGATTTAATTGTGCTTGACGTGATGCTTCCCAAACTGGACGGAATTGAAGTGTGCAAGCAGCTGAGACAGCAAAAACTCATGTTTCCGATTTTAATGCTGACAGCGAAGGATGAAGAGTTCGACAAAGTATTAGGACTTGAGCTCGGTGCTGATGATTATATGACCAAGCCATTCAGTCCAAGGGAAGTAAATGCAAGAGTCAAAGCGATTTTAAGACGTTCGGAAATGGCTGCGCCCTCTAGTGAATTGAAAAGCGATGAAATTGAAGGTCAGATTGTCATTGGTGATCTGAAAATTCTGCCTGACCATTATGAAGCGTATTTTAAAGAAGATCAGCTTGAGCTGACCCCGAAAGAATTCGAACTGTTGCTGTATTTGGGCAGGCATAAAGGCAGAGTGCTGACGAGAGATCTTTTATTGAACGCTGTCTGGAATTATGATTTTGCCGGGGATACAAGAATTGTTGATGTGCACATCAGCCACCTCCGTGACAAAATTGAAAACAATACGAAAAAACCAATCTATATAAAAACGATTAGAGGATTGGGGTATAAATTGGAGGAGCCAAAAATGAATGAATAAACACCGTATGCGCTTTTTTTCTTTACTTATTGTCTGTATGATTCTGGTGTTCAGCGTCCTCGGACTGTTTTTGCAGCAGCTCTTTGAATCGGCTGATCAAAGGAAAGCGGAGGAATACATTGAGAAAGAAGCCAAATACATGGCTTCACTGCTTAATGCCGGCAATCTGAATGATCAAAGAAATGAGAAAATCATTAAAGATGCAGGCGGCGCGTTGGGTGTGAGCGCATTTGTTATCGATACAGATGGCAAGGTGCTGTACGGGCCAAAGGGGAGCACGGCAGATTCTCAAAAAGCAGAGGCGCTTGTTTCCGGTCATGAGGGTGTCCTTCCCACAGCGGATAACAAGCTTTATTACGGACTTCCGCTTAAAAGCGAAGGCGAAAAAACAGGATATGTGCTGCTTTCTGTCTCTAAAAAAAGCTACGGCTTAAAAGGCGAATTGTGGGGAATGCTGACGGCTAGTCTTTTCACCGCTCTTATTGTCATTGTTTATTTTTATTCCAGTATGACCTCGCGTTATAAAAGGTCAATTGACGCAGCGACAAACGTAGCGACAGAACTGTCCAAGGGGAACTACGATGCCAGGACGTACGGCGGCTATATCAGGCACACTGATAAGCTAGGCCGTGCGATGAACAGCTTGGCCGTTGATCTGATGGAAATGACGAGAACGCAAGAAATGCAGCGGGACCGCCTGCTGACGGTCATCGAAAATATTGGCTCCGGACTGATTATGATTGATGGCAGAGGCTTTATCAATCTCGTGAACAGGGCTTACGCCAAGCAGTTTCATATCAACCCGAACGAGATGCTGAGGTGTCTTTATCATGATGTATTTGAACATGAAGAAGTAATCCAGCTTGTCGAAGACATCTTTATGACAGAGACAAAGAAATGCAAGCTATTAAGGCTCCCGATTAACATTGAACGGCGCTATTTCGAAGTGGACGGCGTTCCGATTATGGGGCCGGATGATGAATGGAAAGGAATTGTGCTCGTTTTCCATGACATGACGGAGACGAAGAAATTAGAGCAGATAAGAAAGGACTTTGTGGCTAATGTTTCTCATGAGCTGAAAACGCCGATTACGTCCATTAAAGGGTTTACGGAGACGTTATTGGATGGGGCGATGGAGGACAAAGAAGCGCTTTCTGAATTTCTTTCCATCATTTTAAAGGAAAGCGAAAGGCTTCAGTCTTTGGTTCAGGATCTTCTCGATCTCTCCAAAATCGAACAGCAAAATTTCACGCTCAGCGTCGACACGTTTGAACCAGCCAAAATGCTTGGTGAGATTGAAACACTTTTGAAGCATAAGGCGGATGAGAAAGGCATCTCCTTACAGCTCAATGTCCCGAAAGACCCGCTCTATGTGTCAGGTGACCCGCACAGACTGAAACAGGTATTTCTTAATCTCGTAAACAATGCGTTAACCTACACGCCGGAGGGGGGCTCTGTAGCCATTAATGTAAAGCCGGGAGAAAAAGATATTCAGATTGAAGTTGCTGATTCCGGGATCGGAATTCAGACAGAGGAAATTCCGCGCATCTTTGAACGGTTTTACCGCGTGGATAAAGACAGAAGCAGGAATTCGGGCGGCACAGGACTAGGGCTTGCGATCGTAAAGCATTTAATAGAGGCGCATGGAGGGAAAATAGATGTCACAAGCGAACCTGGACGGGGAACGGTTTTTACCGTGACATTGAAACGGCTCGCAGAAACGTCCGCCTAATGTTTACAAAGGTTTAACAATATCTTCATGCACTGTTAAACCTATGCTGGTAGGATGTAGTAGAACCCCTTCATCCAAGGAGCCAATTTTGACGGCGGGAACCATTTTGTGTTCCCGTCCTTTTTTGTGTCTGCTCCTCAGAGTTTACGTATTTTCCTTTCAAATTGAACTTTGTTAAAATAAGAGGAGCTAAAGACTATGAAAGAGATGAATAGAAGCCTGTTGCTTCTTAGGAGGATATTGAATGACGGAACGAAAAAAATTAGTGCTTGTAGACGGAAACAGTCTGGCTTACCGGGCGTTTTTTGCATTGCCGCTGTTAAGCAATGATAAAGGTGTTCATACGAATGCCGTATACGGTTTTGCGATGATTTTAATGAAGATGCTTGAGGATGAAAAACCGACGCACATGCTGGTTGCCTTTGATGCCGGAAAAACAACATTTCGTCATAGCACATTCAAAGAATATAAAGGCGGCAGACAGAAAACCCCGCCTGAGCTTTCCGAACAATTGCCATTTATCCGCGAGCTGCTGGATGCCTACCAGATCAGCCGCTACGAATTGGAACAATACGAAGCCGACGATATTATCGGCACACTGGCCAAATCGGCTGAAAAAGACGGATTTGAAGTAAAGGTTTTTTCAGGAGACAAGGATTTAACTCAGCTGGCAACAGAAAAAACAACAGTTGCCATTACGAGAAAAGGAATTACCGATGTCGAATTTTACACACCGGAACACGTCAAAGAGAAATACGGGCTGACGCCTGAACAAATCGTGGACATGAAAGGCCTCATGGGCGATTCCTCTGATAATATTCCGGGGGTGCCTGGCGTAGGAGAGAAGACAGCGATTAAGCTCTTAAAACAGTTCGATTCCGTGGAAAAGCTCTTGGCGTCCATTGATGAGGTGAGCGGAAAGAAACTGAAGGAAAAGCTTGAGGAATTTAAGGATCAGGCGTTGATGAGCAAGGAACTTGCGACGATTATGACGGACGCCCCGATTGAAGTGTCTGTTTCCGGCTTGGAATATCAAGGCTTTAATCGTGAACAGGTGATTGGGATCTTTAAAGACCTTGGATTCAATACGCTTCTTGAACGTCTTGGGGAAGGCAGTGAAGAAGCAGCGCAAGATCAGGAATTAGAAGACATTGATGTCGAAACCGTCAAAGACGTCACGAGCGAAATATTGGTTTCTCCATCCGCATTTGTCGTTGAACAGATTGGCGATAATTATCATGAAGAGCCGATTCTCGGATTTTCGATCGTAAACGAAACGGGCTCCTATTTTATTCCGAAAGACATTGCTGTGGCGTCTGAGGTATTTAAAGAATGGGTGGAAAATGACGAGCAGAAGAAATGGGTCTTTGACAGCAAACGGGCTGTTGTCGCTTTGCGCTGGCAAGGCATTGAGCTGAAAGGAGCCGAATTTGATACGCTTCTTGCAGCTTATATCATCAACCCGGGCAATTCATATGATGATGTGGCGAGTGTGGCCAAGGATTACGGCCTGCATCTCGTATCAAGTGACGAATCGGTTTACGGAAAAGGAGCAAAGCGGGCGGTGCCGTCAGAAGACATACTGTCTGAGCATCTTGTCCGAAAAGCGTTGGCGATTCAAAGTCTGCGGGAAAAGCTCGTTCAGGAGCTGGAGAACAATGATCAGCTTGAACTATTTGAAGAGCTCGAAATGCCGCTTGCACTGATTCTCGGCGTAATGGAATCAACTGGCGTCAAGGTCGATGTTGAGCGTTTAAAACGGATGGGTGAAGAACTGAGCGCGAAGCTGAAGGAATATGAAGAAAAAATCCATGAGATTGCGGGAGAGCCGTTTAATATCAATTCTCCGAAACAGCTCGGTGTCATCTTGTTTGAAAAGATCGGCCTGCCCGTCGTGAAAAAAACAAAAACAGGCTATTCAACGTCTGCTGATGTGCTTGAAAAGCTGGCGGACAAACATGATATTGTTGACTATATTTTACAGTACAGACAAATCGGCAAGCTTCAATCGACATATATTGAAGGGCTGTTAAAAGTGACGAGGGCGGATACGCATAAGGTGCATACACGCTTTAACCAAGCTTTAACGCAAACCGGCCGCCTCAGCTCGACTGATCCGAACCTGCAAAACATACCGATCAGGCTTGAGGAAGGGCGCAAAATCCGCCAAGCTTTTGTTCCGTCGGAAAAAGACTGGCTCATTTTTGCGGCTGATTATTCACAAATTGAACTGCGGGTGCTTGCCCATATTTCAAAGGACCATAATCTCATTGAGGCTTTTACGAATGATATGGATATTCATACGAAAACGGCAATGGATGTGTTCCATGTCGCTAAGGATGAAGTGACATCTGCGATGAGACGTCAGGCGAAAGCAGTCAACTTTGGTATCGTATACGGCATCAGTGATTACGGGCTGTCACAGAATCTCGGGATTACCCGGAAGGAAGCCGGAGCATTCATTGATCGCTATTTAGAAAGTTTTGAAGGCGTAAAGGCGTACATGGAGGATTCCGTTCAGGAAGCGAAGCAAAAAGGATATGTGACAACGCTTATGCACCGCCGCCGCTACATTCCAGAGCTGACGAGCCGAAACTTTAATATCCGCAGTTTTGCGGAGCGGACGGCAATGAATACGCCGATTCAAGGAAGCGCCGCCGATATTATTAAAAAAGCCATGATTGATATGGCTGCCAAACTAAAAGAAAAACAGCTGAGGGCAAGGCTGCTTCTTCAAGTACACGATGAATTGATTTTTGAAGCGCCGAAGGAAGAAATTGAAATTCTAGAAAAGCTTGTTCCTGAAGTGATGGAGCATGCGCTGGCATTAGATGTGCCGTTAAAAGTGGACTTTGCCTCAGGCCCATCTTGGTATGATGCGAAATAAACAGAGATAGGAAGTGATGGATGTGCCGGAATTACCAGAGGTTGAAACAGTCCGGCGCACTCTGACCGGGCTTGTAAAGGGAAAAACAATCAAATCGGTAGAGATCAGATGGCCGAATATTATTAAACGGCCTGCCGAACCGGAGGAATTTGCGCGAAAAATAGCAGGAGAAACAATACAGTCTATCGGAAGACGGGGAAAGTTTCTGCTGTTTCATTTAGATCATTATGTGATGGTTTCCCACCTGCGAATGGAGGGGAAATACGGGCTTCATCAAGCAGGGGAGCCAGACGATAAACACGTGCATGTCATATTTACAATGACAGATGAAACCCAGCTTCGTTACAGGGATGTGCGGAAATTTGGAACCATGCACTTATTTAAACCGGGAGAGGAGGCGGATGCGCTCCCGCTTTCTCAGTTAGGGCCGGAGCCTGACGCTGAAGAATTTACGAGTGCATATTTAAAAGAACGGCTTGCCAAAACAAACCGTGCTGTCAAAACCGCTCTGCTCGATCAAAAAACAGTTGTCGGGCTCGGAAATATTTATGTCGACGAGGCTCTTTTCAGAGCAGGTGTCCATCCTGAGACGAAAGCAAATCAATTATCAGACAAAACAATCAAAACACTTCACGCTGAAATCAAAAATACCCTTCAGGAAGCGATTGACGCGGGCGGCAGCACAGTCCGCTCGTATATCAACTCCCAAGGGGAAATCGGCATGTTCCAGCTGCAGCATTTTGTATACGGAAAAAAAGACGAGCCGTGCAAAAATTGCGGAACGATGATTTCAAAAATCGTCGTCGGAGGCAGGGGCACGCATTTTTGTGCGAAGTGCCAGCATAAAAAATAGCTTAAAGCTTCATTGTCCAAGCTGTCGGTGCATATATCAATAACTCTGTAATAGAGGATGCCTTTTTCGAAACACGGATTTTTCACTTTGCCATATATATGATGGTGATGAATCCCGGGCATTTTTTGTCTATATAAGAGCACCAACAGAAAGGAAGAAACGGGTATGCAAATGGTTTCTATACTGCTGCTGGCGTTGGCTGTCAGCTTGGACAGTTTTTCAGTCGGATTTACGTACGGATTGAGAAAAATGAAAATACCGTTTAAAGCGATTGTGATTATCGCCTGCTGTTCCGGTGTTGTCATGTTTATATCCATGCTGATCGGAAGCTTTCTGACAAAGTTTTTTCCTGTATATGTGACAGAGAAGCTTGGCGGTTTGATATTGGTCGGAATTGGAGCGTGGGTTTTGTATCAATTTTTCAAACCGGAAAAAGACAAAGAATACTTATTGCATGAAAAAACGCTGCTTAATTTAGAGGTTCGGTCATTAGGAATTGTGATTCATATTTTAAGAAAACCGATGTGTGCTGATATCGACAAATCGGGTGTGATCAATGGAGTTGAGGCATTGTTATTGGGGGTTGCCTTATCAATTGATGCCTTTGGAGCAGGGATAGGCGCAGCCATTCTCGGTTTTTCACCAATTGTGATGAGTATCTCCGTGGCCATCATGAGCTCTCTGTTTGTATCGATCGGAATCAATGCCGGACATATTCTGTCAAAATGGAAATGGATTGATAAAATGGCGTTTTTGCCGGGGATTTTGCTGATCACGATCGGGCTCTGGAAATTGTAAAAAGGAGTGAATCTCTTGACCTTGGTCATTGGTTTAACGGGTGGAATAGCGAGCGGCAAAAGCACGGTCGCCAATATGCTGATTGAAAAAAGAATAATCGTTATCGATGCAGATATCATTGCCAAACAAGCGGTAGAAAAAGGGATGCCGGCCTACCAGCAAATCATTGACGAATTCGGTCAAGACATTCTGCTCCCCAATGGCGATATAGATCGAAAAAAGCTCGGTGCACTGGTATTTACAAATGAACAAAAGCGACTTGCTTTAAATGCCATTGTTCACCCCGCAGTCAGGCGGGAAATGCTGAAGCGCCGTGATGAAGCGATTGCGAATCAGGAGGCGTTTGTTGTACTGGATATCCCGCTTCTGTTCGAAAGTAAATTAGAATCTTTAGTTGATAAAATTATTGTGGTCAGTGTGACAAAGGAGCTTCAGCTGGAGCGTCTGATGAAGCGCAATCAGCTGACGGAAGAAGACGCGCTCAGCCGTATCCGCTCTCAACTGCCTTTAGAGGAAAAAACAGCAAGAGCAGATCAAGTCATCGACAACAGCGGCACGCTTGAAGAGACTAAACAGCAGCTTGATGACATCATCAGCCGCTGGGCATAAGACAAAAACACCGTTCGTAGCGAACGGTGTTTTCTCATTAAAAATCAAAGTTGTCCGGATCAGGACCGACGCGCAGGTTTTCATTCAGGGCATCGATTCGGTTCATGTCATCCTGTGTTAGCTCAAAGTCAAATACGCTCGCGTTTTCTTTAATGCGATGTTCCTTCGTTGATTTAGGGATCGTAATGATGCCATGCTGCAGATCCCAACGCAAAATAATTTGCGCGACAGATTTGTTATAGGTTTGCGCAATGTCTGTCAATACAGGGTGATCCAGCAGCTGTCCCTGCATTAAAGGTGACCAAGCTTCCATTTGGATGCCTTGTTTTTTGCAATATGCCATCAGCTCTTTTTGTGTAAGACGGGGGTGAAGTTCAACTTGGTTGATCATAGGTTTGATTTCAGCAGCTGTCATCAAGTCTTCAAGATGATGGATTTGGAAGTTGCTCACGCCGATCGCTTTAATACGGCCTTCCTTATACAGTGCTTCAAGGGCTCTCCAGGCTTCTTTATATTTTCCTTCTACAGGCCAGTGGATAAGGTAGAGATCTAAATACTCCAAACCGAGTTTTGACAGGCTTGTTTCAAATGCAGCAATTGTTTCCTCGTAGCCTAAATCAGCATTCCATACTTTTGATGTAATAAACAGGTGCTCTCTTGAGATCCCTGCTTCTTCAATGCCTTTCCGTAGTCCTTCTCCGACTCCAGCTTCATTTCCGTAAATAGCGGCAGTATCAATACTGCGGTATCCGTGAACAATAGCAGCTTTAACTGCGTTTACCAATTCAGATCCTTCTTCCACTTGGAAGACGCCAAGGCCGAACCGTGGCATGTTTACCCCGTTATGAAGAGTTGCTGTTGCTTGTAAATGTGTTGTCATATTTATTTTCTCCTTTACATTTAAAATTGTCAGGATGCCTGTTGATCCTGTTTTTCCATCAAGCGGCTCCAGCCCGTCAAGATGACTGCAGCGACTACCATTAACCCGCCTATCCAAGCAGTATGAATCAGTCCGATTGAATCGGTGATCACACCTCCAAGATATGAGCCGAGCGCAATTCCTGCATTAAAGGCCGCGATATTCATCGCAGATGCGATATCAACAGCACTCGGAACAAAACGCTCAGCCAGCATGACGACATACACCTGAAGGCCGGGCACGTTCATAAAGGCTAACAAACCCATAAAGAGAATGGTGATAAGGCCTGCTGTTTGATAGGGAGCCGTAAATGTGAGTACAAACAGAACAATTGCCTGTACGATAAACATATAGAATAAAGCGGCAATCGGATTTCGGTTTGACAGCTTTCCGCCAATCATATTGCCGATTGCGATGGCAATTCCGTATCCGAGCAGGATCACTGCTACAGTGCCGGATTTGAAGCCTGTTACTTCCTGAAGCAGGGGAGACAAATACGTAAATACAACGAATGTTCCTCCATACCCAAGCGCTGTAATGACAAATAAAAGCAATAACCGGCTGTTTGTCACAAGCTTCAATTGATCCCGCATTGTCGTTTTCGTCCCTTTTCGTAAATTCGACGGGACAAGAATGCCATTTGCAATGAAAGCAATGATTCCGACAGCGATAATGACCATAAAGGCAAAACGCCAGCCGAGCTGCTGGCCGATAAACGTGCCGAAAGGAACTCCGGTTACAGTTGCCACGGTAAGCCCTGTAAACATAATCGAAATCGCGCTTGCTCGTTTATTCTCAGGGACAATATCCGCTGCGATCGTTGAACCGATCGACATAAATATACCGTGTGAAAAAGCGGATATCACACGTGCTGCTAATAAAATCCCGATGCTTGTGGCAGTAGCAGCCATCGTATTCCCAACAATAAAAATCAACATGATCCACAGCAATAGTGTCTTACGTGACATGCTTGAGGTCAATGAAGTTAAGATAGGCGCTCCGACTGTAACGCCAAGCGCATAAAGGGAAACAGTCAAACCTGCTGTTGTAACAGGAATGTCCAGATCATCAGAAATTAACGGCAAAAGGCCGACGCTGATAAATTCGGTTGTCCCTATAGCGAATGCACTTATAGCCAGTGCCAGAAGTGCAGGAAGGCTGCTTTTATTGGCTGAAGTCATCATGTTCCCTCCTTTGTGATGTGTTGTATGATTGAAATTCTGCCGAGTAAGCTATATAAATAAAAGAGCAGATTCAAATCAGCCGGCAAATGTGATTATGAAAGATATCATTAAAAAAGAAAAGTACGTACTTGAAAGTGCTATAGCCACTTTTTAGTGCCTGTAAGGAGAATGGACTGTATGGAAAAGAAAAAATATAACATTTCTGTTGAAGCGACTCTTGAAGTGATCGGCGGGAAATGGAAATGCGTCATTTTATGCCATCTGACCCATGGGAAGAAACGCACGAGTGAATTAAAGCGCCTGATGCCTAATATCACACAAAAAATGCTGACCCAGCAGCTGCGTGAGCTGGAAGCGGACGGTGTCATTAACCGGATTGTGTACAATCAGGTTCCTCCCAAAGTGGAATACGAACTCAGTGAATACGGCCGCAGCTTAGAAGGGATTTTAAATATGCTGTGTGATTGGGGAGCGAATCATATTAACAGAGTGTACGGAGATACATTTTCTGTGTTAGAAGAAAGCGTACTTAATGATAAGCTGAAACAGGAATTGTAAAAAAGGGCAGTCAGTGCAGAGCGCTGGCTGCTTTTTGTTTTTTTGCGCCTAATAACTGTGCCAAAAAACGATGATGTCTCATAAAGTTAGCGTTAGAATCGGAGATTTTTTTCAATATGTACTGGCGATTTTTCTCTAATGTGTTATACTAATTTCGTATAAAAGCAAATTAGAATGACATATTGATAAGGGGTGTCCAACATGATGGTAAAAATAGCGATCAATGGGTTTGGAAGAATTGGGAGAATGGTTTTTAGAAAAGCGATGTTAGACGATCAAATTCAAATAGTGGCCATTAATGCCAGTTATTCCGCAGAAACGCTGGCTCATTTAATAAAGTATGACACAATTCACGGCAGGTATGACGAAGAGGTTGTTGCTGATGAGGGCAGCCTGATTGTGAACGGAAAGAAAGTGCTTTTATTAAACAGCCGTGATCCCAAACAGCTGCCTTGGCGGGAATATGATGTTGACATTGTCGTCGAAGCTACAGGAAAGTTTAATTCAAAAGATAAAGCAATGGGCCATATAGAAGCAGGCGCGAAAAGAGTCATTCTGACTGCTCCGGGGAAAAATGAAGACGTTACCATTGTGATGGGAGTCAATGAGGGACAGTTCGACGCTGACCGCCATGTCATTATTTCAAATGCGTCATGTACGACAAACTGCCTTGCGCCTGTTGTCAAAGTGCTGGATGAAGAATTCGGCATTGAAAGCGGGCTGATGACCACAGTTCACGCATATACGAATGACCAAAAAAATATTGATAATCCGCATAAAGATTTGCGCCGGGCACGGGCGTGCGGGGAATCCATCATTCCGACGACAACAGGAGCTGCAAAAGCGCTATCGCTCGTGATGCCGCATCTGGAAGGAAAGCTCCACGGTCTTGCCTTGCGCGTCCCTGTTCCGAATGTCTCATTGGTTGACCTTGTTGTCGACCTAAAAACAGGTGTAACGGCAAAAGAGGTAAACGAAGCATTTAAACGGGCTGCCAAAACCTCAATGTATGGTGTTCTTGATTATTCAGATGAACCGCTCGTTTCAACTGACTATAATACAAATTCGCATTCAGCGGTCATTGACGGGCTGACGACAATGGTAATGGAAGACAGAAAAGTAAAGGTGCTCGCATGGTATGACAACGAATGGGGCTATTCATGCAGAGTTGTTGATCTGATTCGTTATGTAGCTGCACGAATGAAATATCCATCTGCTGTATAAAATAAGGTCATGGACGCATTTTGCAGAAAAAACCCTTAACAGCCTATTTCTGAAAAAACGCACCTTGCAAATTAGACTTAAACACAGTATACTATTTTTCGTGAACTTCTTGCTTGAGACTGTTTCGGAATTACTTAAAGGGTTAGGACCTCTCCGGACTAACTTTCCCCCGTGGTAAATGGCCGGCCCAGTTGTTGGAATTTCACTTTTTAATTCTTGTTAAGGGGGGTCCATGACTATGGAAACAATGGGGCGTCACGTTATCTCCGAGCTATGGGGATGCGATTTTGATAAGCTGAATGACATGGATTTTATTGAAAAAACGTTTGTAAATGCTGCTCTAAAATCAGGAGCTGAGGTGCGCGAGGTTGCATTTCACAAATTTGCACCGCAGGGCGTAAGCGGAGTTGTGATTATTTCTGAATCACACTTAACAATTCACAGTTTTCCTGAGCACGGATATGCGAGCATTGATGTTTATACTTGTGGAGATTTAGATCCTAATGTTGCTGCTGACCATATTGCAGAGGCATTACATGCTGATACAAGAGAAAACATTGAAATACCAAGAGGAATGGGGCCTGTGCAAATTAAACAGGCGCAAGCGAAAGTACTATAGTAAACACGAACACAAAGGGAGCTGAAGCTAGAAAGCCATTACGCGCTTTTAGCTTATGCTCCTTTTATTTTTATAAAGAAACAAGGCGGTCAGCTTTTTCTTTTTTCATTTTTTTTGTAAAATAAGAAAGAGATTTTCACAAACCACCTGATGCTGTACATACAGCTTTACACAACGGCTCTCCCGACAGATGCTGTCACATTTATGTTAAAAGGCGGAGGCTGCCGAAAATACATTGTAGGGAACGAAATAGTTGGGAGCTGATTTTATTGAAATGTCCTTCATGCCAGCATAACGGAACGCGAGTCCTTGATTCCCGGCCTGTGGATGATGGAAAATCGATTCGCCGAAGACGCGAGTGTGAATCCTGCCACTACCGGTTTACGACCTTTGAAAAAGTGGAGGAAACCCCGCTCATCGTCGTGAAAAAAGAAGGTGTGCGCGAAGAATTCAGCAGAGAAAAAATGCTACGCGGCCTCATAAAAGCATGTGAAAAAAGGCCTGTGTCACTCAAAACGCTTGAAGACGTGTGCTTTGATATTGAAAAAGAACTTCGCAATCAAGGCTGTTCCGAGGTGAAAAGCGAGCTCGTCGGAGAAATGGTAATGGACCGGCTGGCAAAGATTGATGAAGTCGCATATGTACGGTTTGCGTCCGTTTATCGGCAGTTTAAAGATATAAACGTTTTTATCGACGAATTAAAAGACTTAATAAAAAAAGAACGTTAAAAGAGCTAAGAGGATTCTTCTAGCTCTTTTCTCATGTGCAAAATTGGCATTTGATAGATATGAGAAACGGTGTAAAATGAAAGGTAGAAACAAATTCGGAAGGTTTGAGAATGTATGGCTGACTATTGGAAAGATGTACTGCCTGTAGATCCGTATGTGGTCAAAAGCAGATCGATGCTGCAAGATATAGACAGACAAATTATTACACAGCTGTATCAGCCCTTAATCGGACCTGTTGCATTCTCTCTTTATATGACATTGTGGGGAGAGCTTGAACAAAACCGTCTGTGGGGCGGAGAGTCCACACATAGACAGCTGATGGGGATGACACAGTCCAACTTAAAAACGCTCCATCAGGAACAGGGGAAGCTCGAGGGCATCGGATTGCTAAAAGTATATATGAAAGAATCCGAGCGGCAGGAGCGCCTCTTTATATATGAACTCCTTCCGCCGCTCAGGCCAAATGATTTTTTTGAAGACGGAATGTTGAATGTTTTTCTGTACAATAGAGTTGGGAAAACAAAATATCAGCAATTAAAACAATTTTTCACGCACCCGGCCATTGCAGAAGATGCGAAGGACATTACTCGTCCATTTAATCATGCATTTGAATCGCTGCAGCCGAGTGAATGGAAGCTCACATCTGATATGGAGGAAACGGTAAGGCTTGCGCAAGGTACAGAGTATACCTCTGTCGGCGAGGCTTCGTCCTACACGATAACCGAAGATGTGTTTGATTTTGATTTGTTTTTAGCGGGACTTTCTGAGACGATGATTCCGAGAAAAGCGATGACCCAGCAAGTGCGGGACACAATCAAAAAGCTTTCCTATTTGTATGGCATAGATCCTTTGCAAATGCAAAATGTCGTTATGAGTGCGATTGATGAGCGTGACGCTATTACGACGGAGGCTTTACGAAAAGCGGCCAGCGACTGGTATCAAATCGAAAGAAACGGAAAGCTGCCTGACTTAGTGGAAAAAACACAGCCGGTGCATCTGCGTGAAGGCGAAAAGCCGGCCGAAGAGGATTCGCTGGACGGGAAGCTGATTGCATTGCTTGAAGCGATTTCTCCAAAGAAACTTTTACAGGATATTGCCGACGGAACAGAGCCGTCAAAAGCTGATATGAAAATCATAGAAGACATTATGTTTGAACAGAAGCTCGAACCAGGCGTTACAAATGTGTTAATTTATTACGTCATGCTGAAAACCGATATGAAGTTGTCGAAAAACTATATCCAAAAAATCGCTTCGCATTGGGCGCGCAAAAAGGTGAAAACGGTCAGAGAAGCGATGAAACTTGCAATAGAAGAAAACCGCCAATACCTTGAATGGGCTGAAGGAAAAGCAAATCAGCCTTCGAAACGGAACAAAAAAGTGATCCGCGAAGAAAAGCTTCCTGACTGGATGAAGGAAAAGGAGACAGCGTCCGATTCAGAATCCAAACAGCAGAAGCTGCAGCCGAAGGATTTGGAAGAACAGAAGAAAAAGATGATGGAAGAAATGGAAAAACTGAAAAAATACTCTGCCTATTAATGACAGAGATGCGGGGTGAAGCAATAGATGGAACCAATCGGCCGTTCCTTGCAGGGCGTAACCGGCAGGCCGGATTTCCAAAAACGCCTTGAACAAATGAAAGAAAAAGTCATGAATGATCAAGATGTTCAGGTATTTTTGAAGGAAAACGAAGAGATAATTGACCAAAAAATGATCGAAAAGAGCCTAAATAAGCTCTATGAATATATCGGGCAAAGCAAGAATTGCTCCTATTGTTCGGAAGATGAAGATTGCAATAACCTGCTTGAGGGCTACCATCCGAAGCTTGTTGTCAATGGCCGCGCTATTGATATTGAGTATTTTGAATGTCCGGTCAAACGAAAACTCGACCAGCAGAAAAAACAAAAGTCCCTTATGAAAAGCATGTATATCCAAAAGGACCTTCTCGGAGCAACATTCCAGCAGGTTGATATCAATGATCCGAGCAGGCTTGCGATGTTCCAGCATGTTACAGATTTTTTGAAAAGCTATAATGAGACGGGAAAAGGGAAAGGACTGTATTTATACGGAAAATTCGGAGTAGGAAAAACGTTTATGCTCGCTGCGATTGCCAATGAGCTGGCGGAAAAAGAGTATTCTTCCATGATCGTTTATGTGCCCGAATTTGTGAGAGAGCTCAAGAACTCGCTTCAAGACCATTCATTGGAGGAGAAGCTTAATATGGTTAAAACGACACCAGTATTGATGCTCGATGACCTCGGAGCGGAATCAATGACGAGCTGGGTAAGAGATGAAGTCATCGGAACAGTGCTTCAGCACAGAATGTCCCAGCAGCTGCCGACTTTCTTTTCTTCTAACTTCTCACCTGACGAACTGAAGCATCATTTTACGTATTCACAAAGAGGAGAAAAGGAAGAGGTGAAAGCGGCAAGATTAATGGAACGGATATTATATTTGGCTGCTCCGATCCGCCTTGATGGCGAAAACCGCCGCCATCCGTAATTGCTGCGGTTCAAAGGGGAAGGAACTGAAGATATGAAACGAAAAAACGTTCTTAAATGGCTGGCGTTGCTGGCTATTGTTGGTTTAATCTTTTGGGGAAATAAAAGGTATTTGAATGTATCGCCGAAAGAGATCAGAGTTTGGGTATTGTCTTTTGGGGTTTTTGCTCCTCTGATGTTTATCGGAATATCCGTCGTCAGGCCGCTTGTTTTATTTCCAGTGTCTGTTATTTCTGTAGCGGGCGGCCTTGCGTTTGGTCCGCTCCTCGGTACGCTTTATACGTTGTTCGGATCGATGTGCGCTGCTGCTGTATCGTTTTTTGCAGCAGGTCTATTTGTCGCGAAAAAGAATGGCCAGTACGAAAAGCTGGAAGCCATTCAGAAGCAAATGGAGGATCACGGCTTTTTTTATATCTTTCTTTTAAGAATCCTGCCGATCAATTTTGATTTCGTCAGTTATGCGGCGGGCCTTTCTAATGTCAAAGCGCTGTCCTATTTTGCGGCGACGGCTGCGGGGATCATCCCAGGGACCATCGCGCTTAATGTGCTGGGGGCGAGCTTTTTGTCAGGCAATTTGCCTGCCTTTTTTATGGTGCTCTTTTTGTATATCGTTTTTATTTCACTGCCGTTTATCTTCAAAAAGAAAATGAAAAGCTTGTTTCAAGAATCAAATTAAGATTTGCCAATGACCTTTACGTCTATTTTAAAAACATCCCCCATATACTTGTAACAGATGCCGTAAGGGGGGACAAACATGCTTGAAATAATCTTCGAAGATGACCATGATGCAGCCGCTTTTTTACATCTCATTCAGCATTCGGACGATCGGCACAATATCATTGTCCGGGAAGGCATGCGAAAAATTGAGATTGAAAAAGCGCAGCCGGCTTTCTCTATTCAGCGTTTTATGGAGCCGATTCTGGTCGAGTTTTTTTTGGAGTGCAAAGAAGACGAGCATATGCTGTCATTGATTGAGGAAACATATTGTTTCACAGACAATGATGAACAGCAGCAGATCCTGCAGCTCGCACACAGTATAATTGAAGGAGAGGCGGACGCGATTGAGCCGCTAAAGCTTTCGCGGAAACAAGCTATTTTGAGTGAACTTCAAACGATCGGTTTAGAGGAAGGCGTATTTTCCATTCGTTCCTTTCAGACCTTCCGGCTTGGACAATACTACAAGCAGCTGAGAGACATCACGGAAGCGGCGATAGATGAATATAAGATAGAACAGGAATATCAAAACTTTATTCAAACACTCAGAGACTATGTAATGGCCAAACAGCCGCGAATCAAAAAGGTGCATATTGTCCATGATGGTTCCTTTACCTTATGGGAGCTGCGCTATATGCCGGAACGGGAAAAAATGAAATACATAGACAGGCGATTCGTCCGGGATCATCCTATGTATATTGATTCTCATTTGCTCGCGCCTCTGATATCCATTGCGCCTGATGAAGTGGTTCTTTATACCGATCAGCCGGAGCATCTGATGGCAAGAACCATTCAAAATATATTTCTCGAGCGAATGGAAATGCTTCCACTCCACACTTTTTCAGACGCAGACATACCTGTGAAGCACTCAGAAGGATAAGAGCCGGCAGCCTGTAAATATAAGGCTGTCGGTTTGAAAAAAGAAAATGTGATCGTGTTGATTTTTTGGAATGAACAATTTATAATACATAGAAGATTAAGAAAGACACACGTATTGATAAGGACACGAAGGAATGATACCGGCTCAAAGAGAGGGAAGCCCAGGCTGCAAGCTTCCTAGCTAAGGACCATTCGCTTTACCGCCTTTGAACTTCAGCTGTGAACCCCTCGATAAGGGGCAGTAATGGCTGACGGGAACTCCCGTTACAGAGCTTAGAGCCGCAGGAGCCGGAGTTATTGGCTTAGCGGAAAAAAGGGTGGAACCACGATTCCGTTTATTCAACCTCGTCCCTTTCATAGGGGGCGGGGTTTTTTATATGCAAAAAAAAGGAGTGACCTAGATGTCAGATATGGTGAAAATCACATTTCCTGATGGAGCAGTCAAGGAGTTTGCGAAAGGAACAACAACAGAAGATATCGCGGCATCCATCAGTCCGGGATTAAAGAAGAAATCATTAGCCGGAAAACTGAACGGAATAGAAATCGATTTAAGAACGCCGATCAATGAAGACGGTACAGTGGAAATCATTACAGAAGGCTCCGAAGAAGGTCTTCAAATTATGCGCCACAGTACGGCTCACTTGCTGGCTCAAGCGATTAAACGCATATACAAAGATGTGAAATTCGGAGTCGGTCCGGTCATCGAAAACGGTTTTTACTATGATGTAGAAATGGAAGAGGCGATCACGCCGGAGGACCTGCCGAAGATCGAGAAAGAAATGAAAAAAATCGTCAATGCGAACCTTCCGATCGTTCGAAAAGAAGTCAGCCGCGAAGAAGCGAAAGCCCGCTTTGCAGAAATCGGCGACGACCTGAAGCTTGAACTGTTGGATGCAATCCCTGAAGGAGAAACCGTTTCGATCTATGAGCAGGGCGAATTCTTTGACCTGTGCCGCGGCGTGCATGTTCCTTCCACAGGGAAAATAAAAGAGTTTAAGCTCTTAAGTCTTGCGGGCGCATACTGGCGCGGTGACAGCAATAATCAAATGCTTCAGCGCGTATACGGCACAGCTTTCTTCAAAAAAGCTGATCTTGAAGAGCATCTTCGCATGCTTGAAGAAGCGAAAGAACGCGATCATAGAAAGCTCGGCAAAGAATTAAGACTGTTTGCGAACTCTCAAAAAGTCGGACAAGGCTTGCCGCTTTGGCTGCCGAAAGGCGCGACAATCCGCCGCGTCATCGAGCGCTACATTGTCGATAAAGAAATCAGCCTCGGCTATGAGCATGTATACACACCAGTGCTCGGAAGCAAAGAGCTGTATGAAACATCAGGACACTGGGATCATTATCAAGAAGGCATGTTCCCTCCGATGGAAATGGATAATGAAACGCTTGTATTGCGTCCGATGAACTGCCCGCACCATATGATGATTTACAAACAAGACATTCACAGCTACCGTGAACTTCCAATTCGTATTGCGGAACTTGGAACGATGCACCGCTATGAAATGTCAGGTGCGCTGTCAGGACTTCAACGTGTGCGTGGAATGACGTTAAATGATGCACACATCTTTGTGCGCCCGGATCAAATTAAGGATGAGTTTATCCGTACAGTCCGTTTAATCCAAGATGTATACGAAGATTTCGGTCTAAGTGATTACACATTCCGCCTGTCTTACCGTGATCCAGAAGATACAGAGAAATATTTTGATGACGATGAAATGTGGAACAAAGCGCAATCTATGCTGAAAGCGGCAATGGACGAAATCGGCCATGACTATTACGAAGCAGAAGGTGAGGCGGCATTCTACGGCCCTAAACTTGATGTTCAGGTAAAAACAGCCATCGGCAAAGAAGAAACATTGTCTACAGTCCAGCTCGACTTCTTATTGCCTGAACGTTTCGATCTGACTTATATCGGCGAAGACGGCAAGCAGCACCGTCCTGTTGTAATTCACAGAGGTGTCGTATCAACAATGGAACGCTTTGTTGCCTTCTTAATTGAAGAACATAAAGGCGCACTGCCAACATGGCTTGCACCGGTTCAATTCCAAGTCATCCCGGTTTCTCCGACTGTGCATTTAGACTATGCGAAAAAAGTTCAGGAACGCCTGCAGCGTGAAGGTCTGCGCGTAGAACTTGACAGCCGTGATGAAAAAATTGGCTACAAAATCCGTGAAGCGCAAATGCAAAAAATCCCGTACATGCTTGTGGTCGGTGATCAAGAAGCAGAAAACGGCGCGGTAAATGTCCGTAAGTACGGAGAGCAAAACTCTGAAACCATTTCACTTGATGATTTTGTGAAAAAGGCAGTAGCCGAGGCGAAAAAATAACATAAAAAAGCATGATCTCATTGAAGAGATCATGCTTTTTTTATTTCTCTAATATAGGAAACAAATCATGAAGGCTGCTAATGATGTAATCTGGCGTCACATCGGTTTCATTTTTCTTATCCGTACGGTTGATCCAAACGGTTGTGATTCCAGCTTTTGAAGCGCCTAAAATATCAGTGTTCAAATTATCGCCGACCATGATTGCATGTTCTTTTTCAATATTCAGCAGCTGAAGGCAGTGTTCAAAAATGGTAACATCGGGTTTGCCTTTGCCGAAAGCGCCAGAAATGACGATTTCATTGAAATAAGGGGCGAGTTCCGGCACGCCGGCGAGCTTTTCCTTTTGCAGGCTCGGATCGCCGTTTGTCAAAAGCAGCAATTCATATCTGCCTTTTAGCTGATCAAGCACAGCGAATGTTTCCTCATATACAAACGGGCGCTTTCTGCGCTCTTCCGCAAAAAACGCGCCTAAGTATTCGCCGTATGCGGGATCATCTATGCCAAGTGCCCTCAGTCCGTTTGTCCATGCGTTTTTTCTATACTCCGGCACAATCTTGTTCAGCTTTTGAAAGCCTTCACTGATCGGTTCTGAGAAATTGGACCACAGTCCTTCAAACGGATTTATGCCGATCATCACTGTGTATGGATACGTCTCATATGACATATACAATTCTCTTGCCGCTTTACGAACAGCTTCTTCGAATGCCCGCGGATCAAGGCCATATTTTTTTTCTGCCTGTAAACAAGTTGCTGCAAATGTAGTTCTGACGCTTTTTTCGTCCCAAAGTAGTGTATCGTCTAAATCAAAAAATACGGCTTTCATGATCTTCTCCTCTGCTTCAGATTCAAATCTTTCTGTCAAAAAGCTCACGTTTTATTTTACAATAGATGAAAGCCTTGCGAAATATGTTTTCAGATGATTTTAAAAAAACAGTCAGCTGTGAATCGAAAACATGCTAGAATGAAAGCGGAAAGAACAGGTGACATGTATGATCCATTTAATGATTATGATGCTTGAGAGGGTAGGAATTATCGTTATATTGGGGTTCATACTTGCCCATACGAAGCTTTTCAGACAAGCACTACAGCAGGACGGCTATAAAGGAAAAGCGGTTTTAATTTCTATTTTCTCTCTTTTCAGCATGATCAGCAACTATACAGGCATTGAAATCCAAAAAAATATGATTGTAAACAATGACTGGGTGTTTGCCATAGATCCATCAGGCTCAATCGCGAATACCCGTATTTTAGGGGTGGAAATAGGGGGGCTTCTCGGAGGCCCGTATGTAGGGGCGGGAATTGGTATACTGGCGGGGCTGCATCGTTTTTCGCTCGGCGGCAGCACGGCCTTCAGCTGTGCGGTATCATCCGTTTTAGCAGGTATTCTTGCAGGTTTGATCGGCAGATATTTTACGAAGCGCTACCGAATGCCGACACCGCGCGTTGCCGCTCTTGTGGGAATCGGCATGGAGTCCCTGCAGATGGTGATTATTTTGCTGATGGCGAAACCGCTTCATCATGCTTGGGAGCTTGTCAGTATGATTGGAATTCCAATGATACTCATCAATGGAACAGGCAGTTTTGTGTTTCTGTCCATTATTCAAGCGATCATTCGCAAGGAAGAGCAGGCAAGAGCGCTTGAAACACACCGAGTGCTGACGATTGCTGACCAGACGCTTCCATTTTTTCGCCAAGGTCTCAATGAAAACTCCTGTAAAAGTGTGGCGGCTATTATCCATAAGCTGACGGGAACAGATGCGGTATCTCTCACTGACAAAGAGAGGATCCTTGCGCATGTCGGCGCGGGAATAGATCATCACATTCCATCAAAAAGTCTGATCACCGGATTGTCCAAAAAGGTGATTAAAACAGGGAGAATCATGAAGGCGGCGTCCCAGGAAGAGATAGAATGCACGCATGCGGAATGTCCTTTGCACGCGGCGATTGTCCTGCCGCTGACATCAAACGGCAAAACAATCGGCACCTTAAAAATGTACTTTAAAAGCCCGGCAGGCCTGAACCAAGTAGAGGAGGAGCTTGCTGAAGGACTGGCCATGCTGTTTTCAACACAGCTTGAGCTTGGGGAAGCAGAGCTGCAAAGCAAGCTTCTCAAGGATGCTGAAATCAAGGCGCTTCAAGCACAGGTGAATCCGCACTTTTTATTTAATGCGATCAACACGATTTCTGCGTTATGCCGCACGGATGTGGAAAAAACCCGTAAGCTCTTAATACAGCTCAGTGTTTATTTTCGTTCAAACCTTCAAGGAGCGAGACAGCTGCTGATACCGCTCTCAAAGGAGATGAACCATCTTCACGCCTATTTGTCATTAGAACAGGCGCGTTTTCCCGGGAAATATAAGATTGAGTTCAACATCGACAGACGACTGGAGCATATCGAAATCCCGCCGTTTGTTTTGCAGGTGCTTGTGGAGAACGCGCTTCGGCACGCGTTTCCGAAAAAACAAGACAAGTGCAAAGTTACGGTTTGTGTTCAATCTGATGATACATCCGTCTATATGAAGGTGACGGATAACGGATGGGGAATTCCGTCGAATGTTCTGCCGGAGCTAGGAAAGAAACCATTTCCGTCTAAAGAGGGAACCGGTACAGCGCTTTATAATCTGAATCAGCGGCTGATCGGTTTATTCGGGCAGCAGGCTGCGCTTCATCTCAGGAGTGAAGTTGATAAAGGGACAGAGGTGTCCTTTCAAGTGCCAATGAAACAAATGAAAGAAGGTGAAGAACATGCTCAGGGTGTTAATCGTTGATGATGAGGTGCTGGCAAGGGATGAACTGGCTTACTTGCTCAAGCGAACTAATGAGGAAATAGAGCTTACTGAAGCGGAAAATATTGAATCTGCTTTTGACCAAATGATGGATCAAAAGCCTGATCTTCTATTTTTAGACATTGATTTATCCGGAGAAAACGGTTTTGATATTGCAAAGCGATTGAAGAAAATGAAGCATCCTCCTGCTGTTGTGTTTGCGACAGCGTATGATCAATATGCGCTCAAAGCGTTTGAGGTGGATGCGCTTGATTATTTAACAAAGCCTTTCGATGAGGAAAGAATTCAGCAAACGCTGAAAAAATATAAAAAAGGGAATCGGGATAATGGTGAAGCAGATCAGAGCAGCCACACCGGCCAGCATAAACTCGCATTGTCTATCGGAGAATCAATTGTAATCGTAGATACGAAGGACATTATCTATGCCGGAACGGAAGATCGTCATGTGAATGTAAAAACTTTTGATACAGCTTACACGGTCAGCGATACGCTCGTTGTGATTGAGAAAAAGCTGCCTGATGCTGATTTTATCCGCGTCCACCGGAGCTTTGTGGTCAATACCGAATATATTAAAGAAATTCAGCCGTGGTTTAATTCAACATACAACCTGATCATGAAAGACGGATCAAAAATACCGGTCAGCCGGACATATGCGAAGGAATTGAAAAAGCTGCTTCATATTTGATGGGCGGCTTTTTGCATTTCAGCCATTTGATTCTGCAACTCAGTGCCGCTATTCGGCATGTTATCTTGAAAGCGCTTCATAAGGAGAGATTCTTATTTATAATGAGGGAACAAAAGAGAAAGAGGTGAAGAAAATGAGTGCTAAAAAAGTGTACGGGTTTTTAACACAAGCATTTATTTTTGCCGTCATTATGCTGGTTTCAAATATGATTGCCGCTATTGTCCCGATACCTATTCCGGCATCGGTTGTAGGGCTGGTTCTATTATTTCTCCTATTATGCTTGAAAGTCATTAAACTGGAACAAGTAGAAACACTCGGAACGTCTTTAACCTCTCTGATCGGATTTTTATTTGTCCCGTCTGGTATATCTGTTATGAATTCACTTGGCGTCATGCAGCAATACGGCCTGCAAATTGTTCTTGTCATTCTGCTCGCCACGATCATTTTGCTGGGGGCTACGGGATTGTTTTCACAGCTGATTCTTTCGCTGAGCAGAAAACGCGAGACCCCAGCGGACATGAAAACAAAAACAGCGCAAAACCCGCAGAGCAATAAAGAACTCGCTCATCATTAAGGAAACAGGAGGTTCATCAGATGGAAAGCACAATGAGTCCTTATTTCGGTATTGTCGTATCGCTTGCAGCGTTCGGTATCGGCACCTTTTTATTTAAGAAAACGAAAGGCTTTTTCCTTTTCACTCCTCTGTTTGTTGCCATGGTGCTTGGGATCGCATTTTTGAAAATTGGCGGTTTTTCCTACGCGGACTATCATAACGGGGGGGAAATCATTAAGTTTTTCCTTGAGCCTGCGACAATCGCCTTTGCTATTCCGTTATACAAACAAAGAGAAAAGCTGAAAAAATATTGGTGGCAAATCATGTCCTCCATTATTGTCGGCTCTATCTGCTCAGTCACGATTGTTTATTTGCTTGCAAAAGGTATTCACCTCGATGCGGCAGTTATGAAAAGCATGCTTCCGCAGGCGGCTACAACGGCAATTGCGCTTCCGCTCTCAAAAGACATCGGAGGCATCAGTGACATAACAGCCTTTGCGGTCATTTTTAACGCTGTTATTGTTTATGCGCTAGGAGCATTATTCTTGAAGGTGTTTAAAGTGAAAAATCCGATTTCTAAAGGATTGGCCCTCGGAACGTCCGGACATGCACTCGGTGTAGCTGTCGGAATTGAGATGGGGGAAGTTGAAGCTGCGATGGCAAGTATTGCGGTTGTCGTAGTGGGCGTGGTGACGGTTTTAGTCATCCCTTTGTTCATCCAGCTGATCGGAGGATAAGCCAAGGCCTGCGAGCCTTGGCTTTTTCGTGCGTATTACGGATCGATATATCTAAATAGGAAACCGTGATCATAATGAGAAGGATGGGGGAGAGATGACTGGTTCTTTAGGTGTTCCTCTCCGGTCATGACTGAATTCAGCTGCTGGGTGTGTGAACAGAAAATCAGCTTATTTCAAGGAGCGGATATGAGATACTGCTCGCTGAATCGATCTTATTCAGTGAACAGGCTGAAAGATTTTCTTTTGCGCTCTTGCGCTCCTAGAAAACCCATGTTACAATATAAAAGTTGTTCCGGATAAGTCATTCTTGACTAAAAGTCCGGTATTGTGTAGAATAGTTATTGAATTGAATATAAATCACAAGCAGAAGCACCCGCTTCTCACCTGATTGACACATGCATGTAGTTGGCAGGTTGACCGTACATTTTTATTGATACAGATGTTCGTAGTGTGGGTGTTTTATAACGCCCACACTTTTTGTTTGCCTGCAGAATGCAGTCAAAATGAGTTGTGAATCAATTCGAAGAAACTATGGAGGTGGCTCATTATTAGCAAAGATCAATTGGTTAATGAGGGTATCCGTGCACGTGAGGTCCGTTTAATCGGACAAAATGGCGACCAGCTTGGAATCAAGTCCCGTCAGGAAGCACTTGAAATCGCCGGCCGCGCAAATCTTGACCTTGTGTTAGTTGCAGCGAATGCAAAACCGCCTGTATGCCGCATTATGGACTACGGTAAGTTCAGATTCGAGCAGCAGAAAAAGGACAAAGAAGCACGCAAAAATCAAAAAATCATTAACTTAAAAGAAGTTAGATTAAGTCCGACAATCGATGAGCATGACTTTAATACGAAATTGCGAAATGCGATTAAATTCCTTGAAAAAGGCGATAAAGTAAAAGCTTCTATCCGCTTTAAAGGACGCGCAATCACTCATAAAGAAATCGGCCAGCGTGTGTTAGACCGTTTTTCTGAAGCATGTGCTGACGTTGCGACTGTCGAAACAAAACCAAAAATGGACGGCCGCAGCATGTTCTTAATGCTCGCGCCGAAAAACGAAAAGCAATAAGGAGGAAATCCCATGCCAAAAATGAAAACTCACCGCGGATCTGCTAAACGTTTTAAAAAGACAGGTTCTGGGAAGTTAAAACGTTCTCACGCATATACAAGTCACTTATTCGCCAACAAATCTCAAAAGCAAAAGCGTAAGCTTCGCAAGAGTGCTGTTGTAAGCGCAGGAGACTTCAAACGCATCAAACAACAGCTTGCTAACATCAAGTAATCGGACAAGGAACAATTAGGAGGGAAATTTTATGCCAAGAGTAAAAGGCGGAACTGTGTCGCGTCAGCGTCGTAAAAAGGTTCTTAAATTAGCAAAAGGTTATTTCGGTTCAAAACATAGATTATACAAAGTAGCAAACCAGCAGGTCATGAAATCTGGAAACTACGCTTTCCGTGACCGTCGTCAGAAAAAACGTGATTTCCGTAAGCTTTGGATCACTCGTATCAACGCAGCTGCTCGTATGAACGGTCTTTCTTACAGCCGTTTAATGCACGGTCTTAAGCTTTCTGGTATCGAAGTAAACCGTAAAATGCTTGCTGATCTTGCTGTAAACGATCTTACTGCATTCAATCAGCTTGCTGATGCTGCTAAAGCTCAATTAAACAAGTAATCATACAGGGCCGCTCTCCAGCAGAGCGGCTTTTTTATATAAAGGATGAGGCCACATGATTATTGCTGTCTATCTGGTGCTGATAAATTTGTGCGGTTTTTGGGTGATGGGCGCTGATAAACGAAAAGCGCAGCAGCACAAATGGAGAATTTCTGAAGAACGGCTCTGGCTGATAACGATCGTCTTTGGCGCGCTCGGTGTCTGGCTTGGCATGCAAACCTTCCGACATAAAACGAAGCACGCGTCTTTTAAGTACGGAGTGCCGCTTCTTTTGATAATTGAAGCGATTTTGATCGGCGTGTATTACAGCCCGTTTGATTTATAAAAAGCAGAAAAGCGCTTTAGCGCTCTTCTGCTTTTTTTGCGAGTTTAATGGGCTGGTCCCAGTCAATCTTACAATTTGGATAACGTTCCAGCACTTTTTCTTCGATGTTCTCAAAATCTTTTGCAGAGAAACGCTTCAGCTTCTCAGGAGATTCTGTCCAGACAAAGATAGTATGGATAAACAGCGGATGATCTTTGGAAGGAATATGTTTTTCTCCTTCAAAAAGCACGCCTTTATACGTTAGTTGAAAGTTCTTACGGGCGTTGTTCTGTTCATCGATCATATAAAAATCTTCTTTTGATTGGGCCAGCTTCAGCCTTCTCTTTGGGTTTGCGGCATATTTGACTACGGCATAAATACAATAAGCAAAAAGTGCAAGGAATATGATCCTTAAAGCCAAGGCAAACATTGTGTGAAGGCACCTCCCTTATTGTGGTGATCTGATGTAATACGAAGAGCATAGAAAAAAGTTTCACTTTTTTTAAACATATACCCGATTTTCAAGTGAAATAGTCGTATGGTTAGCGCCAGGTTTTGTATAATAAGAAGATAGGACTGATGAAGGAGGTTTTGGAACATGGCAAAATTAGATGAAACATTGACCATGCTGAAAGATTTAACAGATGCAAAAGGCATACCGGGCAATGAGAGAGAAGTAAGGCAAGTGATGAAATCATACATAGAACCATTTGCTGATGAGGTGACAACAGATCGGCTGGGCAGTTTAATTGCCAAAAAAACAGGTGCGGAAAACGGGCCGAAAATTATGATTGCCGGGCATTTGGACGAAGTCGGTTTTATGGTGACACAAATCACTGATAAAGGCTTCATCCGTTTCCAAACCGTCGGCGGCTGGTGGGCGCAGGTCATGCTGGCCCAGCGTGTCACTATTGTAACGAAAAAAGGCGAAATCACAGGGGTTATCGGCTCTAAGCCGCCGCATATTTTATCTCCTGAAGCGAGAAAAAAATCAATAGAGATAAAAGAGATGTTTATTGATATTGGTGCTTCAAGCCGAGATGAAGCCTTGGAATGGGGTGTGCTCCCGGGAGACATGATCGTTCCCCATTTTGAATTTACGGTCATGAATAATGAAAAATTCTTACTGGCGAAGGCTTGGGACAACCGCATCGGCTGTGCGATTGCGATTGATGTGTTAAGAAACTTACAAAACACAGATCATCCAAACATTGTATACGGCGTCGGAACCGTGCAAGAGGAAGTCGGTCTAAGGGGAGCGAAAACGGCTGCACATACTATTCAGCCTGATATTGCATTTGGTGTTGATGTCGGAATAGCAGGAGACACGCCGGGCATTTCCGAGAAGGAAGCACAAAGCAAAATGGGCAAAGGCCCGCAGATTATCATTTACGATGCATCTATGGTCTCTCACAAAGGGTTGCGCGATGCCGTTGTTGCTACCGCAGAAGAAGCAGGCATTCCATACCAATTTGATGCCATTGCAGGGGGCGGAACAGACTCGGGATCCATCCATTTAACGGCAAATGGTGTGCCGGCGCTGTCTATCACTATTGCAACCCGCTACATTCATACGCACGCGGCCATGTTGCACCGTGACGATTATGAAAATGCGGTCAAATTAATTACAGAAGTCATTAAGAAATTAGACCGGAAAACGGTTGATGAGATTACGTACCAATAAAGAGACAGAGGAATCCGCCTAATGAAGGCGGGTTCTTTTTTTGTCTGTCCAATGAATGTTTCATTTAAAAAATCCTGTGACAGAGCAAACAACACGTACAAAATTGTTTGCGGAAGATCTAGAAGCATGACAGGCCCTTATCTTGATAAGACCGGAAAAGCATGCTGGAAAGCGGAGACACCATTTTAGATTTTGGCAATGACCAATGGAAAGGTTCTGGCGGCCAGAATATTGAACGGAAAAAATCCTTGTTCGTCATGCTTTATGATGCCAAGGATAACGGCATTTCGAAGCTTGTCATCAATGATTTGTATCGGAGCTCGAGCTTGCCGTCCAAAAGCCGGGCTAGGCCCCGTCTTTTTAAAAAAAGAAAAGATTGACAGTAAAATAGTCAATTACTATAATGGAATTGTTCGTACAAATTAATTATTATAGACTTATATTTTATTATTGATACGTATCTTTTTGCTGAAATTGAAAGCGTTTTATCTAATAGGAAAGGGGCAGTTAACATGCTTCAGGCAAAAGATTTTGAATTCTGGTTTGTAACAGGAAGCCAGCACCTATACGGGGAAGAGACGTTAAAACTGGTGGACCAGCATGCGGAAAGCATTTGTGAGGGGCTCAGCGGGATTTCTTCCAGATATAAAATCACGCATAAGCCCGTCGTCACCTCATCGGAAACCATCAGACAGCTGTTAAGAGAAGCGGAGTACAGTGAGACATGCGCCGGGATTATCACATGGATGCACACATTTTCTCCCGCGAAAATGTGGATAGAAGGCCTTTCCTCTTATCAAAAACCGCTTATGCACTTGCATACTCAATATCATCGCGATATTCCTTGGGGTACGATTGACATGGACTTTATGAACAGCAACCAATCGGCACACGGCGACCGTGAGTACGGTTATATCAACTCAAGAATGGGTCTGAATCGAAAAGTTATTGCCGGTTATTGGAATGATGAAGAAGTGAAGAAAGAAATTTCCCAGTGGATGGATACGGCGGCTGCATTAAATGAAAGCAGACATATAAAGGTTGCCAGATTCGGAGATAACATGCGTCACGTCGCGGTCACGGACGGAGATAAGGTGGGGGCGCATATTCAATTTGGCTGGCAGGTTGACGGATATGGCATCGGCGACCTTGTAGAAGTGATCAACCGCATTACGGACGACGAGGTTGAGACACTGTATGCGGAGTATGACAGGCTTTATATGATCAGTGAGGAGACAAAACGTGACGAAGTAAAGGCAGCGTCCATTAAAGAACAAGCGAAAATTGAACTTGGCTTAACCGCTTTTCTGGAACAAGGAGGTTACACAGCTTTTACAACATCGTTTGAAGTGCTGCACGGAATGAAACAGCTGCCGGGACTTGCCGTACAGCGCTTGATGGAGAAAGGTTACGGGTTCGCAGGTGAGGGAGATTGGAAGACCGCAGCTCTTGTACGGATAATGAAAATCATGGCTGAAGGAAAAAGGACATCCTTTATGGAGGATTATACGTATCATTTTGAACCGGGAAATGAAATGATTCTGGGCTCGCACATGCTTGAAGTGTGTCCGACTGTCGCATTGGATCAGCCTAAAATTGAAGTTCATCCGCTTTCAATCGGTGGTAAAGAGGATCCTGCGCGTTTTGTATTTAACGGCATCAGCGGTTCAGCCATTCAAGCAAGCCTCGTTGATATCGGGGGGCGTTTCCGCCTTGTTTTGAATGAGGTTAACGGACAGGAAATTGAAAAAGAAATGCCGAATCTGCCTGTGGCCCGTGTTCTCTGGAAGCCGGAGCCGTCACTGAAAACAGCGGCAGAGGCATGGATTTTAGCCGGCGGCGCACATCACACCTGCTTGTCTTATGAACTGACCGCGGAGCAAATGCTTGATTGGGCAGAAATGGCGGGGATCGAAAGCGTGCTTATTTCCCGTGATACGACAGTTCACAAGCTGAAGCACGAATTAAAATGGAATGAGGCGCTATACCGGCTTCAAAAATAGAAAGGGGGATGTCAATTGGCTTACACAATAGGGATTGATTTTGGAACGTTATCAGGAAGAGCGGTGCTTGTCCACGTCAAGACAGGTGAGGAACTGGCGGTTGCTGTAAAAGAATACCGGCATGCTGTCATTGATACTGTCCTGCCCAAAACGGGTCAAAAGCTGCCGCGTGACTGGGCACTGCAGCATCCGGCTGATTATCTGGAAGTCTTGGAAACAACGATTCCGTCGTTACTCGAACAGACGAGGATTGAACCGAAAGATATTATCGGGGTCGGAATTGATTTTACGTCATGTACAATTCTGCCTGTTGACAGCACAGGGCAGCCGTTATGCATGCTGCCGGAATATGAAGAGGAGTCGCACAGCTATGTGAAGCTCTGGAAGCATCATGCGGCACAAAAACATGCTGACAGGCTCAATCAAATCGCGGAAGAAGAAGGAGAAGCTTTTTTGCAGCGATATGGAGGGAAAATTTCATCAGAATGGATGATTCCGAAGGTTATGCAGATTGCCGAAGAAGCGCCTCACATTTATGAAGCAGCTGACCGGATCATCGAGGCTGCAGACTGGATCGTATACCAGCTGTGCGGTTCGCTCAAGCGAAGCAACTGTACTGCAGGATATAAAGCAATTTGGAGTGAAAAAGCAGGATATCCGTCAGATGATTTCTTTGAAAAATTAAACCCATTAATGAAAACGATTACAAATAATAAATTGGGAGGATCTATTCATTCAGTAGGAGAAAAAGCCGGCGGACTGACTGAAAAAATGGCAAAGCTGACAGGGCTGCTTCCGGGTACGGCTGTGGCAGTTGCCAATGTTGACGCTCATGTTTCTCTGCCGGCGGTCGGCATCACAGAGCCGGGGAAAATGCTGATGATTATGGGAACCTCAACATGCCATGTTCTTCTGGGAGAAGCGGAACATATCGTGCCCGGTATGTGCGGGGTCGTGGACAATGGAATACTTCCTGGCTACGCGGGATATGAAGCCGGACAGTCCTGTGTGGGTGATCATTTTGACTGGTTTGTGAAAACATGTGTCCCCCAAGCATATCAAGAGGAAGCAAAGGAAAAAAACATTGGCGTTCATGAGCTGCTGAGTGCAAAGGCACATCTTCAAGCGCCGGGTGAAAGCGGTTTGCTTGCTTTAGATTGGTGGAATGGAAACCGTTCTACGCTTGTTGATGCTGATTTAACAGGGCTGCTGTTTGGTATGACGCTGCTGACGAAGCCTGAAGAGATTTATAGAGCGTTAGTTGAAGCGACAGCTTACGGAACCCGAATGATTATCGAAACGTTCAAAGAAAGCGGTGTTCCGATTGAGGAGCTGTACGCAGCCGGCGGAATTGCTGAGAAAAACCCGTTTGTCATGCAGATTTATGCGGATGTGACAAACATGGATATTAAAATCTCTGGTTCACCTCAAGCCCCAGCCTTGGGATCTGCCATTTTCGGCGCGGTCGCAGCAGGCAAAGAAAAAGGCGGATACGATGACATCAAAGCGGCAGCGGCATACATGGGCAAACTGAAAGATATCTCTTATACGCCGAACGCCGAAAATGCAGCGGTTTATGAAAAATTGTACGCTGAATATAAGGAGCTTGTTCACTACTTCGGAAAAGAAAACCATGTGATGAAGCGTCTGAAAACAATCAAAAATCTTCAATTCTCATCTGCCGCCAAAAAGAATTCATATAGGGGGATGGAGCATGCTTGAAACATTAAAAAAAGAAGTGCTGGCTGCCAATCTGAAGCTCCAAGCGTATCAGCTGGTAACCTTTACGTGGGGAAATGTCAGCGGAATTGACCGTGAAAAAGAAAGAATTGTTATCAAACCAAGCGGTGTCGAATACAGTGATCTGACAGCCGATGATTTGGTTGTATTAAACCTTAAAGGAGAGGTTGTCGAGGGCGCGCTCAAGCCTTCATCAGATACACCTACACATGTTTATTTGTACCAAGCCTTTCCGAACATCGGAGGGATTGTCCACACCCATTCTCAATGGGCGACAAGCTGGGCGCAATCGGGCAGAGACATCCCCCCTTTAGGCACGACCCATGCTGATTATTTTGACAGTGCGATTCCATGCACAAGAGAAATGTACGATGAAGAAATCATTCATGACTACGAGCTGAATACAGGAAAAGTCATAGCGGAAACCTTTCAGCAGCATAACTACGAACAGGTGCCGGGCGTGCTTGTGAACAATCACGGCCCGTTCTGCTGGGGGACGGACGCCTTACATGCTATTCATAACGCAGTTGTATTAGAAACGGTTGCCGAAATGGCCTACCACTCCATTATGCTGAACAAGGATGTAAACCCAATTAATACAGTCCTTCATGAGAAGCATTTTTATCGAAAGCACGGAGCGAATGCGTATTATGGCCAGTCATAATTCCGCTGTGTTACCGGCCGGCATTCTAATTGACTTGGACGGTACTGTATTCAGAGGAAATGAGTTGATTGAAGGGGCAAGAGAAGCGATCGATACACTTCGGGGAATGGGGAAGAAAATCGTCTTTTTAAGCAATCGGGGGAATATCTCCCGAGCCATGTGCAGAAAAAAACTGCTCGGCGCAGGGATTGAAGCGGAAGAAAACAACATTGTTCTGTCGTCAAGCGTGACAGCGGCATTTCTGAGAAATCATTATCGTTTTTCAAAGGTGTGGGTGCTTGGAGAGCAGGGTTTAGTTGACGAGCTGAGACTGGCGGGTGTGCAGCAGGCGAACAAACCGAAGGAAGCGGGTTGGCTCGTGATCTCCCTTCATGAGACGCTCACGTATGAAGATTTAAATCAAGCCTTTCAAGCGGCTGCCGGCGGTGCTCGTATGATTGCGACGAACAAAGACCGCTCTTTTCCGAACGAAAACGGCAATGCCATTGACGTGGCTGGCATGATTGGGGCGATCGAGGCTTCCGCTCAAGCGAAGACGGAGCTTGTTGTCGGAAAGCCGTCATGGCTGATGGCAGAGGCCGCCTGTACGGCAATAGGGCTGTCCGCACATGAATGCATGATTATCGGAGACAGCATTGAATCTGACATTGCGATGGGGAAGCTTTATGGCATGAAAAGCGCCTTAGTGCTTACTGGTTCTGCAAAACTGGGTGACAAGCATTTATACACGCCGGATTATGTGCTGAGGTCTATTAAGGATGTAACCAAATGGGCTGAGGAGGGGAATTTGCTATGAACCGTATTGCAGCTGACGTTCAGCGTGCTTTTGATCATGCTGGGGAAAAGACGTTTCCTGTCGAAGTTGAAGAAATTGTTATCGATAAACAAGCAGCCGATTCGCTTTTGGATTATATAAAACGAAAAAACAATAAACATATTGTCCTCGTCTGTGACTCGAATACACACCGCATTGCAGGCATTGATCTGGAAAATCGCCTGAATCAAGAAGGATTTCAAGCCGAATGCCTGCTCATTCCGGAAAATGAAGCCGGAGATGTGACGGCTGATGAACGATCGCTCATTCATGTGCTGCTCCATACGAAAAAAACAACGGAAGTCATGATCGCAGTCGGCTCGGGCACGATTCATGACATCGTGCGCTTTACAGCGTTTCAGAGAGGTTTGCCGTTTATTTCTTACCCGACTGCTCCGTCTGTAGATGGATTTACGTCGGCAGGGGCGCCGCTTATTTTATATGGTAAGAAAACAACCATTCAAACAAAGGCCCCTGTCGCTCTCTTCGCTGATGTGAATTTATTAAAAGCGGCGCCCCAGTCAATGGTGGCGGCAGGGTTTGGCGACATGCTCGGTAAAATCACGTCTTTAGCTGATTGGGAAATATCCCGCCATCTTGCCGGCGAGCCTTATTCGCCAACAGGGGCTAAGATCGTTCAGGAGGCGCTTGACGCCTGTATCGAACACATAGAAGACATTGCGAAGAAAACGGAAACCGGCATACGGGTTTTGATGGAGTCTTTAATCGTATCAGGGCTTGTTATGCTGGCTTTAAATCATTCCCGTCCGGCATCTGGCGGTGAGCATCACATTTCCCATTGGATTGAGATGGAATTAATGGAGAAAAAACGGCCGCAGATTCTTCATGGGGCAAAGGTCGGCTGTGCCGCTGCTTTATTAACTGACACATACAGAAAGCTCGCTCAGGATGATGGGCTGCACGAATTATCTCCGCGTCATCAGCAAGCCGTTCAATCGGCTTATCAAACGCTCCCGGAAGGAAAAGTGCTGGCCGATTGGCTGAGATCAGCAGGGGGTCCTGCGGCTTTTGATGAAATCGGTGTCGGACAGAGTTCCGTCATGAATGCCTTCAGAAACGCTCACACCTTAAGAGACCGCTGCACCGGATTAAAAATCATGAATGAAAATCAAACACTGATCAATCATGGTCTATACGAGTAGCCCGCACCTAGAACGGAAGGGGTAACGTAAATGAAAAAAATGACTGCCTGTTTTCTTGTGCTTATGCTGCTGCTGACATTATTCATTGCTGGGTGTTCGGCAGAACGATCATCCGGGAAATCGGATGAAACCGAGCTGACCTTTTGGACATTTAACGGCCTTCATGAGCAGTTTTATGCAGAAATGGTGCAGGAATGGAACAAAAAATACCCTGATCGCAAAATTAAACTGAATACGGTCGTTTATCCATATGGACAAATGCACGATAATTTGTCTATCTCCTTAATTGCGGGAGAAGGTGTTCCTGATATTGCCGATGTCGAATTGGCGCGTTTTTCAAATTTTTTGAAGGGCACTGACATACCGCTTGCCGATTTGACACCGCTGATTGAAAAGGACCGCGATAAATTCGTTGAGGCGCGGCTTACCTTGTACAGCAAAAACGGCAAGCTTTACGGGCTGGATACGCATGTAGGAACGACAGTTATGTTTTATAACATGGATGTGATGCAAAAAGCCGGTGTCAATCCTGATGATATCAAAACATGGGATGATTACCATAAAGCCGGGCAGAAAGTGCGCAAAGTGATCGGAAAGCCGATGGGAACGGTGGAAACCAATGATTCCGCAACGTTCTTATCCATGATTTCACAGCAAAACTCAGGTTATTTTGATAAAAACGGCAAGCTGATCCTCAATAATGACACCAATGTAAAAACAATTCAATTTTTAAAGGACATGATGAATGACAAAACGATGATTCCTGCGCCGGGCGGCGGGCATCACAGTGAAGAATACTACGGCTTTATGAACCAAGGCGGAGCCGCTTCAGTTCTGATGCCGATTTGGTATATGGGAAGATTCATAGATTATATGCCTGATCTGAAAGGGAAGATTGCCATCAGGCCGCTTCCGGCATGGAAAGAGGGAGGCGACCGTTCGGCAGGTTTGGGCGGTACGGCAACTGTTGTGCCAAAGCAATCCAAGCATGTTGTGTTAGCGAAAGAGTTTTTGGCCTATGCGAAGGGCTCTAAAGAAGGAAACAAAAAGCTTTGGAGCGTACTCGGGTTTGACCCGCTCCGCTGGGATGTCTGGAGCTCTCAGGAATTGCAGGAGAAAAACAAATACACGGATTACTTCCAAAACGGAACAGGCATTTTTTCTATGCTTCTCGATATCAAGGATGAAATCAATCCAATTTATTTACATGAGGATTTTGCCAAGGCTTCAGACCTTGTCAACAGAAGCGTATTGTTCGACGCACTTAAATCTCAGCAAAAAACGCCTAAGCAAGCCTTGGACAGAGCAGAAGGTGAATTGAAACAGAAATAGAATCCCATTCGAAAAGTGAAAGCGGGGAGGTTCTCATGAAACCTGTGAAAACGGGAACGGTTCATCCCGTTCCCACAGCTGCGAAACAATCAGGTTGGCGAGATCTATTTTATTCGAAAAAAGCGGCGCCCTATTTGTTTACAGCGCCATTCATTTTATCTTTTCTCGTGTTTTTTTTATACCCCATCATTAACGTCTTCATAATGAGCTTTCAAAGAATATTGCCGGGAGAGGTGACGTTTGTCGGATTATCCAATTACAATGCGCTAAACAATCCGACGTTCTATACCGCTCTTTGGAATACATTGGAGTACACCTTTTGGACACTGATTGTGCTGATTCCAGTCCCGTTGCTTCTGGCCATATTCCTGAATTCAAGGCTGGTCAAATTCAGAAATATATTCAAATCAGCCCTATTCATTCCGGCACTGACTTCTACCATTGTGGCGGGGATCATATTTCGGCTGATCTTCGGAGAAATGGAAACGTCGCTGGCCAATTCTATCTTACTCAATCTCGGCTTTTCACCTCAGAACTGGATGAACAATGAACATACCGGCATGTTTTTAATGGTGCTGCTTGCTTCGTGGAGATGGATGGGTATCAACATCCTTTACTTTTTGGCCGGTTTGCAGAATGTGCCGAAAGAGCTGTACGAAGCCGCCGATATCGACGGCGCGAATACGATGAAAAAATTCCGCAACATTACGCTGCCATTTCTCAAGCCTGTAACGGTTTATGTGCTAACCATCAGCATCATCGGCGGATTCAGGATGTTTGAGGAAAGCTACGTCCTTTGGCAAAATAATTCCCCGGGTAATATCGGCTTGACGCTTGTTGGATATTTGTACCAGCAGGGACTTGCCTACAACGAAATGGGATACGGAGCGGCTATCGGTATTATGCTTTTGATTGTGATACTTGTTGTCAGCCTGGTTTCGTTAAAGCTGTCAGGCTCGTTTAAGGGGGAGGGATAAATATTGCGGCACTGTCCTCAGTACAGCGTTTACAAAATCGCGCTTACCTTGTTTTTTATCATGCTGAGCCTATTATATATTTTCCCAATTTTCTGTTTGCTTTTAGGATCATTAAAGCCGTCCTCTGAGCTTTTGCGTGTAGGACTGAATGTTGATATTGATCCCGAAGTGATGAGTTTAGATAACTACACATTTCTGTTTAGTGGAGGCAGTATTTATTTCAAATGGTTTTTTAACAGTCATGTGCTTGGAATTTTCACGACCGTGCTCACTCTGTTTTTGTCTTCGATGATTGGGTACGGACTTGCGGTTTACGAATTTAAAGGCAGAAATATCATCTTTGTTTTTGTGCTGATTATTATGATGGTCCCGCTTGAAGTAATGATGCTTCCGTTGTTTAAGCTGACCGTCGGATTGCACTTAATCGATTCGTATACGGGTGTTATCCTGCCATTCATCGTTTCACCGGTAGCCGTTTTCTTTTTCAGGCAGTATGCCCTCGGTCTTCCAAAAGATTTACTGGACTCTGCACGGATGGACGGCTGTACGGAATTCGGCATTTTTTTCCGGATTATGGCGCCGCTGATGAAACCGGCTTTCGGCGCGATGATTATCCTCCAGTCCTTAAACAGCTGGAACAACTTCTTGTGGCCATTGATTGTGCTTCGTTCGAAAGAAATGTTTACACTTCCAATTGGGCTGTCCAGCTTGTTGAGCCCTTACGGCAACAACTATGACATGCTTATCTCCGGCTCAGTATTTGCGATTTTGCCGGTCATTATCATTTTCTTGTTTTTCCAAAAGTACTTTATCTCGGGACTGACAGTAGGTGGAGTCAAAGGGTAAAAAGGGGAGGAAACGTGTAATGAAAAAAGCGCGAATGATTGTAGATAAAGAATATAAAATCGGTGAAGTAGACAAACGGATTTACGGTTCGTTTATCGAACATATGGGGCGTGCGGTATATGAAGGCATATATGAGCCTGATCACCCACAAGCGGATGAAGACGGGTTTAGAAAGGATGTCCAGTCGCTGATCAAAGAGTTGCAGGTTCCGATTATCCGCTATCCAGGCGGGAACTTTTTATCCGGATACAATTGGGAGGACGGTGTCGGACCTGCCGAAAACCGCCCGAGACGGCTTGACTTGGCATGGCAAACGATAGAAACGAATGAAGTGGGGACAAATGAGTTTTTAAGTTGGACAAAAAAGGTGAACACGAGTGTCAACATGGCCGTAAACCTTGGCACAAGAGGCATTGACGCCGCCCGCAATCTCGTTGAATACTGCAACCACCCGAAGGGCTCTTACTGGAGTGACTTAAGAAGATCGCATGGCTATGAACAGCCGTATGGCATCAAAACATGGTGCTTAGGAAACGAAATGGATGGCCCATGGCAGATCGGCCACAAAACTGCTGACGAATACGGGCGGCTTGCAGCGGAGACAGCAAAGGTCATGAAGTGGGTTGACCCATCAATTGAACTTGTTGCCTGCGGCAGCTCAAACAGCGGAATGCCGACCTTTATCGATTGGGAAGCAAAGGTGCTGGAGCATACGTACGAGCATGTCGACTATATCTCCCTTCACACATATTACGGAAACCGGGATAACAATCTGCCAAACTATTTGGCCCGTTCCATGGATCTAGATCATTTTATTAAATCGGTCGCTGCCACATGTGACTATGTGAAAGCAAAAACACGCAGCAAGAAAACCATCAATCTCTCTCTCGATGAATGGAACGTCTGGTATCACTCAAATGAAGCGGATAAAAAAGTTGAGCCGTGGATAACTGCGCGTCCGATTTTAGAGGATATTTATAATTTTGAAGATGCCTTACTGGTCGGTTCTCTCCTCATTACGATGCTGCAGCACGCAGATCGAGTGAAAATCGCTTGTCTTGCACAGCTTGTAAATGTCATCGCACCGATCATGACGGAAAAAGGAGGAGAAGCTTGGAGACAGCCGATTTTCTATCCGTACATGCATGCTTCTATTTACGGAAGAGGTGAGTCACTGAAACCGCTTATTTCTTCGCCGAAGTACGACTGCACTGATTTTACGGATGTGCCATATGTCGATGCCGCTGTTGTGTATTCCGAAGAGGAAGAAACCCTCACGATTTTTGCGGTGAACAAAGCTGAGGAGCAGATGGAGACAGAGATTTCGCTCAGAGATTTTGAATCCTATCAAATCGCAGAGCACATCGTACTCGAGCATAAGGATATCAAAGCGACAAACCAGCATAACAGAAAAAATGTCCTCCCGCATTCCAACGGCACATCGTCTGTCAGCGAAAACGGCTTAACCGCGTATTTCACACCGCTTTCCTGGAATGTGATCCGTCTGAAAAAACAGTCATAATAGAAACAAAGCCAGAGACTCCTTTCTTCGGCATGTTTTTTATTACCTCAGGCCGGCCTGTTACAGCCGGCTTTTTTGTATAGGAAAATGACCGCTTTTCACTTAGAAATTGTGATATATTTATGACAAACAGCAAAGGGGTTGGGATAAAATGAATGCGGTTACAATTGTGATAGCGTCAATGTGTATTTTGGCTATCGCCTATCGTTTATACGGAACATTTATGATGGTGAAGGTTCTCAAAGTAAATGATGACAAGCCGACGCCTGCTCACACGCTTGAGGATGGAAAAGACTATGTGCCTACAAATAAATGGGTTTCGTTCGGCCACCATTTTGCAGCCATTGCAGCGGCCGGGCCGCTGGTCGGACCCATTCTGGCGGCACAGTTCGGCTATTTGCCGGGGTTATTATGGCTGTTAATCGGGGCGGTGATAGGGGGAGCCGTCCATGATATTGTTGTGCTGTTTGCATCGATGCGAAAAAACGGCAAGTCGCTGTCGGAAGTGGCGAAGGATGAGCTCGGCCCTGTTGCCGGCTTTTGTACGGGACTTTCCATGCTGTTTATTATCACGATTACAATGGCGGGGCTGTCGATGGTTGTGCTGCACGCGCTTGAACGCAATCCATGGGGCACATTTGCAGTAGGGATTACGATTCCGATTGCGATGGGTATAGGCTTATTTTATAAGAAAACTGGAAATTTAAAGCTCACGTCATCGATCGGCTTTCTTTTTTTAATGGCAGGCGTCTTTATCGGTCCGTGGGTGCAAACGACCGAGTTAGGAGCTTTTTTAACTCTGGATACGAAAACGCTTGCGATCGCGCTTCCTGTTTATGCGTTTTTTGCAGCGGCGCTGCCCGTTTGGCTGCTTCTCGCACCTCGTGATTATGTAAGCAGCTTCATGAAAATCGGTGTTTTTATCGCTTTGATTGCAGGGGTGTTTGTCGTCAATCCGTCCATTCCGTTTCCTGCATTTACAGAATTCGTAAAAGGGGGCGGGCCGGTGCTGGCAGGACCTGTCTGGCCTTTTATTTCGATCACCATCGCCTGCGGTGCGATCTCAGGGTTTCATGCTTTTGTCGGTTCAGGCACGACACCGAAAATGCTGAATAAATGGAGTGATATGAAGCCGGTTGCATTTGGTGCGATGCTTGTAGAATGTCTTGTCGGTATCATGGCGCTGATTGCAGCGACCGCCTTGCAACCGGCAGATTATTTTGCGATTAACAGCACACCTGAGGTTTTCCATACGCTCGGCATGAATGTCGTTCATTTGCCTGAATTGAGCAGGGAAATCGGTCTGGACTTAGAAGGAAGAACAGGGGGAGCTGTCACGCTTGCAGTGGGAATGACGTACATTTTTACTGGAATTCCGCTTTTCAGCCATTTGGCCTCATACTTTTTTCAATTTGTCATTATGTTTGAAGCTGTCTTTATTTTAACAGCGATTGACGCCGGCACACGTGTTGCCCGTTATTTAATTCAGGATTTTTTCGGAGAGGTGTATAAACCGCTGAAGAAAACAGACTGGATTCCGGGATCGGTATTTGCCAGCGCGCTTGCCTGCTTGATGTGGGGATATTTGCTGTGTTCGGGGGATATCGGTTCCATATGGGCGCTGTTTGGCGTGTCCAATCAGCTGATGGCTTCAGTAGGACTTATTATCGGAGCGACGATCGTGCTAAAAATTGCTGATAAACGCCGTTACATTCTGACCTGCCTTATCCCGCTTGCCTATTTATATGTCACTGTCAATTATGCAGGCTATTGGATGGTGCGTAATGAGTATCTCAATCCCGAAGCGGCAGGATACAGTGTATTGAATGGCGTACTATCCATCATCATGCTGCTTTTAGGCTTCATCATTATCGTGGCGGCTGTGAAAAAATGGGCGCAAATGTGGAAAGATCCAAGCTTAAGAATGGGAGCATCTATCCCGGGGTAAAGCGCTATTGATAATGTTTAAGGAGGATTTGAAATGAATCTATCAATGAAATATTTGATTCTTTACGTATCAGACAGCAAGCGGGCCATTCATTTTTATCGGGATATTTTAGGACTGCCGATCCGTGCTGAACACGGCACATATGTCGAATTTGAAACAGGCTCTACAATTTTGGCGCTTAATACGCGAGAAAGCGCCAGAGACATCACACCGCTAGATATTCAAGATACATCAGCTTCGCACACATTTGAAATCGGTTTTGTCACTGGAAATGTAGAGGCGGTCATCAAAAGCGTGAGAGAACAAGGTGTTACGATTATTGGGGAACCGAAAGTGAAACCGTGGGGACAGACAGTCGCCTATATCGCTGATCCAGATGGACATTATATTGAAATTTGCAGTCCGATAGAATAACGAACAAGCCCAAAACAAAGTCTGTTTTGGGCATTCTTATGATGTTATGTGTCCAGCCGCTTCGAGAAGTAAATCAGCCAGGTGAACGGCTTTTACTTTATGGCCCAGACCTTCTCGTTCAATGCCGAGCTTTATCTGCAGCAGGCAGCCGGGATTAGCTGTCACAATGACGATCGCTTCAGTTGCTTTGACGGCAGCCATTTTACGATCCAATATTTTCATAGACATGTCAGCTTCCACAATGTTATAAATTCCCGCTGATCCGCAGCAGCTGTCTGCTTTCTCCATTTCTATGAACTCAACCCCATCGATGCTTTGAAGAAGCTGTCGAGGCTCAATCGACGCATCCATCACATTTCTTAGATGGCATGAATCTTGATAGGTAACGACCTGAGGCGTATCGAGCGTTAATCCTATTTGATGGAAATCGAGTTCAACCAAAACAGAAGAAAAATCCTTCAGCTTTTGAACGAAAGCGGCGGCCCGTTCCGACCACTCGGGGTCATCCTTCAGCAAATGGTCATATTCAATAAGAAAGGCTCCGCATCCCCCTGCGTTTGTAATGACGGCATCCACGTCTAATGCCTCAAAAGCAGCGATATTTTGTTTTGCGAGCTCTTTGCCCGCGTTTTTTTCACCGCTATGCCCATGCAGGGCACCGCAGCAAGTCTGTTCAGGCGGGATGACAATGTCACAGCCTGCCAGCTGCAAAAGCTTCAATGTCGCATTGTTGGTCGGTAAAAACATGGTATCCATTAAGCAGCCTGAAAAAAAGGCGACCCGTTTTTTTCTGCGGCCAATGGAAGGAAGCAAACGCGGCCGATGCTTCATATCTTTATTTTTAGGAACCTCGGGAAGAACAGCTTCCATCGTTCGCAAATGCTCTGGCAGAACGCGAAGCATACCGGTTTTACGTACAGCGGTTTGCAATCCTGAGCGCTGATACAAACCGATAAGGCTTACAGCAGAGCGCATGCGGTTTTGGTGCGGAAACAGCTCGTGAAAAGCCGTTTTTCGCATGACACGTGCACCGAGCGAGTGTTTTTTATTTTGGTGGATTATATCTCTCGCTTCCTCAAGCAGCTGTCCGTATTTCACCCCTGACGGGCATACAGGTTCACAGGCGCGACAGCCGAGGCAAAGTGACAGCGAACGTTCAACATCTTCATCCGGTTCAATCTGACCGTCGGCTACAGCTTTCATTAAGGCGATACGCCCGCGCGGAGAGTGAGATTCCTGAAAACCCGATTCGATATAAGTCGGACAGGAAGGAAGGCAGAAGCCGCAGCGCATACAATTTAACAGCTCGCCTTCATCCATGCGCTCTTTAAAAGCCTCTTGGATCTGTTTCATTTCTTTATTTGTTGTCATCTTTCCGTCACCACACGTTTTCGGTCATCTTTCGCAAACACTTTGCCCGGATTTAATATGTTCTGAGGATCAAATGCCGCTTTCAACGCCTTCATTGCTGCAATGCCTTCTTTTTTCAGCTTCATTTCCAAGTAGGGCGCTTTCATAGCTCCGACCCCGTGCTCTCCGGTTATCGTGCCGCCAAGTTCAATCGTTTTCTCAAAAATCTCTGCAAAAGCCTGTTCGACACGCTTCATCTCATCTTTATTTCTAATGTCTGTCGTGCATGTCGGGTGAAGGTTTCCGTCTCCCGCGTGGCCGAAGGTGCAGATGGAAATATCGTATTTAGAAGCAATTTCATTAATGGCTTTTACCATATTGGCGATTTCTGAGCGAGGAACGGTTGCATCCTCTAAAATGGTCGTTGGCTTAAGGCGGGCAAGAGCAGAAAGTGCAGAACGCCGGGCTTCAGTCAGGGCAAACGCTTCCTCCTCCGTTTGTGCGGTCTGAACGGAGACGGCGGCGCCTTTTTTGCAAATCGCCTCAATCCTTTCTATATCTTGGGCCACGGTTTCAAGCGGTCCGTCCTGTTCAATTAACAGAACCGCCTTTGCATTTGTCGGAAGGCCGATTTTGGCATAATCCTCAATGACCAAAAGTGTAGGCTGATCAAGAAATTCAAGCGTGGCGGGTATGATTTTAGCGGCAATGATGTCTGATACCGTTTGAGCAGCGGCATCGATATTTTCATAAAGGGCAAGCAATGTCTTCTTTGTTTCCGGCTTTGGAACAAGTTTGACGATGGCCTCTGTCACGATGCCGAGAGTTCCTTCTGAGCCGACAAAAAGGCGTGTGAGGTCGTATCCGGCCACATCTTTTGCAAGCTTTCCGCCGGTGCGGATGATGTCTCCATTTGCGAGCGCAACCTCCAGTCCGATGACATAGTCGCGGGTGACGCCGTATTTTAATCCGCGGAGTCCGCCGGAATTTTCATTGATATTTCCGCCCATTGTTGATATTTTCATAGAACTCGGATCAGGCGGATAAAATAAACCTTTTCTCTCAACTGCACGAATCAGGTCCAGCGTAATGACGCCCGGCTGGACGGTGGCGGTCAAATTTTCTTCATCAATCTCTAGAATCCGGTTCATATGCTTAAAGAGCAGCACAAGTCCTCCCTCGGTCGGACATGTGCCGCCGCACAGGTTTGTCCCTGATCCTCTTGGAACGATCGGAACTTGATGTTCGTAGCAAATCGCTAATATTCGCGATATATCATCAGTATTCCTCGGCGCAATGACGGCATCAGGCATTGACTGAAACTGCGGCGTTGCATCATATGAATAGACGAGACGGCCGGCATTCGAGTCATCAAAATTTTCCGGACCGACGATTTGGATCAGCTGTTCTTTTATATCTTTTGTGATCATTTCCCCCATCCCCTTGTTAAAAATCGCTTTCAATCTATTGTAAAAGAAAAAAAGCAAAGCCTTCTATGGAGAAACATATAAAAAATGAAGCTGAAAATCTCTCTATTTTGTATCTTGATCTAAAAAATAGAGTGCAACATACATCGCGGCCATATCCTCTGTACGGTTAAAACGCAATCCTGTCAGCTCTTCAGCCTTTGATAAGCGATAACGCAAGGTATTGATGTGAATATGCATATCTTCTGCTGTTTGTTTCAAAGACAAATCAAGATGAAAGAACGTACGTATCGTATTCATAAGCTCATGCTGCTGAAGCGCCTCACGAAATACTCTTTTGGGAAATTCATTTCGGGTTGCCGGGCTGATCTCCTCCAGGCACATATCAAGCTTCAAATCCTCCTCAAATATGGGTGTTTTTCGCTTTAGGCTGACAGCCAGCGCTTTTTCCGCTTGCTCGTAGGAGTCTGCCAGGCTGGAGCTTGCGACAGCCCTCCCGGCGCCAGCTGCAGCAAATCGTCTGTTTGCGGGATGAGCAAATGAACAAATGCGAAGGACCTCTCGTAAAAGCCGATCCCTTTGTTCATGTTTTGGCACTTCGTGATTAATGAGAATTCGTTCATTTCCCCACCTGATCAATAAATCCGAAGGGTATGCGGATTTCCATATATGTGTCATTTGCTCAATATCATAAGATGACCACCCATCACCTTGAATCAGAATCATTTGGCGTGTGGAGGAAAGGTCAACGCCAAGCAGCTGGGCTTTCTCAAGAAACCCGAGAGACCATTCTTTTAATTGCAGCCAATCGATCATAAAGGACTCCAGCATTCTCTCACGCCATTGAGACTGCTCTAAGTGCCATGATTCTTTAATGAACAGCTCTGTCATTTTTCGAAGCAGCTCCCCGTAAGGCTGGATCTCAGCAGGCTCACCTGTCAGCCCGAAGACGGCGATTACATCACGGTCAAAAAATACAGGCAGGTTCAGGCCTGCCTTTACTCCCTTTAGTCTCTTTTCATCTTCTTTTGAAATAATGACGTTGCGTTTCTCTTTTGCGCAGATGAGCGCTCCTTCATGAAATTGTCCGACCCTCTCATCATTTGTGCTTGCCATAATAAGACCGTTTGTATTTACAATAATAACTTCACGTTCATACATTTTTTTGACTTCAGCAATGATTTTTTTCGCTAATATCGGCTGTAAAAACATGGCGATCCCCCTCGTCATGCTTTTATTATATAAGGAAAAAACCGGGCGCTGTCACCCGGTTTCATGTCTTATTGGACAGGTTTTAATCCGCCTTCAAGCGTTTTTAGCATTTCGTTTTTCTCACTATCGGACGCGTGTTGCCAAATGACTTCGAATAAAACCCCGAGTCCCGGAAGCATTTTTTCTTCACCGCTTTGAATCGCGTCCGCAATGGTATGTTCAAGCTGATCCTGATTATTGCCGGTAACATTGGCAATGACGGCATGACGTAAATTAAGATCCATGTAAAAAGCTCCTTTTCCTAAAATGTAATACGTATATTCTAACCCTGCACCTGGTTTATTATGTGCTGTTCTTGCGATATAATAACAGCATGTTAAAAAAAGGAGAGCCACACAGACAGTGAAACAAATAGAATCGGCAAAAAACCAAAAAGTGAAAGATTGGAAAAAGCTTCACACGAAAAAAGAACGAGCTAAAACGAATACATTTCTGATAGAGGGAGAACACCTTGTTGAAGAGGCGCTCAAGAGCCCGGGCATAGTAAAAGAAATCCTTGTAAAGGATGAAATGAAAATCCCGGCAGATCTTGATGTGAGCATCCAGTGCTATGTGCTGAGTGAAGATGCGTTTTCAGCTGTTACTGAAACCGAAACGCCGCAGCAGATTGCCGCTGTGTGCCGTATGCCTGAGGAAAAACTGACGTCACCTCGGCGGGTGCTGCTGATTGACGCTGTTCAAGATCCGGGAAACCTCGGTACAATGATACGGACGGCGGATGCAGCAGGTTTAGATGCAGTTGTGCTCGGTGACGGCACAACCGACGCTTTTAACGGAAAAACGCTGCGATCTGCGCAAGGTTCTCACTTTCATATTCCTGTAGTAAGAAGAAACTTGCATACATATGTAGACGAATTGAAGGCAGGGGGCGTAAAAGTGTATGGCACTGCGTTGCAAAACGGAGCGCCTTACCGAGATTTGCCTCAGGCTGAATCCTTTGCGCTTATTGTAGGTAATGAAGGGGCAGGGATGAATGCTGCCTTGTTGGAAAAAACAGATTTGAACCTGTACGTGCCGCTTTACGGACAGGCTGAATCACTGAACGTTGCGATTGCAGCTGCCGTCCTCATGTACCACTTGCGAGGATAGTGTTGCGTCAAGCGCTCGATTTCACTATAATAGAACATAATATTTGAAAAACCGTGACAGAGGACCTCAATTTCTGATCAACTGCTTTCCAGGGAGAAAATGCCGCTGACTGAGAGCATTTTTAACGCAGCCGGAAGTTGTCTTCACCTCTTGAGTTGTCACCGGGACCGCGCTGCATTGCGCGTAAAGGTGAACCGGAATCTGATTCCGTTATGTCAATGAAGCTGACGACAGCATCAGTCTGTCTGAAATAAGGGTGGTACCGCGGCCACAACTCGTCCCTTGTACAAGGGGCGGGTTTTTTTGTTTTCCAAAGACATATGACGGTTTGTTTACATAAAAGGAGGATGCAAAATGGAAGAAAAGCTAAAACAGCTGGAACAAGAAGCTTTAGAACAAGTAGAAGCGGCAAGCTCATTGAAGGTTGTCAATGATATTCGGGTGCGATATCTCGGCAAAAAAGGGCCGATTACAGAAGTGCTGCGCGGCATGGGCAAGCTTTCTGCTGAGGAGCGTCCGAAAATGGGCGCGCTCGCGAACGAAGTAAGAGAGCGTATCGCCAATGCGATTGCTGTCAAAAACGAAAAGCTTGAGGAAGAGGAAATGAAGCAAAAGCTTGCGGGACAGACAATCGACGTCACGCTGCCGGGGAACCCTGTCGCAGTCGGCAGCCGCCATCCGCTCACTGTTGTCATTGAAGAAATTGAAGATTTATTTATCGGTATGGGCTACACAGTCGAGGAAGGGCCTGAGGTAGAAACGGATTACTACAACTTTGAATCCCTCAACCTGCCGAAAGAACACCCTGCACGCGATATGCAGGACAGCTTTTACATCACAGAGGAAACTTTGATGAGAACGCAAACCTCCCCTGTGCAAACACGGACGATGGAAAAGCACGAAGGCAAAGGACCGGTTAAAATCATTTGCCCGGGTAAAGTATACCGCCGCGATAACGATGATGCGACGCACTCTCACCAATTTATGCAAATTGAAGGACTTGTCGTTGACAAAAACATCAGCATGAGTGATTTGAAAGGAACGCTTGAACTTGTTGCGAAAAAAATGTTCGGACAAGACCGCGAAATCAGACTTCGTCCAAGCTTCTTCCCGTTTACTGAACCTTCAGTAGAAGTGGATGTAACATGCTTTAAATGCGGAGGAAACGGCTGCTCAGTATGTAAAGGAACAGGCTGGATTGAAATCCTCGGCGCCGGCATGGTTCACCCGAACGTACTTGAAATGGCTGGCTTTGATCCGAAGGAATATCAAGGTTTCGCATTCGGAATGGGTGTTGAGCGTATCGCAATGCTGAAATATGGCATTGATGATATCCGCCACTTCTATACAAACGATGTCAGATTTATTTCGCAGTTTAAACAGGCGTAAGAGGAGGATGCTAGGATGTTTGTTTCTTATAAATGGTTAGAGGATTATGTTGACATAAAAGGCATGGAACCGGCTGTTCTCGCTGAGAAAATTACAAGAGCGGGCATTGAGGTTGAAGGAATTGAATACAAAGGAGAAGGCATCAAAGGCGTTGTCATCGGCCACGTAGTGGAGCGCGAGCAGCACCCGAATGCTGATAAGCTGAATAAGTGCCTAGTGGATATCGGAGCGGAAGCACCTGTACAAATCATTTGCGGCGCGCCGAATGTTGATAAAGGACAAAAAGTCGCAGTTGCAACAGTCGGAGCGGTGCTACCGGGCAATTTCAAAATCAAAAAAGCTAAGCTTCGCGGTGAAGAATCAAACGGCATGATCTGTTCTTTACAGGAGCTTGGCATTGAAAGCAAGCTAGTGGCGAAAGAGTATGCGGAGGGCATTTTCGTATTCCCGAATGATGCTGAAACAGGAAGCGATGCATTAGCGGCTTTACAGCTTGACGATGCGATCCTTGAGCTTGGATTAACGCCAAACCGCGCCGATGCCATGAATATGCTTGGCGTTGCTTACGAGGTTGCGGCAATTTTAGACACAGAGGTAAAGCTTCCAAAAACGGATTATCCGGCTGCTTCAGAACAAGCGTCTGACTACATCACTGTCAAAATTGAAGATCAGGAAGCAAACCCGCTGTATGCGGCAAAAATCATTAAAAATGTCAAGATCGCTCCGTCACCGCTTTGGATGCAGACGAAGTTGATGAACGCAGGCATTCGACCGCACAACAACGTCGTGGATATTACAAACTTTGTTCTGCTGGAATACGGCCAGCCGCTTCACGCGTTTGATTATGACAGATTCGGCTCCAAAGAAGTTGTCGTAAGAAAAGCGTCTGAAAATGAAATGATCGCAACCCTTGATGATCAAGAACGTAAGCTGTCTGCCGATCACCTTGTCATTACGAACGGAACGAAAGCGCAAGCTGTTGCTGGTGTCATGGGAGGAGCAGAATCAGAGGTTCAGGAAGATACGAAAACGATTTTGCTTGAGGCTGCGTACTTCAACGGACAGACGGTTCGCAAGGCTTCCAAAGACCTTGGCTTGAGAAGTGAATCAAGTGTTAGATTTGAAAAAGGCATTGATCCGGCACGTGTACGTCTTGCAGCAGAACGAGCGGCACAGCTGATTCATCTGTATGCCGGCGGTGAAGTGCTCACTGGAACAGTTGAAGAAGATCATCTGACAATCGAAGCAAATAACATTCACGTTTCTGCTGACAAAGTGAGCAGCGTTCTCGGCATGACAATCAGCAAAGAAGAACTCATCAGCATTTATAAGCGTCTCGGTTTTACGGTCGGTGAAGCGAATGACCTTCTCGTTGTGACGGTTCCGTCACGCCGCGGCGACATTACAATCGAAGAGGATTTAATAGAAGAAGCGGCAAGACTGTACGGCTACGACAATATTCCATCTACGCTTCCTGAGACAGCGGGAACAACAGGCGGCTTAACGCCATATCAGGCAAAACGCCGTAAAGTCAGACGTTTCCTTGAAGGTGCAGGCTTATCACAAGCCATTACTTACTCATTGACAAACGAGAAGAAAGCGGCTGCGTTTGCGATTGAAAAATCACTTAATACCGTGCTTGCGCTTCCGATGAGTGAAGAAAGAAGTATTCTCAGACACAGCCTAGTTCCAAATCTGCTTGAGTCCATTTCTTACAACTTGGCGAGACAGACAGACTCAGTCGCACTGTACGAAGTCGGCTCCGTATTCTTGACGAAGGAAGAGGGCGCAAAACCTGTTGAAACAGAACGTGTGGCAGGAGCTATTACGGGATTATGGCGCAAGCAGCTGTGGCAAGGAGAGAAAAAACCGGTTGATTTCTTTATCGCTAAAGGGATTGTGGAAGGGCTTTTAGATAAATTAAATGTTCTCGACAGCATTGAATTTGTACAGTCTGAACGCAAACAGCTGCATCCGGGCAGAACAGCGAACATTCTATTGGATGGTTCTCTTATCGGCTTTATCGGCCAAGTTCATCCATCAGTGGAAAAAGAACTCGATATAAAAGAGACATACGTGTTTGAGCTTGACCTTCATGCATTGCTCACAGCGGACACAGCACCGCTCGTTTACACGGCGATTCCAAAATATCCGTCTGTGACACGTGATATCGCGCTTGTAACTGATAAATCCGTCACAAGCGGCCAGCTCGAGAGTGTCATTAAAGAGGCTGGCGGCAAGCTTCTGAAAGAAGTATCTGTCTTTGACGTTTACGAAGGTGAGCATATGGAGGAAGGCAAAAAGTCAGTCGCTTTCTCACTTCAATATGTAAACCCTGAACAAACACTGACTGAAGAAGAAGTGACAAAGGCACACAGCAAAGTGCTAAAAGCGCTAGAAGACACATATCAAGCTGTTTTGAGAGGTTAATAAAAAAGCTTGCAGAGAAATCTGCAAGCTTTTTTCTATGAACGTTTTTTATCAGCAAGGCGCAGCGCTTTCTGTGTATTGGCAAAATGAAGTTTTGTAAAGCTTCTGAGCGCGGATGCTCCTTCTTTAAGGATCAGCTTGGCAGCCGCTTCATCCACGTGCGGGCCGGCACCCTTTGGAAGTGTCATGCCTGCCTCGCGCGACAGTTTATCCATTTCCATTAAAAACGAATACCTTGCAATGATGGAAGCAGAAGCAACTGACAGGTGAATGCCCTCAGCCTTTGTGCTGAAATAAGTCCGCTCCTTCACAATGTCTCTGCCCCTTAAATGATTGAAGTAGACGCCGGGCTCAGCAAATTGGTCAATCAAAATGGCTTCAGGTTTTATCCCATCCATTTTTTTTAACAAATGGGTGATGGCTTGATTGTGCAGCAAGGCTTTCATTTTTCCTTGGCTCATGCCTTTTTCCTGCATGCTGTTGTACTTCTCATTCTTTAGCACAAGCAGGCTGTACGGAATGGTTTTAATCAGGTTCCGGGCGATTTCAATAATTTGCGGGTCCTTTAGATCCTTAGAATCCTTCACACCGAGTTCCTTCATTAAAGGCAGCATGGTTTTGTCAACGTATGCGCATACAACCGTCATCGGGCCAAAGTAATCCCCGGTTCCAACCTCATCAGAGCCGATAACAGACATTCCGGCGATATCTGCCGGAGGGGCATAGCGGGGATCAGCCGGCTTTTTGGCCGTTTTCTTCTTTTCTTGAGGCTCTGCTGTTCCCCAGCGCGCGGATTCTGCCGCTGCGTTTTTGCCTTGAAATAAGACCTTGCCTGATTGATATGCTGTAATGGTACAGCCCGGCGGTTTCGCCTGAAAAATGGCTCCCTGCGGAACAGAGGCAGTAAGCGAACCGCTGTACGCCGTTTTCATTTTGTCGATAGCAGACAACGATACTTTTATCACAGAATGGGACACGTAATAATCTCCTTTTTTTACACTTTTCACTGTATATACCAGTGTATCATAACAGCGGGAGGCTCGTCTTTCCATTCATTTAATAAACGTGTTATGATAAGAACTAGGATTCTCGTTGAATGGAGGAGAAACGTTGTCTGACGGCAAAAAAACAAAAACAACCGTTGACATTTACGGCCAGCACTTCACGATAATTGGTGAAGAAAGCAAAGCCCATATGAGGTATGTCGCCGGAATTGTTGATGATAAAATGAGAGAAATTAATGAAAAAAACCCATACCTTGATATAAATAAACTTGCAGTGCTGACAGCTGTAAATGTGGTGCACGATTATGTCAAATTACAAGAGAAATGTGAAAAACTGGAGCGTCAGCTTAAAAAAAAGGATTGAACAACTATGCTAGATATCATCATCATCATCTTGCTCCTGATGGGGACTTTACTGGGGTTGAAACGCGGTTTTATCCTGCAGTTTATCCGCTTGACGAGCTTTATTTTATCGATCGCTTTTGCGGCTTTATTTTATAAAAATGTGGCGCCGCATTTAAAGTGGATTCCCGCTCCTGACTTTTCGGGGGGACAGCCGGCGCTTTCTTTTTTTACGGGAAATTTAGAAACGGCTTACTATAATGCGATTGCGTTCATCGTTTTATTTATCATCGCTAAAATCTTACTGAGAATCGTCGGCTCATTCCTGAGTATGGTAACCAGCATTCCGGTGATTAAACAAATCAACCAGGTGCTGGGTGCGGTTCTCGGTTTTCTGGAAGTCTTTTTGTTTACATTTGTGCTGTTATATGTCGGATCCGTGCTTCCGGTAGATGCTTTACAGCAAATGATGAGCGAATCATCTCTCGCCAATCTGATCATTAACCATACACCGTATTTGTCAGGGCTTTTAGAAGAGCTATGGACACAGTACGGGGCATAAAAAACTTCTCTTGTCCGGAGAAGTTTTTTTCGAGTATGATGGAAACATATGTGAACGTCTGGGGGTTATTGTATGCATAAAAAAGATATTATCCGGCTGCTTGAAACCATTGCAGTCTACATGGAACTCAAAGGGGACAACCCGTTTAAAATATCAGCCTTTCGAAAAGCAGCGGCAGCTCTGGAGCAGGACGACCGCAGTTTATCAGAAATGGACGATATGATGTCGCTGTCCGGCATCGGAAAAGGGACGTACAGCGTGATTAAAGAATATATAGATGAAGGAAAGTCAAGCACGCTTGAATCACTGCAAAAAGAAGTGCCGGAAGGGCTCGTGCCTTTATTGAAGCTGCCGGGGCTGGGCGGCAAAAAAATTGCAAAGCTATATAAAGAGCTTGGCGTACATGATGCAGAATCCTTAAAGGAAGCCTGCGAACAGCAAAAGGTGCAAGGTCTGGCGGGCTTTGGCAAAAAATCCGAAGAAAAAATATTACAGGCGCTCGGAGAAGCTGGAAAACAGCCTGACCGGTTCCCGATCGGCTATGCCCTCCGGGTTGCCCGGGACATTGAAGAGCACCTTTCTCAATTGACGGATGTCATCAAATTTTCTCGCGCAGGCAGTCTCCGCAGAGCGCGTGAAACAGTAAAGGATTTGGATTATATCATTGCCACAGATCATCCGAATGAAGTAAGAGAGCAGCTTCTCGCGCTGCCAAATATCAAAAGCGTGATCGCGAGCGGAGATACAAAGGTGTCTGTCATCTTTTCCTTTGAATATGAAACGAGCGTTGATTTCCGTCTTGTGACGGAAGAGCAGTTCCCGACAACGCTTCACCATTTTACGGGGTCAAAGGATCACAACATTAAGATGAGGCAAATCGCCAAAGAACGCGGTGAGCGGATCAGTGAATATGGCGTCGAGACAGTTGAAACCGGGGATATTAAAACATTCCCGAGTGAACGAGAATTTTATGCGCATTTCGGACTGCCGCTGATTCCGCCGGAGCTCCGCGAAAGCGGGCAAGAAGTGGATACCTACAGCGACAGCATTAACCTGATAGAGCCAGAGCAAATCAAAGGAGATCTCCACATGCACTCAACATGGAGCGATGGCGCATTTTCCATCAGAGAGATGGCTGAAGCCTGCATGAATAAAGGCTATCAATATATGGCGATCACCGATCACTCGCAATATTTAAAGGTCGCCAACGGGCTGACTGCTGAAAGGCTTAAGCAGCAGGCAAAAGAAATAGACGCGCTGAATGCGGAATTCTCGAATTTCCGAATCTTGAAAGGTGTCGAGATGGATATCCTGCCTGATGGCACGCTTGATTATGATGATGACATGCTGGCAGAAATGGATATCGTCATTGCATCAATTCATTCCAGTTTTAATCAGCCGGAACACGTCATCATGAAACGGCTTGAGACAGCCCTGACCAATAAACATGTTGACATTATCGCCCATCCGACCGGACGCCTGATCGGCAGACGGGCCGGTTACGAAATTAACATTGATCAGCTGATTGAGCTTGCGAAGAAAACAAATACGGCGCTTGAACTCAACGCCAACCCTGCGCGTCTCGATCTGCGCACAGAACATGTAATAAAAGCAAACGAACAAGGGGTTACATTGGTGATCAATACCGATGCCCATAATATTGAGATGTTAGACGATATGAAAACCGGCGTTACTGCCGCGCGCAAAGGCTGGACGGAAACAAAAAACGTTCTGAATGCCCGGTCACTTGAAGACGTACAGGCATTCCTGAAGCGCAACGATTAAGTAAGGAGGCTCACACAATCGTGCAGCAAAAAGTATTATCAGCTCTTGAATTTCATAAAGTGAAAGAACAGGTTATTGAGCATGCCGCCTCATCGCTCGGAAAAGAGATGCTCCTTGAGCTTAAGCCTTCTGCTTCTTTAGATGAAATTAAAAAACAGCTGGATGAAGTAGACGAAGCTTCTGCTATTATCCGGCTGAGAGGCCAGGCGCCATTTGGCGGTCTTACTGATGTTAGAGGAGCGTTAAGACGGGCGGAAATCGGCAGTGTTCTCAGTCCCTCAGAATTCACTGAAATCTCAGGACTGCTTTATGCAGTGAAACAAATGAAACATTTTATCAGCCAAATGGCTGAAGACGGCGTCGACATTCCGCTGATTCATCAGCGTTCGGAACAGCTTATCACGCTGACCGATTTAGAGCGGGATATTAATTCCTGCATCGATGATCATGGAGAAGTGCTTGATCATGCGTCGGAAACGTTAAGAGGAATCCGTACACAGCTCAGAACACTTGAATCGAGAATCAGAGACCGGTTAGAGTCAATGCTGCGCTCCTCCTCCGCTTCAAAAATGCTGTCTGATACGATCGTTACGATTCGGAATGACCGCTTTGTGATTCCGGTCAAACAAGAGTACAGATCAAGCTATGGAGGAATTGTGCACGACACTTCTTCATCAGGCGCGACGCTGTTCATAGAACCGCAGGCAATTGTCGACATGAACAACTCGCTTCAGCAGGCGAAAGTGAAAGAAAAGCAAGAAATTGAACGGATTTTGCGCATGCTGACAGAGAAAACGGCAGAGCACACAGAAGAGATCTTTCAAGATTTGCACGTGCTGCAGACGCTTGACTTTATTTTTGCAAAAGCCAGATACGCAAAAGCGGTCAAAGCGACAAAGCCGATCATGAACGACAACGGCTTTGTCCGCTTGAAAAAAGCCCGCCATCCACTGCTGCCGCCTGATCAGGTGGTTGCCAATGATATCGAGCTTGGCGGCGATTTTTCAACTATCGTCATTACAGGGCCGAACACCGGGGGGAAAACAGTCACCCTTAAAACATTAGGACTGTTAACCTTGATGGCGCAATCAGGCCTTCATATTCCGGCAGAGGAAGAGTCTGAAGCTGCGGTGTTTGAGCATGTATTCGCCGATATCGGCGATGAACAGTCGATTGAGCAAAGCTTGAGTACGTTCTCATCCCATATGGTGAACATTGTCGGCATTTTAGCAGAAGTTAATGAAAACAGCCTCGTTCTTTTCGATGAGCTTGGCGCAGGGACAGACCCGCAAGAAGGCGCGGCCCTCGCTATGAGCATCTTGGATGATGTGCATCGCACTAATGCGAGAGTACTAGCCACGACCCATTATCCGGAACTGAAGGCGTACGGCTATAACAGAGATGGTGTGATGAATGCCAGTGTTGAATTCGACATCGAAACGCTGTCACCGACCTATAAACTTTTAATTGGCGTTCCGGGACGAAGCAACGCCTTCGAAATTTCAAAACGCCTAGGGCTTCCAAACCACATCATCGGACAGGCGAAGTCAGAAATGACGGCTGAGCATAATGAAGTCGATACGATGATTGCGTCGCTTGAACAAAGCAAAAAACGTGCGGAAGAAGAACTTTCAGAGACAGAGTCAATTAGAAAAGAAGCAGAAAAGCTGCATAAAGAGCTGCAGCAGCAAATCATCGAGCTCAATAGCAAAAAAGACAAAATGCTCGAGGAGGCTGAACAGCAGGCGGCTGAAAAAGTAAAAGCAGCAACGAAAGAAGCGGAAGACATTATTCATGAATTGCGCTCCATAAAAGAAGAACACAGATCCTTCAAGGATCACGAGCTGATCAACGCGAAGAAACGGTTAGAAGGTGCTGTTCCTGCTTTTGAAAAGTCCAAAAAACCGGAAAAACCGACAACACAAAAACGCGACTTCAAGCCTGGTGATGAGGTGAAGGTGCTCACCTTCGGGCAAAAAGGAACATTGCTTGAAAAAACCGGGAGCAATGAATGGAATGTCCAAATCGGCATTTTAAAAATGAAAGTAAAAGAAAAAGATTTAGAGTTTATCAAATCAGCTCCGGCACCGAAAAAAGAAAAAATGATTACGGCGGTCAAGGGAAAGGATTATCACGTATCGCTTGAACTTGATCTTCGCGGCGAACGCTATGAAAATGCCCTCAGCCGTGTTGAAAAATACTTGGATGATGCAGTGTTAGCCGGCTATCCAAGGGTGTCAATCATCCACGGAAAAGGCACCGGCGCTTTAAGAAAAGGCGTGCAGGAACTTCTGAAAAACCACCGCAGCGTCAAAAGCTCCCGTTTCGGTGAAGCGGGTGAGGGAGGATCAGGCGTTACGGTTGTTGAACTAAAATAAAAGGGAGTATGAGCATGAGTGATTTTTGGGAAAACGAGCTTGTGGAAATCGCGGCATATTACAGTGTTGCGGTTCTCTGCCTCGTCCTCTTTTTGACTGTGTTTGAGCTGGTGACGGCTTATAAAAACTGGGAAGAGATTCAAAAAGGGAATGTCGCGGTAGCAATGGCGACCGGCGGAAAAATTTTAGGAATCGCAAATGTATTTCAACATTCCATCTCCCAGCACAATTCTCTAATGCAAATGATAGGCTGGGGTGTTTACGGATTTGTCATGCTTCTGATCAGCTACTTTATTTTTGAGTTTTTGACTCCGCGATTTAAAATTGATCAGGAAATCCAGAATGATAACCGGGCTGTCGGCTTCATTTCATTTGTCATCTCTGTCGGGCTTTCTTTTGTGGTGGCAGCCGGAATATAAGGGGACGGAGAATAGATGGAAAAGCTTGCAAAAGTATTGCTCGCTGCAGCGGGAATTTTTTTGTTAATCGGTCTTATATATCTGTTCGTATCATGAGAAAAAGAAAGATTTACCTTTCTTTTTCTTTTTTTTACCGTGCATCTGCTATAATGAGAGGGTGAAAATCTAAAACCGAAAGGGGAGGTTTTATGCAGTCAAAAAAACCGTGGCTTACCGAGTATCCCGACGATATCCCGCATGAGCTTCCGTTACCGAACAAAACCCTGCAATCCATCCTGACAGACTCCGCCGCACGATTCCCTGATAAAACCGCAATCTCTTTTTATGGAAAAAAACTCACCTTTCATGACATTCTGACAGATGCCCTTACACTCGCCGCTTTTTTGCAGGACATCGGCTTGCAAAAAGGAGACAGAGTGGCTGTCATGCTGCCCAATTGCCCGCAAGCAGTCATTTCCTATTATGCCGTCTTGTTTGCCGGCGGCATCGTGGTGCAGACGAATCCGCTCTATACTGAGCATGAGCTTGAATACCAGCTGCGAGATGCGGAGGCGAGCGTGATCATCACCTTAGATTTACTGTTCCCAAAGGCTGTAAAAATGAAAACGTTATCAATTGTGAAGCAGGTTTTGATCACCAGCATAAAAGATTATTTGCCTTTTCCGAAAAACATCCTTTACCCGCTGACGCAAAAACAAAAAGTGCACATCGACTTTGACAAAAAAGATCATATTCATATGTTCGCTTCCAGCATGAAGGGGGAAAAAATTGCGCTCTTGACAATCCCAAAGATTGATCCTGAACATGATATCGCTGTCCTCCAGTATACCGGCGGAACAACAGGGGCTCCCAAAGGGGCCATGCTCACACACCAAAATATTTTGGCCAATACTGACATGTGCTCCGCCTGGATGTATGGTGTAAAAGAAGGGGATGAAAAAGTGCTTGGCATCGTCCCGTTTTTTCACGTCTACGGACTGACAGCAGTAATGAATTATTCGATTAAACTAGGCTTCGAAATGATCCTGCTTCCTAAGTTTGATCCGCTCGAAACGCTTAAAATCATCGACAAACAGAAACCGACCCTTTTTCCGGGCGCACCGACAATTTACATTGGCCTCTTACATCATCCCGAACTGCAGCAATATGATTTGTCATCCATTAAAAGCTGTCTTAGCGGATCAGCTGCGCTGCCTGTGGAGGTAAAGCAGAAATTTGAAAAGGTAACCGGCGGAAAGCTTGTGGAAGGCTACGGCTTATCTGAAGCCTCCCCAGTGACACACGCCAATTTTGTCTGGGGAAAAAACAAGCCGGGCAGTATCGGTTGTCCTTGGCCGGGTACTGACGCAGCAATCTATTCAGAAGAAACGGGCGGGCCTGCCGCTCCGTATGAACATGGAGAAATCATTGTAAAAGGGCCGCAAGTCATGAAAGGATATTGGAATAAACCAGAGGAAACTGCCTCTGTACTAAGAGACGGTTGGCTGTTCACCGGAGACATGGGTTATATGGATGAAGAGGGCTTTTTCTATATTGCCGACAGAAAGAAGGACATCATCATCGCCGGCGGCTATAATATTTATCCGCGTGAAGTAGAAGAAGCGCTTTATGAACATGAAGCCATCCAGGAAATTGTTGTGGCCGGTGTGCCAGATCCCTACAGGGGAGAAACAGTAAAAGCGTTTGTTGTGTTAAAGAAAGGCGCAAAAGCTGATGAAGAGGAGCTGGACGCTTTTGCGAGATCCCGTCTTGCTCCCTATAAGGTGCCGAAAGTCTATGAGTTTAGAAAAGAGCTCCCGAAAACGGCGGTTGGGAAAATATTAAGAAGGCGTTTACTTGAAGAAGAAGTTGAAAATCATCATATGAAATAACAAATGATATGAGAAAAAGAGAATACCTATGAATAAACTTGACAAAGCTGAAAATCCTTTTTATTATGAAAATATGAATGAATAGTCATTCATTTCTATAGAGAGGAACGATGAACATTGAAGCAAAAACGGCCAAAGTATATGCAGATTATTGATGCAGCAGTAGAAGTCATTGCAGAAAACGGCTACCACCAGTCACAGGTATCTAAAATCGCCAAACAAGCCGGAGTGGCGGATGGCACCATCTATCTTTATTTCAAAAATAAAGAAGATATTTTAATTTCTCTTTTCAAAGAAAAAATGGGCCAATTTATTGAGCGGATGGAAGAGGACATAAAAGAAAAGACAACAGCGAAAGAGAAACTTGCACTTGTGATTTCAAAGCATTTTTCCCTTTTAGCGGATGATCATAACCTCGCAATTGTCACTCAGCTTGAACTCCGCCAGTCAAATTTGGAGCTGCGCCAGAAAATCAATGAAGTATTAAAAGGCTATATGAATATTTTGGATAATATTTTGACAGAAGGCATACAATCAGGCGAATTAAAAGAAGGTCTTGATGTCCGCCTCGCCCGGCAGATGATATTCGGAACGATTGACGAAACCGTGACAACTTGGGTGATGAATGACCAAAAGTATGATCTTGCCGCCTTGTCAGACAGCGTTTTAGAACTGTTAGCGTCTGGAATTCATAATAAGTAAAGGGGGCTTGTCTATGAATGCAATATCATTGGCAGTTGATCAATTTGTGGCAGTCTTGACGATTCACAATCCGCCGGCAAACGCGCTTTCCAGCCGGATATTGGAAGAGCTGTCTTCCTGTCTTGATCAATGTGAGACAGATGCAGGCGTACGAAGCATCATCATTCACGGTGAAGGAAGATTTTTCTCCGCCGGCGCCGATATTAAAGAATTCACATCGCTTAAAGGCAATGAGGATTCCTCACTGCTGGCTGAGCGAGGCCAGCAGCTGATGGAGAGAATAGAAGGGTTTTCAAAACCGATAATCGCGGCAATCCACGGTGCCGCTCTTGGAGGCGGACTGGAGCTTGCGATGGCTTGTCATATCAGAATTGCGTCAGAGGACGCCAAGCTGGGGCTGCCCGAGCTTAACCTCGGTATTATTCCGGGTTTTGCGGGAACACAGCGTCTGCCGAGGTATATCGGTACAGCTAAAGCATTAGAGCTCATCGGATCAGGAGAACCAATATCAGGGAAAGAAGCGCTTGATCTCGGGCTTGTATCAATTGGAGCAAAAGATGAAGCGGAGGTGCTTGAAAAAGCAAAGACACTTGCTGCTAAATTTGCAGAAAAAAGTCCGCAAACACTGGCATCACTGCTTGAGCTGCTTTATTCGAACAAGATATATTCCTACGAAGGAAGCTTAAAGCTTGAAGCAAAACGGTTTGGAGAAGCATTTCAGTCAGAGGATGCCAAAGAAGGCATCCAGGCCTTTCTCGAAAAACGAAAGCCGCAGTTCAAAGGCGAATAAAAGGGGATATGATCATGAATCTATTTGTACTGATGAAACGGACGTTTGACACTGAAGAAAAAATCGTCATTGAAGCCGGAAAGATTCAGGATGACGGAGCGGAATGGATCATTAATCCATACGATGAGTACGCGATAGAAGAAGCCATCCAGCTGAAGGAAAAGCATGGCGGCATGATCACCGCTGTTACGGTCGGCGGTGAAGAAGCCGAGAAGGAATTGCGTACGGCGCTTGCCATGGGATGTGACCAAGCCGTTTTAATCAACATAGAAGATGATCTCGAAGAACCCGATCAATATTCCGTTTCTCAAGTGCTATATCACTATATGAAGGATCAGGAATTTGACTTGATTCTCGGCGGAAATGTCGCCATTGATGGAGGATCAGGGCAAGTAGCGCCAAGGCTTGCTGAGCTGCTGGACATCCCGTGCATCACAACGATTACAAAACTCGAAATCAACGGCGCTGATGCGGAAGCGGAAAGGGATGTGGAAGGGGATATTGAAAAAATCAAAACGACGCTCCCGTTGCTTGTCACAGCTCAGCAGGGCTTAAACGAACCGCGCTATCCTTCGCTTCCGGGGATTATGAAGGCCAAGAAAAAGCCGCTTGAAGAGCTGGAACTTGATGATCTCGGTCTTGACGAAGAGGATGCCGAACCAAAGGTGAAAACCATTGATCGTTTTCTGCCGCCGAAAAAAGAAGCCGGGAAACTTCTCCAAGGTGAGCCTGCCGAACAGGCAAAAGAGCTCGTCTCATTGCTCCGCAGCGAAGCTAAAGTCATATAAAGCTCGGACATTCAAAGAAACAGGGGGGATGTTAGAATGGGAAAGAAAGTGATCGTACTAGGAGAATGCCGCGATGGAGAATTGCGGAATGTCACCTTTGAAGCATTAGCTGCAGGAAGAACCATTTCAGGTGATGGAGAAGTCATCGGTGTTCTCATCGGAGAAAATATCCAAAGCGTTGCACAGGAGCTTCACCATTACGGAGCTGATAAAGTTCTCACAGCCGAAGACCCAAACCTGAAAGCATACACGGCAGATGGCTACAGCCAGGTCATGAGATCCATTATTGACCAAGAAAAGCCGGATGCAGTGATTTGCGGGCACACGGCAATCGGAAAGGACCTTTCGCCGAAGCTCGCGGCTCGTCTGCAAACAGGACTGATTTCTGATGCGACAGATGTAAGCGTTGCCGGAGGGAATATCGTGTTCACCCGGCCGATTTACTCGGGGAAAGCATTTGAACACGTCATTTCGACCGATCCGATGGTTTTGGCAACGATTCGCCCCAATAATATTCAAGCTCTAGAAAAAGACCTCAGCAGGTCGGGAAGTATCGAAAGCGTTGACGTTTCTCTTACTGACCTCCGCACTGTTATTCAAGAAGTTGTGAAAAAAACAGCGGACGGCGTTGATCTTTCCGAAGCCAAAGTGATTGTTGCAGGCGGCCGAGGGGTCAAAAGCAAGGAAGGATTTGAGCCGCTGCAGGAGCTTGCCGAGGTGCTGGGCGCAGCAGTAGGGGCATCTCGCGGGGCGTGTGACGCAGATTATTGTGATTATGCTCTCCAAATCGGGCAGACCGGGAAAGTCGTCACCCCGGATTTGTACATCGCCTGCGGTATTTCCGGCGCCATCCAGCATTTGGCCGGCATGTCAAACAGCAAGGTAATCGTCGCTATCAATAAAGACCCTGAAGCCGATATCTTCAAAATAGCGGATTACGGCATCGTAGGGGATTTATTTGAAGTCGTTCCGTTATTAACTGAGGAATTCAAACAATTGAATATACACTCGTAAAGGAACTCCCGGGCTGCTGAAGTTCGGGAAAGGTGTACACAAAACAAATATAATAAAAGCACCGCCATTGGCATGTACTGCGTGCCGATTTTTATCCGAAAGAGAGCGCCGGCCTTCATACCGACTCTCTTTTTCATGTTTTAAAACAGCTTCGGCAGGGCAAAGTAAGGTACATGACAAAAGAGGAGATGTTATTCTATGCTTCGTACCATTCTTATGATCATCGGGGCGATTGTAGTGATTGGGGCCATTATCAGATTCGTATTTTAATGAAAAGAACATATCCCATTCAATCCAAGAAAATATGAGTAAACCGATTGTGATCAGGAAAAAATAATTTATAAGCATTAAAATAGCGTGAATGAATGGGAGATGCTATACTAAAAATCATCATTTCACAATTGGAGGAATTCAATAATGGCTATCGTAAAAGCAACTGATCAATCTTTCTCAGCTGAAACAAGCGAAGGCGTCGTAGTGGCTGACTTCTGGGCTCCTTGGTGCGGACCTTGTAAAATGATTGCACCTGTTCTTGAAGAACTGGATCAAGAAATGGGAGACAAACTGAAAATCGTAAAAATCGATGTAGACGAAAACCAAGAAACAGCTGGAAAATACGGCGTTATGAGCATCCCGACACTTCTTGTGTTAAAAGACGGAGAAGTAGTTGAAACGTCTGTCGGTTTCAAACCGAAAGAAGCACTTCAAGAGCTTGTAAACAAACATCTTTAATTTTCGGCTGCTTACATGCCAGAGCGATTCCGATTGAGGGATCGCTTTTTTTATTCGCCAATCATGAAGCATAGAGAAAAACAAACGTTCGTGTTAAACTGGAAACAAAGGATTACACACTAAGGAAGGGTAATGTATGAACAAACAACTAAAAGAAAAACTCGCCCTCCTTCCCGATCAGCCCGGATGTTATCTCATGAAGGACCGGCAGCAGACTGTGATCTACGTAGGAAAAGCAAAAGTGCTGAAAAACAGAGTGCGCTCTTACTTCACCGGTTCTCATGATGCGAAAACACAAAGGCTTGTGACGGAAATCGAGGATTTTGAATATATCGTGACGTCCTCCAATCTAGAAGCGCTTATTTTAGAAATGAACCTAATCAAAAAGTATGACCCGAAATACAATGTCATGCTCAAAGACGACAAAACCTATCCCTTTATCAAACTCACACATGAACGCCACCCAAGGCTGATTGTCACCCGCAATGTCAAAAAAGACAAAGGGCGCTATTTCGGGCCGTACCCGAACGTACAATCCGCAAGGGAAACAAAAAAACTGCTCGACCGTCTCTATCCTCTCAGAAAATGCTCCAAACTGCCGGACAGGGTGTGCCTTTACTATCATCTTGGCCAATGTCTCGCTCCGTGCGTGAAGGATATTTCTGAAGAGACAAACAGAGAGCTGGTAGAGGGCGTTACCCGCTTTTTAAAAGGCGGCTATAATGAGGTTAAAAAAGAGCTTGAAGAGAAAATGCATGAAGCTGCTGAAAATCTTGAGTTTGAACGGGCAAAAGAACTTCGTGACCAAATCGCTCATATTGAATCAACGATGGAAAAACAAAAAATGACGATGAACGATCTAGTCGACCGTGATGTATTCGCCTATGCGTATGATAAAGGCTGGATGTGCGTACAGGTCTTTTTCATCCGCCAAGGAAAGCTCATTGAACGCGATGTCAGCATGTTCCCGCTTTATCAGGAAGCAGATGAAGAGTTTCTTACGTTCGTCGGGCAGTTCTATACAAAAAACAACCACTTCCTTCCGAAGGAAATTTTAGTTCCGGACAGTGTCGATCAATCCATGATTGAGCAGCTGCTGGAAACAAACGTACACCAGCCAAAAAAAGGCTCGAAAAAAGAACTGCTTATGCTGGCTCATAAAAACGCGAAAATTGCGCTCAAAGAAAAATTCTCTCTAATCGAGCGGGATGAGGAACGTTCCATTGGGGCCGTGCAGAAACTCGGTGAAGCATTGAATATTTACACCCCGCACAGAATCGAAGCATTTGATAACTCAAACATACAGGGGACAAATCCTGTTTCCGCGATGATCGTGTTTATCGACGGCAAACCGAATAAAAAGGAATACCGCAAATATAAAATCAAAACCGTTACAGGGCCGGATGATTATGGTTCTATGAGAGAGGTTGTCAGAAGACGCTATACGAGAGTGCTTCGCGACAATCTGCCGCTGCCTGATCTGGTCATCATTGACGGAGGAAAAGGACAGATCAACGCCGCAAGGGATGTCATTGAAAATGAACTCGGCTTGGATATCCCAATTGCGGGCCTGGCGAAAGACGAAAAACACAGAACCTCAAATCTGCTAATCGGAGATCCGCTGGAGGCGGTGTATCTGGAACGAAACAGCCAGGAATTTTACCTTCTGCAACGCATTCAGGATGAGGTGCACCGCTTTGCGATCAGCTTTCACAGGCAAATCCGCGGGAAAAGCGCATTTCAATCCGTATTGGATGATATCCCGGGTATCGGAGAGAAACGAAAGAAAATGCTGTTGAAGCATTTCGGTTCTGTGAAAAAAATGAAGGAAGCAAGCCTTGAGGACATTCAAAAAGCGGGTGTTCCCGGAGCGGCGGCTCAGCTGCTTTACGATAAATTGCAAAATTAATGTTGTCCTTTTAAAAAAGATCTGATAAAATGTGAACTAATTTCATAGTTAGATCGTGTTATATGGTGAAGATAGAGGTGCGAACTTCAAGAGTAAGCCTTTAGAGAATGATGGATTCTGTGAAAAAGGCTGAAAGGGGAGCGTCGCCGAAGCAAATAAAACCCCCCATCGGTATTATTTGCTGGCCGTGCATTGAAGAAATGTAAGGCTGTCAAGAAATCATTTCTTGGAGGGCTATCTCGTTGTTCATAATCATTCATGATGATTAATTGATAAGCAATGAGAGACATTCCTCTCATTGCTTTTTTATTGTGGACAAAGCGCTCTTTCTCCTCACCCGCACGAACCAAAATGTAAAGGGTGGTAATACATGAGTCTTATTGTACAAAAATTCGGAGGTACTTCCGTCGGCTCAGTCGAAAAAATTCAAAATGCGGCAAACCGCGCAATTGCAGAAAAACAGAAGGGCCATCAAGTCGTTGTTGTCGTTTCGGCTATGGGAAAATCCACTGACGAATTGGTCGGCCTTGCAAAAGCAATTTCTGACCAGCCGAGCAAACGCGAAATGGATATGCTGCTGGCGACGGGCGAGCAGGTCACCATTTCCCTGCTTTCCATGGCGCTGCAGGAAAAAGGCTATGACGCAGTTTCCTATACGGGCTGGCAGGCGGGAATCCGTACGGAATCTGTGCATGGAAACGCCAGAATTACAGATATAGACACTTCGGCTTTAGCAGATCAGCTTGAGCAAGGAAAGGTTGTCATTGTCGCGGGATTCCAAGGTATGACAGAAGACGCTGAAATCACGACATTGGGCCGGGGCGGTTCTGACACAACAGCAGTTGCTTTGGCTGCCGCATTACAAGCGGATAAATGCGATATATACACGGATGTGCCGGGAGTGTTTACAACCGATCCGCGCTTTGTGAAATCTGCGAGAAAACTTGCCGGTATCTCATACGATGAAATGCTTGAGCTTGCTAATTTAGGCGCTGGCGTTCTTCACCCAAGAGCTGTTGAATTTGCGAAAAATTATCAAGTGACGTTGGAAGTGCGTTCAAGTACAGAAACAGAAGCGGGAACATTAATTGAGGAGGAATCATCCATGGAGCAAAATCTAATTGTCAGGGGCATTGCGTTCGAAGATCAAATCACAAGGGTCACCATTTACGGCCTGACTGGCGGCCTGACAACCTTGTCCACAATTTTTACAACACTTGCGAAAAGAAACATTAACGTCGATATTATCATCCAAACGCAAGCCGGAGACAATCAGGCCGGCATTTCCTTCTCTGTCAAAACAGAAGACGCCGCTCAAACCGTTAAGGTGCTTGAAGAATATAAAGACGCTCTTGAATTTGAGAAAATCGAGACAGAAAGCAAATTGGCTAAAGTATCCATTGTCGGATCCGGCATGGTCTCAAACCCTGGTGTAGCGGCTGAAATGTTTGCTGTACTGGCGGAAAAAAATATTTTAATCAAAATGGTCAGCACATCTGAAATCAAAGTTTCAACCGTTATAAGCGAAAATGACATGGTGAAAGCAGTCGAAGCGCTGCACGATGCATTTGAGCTTTCAAAACACCCTTCAGCTGTGCAATGACAATCAAAAAAGGCGGGACTGTGCAGTCACCGCCTTTTTTATTACACTGGGTCTTTCATATCCCATTTTACAGTCAGAACCACTTTATCGGCTCTCTTTTTCACTTGTTCATATGATTCGGCAATCTGGTTATTCATGAGTTGGATTTGTTCAGCAATAAAACCAGCTTCCATCTGAAAGCATGGTTCTTTCTGATGTTTAAGCCGGTTGGAAATGAGCGGCCCTTCAAGTTCAAATTCAAGCTCCTGTTTTTTAGTGCTTACGTTGGTGAGAGTTCCCCAGCCCGCTTCTTCAAAGAAGGCCGGAAATTCCTCCCATGATTCAAGAGGAAACTTACGGGCGAGATGTTTTCCTGCCCAATACATCATGGAAGAGTAATCTTGGCCAAGCATATCCGGGAGAACGATCTCTCGTATTAGTTCGTAGGCATAGGCATTCATTTCTATTTCTTTTAGATTATCAATAGATGCTTCGTATTTAGACTTCATATCTGTCTCCCCTCTCTCCTCCGTATATTATAGCCTAAACAGGGGGAAGGATTACAGAATGATCCTGTAATTCTTATGAAAAATTAAGAAAAAACATATATTGATAAAATAAAATTTTTGAATCTGCTAATCAATTCGGAAAATTATAATTTATGTACGCGTTTTCTTGACGCCCTTTTGAGGGAGGAGTAAAATGAAATTGTCAATAAATCTTAATAAAGTGCTTACAATTGAAAGAAGTGGGGGAAGAGATTTAGCACATTTCGCACTTATCAAACAGGGGGTAACGTAATGTCTGGGAACAGAGAGTTTTATTTTCGAAGATTGCATTCCTTGCTTGGCGTCATACCGGTCGGCATCTTTCTCATTCAGCATTTAGTCGTCAACCAGTTTGCCGCAAGAGGCGCTGAAGCATTCAATAATGCCGCTCATTTTATGGATAGTCTGCCTTTCAGGTATGCATTGGAAATTTTTATTATCTTCTTACCATTAATTTATCATGCAGTTTATGGTGTGTACATAGCGTTTACTGCAAAAAATAACGCAGGCCAATACAGCTATATGAGAAACTGGCTCTTCGTCCTGCAGCGTGTAACCGGTATTATCACCCTCATCTTCGTGAGCTGGCACGTATGGGAGACCCGCATTGCCGCACAAATGGGCGCTGAAGTCAATTTTGACATGATGGCGAATATTTTGAGCTCTCCGGCTATGCTTGGCTTTTATATTGTCGGTGTTTTGTCCACAATTTTCCACTTCTCGAACGGTTTATGGTCTTTCGCTGTGACATGGGGTATCACGGTAACGCCTCGTTCTCAAAGAATTTCGACATATGTTACGCTAATTATTTTTGTTGTCCTGTCTTACGTAGGCTTAAAAGCGATTTTTGCATTTGTATAAGAGTACTAGATTACTAGAGGGAGATGGGCTATCATGAGTCAATCAAGCATTATCGTAGTCGGCGGAGGTCTCGCGGGCCTCATGGCGACAATAAAAGCAGCGGAATCAGGAATGGCGGTTAAGCTGTTTTCCATCGTTCCTGTTAAACGTTCTCATTCGGTTTGTGCGCAAGGGGGCATAAACGGAGCGGTCAATACAAAAGGGGAAGGTGACTCTCCGTGGGAGCATTTTGATGACACTGTATACGGAGGCGACTTTCTTGCCAACCAGCCGCCGGTCAAAGCGATGTGTGAAGCGGCGCCTTCAGTCATCCACTTATTAGACCGGATGGGCGTTATGTTTAACCGGACACCTGAAGGCCTGCTTGATTTCCGCCGATTCGGGGGCACACAGCACCATAGAACAGCTTATGCGGGTGCAACAACGGGACAGCAGCTGCTGTACGCGCTGGACGAGCAAGTGCGCAGATACGAAGTTGCCGGTCTGGTCACAAAATACGAAGGCTGGGAATTTCTTGGCGCAGTATTAGATGATGACAGAACCTGTCGCGGAATCGTTGCGCAAAATCTGACAAACATGCAAATTGAATCCTTCCGTTCAGATGCTGTCATTATGGCAACGGGCGGACCGGGCATCATTTTTGGAAAATCGACTAACTCTATGATTAATACAGGCTCTGCTGCGTCGATCGTTTATCAGCAGGGAGCGTATTATGCAAACGGGGAATTTATTCAAATCCACCCGACAGCCATACCGGGCGATGACAAACTAAGGCTGATGAGTGAATCAGCGCGCGGTGAAGGCGGACGAGTGTGGACATATAAAGACGGTAAACCGTGGTATTTCTTAGAGGAAAAATATCCGGCTTACGGAAACCTGGTGCCGCGTGATATTGCGACACGCGAAATATTTGATGTGTGTGTCAACCAGAAGCTCGGCATTAACGGTGAAAATATGGTGTATCTCGATCTGTCTCATAAAGATCCGAAAGAGCTGGATATTAAGCTCGGCGGCATTATTGAGATTTATGAAAAATTCATGGGAGACGACCCGCGAAAGCTCCCGATGAAGATCTTCCCGGCAGTCCATTATTCAATGGGCGGTTTATGGGTGGATTACGATCAAATGACAAACATCCCGGGACTGTTTGCAGCTGGAGAATGTGATTACTCTATGCACGGCGGCAACCGCTTAGGGGCAAACTCCCTGCTTTCTGCGATTTACGGAGGAATGGTGGCGGGACCGAATGCGGTGAAGTATGTAAACGGCTTAGAATCTTCGGCAGAAGACATGTCTTCGTCTTTATTCGATGCTCACGTTAAAAACGAAGAAGAAAAATGGGCTGAGATGATGAGCATGGACGGAACTGAAAATGCTTATGTTCTCCATAGAGAGCTCGGTGAGTGGATGACAGCAAACGTCACGGTTGTCCGCCACAATGACAAGCTATTGAAAACAGATGACAAAATTCAAGAGCTAATGGAACGGTTTAAAAAGATTAATATCAATGACACGACAAAATGGAGCAATCAAGGAGCGATGTTCACCCGCCAGTTCTCGAACATGCTTCAGCTTGCAAGGGTTATTACCCTTGGCGCATACAACCGCAACGAAAGCCGGGGCGCTCATTATAAACCGGATTATCCTGAACGTAATGATGATGAATGGCTTAAAACAACAATGGCTAAACATGTAAGTCCGTATGAAGCGCCGGAATTTGAGTATCAGGATGTCGATGTATCGCTGATACCGCCTCGGAAACGGGATTACTCGAAGAAGAAGGTGGCGAAATAATCATGAGTGAACAAAAAACAATACGATTTGTTATTACACGTCAAGATACAGCGGACAGCACGCCTTATGATGAAGAATTTGAAATTCCATACCGCCCGAACTTAAATGTTATTTCTGCTCTGATGGAAATTCGTCGGAATCCAGTTAACGCGAAAGGTGAAAAGACAACCCCTGTTACATGGGATATGAACTGCCTCGAAGAAGTGTGCGGCGCGTGTTCGATGGTCATAAATGGAAAGCCCCGCCAATCCTGTACGGCGCTAATCGACAAACTTGAACAGCCGATTCGTTTAAAACCAATGAAAACATTCCCTGTCGTACGTGATTTGCAGGTTGATCGCAGCAGAATGTTTGATTCATTGAAAAAGGTAAAAGCGTGGATACCGATTGACGGTACGCACGATTTAGGACCGGGGCCGAGAATGCCGGAAAAACGCCGTCAATGGGCATATGAATTATCAAAATGCATGACGTGCGGCGTCTGTCTTGAAGCCTGCCCGAATGTGAATAGCAAATCAAAGTTCATGGGGCCGGCGCCGATGTCCCAAGTCCGTCTGTTTAACGCGCATCCAACAGGCGCCATGAATAAATCTGATCGATTAGAAGCACTGATGGATGAAGGCGGCCTTGCAGATTGCGGCAACTCGCAAAACTGCGTGCAATCCTGCCCGAAAGGCATTCCGCTCACCACATCGATTGCAGCTTTGAATAGAGACACAAACTTACAAGCATTCCGCAATTTCTTCGGAAGCGACAGAGTATAAGAAGCAAAAACTATTGTTGACAAAATCATAAAATAATTTACATTTTTCATTATATGTTAAACGTGATTGAAAATCCTCGAAGTCGAAAAAGGATGAGCATCGGAGCAGACTTTCACAGAATGTGATGAAGGCGGTGTTTAGGCAGGACGACTAAGTATGCAGCCGCCTTACTTTTCATCATTCGTGAGCCCGACGCGCAGGCCTGACAAAGTATGCGAGGGTATGTCGACACGCTGAAACCTCTTCCGCATGGGAGAGGTTTTTTAACAATAAGGAGATGAATAAAGATGAGGCTTCCCGCTTATATAGACATGCCGTTTCAAGACTGGCAAACGTCCTTCTCTTTTTTTAATGAAGTATCCGTTCGGTTTTCCGAGACAGACATGTTTGGGCATATGAATAATGTAATCCCTTTCATATATTTTGAAGAAGTGCGGATCTCCTATTTCCAAAAACTCAATATGATGAACAATAATAAACAGACTATGACGGTTGTGGCGAGCCAGCAATGCGATTATTTGAGGCAAGTCATGCCTTATGAAAAGCTGCGCATCTATGTGAAAACAAGCGCTGTCGGCAGCTCATCCCTTACCTTGCACTATCTCGGAGAAAACTGTAAAGGCGAGCCTTGCTTTACCGGGGCGGTTGTGATGGTCCAAGTCTCAAAGGATAGCGGCAAGGCTGTCAGCTGGACGGATGAGGAAAAAGATAAGCTTCTCCATACACCATAAACTAATTCTCTTGTATACGTCACCTCCAGTGCTCTTCTTACATATGATATCTCGACTATATCAAAACCCATTCGTTTCTGATTCGCTCTCACCTTAGCAAGGAGGGTTACAATACTTGAAGGAGAAAGAATTTCAATCGAAGCCGCTGCTAACGAAAAGAGAAAGAGAAGTGTTCGAATTGCTCGTTCAAGATAAGACAACAAAGGAGATTGCAAGCGAGCTATTTATCAGTGAGAAAACCGTTCGAAACCATATTTCAAATGCCATGCAGAAATTAGGTGTGAAAGGGCGTTCGCAAGCCGTTGTTGAGCTTCTTAGAATGGGTGAGTTAGAGCTTTAATCTTTGCCGGTATTCCTTCTTTTCAGGAAGGAGCCGGTTATTGCTGTTTATAACGCTTGAAACCATATTTGGAATGCTGTGCAAAACTTGGATAGCCAGGCAAAAAACAAAAGTTTCTATTATGATGTGTTTGGCCTAAAGTCCGCTATTTCTCTCCAGTGAGTCTTGCATTTTCTTCAAAAAAGAAGGAAAATAGACACGGAACGCTTTGTGCGTATGAGATCCTTGAGTGAGGGATGGACAAATGATATCAAAACCTTTGGAGCATGTTGCGGATATTGAAAAGTCACTCCGCCACATTGCCGCGATCATTAAACAAAAAGGACGAGAAATCCTTAACCAATATGCGATCACGCCGCCGCAATTTATCGGCCTGCAATGGCTTTATGAAGCAGGAGATATGACAATCGGCGAACTATCAGGCAAAATGTACTTGGCATGCAGCACAACGACGGACTTAATCGACCGCATGCAAAAAAATGAGCTTGTTGAAAGAGTCAAGGACCCTGCGGACAGGCGCGTTGTCCGGATACACCTTTTACCCGAAGGAGAACGGATTATCCAAGAGGTTATTACAAAAAGGCAGGAATATCTGCACAACATGTTCGAAACGTTTACAGATGAAGAAATAGCCATCTTCGAAAAATCATTGATGAAACTACAGCATGAAATGAAGAGAAAATGAGGCGATTTTGTTGGAACAACCAATAGGAGTCATTGATTCCGGGGTTGGCGGTTTAACCGTTGCAAAGGAAATCATGAGACAGCTACCGAAAGAAAATATTATCTACGTCGGGGATACAAAGCGGTGTCCGTACGGGCCGCGCCCTGAAGAAGAAGTTCTTCAATATACGTGGGAGCTGACGAATTATTTACTCGAAAACCATCACATCAAAATGCTCGTGATTGCCTGCAACACAGCAACAGCGATTGCGTTGGAAGAGATCCAGCGCAGCGTCAGCATCCCTGTTGTCGGAGTGATCCAGCCGGGTGCGAGAGCAGCGATAAAAGTGACGGAAAATCAGCATATCGGTGTCATTGGCACAGAGAATACGGTAAAAAGCAATGCATACGAAGAGGCGCTTTTGGCATTAAATCCTGATCTGAAGGTTGAGAACCTTGCCTGCCCGCTGCTTGTGCCTTTTGTGGAAAGCGGGAGATTTCTCGACAAAACAGCAGACGAGATTGTGAAAACATCGCTATATCCTTTAAAAGACACAGCGATTGATTCGCTGATTCTGGGCTGCACCCACTATCCCATTTTAAAAGAATCTATTCAGAGATATATGGGGAAACATGTAAACATTATTTCTTCCGGTGATGAAACAGCCCGGGAAGTCAGCACGATTCTTTCATACAAAGGGCTGCTTAACCAGTCTCCGATTGTTCCTGAGCATCAGTTCCTGACAACAGGAGCACGTGATCAGTTTGCGAAAATCGCAGATGACTGGTTTGGCCATGAGGTGGGCCGCGTGGAATGCATTTCACTGCAAGAACCGATTAGAAGATAGTTTTCTCCCGCAACGGCATGTTGCGGGTTTTTTCTGTTTGATGGGAATTCTTCGGTCTATTTCCTAATAAGGCTCGTATACATAATAGTACAAACAGCTTTAGGAGGGAAAAGTATGCTGAAAAAAGGACCTGCAGTCATTGGTGCCACTTGCCTCACCTCTGTCTTGCTTTTATCTGGATGCGGTTTGTTTCAATCTGATAAGGCAGCTGAGGAAATTGATCCGCCTCAAGACGTTACATACGTGAATGATGAAGCGGGGGCCAATTCAAATACAACAGCTGAAAAAACAGGAAGTGAAAAAAGTGATACCGCAAAAGCGGATCAAGCCTCATCCGCAGTCATGAGGGAGCTTTATCTTATTGATAAAAACGGGTATGTCGTTGCGCAAACGCTGCCCCTTCCGAAAAGTGAAGGCACTGCCAAGCAGGCGCTTGAATACCTTGTTCAAGGCGGACCTGTGTCAGAAATCCTTCCGAACGGCTTCAGAGCCGTATTGCCAGCCGACACAGCCGTTAACGTTGACATCAAAAAAGACGGGACTGCAATAGCTGACTTCTCTAATGAATTTAAAAATTATAAGAAGGAAGACGAACAGAAAATCGTTCAATCTGTGACATGGACGCTGACGCAATTCAGTTCGATAGACAAAGTGAAGCTGAGAATAAACGGCCATGAACTGAAGGAGATGCCTGTAGGCGGTACGCCGATCTCAGATGATTTAAGCCGTAAAGACGGGATTAACATGGAAACATCCGGCGTGAATGACCTCACTGCAACACATCCGCTCACTGTCTATTATTTGGCGGAAAACGAGAATAGTGAATACTACGTGCCGGTGACAAAACGAATTGACAATTCGGAAAAAGACGACATCACAGCAGCGATCAATGAACTGGCCAAAGGTCCAAGCAAGGTGAGCGGGCTGTTAACGGATTTCAGTGGAGATGTAAAGCTGGTCAGTAAACCAAAAATGAAAGACGGACGCGTAACGTTAGATTTCAATCAATCTATATTCGGCAGCGCCGATGAAAAGACGAAAATGATTTCTTCAGAAGTGCTGAACAGTATTGTGCTGACATTAACGGAGCAACCCGATATAAAAAGTGTCTCTGTTAAAGTGAACGGTAAATCAGAGCTCGTAAATGAAAAAGGCGAAAAGCTCACAAAACCAGTCTCCAGACCTTCTCAAGTGAATACGGGTAGTTTTTAAATTGAGATTTTTGGTATACTAGAAAGAAAGAGGTTAGCGTTCCGGCTGCCTCTTTCTTTATTCAATTCCGGGACAAAAATGGTTTATGTACATATAATCGGAGGTAAAACATGAGACATGACGGAAGACAACATGATGAGCTGCGTCCAATCACATTTGATTTGGATTTTATCAGCCATCCGGAAGGTTCTGTTCTAATAACAGCGGGAAACACAAAAGTAATTTGCAACGCGTCTGTTGAGGATCGCGTGCCGCCGTTTTTGCGGGGCGGAGGAAAAGGCTGGATTACAGCTGAATACAGTATGCTGCCGCGGGCAACAAACCAAAGAACAATCAGAGAATCTTCAAAAGGAAAAATTTCCGGCAGAACAATGGAGATTCAGCGCTTGATCGGCCGTGCGCTTCGGGCAGTTGTAGATTTAGAAAAGCTCGGGGAACGGACGATTTGGATTGACTGTGATGTCATTCAGGCTGATGGCGGAACAAGAACCGCTTCAATTACAGGTGCGTTTCTTGCGATGTCGATTGCGGTTGGCAAGCTGATGAAAGCGGGAACGATTAAGACAAATCCGATCACTGATTTTCTTGCTGCGATTTCTGTCGGAATTGATAAGGAACAGGGAATTTTGTTAGATTTAAATTATGAGGAAGATTCCTCCGCTGAAGTGGACATGAATGTCATTATGACTGGCAGCGGCCGCTTTGTAGAACTGCAGGGAACCGGGGAAGAGGCGACTTTTTCAAGGGAGGATCTGAACGGTCTTCTCGGACTTGCTGAAAAAGGCATTCAGGAACTGATTGACAAGCAAAAAGAAGTACTGGGTGATTCTCTGCCAGAACTGAAATAAAGACAGAAAGGCTTGATCATCATGAAAGAAGCAATTATTGCGACGCACAATCCGGGAAAAGTGAAGGAATTCAAAGAGATTCTTGAGCCGAAAGGTTATGATGTCAAATCGTTAGCTGAAATTGGCTTCACAGAAGAAATTGAAGAAACAGGCCATACGTTTGAAGAAAATGCAATTCTGAAAGCGGAAGCTGTTGCCAAAGCAGTGAACAAAATGGTGATTGCTGATGACTCCGGTCTGTCCGTCGATAATCTTGGCGGAAGACCCGGCGTTTATTCCGCACGTTATGCGGGAGAACAGAAAGACGACCAGGCAAATATCGATAAAGTGCTCAGCGAGCTGAAAGGGATAGAAAAAGAACAGCGCACCGCCCGTTTCCGCTGTGCGCTGGCTGTGAGTATCCCCGGCGAGGAAACAAAAACAGTCGAAGGTCATGTTGAAGGGTACATTGCTGAAGAACCGAGAGGAGAATACGGCTTTGGCTATGACCCGATCTTTATCGTGAAAGATAAAGATCAGACAATGGCTGAACTGACAAGTGATGAAAAAAATAAAATCAGCCATAGAGCTGACGCGCTTAAAAAGCTGTCTAAGCTTTTGGAGGCATAAGGGGGAGTTTATACATGAACGTGCTGATTATCAGTGACAGCCATGGGCTTGAAGAAGAACTCCAAACCATTTCGAAACGGCATGAAGCAGAAGTTGATCTCATGATTCATTGCGGAGACTCTGAGCTTAAATCAGGGCATCCGGTTTTGGAGCCTTATGAGGTTGTAAAAGGGAACTGTGATTTTGCAGGCGATTTTAAGGACGAGCTTCTTCTGACTGCCGGTTCAAAAACAATCTTGGTCACGCACGGTCACCTTCACGGTATAAAACAAACTTTGTTAAACGTATACTATCGTGCAGAGGAGCTCGGAGCGGATATCATTTGTTTCGGGCATTCGCACATCGCGGGAAGTGAAGTGCTGCGCGGAAAACTGCTGATTAATCCAGGCAGCATCCGGCTTCCGAGGGTGCGCAGGACAGAAAGCTATGCTATACTGACATTAGAAAATGATGTTGCGACAGTGCGTTTTTACGACCAAACAGGCCATGAAATTGAGGATCTGCAAAACCGAGTCACACTATGAAAATGTCATGGGGAAGAAAATTTTCTTCCTCATGAAAAAAATTCTAAAAAACCGTTGACTTATTGTTGAGTCCCATATATAATAAATCTTGTCGCTGATAGTTAAGGCGAAAAACAAAGCATGTCCCAGTAGCTCAGCAGGATAGAGCAACGGCCTTCTAAGCCGTCGGTCGGGAGTTCGAATCTCTCCTGGGACGTACCAAAAGAAAAACCTCAAATCCTTTAAGGATTTGAGGTTTTTTTGCTGTAGGATTATGACTTTTATTTATTATTTAACGGATCATCATCCAAGCCATCAGCTTTTCCTTCTTTATGCAGGCGGGGTTCTTCTTTTTTCACAGTTTCAGAAATATGCTCATTTTCTTCTACAGTTCGTTTTCCGACAACCACTTCATCAGTGACAACCGGTTTTTTCGTCACTTCCAGTTTCTCCTCAACGATTGGAACTCTGACCGTTTCTGAATCATTGACAGGAGAAGCGTCCGCTCTGTTTTCATCCACTGGGCGGCGTTCGACATAAATTTCATCATGTCTCACTGGGATGTCCATATCTCTTTGTTCTGTTTTTACTTCTTTTCCTATCTCTACTTCTCCAGTTTGAATATCTTCCTTATCGACTTTCAGCTGTTCTTCCCGCAACGGCATTGTTTTTTCTTCTTTCGCAGTATAATCCGTCGTTTCATTTGTGCTGGAAAAGCCGCCTGATAGGGCACTGCCGTTATCGATAGGAGCATTTACATCTGCATCTGTATCAACGGCTACAAGGAGTTTGCCGTCATCCAGATCCTCTTGATACTTGTCAATTTCTCCAGCCTTGATATCCAAATCTGATAATGTTTTGCTATGTTCTGCCGTATCATCCATTGTGAAATAATCTTTTAGTTTATCAATAAAAGATTCAGATCCACTTTCATGTGCATCGACGGCTTGATTGACTTCTGTTCCTGTTCGTGACTCAAGATAATCTGTATCTCGCCGGCTTGTCACAACAGAAATGTCGTCAGAATCATAACCTTTTGTTAATAAGCCTTCAATCGCTGCGATGGTTTCCTGCGGCGTTTCATATACACCAACTATATTTTTCATATCAATCTCCTCCTTTATCAATTTTGCATTTCATCGTTCATGTTTTTCTAATTCCCGTTGAACTTTGAAATAAACAAAATTGAAAACATCAGAGGAGTTTCAAAGCTATTGCGTGAGACAAAAAAGATAGATAAGATAGCGCCGCCTCTGTACTTTCTAGCCCCATAAAAATGTCTCACAGCTTCTTCGTCCTAAACACACTGTTTGAATTTTAACCCCTCATAGCTGCGTTTCCAGTCTCCTCCTCCAGAATGTGCAGGTTATCAGAACATATTTTACTTCGATAAATCCGTTCTTTTTCTAAATGGAAAAAAGAGCCGAAACAAAGTTTGGCTCTCGTGTCTTTTTAATATCTAAAGCCCCCATGTACCCCTGATGCTCCGCTGAAGCCGCCAGCATGCGTTGCTGGAATGCTGACACCGCCAGCGGACGTCGCTGGGATACTAAATCCGCCGCCATGGCCGACATAGCCGGCGCCGGCAAATTGCTGTCCGTAAAATCCTGAAGCATATGGAAAAGAGGAGTACATACTGCCGGCAGGGCTTAGCGGGCTGTATGCTTGGCTGTACGGCTGACTATATCCATACCCTCCGATTGGATGATGGCTTTGCTGGTAAAAGGCAGGGGCAGCCGGATAATATTGCGGCGGAAAACTGGGGAAACCTAGGGGGAATCCTTGCATGTCAGCTAATGATTTATTCATCGTATCACCTTTTTCTTTGCAAGATACCATCAATGTATGCTGCAGGATAACTGGAAGTGCCTATCCGAAATGAAATGATTTGCTAGGTGATATGTCATATTTCAATCTATATGCCGGCGCTAGTATGTTATAAAATATGACACATTTCTAGGAAATTAAAAAATTCTGGTGTATCTTTGATAGATTAATAAAAAAATTATAAAAACTTATAACATTTGCAATTCCTGATACACCAATGATGAAAGCGTATACAATATAGATTGATTAATCAAAATTGTCTAATAATTTTAAAAATGCTGTTGACACTAGGTCCAAAGCGGCGTAATATGAGTTCAACAAAAGATAAACGCAAGCTTCACAAGCGAAAAATAATCGCAATGTGATCTGAAAAATGTTTAAAATAATAACCTTCAGGAACAGCTGAAAAGCTGTTTCGGAGGCTGAATATGAAAAGCGCAGATGAGGATAAGTAGCCTTGATAAAGTTTCCCACAGAGAACCGGGTTAGCTGAGAACCGGCGAAGCTTTACAAGGTGAACTCGCCTCAGAGTGCCAGTCTGAAATCTTAGATAGTAGGACCTGGCCGGGTGAACTTGATTCACTCGTTATTAAAGCGGATAGAAATATCCATGAGACGGCCGATTATAGGCCGTAAACAAGGGTGGTACCGCGGAAAGAAGAGCCTTTTCGCCCCTTTTGGCTATCGCATTCAACTGCGCGGCTGATTGTGGGTGGAAGGGCTCTTTTTATTGAATAATCAGCTATCAAACGAATAAAAAGATGATCTTTAGAGGATGAAAATCCAAAAGGAGGAACTAAAATGGGGACTAATGTACAGGTGGATTCAGCATCTGCCAAATGTACACAGACAATGAGCGGAGCATTAATGCTGATTGAATCATTAAAGAAAGAAAAAGTAGAGATGATTTTCGGTTATCCGGGCGGGGCCGTGCTCCCGATTTACGATAAACTCTACAATTCAGGGATGGTACATATCCTTCCCCGTCACGAACAAGGTGCGATCCATGCTGCGGAAGGATACGCAAGAGTATCTGGAAAACCGGGTGTCGTGATCGCCACTTCAGGACCCGGAGCGACAAATCTTGTGACAGGGCTTGCCGATGCCATGATTGATTCATTGCCATTAGTCGTCTTTACTGGTCAGGTCGCAACATCTGTTATCGGCAGCGATGCATTTCAGGAAGCAGATATTTTAGGAATTACGATGCCGGTGACAAAACACAGCTATCAGGTTCGCAAGCCGGAAGATTTGCCGCGTATTATTAAAGAAGCGTTCCATATCGCAACAACTGGAAGACCCGGACCTGTATTGATTGATATTCCGAAAGATGTAGCAACAATTGAAGGGGAATTCAGCTACGATCATGAGATGGACCTCCCGGGATACCAGCCGACAACAGAGCCGAATTATTTGCAGATCCGCAAGCTTGTGGAAGCCGTAAGCAGCGCAAAGAAACCGGTGATCCTGGCGGGTGCGGGCGTACTGCACGGAAAAGCGTCAGAAGAATTAAAAAATTATGTTGAGCAGCAGCAAATCCCTGTGGCACACACCCTTTTAGGACTCGGAGGCTTCCCTGCTGACCACCCGCTTTTCCTGGGGATGGCGGGAATGCATGGCACTTATACAGCTAATATGGCTCTTCATGATTGTGATCTTTTAATCAGCATCGGTGCCCGGTTTGATGACCGCGTCACAGGAAACCTGAAGCACTTTGCCAGAAACGCAAAGATTGCCCACATCGATATTGATCCGGCTGAAATCGGAAAAATCATAAAAACGCAGATTCCTGTAGTCGGAGACAGTAAAACTGTCTTGCAGGAGCTGATCAAACAAGACGGCAAACAAAGCGATTCGAAGGAATGGAAAAAACAGCTCGCCGAGTGGAAAGAAGAGTATCCGCTCTGGTATGTAGATAATAAAGAAGAAGGCTTTAAACCTCAGAAATTGATTGAATATATTCATCAATTTACAAAAGGCGAGGCCATTGTTGCAACGGATGTCGGCCAGCATCAAATGTGGTCAGCGCAATTTTATCCATTCCGAAAAGCAGATAAATGGGTCACATCAGGCGGGCTTGGAACGATGGGATTTGGCCTTCCGGCAGCGATTGGCGCACAGCTGGCAGATAAAGATGCTACTGTTGTCGCAGTCGTCGGAGACGGCGGTTTTCAAATGACACTCCAAGAACTTGATGTCATCCGCGAATTGAACATTCCGGTTAAAGTCGTCATTTTAAATAACGCTTGTCTCGGGATGGTCAGACAGTGGCAGGAAATTTTCTATGAAGAACGCTATTCAGAATCTAAATTCGCTTCTCAGCCTGACTTTGTCAAATTGTCAGAAGCTTATGGCATTAAAGGCATCAGAATTTCTTCAGAAGCAGAAGCGAAAGAAAAGCTGGAAGAGGCACTAACATCAAAAGAACCAGTTGTCATTGACGTGCGGGTTGCCGGTGAAGAAAAAGTATTCCCGATGGTGGCTCCGGGAAAAGGATTGCATGAAATGGTGGGGGTGAAACCTTGAAAAGAATTATCACATTGACCGTGGTGAACCGTTCCGGCGTGCTGAACAGGATCACCGGTCTATTTACAAAAAGACATTACAACATTGAAAGCATTACAGTTGGACACACGGAGACAAACGGTGTCTCCAGAATCACCTTTGTCGTTCACGTTGAAGGAGAAAATGATGTTGAACAGCTGACAAAACAGCTTAACAAACAGATTGATGTGCTGAAAGTCACGGATATTACGAATCAATCGATTGTCCAGAGGGAGCTGGCCTTAATCAAGGTCGTATCCGCACCGTCAACGAGATCAGAGCTGAATGGAATCATAGAACCGTTCAGAGCCACTATCGTTGATGTCAGCAGAGACAGCATCGTTGTTCAGGTGACAGGCGAATCTAACAAAATTGAGGCGCTTATTGAATTGTTAAAACCTTATGGCATTAAAGAAATCGCGAGAACAGGTACAACGGCTTTTACGAGGGGAACCCAGCAAAAGCCGTCATTCAATAAAACAATATCTATTGTATAAAACATAACAAGGGAGAGATTGAAATGGTAAAAGTATATTATAACGGTGATATCAAAGAGAACGTATTGGCTGGAAAAACAGTAGCGGTTATCGGATACGGCTCACAGGGCCACGCACATGCATTGAACCTTAAAGAAAGCGGCGTTGACGTAATCGTTGGTGTTAGACAAGGAAAATCTTTCACTCAAGCCCAAGAAGACGGACATAAAGTATTTACAGTAAAAGAAGCGGCAGCGCAAGCTGAAATCATCATGGTTCTGCTTCCGGATGAACAGCAGCAAAAAGTTTACGAAGCTGAAATTAAAGATGAATTGACTGCTGGGAAATCATTAGTGTTCGCTCACGGTTTTAACGTTCATTTCCATCAAATTGTTCCGCCGGCTGATGTTGATGTATTTTTGGTAGCGCCTAAAGGGCCGGGACACTTAGTCAGAAGAACATATGAGCAAGGAGCTGGTGTGCCGGCATTGTTCGGAATCTATCAAGATGTGACTGGTGAAGCGAAAGACAAAGCCCTCGCGTATGCAAAAGGAATCGGCGGCGCTAGAGCGGGCGTTTTGGAAACGACATTTAAAGAAGAAACAGAAACAGATTTGTTCGGTGAGCAAGCAGTGCTTTGCGGAGGATTAACTGCGCTTGTCAAAGCAGGATTTGAAACATTAACTGAAGCGGGTTATCAGCCTGAACTTGCATACTTTGAGTGTCTTCACGAACTGAAATTAATCGTAGACCTTATGTACGAAGAAGGGCTTGCAGGCATGAGATATTCAATCTCTGACACAGCACAATGGGGAGATTTCGTATCAGGCCCTCGCGTTGTTGATGCTAAAGTAAAAGAGTCTATGAAAGAAGTGTTAAAAGATATCCAAAACGGTACATTCGCAAAAGAGTGGATCGTCGAAAACCAAGTAAACCGTCCTCGCTTCAACGCTATCAATACGAGCGAAAACGAACATCAAATTGAAGTTGTCGGAAGAAAGCTTCGTGAAATGATGCCGTTTGTGAAACAAGGCAAGAAGAAGGAAGCGGTGGTCTCCGTTGCGCAAAATTAATGTTTTCGATACGACGCTTCGTGATGGTGAACAGTCTCCTGGCGTGAATTTAAATACACAGGAGAAACTCGCCATAGCAAAGCAGCTCGAAAGACTCGGGGCAGATATCATTGAAGCGGGGTTTCCCGCTTCGTCCCGAGGTGACTTTTTAGCTGTCCAAGAGATTGCAAGAACCATTAAAAATTGTTCAGTAACCGGTCTTGCCCGCTGTGTAAAAGGTGATATTGATGCTGCTTGGGAAGCGTTAAAGGACGGTGCTTATCCGAGAATTCACGTGTTTATCGCCACATCGGACATTCATTTGAAACACAAGCTGAAAATGACGCGTGAGCAAGTGGTAGAAAGAGCGGTTGAAATGGTGAAATACGCAAAAGAGCGTTTTCCGGTTGTGCAATGGTCAGCTGAAGATGCCTGCCGCACTGAACTGGCGTTTTTGGCGGAAATCGTCGAGAAAGTCATTGACGCAGGCGCGAGTGTTATCAATCTCCCGGACACGGTCGGATATTTGGCTCCGGCGGAATACGGCAATATCTTTAAATATATGAAGGGAAACGTTCCGAACATTGAGCAAGCAAAGCTTTCGGCCCACTGTCATGATGATTTGGGAATGGCAGTCGCAAACTCACTTGCTGCGATTGAAAATGGTGCTGATCAAATTGAATGCGCTGTGAACGGAATCGGTGAAAGAGCCGGGAACGCAGCGTTAGAGGAAATTGCTGTTGCCCTTCATATCAGAAAAGATTTCTACCAAGCTGAAACAGGCATTACATTGAACGAGATTAAACGTACTAGCGATCTAGTAAGCAAGCTGTCAGGCATGGTTGTGCCGCGCAATAAAGCGGTAGTGGGTGATAATGCATTTGCTCATGAATCAGGTATCCATCAGGACGGCTTCTTAAAAGAAAAATCGACTTATGAAATTATTTCACCGGAGCTTGTCGGTGTGACGGCAGATGCGCTTGTTTTAGGCAAACATTCTGGACGCCACGCCTTTAAAGACCGGCTGACTGCTTTAGGATTCAAATTTGATAGTGAAGAGATTAATAAATTTTTTACGATGTTCAAAGAGTTGACTGAGAAGAAAAAAGAATTCACTGACGAGGATCTTGTTTCTCTTATTTTAGAAGAAAAAGTAACAGACTGCAAGATTGGGTATGAATTTCTTTCCCTGCAAGTGCATTACGGAACAAGTCAGGTTCCTACAGCTACACTTTCTTTGAAAAACCAAGAAAACGCAGAACTTATTCAGGAAGCAGCAACTGGAGCCGGGAGCGTGGAAGCGATCTACAACACGCTTGAACGCAGTATCGACAAAGACTTAGAGCTCTTGGACTACCGCATTCAGTCCAATAGAAAAGGCGAAGACGCATTTGCTCAGGTATATGTGAGAGTTTTGGTGAATGGAGAAGAATCAGCAGGGCGGGGCATAGCGCAAGATGTACTAGAAGCTTCAGCGAAAGCCTATTTGAACGCAGTCAACCGTCAGTTGGCTTTTCAGTCGAGTATGAGCGGATTTAAAAGCCATGCAGCTATCGGATCCTAAAAGAAAGGAGAACGGTTAACTTGAAAAAACGTATTGCTCTATTGCCTGGAGACGGGATCGGCCCTGAAGTATTAGAATCAGCGACAGACGTACTGAAAAGTGTTGCCGAACGCTTTAACCATGAATTTGAATTTGATTATGGCTTGATTGGAGGGGCGGCGATTGATGAACATAACAATCCCCTCCCGGAAGAAACGATTGCCGCTTGTAAAAATGCCGACGCTATATTGCTTGGCGCTGTCGGAGGCCCGAAGTGGGATCAAAATCCTTCTGAGCTGAGACCAGAAAAAGGGCTTCTTAGTATCAGAAAACAGCTTGATTTGTTTGCGAATTTACGGCCTGTAAAGGTGTTTGAAAGTCTTTCTGACGCCTCACCTTTAAAAAAAGAGTATATAGATCACGTTGATTTTGTCATTGTTCGTGAGCTGACAGGCGGCTTGTATTTCGGCCAGCCTAGCAAACGCTATGTAAATAATGAAGGTGAACAGGAAGCTATAGACACACTGTTTTACAAGCGGACGGAAATTGAACGTGTAATCAGAGAGGGCTTTAAAATGGCGGCGGCCAGAAAAGGCAAAGTGACCTCAGTTGATAAAGCGAACGTCCTTGAATCAAGCAGGCTATGGCGTGAGGTGGCTGAAGATGTTGCAAAAGACTTTCCTGAGGTGAAGCTGGAGCACATGCTTGTGGACAATGCGGCTATGCAGCTGATTTATGCGCCGAATCAATTTGATGTCGTGGTGACTGAAAACATGTTCGGCGATATTTTAAGCGATGAAGCATCCATGCTGACAGGTTCACTCGGAATGCTCCCGTCAGCCAGCCTGTCAAGCTCAGGTCTTCATTTGTTTGAGCCTGTTCACGGCTCTGCGCCTGACATAGCCGGTAAAGGAATGGCGAATCCGTTCGCAGCCATATTATCAGCGGCAATGCTTTTGAGAACATCTTTCGGGCTTGAAGAGGAAGCGAAAGCTGTAGAAGATGCGGTTAACAAAGTCCTAGCTTCCGGAAAAAGAACAAGAGACTTGGCACGAGGCGAAGAGTTCAGCAGCACTCAGGCCATTACAGAGGAAGTCAAGGCAGCAATCATGAGTGAAAATACAATTTCTAATGTGTGACAGCTTATGTTAAGCGGTCTTAGTTCACAGATAGAGGGAGGAAATAAAAGATGATGCCTCGAACAATCATCGAAAAGATTTGGGATCAGCATATCGTAAAACATGGTGAGGAAAAACCGGATCTTCTCTATATTGATTTGCATCTTATTCATGAGGTGACATCTCCTCAGGCATTTGAAGGGTTGAGACAAAAGGGAAGAAAGGTCAGAAGACCCCAAAACACATTTGCGACAATGGACCACAACATTCCGACCGTCAATCGTTTTGAGATCAAGGATGAAGTCGCGAAACGCCAAGTGACGGCGCTTGAACGAAACTGTGAAGAATTTGGCGTGCGCCTTGCTGATCTTCACAGCGTGGATCAAGGGATTGTCCATGTCGTCGGTCCTGAACTGGGCTTAACACTGCCGGGGAAAACAATTGTATGCGGTGACAGCCATACATCGACCCATGGAGCATTCGGCGCTCTTGCATTCGGAATCGGAACGAGTGAAGTTGAACATGTCCTTTCCACACAGACACTTTGGCAGCAGCGTCCGAAGACACTTGAAGTGCGTGTAGACGGAACGCTTCAAAAAGGGGTAACGGCAAAGGATGTCATTCTTGCTGTCATCGGCAAATACGGTGTGAAATTCGGCACTGGCTACGTCATTGAATATACTGGGGAAGTATTCAGAAATATGACGATGGATGAACGAATGACTGTATGCAATATGTCAATCGAAGCAGGGGCAAGAGCCGGTTTGATTGCACCTGATGAGGTGACGTTTGAATACTGTAAAAACCGCAAGTATACGCCAAAGGGTAAGGAATTTGACAAAGCTGTAGAGGAATGGAAGGCGCTGCGTACAGATCCGGGAGCAGTTTATGATAAATCTATTGTCCTTGATGGCAACGACATTTCTCCTATGGTGACGTGGGGCATCAACCCGGGAATGGTTCTTCCTGTGGATTCAGAAGTCCCTGCGCCGGAAAGCTTTTCCGCAGAAGATGACAAAAAAGAAGCGGTTCGCGCTTATGAATATATGGGACTGACCCCTCATCAAAAAATTGAAGACATCAAAGTCGAGCACGTATTTATCGGCTCCTGCACAAATTCACGCATGACTGACCTTCGCCAAGCTGCTGATATGATCAAAGGGAAAAAGGTAGCTGGCAGCGTAAGAGCCATCGTCGTTCCAGGATCTCAAAGCGTGAAGCTTCAGGCTGAACAGGAAGGGCTTGACCAAATTTTCTTGGAAGCTGGATTTGAATGGAGAGAGTCAGGCTGCAGCATGTGTTTGAGCATGAATAATGATGTTGTTCCTGAAGGAGAGCGCTGTGCGTCAACCTCTAACCGCAACTTCGAGGGCAGGCAAGGAAAAGGTGCAAGAACACATCTCGTCAGCCCGGCAATGGCTGCAATGGCTGCCATTCACGGACACTTCATTGACGTCAGAAAGTTTTATCAAGAAAAAACAGTTGTATAAGGAGTGCGCGAGATGGAACCTTTGAAAACACATACAGGAAAAGCAGCCGTGTTGAATCGAATCAATGTTGACACAGATCAAATTATTCCAAAACAATTTTTGAAGAGGATTGAAAGAACAGGCTACGGCCGCTTTGCATTCTTTGATTGGAGATATGATGAGAAAGGCGAGGCGAACCCTGAATTTGAATTAAACCAGCCTGCTTATCAAGGTGCATCCATTTTAATTGCAGGAGAAAACTTCGGCTGCGGCTCATCGCGTGAGCATGCCCCGTGGGCGCTTGATGATTACGGATTTAAAATTATCATTGCGCCGTCATTTGCTGATATTTTCCACCAGAACTGCTTTAAAAACGGTATGCTGCCAATCCGCATGCCATATGACAATTGGAAAAAACTTGTCGGCCAATATGAAAACCAGTCATCGCAAATGACAGTTGACCTTGAAAAACAGCTCATTCATGACAGTGAAGGCAATCACATTTCATTCGAAGTCGATCCGCATTGGAAAGAGATGCTGATCAACGGTTATGATGAAATTTCTTTAACACTTTTGCTTGAGGATGAAATCAAGCAATTTGAATCACAAAGAAGTTCATGGCTTCAAGCCTGAGAAAGCTGCCGCATTTGTTCGGCGGCTTTTTTCGCCTGGAGAAACCTTTCATTTCTTGTGTTTGTTCACAGGTGTTGATACACTTGAACAAAATAAATGCCTGAAAGGAATATAGGTATGACGCATGACAAGAAGAACGCAAAAATTATTCCTTTTCCTCATCTAAAAGATCGTCTTGTGGAAAAAGGGATGTCATCACTAAAGGATAAAAAGTATCAAGAAGCACTTGAACTCTTTTCAGAAGCAATGAAATATGATGATACTGAATCCGATCTTCACTTAGGGATGGCCATCTGCTTTTTAGAGCTGGGCGAATTAGAAGAAGCAAAAAGCGTGTGCGAAAAGATGTTAAGAGAAGGCTATGGCCATTATTTTACGGTTTTGCAGGTGTACATGACCATCTTAATTCAGCTCAAAAAATACGAAGAAGTCAAAAGCACCATTGAAGCCGTTTTGGAAGAAAATCAGCTCCCGGCAGAAAGTGCCGAGCAATTTTATAAGCTGCTTGATTTCAGCCGGAAAATGGCCGATCCGGAACGTGAGGACGAGGCGTGGGCAGAGGAATATGAGGATACAATTGATACTGAAAAAGTGCTGGCAAGCCCTGAGGAGCAAATGAATCTCATTCATTCCTTAAAAGATCGCAATGTAGCGAAGTATACAGGCCTGCTCAAAACAATTCTGCAAGACCCCTCAGCTCATCCGATTATTAAAACGATGATTGTGATGTTATTGGCTGAGCACGAGTACAGCAAACCTGTGCACATTACTAAATTTGGCGAATCGTTGACAATTGAACCATCTGAGATCGTTCCGCCTGATGCCGCTCCGGTTTTACATCGTGTTTTAAGGGTGCTGGATGAGACGCTTGGAAATGAAAACCCAACCTTATATGCGGCAGTGGAAGAATTGTGGAGAAGACATTTGTACGTTTTATATCCGTTCCAGCCAAAATTGCTGTCGGCCGATCTCTGGGCGGCTGCCCTTCATAAAGTCGGTTACGAGATGCACGGGATTGAAATTGAAAAAGAAGAACTTCATATGATGTATGAGTTTATTGACAAAGAACTCGATGAAGCGTGCACAATGATTAAAGATCTTGAAGAAATTTCTTATTTGTAAATCGCGCCATATAGTTGAAAGCGCTATGTGTTATGTTATAATATAATGGTTGTATTTGTGTATAACGGGTTATAAGAAATACGGTTGGACAGGCTTTGCAGTTCATTATTAACATCTATACATAATGATTCTGATCTTTGGCAGCTTTGATTTTGTTGGACGAAGCCGAATGATTGCTTTAGAATGGAAGACCGACACAACCTGAATAGATTTTTGGAGGGAAACACATGTCTGTAAAATGGGAAAAACAAGAAGGCAACGAAGGCGTTTTAACGGTTGAAGTTGATGCTGAAACGTTTAAAACAGCACTTGATGATGCGTTTAAAAAAGTAGTAAAACAAGTTTCAATTCCTGGATTCCGTAAAGGTAAAATTCCACGCGGATTATTCGAACAGCGCTTTGGCGTAGAAGCTCTTTACCAAGATGCTTTGGATATTCTTCTTCCTGTAGAATACCCTAAAGCGATTGAAGAAGCTGGAATCGAGCCGGTAGACCGTCCTGAAATTGATGTTGAAAAAATCGAAAAAGGCGAAAGCTTAATCTTCACTGCGAAAGTAACAGTAAAACCTGAAGTGAAGCTTGGCGACTACAAAGGCTTAGGCATTGAAAAAGACGACACGGCTGTAACTGACGAAGATGTTCAAAACGAACTAAAAGCACTTCAAGAGCGTCAAGCTGAGCTTGTTGTAAAAGAAGAAGGCGCTGTTGAAGAAGGAAACACAGTTGTTCTTGATTTCGAAGGATTCGTTGACGGCGAAGCATTCGAAGGCGGAAAAGCTGAAAACTACTCTCTAGAAGTAGGTTCTGGTTCATTCATCCCTGGCTTCGAAGAGCAGTTAGTGGGTCTTGAAGCGGGCGCTGAGAAGGATGTTGAAGTGACATTCCCTGAAGAGTACCACGCTGAAGATCTTGCAGGCAAACCAGCTGTCTTCAAAGTGAAAATTCACGAAATCAAAGCGAAAGAGCTTCCTGAGCTTGACGATGAATTCGCAAAAGATATCGATGAAGAAGTGGAAACACTTGCTGAACTAACTGAAAAAACAAAGAAACGTTTAGAAGAAGCAAAAGAAAACGAAGCTGACGCTAAATTGCGTGAAGAGCTTGTTCTGAAAGCATCTGAAAATGCTGAAATGGATGTGCCGCAAGCAATGGTTGACACTGAGCTTGACCGTATGCTGAAAGAATTCGAACAGCGACTGCAAATGCAAGGTATGAACCTTGAGCTTTACACTCAATTCTCAGGCCAAGATGAAGCTGCGTTAAAAGAGCAAATGAAAGAAGATGCTGAAAAACGCGTTAAATCTAACCTGACTCTTGAAGCAATTGCGAAAGCGGAAAACCTTGAAGTATCAGATGAGGAAGTTGAAGCTGAGCTTACTAAAATGGCTGAAGCATACAACATGCCTGTTGAAAATATTAAACAAGCCATCGGTTCAGCTGACGCGATGAAAGAAGATTTAAAAGTTCGCAAAGCAATTGATTTTCTTGTTGAAAACCGTTAATATGGTGCATAATAATAGTAATAATAAAACAGGGCGCGAATCATTCGTGCCTTGTTTTGTACAATTATGAGTTATCTCTTTTTCTTGGGGTAAGATAGTTAATGCAGAACTGTTTTTTCTCATACATATAGAATGTGCAAGTCAGAAACACATTGTTACCGTCTTTTTGGAAAGTATGGTAAAATGCAATACATACTCGTTCGTTTCAAGAATCATTTTCTTTTGCTCTGGTGGTAAAAGAAAAAGTGAGACAAGATTAAGGGGTGAAAGAATGTTTAAATTTAACGAGGAAAAAGGACAATTAAAATGCTCGTTCTGCGGAAAAACACAAGATCAGGTTCGTAAGCTTGTAGCTGGACCTGGTGTATATATATGTGACGAATGTATCGAACTCTGCACTGAAATTGTAGAGGAAGAACTCGGAACAGAGGAAGAAGTAGAATTTAAAGACGTACCAAAGCCTCAGGAAATCCGCGAAATTCTGAATGAATATGTCATCGGACAGGATCAAGCGAAGAAATCACTTGCTGTTGCTGTGTATAACCACTATAAGCGCATTAACTCCAACAGCAAAGTTGATGATGTTGAGCTTTCGAAAAGTAATATTTCATTAATCGGCCCGACAGGAAGCGGTAAAACCCTTCTGGCGCAAACATTGGCTCGTATTTTAAATGTACCGTTTGCGATTGCGGACGCTACGTCTTTGACTGAGGCTGGATACGTGGGTGAAGATGTTGAGAACATTCTCTTGAAGCTCATCCAAGCTGCTGATTATGATGTGGAAAAAGCAGAAAAAGGCATTATCTATATCGATGAAATCGATAAAGTGGCAAGAAAGTCAGAAAACCCGTCTATTACACGTGACGTGTCAGGTGAAGGTGTGCAGCAGGCATTGCTTAAAATTCTTGAGGGCACAGTGGCAAGCGTGCCGCCTCAAGGAGGACGTAAGCATCCTCATCAAGAATTCATTCAAATTGACACAACAAATATTTTGTTCATTTGCGGCGGTGCTTTCGATGGTATCGAACAAATCATCAAACGCCGTTTAGGGCAAAAAGTGATCGGGTTCGGCGGAGACAATAAAGCTGCGGATCTTGAGAAGGAAGACCTTCTTCAAAAAGTGCTTCCTGAAGATTTGCTCCGCTTTGGGTTAATTCCTGAATTTATCGGGCGTCTTCCGGTTATTGCAAGCCTTGAAAAGCTCGATGAAGAAGCGTTGGTTGCGATTTTAACAAAACCGAAAAACGCTCTTGTTAAGCAATTCAAGAAAATGCTTGAGCTTGATAATGTAGAGCTTGAGTTTGAAGAAGAAGCGCTCTCTGAAATTGCTAAAAAAGCGATCGAACGCAAAACGGGAGCCCGTGGACTTCGTTCTATCATTGAAGGTATCATGCTTGAAGTGATGTTTGAGCTGCCTTCTCGTGATGACATTGAAAAATGTGTGATCACCGGGGCAACAGTGACAAGTGGAGAATCTCCTCGCCTCTTATTAAAAGACGGCACTGAGGTAAACCAAGATAAAACATCTGCATAAAGATAAGCAAAAAACCTCCTGAATGGTGACATTCAGGAGGTTTTTTTGTCATGCAATCTCTTCTGAAAAAACGTTTATTCCATGCTTCTATGGGAGATACTAGCAACCAGAGGAATGAATTGGATACATAAATTGTTTTTCAGGAGGGACCATCATGAGTTGGACAGGGATCGCGTTATTTATTCAGCTGTTTTTTGGGATCATTATTGGTTTGTATTTTTGGAATTTACTTAAAAACCAAAGGACACAAAAGGTCACGATAGATAAGGAATCAAAGAAGGAAATGGAGCAGCTGCGAAAAATGCGCGCTATCAGCTTGTCTGAGCCATTATCCGAAAAAGTCCGCCCTAAAAGCTTTCAAGATATCGTCGGACAGGAAGACGGCATCAAAGCATTAAAGGCCGCTTTGTGCGGACCGAATCCTCAGCATGTCATTGTCTATGGACCTCCCGGAGTTGGGAAAACAGCTGCTGCACGGCTGGTGTTAGAAGAAGCGAAAAAGCATAATCAATCGCCTTTTAAAGAGCAGGCTGTTTTTGTGGAACTCGATGCGACAACAGCGCGTTTTGATGAAAGGGGAATTGCTGATCCGCTCATCGGCTCTGTCCATGATCCGATATACCAAGGAGCAGGAGCGATGGGACAGGCGGGGATTCCGCAGCCAAAGCAGGGAGCTGTAACTCATGCCCATGGCGGTGTGCTGTTTATTGATGAAATAGGGGAATTGCATCCGATTCAAATGAATAAAATGCTGAAGGTCCTTGAGGACAGAAAAGTCTTTTTAGACAGTGCGTATTACAGCGAGGAAAACACACAAATCCCGAATCATATTCACGATATTTTTCAAAATGGACTGCCGGCTGATTTTCGGCTGATTGGTGCGACGACAAGAATGCCGAATGAAATTCCGCCAGCTATCCGATCTCGCTGTTTAGAAGTGTTTTTTCGCGAGCTTGAAAAGGATGAACTAAAAACAGTTGCCAAAACAGCAGCTGATAAAATTGAAAAAAACATTTCTGTTGAGGGTCTCGATCTGCTGACAAGCTATACACGTAACGGTCGCGAAGCTGTTAATATGATTCAAATCGCCGCGGGGATGGCGGTAACGGAGAATCGGAAAGACATTACAATTGAAGATATTGAATGGGTCATTCATTCCAGTCAGCTTACGCCGAAGCACGAGCAAAAAATCGGAGCCGAACCGCAAGTCGGCATTGTAAATGGCCTTGCAGTATATGGACCTAACAGCGGCTCGCTTCTGGAAATCGAAGTGAGTGTAACCGCGGCTCAGGATAAAGGATCCATTAATATCACAGGAATAGCTGAAGAAGAAAGCATCGGCAGTCAATCAAAATCCATACGGCGCAAAAGCATGGCGAAAGGTTCGGTTGAAAATGTGCTAACGGTGCTCCGGACAATGGGAATAAAGCCGTCTGATTATGATATTCATATTAATTTCCCAGGAGGAATTCCGATTGACGGGCCGTCGGCAGGTATTGCAATGGCGACAGGAATTTTTTCGGCGATTCACAAAATCCCAATTGACAATACCGTTGCCATGACGGGCGAAATCAGCCTGAACGGTCTTGTGAAACCCATTGGAGGCGTCATTCCAAAAATAAAAGCGGCCAAGCAGTCTGGTGCGAAAAAAGTGATTATCCCATATGAAAATCAGCAGGCGATCTTAAAACAGATTGACGGAATTACAATTATGGCAGTGAAAACATTCCAGGAAGTGCTGGATGAAATTTTAGTGAATCCGCCAACGGAACAAAAACCGTTTCCTATTGAAATCAACAAAGAATCCGTTTAACCCTATTTTAAAATAGGGTTTTTTTTATGAAGGACATCTTTTCCTTTTTCATATCAAAAAGAAAGGGTATACTACGAGGAGACTGTTTTATAGAAAATGTAACCATGCCGTTTATTGTACAAGGATGAAAAAGTTGTATTATAATGGTTCATACTAAAGTCACGGAGGTGTCAGTCACATGGCAGAAGAGTTAAAACGCAGCATCCCGCTCCTCCCTTTAAGAGGTTTATTAGTGTACCCGACGATGGTTTTGCACCTAGATGTAGGACGTGACAAGTCGGTTCAGGCTCTTGAACAGGCAATGATGCATGATCATATGATATTTTTAGCTACTCAGCAGGATATTTCGATAGACGAACCGGGTGAAGATGAGATTTTTACTGTCGGCACCTATACTAAAATTAAGCAAATGCTGAAGCTTCCGAACGGTACGATACGTGTGTTGGTTGAGGGTCTCAAGCGTGCCCAAATCGTCAAATACAACGAGTATGAGGATTACACATCGGTCGACATTCAGCTGACCCATGAAGATGATTCAAAAGATACAGAAGACGAAGCATTGATGCGGACATTGTTAGACCACTTTGATCAGTACATAAAAATTTCTAAAAAAATCTCAGCCGAAACGTACGCGGCGGTTACTGATATCGAAGAGCCAGGGAGAATGGCAGATATCGTTGCTTCTCACCTGCCCCTTAAGCTAAAGGATAAGCAGGATATTCTTGAAACGGCTGACGTTAAAGACAGACTGAACAAAGTCATTGATTTTATCAATAACGAAAAAGAAGTGCTGGAGATTGAGAAAAAAATCGGCCAGCGAGTCAAGCGTTCGATGGAGCGTACGCAGAAGGAATACTATCTGCGTGAACAAATGAAGGCGATTCAAAAAGAGCTTGGCGATAAAGAAGGTAAAACGGGCGAAGTTCAGACGCTGACAGAAAAAATTGAAGAAGCAGGCATGCCTGATCATGTAAAGGAAACGGCACTTAAGGAATTGAACAGATACGAAAAAATTCCGTCAAGTTCCGCAGAAAGCTCTGTAATACGCAACTATATCGAATGGCTGATCGCTCTCCCGTGGACGGATGAGACAGATGATAAGCTTGATTTGAAAGAAGCAGGGCGTCTTTTAGATGAAGAACACCACGGACTTGAAAAAGTGAAAGAGCGTATTTTAGAATATTTGGCTGTCCAGAAGCTGACAAAATCACTGAAAGGCCCGATTCTCTGCTTGGCAGGACCTCCTGGTGTTGGAAAAACATCTTTAGCCAAATCAATTGCAAAAAGCATGGAGCGGGAATTTGTCAGAGTCTCCCTCGGAGGAGTACGTGACGAATCAGAAATCCGCGGACATAGACGAACATATGTCGGCGCAATGCCTGGACGAATTATTCAAGGCATGAAAAAAGCAGGCAAGCTGAACCCGGTTTTCTTATTAGATGAAATAGACAAAATGTCATCTGATTTCAGAGGCGATCCGTCTTCTGCTATGCTTGAAGTGCTTGATCCAGAGCAAAACAGCACCTTCAGTGACCACTATATTGAAGAAACATTTGATTTATCAAAAGTGCTGTTTATCGCAACGGCAAACAATTTGGCCACGATCCCTGGCCCGCTCAGAGACAGAATGGAAATCATTAATATTGCGGGCTACACAGAAGTAGAAAAACTTGAAATCGTAAAAGACCACCTTCTTCCAAAGCAGATCAAGGAACACGGACTGAAAAAAACTAACCTTCAGCTTCGTGATCAAGCGATTCTTGATATTATTCGCTACTACACGAGGGAAGCAGGAGTGCGAAGCCTTGAACGCCAGCTTGCTGCGATTTGCCGTAAGGCTGCCAAAGCCATTGTCGCTGAAGAGCGAAAACGGATTACGATTACTGAAAAGAACCTTCAGGACTTTATCGGGAAGCGTATTTTCAGATACGGACAAGCTGAAGCAGAAGATCAAATAGGTGTAGTGACAGGGCTTGCCTATACAACAGTCGGCGGAGATACACTGTCGATTGAAGTATCGCTTTCTCCGGGGAAAGGAAAATTGATCCTGACAGGAAAGCTTGGAGATGTAATGAAAGAGTCAGCTCAGGCTGCATTCAGCTATGTGCGTTCAAAAACAGAAGAACTTGGCATTGAACCTGACTTTCATGAGAAGTATGATATTCATATACATGTACCTGAGGGCGCGGTGCCTAAAGATGGTCCATCAGCTGGCATTACAATGGCGACAGCGCTTGTTTCTGCTTTAACAGGTCGGGCGGTTTCGCGTGAGGTCGGCATGACTGGCGAAATCACGCTTCGCGGGCGCGTGCTGCCGATCGGCGGATTGAAGGAAAAAGCGCTTGGTGCCCATAGAGCGGGGCTTACGACCATTATTGCGCCTAAAGAGAATGAAAAAGATATAGAGGATATTCCAGAAAGCGTCAGAGAGGGTCTGACCTTTATATTGGCGTCCCATCTAGACGAAGTTTTGGAACATGCCTTAGTAGGAGAGAAAAAATGAAAGTCACAAAGTCAGAAATCGTGATCAGTGCAGTTAAGCCAGAGCAGTACCCTGAGGGCGGGCTTCCGGAAATTGCACTGGCCGGAAGATCGAACGTAGGAAAATCGTCTTTTATTAATTCATTAATCAACCGCAAAAATCTTGCGAGAACATCATCTAAACCAGGAAAAACACAAACGCTTAATTTCTACATTATCAATGATGAGCTGCACTTTGTGGATGTACCGGGTTACGGTTTTGCCAAAGTGTCAAAATCCGAGCGGGAAGCTTGGGGCAGAATGATTGAAACCTACATCACGATGCGAGAGAATTTGAAAGCAGTGGTGCAGATCGTTGATTTACGGCATGCGCCGTCTAATGATGATGTACAGATGTATGAATTCTTAAAGTATTACGGTATTCCTGTCATTGTTATCGCCACAAAGGCGGATAAGATCCCGAAAGGAAAATGGGATAAACACGCAAAGGTTGTCCGACAGACATTAAATATTGATCCGGAAGACGAGCTGATTCTCTTCTCCTCAGAAACGAAAAAGGGGAAAGACGAAGCTTGGGGAGCGATCAAAAAAATGATAAACCGGTAGAGAACATTCTCTGCCGGTTTTATTTATCGTATAGATTTTTTTCGTTTTATCAATAATAACAATAAACTGATTCCTATAAAGACAAACGGCCAGTACTCTTTCAAAAGGGCTGTCGGGATATGCACAGACTCAAGCCACGCCATGATTTGTTTGAAAAAGTATAAAAACAGGGAAAAACAAATCATCGATACCGCTTCATATACATATTCTTTTTTCTGTACGGTTGACACCAAAAGCGAGAAGCCGATAATAAATACGAGCATTTCAAAATGATCCGGCCACCATAGCCATTTTGGTTTAGCGAAAAAGTGTAAGCCAAACCCGAAAAGAAGCAAACCGATAAAGAAATGCGGTGTGACGGTTTCTTTTTTTCCTTGATAAACAAAGGCTGCACCTAACAGCATGAGGAGAACAGGCCATTGATCCTGCCCTGAAAATATTTTGGTTTGGCCGCTTTCGAGCCATGCATATACAGAAGCGGCAAGCAGCAGACAAGGGAATAAAATTGATTTTTGTTTCATGTGTATCACCTTCTTGTTTTTTAGAGCAGATGTGTAGTGAATTTCTGCTGTTTTTGGTATTGTCAATAGGGATGCTTCTTTTTCGTGGAGCTTTTTCTAATATAGCATAAGAATTTTGAAATCTGTTCACATTTTGTGAAAGAAACTATGTTATAATCATTATAAATAATAAATTCTATGTTAGAATGATTATAAATAAAGAATGGACGTTGGGGGTGCAAAGAAAGCGATGCATATACTTGTTGTGGGAGTAGATTATAAATCCGCCCCTATTGAAATGCGTGAAAAAGTTAGCTTTCAGCCGAATGAGCTGGCTGAAGCGATGGTGCAGCTGAAAGAAGAGAAAAGCATTCTTGAAAACATCATCGTTTCCACCTGCAACCGCACTGAAATTTATGCGGTAGTCGACCAGCTCCATACCGGCCGTTATTATATAAAGAAGTTTTTAGCTGATTGGTTTCAATTAAGCAAAGAAGAGCTGTCACCGTTTTTAACATTTTACGAAAGCGATGCGGCTTTTGAGCATTTGTTCCGCGTAGCCTGCGGACTTGATTCTATGGTAATTGGCGAAACGCAGATTCTTGGCCAGGTGCGTGACAGCTTTAAAACAGCTCAGCAAGAAAAAACCATCGGCACTATTTTTAATGAACTGTTTAAGCAGGCCGTTACAGTAGGCAAACGAACTCACGCTGAAACAGACATTGGCTCAAACGCAGTGTCAGTAAGCTATGCTGCAGTTGAACTTGCTAAAAAAATCTTCGGAAACCTTTCAAGTAAGCACATATTGATCCTCGGTGCGGGAAAAATGGGCGAGCTTGCTGCGGAAAACCTGCACGGACAGGGAATTGGCAAGGTCACTGTCATTAACCGAACATATTTGAAAGCGAAGGAGCTTGCAGACCGTTTCTCCGGTGAAGCGAGAAGCTTAAATCAGCTTGAAAGCGCGCTTGCGGAGGCCGATATCTTAATCAGTTCAACTGGCGCAAGTGATTTTGTCGTGTCCAAAGAGATGATGGAAAATGCGAACAAGCTTCGCAAGGGACGTCCGCTGTTTATGGTGGACATTGCTGTGCCTAGAGACCTTGATCCAGCGCTGAATGATCTTGAAGGCGTTTTTCTTTATGATATCGATGACCTTGAAGGTATTGTAGAAGCGAACATGAAAGAGCGCAGAGAAACTGCTGAAAAAGTTGAACTGTTAATTGAAGAAACCATTGTGGAGTTCAAACAATGGCTGAATACACTTGGTGTTGTTCCGGTTATTTCTGCATTGCGCGAAAAGGCGCTTGCGATTCAGTCTGAAACGATGGAAAGTATCGAACGGAAGCTGCCTCACTTAAGCACAAGAGAGAAAAAGCTGTTGAACAAACACACCAAAAGCATCATTAACCAAATGCTGCGTGACCCAATTTTAAAGGCGAAAGAGCTTGCGGCAGAAGCTGATTCTGAAGAAAAGCTGGCCTTGTTTATGCAGATTTTTGATATTGAAGAAGCTGCGGACCATCAAACGATGAAAACTGTTGAAAGCAGCCAAAAGGTTCATTCTTTTAAAAAGACTGAATCAAAAGCGGGCTTTGCCCCACTTGTAAGTGAGTGAATGCTGAATGATTGATACTGCAATGGCAAGGCTTAATGAAGGAACAATCGTCATTTATGCATTAAGTGTGCTCTTTTATTTTATAGATTTTCTTCAACACAACCGGAAGGCTGGAAAAATGGCCTTCTGGTTGCTTTCTATTGTCTGGACTCTGCAAACCGTGTATTTGTCCTATTTTATGTGGATAACGGGGCGGTTTCCGGTATTAAATGTGACAGAGGCGCTTTATTTTTATGCGTGGGTGCTTGTCACACTGTCACTTGTCCTGACAAAGCTATTACGAGTTGACTTTATTGTGTTTTTCACAAATGTGATAGGGTTTTCTCTGATCGCTATCCATACCTTTTCACCGACAGATCAGCAGTCAGCCGCTTTTTCCGGGCAGCTGGTATCTGAGCTTTTGGTGATTCATATTACAATGGCGATTCTTTCATACGGGGCCTTTTCCCTTTCTTTCGTTTTTTCTGTGCTGTACATGTTTCAATATCGTCTGCTGAAAAAGAAAAAATGGGGAAAATGGCTGTTGAGAATAGAAGATTTGTCTAAGCTTGATTATATGGCATATGTTCTAAATATCATCGGGGTTCCGATGCTGCTGCTGAGTTTGATTCTCGGTGTCATTTGGGCGTATGTCTCATTAGAAACGCTGTATTGGTTTGACGCCAAAGTGCTTGGTTCGTTTGTCGTCCTGCTGCTGTACAGCTATTATCTTTATATCAGGCTGATAAAAGAGCTGCAAGGAAAGGTCGCTGCACTGTGGAATACGGCTTGTTTTCTCGTGCTGATGATCAATTACTTCCTGCTTGGAAGCCTGTCGCAATTCCATTGGTTCAGTTAAAAGATGTCCCAAGCAGATTCGGGAGGAAAGAAAACGATGAGAACAATAAAAGTAGGTTCGAGACGAAGCAAACTTGCTATGACTCAAACAAAATGGGTCATTCAAAAACTGAAGGAAATTAATCCTTCATTTGATTTTCAAATTAAAGAGATCGTGACAAAAGGCGACCGGATTGTCGATGTTACGCTCTCAAAAGTGGGCGGAAAAGGGCTTTTTGTCAAAGAGATTGAACAAGCGCTTTTGAATGAAGATATTGATATGGCAGTGCACAGCATGAAAGACATGCCGGCTGTTTTACCTGAAGGCCTTGTGATCGGCTGTATTCCTGAACGGGAAGACCCGCGTGACGCCCTTATCTCAAAGAATCATGTAAAGCTTTCGGAAATGAAGAAAGGCGCTGTCATCGGAACAAGCAGTTTAAGAAGAAGCGCACAGCTTTTGATCGAGCGGCCTGATATTACAATTAAATGGATTCGAGGCAATATAGATACAAGGCTCCAAAAGTTGGAAAATGAAGATTATGATGCGATTATTTTAGCTGCAGCCGGCCTTTCCAGAATGGGCTGGAAGCAAGATGTCGTGACAGAATTTCTAGAGCCGGAGTGCTGTTTGCCTGCTGTGGGCCAGGGAGCATTGGCGATTGAGTGCAGAGAATCGGATGAAGAGCTTTTGGCGCTGTTTACGCAGTTTACGGATGAATATACAAAACGGACTGTGTTGGCAGAACGCGCTTATTTAAACGCGATGGAGGGCGGATGCCAGGTTCCGATTGCAGGCTACTCAGTTTTAAATGAGAATGATGAAATTAAATTGACAGGACTTGTCGCTTCTCCTGATGGCAAAATCATTTATAAAGAAACCGTCACCGGAAACGATCCAGAGGACGTTGGAAAGCGCTGTGCTGCTCTGATGGCTGATAAAGGAGCCAAAGATTTAATTGATCGTGTAAAACAGGAGCTTGATGAGGATGGAAAATGATTTTCCGCTGAAAGGAAAAACAGTGCTTGTCACCCGGAATAAGGCACAGGCAAAATCGTTTCGTCAAAAAGTGGAGGCGCTGGGCGGAAAAGCGATTTTGACCTCTTTGATTACGTTTCGCCGCGCTTTGCCGAATGATGCTGCAAAACAAGTGGAAGAGGATCTTGGTGCGCCTGGATGGATTGTTTTTACAAGTGTGAACGGAGCAGACTTCTTTTTTTCTTATCTAAAGGAAAATCAACTCATTTTTCCAGCGTATAAAAAAATTGCGGCTGTCGGTGAAAAAACGGCACGCCGTTTGGAAACGTATGACGTATCGGTTGATGTCATGCCTAAGGATTATATCGCTGAACAGCTGGCAGAGTCCCTTAAAGAGCATGCGAATCCTGCGGAACCAATTACCGTAGTGAAAGGCAATTTGTCACGTGATGTGATCAAACAGGAGCTTGTCCCGCTCGGCTTTGCAGTAAAGGAATGGACTGTTTACGAAACAATTCCGGATGAAGAAGGCATCGAGGCATTAAAAGCAGCTGCGGGCCAATATTCCTTTGACTATGTGACATTTACGAGTTCATCAACCGTACATACGTTTATGCATGTTTTAGGTGAAGAATTGAAACAGTGGCAGGCGAACAAGACGTCATGTATCAGCATCGGACCTTTAACAAGAGACGCACTGCTGACATATGGCATTACATCTCATACGCCTAGTACATTTACAATAGATGGCATGCTTGAGTTAATGTGCAGCATGTCAAGAGAGGAAGAGAAAATATGAGTCAATTATTTAACAGACACCGTCGCCTGCGGGCATCAAAAACAATGAGAGAGATGGTAAAAGAAACACGTTTACACCCATCGGATTTTATTTATCCAATTTTTGTCGTTGAAGGGCTTGAAGGCAGAAAAGCTGTTCCGTCGATGCCTGATGTTTACCATGTATCATTAGATTTATTGAAGGATGAAATAGCAGAGCTGGTTAAACTGGGTATTCAATCGGTCATCGTGTTCGGCATACCTGAAGAAAAAGATGATTGCGGAACGCAAGCGTACCATGACCACGGCATCGTCCAAAAAGCCATTACCGAAATTAAGACACATTTCCCTGAGATGGTTGTTATTGCTGATACATGTTTATGCGAATACACTGATCATGGCCATTGCGGGCTTGTCAAAGACGGCGTAATTCTAAATGATGAATCACTGGAGCTTTTAGCGCAGACGGCTGTCAGCCAAGCGAAAGCAGGGGCGGATATCATTGCGCCTTCAAACATGATGGACGGATTTGTTACAGTGATCAGAGAAGCTCTTGATAAAGAAGGATTCATCAATATTCCGATCATGTCCTACGCTGTGAAATATTCAAGTGAGTTTTACGGTCCATTCCGTGATGCAGCAAACAGCACGCCGCAATTCGGGGACCGCAAAACATATCAGATGGACCCTGCCAACCGTATGGAGGCACTCCGCGAAGCGCAGTCAGATGTGGAGGAAGGCGCGGACTTTTTGATTGTCAAACCATCGCTTTCATATATGGATATTATGCGTGATGTGAAAAATGAGTTTACTTTACCGCTCGTCGCTTATAATGTTAGCGGGGAGTATTCAATGGTGAAGGCTGCAGCGCAGAATGGCTGGATCAAAGAAAAAGAAATCGTGTTGGAAATTTTGACAAGTATGAAGCGTGCAGGCGCGGACCTGATTATTACGTATCATGCTAAAGACGCAGCGAAATGGCTTGCGGAGTAATTTTATTCAGTTGATAGGAGTTGAGGCAGATGAGAAGCTATGAAAAATCAAAAACGGCTTTTAAAGAAGCGCAAAAACTCATGCCGGGCGGTGTGAACAGCCCTGTTCGCGCATTTAAATCGGTAAACATGGACCCGATTTTTATGGAACGCGGAAAAGGCTCAAAAATCTATGATATTGATGGAAATGAATATATTGACTACGTCTTGTCATGGGGACCTCTCATTTTGGGACATACAAATGACCGTGTTGTAGAGAGTCTTAAAAAAGTGGCTGAATACGGGACAAGCTTCGGTGCTCCGACTGAAGTGGAAAATGAACTGGCAAAGCTCGTCATTGATCGTGTGCCATCTGTAGAAATTGTACGAATGGTCAGCTCCGGAACAGAGGCTACAATGAGTGCCCTCCGTTTAGCAAGGGGGTATACGGGCCGCAATAAAATTTTAAAATTTGAGGGCTGCTACCACGGCCACGGCGATTCCCTCTTAATTAAAGCAGGTTCAGGTGTGGCCACTCTCGGTCTTCCTGACAGCCCTGGTGTGCCTGAGGGTATCGCGAAAAACACCATCACCGTTCCGTACAATGATGCAGAAAGTGTAAAGCTTGCTTTCCAGCAATTCGGTGAAGACATTGCCGGTGTGATCGTAGAACCTGTTGCCGGAAATATGGGCGTTGTTCCGCCGCAAGAAGGCTTCCTGCAAGGTCTGCGTGATATCACTGAGCAATACGGTTCTCTGCTGATTTTTGATGAAGTGATGACAGGCTTCCGGGTCGATTATAACTGTGCCCAAGGCTATTTCGGCGTAACGCCTGATCTCACTTGTTTAGGAAAAGTAATAGGGGGCGGACTTCCTGTCGGCGCTTATGGCGGAAAGGCAGAAATCATGGAGCAGATCGCTCCGAGCGGTCCGATCTATCAAGCCGGCACATTGTCAGGCAACCCGCTTGCAATGACAGCTGGCTTAGAGACATTGAAACAGCTGACACCTGACTCCTATAAGAATTTTATGAAAAAAGGTGACAGACTGGAAGAAGGTATTTCAAAAGCGGCCGAGACTCACGGCATTCCGCATACCTTTAACCGCGCTGGTTCAATGATCGGTTTCTTCTTTACTAACGAGCCTGTTATCAATTATGATACAGCCAAAGCTTCCGATCTGAAGCTGTTCGCTAACTATTACAAAGGAATGGCAAATGAAGGTGTATTCCTTCCGCCATCACAATTCGAAGGGCTTTTCCTTTCAACGGCCCACACTGATGAAGATATTGAAAAAACAATTCAGGCAGCTGAGAAAGTATTTGCTGAAATCAGCCGCGGATAAAAGAAAAAACCGGTATCAAGGACAGCCTTGTACCGGTTTTTTCTGTGTCCGTCCACTCATATTTCCCCCAGTTCATACATACACCTTTAGTGACATCTAATTTTAAGGATTAGATGAAAGGAGGATATGAACTTGCCGCAAAATCATCGCTTGCAATTTTCTGTAGAAGAATCGATCTATTTCCAAAAAGGACAGGAAGTTTCTGAACTGCTTTCTATTTCATTAGATCCTGATATTAGGGTTCAGGAAGTAAATGATTATGTATCAATCAGAGGATCGCTTGAACTTACAGGTGAGTACAACATAGATCAAAACAAACATACCGAAGAAATGTATACTGATAAGCGGTTTGTTGAAGAAGTAAGAAAGAGAGCGGATGGAAGTGCTGAGCTGGCTCACTGTTTTCCTGTGGATATTACCATTCCGAAAAATAAAGTGAGTCATTTACAGGATGTCTTCGTCTTTATTGACGCATTTGACTATCAGTTAACAGATTCACGTATTTTAACGATTCAGGCTGATTTAGCGATCGAAGGGCTTCTGGATGATACGGCAGACAAGGAGCCGGAGATTCCTCTATATGAGGCTTCCGCGGCGTTCAGAGAGGAAGAGCTTTCAGAGCCGCCGATGCAAAGGGCAGCAGAAGGGGTTCTGCAGAATGAAATAACAGCCGAATCGCCAGAACTATTTATCTCGGAAGCTGGGCTTCGTGAAGAGCTGGAAACAGAAAAAGCAGAATCTGCTAACCTTAACCTAGAATCAGTTTTTTCAGAACGAGAGACGCGAGAAGGCGTGGAAGACGAGGCATGCCCGGCAGAACTTCCAAAGAGGGAAACGGAGAGCCGTCAAGATTCGGAATTAGAGGAAGATGATGCTTTAGAAACAGAGGATCAAGAGATCGTGAAAGCAGAAAATGAACCGCCAGAGTCAGCAGCTGAAAGTGCAGATGTTCGCGAAGAAGCAGACCCTGCAGCAAAGGCCGAACCGCAGGCAGAGACTGTGAGTTCTGAGGCGCCAGTGTCACCTATTCTCGAATATGCATTGCGCCAAGAGGCTCAAAATGAAGAAACAGAAGAGCTGGAGCACACTGAGCCTGCGTACCGTCAAGAAACAGAAGAACAGGAGCACGCTGAACCAGCACTCCGTCAAGAAACAGAAGAACGGGAGCACGCTGAGCCTGCGTACCGTCAAGAAACAGAAGAACGGGAGCGCGCTGAGCCTGCGTACCGTCAAGAAACAGAAAAATCGGAGCACGCTGAACCGGCATTCCGTCAAGAAACAGAAAACCGGGAGCATACTGAACCTGCGTACCGTCAAGAAACAGAAAACCGTGAGCGCGCTGAGCCTGCGTACCGTCAAGAAACAGAAAACCGGGAGCATACTGAACCTGCGTACCGTCAAAAAGCTGAAGAAGCTCTGGAGACTGAATCTCAGGCCGTATCTTCCATTGAAGAAAGCCGAGAGGGAAAATCTTCCTCAGCTCCACAGGCGGAGAATGACGAAGCCGCTTTACAGCTTCATCATAATCAAAAAGCAAGCTTGAAGGAGGAGACATCTCAAGAAGAAGAGTCTGCACCGGCATACCGAACCTTCCTGCCTGAACATGAAGATGAGGTTTCTTTTTATTCAGCGCCTAAGCTGCTGGAAGAGGAAGAACAAGGGGAGGAAAGTTTTCAGATTGAAGTGAGGAAAATACCGCCGGCTGAAGAACCTGAGGAAGAAACTTCTCTTCAATCCTTCCAGCAGCCTAATGCCTCAGAAACTGAAAGGGAGAAACCAAAGGCTGTTCCTAGGACTGCTCCTGCTGCTGAAAAGAAAGAGCCTCAAGCAAATGAAAGTAATAATTCTCTTTACTTAACAAAGCTCTTTACGAGAGAAGAGGATGAATTTTCGAGAATGAAAATATGCATTGTTCAGCAGGAAGACACGATCGAGCGTTTATGTGAACGGTATGAAATTACCTCCCAGCAGCTGATCAGGATGAATTCCTTAGCATTGGATGATGAATTGAAAGCAGGTCAAATCCTTTATATTCCTCAAAATAAACATAGCCATGCGTAAGTCGTAAGCGATTGGAAAATGTGGTGAATGGAATGGAAGAAACCCAATCGGTTCTTCAGGAATACGGACTGACTGCTCAATTTATTGAGCCTGTCAGTCCTCTTGTATGGAAAGTGTATACAGACTACGGTATATTTGCCCTGAAAAAATTGAAATCGGTTCGCAGCAAACAGTTTACAGATCATATGGTGGCGATTGAGGAAAAAGGTTTTCGTTCGTTTGTTCCCATTTACAGAACAAATAGCGGTACGTTTTTATCGGCTGGTGTACAATCAGGAGATTCCTATTATTTAATGCCTTGGCTTCAATTTGACCAAGAGGAAGAACAGGATCAAAAACATACTTATTTATTTAGGGAAGCAGCCCGTCTTCACGAGAGAACTGCACAGGAAATGAAGATTAGCCGTAATGATGTTGAAGGTTATTACGGTCAAACGAAAAAAAAGTGGGAACAGGATAAAATGTTCTATGAACAGTTTGTGGATAGAGCGGAGAAGGAATGGTACCTTTCCCCATTTGAACTCCAAGCTGTAAGCTGCTTTTCAGAAACCATTTCTGCGGTGCGCTTTGCATTGGAACGGCTGGAGGACTGGTATGAGTCGGCAAAAGAAAAGGATGTCTCAAGAGTTGTGATGAATCACGGCAGCTTGTCTATCCATCATTTTCTGTATAATGATGCAGGCACCGGGTATTTTACAAATTTTGAAAGGGCATCTGTCGGTCCGCCGCAAAACGACCTGCTCGGCTTTTATACAAAAATGTTCAGGGGATTTCCAAAAGCTTGTCCAGAATGCGTCGAATGGTTTTATGCCTACACGAAATCATTCCCTTTGCATGAAGCGGAGGTTAGTCTTTTTCTCAGCTATATGGCGTACCCGGCAGCCGTGTATAAGGTGCTGTACCGTTATGAAACTGGGAAAAGACAGCATGAAAAGGATGAATGTACACATTTATTAAAGGCCTACTGGCAAATGAAAAATATAGAGCCGTTTTTGATGAAAATTTATCAAATTGAACAAGAGAAAAAATATCAGGCTGAAAACGAGTCCACGTCTTAATGGCGCGGACTTGTTGGTTTATATCCATTCTAAATGAAGGGCACAAGCTAAAATGATTAGAATTGCGAGCAGCAAAACATCAAAGGTTGTCGGAAAGAAAATGGTTCTGATCCCTTGAAATATTGAAATGGGGATAATCACTTGTACGGATACAAGCCGAATCTGTTTGACCCACGGCGGCAGCGAATAAGAGCTGAATCGTTTCTTCACGGTGCATCCTCCTCCTACGCATTTACAAGCATCATATGTAAACTTGGGCAATAGGTGCCTGCCTATTCGGTATAGAAAGCGGCGTTTTTGGAAAAGATGATTGACGAATCAAAAACACTTTTACTATAATAAAGAGCATAAATAAAAGTATATAATGAGCTGATAGATACGATACACCTGCTTAGAACGGGAAGAGTACAAAAAAGGCGCATGCAGAGAGAGAAGCCGTTTGCTGAAAGGCTTCTTATGTTGTCTGATTGGAAGGTCGCCCGGGAGCATAATTTCTTGAAAGAAGAGTAGAGAAATTCGGGAAACACCCGTTATCCGTTGTAAGTGCATGAACTGGTAGAGTTCATGAAAAAAGGTGGTACCGCGAAAGAGCTTTTCGTCCTTTTACAGGATGAAGAGCTCTTTTGTCGTTCTCAGCCATTTTTAAACATGTTGGAGGGTTATGATGGAAACGAATGAGCAGATGACAATGCCGACGAAATATGATCCGGCAGCGGTTGAAAAAGACCGATATGATTTTTGGCTGAAAGGCAAATTTTTCGAAGCTGGAAGTGACGAGACAAAAGAGCCCTATTCTGTCGTTATTCCGCCACCAAACGTAACAGGAAGACTTCATCTTGGTCATGCGTGGGATACGACGCTGCAAGACATTGTAACTAGAATGAAACGCATGCAGGGCTATGATGTGCTGTGGCTTCCAGGTATGGACCACGCCGGCATCGCGACACAGGCTAAAGTAGAAGCGAAACTTCGTGAAGAAGGCAAATCCCGCTACGATTTGGGCCGCGAAAAATTCCTCGAGGAAACGTGGAGCTGGAAGGAAGAGTATGCTGACTTTATTCGAAGCCAGTGGGCGAAATTAGGGCTTGGCCTTGATTATTCCCGTGAACGTTTCACGCTGGATGAAGGTTTAAGCAAAGCGGTTCGTGAAGTATTTGTTAAGCTTTATGAAAAAGACCTGATTTATAGAGGCGAATATATTATTAACTGGGACCCTGCGACAAAAACAGCGTTATCTGACATTGAGGTCATTTACAAAGATGTTCAAGGCGCATTTTATCATATGAGCTATCCGCTCACCGACGGTTCAGGTTCAATTGAAATTGCGACGACACGTCCTGAAACGATGCTCGGTGATACGGCTGTTGCCGTTCACCCTGAAGACGAACGCTATAAACACCTTATCGGAAAAACGGTGATCCTGCCGATTGTAAATCGTGAAATTCCGATTGTGGGTGATGATTACGTTGATATGGAATTTGGTTCAGGTGCCGTGAAAATTACACCTGCTCATGATCCGAACGACTTCGAGCTTGGCAACCGCCACAATTTAGAGCGCATACTCGTTATGAATGAAGATGGTACGATGAATGAAAATGCCCTGCAATATCAAGATTTGGATCGTTTTGAATGCCGCAAAAAGCTCGTGAAGGATTTACAGGAAGCGGGAGTTCTCTTCAAAATCGAGGATCACATGCACTCTGTCGGCCATAGTGAACGAAGCGGGGCTGTTGTGGAGCCTTATCTTTCTACACAATGGTTTGTGCATATGCAGCCGCTTGCTGATGCAGCGATTGAACTGCAAAAGAAAGAAGCAAAGGTCAACTTTGTGCCTGACCGTTTTGAAAAAACGTATTTACACTGGATGGAAAACATTCGCGACTGGTGTATTTCCCGTCAATTGTGGTGGGGACACCGTATTCCTGCCTGGTATCATAAAGAAACAGGCGAGCTATATGTCGGGCTTGAAGCGCCTGAGGACAGCGAAAATTGGGAACAAGATACAGACGTATTGGACACATGGTTCAGTTCTGCGCTTTGGCCTTTCTCCACGATGGGCTGGCCTGACGTAACGGCTGAAGACTTTAAGCGCTACTATCCGACAGACGTTCTCGTAACAGGATACGACATCATTTTCTTCTGGGTGTCACGCATGATTTTCCAAGGTATCGAATTTACAGGCGAGCGCCCGTTCAAAGATGTGTTAATCCATGGCTTAATCCGTGACGAGCAAGGCCGGAAAATGAGTAAATCTCTTGGCAACGGTGTCGATCCGATGGATGTCATTGACAAGTACGGAGCCGATTCTCTGCGTTATTTCCTAGCGACAGGAAGCTCTCCGGGCCAGGATCTGCGCTTTAGCTATGAAAAGGTGGAATCGACTTGGAATTTCGCCAATAAAATTTGGAATGCCTCCCGTTTTGCATTAATGAACATGGACGGCATGTCATACGATGAGCTTGATCTGTCAGGTGAAAAATCAGTTGCTGACAAGTGGATTTTAACGCGATTAAATGAAACGATCGAGCACGTAACCCAGCTTGCTGATCGATATGAATTTGGTGAAGTCGGCCGCCATTTATATAATTTCATTTGGGATGATTTCTGTGATTGGTATATTGAAATGGCGAAGCTACCGCTTTACGGAGAAGACGAAGCGGCTAAAAAAACAACTCGTTCCATCCTTGCTTACGTACTGGATCAAACGATGCGTCTGCTCCATCCATTTATGCCATTCTTAACGGAAGAGATTTGGCAGCACCTTCCTCACCAAGGGGAATCGATTACAGTAAGTCAATGGCCAGTTGTTGTGCCAGAGCATACGGATGCGGAAGCGGCGGCTGACATGAAGCTTCTTGTTGAGCTGATCCGTTCTGTGCGTAATATCCGCAGTGAAGTCAATACGCCAATGAGCAAGCAGGTTGAACTGCATATTAAAACAAGCACAGACGAAATCGCAGCCCGTCTCGAAGCGAACCGTTCGTATGTTGAACGCTTTACGAATCCGAGCGTGCTTAAAATCGGCACGGATATCAAGGCTGTTGATAAAGCAATGACGGCCGTTGTCTCAGGAGCAGAGGTTATTCTTCCGCTTGAAGGCTTAATTAATATCGACGAAGAAATTGCCCGTCTGCAAAAAGAATTCGATAAGCTGACAAAAGAAGTCGAGCGTGTCCAAAAGAAACTTGGAAATGAAGGATTTATCAAAAAAGCCCCTGCGCACGTAATTGATGAAGAACGTGAAAAAGAAAAAGATTATGTGGCAAAGCGTGACGCTGTTCAAAAACGAATGGCTGAGCTGAAGGGTTAATGAAAAAGCGGGGCGGTTTCTCTAGAAACCGCCTTGTCTTATAAAAGAGGGGATTATCATTGTTTACTAAATATGAAGAAGCGCGCAGCTGGATTCATGGGCGGCTGAAATTCGGCGTGAAGCCCGGACTCGGCCGGATGGAGCAGCTGATGGCGCGATTAGGGCATCCTGAAAAGAAAATCCGTGCACTTCACGTCGCAGGAACAAACGGAAAAGGCTCAACTGTCGCTTTTATCCGTTCTATGCTGCAAGAAGCCGGATATACGGTTGGCACGTTTACGTCACCTTATATTATTACGTTTAATGAACGGATCAGTGTAAACGGAACACCGATCTCAGATGAGGAATGGACGGCGCTTGTCAATCAGCTGAAGCCGCACGTTGAAGCACTTGATCAAACAGAATACGGGCCGACGACAGAATTTGAAGTGATGACGGCTTGTGCATTTTTATATTTTGCAGCATTTCATAAGGTCGATTTTGTTGTTTTTGAAACAGGTTTGGGCGGCAGATTTGACTCTACCAATGTGGTTGAACCGCTTTTAACTGTGATCACAAGCATCGGACATGATCACATGAACATTTTGGGAAACACGATTGAAGAAATTGCAGGAGAAAAGGCCGGAATCATTAAAGATGGAATTCCAATCGTGACCGCTGTTACCCAGCCGGAAGCCTTGCAGGTCATTCGTCATGAAGCTGAGCAGCATGCTGCGCCGTTCCAGTCATTACATGACACATGTGTTATGTTCAATGAAAAGGCTTTGCCTGCGGAAGAACAGTTTTCCTTCAAAACGGGTGAGAAGTGCTATGAAGACATTCGGACATCTCTCATTGGCACACATCAAAGACAAAATGCCGCATTATCCATTTTGGCTGCGGAGTGGCTCAATAGAGAGAATATTGCCCATATCAGTGAGGAAGCGCTAAGAAGCGGGCTGGTAAAGGCTGCATGGCCGGGACGGTTAGAGCTAGTTTTAGAGCAGCCGCCGGTATACTTAGATGGCGCGCATAACGAAGAAGGTGTGGAAAAGCTGGCGGAAACGATGAAACAGCGTTTCCCTGATTCCCGCATTTCTATTGTGTTTAGTGCGTTAAAGGACAAACCATATCAAACCATGATAAAGAGGCTGGAGAGCATAGCGCATGCGATTCATTTTGCTTCTTTTGATTTCCCGCGTGCTTCTCTTGCAAAAGATCTCTATGAGGTAAGTGAAATCAGCAATAAAAGCTGGAGTGAAGATCCTCAAGATGTGCTCGAATTTATAGAAAGCAAAAAAGGAACAAATGACATTGTGCTGATTACCGGATCGCTTTATTTTATTTCTGAGATTCGTAAAAGGCTGAAATAAAGGCAATCAGCCCCGGCAGTATCAAAATTGAGATTCTGCCGGGGTTTTTATGTGTAAAATTGAATATTCCCGATTCGAGTTATGGCCGCTCATTTTGCTACAATCCATACCAGTATCTAGTAAAGGTGTGTTGTCCATGCTTCTTATTCTATTTATTCTCGGCCTGATTTTTGGTTCGTTTTATTATACGGCCGGGTGCCGTATCCCTTCACATATATCCATTATCACGCCCCGTTCAGCATGCTCATTTTGCCGGCGGACTTTAACTCCAACAGAATTAATCCCCATCCTGTCATTTCTTTTCCAAAAGGGGAAATGCAAAAGCTGCGAGCGCAGAATTTCTTTAATGTATCCCGCGGCAGAGCTTTTGACAGCGTGTTTATTTGCCGCCGCCGGTATTCGCTTTGGTCTATCTTCGGAACTATTTCCAGCTCTCGTGTTTATCTCTCTTCTCATCATTGTTGCGGTGACAGATATTCATTATATGCTGATTCCAAATCGAATATTGGTTTTCTTTCTTCCCCTTTTGGCGGCTGCGAGATTGATTTCTCCGCTTGATTCCTGGTATGCCGGTCTTTTAGGTGCGGCCGCCGGATTTCTATCTTTAGCCTTTATTGCCGCGATCACCCGTGGAGGAATAGGGGGAGGAGATATTAAATTATTTGCGGTGATTGGCTTTATGCTTGGTGTGAAAGTGCTGGCTGCTGCTTTTTTCTTTTCTGTTTTGATCGGTGCATTATATGGAGCGGCAGCCGCCCTGACTGGACGACTCGCCAAAAGACAGCCGCTTCCCTTTGCTCCCGCGATTGCGGCAGGCAGTACGTTAGCCTATTTATACGGTGATGCTATCATTTCTTTTTATATTCAAATGGCATTAGGGAATCACTGAAAAATTTGACGAACGTTTTTTGGACAAGGCGACAAAAGTCTTGTTCTTTTTTTTTTCGCCTGTGCTAAAGTGTGTAGCATGAATAAGCCGACAAAAACGGTCAAGCAAACGAAGGGAGGAAGCGGAATTGAAAAAAAGGAAGCATAAAAAAAACAGGAAAGCCGCAGAAAAGGCCCTGAAGGTAACGATTAATGGACAAGAAGAGACGGTTTACGAACAAGAAATGCCTGAGACTGAAGCTGAGACGGAAAAAAACATGACATTTTCAAATTGGGAGGAAAAGAGAAAGGCAGAACAAGAAGTTGCCGCATCCCATGAGCATCCTGATGAGGATGACTTTAATTGGGATTCTGAGGAAGACAAGGTGTTTAAAGAGGATCCAAAAGTTGTTCCGGCCTATCAAAAGAAAAAAACAAAGCTGTATTCAAAGGGAAAGCCCGGGACGGCAAAGCCGGTAAAAAGAGTGGCGGCGACGATTGCCTTTGCGGCTGTCATAGGCACAGGATTAGGTTTATTCGCGTTGAACATGTCTGGTAATAAAGAAGCGTCGGTACCTGCTTCTATAGATGATTCCCTAGGCAGCCAAACGGCGAAAGCCGGAGATACTGCTGGTGAGAAACAAAGCTCAGGCGCAGAAAAGCAGGCGGCACAAACTAAAGGTACATATAAAACGTACGCTGTTCAAGCCGGGAAATTCTCAAATGAAAAGGGTGCCGAAACGTTAACTGAACAACTGACTGAAAAAGGCTATTCCGCCGTGTCGCTGCCAAAGGATGACGGATATACATATGTCATCGCAGGCTTAGCCGGTGATAAAGGTGTATCACAGCAGTTAGGGCAATTTTTAATCGATAGCGATTTTGAAGCTTGGGGCGGCAAGGAGCTTTCCTTATCAGTAGAGCCGGATATGACAGATTCGTTCAAGAAAACAACGGAGCTTGCAGCAAAGGCGATTCTCGGGGAAGACGTTACAAAAGCAAGTGTGGAAAAAATAGAAAAGTCGATTGGAGAAACAGAAGCAGGAGAGAAAAAAGCGATCTTGCAAGCATTAAAGGAACTGGAGAACCCAAGTGCTGAAGCGGGCTGGAAGGCTCAGCAGCAGTTGTTGGCTCTCATTAAATAAGAGAAAGTGCCTGAGCCTTCGTCCTTTAGCGACAGGCTTTTTTTATTTTGTTATGAAAAAGTTATTTTTCTGAAATTGTGACAAGCCTCGTGATTTGGTAGGATAAACGAGTATCTTTTTTTCTTAAGCAAACCCTGAAAGGATGACGAGCATGACTAAGCCGCTAATACTTGCATCACAATCTCCGCGCAGGAAAGAACTCCTTGATCTTCTCCAGCTGCCCTACTCCATTATCGTCAGTGAAGTAGAGGAAAAATTAAATCGAAACTTTTCACCTGAAGAAAACGTCCAATGGTTGGCAAAACAAAAAGCTAAGGCTGTAGCTGATCTCCACCCGCATGCAATCGTTATCGGCGCTGATACAATGGTATGCCTGGACGGCGAATGCCTCGGCAAACCAAAGGATCAAAAAGAAGCCGCTTCTATGCTGCGGAGGCTTTCAGGCAGGAGTCATTCAGTCATTACCGCGGTCAGCATACAAGCCGCACATCACAGCGAGACTTTTTATGATAAGACAGAAGTTGTGTTTTGGCCACTCATTGAAGAAGAGATTTGGACTTATATTGAAACAAAAGAACCAATGGATAAAGCAGGTGCGTACGGCATCCAAGGAAGAGGCGCGCTTTTTGTAAAGAAAATAGACGGAGATTATTATTCAGTCATGGGTCTTCCTATATCAAAAACGATGAGAGCTCTTCGCCATTTTGATATACATTCATGACGGTTCTATAAACGGGAAGGGAAAGAAAAGGAGTGCTTGATCATACACGATCTGCCATTAAAACTCAGAGATTTCCCAACGAAAGAAAAGCCAAGAGAACGGCTCCTGAGAGTCGGAGCCGAGAACTTAGCGAATCACGAACTATTGGCTATATTATTGCGGACAGGAACGAGACGCGAATCTGTCATGGACCTGTCAAATCGGCTGCTGCGATCTTTTGACGGACTGCGACTGCTGAAAGAAGCATCGGTTGAAGAATTGTCGAGCATCCCGGGAATTGGTGTGGTAAAAGCCGTGCAAATACTGGCGGCAGTTGAACTGGGAAGCCGTATTCATAAATTAGCCAATGAAGAACATTTCATTATTCGCTCCCCGGAAGACGGCGCAAATCTTGTCATGGAGGATATGCGCTTTTTAAGCCAGGAGCATTTTGTCTGTTTATATCTTAATACAAAAAACCAAGTGATCCATAAACGCACCATATTTATCGGAAGTCTGAATTCATCTATTGTCCATCCGCGAGAGGTGTTTAAAGAAGCATTTAAACGATCTGCCGCTTCCTTTATCTGTGTTCACAATCATCCCTCTGGAGATCCGACGCCGAGCAGGGAAGATATTGAAGTGACGAGGCGGCTGTTTGAATGCGGAAACCTGATTGGCATCGAATTGCTTGACCATTTGGTGATCGGTGACAAAAAATTTGTGAGTTTAAAGGAAAAAGGATATTTGTAACACTTTTTTTTTCGTCAAATTAAGCTATAATAGAGTTTATGAGTTTTTCCCTTTAGGGTATTTTTGCTTTAAGAAAGGAAGATACATACATATGTTTGGAATTGGTACAAGAGACCTTGGTATAGATCTTGGAACTGCGAATACGCTTGTTTTTGTAAAAGGAAAAGGAATTGTTGTGAGAGAGCCGTCAGTCGTCGCTTTGCAAACGGATACGAAGTCGATTGTTGCTGTCGGAAATGATGCGAAAAATATGATCGGACGGACACCGGGCAATGTGGTGGCGCTTCGCCCGATGAAAGACGGCGTTATCGCTGATTATGAAACAACGGCGACGATGATGAAATATTACATCAATCAGGCCATTAAAAATAAAGGCATGTTTGCCAGAAAACCATATGTGATGGTTTGTGTCCCTTCAGGCATTACGGCTGTTGAGGAACGCGCTGTTATCGATGCGACAAGACAGGCGGGAGCGCGTGATGCGTATCCGATTGAAGAGCCATTTGCCGCAGCAATCGGTGCTAATCTGCCGGTTTGGGAACCGACGGGAAGTATGGTTGTAGATATCGGCGGCGGTACGACAGAGGTTGCGATTATTTCCCTCGGAGGCATTGTAACGTCCCAATCGATCCGCGTAGCCGGTGACGAGATGGATGACGCGATTATCAACTATATCAGAAAAACATACAACCTGATGATCGGTGACCGTACGGCTGAAGCGATTAAAATGGAGATCGGATCAGCGGAAGCTCCTGAAGGATCCGACAACATGGAAATTCGCGGACGCGATTTACTGACAGGTCTGCCGAAAACAATCGAAATTACAGGAAAAGAAATTGCAAATGCTTTGCGTGACACTGTATCTACAATTGTTGAAGCAGTGAAGAGCACACTTGAAAAAACACCGCCTGAACTTGCAGCAGATATCATGGACAGAGGTATTGTGTTAACCGGCGGCGGAGCACTTCTTCGCAATTTGGATAAAGTCATTAGCGAAGAAACAAAAATGCCGGTTCTGATTGCCGAAGATCCGCTCGATTGCGTAGCGATCGGAACAGGAAAAGCGCTGGAGCACATCCATCTTTTCAAAGGGAAAACAAGATAATCGGGAGTTCAATAGAAGAGGTGTAACACGATGCCGAATAAACGGTTAATGCTATTACTTCTGTGTATTATCATATTGGTGGCTATGATTGGATTTTCGCTGAAGGGCGGCCGCAATACCACCTGGCCTGAGAAAGTGATCGGCGATACGACGGGAGTATTTCAAAATATTTTTCATACGCCTGCCGCGTTTTTTGCAGGGATATTTGAAAACATCGATGATTTAAAAAACACGTATAAAGAAAACGAGCGTCTAAGAGAGAAGCTTGATGGACAGACACAGTATGAAGCCAAGCTTCAAGAGCTTGAAGAAGAAAACAAATCCTTGCGTGACGAGCTGGGCCACGTTAAATCGATTAAAGATTACAAGCCGATTTTAGCTACGGTCATTGCCAGAAGTCCTGATCATTGGGCGAAACAGGTCACCGTTAATAAGGGGACACAGCAAAACGTAGCGAAGGATATGGCTGTAACAAACGAAAAAGGCGCATTAATCGGCAAGATCAAAAGCTCTGGCCTCAATAACTTCACGTCTACTGTTCAGCTTTTAAGCGACACTGACCGCAATAACAGAGTGGCGACGAAAATATCCGGGAAAAAAGGCAACAAAGGCTACGGCCTGGTCGAAGGGTATGACAAAGAGAAAAAACGTCTTAAGATGACAATTATTGAGCGTAAGGATAAGCAGGACGTAAAAAAAGGCGATCTTATTGAAACATCAGGCACAGGCGGCGTTTTCCCAGAGGGACTGACAATCGGTGAAGTGACAGATATCGAGTCAGATTCCTATGGATTAACGAAAGTTGCTTATGTAAAACCTGCTGCTGACCTATCCGATTTAAATAATGTGATCATTGTTAACCGTGACGTGCCGACTGTCGATACAGAGGAGGAAGGATCGTGAAACGTTTCCTTCTCCCTTTCGTGATGCTGCTCGTTTTTTCTGCGGAAAGCATTTTTACAGATCTGGTGCATTTTCCGTTCGTTACAGATGATCAGGTGCTTGCCCCGCGTTTTCTGATGATTGTATTGATATTTATGTCAGCTTTCATCAACCAAAAACACGCGATGATTTACGGATTTATTTTTGGCTTTCTATATGACATGAACTATACAAGTCTATTAGGCGTTTATATGTTTGGTTTTGCCGGGTTATGCTACTTGGCTTCAAAAGCGTTTAAAGTGCTGCATACAAACGCATTTGTGGTGATATTGATAGCAGTTCTCGCTGTCAGCGTGCTCGAATTTTATGTATTCGGCATTCAGTCGTTGATTCATAAAGACATCATGACGTTTAACGGGTTTGTGCTTGACCGGTTTATACCGACAATTTTATTAAATATTGCAGCCGCTCTAATCCTGGTTCTTCCATTTAGATTGTTTTTTATGAGTCTAAAGAAAGAATTGAGAGATGAGTAAAAAAGGATTTTATCTTTTTTTGACGAAATGAGTATGTTGTTGAGGTGAATATTGTGAAGACCAAAAAGCAGCAATATGTAACAATAAAAGGAACTAAGAACGGATTAACATTGCATCTGGATGATGCATGTTCTTTTGATGAGCTTCTCGATGGTCTTCAGAATATGCTGTCAATTGAGCAATATACGGATGGAAAAGGCCAGAAAATCAGCGTCCATATTAAGCTGGGAAATCGCTTTTTATATAAGGAGCAAGAGGAACAGCTGACCGAATTGATTGCGTCAAAGAAAGATTTGTTTGTTCATTCTATTGACAGTGAAGTCATTACGAAACAAGAAGCACAGCGAATGAAAGAGGAAGCTGAAATTATTTCTGTTTCAAAAATTGTCCGTTCAGGCCAAGTGCTGCAAGTGAAAGGCGATTTGCTCCTGATCGGTGATGTGAATCCCGGCGGAACAGTCATGGCAGGAGGGAACATTTTTGTCCTTGGTTCATTGAAAGGGATGGCGCACGCTGGATGTAACGGTAATCATCAAGCGGTTATCGCCGCCGCCGAAATGCTGCCGACACAATTAAGAATCAATCATGTGTTAAATCGCTCCCCAGACCACATTCAAAAAGGGAACGAAATGGAATGTGCTTATTTAGATACAGACGGAAATATGGTCATTGAACGCCTTCAACATTTGGCTCATTTAAGACCTGATCTAACAAGGCTTGAGGGAGGAATGTGAATTGGGTGAGGCTATCGTAATAACTTCGGGAAAAGGCGGAGTAGGTAAAACGACAACATCTGCGAACCTCGGTACCGCCTTAGCCATTTTAGGGAAGCGAGTATGCTTATTAGATACTGATATAGGGCTGCGCAACCTTGATGTTGTAATGGGTCTTGAAAATAGAATTATTTATGATCTTGTCGACGTCGTAGAGGGAAGATGCAAAATGCATCAGGCGCTCGTAAAAGACAAACGTTTCGATGATCTGCTCTATTTAATGCCCGCTGCTCAAACGAGCGATAAGACAGCCGTGGTTCCTGAACAAATTAAAGATATGGTTCAAGCGCTTAAACAGGAATTTGACTATGTCATCATAGACTGTCCTGCCGGAATTGAGCAAGGATACAAAAATGCCGTTTCCGGAGCTGATAAAGCGATTGTGGTCACAACGCCTGAAATTTCAGCTGTTCGTGATGCTGACCGTATTATAGGACTGCTGGAGCAAGAGGAAAATATTGAACCGCCGCGGCTTGTTGTAAACAGAATCAGAAATCACCTAATGAAAAATGGTGATACGATGGATATCGACGAAATCGTACAGCATTTGTCGATCGATTTACTCGGAATCGTGGCTGATGATGATGAAGTCATTAGAGCTTCTAACCATGGCGAACCGATTGCAATGGACTCGAAAAACCGCGCTTCGATTGCATATCGCAATATTGCCCGGCGCATCCTGGGTGAATCTGTTCCTTTGCAGGTGCTTGAAGAGCAAAACAAAGGGATGATGGCTAAGATTAAATCATTTTTCGGAGTAAGATCTTAGTGAAATAAAATCAAAGAGAAGAGCCTGACAAAGCAAATGCTGTGTCAGGTTTTTTGTTTTTGTCTGCTTTGGGTAAAACGAATATTTGTCATGGACAAGACATATGATGTACAAACCCAACGAATGCAAAGGATGATTGCAATGAGTCATAGAGCAGATGAAATCAGAAAACGATTAGAGAAAAGAAGAAAACAGCTTTCCGGCTCGAAACGTTCTTCCGCTCAGACATTTCCTGAAAAGCAGAAACCCCCGTCTTGGGTAATGGTATCGGATCAAGAAAAGCATGGAACTCTTCCAATATATGAAGATAACATATCAACATTTAACGGAAAACACCCTTTGGTTAAAACAGATTCGATTATCCTAAAATGTCTTCTGTCAGCCTGCCTTGTTCTTGTTTCAGCCATAGCTTATAAAACAAATATAGGGCCTGTCAGCCAGATTAAACCCGCCGTTGCCAAAACCTTCGAAACTGAATTTCAATTTGCCTCTGCAAGCCACTGGTTTGAAACGAAATTTGGAAATCCGCTCGCTTTTCTGGCTCCTGAACATAAAAATAAGGAACAGCAGGTTGAAGTAGGCCAAGGTTTGGCCGCGCCTGCATCTGGGAAAGTGCAGGAGGATTTTAAGGATAACGGGGAAGGGATTAAAGTCGAAACAAGCAGTGATACTATTGATAGCATAAAAGAAGGCTATATAGTTGAAGTTAACAAAGATAGCCAGACGGGGCTGACGGTTAAGGTACAGCATGCTGACAATACTTATAGTATTTATGGAGAACTCAAAGATGTAGATGTGGCTTTATATGACTTTGTAGATAAAGGCAAAAAACTTGGTTCAATTAAACTTGATGATCATAATAAAGGGGTCTATTACTTTGCTATGAAAGATGGCGATAAATTTATTGACCCGATTCAGGTGATTTCATTTGAATAAGTGGCTTGACCTTATTTTAAAAATTCATGTGCATCCTTTTCTGTGGATGATTGCGGCTCTGGGACTGCTCACAGGCCATATGAAGGCATTATTATGCCTGCTGCTGATTGTACTGATCCATGAGCTGGGGCATGCTGCTCTGGCCGTGTTTTTTTCTTGGAGAATTAAGCGTGTTTTTTTGCTGCCGTTTGGCGGAACGGTCGAAGTGGAAGAGCACGGGAATCGACCGTTAAAGGAAGAGCTTGCGGTGGTTATTGCGGGCCCTCTTCAGCACATCTGGCTTCAGCTTGCTGCCTGGACGCTTGCAGAATTCTCAGTAATTCATCAGCATACCTTTGAACTCTTCACCTTTTATAACCTTTCTATTTTATTTGTAAATCTGCTGCCGATCTGGCCGCTTGACGGCGGAAAACTGTTGTTTTTGCTGTTTTCCAAGCAACTGCCTTTTCAAAAGGCTCACCGGCTCAATTTAAAAACGTCGCTCTGCTTCTGTCTGCTGCTCGGGTGCTGGATTTTATTTGTGGTTCCTCTGCAAATCAGCGCATGGGTTTTGTTTGTCTTTCTTGCTGTTTCTTTGTTTGAGGAATACAAGCAAAGGCATTATATCCACGTGAGATTTCTTCTTGAACGGTATTACGGAAAAAATCGCGAGCTTGAAAAACTGCTGCCGCTGACTGTAAAGGCGGAAGACAAAGTCTATCATGTGATGGCAGAGTTCAAACGTGGCTGTAAACATCCGATTATTATAGAGAAATCAGGCAAGAAGCTCAGCCAGCTTGACGAGAATGAAGTGCTCCACGCTTACTTTGCCGATAAGCGGACGAATTCCTCCATGGAAGAGCTGCTGCTGCCTTACTAAAATCAATTGACAAACGTCTTGTATTTTGGTATATTTTTTAATGTTATGGATGTAGCACCATTGCTACAACCGCTCAGTACAGGTGTTAAGAGCTTTTAAAGCCCCCTGGTGTCTGGCGAGTCTTAGTCTAATAGGAGGTGCAGAGAATGTACGCAATCATTAAAACAGGCGGTAAACAAATCAAAGTTGAAGAAGGCCAAACTGTTTACATCGAAAAACTTGCTGCTGAAGCAGGAGAAACAGTTACTTTTGAAGACGTTTTGTTTGTTGGCGGAGACAATGTGAAAGTCGGCAACCCTACAGTTGAAGGCGCAACAGTAACAGCTAAAGTTGAAAAACAAGGCCGTGCGAAAAAAATCACTGTTTTCAGATACAAAGCAAAGAAAAACGTTCATAAAAAACAAGGTCATCGTCAGCCTTACTCTAAAGTGACGATCGAAAAAATCAACGCGTAAGCATGATTCAGGCAACAATCAGAAGGTCCCATGATAAAGGCATCTTGTCTTTTGAAATGACAGGCCATGCGAATTTTGCTGAACATGGACAAGATCTTGTTTGTGCTGGAGTGACAGCGGTTGTGTTTGGAGCCGTAAACGCGGTTATTGTGCTTGCAGGCTTTGAGCCGCTTCTTGATATAGGAGAGGATGGGGGTTATTTTTACTTTGAATTCCCTGAATCTCTTGATACGGAGTCGCGCCAAAAGGCTCAGCTGCTGATTGAAGGCATGATTGTTTCACTGGAGACAATCGAACGGGATTACAAAGATAACTTGCGTGTGACCACAAACATAATATAGGAGGTGAGCTACATGCTTAGATTAGATCTTCAGTTTTTCGCTTCTAAAAAAGGAGTAGGTTCTACAAAGAACGGACGTGACTCTGAGTCTAAACGTTTAGGTGCTAAACGTGCTGACGGTCAATTCGTAACAGGCGGTTCTATCCTTTACCGTCAACGCGGAACAAAAATTTACCCAGGTGAAAACGTGGGCCGCGGCGGAGATGACACTCTATTTGCGAAAATCGACGGAACTGTTAAATTCGAACGTTTCGGCCGTGACCGCAAAAAAGTGAGCGTATATCCTGTAGCTCAATAATGATTTAAAAAACTCCGGTCGATGATGACTGGAGTTTTTTTGCAATATGCGGAGTATACACCAAGAATGAAATGCAGAGTATGTGCGAGCAGACCCCGCGAAGAATGAGAATAACATCTCAAACCCACTGGATATGTTCCCCAAGCAGTAATACATAATATGTTCTGCCTGGCTGCAAATCAACCATAGCCATAAAAAAGGAACATGATATTTCTGGGAAAAACAATTGTTTTTCTAACAAAGCCTTCTCTGTTATAATTCATAATACACACTTATACAGACTCCTAAAAAGAAATTAAATGATTGGGAGTGCGAAAATGAAGGATGTTTCAAATAATCAAGAAGAAAATATAAGCGATACAACATTAATAAACGAACTGATTCATCTGCTTGGCCATTCTCGGCATGATTGGATGAATAAGCTGCAGCTGATTAAAGGAAACTTAAGTTTGCAGAAGTATGACCGCGTCTTTGAAATGATTGAAGAAATGGTGATAGACGCAAAACACGAATCAAAGCTCTCAAACCTGAAAACACCGCATTTGGCGTTTGATTTTCTTACGTTTAATTGGAAAACCCATTATATGACGCTTGAATATGAAGTTCTTGGAGAAATTAAGGATTTGTCGGCATATGATCAAAAGCTGGTGAACCTGATGAGAAAACTGTTTTCTCTGTTTGATCAAGCGGTCAGCAGAGGGAGCGAAAATCATTTAACGGTTTCGCTGCAAACGGATCATCCTGGCAGACAGCTGATTCTGTACCTTGATTTTCACGGCGCTTTTACTGATCCATCGGCTTTTGATGATATTCGGCAGAATGGATATGAGGATGTTGACATCATGCGTTTTGAGATCACAAGTCACGAATGTCTGATTGAAATTGGGTTGGATTAGCGGAGTTTTTAACGGTTTAGAACGGAGGACATTATGTTTGTAGATCAGGTCAAAGTATATGTAAAAGGCGGCGATGGCGGCAACGGGATGGTTGCGTTTCGTCGTGAAAAATATGTGCCGAAAGGCGGCCCTGCCGGCGGTGACGGAGGAAAGGGAGGAGACGTCGTTTTTGAAGTGGATGAAGGTCTCCGCACCCTGATGGATTTTAGATACAAAAAACACTTTAAAGCAATTCGCGGCGAGCACGGCATGTCTAAAAACCAGCATGGGCGAAATGCCGATGATATGGTCATTAAAGTTCCGCCAGGCACCGTTGTGACAGACGATGATACAAAGCAGGTCATTGCTGATTTAACAGAGCACGGACAGCAGGCTGTCATTGCAAGGGGAGGAAGAGGCGGAAGAGGGAATTCCCGCTTTGCTACACCGGCTAACCCCGCGCCTCAGCTTTCAGAAAACGGCGAGCCGGGAAAAGAGCGCTACATTGTTCTTGAATTAAAAGTGCTTGCAGATGTGGGGCTTGTTGGATTTCCGAGTGTCGGAAAATCCACTTTGCTGTCTGTTGTTTCATCTGCAAAACCGAAAATTGCGGACTACCACTTTACAACGCTTGTTCCGAATCTCGGCATGGTTGAGACGGATGACGGACGCAGCTTTGTTATGGCTGATTTGCCGGGACTGATTGAAGGCGCACACCAAGGCGTCGGACTTGGCCACCAATTTTTGCGCCATATCGAACGGACACGGGTTATCGTTCACGTCATTGACATGTCCGGTTTAGAAGGACGCGATCCGTATGAGGATTATGTAACGATTAACCAGGAGCTGAGCGAGTACAATCTGCGTCTCACTGAACGCCCGCAAATTATTGTTGCAAATAAAATGGACATGCCGGAGGCGTCGGAAAACCTTAAAGCCTTTAAAGAAAAGCTGACGGATGATTACCCGGTATTTCCAATCAGCGCGGTGACAAGAGAAGGCCTTCGTGAACTTCTGTTTGAAGTCGCCAATCAGCTTGAAAATACGCCGGAATTTCCGTTATATGACGAGGAAGAGCTTACACAAAATCGCGTTATGTACACGATCGAAAATGAAGAAGTGCCATTTAATATTGAACGCGACCCAGACGGTGTATTTGTGCTTTCAGGAGACAGCCTTGAGCGATTATTCAAGATGACTGATTTCTCGCGTGATGAATCGGTTAAACGATTTGCGAGACAAATGCGCGGAATGGGTGTTGATGAAGCACTCAGAGAACGCGGAGCCAAAGATGGAGATATTATCAGGCTTCTGGAGTTTGAATTTGAATTTATTGATTAATGATGGCAGAAAGGAGAGCCTGAATGTCGGGCTCTCTATTTTAAAGGGGGGGATGCAAATGAAAGAGGAGACATTTTATCTTGTCCGTGAAGATGTATTGCCCGATGCGATGAAAAAAACATTGGAAGTCAAAAAGCTGCTTGATCGAAAAAAAGCAGATTCAGTGGCAGATGCCGTTCAAAAGGTCGATTTAAGCAGAAGTGCATTTTATAAATATAGAGATGCTGTTTTTCCGTTCTACACTATGGTTAAAGAGCAAATTATCACACTTTTCTTTCATTTGGAGGATAGGTCAGGTGCGTTATCTCAGCTCCTACAGGCAGTAGCTGATTCTGGAAGCAATGTTCTTTCCATTCACCAGACCATTCCGCTTCAGGGCCGAGCAAATGTGACGCTGTCTATCAGTACATCTGCCATGGAAGAGGACATTCATACGTTAATGAATAAGCTTAGAAAATTTGATTTTGTAGAAAAGGTTGAAATATTAGGTTCAGGTGCATAAGGGAGAGAATAGGGTCATGAAAGTCGGTTATTTAGGTCCAGCAGCTACATTCACACATTTAGCAGTCAGTTCTTGTTTTCAAAACGGCGCCGAACATGTTGCTTACCGTACCATACCGGAGTGCATAGATGAGGCAGTTGCAGGCGAAGTTGATTTCGCTTTCGTTCCTTTAGAGAATGCATTAGAAGGATCAGTGAATTTAACGATAGACTATTTAATACATGAACAGCCCTTGCCAATTGTAGGTGAAATGACATTGCCGATTCATCAGCATTTGCTCGTTCATCCTTCAAGAGAGAATGCATGGAAAGAACTCGACAAAATTTACTCACACTCACACGCGATTGCACAATGCCATAAATTTCTCCATCGTCATTTTCCTTCCGTTCCCTATGAATACGCCAATTCAACAGGGGCGGCAGCTAAATATGTCAGTGACCATCCAGAGCTGAACATCGGGGTCATTGCCAATGAAATGGCAGCTTCTACATACGAGTTAAAAATCGTAAAACGAGATATACAGGATTACAAGGACAATCATACGAAATTTGTTATTCTGTCATCTGATGAAAACATTTCATTTGAAGTGAATGCAAAATTGAGCTCGAAGCCTAAAACGACCTTGATGGTGATGCTTCCGCAGGACGAATCAGGGGCGCTGCACAGAGTGCTGTCTGCTTTTGCTTGGAGAAACTTAAACTTGTCAAAGATTGAGTCACGTCCGACTAAAACCGGATTAGGCCATTATTTCTTTATCATTGATATCGAGAAAGCGTTTGATGAAGTATTGATTCCAGGTGCCATGCAGGAGCTCGAAGCACTCGGCTGCAAAGTAAAGCTCCTTGGTGCATATCAGTCCTATCTATGATAAAAAAAGCCCAATAAAGGGCTTTTTTTAGTCTTTAATTAAAATACCGGCTGCCTCGAGTGCTTGACAAGCATGATCGATGCGGTGTTCATCAGGTGCTGTCAGTGTATGAAGATGCACACCGTCAGTCAGCTGTGATAAATAGGCGGCATTTGTGGAATTGATTTTCTGAATGAAACGGCTCACTTCTTTCCGGGTGCCTACTTGGATGGCTGCCGTTAAATCTCCGTATACGGAATGCTCGATTTTTACGTCTTTTACTGTAACACCTTCGTCCACGATGAGTTGCAATTCCTCTTCAGTCCGTTCGGGGCCGTGCTGACAAGCGATAATTTTTTCTGCCTGCTGGTGCTGCTGAGCGGCTGTATCCATGTATATATATCCTTGGCTTGTGGCGATGATCGGTTCATTTTTCGCTTTCAAGAGCGATATGTCCTGTACAATAACCTGTCTTGAAACGTTTGCTTTTTTTGCGAGTTCTCCTCCTGTCAGCGGCGATTTAGATTCCTTCAGCCACAGAAGAAGCTGTTCACGCCTGCTGGCGCCCATAAGCTTTAATTCTTCGGTCAATATCAAATTCTCCTTTCTTTTGTTCCCAAAGCGCTGTAAGTGTATGTAATAACTGATCCAGCTGTTCAGCTGTTGTATGCCTTCCGAAAGAGATGCGGATAAATTGCAGCGCTTCTTGATCTGTTTTTCCTAGTGCTTTCATCGCTGCAGACGGACCTTGATATCCGGAAGAACAAGCGCTGCCCGTTGAGATGCAAATATGATTCCGATTACATTCTAACATAACATATTGTCCTTCAAATGAGTGAAAAAAACATCCTAAAATATGCGGGAGACATTCTGTTTGTGCAGTGTCTGCCGCAAGGGTTACAGGAAGAGATCGAATACCGATTTCGTCTAATAAGTGTGCTCTTAATGTCTTATTGCGGGATATCTGTTTATCCATCTCGCTAATGATTAGCTCTGCAGCGGCGGTGAAGGCGCCGATCCCGGGGACATTCACAGTGCCGGCTCTGAATCCTTGTTCGTGAGCAGTGTGAGGGTAAACGGGTTTCCAAGGGACATCCGGCCGAATATAGACCGCGCCCACTCCTTTAGGGCCGTGGATTTTATGGCTTGATACTGACAGTGCATCCATCCCCAGTTCTTCTGTATTGATGGGGATTTTTCCAAACGTTTGCACAGCGTCGCAATGAAGAAGAATACCCTTATTGCGGAGGAATGAAGACAGACGTTGAATGGGCTGAATGATCCCGGTTTCAGAATTGGCATGTTGAATAGATATCAGGCCTGTCTCCGGCCGAATATGAGCTGTTAATATTTCCTCGGTAATAAGCCCGTATTCATTCGGTTGAATGATGGTTACATCAAATCCTTGCTGTTCCAGATAAGCAGCACAGTTATGAATGGACTGATGCTCCATAGCGCTTGTAATGAAATGTCTTTTCGTTTTTGGCAGGCAATTAAGCAACGATTGAATGGCCAGAAAATTGGATTCAGTGCCGCCGCTTGTAAAATAAATGCCGCTTGCTTCTCCGCCAATGATGCTGGCGATTTTTTCACGGCAGTACTCCAGTATGTACTTTGCTTTTCCTCCCGCATCATGCAGGCTGCTGGCATTCCCGTACATATCTATGCTGAGCTTCTGATAAACGTGGAGAGCTTCCTCGCAAATAGGTGTCGTCGCTGCATAATCTAAATAAATCATCCAGTCTCCTCCATCTGTTCTTCATAAAAAACTCTTGAGTTTATTTTACTCTTGTGTAAATATATGTGTCAAGACAGGTGTAAACAACGGGAGGTCGGCATATGTCTAAAAAGACGATTGCAGTCATCGGTTCAGGGGCAGCAGCACTTTCCTTAGCGTCTGCTTTTCCGTCCGCATACGAAGTAACTGTCATCACAAAAAAAAGCGCTAAAAACAGCAATTCTGTCTATGCACAAGGGGGGATTGCTGCGGCTTTTGCAAAAGGTGACACGATTGCATCCCATTTGGAGGATACGTTATATGCAGGCTGCGGACATAATGATCAAGCTATTGCAGGAGACGTTTTACATGATGGGAAAAACATGATTCAAAATCTAGTGGAGAGCGGATTTCCATTCGACTGCAATGAACAAGGTGATGTTTGCCTTGGCAGGGAAGGCGCCCACTCATACAACCGTATTTTTCATGCAGGCGGAGATGCAACAGGCAGACTGCTTGTTGATTATTTGCTCAGACAGGTTCACAGTAAAATCGAATTAATCGAGCATGAAACAGCAGCCGATTTGCTTGTTGAGAATGGGCGCTGTATCGGTGTCATGACAAAAGACAGCAGGGGGCAAGTCAAGGTGAGGCATGCGGATGAAGTGGTGCTGGCGGCCGGCGGATGCGGGAGTCTGTTTCTTCATCATACGAACGATCCATCTGTCACAGGTGACGGCCTCTCTCTAGCTTACCGGGCCGGAGCGGAATTAACGGATTTAGAGTTTACCCAGTTTCACCCGACATTGCTTGTGAAAAATGGTGTTTCCTATGGGCTCGTTTCAGAAGCTGTCAGAGGGGAAGGCGGATATTTAATTGACGAAAAAGGCAGCCGGATTATGGCTGGACGCCATCCTTTAGGTGACTTGGCTCCAAGGGATATCGTTGCTCGGGTTATTCATGAAGAAATGTCAAAAGGAAATCGCGTTTATATCGACTGCAGGGCAATTTCTGATTTTGAAGGGCGTTTCCCCACTATTACTGCTATTTGTGAAAAAGCAGGAGTTGATATCCAAAGCGGAAAAATTCCAGTGGCACCGGGAATGCACTTTTTGATGGGAGGTGTTTCAGTGAATCGCTGGGGGGAAACGACAGTGCCGGGACTCTATGCAATTGGCGAGACCACATGTACTGGTTTACACGGAGCCAATCGGCTTGCGAGCAATTCCTTGTTGGAGGCGCTGGTGTTTGGAAAAAGAGCAGCAGAGCATATAAGACAAAAACCGGTTTATAACAGGCACTATCAATCAGAACCGGAAACCAATGCCATCTATCAGGTGCCGAATATAGCGGTAAATGAATTGCAAACCAAAATGGCATGCCATATGTCGATCTTACGGGAAAAAGACAGTCTGATTGAACTGAACAAATGGCTTCATATGCTGCCTTCTCAAGAAGTGAATGTAAAGGATATCACAATACCCCAGCTGGAGCTTTCTCATTTATGGCAAACCGCAAAGCTGATGACATTTTCTGCGCTTTTGCGGGAGGAAAGCAGAGGAGCTCACTTCCGTACCGATTTTCCTCAAGCAGATATGCGCTGGCAAGGAAGACAAATTGTCCATACAAAAAAGGGAATAAAAATCAGAAAAAAAGAGGGGAGTTGGAGAAATGAATCATTTACAGCTAAAAAAATTACTGAATCGCTTTTTTCTTGAGGATATAGGGACAGGGGACATTACGTCGCAGTCTATCTTTGGCGTACATAGCTGTGAAGCGGAGATTGTGGCAAAGTCAGACGGCATCTTTGCCGGAGCTGCAGTGATAAAAGAAGGCTTTGCCTTATTAGATGAAAATGTTCGAAGCATTTTACATAAAAAAGATGGAGACAGGTTGCGAAAAGGTGAAGTAATTGCCGTATTACACGGTCCTGCGACAGCACTGCTTTCAGGAGAGCGGGTCGTATTAAATCTTATTCAAAGGCTGTCAGGAATTGCGACGCTGACAAGGGAGGCTGTTCGGCGGCTTGATGATGAACAGATTAACATTTGTGATACGAGAAAAACAACACCGGGGCTGAGAATGCTGGAAAAATACGCTGTCAGAGCGGGAGGCGGGTATAATCATCGATTCGGCTTGTATGACGGCATCATGATTAAAGACAATCATATCGCAGCATGCGGCTCTATTTTAGAGGCGTGTAAGAAAGCGCGTCATGCCGCAGGGCATATGGTAAAAATCGAGGTCGAAGTTGAAACCGAAGAACAGCTGCGGGAAGCAATTGAAGCAGGAGCAGATGTTATTATGTTTGACAACTGCCCGCCTGATACGGTCCGCCATTTTGCAAATCTCACACCAAACCATATAAAAACTGAAGCTTCAGGCGGAATTACGTTAGAAGCTTTGCCTGCTTTTAAAGGGACAGGTGTGAATTATATTTCATTAGGATTTCTGACTCATTCCGTCAAAAGTTTAGATATCAGTATGGTTGCTGGATTATCAAATGATTCTATGGAGGGGTGTCGCGATGTCAATTCTTGATGTGATAAAACAATCGAATAAGATGATGCCAGAAGGTTATAAAAGAATATCAAGAAAGGACATGGAAACACGCGTTGCCGCTATCAAGAAAAAGTTCGGCAGCAGGCTTTTTATCCCAGGTCATCATTATCAAAAAGACGAAGTCATACAATTTGCTGACCAAACAGGCGATTCCCTGCAGCTGGCCCAAATTGCCGAAGAAAATAAAAAAGCGGATTATATTGTTTTTTGCGGCGTACACTTTATGGCTGAGACCGCTGATATGCTGACATGTAAGGAACAAATGGTCATTCTGCCTGATATGAGAGCAGGGTGTTCTATGGCGGACATGGCAGACATGCAGCAGACCAATAGGGCGTGGGAGAAGCTTCAGCATATATTCGGAGATACAATCATACCTTTAACGTATGTGAACTCCACTGCGGAGATCAAGGCTTTCGTCGGTAAGCATGGCGGAGCGACTGTAACTTCTTCAAATGCGAAAAAAGTGCTTGAATGGGCATTTACACAGAAAAAACGAATTTTATTTTTGCCTGATCAGCATTTAGGGAGAAATACGGCTTATGATTTGGGCATTGCGCTTAAGGATATGGCTGTGTGGGATCCGATAAAAGATGAATTGGCGGCTGCATCTGAGCATAAGAATGTGAAAGTGATTTTGTGGAAAGGACATTGCTCCGTCCACGAAAAATTCACCGCGGATAATATCCATAATGTGAGAGAGCGTGACCCTGACATTCGAGTCATTGTGCATCCGGAGTGTTCACATGAAGTTGTGACGCTTAGTGACAACAGCGGATCAACGACATATATTATTGATACAATCAACCACGCCCCGGCGGGAAGCAAGTGGGCAATCGGAACAGAAATGAATCTTGTTCAGCGGATCATTCACGACCATCCTGATAAACAAATCGAATCACTCAACCCTGACATGTGTCCGTGTCTGACAATGAATCGCATTGATTTGCCGCATTTGCTGTGGTCTTTGGAACAAATAGAAAAAGGTAAACCTTCAGGCGTGATCAAGGTGCCAAAAGTCATTCAGCAAGATGCCCTCCTTGCTTTGAATCGAATGCTTTCGATTACGTAAATCAGAAATATTTCCCTTCCTGTATTCATAACTTCTTTATTTCAGACATATGTTGTGAAGAAACACAATGTAATGACAGCTGAACTGTTCACGTTTTGCATAGGAGGGGAAAACGTTGAAAATCCACATCGTTCAAAAAGGCGATTCGCTCTTGAAAATAGCTGAAAAGTATGGAGTTGATCTTGAGGAAGTGAAGAAGCTTAATACACAGCTCAGCAATCCAGACTTAATCATGCCTGGAATGAAAATAAAAGTGCCGTCTGAAGGTGTACCGGTCAGAAAAGAGCCGAAAGCGGGAAAAAGTCCGGCGGCAGGGAATGTGAAGCAAGATCATCCATATGCGAAAGAGAAGCCTAAATCCGTTGTCGACGTAGAAGACACAAAGCCGAAAGCAAAGAAGTCTGTGCCGTATGTCCCGCCAATGCCTAATTTGCAGGAAAATGTGTATCCTGAAGCTGATGTGAACGATTATTATGATATGAACCAGCTTTTCCAGCCTTGGTCGCCTCCTAAACCGGAGGAGCCGAAAAAACATCATGACGGAAATATGGATCATGTGTATCACATGCAAAACCAAGACCAATTTCCACAACAGGAGGCTATGAGTAATATGGAAAATGCAAATTATCCGAATATGCCTAATATGCCAAAGGCGCCAGAGGTAGGCGGCATGGAAGAAGAAAACGTTCTTCCCGCAGTTCCGAATATGCCGGCTGTTCTGCCATATTATCACTATCCGGCTCACTTCATGCCGTGTCCCTTGCCATGTCCGGTTCCTGTCTCACCGGTTCTTCCAGGGTCAGGATTATGCTATCCATACTATCCGGCACAGGCTTATCCAATGTACCAGCCTTATGGATATCAGCCAAGTTTTGTATCGCCTCAGTATGATCCGGGTGAATATGAAAACCAGCATCACGGACATTACGGCTCTTACGGAGCGCCTCAATACGCATCCCCGGCTTATGGCTCTCCGTATGGACATATGCCGCATGGCTCTCATTATGGCTCGCCTCAAGTGATGGGAGCATACCAGCCGGCGGCTCCAGGATACATGCCGTATAAAGACCATGACGATTGCGGTTGTGACGATGATCATCACCACCATCACCATCAGCCACATTACGCCGCACCTGGCTATGCCGGACTCGGAGCTTATGGTACCCCTAATATGCCTTACGGCGGAGTGAATCCGAATCCATATGCTGCCGGAGTTTCTATGCCAATGGCGAATCAGCCCTCTGCAAACCAAATGTTTGGCCGGCCTGAAGAAGAAAATGAGTAATTGTTCGGAACGATGTAAATCGTTCCTTTTTTATTTCGGAGCAGTTAACTGCCAAATGGACAGAACTGACACGCTTAACATCCCCCGCACGCGTGCATGATAAAAACGAGCAAACATGCTCAATTCGTCTACGGGGGGTTTTTCCATTGGGTAAAAAAATGACGATCGCAAGCTTGATTCTAATGACAGCGGGCTTAACTGCATGCACAGCAAACGACAATGCTATGAATGATACGCGCAATAACGGCAATACCCGACCAATTGGGTATTATACAAATGAAAATGACGCTGACAGACGGGGAGACGGAGTAGACCACGATGGTCCGGTTTCTGAATTAATGGAGGATCAAAACGGCAATAACCGAAATACCACGAATGTGAATAATCGTGATCGTGTTACTGCGGACGATCGCGTTCCTCTGGCAACTGACGGAACATATAACAACACGAATAACAGTAACATGAACCAAAATGCGGGGAACAACGGGTATGACAACCTAGAAAACCGCAGACTGGCTGCAAAAATTGCCAACCGTGTGAAACAAGTGAAAAACGTCAATGACACACAAGTTATGGTAACGGATGATCGAGTAGTCATCGCAGTAAGAAGTCACGCGGATTTTACAAAGTCTGACAGAGAGAATGTTACAAAAGCGGCACGCAACTATGCGAATGGCCGCGACGTCCAAGTATCTACAGATAAAGGGCTGTTCGAAAGACTTCATAAAATGAACGCCCGCTAGAACGAAAAGGCTGCCGGAAGTGTGATTTCGGCAGCCTTTTTCATTGCATCAGCGAACAATTCCCATTAAAGTGTACATAGAAAATGTAAAAGAAGGTGAAAACATGGCGGGACATTCGAAATGGAAAAATATCCAAAAAAGAAAAAATGCCCAGGATGCAAAACGCGGGAAAATATTTATGAAGCTTGCGAAAGAAATCTATGTGGCGGCGAAAGAAGGCGGAGCTGATCCTGAAGCAAATTCTGCTTTGCGTTTGGTTATCGAAAAAGCAAAAGGCGCCAATATGCCGAATGAAAATATAGATCGAGCCATTAAAAAAGCGGCGGGAAGCCTAGATGGAAACAGCTATGAAGAAATCACCTATGAAGGCTATGGCCCATCTGGTGTTGCTGTCATGGTTGAATGTGTTACAGATAACAAAAATCGAACGGCATCAAACGTGCGGACAGCATTTAATAAAAATGGCGGAAGTCTTGGAGAAAACGGATGTGTAGCCTTTTTATTTGAACGGAAGGGATTTATTGCAATCGAACGTACAGAACAGAAAATAGATGAAGATGAGCTTATGCTTGATGTACTGGAGGCAGGCGGAGAAGAACTGCAGACGGTAGAAGACCGATATGAGATATTAACAGAGCCTGAGCGCTTTGAAGACGTCAAAGCAGCTATTGAATCGAAGTATCCCATTTCTTCGGCAGAGGTGACCATGATTCCGGCAACCTATACAGATGCCGATGATCAGGCTGCTGAGAAGCTGGAAAAATTAATCGACAGTCTAGAGGATGACGATGATGTCCAAGAAGTGTATACCAATTATCGCCCATAAAAAAACCGGCACGATGTCATATCGGGCCGGTTTTCTGTATATTTAAGAGACACGCTCATTTTCCTGGATATATTCCTTCTCCCAGAAATCAGCGTTTTTGATGCCCAGCGCTTTCGGATCAAATACAGGGTCTAAGCCCTGTTTCTTTTGGCGCTCGTAATCTTTTAAAGCGAGAAGCGCCGGTTTGGCCAGCAGCACAATCGCGATGACGTTCAGCCATACCATAATGCCAAGTCCAGCATCGCCTAATGCCCAAGCAAGTGTAGCAGTTTTCACAGTTCCATAGAACGTCGCGGCTAAAATAACCAGCTTTAAGCCAAGTGTTGCCCATTTGCTTTCTCTGCCTCGGGCTAAATAGACGATATTGGTTTCTGCGATGTAGTAATACGCCATAATCGTTGTAAATGCGAAAAAGAATAAAGCGATAGCCACAAAGCCCGCACCGAATCCGGGGAGAACATTGTCAATGGCCGCTTGAGTGAAACCGGGCCCGGCTTCGACGCCTTTCAGCTGATGAACGATAAAGGAACCATCTGCAGCCTGGGTATTGTACATGCCCGTAAACAAGATCATAAAAGCTGTAGCGGAACACACAAATAATGTGTCAATATAAACAGAAAATGCCTGAACCAACCCCTGTTTAACCGGATGGGAAACCTCTGTGGCGGCCGCTGGATGGGGGCCTGTTCCCTGGCCGGCTTCGTTTGAGTAGATGCCTCGTTTGACTCCCCAAGAAATCGCCATGCCGATCAGGCCGCCAAAAGCGGAATCCAGAGCAAAAGCGCTTTTGAAAATCAATAAAATGACAGCAGGCAATTCAGAAATATTCATGCTAATAATGATCACAGACAGCAGAATATATCCAATCGCCATAAACGGAACAATCATTTGTGCAGCACTGGCTATTCGTTTGACACCGCCGAAGATGATAAAGCCTAATAATAAAATGAGAATGCAGCCTGTAATGGCAGGAGAGATGCCGAATGCATTTTTGACGCTGGCCGCAATGGAATTAGACTGTACGCCCGGCATCAAAAGGGCCATGGCAATAAGAGCGGCAGCGGCAAATAAGACGGCAAACCACTTAATCCCTAAGCCTTTTTCAATATAATAAGCCGGACCGCCTCGATATTGTCCGCCTTGTTTTACTTTGTAAATTTGAGCAAGCGTTGACTCGACAAAGGCGCTCGCCGCACCGATAAAGGCAATTGCCCACATCCAGAACACCGCACCGGGTCCGCCGAATGCAATTGCTGTCGCCACACCTGCAATATTCCCTGTTCCCACTCGCCCGGACAGCGCAATTGATAGTGCTTGAAAAGAAGAAACGCCGGCTTCAGAGCTCTTTCCTTTGAACATCAGAACAATCATTTCTTTCAAATGTCTGACTTGTAAAAAACGGGTCATGATAGAAAAGAGGAACCCAATTCCTAATAAAATATAAATGACGGGGGTGCTCCATAAGACCGCGTTCAAATGGGCAACAAAATCTTCCATCAAACTTCCTCCTCACTTCCCCTTCAAAATACACGTATAAAAGAATTTTGGGTTAATCGAACTATTTCTACAATTGATTTGTCACATTATATGACCCGGTAATTAACAATAAGGAGAGGAAGGGAAAAAGAAAAAACGCTGCGAGTGATTACGATGCGTTTTTCGTATTTCACGACATATCAAGTTCATACTATCTTTACACTTCTTTAAAATTCCCTCAATAAAGCGGTGGTATGATGGAAACAAATAAAGGGTGAGGAGAGACAGAAATGGAGAAAATATATTGTCATTCCAGTGATAAGGGCTCAGAAGCGCTCTACTTAACTGTGAGAGGCTATCGAATTAAGCTGTCGCCTGAACAAATGAAACTGATTTCTGCTCACAAAAAGTAAAATATATGGAAGAAGGCAGCCGCTTTAAGCGGCTGCCTTTTCGATTTAAGAATATTTTCTTTTCCAGTGAGCGACACGCTTTTGAAACCAATCTTTTTTATATAACAATGCGATAATCTCCAGCCAAAAACCCGGAATCTTTTTTGGGAATATCGGTTTTTTGTAGAGTGCATGATACGCTGATTTTAAATCTTCCCACTGGGTGCACGTTTTTGTCTGTTCAAATCTGGCAACATCAATTACCCGCACCGCCCCAGTTTCTGTCAGAATCAGATTGCGCAAATGAATGTCGGACGGATTCAGACCGGCTGCCCGGGCGGCAGAAAGTGCTTCTTCAACCTGCTGAATCTTGTCATCACTGATCGCAATACCTTTCTTCAGACAGTTATAAAAGGTTTCGCCTTTGATATATTCCATAAGAATAAATGAATCACCAGTTTCGTAAATGTCAGGATAGAAAGCGGATCCGGCCAACTTTTTATAGATCGCGGCTTCTTTGACTGCGGTCGCTTGATGTTCAGGAAAAAATACTTTCAGCGCCATTTTTCGATCGGCTTCTGTGAAGGCAAACACATAGGCGCTTCTTCCCTTGCCGATTAATGTTAGTTCCTCGGATTTTCCTTTCACTTTATCAAATCTGCTGTTCTTGCGGAATATGACTGAATGGGCCAGTGCCTCTGCTTTTGTCACCATTTCATTCACCTTCTTTGCTCTATTTTATGCAGCTGTTTATGGGAAAATCATAAACTGTTCAGGAAAAAGAGCCTAATTCTAGTGTGTCTGGTCTTCGAGAAGAAGAAGGCTGCCTCAATAAGCATGAATCATGATAAAAGAGATATAGAGTGATGATTTCCATTCTTGAAAAGCGCTTACAAATGGGATAGTATTAATTTTAAATAAAGCGCTTTCGTAAATATTTAAGGGGGAACATGCCATGACAAAACAGATTGTGACTGGGATTATCGGTGCGGGGCGCATCGGCAAACTTCATGTTCAAAATATATGCCGGATTCCTCATATAAAAATAAAAGCTGTCTCTGATCTTCAGGCCAGCCGTATCAAAAGCTGGGCAGACAGACATCAGATTGAATACATAACGTCTGATTATCGGGATATATTGCATGACCCGGACATTGACGCTGTTTTGATTTGCTCGCCGACTACCCTACATGCTCAAATGATAAGGGAAGCAGCGGAGGCGAAAAAGCATATTTTTTGTGAAAAGCCTGTCAGTTTCTCTTTAGACGAAACAAAGGAAGCGCTTGCATCCGTCCGCAGACACGGGGTTGCACTCCAAGTCGGATTCAATCGCCGTTTTGATCCTCATTTTAAGAAGGTCAAAGCAATTGTTGAAAATGGTGAAATCGGTACGCCTCATTTATTAAAAATCACGTCGCGTGATCCTGACCCCCCGAATATGGATTATGTCCGTACGTCAGGCGGCTTGTTTATGGATATGTCAATCCATGATTTTGATATGGCCAGGTATATTATGGGAGACGAAGTGACGGAAGTGTATGCAAAAGGAGCGGCCTTAGTGAATCCTTCTTTTTCAGAGCTGGGCGATATTGATACGGCTGTTATTACACTGACTTTTGAAAACGGTGCTATGGCTGTGATTGACAACAGCCGCCAAGCTGTGTACGGATATGACCAGCGGGTCGAGGTTTTCGGGACAAAAGGTTCCGCAGCGGCGGACAACAGCCGGCCGACGACGGTCGAAGTGTCGACTGCTGATTTTGTGATGAAGGATAAACCGCATTTCTTTTTCCTTGAACGCTATGAAGATGCGTATGAGGAAGAGATTCTTCGATTTGCAGAAGCGATCGGAACAAACCGGGAAACTGTCTGCACTGGCAATGACGGTTTTCAGGCGGAACGGATCGCCAGAGCGGCACAGCAATCGCTTGCTTTTGGCATGCCTGTCAGTATTGAGCATACTGAAAAAGTCGCTTTTTAAAAAAATAGGATTACAATTCACAAAGCTTGGGTATAAAAATTCCATTGATACTTTAGAAAAAAGTAGGCGGTGGAGAAAATGAATCATGCACATGGTAAAGGGAATGTTTTGAACAAAATCGGAATTCCTTCTCACATGGTTTGGGGTTACATTGGCGTTGTCATCTTTATGATTGGGGATGGGCTCGAACAAGGCTGGCTTTCTCCTTTTCTCGTTGATCATGGTCTCAGCATGCAGCAATCCGCATCGTTATTTACCATGTACGGTATTGCTGTCACCATCTCGGCTTGGCTTTCAGGCACATTTGTTCAAACTTGGGGGCCAAGAAAAACGATGACGATCGGTTTGATTGCATTTATCCTTGGTTCAGTCGCTTTTATCGGCTGGGCGATTCCTCATATGCATTACCCGGCTCTCTTAGGCAGCTACGCACTTAGAGGTTTGGGTTATCCGCTGTTTGCATACTCGTTTCTCGTATGGGTGTCATACAGCACCTCTCATCAAATTCTCGGAAAAGCCGTTGGCTGGTTTTGGTTTATGTTTACGTGTGGTCTTAACGTACTCGGTCCGTTCTATTCCAGCTATGCAGTTCCGGCCTTTGGAGAAATCCATACACTTTGGAGCGCTTTGCTGTTTGTCTCTGCAGGCGGATTCCTCGCTCTATTTTTAAATAAAGATAAATTTACTCCAGTACAAAAACAAGATCAGCCGAAATGGAAAGAGCTGTCCAAGGCATTTACCATTATGTTCGAAAACCCTAAAGTCGGCATCGGCGGAGTGGTCAAGACGATCAATGCCATAGGACAATTTGGATTTGCGATCTTTCTTCCTACATACTTAGCGCGTTACGGATATTCTGTTTCAGAATGGCTGCAAATATGGGGGACGCTGTTTTTTGTGAATATTGTGTTTAATATTATTTTTGGTGCAGTCGGAGATAAACTCGGCTGGCGCAATACCGTGATGTGGTTTGGCGGTGTCGGATGCGGTATTTTCACGCTGGCGCTTTATTACACGCCTCAGCTCATCGGGCATCAGTATTGGGTACTGATGATTATCGCCTGCTGCTACGGCGCGTCATTGGCCGGTTACGTGCCATTAAGCGCCCTTTTGCCGACGCTCGCACCTGATAACAAAGGCGCTGCCATGTCAGTGTTGAACCTGGGATCTGGTTTATGCGCATTTATCGCGCCGGGCATCGTAAGTCTTTTCATTGGCCCGCTCGGTGCAGGAGGTGTGATTTGGATATTTGCGGCATTGTATTTTTTCAGCGCTTTTCTGACACAATTCTTGACGATTTCTGAGAAAAGCGAGGATGTATTTACAGAAGAACGGTTTGTCAGGGAAAATATGCAAACAAATTTTGAGAAAACGGTTAAGCAGTAACCTCTTTGGTCAAACTAGTCTTAAACATGGCAAAGAGGTGTAGAGGGTGAAACGATTCAGCACGGCGTATCTTTTACTGGGCATTTTTTGCTCAGCCGCAGCATGTCTAATAGGTGCTCCTCCCCGCCTGTTTGCGGCGAAAGTGGAGCACTATGAACCGCTGCAGGTGCATGTGCAGCTTGAGAAGGTGTATTTGGACGGCGATGTCAGCATCGAGCATAAACGTGAAAAAGTACTTTCAATGGAGGATTTTTGGACGGCTTATGCCGGCTGGACGCTTGTCGAACAAAAAAAGGGATATGTGCTATTCCGAAAGCAAATGGACGATATTTCTCCGCTCAGTAAGGTGAACGGGTATATCGGTGTATCGGATAATGGAGTGATTTCTACTTTTCATGGCCAGCCTGAGTCAGCGAGAGAACCGGTTCAGTCTTTTTTTCAAATTGATTTAGAAAGACTGGAGAGCCATATGCAAAAAAATCTGCTGAAAGGCATACCATTCCGGACAAAAGCGGAGTTTGAGGATGTGATAGAACATATAAAGACATACAGTGGGTAATGTCCGCTGAACGAAGACATGTATTCATGTCTTTTTTTAGTGGAAGAATGAGAGAGAAGCGAACGTATGTTAACTTTTCTATAAGACTTTGGCTGTTTTTATGGTACAATGAAGAACAGTCAAAGAGGTGAATTTGCGTGATCGAATTTGTTAAAGGGACGATTGATTATGTATCTCCCCAATATATTGTGATTGAGAACGGCGGGATTGGCTATCAGATCTTCACGCCGAATCCATTTATATATAAGGAGAGAAACCAAGAAACGATTTTTACGTACCATCATATCAGAGAGGATGCTTTTTCGCTCTATGGGTTTTCAACAAGAGAGGAGAAGGCGCTCTTTACAAAGCTGTTAAATGTGACCGGAATCGGGCCAAAAGGCGCGCTTGCCATTTTGGGCTCAGGTGATCCGGGAGCTGTCATCCAAGCGATTGAAAATGAGGATGAAGCCTTTTTGGTCAAGTTTCCCGGTGTCGGAAAGAAAACCGCTCGCCAGATTATTCTTGACTTAAAAGGAAAGCTTGCCGATGTTGTGCCTGAAATGATTGAAAATCTGTTTAATCATGAAGAAAGACTTGAAAAGCAAACAGCAGAAACGGCTCTCGAAGAAGCGCTTGAGGCCCTTAGGGTTCTCGGATATGCTGAAAAAGAAATCAAAAAGGTGCTTCCTCACTTGAAAGAAGATATTGGGCTCTCAACAGACCAATATGTGAAAAAAGCGTTACAAAAACTATTGAAGTAAGGTGATGTTCATGGATGAACGGCTCGTCTCAAGTGAAGCAGACAACCATGAATCAGTGATAGAGCAAAGCCTAAGGCCGCAAAATTTGGCGCAATATATCGGGCAGCATAAGGTGAAAGAAAATTTGCGCGTCTTTATAGACGCAGCAAAAATGAGACAGGAGACGCTTGACCATGTTCTTCTGTACGGGCCGCCCGGACTCGGGAAAACGACGCTTGCTTCTATCGTTGCCAATGAAATGGGAGTGGAATTGAGGACGACATCAGGGCCGGCGATTGAGAGACCTGGTGATTTGGCTGCCATATTAACGGCGTTGGAGCCGGGAGATGTATTATTTATTGATGAAATACATAGGCTGCACAGATCGATTGAAGAGGTATTATATCCTGCGATGGAAGACTTTTGCCTGGATATTGTGATCGGCAAAGGTCCTTCTGCCCGTTCGGTACGGCTCGATCTTCCACCTTTTACGCTGGTGGGCGCCACTACAAGGGTAGGGCTTTTAACGGCGCCGTTAAGAGATCGTTTCGGTGTCATGTCGCGGCTTGAGTACTATACACAAGAAGAGCTGGCGGACATTGTTACAAGAACAGCTGATGTATTCGATGTTGAGATTGATAAACCGTCTGCCCTTGAAATCGCGAGGAGATCGAGAGGGACACCCCGCGTAGCGAACCGCCTGCTGAGAAGGGTGCGGGATTTCGCCCAGGTGCTGGGTGACAGCCGGATCTCGGAAGGGATTTCGCAAGATGCCTTGGAGCGGCTGCAGGTGGATCGTCTCGGATTGGATCATATTGATCATAAGCTGCTGATGGGCATGATTGAAAAATTTAACGGCGGCCCGGTGGGACTTGATACCATTTCAGCCACGATCGGCGAAGAACCGCATACGATCGAAGACGTATATGAGCCATACCTTCTGCAAATCGGGTTTATCCAAAGAACACCGCGAGGAAGGATTGTGACACCGGCTGTTTATCATCATTTCCAAATGGAGGCTCCTCGATATGACTGAATTCCCTAAGATCATTATGATTCTTGGTGCTGTTTTGCTTATGATCGGAGCAGTTTTGCATTTTGTCGGCAAGATGCCGGGAGATATTTTTGTGAAAAAAGGAAATGTCACGTTTTTCTTCCCGGTTGTCACTTGTATTATCATAAGTGTGGTATTATCAATTTTGCTTAACCTTTTCGGCAGAATGAAATAACAAAAGACAAGAATAAAGGTGAAAACATCATGAAAGTCGATTTATTTGATTTTGAACTACCGGAACGTTTAATTGCACAAGTGCCGTTGGAGCAGCGCGATGCTTCAAGACTGATGGTGCTTGATAAACATACAGGAGAGCTGACTGACAGCTCGTTTAAACACATTATCAGCTTCTTTAACGAAGGAGACTGTCTAGTATTAAACAATACGCGTGTGCTGCCTGCGAGGTTATTCGGCACAAAAGAGGATACTGGCGGAAAAGTGGAACTTCTTTTACTGAAGCAGGAAGCTGGTGACAGGTGGGAAACCCTTGCCAAACCGGCGAAACGAGTAAAAAAAGGAACCGTTGTCACATTTGGGGACGGAAGATTGAAGGCTGTCTGCACGGAAGAGCTTGAGCATGGCGGCAGAAAAATGGAATTCCAGTATGACGGGATCTTCTACGAGGTGCTTGAATCCCTTGGAGAGATGCCGCTCCCGCCATATATTAAAGAACAGCTTGATGACAGAGAGCGCTACCAAACTGTATATTCTAAAGAAATCGGATCTGCAGCCGCGCCTACAGCAGGTCTTCATTTCACAGAAGAAATTTTGCAGCAATTGAAAGATAAAGGTGTGCAAATTGAGTTCATCACTTTGCACGTAGGTCTTGGAACGTTTCGACCTGTGAGTGCTGATGACGTTGAAGAGCATAATATGCATGCTGAATTTTATCAAATGTCAGAAGAAACAGCTGCAGCCTTAAACAAGGTAAGGGAAAATGGCGGCCGGATTATTTCCGTCGGCACGACATCGACACGTACGCTTGAAACGATTGCCGGGGAAAATGGCGGTCGGTTTGAAGCGTCAAGCGGCTGGACATCTATTTTTATTTATCCGGGCTACGAATTTAAAGCCATTGACGGAATGATTACAAACTTCCATTTGCCGAAATCGTCATTGATTATGCTGGTGAGCGCGCTTGCTGGAAGAGAAAACGTTCTGCGGGCTTATCACCATGCGGTGGAAGAGGAATATCGTTTCTTCAGCTTCGGAGACGCGATGCTGATAATTTAAGAACAGGAGGCCTCAAAAGTGGCTGAACAACCAATACGCTATGAATTTATAAAAGAATGCAAACAAACAGGGGCTCGGCTAGGCAAAGTACATACCCCGCACGGCTCCTTTGAAACGCCGGTTTTTATGCCGGTCGGCACACTGGCAACAGTCAAAACGATGGCGCCTGAAGAGCTGAAAGCAATGGATGCGGGCATCATTTTAAGCAACACTTATCACCTATGGCTCCGCCCGGGTCATGATATTGTCAAAGAAGCGGGCGGACTGCATAAATTTATGAACTGGGACCGTGCGATTTTAACAGATTCAGGCGGGTTTCAGGTCTTTTCTTTAAGCAAGTTTCGTAATATAGAGGAAGAGGGCGTTCATTTCCGCAATCACTTAAATGGAGACAAGCTGTTTTTATCTCCGGAAAAAGCAATGGAGATTCAAAACGCACTCGGCTCTGATATTATGATGGCGTTTGACGAATGCCCGCCGTATCCGGCAGAGTATGATTATATGAAGCGATCAGTAGAACGGACAAGCCGCTGGGCGGAACGCTGCCTGAATGCCCACAGCCGTCAGGATGAGCAAGGGCTGTTTGGGATAGTACAAGGCGGAGAATATGAAGATCTGCGCACACAAAGCGCGAAGGACTTGGTCTCTCTTGATTTTCCGGGATATGCTATAGGCGGATTATCTGTCGGTGAACCGAAGGATGTCATGAACCGCGTACTCGAGTTTACGACACCGCTTTTGCCGAAGGATAAACCGAGATATCTGATGGGAGTGGGATCTCCGGACGCGCTGATTGACGGAGCAATCCGCGGAGTCGACATGTTTGACTGTGTGCTTCCTACAAGAATTGCGCGAAACGGCACAGTGTTTACAGCTGAAGGCCGCCTCAATATGAAAAATGCGAAATTTGAAAGAGACTTCCGTCCGATTGATGAAGAGTGTGATTGCTATACATGTAAAAACTACACTCGCGCGTACATCAGACACTTGATCCGCTGCAACGAAACATTTGGCCTGAGATTAACAACTTACCATAACCTTCATTTTCTGTTACACTTAATGGAGCAGGTCAGACAGGCTATTCGTGAGGATCGTCTGGGTGATTTCCGAGAAGAGTTCTTTGAGCGTTACGGCTACAACAAGCCAAATGCGAAAAGCTTCTAAATAAAAATAAATAACAGGTTTATAGAAAGGGGTGAAAATAATGACTGGCACTTTAGGTACATTGATTCCTATTATTTTAATGTTTGCGGTTCTTTACTTCTTGCTGATTCGTCCTCAGCAAAAGCAGCAAAAGGCAGTACGCCATATGCAGCAGGAACTGAAAAAAGGTGATACAGTAGTGACAATCGGGGGATTGCACGGCACTGTGGATTCTATTGACGATAGCAAAGTCGTAATCAAGACTGGTGAAAACACACGTCTTACGTTCGACCGCCGCGCGATCAGAGAAGCTTCTGCTGCAGAATAACAGCAGAAGCTATACATAGCTAACAAAAAAAGAGCGGATGATTCCGCTCTTTTTTATGTGGAAGACCTGTTTCCCTTCAAATTCACGCCGAAAATCCCGCCCAGCATGCATACCCCTAAAAATCCAAGATGGAAGAGCAGCTGTTCCGCTGTAAATGTTTTTCCGAAGCCTAAATACTGAAACAACAAAATAATCAGTGAGAAGCTTAAAGCAGTCAATGCCCCGATCATCCATCCTCTTTCTTTTCCTTTCCCGCCTGAAATGAATCCTCCGATGAATAAGGAAATAAACGATACGGCTGTAATCAGCCAGTTGAATGATGACTCTTCCAGCGATGTTGCCGTCAGTAAAAGTGAAACGGCTAAACTCGTCAGAAGCATAGCTGAGAATATGGCGATTAAGCCGTAAAGAATGCCTTTTCCAACTTGTTTCGTTTCCTCCATAAATGTCTCCTCTCTGCCTGTATTAAAAGGCTTTTGTTCTTTTTGAACAAAGCGCCAGACATGCTGACAGCTCGTCTTTGTAAAAATGTATTCCCTCATTCCGTGAATTAGACGTAAAAGCTTTATGAAATCCTATCGGTTCTTCCCACATAAATTGGTCATTTTGTTGCAACCTATGATGAGTTGGAGGTGCATGATGGAAGAGCTTTTTACTATTACATTTCGCACAATCATATTGTATTTTGTGATATTGGTTATTTTTCGTTTCATGGGCAAACGGGAGATCGGGGAGCTTAGCATTTTAGATCTCGTTGTCTTTATCATGATGGCAGAAATCGCCGTTTTAGCCATAGAAAACGTAGAGGATCATCTGTTTCACACCATCCTGCCGATGCTCGTATTAATGATCATCCAGGTGACATTCGCCTACTTTTCTTTAAAAAACCGAAAAATCCGCCAGCTGCTTGACGGCAAGCCGACTATCATTATTAAATATGGGGAAATTGACGAAGGCGCCATGAGATCACAACGTTATAATTTTGATGATTTAATGGTTCAGCTCAGAGAAAACAGTATCGACAGAGTAGCTGATGTATCATTTGCCATTTTAGAGCCGTCGGGCAAATTGACCGTTATAAAGAAAGAAAACAGCGGTGAGCATCGGCAACTTGAAATGCCGCTCATTATAGATGGCTCGATTCATACAGAAAATCTGTCCAGAATTGACAAAGATGAACAATGGCTGTTTGAAACATTAAAAAAACATGGATATGCAAATCCTTCAGACATTTCGTTTTGCTCGTTTACTGACGGTGAGTTATTTATTGATGAAAAGGATGGGAGCCGCACGTAACCTTTAGCGAGCGATCAGACGTCCGATAATAGGAATGCGGCGAAGCTCATCTTTTTTTATTAAACGGAAAGCGAGCAGAAGGATGATATAGATGGCGGCGCTTATTGTAATCCACCCGGCGACATTCACTGCCTCGGACGCCCCAAAGCTTACATATTGTTTGATGGCAGAGCTGATGAATCCGCAAATCACTATAACAGTGAAACTAAGCGCATACTCTTTCATTTTAATGCTGATCGGCAGTACCTTGCTTACGGTTGCCGCGTGCAAAAGCGTGACGAGCACCATACCTGTTACAATGGCCAGCGATGCGCCCATAATGCCGAGAGACGGTCTTGTGGCAAGGACAAAAATAAGACCTGTTTTGACAAGCGCTCCAATTAAACTGTTCATCATCGCAGCACCGGCCAAATTAAGCGCCTGCAGGACCGCCTGAAGAGGACCTTGAAAATAATATAGGAGAAAAAACGGAGCCATCACTTTTATGAATACAGCTGCGCCTGAAGAGCCATACATTACCCTCATCAGCTCGTCCGCAAAGACGTATAAAATGACAACTGAAATGCCTCCACTGAGCAGGCAGAGCCGCATGGCCTGTTCCAAACGGTATTCCACCACCTGCAATTTTTTCTGCTCCATCCCTTCACTGATCGCAGGAACAAGTGCGGTCGACAAAGAATATGTAATAAAGCTGGGCAGAGTCAGCAGCGTCATGGCAAAGCCGGTCAGTTCCCCGTATTGCTTTGTGGCGGCGACCGTGGCGACACCGGCGATGGCAAGGCTTTGAGCAACGACAATCGGCTCGAAAAACCAAGAGAGATTGCCGATAAAGCGGCTCCCGGTCGTTGGAAGGGATACGCTCATTAATTGGGTAAAGGTTTGTTTTCCATTTTTAATCGACTGGAAAAAATGCTTTCTGATTTTAATGGTCTTTTTATACTTAAAGCAAACGAATAAATACAGAAGTGATGCCAGCTCTCCTGCGACCGAGGAAAGCATTGCCCCCGCTGCGGCATATTCAATTCCGTAAGGAAGAAAAATTGTCGTACAGGCAGCGACGAGTGAAATGCGGACAACCTGTTCAAGGACTTGAGACATGGCAAGCGGGTTCATATTCTGTTTTCCTTGAAAGTACCCCCTCAACACACTTGAGATAGCAATAATCGGCACAACCGGCGTGATGGCCAGAAGAGGATACAATGTTCTCTTGTCTGTCAGCATCGTTTCAGCCATAACAGGGGCAAAAAACAGAAACAGCGGTGTAAAGATCAGACTGAGCACTCCTGTGATGGTCAGAGACATGACTAAAATATTTTTTGTTTTTTTGTGGTCGCCGCGTGCGCTTGCTTCTGCGACAAGCTTACTGATCGCGACCGGCAGACCGAATTGAGTTAATGTAGTGGCTAAAAAGAAGGTCGGAGCTGCCATCATGTAAAGCCCGACTCCTTCTTCGCCGATAAACCGGGCAATAACCACCCGGTTGACAAACCCGAGCATTCTTGTCACCATCCCTGCTGCGATAAGGATAAGAGTGCCCCTTAAAAACGTCTGTTTCGCCATTTTTACCCCCTGCCTTCTCAAACTACCTGTAATCATATACAATAAGATATGCGTATATATCGTCCAAGCATGACAAGTCTTCTTGAAAAACAATAAAAAAGGAGCGTGGAATCGTGGAGAAGCATCCCGCGGATCTATATAAGGACCACGTCAGGCCGTTTCTTTACAGCAAACTGGAAGAGTTTAAGATTCTCGGGTATGATGATGTTGAGCTCGAAAGTTTGTGGTCATTCTTAAAAGATAAGAAGTGGAAAAAGAAAACGGAGCTGCACATTTATGAAATGACGAGTGATATTTTATCAGTGAAAATTGGCGAATTTATGAACTATGCAACTGTTGAGTCATTCAAAACGTCTAGTTGGCTAGGCAGTGAAGAAGCACAGGAAGCATTGGATGAACTGCTGAGATAGCAGATTGATTCGCACAGGTTTAAGGGAGGATATACATAATGAAAAAAGGACGCTTGATTGCGTTTTTCCTTTTCGTTTTATTGATCGGCACAGGCTTGGGTTACTTTACAAAGCCTGCCGCGAACAATATTACATTAGGATTGGATTTGCAAGGCGGATTTGAGGTGCTGTATGATGTACAGCCCGTAAAAAAAGGTGACAAAATCACAAAAGATGTTCTGGTCAGCACAGTAGAGGCGCTGAACCGCAGAGCCAATGTTCTCGGTGTAAGTGAACCGAACATCCAAATTGAAGGAAATAACCGGATTCGCGTTCAGCTCGCTGGCGTGACAAATCAAAACAGAGCGCGTGAAATTTTGGCTACTGAAGCCCAGCTTTCCTTCAGAGATACGAATGATAAAGAATTGTTGAACGGCTCTGATCTCGTCGAAAATGGCGCCAAACAAACCTATGATCCTAAAACAAATGAACCGATAGTCAGTATTAAATTAAAAGACGCTGATAAATTTGGCGAAGTGACCAAACAGGTCATGAAGATGGCGCCGAACAACCAGCTTGTCATTTGGCTCGATTACGAAAAAGGAGACTCTTTTAAGAAAGAAGTTCAAAAAGAGCATCCTAAATATGTATCCGCTCCGAACGTTAGTCAGGAATTAAACACAAAAGACGTTACAATTGAAGGGCATTTTACCGTTCAAAAGGCGAAAGATTTAGCCAACATTTTAAATGCCGGCGCGCTCCCTGTGAAACTGACTGAAAAATATTCAACTTCAGTAGGTGCACAATTCGGCCAGCAGGCGCTCCATGATACGGTGTTAGCTGGTATTGTCGGTATTGCAATTATTTTCTTATTTATGCTTTTCTATTACCGCCTGCCGGGATTTATTGCGGTGATTACGCTATCGGTTTATATCTATATTACACTGCAGGTCTTTGACTGGATGAATGCGGTACTCACACTTCCGGGAATTGCCGCTCTCATTTTAGGTGTCGGGATGGCTGTTGACGCCAATATCATCACCTATGAACGGATTAAAGAGGAGCTTAAGTTAGGAAAGTCGGTCCGCTCCGCCTTCCGTTCAGGAAACAGACGATCATTTGCGACGATTTTTGACGCGAATATTACAACGATTATTGCAGCCGTTGTACTCTTCATTTTCGGGACAAGCTCTGTAAAAGGGTTTGCTACAATGCTGATTCTGTCGATTTTGACAAGCTTTATCACTGCCGTTTTCTTATCAAGATTTCTCCTTACACTCCTCGTGGAAAGCAGATGGCTTGATCGGAAAAAAGGCTGGTTCGGCGTCAATAAGAAACATATTATGAATATCCAGGATACGGATGAAAATACAGAACCGCATACGCCGTTCCGAAAATGGGATTTCACGAGCAAACGCAAATATTTCTTTGTTTTCTCCAGTGCAGTCACGATTGCCGGGATTATTATCCTGCTTGTCTTTAAGCTCAATCTTGGCATTGACTTTGCAAGCGGCGCCCGGATAGAAGTGCAGAGCGACCATAAGCTGACGACAGAGCAGGTAGAGAAGGATTTTGCATCACTTGGCATGGATCCAGATACTCTTGTTCTTTCTGGGGACAAGAGCAATATGGGTGTTGCCCGTTTTGTCGGTGTCCCAGATAAAGAAACCATTGCCGACGTAAAAACGTATTTCAAAGACAAATACGGATCAGAGCCGAATGTCAGCACAGTTTCACCGACGGTCGGTAAAGAGCTGGCAAGAAATGCGCTGTACGCACTTGCTATCGCTTCTATTGGCATCATCATTTACGTTTCGATCCGATTCGAATACAAAATGGCGATAGCAGCAATCGCTTCACTGCTTTATGATGCTTTCTTTATCATCGCGTTTTTCAGCATTACAAGGCTTGAGGTAGATGTTACCTTCATCGCCGCCATCCTGACGATTATCGGATATTCGATTAACGATACAATCGTTACATTTGATAGGGTTCGGGAGCATATGAAAAAGCGCAAGCCGAAAACATTTGCCGACCTGAATCACATTGTAAATCTAAGCCTGCAGCAAACCTTTACACGTTCAATTAACACTGTGTTAACGGTCGTGATTGTTGTAGTGACTTTGCTCATCTTTGGAGCATCTTCGATTACAAACTTCTCAATTGCTTTATTGGTCGGGCTGTTAACAGGCGTTTATTCCTCTCTCTACATTGCCGCTCAAATTTGGCTTGTATGGAAAGGCAAAGAACTGAAAAAAGAAAAGGCGCAATAAAATTGTCGGGCTGTCCTTTGCAGGGCAGCCTGTTTTTTAAGTTTCATTGAACTTAAAATAGACATTTGTTATAATGACATACGCTTACATTTACACATATAAATGGTGTTGAGATTGTTTATGACTGGTTTTCAGATATGTAGGAGGGTTTATAAATGAGGATCCGCGAATCGGAGCTGCCGGGCATAGGGCATAAAGTTGAAATCATGACGAGAAATCGGGATAAAATGTCAATTGTCATTCATCATGACGGCCGAAGAGAGCTGTACTATTTTGACGAAAATGATCATGAAGAATGTGTTGCCTCCGTGCAGTTTGATGACGTTGAAGCAAGACAAGTCTCTGCCATTCTCGGCGGAATGGCATATAAACCGAAAGCATTAGAACGGGTCGAGTCAGCGCTGGATGATCTAATCATAGAGTGGTGTAAAGCAGAGACGGGAGCGCCTGCCGTTCATCATACAATTGGTGATTTGGACGCGAGGCGAGAATATCATGTGACAGTCATCGCGATTATAAAGAAGAGTCAGGATAAACAACTGAACCCGGGATCTGAAACAGTCATTGATGAAGGTGATACACTTGTCATTTCCGGTGAGAGTAATGGACTGAAGAGGCTGATTCGGGAAAAATTTACTGCGAATGGGGCTTAACCTCGTGTTAAGCCATGTTTACATCCAGTCTTGATAGGGAAAGTTACCTCAATAAAAAGTTTGGGGGAAAGAGAATGAATAAACAATGGACCATTATTTTTGCACTTATATTCACTTTAATTGTCGCTATTTTTGCAGTCATTAATGTAAGATCCGTAGAAGTTGATTACCTGTTTGGCAGGTCGGAGTGGCCGCTCATCCTAGTTATTATAGGGTCAGTTTTAATGGGCGCGCTGATCGTATTTTCTGCCGGTGTTTTTCAGGTGATGAAATTAAAGCGGGAAATAAAAGCGTTGCGGAAAGAAAATAAAGCTGCTCAAGGAACGGTACATAACCAAGAGGATACGCTGCATTCTGATCTGAACGACACACAGGATGCATCAGCTGAACTTGAGAAAAAAGACTAGTTTTTGAATAATATTTGAAACCCCTCAGTCTGCTCTAGTATAATAGGGTGGTTGAGGGGTGAATTTATGTTAGCGTCAAAAATGCGATGGGAAATCCAGCGACCAGATCAGGATAAGGTCAAATCACTCACAGAACAATTGCATATAACACCACTTGTTGCGTCCCTGCTTGTAAAAAGAGGCTTTGATACGGCAGAAAGCGCAAAGCTGTTTTTACATACAAAGGAAGCCGATTTTTATGATCCTTTCGAAATGAAGGGCATGAAAGAAGCGGCAGATCGAATAAAACAGGCGATTTCACAACAAGAACAGATTATGATATATGGCGATTATGATGCCGATGGAGTTACCAGTACGTCAGTGATGCTTCATACGCTGCAAAAGCTGTCGGCTCAAGTTGATTTTTATATACCTGACCGCTTTAAAGAAGGATATGGCCCTAATGAACAGGCGTTTCGTTTGATTAAAGAACGGGGCTTCTCTCTGGTTATAACGGTTGATACAGGAATTGCCGCTGTGCATGAAGCGAAGGTGGCAAGGGAACTCGGACTGGATGTTATTATTACGGATCACCATGAGCCGGGACCAGAGCTTCCGGATGCCCACGCGATCGTCCACCCGAAGCAGCCTGGCTGCACATATCCGTTTAAAGAGCTTGCCGGGGTTGGGGTCGCGTTTAAGCTTGCCCATGCTTTATTAGGGGAACTGCCGGATGAATTGCTTGATTTGGCGGCAATCGGCACCATTGCCGATCTTGTCCCGCTGCATGATGAAAACAGATTAATTGCAATACTGGGACTTGAAAGGCTTCGCCGGACGAATCGGCTGGGCTTAAAAGAGCTGGTCAAGCTGTCGGGCGGAGACATCGGAGAAGCGAACGAAGAAACAGTAGGGTTCCAGATAGCGCCGAGGCTGAATGCCGTCGGAAGAATCGAGCAGGCGGATCCCGCTGTTCATTTGCTCATGTCAGAGGATTTGTTTGAAGCGGCAGAGCTTGCTGCTGGTATTGATGAGCTGAACAAAGAACGTCAAAAAATGGTCAGCAAAATGACGGATGAAGCGATTGAAATGGTTGAACAGCAAGGTCTCGACCAAACTGCAATCGTTGTCGCTAAAGCCGGATGGAATCCAGGAGTCGTCGGGATTGTGGCTTCAAAGCTTGTTGACCGTTTCTACCGTCCGGCTGTTGTGCTTGGCATTGATGAAGAAAAAGGAATCGCCAAAGGCTCGGCCCGAAGCATCAGAGGCTTTAATTTATTCGAGAGCCTTTCTGAATGCAGAGATATTCTTCCTCATTTCGGCGGCCATCCAATGGCGGCGGGAATGACGCTAAATACTGAAGATGTGCCGGATTTACGAGATAGGCTGAATGAAATAGCGAACAACACGCTTACGGAAGAGGATTTTATTCCTGTGCAGGAAGTAGATCTCGTCTGCGGTTTGGAGGACATTACAGTTGAAAGCATCACAGAGATGAACCTGCTGTCCCCCTTTGGCATGCTGAACCCAAAACCGCACGTTCTCGTAGAAAACGCTGTGCTGGAAGATATCCGCAAAATAGGCGCTAATAAAAATCATGTGAAAATGACGATCAGAAACGAGTCATCTCAACTTGATTGCGTCGGCTTTAATAAAGGTGAGCTTGAAGAAGGCATCGTCCGCGGATCAAGAATTTCAATTGTCGGCGAGATGTCTATTAACGAATGGAATAATAGAAAAAAACCGCAGCTAATGATTAAGGATGCCGCGGTTTCTGAATGGCAGCTGTTTGACTTAAGGGGAAAACGGATGTGGGAAGACACAGTTTCCGTCCTTCCATCTGCCAAACGGACCATTGTCTCTTTCAAAGAAGACTCAACAGCACTTCTTCAGACTGAAGATCTTCGCCGCGATGTGCATGTCATCAGCTTAGAAGATCAAGCGAAGGCATTAGACCTTGATGGTGCGTTTACTGTATTGCTGGATCCGCCGCCTTCATTGGACATGCTTGCACGTTTGCTGGAAAACAAGGCGCCGGAGCGGATATATTTTATTTTTCTCAATCAAGAGGACCACTTTTTATCGACATTTCCCGCAAGAGACCACTTTAAATGGTATTATGCGTTCTTGCTGAAAAGAGGCACTTTTGACGTGAAAAAACACGGCTCAGAGCTTGCAAGGCATAAAGGCTGGTCCATTGAGACAATCAATTTCATGACAAAGGTGTTTTTTGATCTAGGTTTTGTTAAAATAGAGAATGGTGTGCTGTCTGTGGTCACCGGAGTAAAGAAACGAGATTTAACAGACTCACAAACATATCAGGCGAAGCAGCAGCTGATGGAATTGGATCAAAAGCTGAATTATTCTTCTGCTGAAGAGCTGAAGGAATGGCTGAATAAGCTGATGAAACATGATTCAGAGGCTTATGAAAGTACGAGGAGGACATAAAACAGATGGATTTAAAACAATACGTAACAATTGTACCGGATTACCCGAAAGAGGGCGTGCAATTTAAAGATATTACGACACTGATGGATAAAGGCGACGTATACCGCTATGCCACAGACCAAATTGTTGAATACGCGAAAGAAAAACAAATTGATTTGGTCGTAGGCCCTGAAGCGCGCGGCTTTATTATCGGCTGTCCCGTTGCTTACGCGCTTGGCGTAGGTTTTGCTCCGGTCCGCAAAGAAGGCAAATTGCCTCGTGAAGTGATCAAAGTGGACTACGGCTTGGAATATGGAAAAGACGTATTAACGATCCACAAAGATGCGATTCAACCAGGTCAGCGTGTGCTAATTACAGATGACTTGCTTGCGACAGGCGGCACAATTGAAGCAACAATCAAACTTGTTGAAGAACTTGGCGGCGTTGTTGCTGGTATCGCTTTCTTAATCGAGCTTTCTTACCTTGACGGCAGAAAGAAGCTTGAAAATTATGATATGCTAACGTTAATGAAATACTAAAGATAATCGCATAACGAAAAAAGCACTCCATGTTAGGGTGCTTTTTTCCTATTGTTTTGCGTTTATTTTATATAATATCGGCTATTTGAGCTTCTGCTCTTTACATCTTTCGTTTTTTTCTTGATAATAAACTACAATACAGTTTACATTCTAAAAAAGGTGATTCCATGGCGAACGAACAAGTATTGACTGCCGAGCAAGTTATTGATAAAGCGCGCAGCTATCTATCTGGTGAGCATATCGCATTTGTCGAGAAAGCATATCTGTATGCTGAGGATGCTCATCGCGAGCAATACCGCAAATCGGGCGAACCATATATTATTCATCCGATTCAGGTTGCGGGAATTCTCGTTGATCTTGAGATGGACCCTTCCACAATCGCGGGCGGATTTCTGCACGATGTGGTGGAAGATACAGATGTGACGCTCGATGACCTGAAAGAAGCATTTTCCGAAGAAGTGGCAATGCTTGTTGACGGTGTAACAAAGCTCGGTAAAATTAAATATAAATCACAAGAGGAACAGCAGGCGGAAAATCATCGCAAAATGTTTGTCGCTATGGCTCAAGATATCAGGGTCATACTGATCAAGCTGGCGGATCGTCTTCACAATATGCGGACGCTAAAGCATCTCCCTCAGCAAAAACAGCGGAGAATTTCCAATGAAACGCTGGAAATTTTTGCTCCTTTGGCGCATCGTCTCGGGATATCAAAGATTAAGTGGGAACTGGAAGATACAGCGCTCCGTTATTTGAATCCTCAGCAATATTACAGAATTGTCAACCTCATGAAGAAAAAACGCGCAGAACGTGAGCTTTATGTCGATGAGGTTGTCAATGAAGTGAAGAAACGTGTCGAAGAAGTGAATATCAAGGCTGACTTTTCGGGACGTCCAAAACATATTTACAGCATCTATCGAAAAATGGTGCTGCAAAATAAGCAATTTAACGAAATTTACGATTTATTGGCTGTCCGCATTCTTGTGAATAGCATAAAGGACTGCTACGCGGTGCTCGGCATCATTCACACATGCTGGAAGCCTATGCCCGGCAGATTCAAAGATTATATCGCAATGCCGAAGCCGAATATGTATCAATCGCTTCATACAACGGTTATCGGGCCTAAAGGTGATCCGCTGGAAGTGCAGATCCGCACCTTTGAAATGCATGAAATTGCGGAATACGGGGTTGCGGCCCACTGGGCTTATAAAGAGGGGAAAGCGGCCAATGAGAGCGCAACCTTTGAGAAAAAGCTATCTTGGTTCCGTGAAATTTTAGAATTCCAAAATGAATCAACAGATGCAGAAGAATTTATGGAATCGCTCAAAATCGATTTGTTTTCTGATATGGTGTATGTCTTTACGCCGAAAGGAGATGTAATCGAGCTTCCGTCCGGCTCCGTTCCGATTGATTTTTCTTACCGAATTCACTCGGAAATCGGCAATAAAACAATTGGTGCTAAAGTAAACGGAAAAATGGTTACGCTTGATCATAAGCTTCGGACAGGTGATATCGTTGAAATTCTCACCTCTAAGCACTCCTACGGTCCGAGCCAGGATTGGGTGAAGCTTGCCCAAACCTCCCAGGCAAAGCATAAAATCCGTCAATTCTTCAAGAAACAGCGGCGCGAAGAAAACGTTGAAAAAGGCCGCGAGCTTGTAGAGAAAGAAATTAAAAACCTTGATTTTGAAGTAAAGGATGTCTTAACGCCTGAGAATATTCAAAAGGTTGCTGACAAGTTTAATTTCTCAAATGAAGAGGATATGTACGCAGCGGTCGGATATAACGGCATTACAGCCTTACAGGTGGCAAACCGCCTGACGGAAAAAGAGAGAAAGCAGCGCGACCAGGAAGAACAGGAAAAAAGCGTGCAGGAAGTCAATGCGGAGCCTAAGCCATACCCGCAGGGCCGAAAACGGGAAGCAGGCGTTCGCGTCAAGGGAATCGACAATCTTCTTGTCCGTTTGTCAAAATGCTGCAATCCTGTACCGGGTGACGACATTGTTGGATTTATTACAAAGGGAAGAGGGGTTTCGGTCCATCGTGAAGACTGTCCGAACGTCAAAACGAATGAAGCTCAAGAGCGGCTGATTCCGGTAGAGTGGGAGCATGAGTCACAGGTTCAAAAGCGTAAGGAATACAACGTTGAGATAGAGATTCTTGGGTATGACCGCCGCGGATTGCTAAACGAGGTGCTTCAGGCAGTGAATGAAACGAAAACAAATATTTCATCTGTCTCTGGCAAATCGGATCGCAATAAAGTGGCTACCATTCATATGGCCATTTTTATTCAGAACATCAATCACTTGCACAAAGTCGTCGAGCGTATTAAACAGATAAGAGATATCTATTCTGTGCGCCGCGTTATGAACTAAAGGGGTTAGAACATGAGACTAGTTGTTCAGAGAGTAACAGATGCAAGCGTTACAGTGGATGAAAAGGTCGTCGGCCAAATTGGACAAGGCATCATGGTGCTGGTTGGCATCACTCACGAGGATACAGAAGAGGATGCAGCTTATTTAGCTGATAAAGTGGTTCATCTCCGTATTTTCGATGACAGTGAAGGGAAAATGAATCTGTCTCTTTTAGATATAGGAGGGGAGATTTTATCTGTCTCTCAATTTACGCTATACGGAGATACGAAAAAAGGGCGCCGTCCAAACTACATGAACGCCGCCAAACCTGATAAAGCATTAGGCCTTTATGAAAAATGGAACGACCTGCTTCGTGAAAAAGGAATCAAAGTGGAGACCGGAACGTTTGGAGCGATGATGGATGTTCAGCTTACAAACTCCGGACCGGTCACACTCATCATGGATTCAAAATAAAAAAGCTGCCAAAAGGCAGCTTTTTTTATTGGAAGTATTTCTCTAGTCCGCTTTCGATCCCATCTGTTACTTTTTCTTGGTATGAATTGCTATGTACAATCGCTTCTTCCTGCGGATGGCTTACATATCCCAGCTCATAGAGCATAGCGGGCTGTCTGTTTTCCCGGAGCACATAATAATCTCCGAATAACACACCGCGGTCAGGAATAGAAGAACGCTTTACCACTTCAGAGTGAACGGCGGATGCCAGTTTCTGATCTTTGGCAGGACTGTAGTAATAAGCGGTGCTGCCTCTCGTGGAAGTATCCGCATAGCTGTCAAAGTGAATGCTGATGAAGGCGTCGGCGTTGCGATAGTGCGACGTAGAGACTCGTGACTGCAGGCTGACAAAGGTATCATCCTGGCGTGTCACATACACATTGGCCCCAGCGGATCTGAGTTTGCTTGCGAGCCGTTTTGCCGTTTTGATTGTCAGGTTTTTCTCGAATTTACCTGAATAACCGATCGTTCCGCTGTCTTTTCCGCCGTGCCCCGGATCAACAATAATCGTTTTATTGTTTAGAGACCCGTTTCCAGACGGGGAATCAGATGCAGGAGGTTCGCCGGCTTCTTCTGCGCTTTTAGACGTTTGAACCACCCAATTGGCTACATAACCAGTCTGCCCGTTATCGAGCTTAATTTGATACCAGCTGCCTTTAGAACCAGTAATGGTGAATGAATCGCCTTTGGCAGCACGTTCAACGATTGAAGCGGATGTTGATGCATCACTTCTTACATTCGTTCCTCCGTATACAATATAGGCTTTTTTAGCGGAGGATGAACGGCCGGCATTTGCCGAACTTTCCGCTGGATCAGAATTAGTCAAAAGGTAATGGCTTGCAACCCAGCCTTTCAGCCCATTCGCCTCAATATGAGCCCAGCCATTTTTTTCATTGAGAACTGTCACTTTCATTCCGCGATCCAGTTTCGTTATAATCGCTGCATCATGTGAGGCGGAGGCTCTCACATTCAGTGCAGAAACACCGACTTTGCCCGCTGAAGCACCGACAGTATTGTTTTGATGACCTACATTAGATGCTGAACTGCTGTGATTTGACGTGACATATCCGGATGACACCCATCCTGTAGCATTTTGATAGGATATCTTGGTCCAGCCGGAACCTTTCTCAAGAACAGACGCCTGGCTGCCTTGCGGGAATTTGCCGATGACCTTGTAGGAAGTGCCCGGGCCTGTTCGCATCCTTAGATCGGGGTCTGTTGATGTCACAGTATCACTGCTTTTTGAAGAGTTTGTGCCGGCTTGGTCTTTCTTTGCAATAAGCCAGGAGACCACCCACCCCTTTTTTCCGGAGCCAAGCTGAATCTGCACCCAGTCTCCGTCTTCCTTTAAAATTGGGTAATGCTCGCCTTTTTTCACTTTCGCTGTAATACCGTAGCTAAGTCCAGGGCCGCTTCTGACATTCATGTCATCTGTTGCGATAACCGCTTCTCCCTGTGCGGCTGTAACGTCGGAAAAAGTCGGGAACAGGGTCCCGGCAAAAATAATACATACAATAAGAACAACGTATTTCTTGCTCATTATGCCCTCCTTTCTGATGATCAATAAAAAGCATTCTTGCTTAATATCGTAAAGTCCTTTCTGATTTTTAAATAAAAATAAAATGATTTGTTTATACTAGGCGTAAATACAATCAAAAAGGTGTGCAAATCATGAAATATCATCCAAAAATGGGACGTGCATTTCACGACGGTGAAGCAAATCTGCATTACAGCGATCACGCAGATCCCGATACAATCGGTTATCTTACTGAAACAGCATCTGAGTTCGGCCTTATGTCCAAAGAAGCAGCAATGAGGAAAAACAACCGGAATAAAGCTTGACAGAGAACCCCAATCCCATTATTATAATAGAAATTGAGTACATAGCAAGTGATGAAAAATTTGAACCAATAATGGAGAAGAGTAGGTCAGATTGCATGGCTAGAGAGGAACCGCCCTAGGCTGAAAGCGGATCCCATTGCGTCTTTCTCGAAACAACACTCCGGAGGTTTCCTGCTGAACGCGTTCATTCCGTCATTAGGCAGTGAACGTGAACCTGCGTTAAAGGATCGAGCGGGAATATGAACATATTCCAACTAGGGTGGCACCACGGGTATAACTCTCGTCCCTACTATAAATTTATAGTAGGGGCGGGAGTTTTTTTGTTTTCATCATGAACGATAATTGTAATTGACATAAGGAGGTCTTCATATGGGATATAACATTCCAAGAGGAACACAGGATATTCTGCCTGGAGAATCAGATCGCTGGCAGTTTGTTGAACAAATTATGAGAGACACTTGCCGCACTTATCAATATAAAGAAATCCGCACACCGATTTTTGAGCATACGGAGCTGTTTGCCAGAGGCGTCGGAGAATCGACGGATATCGTACAAAAAGAAATGTATACCTTTCAAGACCGTAAAGGCAGAAGCCTGACGCTTCGTCCAGAAGGAACAGCAGCGGCGGTACGCGCTTTTAATGAAAATAAGCTGTTTGCGAATCCTGTTCAGCCGACAAAACTTTATTATGTCGGGCCGATGTTCCGGTATGAACGTCCGCAAACAGGCCGCTACCGCCAGTTTTATCAGTTTGGAATTGAAGCGATTGGCTCGAAAGATCCTGCAATCGATGCCGAGGTAATGGCGCTTGCCATGAGTATTTATCAAAAAGCAGGCTTGCAAAATGTTAAGCTTGTCATCAACAGTCTCGGCGATCAAGAAAGCCGCAAAAGCTACAGAGAAGCACTCGTCAAGCATTTTGAGCCTCGCATTGAAGAGTTTTGTTCAGACTGCCAGTCACGGCTGCACACAAACCCGCTCAGAATCTTGGATTGCAAAAAAGACCGTGATCATGAGCTCATGAAATCGGCACCTTCGATTCTGACATACTTAAATGAAGAATCAGCCGCTTATTTTGAAAAAGTGAAGCAATATTTAAACGACCTTGGCATTACGTATGAAATTGATCGTAACCTTGTAAGAGGGCTGGATTATTACAACCACACTGCGTTTGAGATCATGAGCAATGCGGAGGGCTTTGGCGCCATTACGACACTTGCCGGCGGCGGACGCTACGACGGACTTGTCGAGCAAATCGGCGGACCTGAAGCGCCGGGCATCGGATTTGCGATGAGCATTGAACGCCTGCTTGCGGCAATTGATGCTGAAAAAAGAGAACTGCCTGTTGATCGGGGAATCGACTGTTATATCGTCACACTCGGCGAAAAAGCGAAGGATTATTCTGTTTCCTTAGTGTACAAGCTTAGAGAAGCAGGTATTTCCAGTGAAATCGATTATGAAAATAAGAAAATGAAAGGCCAGTTTAAAGCAGCTGACCGCCTGAAGGCCAGATTTATTGCAATTTTGGGTGAGGATGAGCTTACCCAAAATAAAATCAATGTTAAAGATGCACAAACGGGTGAACAGATTGAAGTGGCACTTGATGAATTGATACATGTGATGAAGGCAAACCAAAAGGGATAAGGAGTGGAATATATTGTTTGGAAGAACCTATTATTGCGGTGATATAACTGAAAAAGCAATCGGCGAATCTGTAACGCTGAAGGGCTGGGTCCAAAAAAGACGCGACCTCGGCGGATTGATTTTTATTGACTTGCGTGACCGTACGGGGATTGTTCAAGTTGTGTTTAATCCGGATGTGTCAAAAGAGGCGCTTGCAGTTGCGGAAGGCATCAGAAACGAATATGTGCTTGATATTCAGGGGAAAGTAGTAGCGCGTGAAGAAGGCACAGTCAATGCGAATTTGAAAACAGGCGCGATCGAAATTCACGCTGATGGAGTGATTGTTTTAAATGCTGCAAAGACACCTCCGTTTGCCATTTCTGATCAAGCGGAAGACGTATCAGAGGATGTCCGTTTAAAATACCGTTACTTAGATTTGCGCAGACCGGCTATGTTTCAAACGATGCAGCTGCGCCACAATGTGACGAAAGCGGCTCGCGGCTTCTTAGATGAAAATGGATTTCTTGATATCGAAACGCCGATTTTAACAGGGAGCACACCCGAAGGCGCGCGTGACTACTTGGTGCCAAGCCGTGTGCATGAAGGTGAGTTTTATGCATTGCCACAGTCTCCGCAGCTCTTTAAACAGCTTCTGATGGTATCCGGCATTGAACGCTATTATCAGATTGCCCGCTGTTTCCGAGATGAAGACTTGCGTGCGGACCGCCAGCCTGAGTTTACACAAATTGATATTGAAATGTCCTTTATGAGCCAAGAAGACATTATGTCATTGGCTGAGAATATGATGGCAAAGATCATGCGTGAAACAAAAGGTGTCGAACTTACGCTTCCTCTTCCTAGAATGACGTATGACGAAGCAATGAACAAATACGGATCTGATAAACCTGATACGCGTTTTGACATGCTTTTGACAGATGTATCTGACATTGTGAAGGATACAGAGTTTAAAGTATTCTCGTCGGCTGTAGAAAACGGCGGCGTGGTAAAAGCCATCAATGTAAAAGGCGGAGCAGGTGATTACTCTAGAAAAGACATCGACGCTCTTGGCGTTTTTGCTGCAAACTACGGCGCAAAAGGACTTGCTTGGGTAAAAGTTGAGGCAGACGGAGTGAAAGGCCCGATCGCCAAGTTCTTTGATGAAGAAAAGCAATCTAAACTGATTGAAGCACTTGGTGCTGCTGAAGGTGATTTGCTGCTGTTCGGAGCGGATACATTTGAAACTGTAGCTGCATCACTTGGCGCTCTGCGCTTAAAGCTTGGGAAAGAACGCGGACTGATAGATGAAAACCTGTTCAATTTCTTATGGGTGATCGACTGGCCGCTCTTAGAGCATGATCAGGAGGAAGGCCGTTTTTACGCAGCCCATCATCCTTTTACAATGCCTGTCCGCGAAGACCTTGAATTGATTGAAACAGCGCCTGAAGAGATGAAAGCACAAGCCTATGACCTCGTTTTAAACGGCTATGAGCTTGGCGGCGGTTCGATTCGTATTTTCGAAAAAGACATTCAGGAAAAAATGTTTACACTTCTTGGCTTCTCAAAAGAAGAAGCGGCTGAACAGTTCGGATTTTTACTGGAAGCATTTGAATATGGCGCTCCTCCGCACGGCGGAATCGCGCTTGGCTTAGACCGTCTCGTTATGCTTCTTGCGGGACGCTCAAACCTAAGAGATACGATCGCCTTCCCGAAAACAGCAAGCGCGAGCTGCTTGATGACAGAAGCGCCAGGAGAAGTAAGCGATGCTCAGCTTGATGAGCTTCATCTTTCTATTAAGAAAAAAGTAAAGAATTGAATGAGCAGTTCGATTCTTGAAAATCAAAATCGTCTGTGATATGATTTTGACAAGTTAAATAAAGTCCTGATGTGTTAGTTGTACACCTAGTTTTGACCGAACATTTTTTTGATTTGGGAGCCCGCATTTTTAAATGGCGTACACGCCTCTTTTCATTCGGTAAAGAGGACTTACAAGATTTAAAAGAGGGCACCCACCTGCTGAGAGCGGGTTCAAAACAAAGGGAAGCTGCAACGGCACTATTGGGACTTTATTTTTGTGTGCAGAAAAAACGGCTGTTTTCAGATCAGCCGTTTAATAGATGAAACCAGAATACGAATGTGGAGTGAGGTTCTTGTTACACCAGTTTTCACGCAATGAATTAGCTATCGGAAAAGAAGGCCTTGAAACGCTGAAACACAGCACGGTCGCTGTGCTTGGGGTCGGCGGAGTCGGGTCATTTGCTGCGGAAGCTCTCGCACGGTCAGGCGTCGGCCGCATTTTGCTTGTCGACAAAGATGATGTGGATATTACAAATGTAAACCGCCAGCTTCACGCGATGCTTTCAACAGTCGGGCAGCCGAAAGTTGATTTAATGAAAGCGCGGATCGCAGACATTAATCCAGAGTGTGAAGTGATTTCGTTAAAAATGTTTTATACAGAAGAAACGTATGAGCAATTCTTTGAATATAACTTAGACTATGTGATTGACGCGTCAGACACGATTCATTACAAAATCCATTTAATGAAAGAATGTTTGAGGCGTGATATTCCGCTCATCTCCAGTATGGGTGCCGCAAATAAAACCGACCCGACACGCTTCCAAATCGCTGATATTTCAAAAACGCACACTGATCCAATTGCGAAGGTCGTCCGTACGCGATTACGCAAAGAAGGCATCAAAAAGGGCGTTCAAGTGATTTTCTCTGACGAAAGCCCAATTGTCATTCGAGAAGACGTCAGAAAAGAAGTGGGAAATGACGAAGCGGAAATCCGCAAAGCAAAAATGCCGCCATCCTCTAATGCTTTTGTGCCGTCAGTTGCCGGTTTGATTATGGGCGGACATGTTGTCATGGATCTTTTGAAAGACATTGAAATCAAACGCGTGAAGGATAAATAACGCATAAAAGCAGCCTTGACTATAGTCAAGGCTGCTTTTTATTTTCTTTTCATTAATTTGTCGTATACTTGCTTCAAAGCAGACTCGAACTTTCCTGTCTGTTTTGGCTTGTAATATTGCTTGTTCTTTAAAGGGTCAGGGAGGTATTGCTGTTCGACCCATCCGCTGTCGTAATTGTGCGGGTATTTATAGTCGATTCCTCTTCCTAATTCCTGTGCTCCTTTATAATGTGCGTCTTTTAAGTGCTTCGGAACATCTCCGATTTTTCCTGCTCTAATATCTGCAAGCGCCTCATCGATTGCCAAGATGGCTGAGTTTGATTTTGGCGAGAGACAAAGTTCAATGACTGCGTTGGCCAGCGGGATTCGCGCTTCGGGAAATCCGACTCGCTCAGCAGTCTGAACAGCGTGCAGCACTCTTGGGCCGGCTTGCGGGCTTGCTAGGCCGATATCTTCATAGGCAATGACGAGCAGCCGTCTCGCGATGCTTTCCATATCACCGGCTTCAATTAATCTTGCCAAATAGTGAAGAGCGGCATTGGCATCAGATCCGCGAATCGATTTTTGAAAAGCGGACAATACATCATAATGGGCATCACCATCTTTATCGTGAGAAAAGCTCTTTTTCTGCAAACATTGCTCTGCGGTTTCCAATGTAATGTGAATGACCCCGTCGTAAGACTCCTTCGTTGACAATACGGCCAGCTCAAGCGCATTTAAAGCGGAACGGACATCGCCTCCGCATCCGCGGGCAAGATGCTCCATCGCCTGATCATCAACGGATACAGAATATGTGCCAAGGCCCCTGTGCTCGTCTTGGAGCGCCCTTTCCAAAGCTTGTTTAATCAGATCTGGGGTTAACGGTTTAAGCTCAAAGATCTGTGTCCGGCTTCTGATCGCCGGATTAATGGCATGGTACGGGTTAGCTGTAGTTGCCCCGATTAAAATGATCATTCCATTTTCTAAATAGGGCAAAAGAAAATCTTGTTTTCCTTTATCCAGCCTGTGAACTTCATCTAGAATCAAAATCACCTGGCCTGACATTTTCGCTTCTTGTGCTACGATTTCCATATCTTTTTTATTGTTAATGACAGCATTCAGCTTTCGAAAAGCAATACTTGTCGAACCAGCGATTGCTGTTGCGATTGATGTTTTTCCAATTCCGGGCGGCCCGTACAAAATCATGGATGACAAATGCTTCGCCTGAACCATTCTGCCGATCATTTTATCTTCAGCCACAAGATGCTGCTGGCCGATAATATCCTCTAATTTTGTCGGACGCATCCGATATGCTAATGGCTTCATCGTCATCTCTCCTTACATACTTACAGGGTAACGGAAAAACAGGCAATAGAAAAGGGGGAAGGCCTGTTTCCGCCTGCCTCAATGAAAATTCGCTGAAGGTGTGTTATAATAACAGTTGGTCTTTTAGATATTAAACGGACGAATCATACAGAAATCACCATTATAAATGTGGAATATCATGAAATAACAGAGGTGTTCATGTTGAAAATATCAACTAAAGGAAGATACGGGCTCACGATTATGATCGAGCTTGCAAAAAAGCATGGTGAAGGCCCGACTTCATTAAAAAGCATCGCACAGACGAATAATTTGTCCGAGCATTATTTGGAACAGCTGGTATCACCGCTCCGAAATGCCGGTTTAGTAAAAAGCATCAGAGGCGCATACGGCGGATATGTATTAGGCAGTGAGCCGGCTTCCATTACGGCGGGAGATATTATCCGTGTACTCGAAGGGCCGATCAGCCCTGTAGAAGTATTGGAAGACGAGGAGCCTGCCAAGCGTGAGCTCTGGATTCGCATCCGGGACGCTGTGAAAGAGGTTTTAGACAGTACAACATTAGAGGATCTTGCAAGCTACACAGACGGAGAGCAAGAAGCTTATATGTTCTATATTTAGATCAGAGGTGTAAACACAATGGAACGGATTTATTTAGATCATGCCGCCACGTCTCCGATGGATGAGCGTGTGCTGGAAAAAATGATACCGCATTTCTCCGGCAATTTCGGCAATCCATCCAGCATTCATTCATTTGGAAGAGAATCTCGGAAATGGGTGGACGAAGCAAGAGCGCAGATTGCTTCAGAAATCGGAGCGGCGGAGCAGGAGATCATATTTACAAGCGGGGGCACGGAAGCCGATAACTTGGCTATTATGGGAACCGCTCTTCAAAGAAAAGATCTGGGCAGACATATTATCACGACAAAAATTGAACATCATGCTGTGCTTCACACATGTGAAAAACTTGAGGAAGACGGCTTTGAAGTCACATATCTGGACGTTGGCCAAAATGGAAGAGTTAGTGCAAAACAGGTGAAAGAAGCACTGCGTGATGATACAATCCTTGTGACAGTGATGTATGGAAATAATGAAGTCGGGACAGTGCAGCCGGTCGATGAAATCGGTGAGCTGCTGAAGGAACATCAGGCTTATTTTCATACCGATGCTGTTCAGGCATTCGGGCTGCTGCCAATTGATGTGAAAACCAGCCATATTGATCTTCTGTCTGTTTCTGGGCACAAGCTCAACGGGCCTAAAGGGACAGGCTTTTTATATGCTAGTAAAGATGTAAAGCTCTCCCCGCTTTTATTCGGAGGAGAGCAAGAAAGGAAACGCCGTGCCGGAACAGAAAATGTTCCCGGCATTGTCGGGCTGAAAGAAGCGATCAAGCTGTCAAGTGAAGAACGGGATGAAAAAAACGAGAAGTATCAATCGTTTAAAACCATCATTGCCGACACGCTTGAAAATGCCGATGTGGCATTCGAGATTAACGGGGACAAAGAACACAGTTTGCCTCATGTTCTGAATCTTTATTTCCCTGGTATTTCAGTGGAAGCGCTGCTGGTGAATCTTGATATGGCAGGAGTTGCTGTCTCAAGCGGATCAGCGTGTACGGCCGGTTCAGTCTTGCCGTCTCATGTTCTGACTGCCATGTTCGGAGAAGAAAGTGACCGGCTGACGTCGTCAATTCGGATCAGCTTCGGCCTTGGCAATACGGCTGAGCAAGTGAAAACCGCTGCCCTACATGTGGCCGATGTTGTTAAACGGCTGACACAATAAGGCGGCTTAGCTATTGGAGTGAATGAAATGGAAAAACGGCCGGAGGATACAAGAGTCGTCGTCGGCATGTCCGGCGGAGTGGACTCCTCTGTGACAGCCCTGCTGTTAAAAGAACAGGGCTATGATGTAATCGGAATCTTTATGAAAAACTGGGATGATACGGACGAAAATGGTTTTTGCACGGCGACAGAGGATTATGAAGATGTAATCCGCGTCTGCAATCAAATCGGAATTCCGTACTATGCCGTTAATTTTGAAAAGCAATACTATGAGAAGGTATTTCAATACTTTCTTGATGAATATACAGCAGGCAGAACACCGAACCCGGATGTGCTGTGCAATAAAGAAATTAAATTCAAGGCATTTTTGGAGCATGCCCTGTCACTTGGCGCCGACTATATAGCGACTGGCCACTATGCAAGAGTGGACAGAAGCGGCGGTAAGGTCAGAATGCTGCGCGGCATTGATGAAAACAAGGACCAAACGTATTTCTTGAATCAGCTGACAGAAGAGACGCTGAGCAGAGTCATGTTCCCGATCGGCGAGCTTCAAAAAAGCCGTGTGCGTGAACTGGCCAAAGAAGCAGATCTTGCTACAGCGACGAAAAAAGACAGTACGGGCATCTGTTTTATCGGCGAACGCAACTTCAAAACGTTTCTCAGCGAATATCTCCCTGCACAGCCAGGCGATATGATGACGATGGACGGCGAAGTAAAAGGACGCCACGACGGATTGATGTACTACACAATCGGACAGCGGCACGGCCTTGGCATCGGCGGAAGCGGCGAGCCGTGGTTTGCGGTTGGTAAAGATCTTGAAAAGAACATTCTTTACGTGGATCAAGGGTTCCACAACCCGCTTCTTTATTCCGACAAAATCACAGCAACAAATATCAGCTGGGTTCGTCCGGACATCATGAAGGGCGAAGAGTTGTCCTGCACGGCTAAATTCCGTTACCGTCAAGAAGATCATAAAGTAACGGTGCGCATGACAGGTGAAGACGAAGCAGAAGTCATCTTTGATGGACAAGTCCGCGCTGTAACGCCGGGACAAGCCGTTGTGTTCTATGATGGCGAAGAATGCCTTGGCGGCGGAACAATTGATGATGTGTACAAAGACGGGACAAAATTGTGGTACGTATAAAAGATGAAAAACCTCAACACAGAGTTGGGGTTTTTTAATGAAAGGAAGATGGTCAGTGGATTTTAATCAACTCGGTATAGAGGCGATGCAGGAAGGCGATTACGAGAAAGCGGCTGAGGCATTTACAAAAGCCATTGAAGAAAATAAAGAAGACGCGATTCCCTATATCAACTTTGCTAACTTGCTTTCATCAGTCAATGAGCTGGAACGTGCGCTTGCGTTTTATGATAAAGCGCTTGAATTAGACAATAGCGCAGCCACTGCTTATTACGGTGCAGGAAATGTCTATGTGGTAAAAGAAATGTACAAAGAAGCGAAAGATATGTTTGAAAAAGCGCTTCGTGCCGGAATGGAAAACGGCGACCTTTTTTACATGCTCGGCACGGTTCTTGTCAAGCTCGAACAGCCTAAGCTTGCATTGCCATATTTACAAAGAGCGGTCGAGCTGAATGAAAATGATACGGAGGCGCGCTTTCAATTCGGGATGTGCTTAGCGAACGAGGGAATGCTGGACGAAGCGCTCAGCCAATTCGCAGCTGTAACAGAACAGGATCCTGGGCACGCTGATGCATTTTACAATGCCGGCGTTGCTTATGCTTATAAAGAAAATCGAGACAAAGCACTGGAAATGCTGGACAGGGCGATCGACATCCAGCCAGACCATATGCTTGCGCTTCATGCTAAAAAACTGATCGATCCATCATAACAGGCACAGGAGGAGGGACAGCTCGTGCAGCAGCATCCGGATCAGCTTAAACTGGAGGAAGAGCCCTATTTAAAAGGCACAGTCAATACAGTCATCTATCATAATGACACCAATTTATATACGGTTCTGAAAGTAAAAGTCATAGAGACCTCCGAAGCGATTGAAGAAAAAGCCGTATCTGTGACGGGCTACTTCCCTGCGCTTCAAGAAGAAGAGACGTACACGTTTTACGGAAAGATCGTAACCCATCCAAAATTTGGGCTTCAATTTCAAGCGGAGCATTTCAGAAAGGAGATCCCGACAACTAAGGAAGGCATCATTCACTATTTATCGAGTGATTTGTTCGAGGGAATCGGCAAAAAAACAGCCGAAGAAATTGTAAAAAAGCTGGGCGACAGTGCCATTAATAAAATTTTGGCTGACGCTTCAGTGCTTTATGATGTACCGAGGCTGTCAAAAAAGAAAGCTGATACACTAGCCGGCGCCTTGCAGAGGCATCAGGGGCTGGAGCAAATTATGATTTCCTTGAATCAGTTTGGCTTCGGTCCTCAGCTGTCGATGAAAATCTATCAGGCCTATGAATCCGAGACGCTTGAAAAAATTCAGGAAAACCCATATCAGCTTGTGAAGGATGTAGAAGGCATTGGATTTGGGAAAGCGGATGAGCTTGGCGGCAGAATGGGGCTTTCCGGGAATCATCCTGAGCGGATAAAAGCCGCCATTTTGTATACGCTTGAAACAACTTGTCTATCGGAGGGGCATACGTACATAGAAACGGAGCAGCTGATCATTGATACACAATCCTTGCTAAACCAGTCAGCAAGAGAAGGACAGCGTATTACAGAAATGGATGCCGCTAACGCAATTATTGCCCTTGGAGAAAATAAAGACATTATCATAGAGGATGGCCGCTGTTATTTCCCATCGCTGTTTTACGCAGAACAAAACGTTGCAAAGCGTGTAGAGCATATCGCAAGCCAAACCGAATATGATGATCAGTTTCCTGAATCAGAATTTCTGCTCGCTTTAGGAGAACTGGAAGAACGGATGAACGTTCAGTATGCCCCAAGCCAGAAGGAAGCGATTCAAAAAGCTCTTTCCTCCCCGATGCTTCTTTTAACGGGAGGCCCGGGAACAGGGAAAACGACGGTCATCAGAGGAATTGTTGAACTGTACGGAGAGCTTCACGGTGTGTCACTGGACCCGTCAGCTTATAAAAAGGATGAAGCTTTTCCGGTTGTATTGGCCGCGCCGACAGGAAGAGCGGCGAAACGGATGAGTGAATCAACAGGCCTTCCGGCAGTCACGATTCACAGGCTGCTTGGCTGGAACGGCGCTGAAGGCTTTACACATACAGAGGACCAGCCGATCGAAGGCAAGCTGTTAATTATCGATGAAGCCAGCATGCTTGATATTTGGCTGGCAAATCATTTATTCAAGGCGATCCCTGAGCATATTCAAATCATCATTGTCGGAGATGAAGATCAGCTGCCCTCTGTCGGTCCGGGCCAAGTGCTTAGAGACCTTTTGGCATCACAGGTGATTCCGACTGTGAGACTGACAGACATCTACCGGCAGGCGGAGGGATCATCAATCGTTGAGCTTGCCCACGAGATGAAAAATGGGTTGCTTCCGAATAATTTGACTGCCCCCACGAAGGACCGCTCTTTTATCCGCTGCGGAGGCTCGCAAATTAAAGAAGTAGTTGAGAAGGTTGTCGCCAATGCATTGAAAAAAGGGTATACAGCAAGAGATATTCAGGTTCTCGCTCCGATGTACAGAGGAAAAGCCGGCATCAATGAGCTGAATGTGCTGCTTCAGGACATTTTAAATCCTCCTAAAGAAAAACGGAGAGAATTAAAGTTCGGAGATGTTGTCTACAGAACCGGGGATAAAATTTTGCAGCTTGTCAATCAACCGGAGAACAATGTGTTCAACGGGGATATCGGCGAAATTACGTCGATATTTTACGCGAAGGAAAATACAGAAAAAGAAGACATGGCCGTCGTTTCTTTTGACGGGCATGAAATGACGTTTACGAAAAAAGATTTTAACCAGTTTACCCATGCGTATTGCTGCTCGATTCATAAATCGCAAGGAAGTGAATTTCCGATTGTGGTTTTGCCTGTTGTGAAAGGCTACTATAGAATGCTCAGAAGAAACCTCCTATATACCGCGATTACAAGGGCGAAGAAATTTCTCATTTTATGCGGAGAAGAGGAGGCGCTCGAGTGGGGCGTGAAAAATAATGACGCGACTGTCAGACAGACGTCCTTGAGAAACAGGCTGTCATTACAGGCGGAGGAAATGGACGCCGAGCTCGAAGCTTTGCAAAAAGAGCTCCCGTTCAGCGTCCACGACGCCAATATAGGAATGGAAGGCGTAACGCCATTTGATTTTATGAAAGAAGAACAGCTGTAAAAAACTCCCGTGTCAGCGGGAGTTTTTTCATTGTATGAGTCCAAGGCGCAAAGCAAAACCTAAGCCTGTTCAACAAAAGGTGGTAGATCACACTTTGAGAACATGCCATGAAGTAGAAGGATTCTCAGTATACTCAGAACGAACTTCTTGTTATCTTGGGACAATTTCCGATATTTGTTTTTCGTTGAAAGGAGATTGTCTCGGATTTATTCTTGCACAAAAACGATTTTTGCATCATCATCATGTGCTTTTGCGCGCGTATGATATTTCTTGCATACTTGATGACCGCATATTAGCTTCTGTCAGTTCTGATCAGCTTCTGCCCATTCCGAAATCATGCTTCACGTACGAGCAGATGAAAATGAAGCTCGTGAAATCGGAGCAGGGGGATGTATTAGGGATGCTGGAAGATGTATACTTTTGTTTGGACAGGGGCATAATCGTAGCATATGAACTCTCGGATGGTTTCTTTTCTGATCTGGCGGGAAGCAAGCGCCAAATCCAAAGAGCGGATTCGCTTGTCGAGGTGAGAAAAGACGAGATCGTCCTGAACGGATAGAGGTGTGAAGTATGCTTATATGCCCGAACTGCAAAAGTAAAGATATCGGAAAAATCGGCGTGAACCAATATTATTGCTGGAGCTGTTTTATTGAACTGACAGTTGTGAAAGGGAAGATTGCAACTCATCAGGTGGAAGAAGACGGAACGTTAAGCAGCTTGGATGATTTGTTTTCTGAGGATGAACGCAGCATCAATTTTTAATGATGGAAGGAGATGCGCAGGATGAATCGGACGATGACTTCACTTTTGGCAATGGGAGCAGGAGCTCTCGTGTACCGAATGGCGACTCAATCTGACATGCTGAATAATCGAAGCATGAAGCGGATGAGAAGAAAAATAACAAAAATGTTTTAATGCGAAAAAGGATACTCTCCTGGGAGTATCCTTTTTGTTGTAGGAGAAAGAATAATTCGCCCCGTTCCTCAAATGATATAGAAGAGGTGAGAGCAGATGCTTCAAAAACCGGTGCGGATTTTGTTGTGGGCGGCCATTTGTTTGCTGATTCTATTAACCGTTTACGTTTTTTTGATGTTAGATATGTTATGGTCGCCTTTTTGGCTTGTCATAAAAACGATCTTTATTCCTTTGGTAATTTCCATTTTTATTTCTTATTTATTGCTGCCGGTGACAGAGTGGCTGCACGGCAAAGGATTGCCGAGGACTTTGAGCATCCTTGTGATTTATATTCTTTTTTTTGGCGGGATTGGCTGGGCGCTGTATAAAGGAGTGCCTGTTTTAATTGTACAGCTGACGGATTTATCAGAAAATATACCTATGTTTGCCGAAACATATAATGGGCTTCTTCTTCATGTGCATAACCATACGGATGACTGGCCTGACGGCATGCATCATCGGATAGATAAAATGATCCGCCAGACAGAGGCGTTTTTTGCCGGGACAATCGAAGGTGCGATCAGCGGAATTCGCAACGTGCTTGATTATTTCTTGATTGCGGCAACCATTCCTTTTCTCGTATTTTATATAGTAAAGGATATTGAGCTGATGAAAAAGACAGTATGGTATTTGACTCCGAAATCGTGGAGAAAACGGGGCAGCGCCTTCTTGCGGGATGTGGATGACTCCCTTGGCGATTACATTCGCGGCCAGCTTCTCGTCTGCTTGATTCTCGGCGTGATTGCAGGCATTACCTTCTGGATATTCGGGCTTCCGTATCCGCTGATTTTAGGTCTTATTTCTGGAATAACGAATGTCATCCCGTATTTTGGACCTTTCATTGGAGCTGTTCCTGCGCTTTTAATTGCCATGACCATCTCGGTAAAGGCTGTTCTTGTCGTGGTGATGACAGTGTTTATTCTGCAGTTTATGGAGGGAAACATCCTCAGTCCGTTCATTGTCGGCAGGAGTCTAAAAATGCATCCTGTCGTCATTATGCTCGCGCTGCTTGCCGGAGGAGAGCTTGCCGGCATCATCGGAATGATACTGGCTGTTCCGGCGGCGGCTGTTTTAAAAGTGATGATGATCCATTTTTTGCGGATGAGGACGGAGCATTGACATTGGCGTGCAGCTTGTCTATAATTTCTCGTAGAATACATACGAATCTCGAGTGACGGATCTGAGTACACCGAAGCCCTGTTAAAGAGAGAAGCTCCGCAAGCTGAAAGGAGCTTTAGCAGAAGATCGGAGGAAGCTAATCCTGAGTGCAGTTAATCACTGCCGCACATCCCTGCGTTACAGGGTAAAAGGTGACGGGCGAATGATCATGCCCGTAATCAGGGTGGTACCGCGAGCAAGCTCTCGTCCCTGTGTAAACGCGTGGTTTGCATAGGGGGAGGGCTTTTTTGCTGTCACTGAAGAGAATTTCGATTTTTATAGAGGAGGACATATAATGAAACACTTAACTTCTGCGGAAGTGCGTCAAATGTTTTTGGATTTCTTTAAAGAAAAAGGACATGCGGTCGAGCCCAGCGCGTCATTAGTGCCTCATGAGGATCCTTCCCTGCTTTGGATCAACAGCGGGGTTGCGACGCTGAAAAAATATTTTGACGGCCGAGTCGTTCCGGAAAATCCAAGAATCGTAAACGCTCAAAAAGCGATCAGAACAAATGATATAGAAAATGTAGGGAAAACTGCGCGCCATCATACATTTTTTGAAATGCTCGGAAACTTTTCCATCGGTGATTATTTCAAAGAAGAAGCCATTACATGGGCTTGGGAATTTTTAACGAGTGACAAGTGGATCGGCTTCGATGAGGAGCTTCTTTCTGTTACCGTTCACCCTGAAGATGAAGAGGCATATGAGTTCTGGGCGAAAAAAATTGGCATTCCTGAAGAAAGAATCATCCGTCTGGAAGGGAATTTCTGGGATATTGGTGAAGGTCCGAGCGGCCCGAATACTGAAATTTTCTACGATCGCGGTGAAGCATACGGCAATGATCCAGAAGATCCGGAGCTTTACCCTGGCGGAGAAAACGACCGTTACTTGGAAGTGTGGAACCTTGTGTTCTCTGAGTTCAACCATAACCCTGACGGCACATATACACCGCTTCCGAAGAAAAATATTGATACGGGCATGGGGCTTGAAAGAATGGTATCTGTCATCCAAAATGTTCCGACAAACTTTGATACTGATTTGTTTGTTCCGATTATCAAAGCGACAGAAACCATTTCTGGTGAAGCTTATGGTGAAGATAATGTAAAAGACACTGCGTTTAAAGTGATTGCCGACCATATCAGAACGGTTGCCTTTGCTGTCAGTGACGGAGCGCTTCCGTCAAATGAAGGCCGCGGCTATGTATTAAGACGCTTATTGCGCCGTGCTGTGCGTTATGCCAAAACAATCAACATCCACCGTCCGTTCATGTACGATTTAGTGCCGGTTGTCGCTGAAATCATGGCTGATTTCTATCCTGAAGTCAAAGAGAAAGCAGATTTCATTGCAAAAGTGATCAAAACCGAGGAAGAGCGCTTCCATGAAACCCTTAATGAAGGGCTTGCCATCCTGTCAGAAATGATCAAAAAGGAAAAAGACAAGGGCAGCAGCGTGATTTCAGGTGCTGACGTGTTTAAACTTTACGATACGTACGGATTCCCGGTCGAGCTGACTGAAGAATACGCGGAAGACGAGAACATGACGGTTGACCATCAAGGGTTTGAAGAAGAAATGAATCAGCAGCGTGAACGCGCAAGAAACGCTCGCCAGGATGTCGGCAGCATGCAGGTGCAGGGCGGCGCATTACGCGATGTTACCGATGAAAGCACATTTGTCGGATACGCTCAAACAAAAGCTGAGGCCAATGTCATTGTGCTTCTTCAGGACGGCCAATTCATTGAAGAGGCGCATGAAGGAGAAAGTGTTCAAATCATTCTTGATGAAACTCCGTTCTATGCAGAAAGCGGCGGCCAGATCGGCGATAAAGGCTATCTCCGCAGCGAACAGGCAGTCGTAAGAATTAAAGATGTGCAAAAAGCGCCGAACGGCCAGCATGTGCATGAAGGTATTGTTGAGAGCGGTTCTGTTCAAAAAGGCCTTCATGTAACTGCTGAAGTTGAAGACCATATGAGAAGCGGCGTCATTAAAAACCATACAGCAACACATTTATTACACCAAGCGCTAAAAGATGTACTGGGAGCGCATGTCAATCAGGCAGGATCTCTTGTGACAGAAAACCGTCTTCGTTTTGACTTCTCGCATTTTGGCCAAGTGACAACAGAAGAACTTGAACAAATTGAAAGAATCGTCAACGAAAAGATCTGGGCAAGCATCCCGGTCAGCATTGACCTGAAGCCGATCTCTGAGGCAAAAGAAATGGGCGCGATGGCTCTGTTCGGAGAAAAATACGGCGATATTGTCCGTGTCGTTCAAGTCGGAGAGTACAGCTTAGAGCTGTGCGGCGGCTGCCACGTCAGAAATACAGCGGAAATCGGCCTGTTTAAAATCGTTTCTGAATCTGGAATCGGTGCGGGAACAAGACGGATTGAAGCTGTAACCGGACAAGGCGCTTATGTCGAAATGAACAGCCAAATTTCAGTGTTAAAACAGACTGCTGACGAGCTGAAAACAAATATCAAAGAAGTGCCGAAACGGGTTGCGGCTCTGCAGGCTGAACTTAAAGACGCACAAAGAGAAAACGAATCTCTTCTAGCAAAACTCGGCAATGTGGAAGCAGGCGCGATCCTTTCACAAGTAAAAGACGTTGACGGCGTCAGTGTGCTCGCGGAAAAAGTAAATGCAAAAGACATGAACCACCTCCGTACAATGGTGGATGAGCTGAAAGCAAAGCTTGGCTCTGCGGTGATTGTGCTGGGCGCGGTGCAAAATGATAAAGTCAATATCTCTGCCGGTGTAACAAAGGATCTCATTGAGAAGGGCCTTCATGCCGGCAAGCTCGTGAAGCAAGCTGCGGAAGTTTGCGGCGGAGGCGGCGGAGGCCGTCCGGATATGGCGCAGGCAGGCGGCAAGCAGCCGGAAAAATTAGAAGAAGCTCTTGCTTCTGTAGAAGATTGGGTGAAATCCGTTTTATAATTTGCCCATGTAGTGTAGAATGATGGTAAGATTAGGATCCAGGCTGAACTTTGCCTGCGAATTTGGGAAAGAGGTGCAAAACGGTGAGCTCGTTTGATAAAACGATGAAATTTAATTTCTCCGATGATTCTGCTGAGACTAATGTAAATGAGGTGCTGATTACAGTATATGACGCGCTTCAGGAAAAGGGCTACAATCCAATCAATCAGATTGTCGGATACTTGCTGTCAGGTGATCCCGCTTATATTCCTAGGCATCGTGACGCTCGCAATTTAATTCGCAAACTCGAAAGAGACGAATTAATCGAGGAATTGGTAAAGTCTTATTTAGAACAGCATAAAGAGGCGTAAACAAAACATGAGAATATTAGGACTCGATTTAGGAACCAAAACACTCGGTGTTGCTCTGAGCGATGAAATGGGCTGGACTGCTCAAGGCATTGAGACCATTAAGATTAATGAAGCGGAAGGCGATTATGGTTTATCCCGTTTATCTGAACTGATAAAGGACGATACTATAGATAAAATCGTGCTCGGCTTTCCGAAGAACATGAACGGAACAGTCGGCCCGAGAGGCGAAGCCAGCCAAACATTTGCGAAAGTGCTTGAAACAACGTACAATGTTCCTGTTGTGTTGTGGGACGAGCGTCTTACCACAATGGCGGCTGAGAAAATGCTGATTGCAGCTGATGTCAGCAGGCAAAAACGAAAAAAAGTCATTGATAAAATGGCGGCTGTTTTGATTTTGCAAGGATATCTTGACAGCTTAAATTAAAGCCAGAGGTGAAGAAAATGGAACACGGCGAAAATAATATTACAATTGTTGACGAACAAGGAAATGAACAGCTTTGCGAAGTGCTGTTTACATTTGAAAACGAAGAGTTTGGCAAGTCATATGTGCTGTACTACCCAATGGAAGCAAAAAATGACGACGAAGTAGAAATTCTTGCTTCCAGTTTCACGCCAAACGAAAACGGTGAAAATGGTGAGTTATTCCCGATCGAAACTGACGAAGAATGGGATATGATCGAAGAAACATTGAACACGTTCTTAGCAGACGAAGACGAAGAATAAAATACCGCGTCAAACAACGAAAGCCGGAGCTGAATTGCTCCGGCTTTTTTCTGCTTTATGAAGACGTCTATCCCCCTTTTTTTGTAATAAATTGCCGAACTACAATGAATCATGTAGTATAAGAGCTGATGGGAGGAGACCTAATGTATATCAATCAGCAAAAAAAATCATTTTTTACGAAAAAAAGAATTATACTGTCTTCCATTATTGTGCTGCTTCTCATCATTGGCGGGGCATTTTTATATGGGAAGTCATTGCTTGAACCTGTAGAAAAAGACAGTAAAACGACAGTTGACATTAACATTCCGAGCGGTTCGTCTGTTTCGGCTATCGCATCGATATTAAAGAAAAACGACGTTATAAAAAGCGAGAAAGCTTTTCAGTATTATGTGAAGTATAAAGGTGCTTCCGGGTTTCAGGCGGGATACTACCATCTGAATAAAGGAATGGATTTGGATGCCATTATTCATAAGCTGACAAGCGGTGCTACAAGCTACGCTTTTCAAATTACGGTGACTGAGGGAGCACAGCTGACACAAATTGCGGACGCTATCGCTGAGGAAACAAAATACTCTAAAAAGCAAATCTTAGCGAAACTGGACGATAAAACATTTATCAATCAACTGAAGAAAGAATTCCCGGACACTGTGACAAACGATGTGTTCAATAAAAACGTGAAACACCCGCTGGAAGGGTACTTATTCCCGGCTACATATCCTTTTAACGATCCAGACACATCACTTGAAGATATGATCACGGCCATGATCAAACAGACAAACGCTCATGTCGAAACTGTCAAACCAGAAATGAAGAAAAATAAACTTTCTGTGCATAAGCTGCTGACAATGGCTTCTTTGATTGAGGCAGAAGCCACTGAAAAAGCCGATCGCCATAAAATTGCAAGCGTCTTTTATAACCGCTTGAAAGAGAAAATGCCGCTTCAAACAGATCCGACTGTGCTGTATGCGGCAGGCAAGCATAAAAATCGGGTGCTTTATAAGGATCTGAAAATCGATTCACCGTACAACACGTATAAAAACACAGGACTGACTCCAGGACCGATTGCCAACGCCGGCATTTCGTCATGGGAAGCGGCGCTGCATCCAGATCAAACAGACTATCTGTACTTCTTGGCTAAATCAAACGGTGAGGTCGTATTTACAAAAACGCTAAAAGAGCATAATAAAGCAAAAGAAAAATACATTTCCTCAAAAAGCGAGAAATAAAAGGAGAGCAAAAAGCTCTCCTTTTATTCGCTTTCCGCAAGGTTTTATGATAAAATATATCGGGTTGTTTACCGATGTATCATGATATATTCAGAGAGTGTCCTGCGCAAAAGACTGGGGCACTCCTTTTTAGAAAACGGGAGGCTGTTTGTCGTGACGGACCGCTATGAACAAATAAATGACTATATAGAAGCCTTATTGAAGCCTCGGCCGGAAAACGTGAAAAAACTTGAAGCATATGCAGAAGAACATCATGTCCCGATCATGGAAAAAGCGGGTATGGAGGTGCTGCTTCAAATTTTAGCTGTAAAACAGCCGAAAAAAATATTAGAAATCGGAACGGCCATTGGTTATTCCGCCATTCGAATGGCACTGGAGCTGTCATCTGCTGACATATATACAATTGAACGCAATGAGAAGCGGCATGAAGAAGCGGTAAACAATATCAAGGAGTTTCAGCTTGATGGGCGAATTCATGTTTTTTATGGAGATGCGCTTGAATTAGCCGGCGCCGTTCAAGTAACCGCGCCTTATGATGTTATTTTTATTGACGCTGCAAAAGGTCAGTATCAAAACTTTTTTCATTTATATGAACCGATGCTTTCACCGGACGGGATGATTATAACAGACAACGTGCTGTTTAAAGGTCTGGTGGCACAGGATTACAGCAAAATAGAACCGAAAAGAAGGCGCAGACTGATAACAAAAATTGATGAATATAATCACTGGCTGATGAATCATCCGGATTATCAAACTGCGATTATTCCTGTCGGGGACGGACTTGCGATTAGTAAAAAGAAGAGGTGAACGTCATGAAAAAACCAGAGCTCTTAGTAACGCCGACGAGTACAGCAGACATTTTACCGCTGATACAGGCGGGGGCAACTGCGTTTTTAGTTGGGGAACAGAGATATGGCTTGAGATTAGCCGGAGAATTTTCTCGTGAAGATGTAACAAAAGCTGTAGAGATTGCTCACAAAGAAGGGGCAAAGGTATACGTTGCTGTAAATGCCATTTTCCATAACGATAAAGTGAGCGAGCTTGGCGAATATCTGGCTTTCTTAGCGGAAACCGGTGTCGATGCCGCGGTATTCGGTGATCCTGCTGTGCTTATGGCTGCCCGTGAATCTGCGCCTGACCTGAAGCTTCATTGGAGCACAGAGACGACAGGCACCAACTACTATACATGCAACTACTGGGGGCGTAAAGGCGCGGCGCGGTCTGTGCTTGCCAGAGAGTTAAACATGGACAGCATTGTGGAGATTAAAGAAAACGCTGAAGTTGAGATTGAAATCCATGTGCATGGCATGACGTGCATGTTCCAATCAAAGCGTTCTTTGATTGGAAACTATTTTGAATATCAAGGAAAAGTCATGGATCTTGAAGGAAAGAAAAAAGAATCGGGTATGTTTTTGCACGATAAAGAACGTGATAACAAATATCCGATTTTCGAAGATGAAAACGGCACGCACATCATGAGTCCGAACGATGTGTGCATCATTGATGAGCTAGAAGACTTAATAGATGCAGGCATTGATTCTTTCAAAATCGACGGTGTCTTGAAAACGCCTGAATACCTAATAGAAGTCACCAAAATGTACAGAGAAGCCATTGATCTGTGTGCGGAAAACCGTGACGAATACGAAGAGAAAAAAGAAGACTGGGTAGAACGCATTGAAAGCATCCAGCCAGTTAACAGAAAAATCGATACCGGATTCTTCTTCAAAGAAACGGTTTATTAATCAAAAGGAGGTTAAGCTATGACTGCCGTAAATGATAAAATATCTACAATCGTCAATGGTAAGCGTGTGATTACGAAAAAGCCCGAGCTTCTCGCACCCGCGGGCAATCTTGAAAAGCTGAAAATTGCTGTTCATTACGGAGCAGATGCGGTCTTTATCGGAGGACAGGAATATGGGCTCCGTTCAAATGCCGATAACTTTACGATCGAAGAAATTGCAGAAGGCGTGGAATTCGCGAAACAATATGGCGCGAAGATCTACGTAACGACAAATATTTTCGCTCATAATGAAAACATGGACGGGCTTGAGGACTATTTAAAAGCGCTTGGAGATGCCAACGTTGCCGGCATCATTGTGGCAGATCCGCTGATTATCGAAACATGCCGCAGAGTGGCGCCGAATGTTGAGGTTCACTTGAGCACGCAACAGTCTCTTTCAAACTGGAAGGCTGTCCAGTTCTGGAAGGAAGAAGGTCTTGACCGCGTCGTGCTGGCACGTGAAACAAGCGGTCTGGAAATCAAAGAAATGAAAGAAAAAGTAGATATTGAAATCGAATCCTTTATTCATGGCGCGATGTGTATCGCATATTCCGGCCGCTGCGTGCTGAGCAATCACATGACAGCACGGGATTCCAATCGCGGAGGCTGCTGCCAGTCATGCCGCTGGGATTATGACCTCTATCAAACAGACGGTGCCAACGCCGTTGCTTTGTATGATGAAGAAGATGCACCATTTGCGATGAGCCCGAAGGATTTGAAGCTGATTGAATCCATTCCGAAAATGATCGAAATGGGCATCGACAGCTTAAAGATTGAAGGACGCATGAAATCAATTCATTATATAGCAACAGTTGTTAGTGTATACCGTAAAGTTATTGATGCTTATTGCGCTGATCCAGAAAACTTTGTGATTCAAAAAGAATGGCTTGAAGAGCTTGATAAGTGTGCCAATCGTGACACTGCGACAGCTTTCTTTGAAGGAACGCCAGGCTATGAAGAGCAAATGTTTGGCGAGCACGCCAAAAAAACGACGTTTGATTTTGTCGGCTTAGTGCTCAATTATGATGAAGACACACAAATGGTCACGCTTCAGCAGCGCAATTTCTTCAAAAAAGGCGACGAAGTGGAATTTTTCGGCCCTGAAATTGAAAACTTTACACATACAATCGAAACCATTTGGGACGAAGACGGAAATGAGCTTGATGCTGCCCGCCATCCCCTGCAAATTGTCAAATTCAAACTAGACAAAAAGATTTATCCGAGCAACATGATGAGAAAGGGGAAGTAATAGCCCATGGGTAAGAGTCCAGTAGTCATTGGAATCGCGGGAGGTTCCGGTTCAGGAAAAACGAGTGTCACACGTTCCATTTATGAACAATTTAAGGGGCACTCGATTTTAATGATCCAGCAAGACCTTTATTATAAAGACCAAAGTCATCTTCCATTTGAAGAAAGACTGAACACAAACTATGATCATCCGCTTGCGTTTGATAATGACTATTTAATCGAGCATATTCAGGATCTGTTGAATTACCGCCCGATCGAAAAGCCGATTTACGATTATAAGCTTCACACACGTTCAGAAGAAACGATTCATGTAGAGCCAAAGGATGTTATTATCCTTGAAGGTATACTAGTTCTTGAAGACAAAAGACTCCGTGATCTGATGGATATCAAGCTTTACGTTGATACAGACGCTGACTTGCGTATCATCAGACGGATTATGAGAGACATTAATGAGCGCGGCCGCTCTATTGATTCTGTCATTGAACAATACGTGTCCGTTGTCCGTCCGATGCATAACCAATTTGTCGAGCCGACGAAACGATACGCGGATATTATTATTCCAGAAGGCGGACAAAATCACGTCGCAATTGATCTAATGGTCACGAAGATTCAGACGATACTAGAGAAAAACCTTATATAATAGGCGTTTTAAGCGAATGGGCAAGGTCTGAAAAACGACCTTGCCCATTTTTTGCCCGCGTTTTTTTAAGAAATTTCAGTTTCAATTCATGCTTTTGTTCTTTAGCATCTCGGAAATAACAAGAAAAAAACACAGCAGTTACTTACTGTATCCTGCTTCAGTTCTTTTTCTCTTTTACTGCAAAAATGAAGGCGCAAATAATAAATATGATCTGAAAGGTAATACCGACCGCCAATGAATAGTCAAGGACATTTTCTAATGCATACTTCTATAAAAAACCTTCAAATAAAATAATGAACAATACGACATAGTTTATTCTCACCTTCATAGTTTGCAGTACCTTCCTTTTTCGTTACTCACCTTAAAATGTACTAAAGAACAGATTAAGATGGATAGGTGCATTGTGTTGTTCATCCTTTACCTTGATGCTTCCGATAGATGAGGCAAGGCATCCCTAAAATTGCAATATAGAGCATGCAGGAGACGGCACAAACGGCAACGAGAATTTATAAGTCTTTCGACGTCGACATTTGTATAGCAAGTCAGGAGGCGTTAAATATAAGACTGCATAAAAGTTGACCATATACTTTTATTTGTCTCTATGTATACACTTAATTACGGAGAGAGAATAAAATAAAAAGGGGTATCAATCACCCCTTTTTGCTTTTAATATAAACGCAAACTGCCGTTCCAAGTTTGTCCGATTTTAGCTCCAATCGTAAATCCTTTAATGTCTATACCAAGAACCATAGCTCCTACAACCTTAATTTTTGCAGTATCATTAGTTGTTTTGGTTTTAGTAATGTTATAGCTCTTTCCAGTTTGTTTCCACCAAGCTACGTTAAGGCCAGTAACATAAGAGTCAATACCTGACACTTTGGTGAACTGAGGCTTCTTATTTACAAATTTATATTGGTAATTAAACGCGATATTTTTCCAGCAAGCCATCCCTGTCATACCCCAACCTGTAAAAGGCGACCACCAATTGATAACATGTGAGTCACTTACTTGTGGTTTAATTAGAGGAGTATCTTCACTAACATTAATGGTCTCTTCAAACTCTTGTGGTTGTTGAGCATTTTTAATAAATTCTTCAAAATCCTGAACTGAGTCAAACTTCAAAAAATCCTTTTTAGTTACACTTGAAAATTCTTCACTTGAGATATCCACTAATTCAAAACCAAGGTCTTTTTGTAACTTTTCCACTTGGTTCTTTGTTTCAGCACTCTCTTTTGTTGTGGATTCTGCGTTGGCTGAAGCATAAGGAACCAAAGCCAAGCCAAGGGCAATGACTAAAACTAAAATCCTTTTCATACTTTCAACCCCCATTCAATTTAGTTCTTACAAACCAATTAAAACATATGAAAGTCCTTGAATCCATAAAAAACCAAAATATTTATATTTTTCAATAAAATTATTTATTTGGATATGTTATAATTGCCGGGTAATATATAAGGGGAAGGGAGTGATTGCATGAAAAACCGATTGAAAAAATATAAGTTAGGTTTGATAAGCTTTCTAGTTCCGCTTATTTCGATTTTTGTGATCCCCTATGAGAAAGTTTCAGAATTGGGGTATGCTCTCGGTTTCCCTATTCATTTTGTGATTTATCGTAGCTATGATGGGTTTGTAGGAAATAGGTTTTTGTTATTTACTCCAACAGAATTTATAAAGACAGAGTTTAATGTTGTTAATTATTTAATCGCTGTTCTGATGGTTTATGTATTACTAAGGATCATCAAAAAAGTGATAACAGGGTTGAAAACAACAAAACACAATCCTATTGAGGAAAGATAAACATATGATCCTCATACAAAATTCCTTCATAGTAGTAGGTGTTTGCTATGAGGGAATCATATCAATTAGAGAGGGACTTTATATGAGTCGAGTTCTTTCTATATAAAAGCATGTTCACAATGATCTGATTAATTTGTTAGCGGCTTTACCTGCATGCAGCGTACCGGGCAATTCTTTTTCCGAGCGTTCTTTTGCATGTTGCTTGCACATTGTCTAAGATGCGTGCTAAATTAAAATTCAGAGTTGCTGTTAAAAATTAAATTAAGCTTAAAACAGAAGAGAAATGCTCGTATTGTCCACACCACAGTTTGCTCGTCCTTTTTATCAAACAGTGCGAATCAAAGCGAATGGAAATTTTACATAATAAGATTTCATTATAAATGGGTTGTACTCAGAACTCTAGAGGACAAATTAAGCTGATGGCCATAAAAATCCAAACCATTCTTGAACAAAATGCGATTTTGTAATACCATAGCATAGACATAAATAACTCTGACCATATTATGTATAGGCAGGAAGGGGATGTGTGAATTCCCTTCTTTCCCTGTTTATAAGCGCAAAATATTTGCAGTAAGACAAGATTCAGTTTAAGATAAACAGTACCTATATGGGAGAGAAGAACGAGGACTGCCCTGTGTTCTCATTCTTGTATTTTTAGTTTATGCTCTCATACATAATCGAAGATGGTGAGGGACAACCAGAAGGAGTGAAGGGACATGGCACAAGAAAAAGTTTTTCCTATGACTGAAGAAGGAAAACAAAAACTTGAACAAGAATTAGAATATTTGAAAACGGTTAAACGAAAAGAAGTAGTAGAACGCATCAAAATCGCAAGAAGTTTCGGGGATCTTTCCGAGAACTCTGAATACGATTCAGCGAAAGAAGAGCAGGCATTTGTAGAGGGTCGTGTCACAACTCTTGAAAATATGATCCGCAATGCGAAAATCATTGAAGATGATGGCGGATCTAACGTTGTCGGTTTAGGTAAAACGGTCACTTTCGTGGAACTGCCTGACGGTGACGAAGAATCATATACAATCGTGGGAAGCGCTGAAGCTGATCCGTTTGAAGGAAAAATTTCAAACGATTCACCGATTGCCAAAAGCCTGCTGGGCAAAAAAGTTGAAGATGAAGTCACAGTTCAAACACCGGGCGGAGAAATGCTCGTGAAAATTGTGAAAATTTCCTAACATCCGTTTAGCAAAGAAGCACCTCGTCCACAATGTGGGGGAGGTGCTTTTTTATGAAGATATCGAAACGAATGAAGCTGACAGTCATTGCTTTTTTGGTTGTGTTTTTTCTTCTTCTACTGCGGCTGGCGGAAATCCAGCTGTTTTTCACCGAATCATTTTCTAAAAAGAAAATCAATTTGATTCAAGAAAGTGTGAAACAGCGGACAGAGGAGGTGCTCATTTCTGACGGAAGAGGATCCTTTTTAGATCGAAACGGACAAGCGCTAACAGGCAAAAGTGAGCCTGCAGTTGTGTTGTTTCCTTTTCTGCTGACCCAGGATTGGCCGATCGAAAAAGTTGCGAATATCCTCGGTATGTCTGAGGATCAATTGCATAAGACACTAGTAAAGGCAAAGAAACCGGTCATTTTGCAACAAAGGAAAATCAAAACACTTTCAAAACGAGCTATCACAAAAATCAATTCTTTGAAATATCCCGGGATTTACGGCGTATATATGGAGAATGAAGACAAGCCCAGCCTTGCTTCACATACGATCGGGAGCACAAATCAAGATCCGGTGCTTCTCCGCAGAAAATATCCTGATAAGAAGAACCTTCCGATCACAACAAAAATCGGAACAACTGGTTTAGAACGGTCATTTGATGAGTTTTTGCTTCCGGAACAAGACACAAAGCTTTTATATCATGTAGACGGAAAAGGAAACCCTTTGTTTGGCATGGACGTCAAATATACAGCTGAAGCCAATACTTTTTATCCGCTCCAGATTAAAACAACAATTGATCAAAACATTCAAAAAGCAATAGAGAAGGTATTGAATAAACAGGGGCTGAAAAAAGGCGGAGCTGTGCTGCTGGACATCGAAAATAGCAGTGTTTTGGGGATTGTGAGCAAACCTGATGCAGATGTCTCACAGCAAAATACGCTTCAACATTATATGCTGACGCCAATCTATCCCGGTTCTGTTTTTAAAACAGTCATTGCCGCAGCTGCGATTGAAAATAATGCGGTGAAGCCTAGCCAAACCTTTAATTGCAATGTAAACCTGTACGGGGAACCGGGCGACAACAAAGGGACCTTGTCTTTTGATGAAAGTTTTGCCCAAAGCTGTAATTACACATTTACGAGTCTTGCAGAACAATTAATGGAAAAAGACAGCTCAGTTATTGAAGACATGTCTGAAAAGCTGTCTCTCACGGATCGGGCAGGCTGGGAAGGAAAACTGTATCACGAAACAGATTTCCGTCAATTGTATAACGAAAAAAGCGGCGTGATTTGGGGGGATGAAAAGGACAAATCAGTTAAGAAAGCCATTGCGCAAACAGCGATCGGGCAGAAAAATGTAAAGGTAACGCCGCTCGAAGTAGCCAATATGATGGCGACAATTGCTCGTGGCGGAGAAAAGCGGCAGGTGAAAATCGCTGAACAAATTGAGTATAAAAACGGCACAACACTGGTTGCGTTTAAAGATCAGAAGCTCAAAGGAGAAACAATAGACAAATATACAGCACAGCAGCTTCAAAAAATGCTGCGGCGGGTGGTAGAATCTCCTTCTGGGACGGGCAGAAGGTTTCAGGATCTTCCGTATACTGTAGCAGGAAAGTCAGGGACAGCCCAGACAGGCAAGCTCTCAAAAGAGAAAGAAACGCTCTATGAAAAATGGTTTGCCGGATATTTCCCCGCAGAGAAGCCGAAATACGCTCTTGTCGTTTTACACATGGATACACCAGGGGATAAGGCTCTGACAAATTCGGTATTTTATGATATTGTTAAAAAAGTACACGAAATTGAAATCAATCAGAAATAGAACAACTTCTCAGTACATGGTAAAATATATGCTGAGCCAAGAGGGATAAAGGAGTGCAGAATTATTGAGCAATAATCAATCTCGTTATGAAAATCGTGATAAGCGCAGGAAAGCTAATTTAGTGCTTAACATTTTAATTGCAATCGTATCTATTCTAATCGTCGTAGTAGCAGCGAATCTTTTCATTAACAGTCCTTCCAGCAAAGATGTCAGCAAGGACTCTGAAACAGTGCAAAAACAGGAATCTCCGGCTTCAGGCAAGACTGAAAAGAAATCGGACGAAGATATAAAAGACAGCAAGAAAGATCCATCTGACAGCGAAAAGGATTCTGAGAAGTCTTCTGACGACTCAGAAGACTCCAAAAAAGATGATGCTTCTAAACATGATGATTCAGATGACCCGCTTAAAGATGCAAAAGTAACAGATGGCGGCTCATCAAGCGATGTGGAAAAAACGTATGAAAACTCTGATTGGAAAGCGGTCGGAACTGAACAGAAGGGCGAGCACGTCGCGACGTATGACTCAAGCTCAAAAGACTGGGCTGAGATGCTGAAAGCCATGTCATATGCAACAGGTGTTTCAACAGATCATATGACAGTGCTCTGGCTCGGAAATAACGGCAGCCCTCAGGACGCTAAAGGCAAGATTTTAGACAAGACGACTGGTGATAAATATCAGGTCACCATTACATGGGTTGATGAAAAAGGCTGGAAGCCGACAAAAGTAGAGAAATTAAAATAACAAAAGCAGCCGGGCTGAGAACCGGCTGCTTTTGTTTTAAGCCTCAGCTGCGAAATGAACCACCGCGCTGTATAATATTCTTTCGTCTGCCACAGCAGTTTGGTGTGAAACAGATTTCACCCGGAGCATGATAGCTTTATTGTTTTCAATTTGAGTATTGATTTTCTTTTCAAGCTCCTGCAATGAAGCCGCTTCGAAAAACTCCACTTTGTCTTTTATCAGATCCAATTGAAAATTCATATCTCGGCCCTCCAGCTTTCACAAGTCATATGAAGTATAAGCTTTTTTCCAGGCAACACGCAACATAGATGGCATAAAATGCACAAGATGTTTTAGTATCTGCTTTCTGGAAGATGTGGTATGATAGGAACTGTTCCATCATTAATTCATAGTATACTTATAGGAATTATAAAATATGGAGTGTGATAATTATGGGACGTGAATTTATCCCTCTCTTTGAAGATTGGGCCGCAACTTATGATCAAACAGTACAAGGTTTTGATATTCAGTATAAAGAAGCGTTCAGAGGCTATGATAGTATCCTTGATGCCATTGTCCGCAGGTCTGGAACACATGTGTTAGAATTTGGCCCGGGGACGGGGAATTTGACAGTGAAGCTGCTGGAGGCGGGCAAAGCTGTATTTGGAATCGAACCGTCTCCTGCAATGCGTAAATTAGCTTCTGATAAGCTTTCGGACAGGGCGGAAATCGTTGACGGAGACTTCCTGACATTTCCTGATCCGCCATTTCAGGCTGACACAATTGTCAGTTCATATGCATTTCATCATTTGACCGACGAAGAAAAGCGGGCTGCCATAAAGCAATATGGCAAATACCTTCGCTTGCATGATAAAATAGTGTTTGCCGATACCGTCTTTGAAGATGTGCCAGCGTATCAACAGGCGATTGATAAAGCTCGTTCTCAAGGGTTCTATCAGCTGGCAGATGATTTAGAGACGGAGCATTATCCTACATTGGGTGCATTGAAAGAGATGTTTATAGCTGAAAGTTTTGCAGTCCAATTCACTCAGCATAACGACTTCGTGTGGATAATGGAGGCGATCAAACGGTAAAGTGAAGGGAATGTGAATAGATGAAACTAGCAGTCATCGGAGCAATGGAAGAGGAAGTTACGATCTTAAGAAGCAAACTTAAAAATGCAAAAACAGAAACAATCGCACACTGTGAATTTACAACAGGAGAATATGAAGGAACTGAAGTGATTCTTTTAAAATCAGGAATTGGAAAAGTAAATGCTGCCATCAGCACAACGCTTTTGCTTGACCGATATAAACCTGATTATGTGATTAACACAGGCTCAGCGGGCGGATTTCATCATACACTGAATGTAGGGGATGTCGTCATTTCAACTGACGTTCGCCACCATGACGTGGATGTAACGGCCTTTGACTATGAATATGGCCAGGTTCCGGGGCTTCCGGCTGCTTATGAGGCAGACGAAAAGCTGATCGGCATCACTGAAGAAGCGGTTTCTGAACTTGACGGCATTCAGGCTGCAAAAGGAACGATTGCAACAGGCGATTCTTTTATGAACGATCCGAAGCGGGTTGAAGATGTGCGTGCGAAATTTTCTGATCTGTACGCGGTTGAAATGGAAGCTGCGGCAGTGGCTCAAGTATGCCATCAATTTAAAACGCCGTTTGTCGTCATCAGAGCGTTATCTGATATCGCAGGAAAAGAATCACATGTATCATTTGACCAATTTTTAGAGCAGGCGGCTGTCAATTCCACAGAGCTTGTGTTAAAAGTGATCAAACGAATTCATTAAAACGGGGGGAGAATTCTCCTCCGTTTTCCCTAAAAACAACCTCTATCAAGGAGGAGGACATATATGACTGTTATTACCGACATTACGGAGCTGATTGGAAATACACCCCTTCTCCGCTTGAAGAACTTTGATGTTCCAAAAGGCGTCACAGTGTTTGCCAAGCTTGAAATGATGAATCCCGGCGGGAGCATCAAAGACAGACTAGGCGATATGCTGATCCGTGACGCATTGGAATCGGGCAAGGTGAAGCCAGGCGGCGTAATTATCGAAGCTACGGCAGGAAATACAGGGATTGGCCTTGCGCTGAGTGCCAGAAAACATGGGTTGCAAGCGATTTTTTGTGTCCCAGAGCATTTCAGTACAGAAAAACAGCAAATTATGCAGGCGCTTGGCGCATCAATCATTCATACGCCGCGTCAAGACGGAATGCAGGGAGCCATTCAAAAAGCCATTCAGCTGGAGACTGAAATTGACAATTCTTATTGCGTTTTGCAATTTAAAAACCAAGTAAATCCATCGACTTACTATAAGACGCTTGGACCTGAAATTTGGGAAGCGCTTGACGGCAATATTCATACGTTCGTTGCAGGAGCGGGATCAGGAGGCACATTTGCAGGAACTGCTTCCTTCTTAAAGGAAAAAAATCCAGCAGTCAAAACGGTCATTGTCGAACCAGAGGGGTCTATTTTAAATGGAGGAGAGCCACACGCCCACAAAACAGAAGGCATCGGAATGGAGTTCATTCCTGATTATATGAATAAGAGCCATTTTGATGAGATTTACACCGTAACAGATGAGAATGCGTTCAGGCTTGTAAAAGAAGCAGCGGAACAAGAAGGTCTGCTGATCGGAAGCTCATCAGGTGCAGCGCTTTATGCAGCATTAGAGGAAGCGAAAAAAGCCTCAGCAGGAACAAATATAGTCACGGTATTGCCTGACAGCAGCGATCGATATATCAGTAAACACATATACGAAGGAGGCATCTGATATGAAGAAAAAAACTTTGATGATTCACGGGGGAATCACAGGTGATGAGAAAACAGGTGCAGTGTCTGTGCCTATTTATCAAGTTAGCACGTACAAGCAGCCGAAAGCAGGGCAGCATACCGGCTATGAGTATTCCAGAACGGCGAATCCGACAAGGTCTGCTCTCGAAACGCTTGTGACAGAGCTGGAAGGCGGGGAAGCGGGTTATGCGTTCAGTTCTGGAATGGCTGCCATTACCGCGGTCATGATGCTGTTTAACAGCGGGGATCATGTCGTGTTGACTGATGATGTGTACGGCGGAACATACCGCGTGATGACAAAGGTGCTTAATCGTCTCGGTATTGAGTCAACATTTGTCGATACAAGCAGCAGAGAAGAAGTTGAAAATGCGATTCGCCCTAACACAAAAGCCATCTATATTGAGACACCGACAAATCCGCTGCTCAAAATTACCGATTTGGCGCTTATGTCTGATATTGCCAAAAAAGCGGATGTTCTGCTTATCGTAGACAATACCTTCAACACGCCTTATTTTCAGCAGCCGCTTGCTTTAGGAGCTGATATCGTGCTTCATAGTGCGACAAAATACCTTGGCGGACACAGTGACGTCGTCGGGGGTTTAGTTGTGACCGCTTCGAAAGAACTTGGTGAAAAGCTCCATTTTGTGCAAAATTCCACAGGCGGCGTGCTCGGTCCTCAAGATTCCTGGCTGTTGATGAGAGGAATTAAAACATTGGGTCTTAGAATGGAAGCGATCGATCAAAATGCGCGGAAAATCGCAAGTTTTCTTGAGAATCACCCTGCTGTTCAAACGTTATATTACCCTGGTTCTTCAAATCATCCCGGACATGAGCTTGCAAAAACACAGGGGTCTGGCTTCGGCGGCATGATCTCCTTTGACATCGGCAGTGAAAAGCAGGTTGATGCATTTTTAGGGAATTTGAAACTGTTTACCATTGCCGAAAGTCTTGGCGCTGTAGAAAGTTTAATTTCTGTTCCGGCAAGAATGACACATGCCTCTATACCGAGAGAGCGTCGGATTGAGCTTGGCATTACAGACGGGCTGATCAGAATTTCGGTAGGAATTGAAGATGCGGAAGATTTACTGGAAGATATTGAGCGGGCGCTTAAAAATATATAACAAATGGATACAATTACTTTCTTTGTAAGCCGCCAGATTATATTATAATAGTCGTATACTATGAATCTGGCAGGTGATTCTTTTGAACAAAATTAGAATGAAATCTTTAAAAGAAGACTATAAGCATTTTGCTTTTACATTGCTTGCAGTCAGCACTTTTTTATATATAGGCGCAGTTCTTCCTGATCAAGGTTTAACGTTAGGCCAGAAATCAACGATGTTTCTAGCGGATTGCGTATTTTTAGCCGGTGCCTTCTTTTGCGCTGATCGTTCACTGATTTATAAGAAGCGTTTAGAGGAAGCTGACGAATAAAAAATGAAGGCAGAGAAGCAAAGCGTGTGTTTGCTTCTCTTTTTTCTGTTTAAATAGTTGCACATATGGTGTTTTGAAATGAGTGGTGAGAAAATTGAGAATGTTTTATGAGGGTCATTTTGACATTTTTATTATCATCATTTATATTATATGAATACATGATCATATATATATCGGTTTGAGTCTTGTTAGAATGTGTAATAACAGATAAGAAATAATAATCGCACATGCATCAAGGAACTTTAATTGAAGGAGGAGATTTTTTATGGGTCACAACCATAGCCATAATCATGCTGCAGGATCCAATAAAAAGGTTTTATTGTTCTCTTTTATCCTTATTACAGGTTATATGGTGATAGAAGTGATAGGCGGGTTTTTAACAAATAGTCTTGCACTCTTATCAGATGCAGGCCATATGCTAAGTGATTCAATCTCATTAATGGTTGCCCTGATTGCTTTTACATTAGCTGAGAAAAAGGCAAGTCACAATCAGACTTTCGGCTATAAACGATTTGAGATTCTTGCCGCTGTTATAAATGGTGTGGCATTAATTCTTATTTCCCTATATATCATTTATGAAGCAATCGGGCGTTTTTCTCATCCGGCAGAAGTAGCAACAACCGGCATGCTTACGATTAGTATCATCGGGTTAATTGTGAATATATTAGTCGCATGGATTATGCTGAGTGGCGGAAATACAGAGCATAATTTGAACATAAGAGGCGCTTATTTACATGTGATAAGCGATATGCTCGGCTCTGTAGGTGCTATTCTAGCTGCGATACTTATCATCTTTTTTGGGTGGAGCTGGGCAGACCCACTGGCTAGTGTTATTGTGGCTATTCTAGTTCTAAGAAGCGGTTACAATGTCACCAAAGATTCCATTCACGTCTTAATGGAAGGAACACCAAAAAATATAGATGTCGATGACATCATTTTGACAATTGAGGAGACAGGGGGAATTCAAAATATACATGATTTACACATCTGGTCCATCACAAGCGGATTAAACGCTCTTTCTTGCCACGCTGTTGTTGATGAGCAGCTGACCATTTCAGAAAGTGAAGGTATTTTGCGTAAAATTGAACATAAGCTTGAACACAAAGACATCACGCATGTAACCATTCAAATGGAAACCGAAGCACATAATCATGACAATGCAATCCTTTGTCAGGCCAAGGTAGAGAAACCTCATGATCATCATCATCACTAAAGCATCTGATTATTGATTATCGAGGCCGTTATAGCCAGTATGAGTGTCTCGCGTATTACTAACATTGTACGATTGAAGCTGGTCGGTTTCAAAAGGTTTATCAATTTGAAATTACGTAATGAAGTGGGGAATTCTGATGTTGTCAGGAGGGCTCATTTATTTTGATTTACTTCGTGGATTTTCTTCAAAACATGAATTGCTGCGTGTCTACAGAAATACGTTAAAAAATTCATCACTCTAATTACAGACAGAAGCAAAAAGTGCCCTCAAATAAAAGAACAAATTGATTAGGGGATTGTCTAGATCAGAACCTAGATCCATTCATTTTATGGCAGCCCATGCAAAAAAAAATCCTTCAAACGTTCAATGAACGAAAGAAGGATTTTTTTAATCAATCAGCAAATAGTTGAATCATGATACGCTAGCAGATTTTAAGTTATTTCTCTTGCAGTTCTTTTCCCATGCCTTTTAAAAACTGAAGGCCGAAGCCGACCGCTCTGTTGATATCAGGATCGTTCATTGCTTTTAAAAGGTCAAGAATTCCGACTTTCTTGTCTTCTTTTAAAAAGCTTTGCGCCTGTTCAGTTCCAGCCATCATGCTTTCTAAAAGTTTTCCTGTGAATTCAGGATCAGCTTTTGTCAATGCGCCTCCGGCGGCCATCATCGTGTTGATGAGATTGGTGACAGGCTCGCGCGAAACTTGGCCAAGTGCAATCTTTGCGATGTCTTCCTTCGCTCTCAGCATGCTTGCTGCAGCATCAAAAATGCCAAGCTCATTGAGCTCATTCATTACCGTCATCGTTTTAGAGACGGCATCTTCATTTTCCGCCAGCAATTCTTTCAGTTCTTCTAATTTTTCAAGTTTGATTTGTTCTGCTGTTTTTGTTTCTTTTTTGATCGTTGTAATCGGAGCTGCCATTTGTTCTCCTCCTTTCGTTTAATCGGTCAGATGGACATAGCCTGGTCGGTTCCATTTTCTTTCTGCTTCAACCCCGTTTTGCGGGTGGCGTTTTTTGTTGCGCGGATTTGTTTTCGGAAGCGGCGCTGTTTCACAGCCTCCAAGCACCTCCATGCGAACTTTTGTCTGTTTGTAAGCAGGCGTATGTGTCCGTGTATCAGCCGCAGGACCTGTCAGGAAGTTAATCGCTGACTCCTTGTCTGTTGAATTCATCGGCAGATAGAGTTCATTTTTTCGCACACGGTCTGTGATCAGCGCGTTTAATTTGACTGCCCCGAACGGAGACACGAGACGGACAAACGAACCGTCACAAATTCCTCGCTCCTCTGCAAGCTCAGGTGAGATTTCAACAAATACGTTCGGTACTTTGGCTTGAATGCCTTTCGATTTATTTGTCATGTTTCCTTCATGGAAGTGCTCCAGCATCCGGCCGTTATTGATATGAAGGTCATATTCTTCTGGGAAGAACGCTGGCTCAGTCCAATCATTAAGGGCAAAGCGAGCTTTTTTGTCAGGGAAATTAAATCCGTCTTCATATAGAAGAGGTGTGCTTTCGCCTGTGAAGCTGCCCCATAGGAAGGTGTTCCAGCCTTCAAGCACCTCATAGCTTGCTTGAGCAAACAGAGGAGAAAGGCTTGCCATTTCTGAGAAAATGTCACTTGGATGACTGTAATTCCAGTTCGCTCCTAAACGGTTCGCCACCTCTTGGATAATCCACCAGTCCGGTTTCGCATCACCAAGCGTTGGGAGCGCCTGATACAATCGCTGCACGCGGCGTTCTGTATTTGTAAATGTCCCGTCTTTTTCAAGCGAAGGAGTGGCAGGCAAGATGACATCGGCATATTGAGCTGTTCTTGACATGAAGATGTCCTGAACGACAAAGAAATCAAGGCTTGATAAAATATCATGCACACGGTTTGCGTTTGAATCGACAAGCGCCATATCTTCACCGACAAGGTACATTGCTTTCATGTCACCATCTTCAATGGAATGAAGCATTTGAATATTATCTAAACCAGGCTTACCGTCAATTGTGACACCATATGCCTCTTCAAATTTTGCACGGGCATTGTCATCTGTAATATGCTGATATCCCGGCAGCCAGCCTGGCAGTGTACCCATATCACAAGCGCCTTGGACGTTATTATGACCGCGCAAAGGATAAGCGCCTGCACCGGGACGGCGATAGTTGCCTGTAGCGAGAAGCAGGTTTGAAATCGCTGCTGATGTATCAGAACCGCCTGTATTTTGTGTGACACCCATTCCCCAAAGGACACAAGTGCCGTCAGCATCACGAATCATTTCAGCAATTTCAATCATGTTTTCTTTTGAAAGACCTGTGACGCGTTCTGCATATTCAAGTGTATACGTTTGAAGCGTCTCTTTATAATCTTCAAAGAAATTCACGTTTTCATCAATAAATGCCTGATCGTGCCAGCCTTGGTCAATCATATATTTCGTCACAGCCATCAGCCAAACTTGGTCTGTGCCTTGTTGAGGGCTGATGAACAAATCAGACCGCTCAGCCATTTCGTTTTTACGCAAATCGGCAACAATCAGTTTTTGACCGTTGAGCTTGTGAGCCCGTTTGACACGAGTGGCAAGCACAGGGTGTCCTTCCGCCGGATTGGCGCCAACAATAATAACAAGACCGGCTTTGGCAATATCTTTAATCGTGCCGGCGTCACCGCCCATGCCGACAGTGCGGAACAATCCGTCTGTAGCAGGAGACTGGCAGTAGCGTGAGCAGTTATCGACGTTATTTGTCTCAAATACCTGACGCGCTAATTTTTGGATAACATAGTTTTCTTCATTCGTAATTTTAGAAGAAGAAATAAAGCCGACAGAGCCATTGCCGTGCTGCTCTTTAATCGTTCCTAATCTGCTTGCGACAAGGTCGAGGGCTTCTTCCCAAGAAGATTCAACAAAAGCTCCGTTTTTACGGATTAAAGGTTTTGTGATCCGTTCTTCAGAATTGACGAAATCCCAGCCGAATTTCCCTTTGACACATGTAGAAATCGCATTAACAGGAGCGTCAGAAACAGGCTGGATTTTTAAAATATCCCGTCCTTTTGTCCATACTTCAAAAGAACATCCGACACCGCAGAACGTACATACTGTTTTTGTTTTTTTCGTTCTCGTTTCACGCATAGCCGCCTCAACTTCAGAAACAGCAAAAATGCTGCCGTAATCAGGCTCAACGTTTTTCACGAGGTCAATCATCGGTTCCATGACATCCTCTTTGATGCCTGTCATAAAGCCAGCCTGTCCGAGCATTGATTTTTCCATCAGCGCATTGCATGGGCATACAGTGACACATTGGCCGCAGCTGACACAAGAGGATTCATTAATTGAAACTCCCTCATCCCAAATCACACGAGGACGTTCGCGTTCCCAGTCGATTGAGAGTGTTTCATTTACCTGAAGGTTTTGACAAACTTCAACACACTGGCCGCAGGCAATGCATTGGTTTGGATCATAGCGGTAAAAAGGGTGAGACATATCTACCGCACAAGATGGATCTTCTTTTGGCGTATAAGGGTATTTTTGATGCTCGATTCCCATCATTTCCGCTGTATTATGCAGCGTACAGTTCCCATTGTTGTTATCGCAAACCGTGCAATATAGCAAATGATTTTCAAGAAGGCGGTCCATTGCTTCGGTTTGCGCCTCTTTCACCCGGTTGCCCGAAAGGTCAATTGACATTCCGTTTTCTGCAACAGTAGAACATGAACGAACCAGTTTGCCATCCACTTCTACAATACAAGTATCACAAGTTTGAATCGGGTCAACCTCCGGAACGTGGCAGATCTGCGGATACTCAATCCCATTTTCATTTAAAATATCTAAAATTGTGGCACCTGCTCGTGCTTGAATCTCTGTTCCGTCTACACGGACATTGACCGACTTAACGTCCATCATATTCATATTCCCCTCCATCTGTCTTTCAAGAAGTCAAAAAGCCATGTGTAGATACACCTGCCCTTCATTATAAGAAAGGTGTAAACACACATGGCGGAATAGTTCACTAGCAAGTCTTACTAACAGACCAATCCTTGATTTTTATAAACCGATAGACTCATAACAAGAACCTATTACAAATCCATCAATACTGCTTTTATTATAAAGTGATATTTATTATAATACAATATAGTATGAAAATTTTAACCAAGTGAAATGTCCTAAGGGGAATTGGGAAAAGCTTTTGTAAGCAATATCGGAAGGGGTAATCGGCTTGTCAAAAAAAATTCATGAGTTCAATGATATTATACGAAAACTTCGCAAAGAATTGTTCGGAAAAGGGCCTGAAAGGATTCATACTGTATTTGTAGAAAATATGGCAGTCTCAACACTGTACGGAAACCTGAGTGCAAGCGAGCAGTTTATCGCCCGCACACCTGAAGGAAGAGAAATGGTGCATGCGGCTCGGACAAGCCTCATTCAAGACCTTTATTCTAAACAAACACCGGAAGGAATGGAGGAACTGATTGGCGCAAAGCTTGTTCATTTGTTTTCAGATATTAAAATTGAGGAAAATATCGCTGTATCTGTGTTTGTCTTTGACCAAAAAGTAGATGAGCAAAAAGAAGCTCTGCAAAACTAGCAAATTTGTCGTTGACACAAATTTGTCACATTTGATATGATGTTGCTACAGTTATAGAAGGCTTAAAGCGATGGAATGTATGCAAGAACTGTATATATTCTCTTTCAAAATCTTACATTCTGCTTGATATTGTTGTATGGGTATGCATACAAATTAGGCAGCATTCAAACGCCTGTTTGGTACGGGTTATTTGAGTGCTGTCTTTTTTATTGCCTTTCTGTCATGACTGAGGAAAAGAAGAAATAATGGAGGCGTTCTAATATGGCTTTTCGTAAACCGGATGAAATTGCGGATATAGCAATTGAAGCAGGAGTGAAAAAAATAAAGCTCCCGCTGTCATCTCTGCTTGTGCTCGGATTTTTAGGAGGCGCATTTATCGCGCTTGGTTACTTGCTTGATATCAGGGTCATCGGTGATCTTCCGAAAGAATGGGGGAGTCTGTCCAGCTTGATCGGAGCTGCAGTATTTCCCGTCGGTCTGGTCCTTGTGGTTCTCGCTGGTGGTGAACTGATCACAGGCAATATGATGTCAGTGGCAATGGCTTTATTTTCGAGAAAAATATCAGTAAAAGAATTGGCGATTAACTGGGGAATCATCACGATGATGAACTTAATCGGCGCATTGTTTGTTGCTTACTTTTTCGGGCATTTGGTTGGATTGACTGAAACAGGGCCTTATTTAGAAAAAACGGTCGCTGTTGCGCAAGGAAAGCTTGATATGAGCTTCGGCAAAGTTCTCGTTTCCGGTATCGGCTGTAACTGGCTTGTATGTCTTGCGGTATGGCTTTCGTTTGGCGCTCAAGACGGAGCAGGGAAAATCCTCGGCATCTGGTTCCCGGTTATGGCTTTTGTGGCAATTGGATTTCAGCACGTTGTCGCCAACATGTTTGTGATACCTGCTGCTATTTTTGCAGGTTCGTTCACATGGGGGCAGTTCCTCGGCAACATTATTCCGGCTTTTATCGGAAATGTCATCGGCGGAGCGATCTTTGTCGGTCTCATTTATTTTATTGCATATCATAAAAAAGATCGCTCTAGAAAAGAAATGAAACAAGTATCATAACTGTAGGACAAATTGATCTGATGATCCATACAATTTCCGTCCATTTTTAGTAAAATATGTTTACAAAATATAATTTGGTGGATATACTTACAAAGGAAGAAAAAAGCAAAGGAGGCTGAACAAAATGACAATGAGACAACGACGTCGACCTGTATGTGGTATTCATCGTTCATTCAGCCTGTGGAAGAGTTCGTGTCCTTCCTTAACCGTTGCTTATTGCACGCGTTAAATTTGGAATAGTCGGACATACGCAGCTCCCCGCAGGCAGTAGAGGCATTGGTGTCTTCTTTTGTCTGCGGTTTTTTATTTGCCCGCGGCAGAAAGGATAATGCCGCGGGTTATTTCGCTGAAAGTGGACTTTGAAAGGGGGTGAGCGATATGACGATTAACCTATTCTTTTTAACAGTAACGATTAACAAACGGTTTAAAAGACCGGAAGAGTTCGAACGAGAACAGCAGATTGAGCAGATTTATGATGAAATGAAAGAGTCTCAGCTAAAGCATCTTTATTTAACAAACTGGATCTAAATCAATGAGAAACCTGAAGGGGGAGATGAAATATGCTTAGAATGGAGCTATTAATGCATTATACAATAGAGAAGGACCAGGTTTAGCGAGGCTGTCAAGAAATGATCAGCCTGCATATGATAAATCAATATTACAGTAAGGCAGGTGATGGCATGATGAACAATGATCAAAAGAGACTGCCGTCGATTGGACATGGCTATGCTTCTATGCCGCATTCCTTTAAACATGGTTATGGAAATCCGTTTCGTCAGCAAAGACTGATGGCCATGCAGCAGCAAAGGCTTTATGTGTTCCCTTATCATTGGCAGTAGAAAACATGTTATTTTCTTTTCGGCAGGTCGACAATTTCTTGCGTTCATTGTCAGGACTGAGGAAAGAAACGGGCGGCTAAATGCCAAACACACTCTATCTAAACAACGCAGTCATCACCTTCTAAACTTCAAAGGGATTCCATCACGCTGAAAATATGACAAAATGCTAAAATGAAAACCATTTTAGCATTTTGTCAACAAATCTAGGCAGAAAACATGTTGTTTTCTGCTTTTTTTGCGGGAGAAACGAAAAAGTTTAGTTCTATTGAAACATTCTTAAACACATTGCCGTCTAGTTGATATCTCATTCCCAATCCAATATGAAGACACTGTTTATTTTTTAAATATAATAAATCAACATAGAACCAAAAGCAGGTGTTTAAAATGCTAGAAAATAAACTTTATAAACGATCAAATTTTTTGGAATTAGTTTCTCGGAAATATAAGCAAACAAAAACAATTGAGTATATGATGATTGACTTTATAAACATACAAGAAAATGACAGAATTTTAGAAATTGGAATCAGTAATGGCAAGATTTTTAAGAGCATAAACGAGAGACTGGAAAAGGGAAGTTTAAAAAGTATTGACCCTTCAAAGCGAAAAGTAAGGCAGCTTTCTCGTGCAAATCGAAGGAACAAGAGGAAAAGAGAGATTGTTCATGGCTATCCTGAGAACATTCCCTTTGCTGACCGCACCTTTAATAAAGTGTTTTCTTTACATACAGTTCAGAGCTGCACTGATATAAGGATTGCCTTAAGGGAAATTTACCGTGTGCTTCAAATCGATGGCCGCTTTTACCTCTGTATTGATGGAAATATAGGTGAGAAAAAGAACATGTATATTCAGCTGCTGAGAGAACAGTATTTTAGGGACCTTTCTGTCATGAGGTGTGATTCCTGTCTTTGTATTGTGGCTGTTAAATAAAATCATTTCTCGGGAAATATATCCAGTCCATTCATTTGAGGATTTGGGTATATTTTCTTAATTTTTAATTATTTACATATAATTTATATTAAAAAAAGTTTTTTTCAGATAAACTAGGGATATAAGAAAAGATAAAGAGGTGATATCAGACAGATCAAACATCATAACGAACAAAAGGAATGAATATTCATTCCGCAAATGAATCGGAGGTTGTCACATTACATGTTATCCGCATCCAGCAGTAAATACGACATGATTATGAAAGCGGCCGTCTCGCTTTTTACGGAAAGGGGATTTAATGCTGCCACTATCCCTATGATAGCCGAGCGTGCTCATGTAGGAACGGGAACGATCTACCGTTATTTTGAAAGCAAAGAAACACTTGTCAACGTATTGTTTCAAGAAAGCATCCAGCGCTTTACGGAAAAGCTAAAGCAGGATTTTTCAGAATTGCCAGTCAGAGAGGGCTTTCACCACGTATTTTGCTGTCTTGTTCAATTTACGAAAGAGAGTGACTACGCGCTTTTTTTCCTTGAAACGAAGAAAGACGCTCATTACTTAAATGATACAAGCAGATTCATGTTAGAAAATCTGATTCACATGCTTGATGACTATTTTAACAAGGGAAAAGCAGAAGGCGTGATACGCAGCTTGCCCTCTAATGTGTTAATTGCGATTGTGTTAGGGGCGTTTCTGAAGATATATCAGCTTGTCCAATCGGGTGACATCGAGATGGACATAGGTTTAATGACTGAATTAGAACAATGCTGCTGGGATGCCATTAAGCTCCATTCATCACAAAAATAGGAAAGGAAGATGTGTTAGTGAAACAGGCAAGCGCAATACCTCAGCCCAAAACATACGGACCTTTGAAAAACCTTCCGCATTTGGAAAAAGAACAGCTTTCTCAATCTTTATGGCGGATAGCTGATGACTTGGGACCGATTTTCCGTTTCGATTTTCCGGGGGTTTCCAGTGTTTTTGTGTCCGGACACAATCTCGTAGCCGAAGTGTGTGATGAAAGCCGCTTTGATAAAAATCTTGGTAAAGCCTTGCAAAAGGTGCGCGAGTTCGGCGGAGATGGCTTATTTACTAGCTGGTCACATGAACCGAATTGGCAAAAAGCCCACCGCATTTTGCTGCCGAGTTTCAGTCAAAAAGCAATGAAAGGCTATCATTCTATGATGCTGGATATCGCAACCCAGCTGATTCAGAAATGGAGCCGGCTTAATCCTAATGAAGAAATTGATGTAGCGGACGATATGACTCGTCTGACGCTTGATACAATCGGGTTATGCGGGTTTAACTATCGATTCAACAGCTTTTATCGTGATTCTCAGCATCCGTTTATCACCAGTATGCTTCGTGCTTTAAAAGAAGCGATGAATCAATCGAAAAGACTGGGTCTGCAAGATAAGATGATGGTGAAAAAGAAGCTGCAGTTCCAAAAGGATATAGAAGACATGAACTCTCTGGTTGATAGAATGATAGCGGAGCGAAAAGCGAATCCGGATGAAAATATTAAAGATCTTTTATCACTCATGCTTTATGCCAAAGATCCTGTAACAGGTGAAACGCTGGATGATGAAAACATCAGATACCAAATAATCACATTTTTAATTGCGGGGCACGAAACAACAAGCGGTTTGCTTTCATTTGCGATCTACTGTCTGCTTTCATATCCGGAAAAACTGAAAAAAGCCCAGGAGGAAGCGGATCGGGTATTAACGGGTGACACGCCGGAATATAAACAAATTCAGCAGCTGAAATACATTCGGATGGTTTTAAATGAAACAATCAGGCTGTACCCAACAGCTCCAGCCTTTTCTCTCTACGCGAAGGAAGATACCGTTTTAGGAGGGGAATACCCAATCAGCAAAGGGCAGCCTGTTACCGTTTTGATTCCGAAACTGCACCGGGATCAAGATGCATGGGGCGAGGATGCGGAAGAGTTTCGTCCGGAACGATTTGAAGACCCTTCGCGTATTCCTCACCATGCGTATAAGCCGTTTGGAAACGGACAGCGCGCTTGTATCGGTATGCAGTTTGCTCTCCAAGAGGCCACAATGGTTCTCGGCCTTGTATTGAAGCATTTTGATTTGATGAGCAATCCTGGGTATGAACTGAAAATCAAAGAGGCATTAACAATCAAGCCGGATGAATTTAAAATTACTGTGAAACCGCGGAAAACAGCAGAAATCAATGTGCGAACAAAAGAACAAGCTGATATCAAAACAGAACGAAAGCCGCAAGAAACAAAATCCAAACACGGCACACCATTACTCGTTCTTTATGGTTCAAATCTAGGAACAGCGGAAGGAATAGCTGGTGAACTGGCTGCTTACGGCCGCCAAATGGGCTTTACATCCGAAACAGCGCCGCTGGACGATTATATCGGCAAGCTTCCCACACAAGGCGCAGTAATCATCGTCACCGCTTCTTATAATGGGACTCCTCCTGATAATGCTGCCGGCTTTGTAGAGTGGCTGGATGAGCTTGAGGAAGGCCAATTGAAAGGGGTTTCCTATGCGGTGTTCGGGTGCGGAAATCGGAGCTGGGCCAGCACGTATCAGCGAATTCCCCGCCTCATAGATGACATGATGGAAGCAAAGGGAGCATCACGTTTAACAAAGATTGGGGAAGGCGATGCCGCCGATGACTTTGAAAGCCATCGCGAGTCTTGGGAAAACCGCTTCTGGAAGGAAACGATGGAGGCATTCGATATAAACGAAGTATCTGAGAAAAAAGACAGGTCTTCCTTATCGATTACTTTTCTCAGTGAAGCGACGGACACGCCGCTTGCCAAAGCATATGGCGCGTTTGAAGGGCTCATTTTGGAGAATCGAGAGCTTCAATCAGCGGACAGCCAGCGTTCCACCCGTCATATAGAATTGCAGCTTCCTGACGGCAACACATATAAAGAAGGCGATCATATTGGCATATTGCCAAAAAACAGCCAGAAGCTCGTTCAGCGGGTTCTCAACCGATTCGATTTGCAGCCAAGCCATGTAATCAAAATCAGCGGAAGCCCTCATATGGCTCATCTTCCGATGGATCGGCCAATCAAAGTGGCAGATTTGTTGGCATCCTATGTGGAGCTTCAGGAGCCGGCTTCACGGCTTCAGCTGCGGGAACTGGCTTCATATACAGTCTGTCCGCCGCATCAAAAAGAGCTTGAAATGCTCATTTTAGAGGATCGCATTTACAAAGAGCAGGTATTGGCAAAACGTCTCACCATGCTTGATCTTTTAGAGGATTATCCTGCCTGCGAAATACCGTTTGAACGATTTTTAGAGCTATTGCCTTCATTAAAACCGAGATATTATTCCATTTCAAGCTCACCGAAAGTCCATGCCAACATCGTGAGTATGACAGTAGGTGTTGTTAAAGCTTCGGCTTGGAGCGGGCGAGGTGAATACCGTGGTGTCGCTTCTAATTATTTAGCAGAGCTGGGTACAGGTGATACAGCAGCCTGCTTCATTCGAACGCCGCAATCCGGATTCCAGATGCCTGGTAATCCTGAAACACCAATAATTATGGTCGGACCGGGTACAGGAATTGCGCCATTCAGAGGCTTTATTCAGGCAAGATCTGTTTTAAAGAAGGAAGGCAACACGCTTGGTGAAGCTCTTTTATACTTCGGCTGCCGGTGTCCGGATCATGATGATCTTTACAGGCAAGAGCTGGATCAAGCGGAACAGGATGGTTTGGTGACAATCCGCCGATGCTACTCACGCGTCGATAACGCACCAAAAGAATATGTACAGCATTTGCTCAAACAAGATATGAAGGAATTGATATCACTCATTGAAAAAGGGGCTCACATTTACATTTGCGGTGACGGATCGCAAATGGCTCCTGATGTAGAGAATACATTGCGTCTGGCTTATGAAGCTGAAAAAGGAGCCAGTCGAGAAGAATCAGCTGATTGGCTGATCAAGCTGCAAGCCCAAAAACGTTATGTAAAAGACGTATGGACAGGTATGTAAAAAATAAAATCCCGCCATCAGCTTGGCGGGATGATTTTGCATGTGAGAAAACCGGCACGATAATGAAATCTACTGAAAAGGATGTTATAGGGAGTATCGCACCGGCCTTATTGTTCATATCGTCACACAAGGACAAAAGTTTAGTATTTTTCACCTTGTTTTTTGAATTGAGTAGTCTTAAAGTCTTATTTTGAGTGTTTTATTCTCGCCTTTTTCTCAAGATTAGCTATCTTTTGAAGGTCGATGTTTAAATTGGTGTTCCAAATGTTTTCGGTAATGAAAGTCATGAATGAGCCGGATCGTGGGTCTTATTAACAGCAGGAAGCTTCCAAGCGCAAACAGCCATATCCCTGCCGACATTAATTGGTCATAAAAAAAGAAAAAGCTCCCGATCAGAAACAAAGCACCAATGATAAAATCATTTACTGTATAAAGAACCTTATATTGTTTTTTGAAAAAAGGCTCGTATTGAGTGAATTCCTTTTTGATCTCATTTTCTGTGTGAGGCGCCATTCTTGCTCCTCCTCCTTCAATATTCCTTACCCTACTCTAAATTCTAGGTAAACATACAGAGGAAAGAAATCTCTTTTGTTTTTTACCATAATGTATCTCAGTCGAATCCTTGCATACTCACTAATTGACCGAATAGGCTATCGATTATATAGATCTCTATCAGGTTTTTATTTCAAAATGGTACAAGCAAAAGAAGTAGCTGACAAAGCTATTTGGCTGTTCAAGGGAAGCAGAGTGTGAAAAAATAATTTCATCACAGTAGGGTTCCAAACTTCTCAATCCGTGACAAATGGAGGGGAAATGCTTGTCGAAAAAACATCTACCCAAATATAGCGTATTTTGAAATCTGAATAGGCAGAAATTTTCGCCGCAACTGAATGAGATTTTCTCCAAACCTTTTTATTTAGGAATCAACATTTTTTGCCAAAAGCAATTTCTGATAGGTGATTTGCAGTCTCAAACAACAACCACAGAATGTACTCCTCCGAAACGTTATTATTAAACTTCCTTTATGCAGTAGTCACTCAGTAACATTCTCAATCCTAAAACTGTTTTGGTCTATTTACAATCATGCTCTAATTTATCAATTTAAACGAAAATATAAACCAGAAGCTCATCATTTTTGCCCCAATTCTTACTATTTTAGCGGTGTTGTGGTTTCATTTTCTCATTTATATAATTGATTTCGTGAAAAAATGGATGAAAATTCGAAGTTTCAGAAAGCTTTCAAAAAATAAATGGAATCATATTAGTTATTGTTGGTATCAAAACTGGTTTGAACTGATACTTGCGTTTTCTAGACTCCGGTAATATCAATTTTATTTCATGTCAGACGCATAAAAAAAGACAAGGAGTGTGTACTCCTTGTCTTTTTGTTATTATTTAATTTTATGTCCTCTTATGGTCTGTATTTTATACATCACAATCAATAAAAGAAACCAGACCGGGGTGACAAACAAAGCAACACGCGTATCATTCGCCAGTGCCAATACGACAAGTATGAACACGAGAAATGCGAGTGTTAAGTAGTTGGATAATGGGTAAAAAGGCATTTTGAATTTGATTTCCTTCGCAGCTTGCTGTCTTGTTTTTCGATATTTCAAATGGCAAATCACCGTAATGCCCCAAATGAATATGAAGCATATAGTAGAAACACTAGTAATCAGTGTAAAGACTTGTTCCGGCATTATATAATTCAGGCTAACACCAATCAGAATAGCGATAGTGGAAAAAAACAAGGCATTGCTTGGAACGTTAGATGAAGTCAATTTTTTTAGTGCCCCAGGTGCATGATGATCTTTCGCAAGAGAATAGACCATACGGCTTGTACTGAATAAAGCACTGTTGGCAGCTGATGCCGCTGATGTTAAAACCACAAAATTGATCATACTGGCAGCCGCAACAATACCTACAGCAGAAAATACTTGAACAAATGGGCTTTCATTTGGATCCAATACGTTCCAAGGATAGATACACATAATGACAAACAGTGCACCGACATAAAAAAGTAAAATCCGGGCAGGAATTTGATTGATGGCTTTAGGAATTACTTTTTGCGGATTTTCGGTTTCACCTGCAGTCAATCCAACAAGCTCAATTCCCACAAAAGCGAAGGCCACCATTTGAAATGAGAGGATAAATCCATGCCATCCATTAGGAAACATACCGCCGTGGCTCCAAAGGTTTGTAAGGCTTGCTGAGCCGGAAGCTGCGGAAAAACCTTTCACAATCAAGATAATACCAGTTACGATAAGAGCCAGTATGGCAATGACTTTGATTAATGCAAACCAGAACTCTAATTCTCCGAAAAGTTTAACAGTGGCAAGATTCATAGTCAGCAGGATGATAAGCGCAATAAGGCCCGGCAGCCATTGAGGCACATCGGGAATCCAATATTGCGTATAAATACCGACCGCTGTTAAATCAGCCATCGCCAGCGAAATCCAGCAAAACCAGTAGGTCCAGCCGGTGATATATGCTGCCATGTTGCCTAAATAGTCCCTTACAAAATCAACAAAAGAGTGATATCCCGTATTTGATAGGAGCAGTTCTCCGAGCGAACGCATAATGAAAAAGCAAAAGACTCCAGTGATCAAGTAAGCAAATAAAATGGATGGTCCTGCAAAGTGGATGGATTTTCCCGATCCTAAGAAGAGGCCTGTTCCGATTGCACCACCGATCGCCATTAATTGTATATGCCTGTTTTTAAGGCCTCTAGACAATTTTTGGGGTTGTCCAAAATTGTCTTTCGTAGAATTGCCTGTCAATGTCAACTTCCTCCAATAACCAAAGATAAATAAAGTTTTACCGAATATTATATCATCTAAGAGAATACAATATTTGATTTCTGAATTTTGAAAATATAATTCACTTCTTCAAAATGTTAAGTTTCTTCTGAAAAAATATTTGGTGAAGAAAGGAATGAAATCATTTTGTTCACAATAAAGGATAAAAGAATGCCCAAACCGTTAGACACATTATGCCGGATGCGCTGCCTCTAGGGTTAATATTATTGGAGGCATGGATGCTGCGTAAAGGAGTGATTGGGCTGGATTTCAGCATAAGTTTTAAGGTTAGAAAGAAGAGAGAAACTGCATATATCAACGATTCGATAATAGCGAAACAGAGGAGAATGTCCAGCAGCAGATCAATTTGCACAGCAGTTTCTCTTCGAAGTGTTCAAGCATGAAGAGAGGAGCGAAGAAACAAATGAAAAAGAGGTTTTCCCAAGTTATTATTATGTTCACTTTGCTGTTTTCGATGGCATTTCCGGTTAAGGCGGCCAACCCAAGCTACTATGATGAAGATCACCGTCCTCAATATCATTTCACGCCGGAGGCTAACTGGATGAATGATCCTAACGGGATGGTATATTATGCCGGAGAGTACCACTTGTTTTATCAATACCATCCATATGGGCTTCAGTGGGGGCCCATGCATTGGGGGCATGCCGTAAGCAAAGATTTGGTTACGTGGAAGCACCTTCCTGTTGCGCTGGCTCCGGATGAGAAAGGCACGATCTTTTCTGGAAGCGCAGTTGTAGACACGAATAACACAAGCGGTTTTCAAACAGGCAAAGAGAAGCCGCTTGTGGCAATCTATACACAGGATCGGGAAGGCCATCAAGTGCAAAGCATCGCATACAGCAATGATAAAGGAAGAACGTGGGTAAAATATGCAGGCAATCCTGTCATTCCAAACCCGGGAGCAAAAGATTTTCGTGACCCGAAAGTTTTTTGGTATGAAAAAGAAAATAAGTGGGTGATGGTGCTCGCGGCCGGTGACCGTATTCTTATTTATACATCCAAAAATCTGAAGCAGTGGACGTATGTAAGTGAGTTTGGACAGGGGCAAGGGAGTCATGGGGGAGTATGGGAGTGCCCGGATTTGTTTGAGCTTCCGGTAGACGGCAATTCAAATCGAAAAAAATGGGTAATGCAGGTCAGTGTCGGGAACGGAGCGGTTTCGGGAGGATCAGGCATGCAATATTTTGTAGGAGACTTTGATGGAACTTATTTTAAAAACGAAAATCCGTCAAACAAAGTTCTCTGGACGGATTACGGCAAAGACTTTTATGCGGCTGTATCCTGGTCTGATATTCCAGCCTCAGATGGCCGGCGGCTGTGGTTAGGGTGGATGAGCAATTGGCAATACGCCAATGATGTGCCTACCTCCCCATGGAAAAGTGCAGCATCCATTCCAAGAGAACTAAAATTGAAAGCGTTTACTAATGGCGTTAAGATCGTCCAAATGCCAGTAAAGGAGCTGCAAGCCATTCGCGGGGATTCTAAGAAGTGGAAAAATCAGACCGTATCGTCCGCAAGTCAAAATGTGTTAAGAGGCCTATCTGGAGATGCGTATGAGTTACAAGCAGAATTTCAAGTGAGCCCAGGTTCAGCTGCTGAATTTGGTTTTAAAGTTCGAACTGGCAGAAATCAATTCACAAAAGTCGGGTATGATCGAAAGAACAGCAAACTGTTCGTTGACAGGAGCGAGTCAGGGAACGTCACCTTTCATCCAACCTTTCATACCGGACAACAAACAGCTCCCCTGAAGCCAGTAAACGGAAAGATTAAGATGCGTATGTTTGTTGACCGCTCTTCAGTTGAAGTGTTTGGAAATGACGGGCAGCAGGTCATAACCGATATCATTCTTCCAGATCGATTAAGCAAAGGTCTTGAATTATATGCTGTAAAGGGCGGTGTAAAGCTAAAATCCTTAACGATATATCCTTTGAAAAAGGTGTGGGGAACATCACCTTTTGTCTCGAATGTGACTGGCTGGACGGCAGTAAATGGCACGTGGGCTGACACAATAGAGGGAAAACAAGGGAGATCGGACGGTGATTCCTTTATTTTGTCTTCAGCATCCGGGTCTGACTTTACCTATGAATCAGATATTACTATTAAGGATGGAAATGGGAGAGGAGCAGGGGCGCTTATGTTTCGCTCTGACAAATACGGAAAAAATGGTTACCTCGCCAACGCGGATGCGAAAAATGACTTAGTGAAATTCTTTAAGCTTGAGAATGGCGTTGCTTCTATTATTGCCGAATACAAAACGCCAATTAAGGTAAATAACAAGTATCATCTGAAAACGGAGGCCGAGGGCCATCACTTTAAAATCTATTTAGACGATCGTCTTGTGATCGACGTGAATGATTCCTCATTCTCAAAAGGGCAATTTGGCTTGAATGTGTGGGATGCGACTGCTGTCTTTCAGAATGTAAACAAGGAGTCTTAAGTTGAAAAAAGGCACAGACCGAAGCGGCCTGTGCCTTTTTGTTATTTCAACAAATTCAATGATTCGCGGTTAAATGCTTCCAAATCATCGGGGGTTCTGCTTGTGACAATGTTGTGGCTGACGATGACTTCTGCATCTTTGTAGTTTGCGCCGGCATTGATTAAATCTTTGCGAATGCTGCGATAGCCTGTAATCTCTTTGTCTTTCAGAAGATCGGTATCAATCAGCACTTGCGGGCCGTGGCAAATAGCGAAAACAGGTTTTTTATTTTCAACAAATGCTTTCGCGAATTCACCAGGACGGTCGTCAGCGCGAAGCAAATCTGGGGAGAATCCGCCAGGAATTAAAAGCGCATCAAATTCACTTGCATCCGCATCAGAGATGGCTTTATCGATTTTCACTTTTTCTCCATGCTTACCTGTAACTTCTTTACCAGCCTCCACATCAATGTTTGTGATACTATGGCCAGCTTCCTGGTACGCTTTTACCGGACTCGTATATTCGATATCTTCGAATTGGTCTGTAACGAGAACTGCAATTTTTTTACTCATATCAAAAACCTCCTATATCCTTCTATGTCTATAGAATAACAAGGGGATTCGCTTTTTTTCAAAAAATTTGCTTATGGAGATCGTTTTTTTCGTGAATTTCTACTCCGTAAAAAGCTGGTCAGGCCTAACCCATTTTTGAGATGTGCAATATGGAATATCAATTACAAATTGATAATGGATTTTCCTTCGGAGGATACGTTCTGTGCATTGTCTGCTTTGTCAATGCTGATGAAGTTTAAGTTTCTGCAATTGCCGACAAGTGAACCAGCAAGGTTGAGGGTCTCGGATTATTTCTTTGATTGTCATTCTTGCGTTGCACTCGCACTCACATGCAAATAAGAGCTGAAGGAGTGGACAAAGGTCAAACAAGTATTGCGGGCGGCAGAAGACGAGCTGGGAAGGAGTCCTGTATTTGGTGACTCATGGCGCTTCAACTTTTTTAAAAATCAGCTGAGCAACAGCCGGAGTCAACTTGACTGTTCCTCAGCAAATCAATCATTTTATCTTAAAGGGTTGGCAACTGAATCGCAGTTTCTATATTTTGTAAATTCAATTTGACTTGTTCGTCTGTGTTCCAAGGGTGGTACCAGCCTTTTTCCATCATATAACTTGAGAGTTGCTCGTGCATATCAAGAGCTTCCTCTAAGTGGCGGGTAAGGATCTCTTTTACTTCAGGCGTTCCAGCTTCCGTTGCGGCCATCGCATAATTCCTGACTTCGCTTTTTGCTGCAATTAATAAGTCCATGGCAATGATTTGGTCTGTTAAAACGTTCATGCCGGTCAGGTGTTCAATGATAGGGTTCATGATTTACTCATCTCCTCAGTTAGGCTTTGCATTAGATAATATAGAGGCGAATTCCTGCAGTTGCCGTGAAGTGGTGTCAACGTCTTGCTGCATGATTTCTTTAAGCTTTGGATCAGATACCAGCGCCTTCATTGTTTTGGCTTTCGTTAAACAAAGTGTTTTAAATGCTGTCATTTCTTGAACCTCAAGCACTTCATGTAAGGCGTATTCCATTTCTGTAACCTCCATTTTTTTAAGGTTTTAACACAACTTTTATACAATCATCCATTTTTGTATCAAAAATGTCATAGCCGTGCTTGGCCTCACTAAGCGGGAGGACATGACTTACAACATCGCCCGGATCAATTTTACCTGTTGATACTAATTCAAACATATATGGCATGTAATGGATGACAGGGGCTTGTCCAGAGCGTATATTGATGTTTCGCTGCATGATATCACCTAGCGGAAAACCGTTATATCTGCCGCCATACACTCCTGTAATTTGGATGGTTCCTCCTTTTCGAACGGCTTGGGAAGCGATAACCAATGCACTCATCGTTCCGCCATGAAGCTTTAATCCGCTGGCAAGGAACTCTAGATCGTTCATTTTCCCATCCATCCCAACAGCGTCAATGACAACATCCGCTCCGCCTTTGGTGATCTCTTTCAAGTAACTCCCTGTATGTTCATGTTCTTCAAAATTAACGATTTCGACTTTGTTTGTTCGTTTGGCATGCTGTAAGCGATAGTTTACATAGTCAACGGCTATGACGCGTTTTGCGCCCTTCAGCCAACAAAATTTCTGAGCAAACAGACCGACTGGTCCGCAGCCGAGAACGATAACTGTATCTCCATCTTTTACCCCCGCGTTGTCAACACTCCAGAAGCCGGTCGTCATGGCATCGGATATCACGCTTAGCTTCTCATCGGGTTCCTCGCAAGTTTCAGGTATTTTAAAATGGGTGAAATTCGCAAAGGGCACTCTTAAATATTCAGCCTGCCCGCCTGGATAACCGCCTGTTTGCCCTGAGTAGCCGAAATAGGCGCCCATATCCCCATTGTCATTAGATTGATCGCATTGGCTTTCCAGTTGGTTTTTACAGAAAAAGCATTCACCGCAGGCGATGTTAAAAGGAATAATAACGCGGTCGCCTTTTTTCACCTTTGTAACCCCTGATCCAACTTCTTCAACGATTCCCATCGGTTCATGGCCGATGACATAGTCTTCTTGCATATTGGGAATCATTCCATGGATTAAATGTAAATCTGACCCACAGATGGCGGTACTTGTGACTTTTACAATCATGTCATCGGATTTTTCAATCTTTGGATCTGGAACATCTTTGACAACAACATTTTTAATGCCTTGATACGTTACTGCCTTCATGCTGTATAACCTCCAGTGTTAATGTTCATCAGGTGTCCGGTCAAACATCCCTTTTCGATTTGTTTCTTCAGGAAAAAGATCCATGTTGCCGACCATAATCGTGTTTTTTGCAGAGAGCTGATCCAGCTTATATTGTTCACTCAGCTCATATGGATGGAACCATTTTTTACTTATCATCAGTTCTGTTATTTCTTGGTGCGTTGCGATTCCTTGCATGAGCTGTTTCCGAAGCAAGGCTCTTACATCTGGTGAAGCAGTTTCGGTCAAGGCTACAGCAGTATTTCTCACGCCTTCTTTGGCGCGAATAAGAAAATCCATCGCAAATGTAGTGTCTGCAAGTTCAGGCACATTAAGAGAATTAATGGGGTCTAAATGATCTTGATTCAAAAGTGTTTCCCTTCCTTTCAATTAATGATTGGCGTTGGACGGCTTTGAGGAACAGGAGCCTGAAATGATGCGCGCTCGTAAACGGCTTGTAAATCAGTAAGGTCTTGAATGGATTGCTGCACATCTTTTTGCATGAAGTCCTTAAGGTCTTGGTCAAATACAAGCCCCTGCATTAATTTCGATTTCGTTATACAAAGTGTTTTAAAGTTAATGATTTCATGTAAGTCTACAGCCTCGTGAGCAGCTAATGTTTGATGATCCATCGTATTTTAACCTCCTTTAATCAACGTTACGTTTCCCGAAAGGAGGGTGAAGTATACAGAGAGAACTTTTTGCTGCTATAAATGGCATCACATTTTTTCTTGGCGCAACTGATCCGATTATGCTTTGTCACTAGGAATGATGGGATAAACAAAAGTTTGAAATGCAGCTAAGAATATTTCCTGACAATAATTGATAACAAAAAGAATTTGTTTCATAATGAGATCAATATTTCCGTTATGGAGTTAGAACTAGTTGCGCTGCAAAAAGAAAAGGGTGGAACGGAGGAAGACCGACAATGCGAAGTGAACAGGAAATGATGGACATGTTTTTAGACTTTGCTTTGGATGATGAAAGAATACGCTTGGTTACTTTGGAAGGTTCACGTACAAACAAAAATATTCTCCCTGACCACTTCCAAGACTATGATATTTCGTATTTTGTCACTGATATGGATTCTTTTACGGAAAATGATCTGTGGCTCGAACTCTTTGGGAGTCGAATAATGATGCAAAAACCTGAAGATATGGAGCTTTTCCCTCCTGAATTAGATCATTGGTTTTCATACATCATTCTTTTTGAAGATGGCAACAAAGTGGATCTAACCCTTATTCCAATTCATGAAGCGGAAGGATATTTTGCTAAGAATGATGGTTTGGTTGAGGTGTTGCTTGATAAGGATGTTTTCCTCAAAAATAAAGTGACACCAAATGATCATCAATATTGGATCAAAAAGCCAAGTGCAAGGGAATTTGATGATTGCTGTAATGAGTTCTGGATGGTTTCGACTTACGTAGTAAAAGGATTAGCAAGAAAAGAAATCCTTTTTGCTATTGACCATTTAAATGAAATCGTCCGCCCTAATGTATTGAGAATGATGGCTTGGCATATCGCATGGCAGCAAGGATATACATTTAGTATGGGGAAGAATTATAAATTTATTAATCGTTACCTTTCAAATAAAGAGTGGGAAGAGCTAATGGCTACATATTCTGTGAATAATTATCAAAAAATGTGGAAGTCTTTATTTGCTTGTTATACATTATTTAGAAAATATTCAAAAGCTGTATCAGGAGAACTTGGATATCAGTATCCAGATTACGATAAAGGCATCACAAAGTATACGGAAGGGATTTATAGCTCGTTAAAGTGATCGTCTTCTGAGCTAGGGGGCGGCAAAAAGAAATAAGATTGCGATTAATGATGGAGGGCATAGTTTTAATGAAAAAAATAATAATAGATGGAAAAGACACTGAACATAAAGATGCTTTACACGATGCTTTAAAAGATAAATTAGATTTTCCAGATTACTATGGGGGAAATTTAGACGCTTTATGGGATTGCCTTACAGGGTGGATAGAATTGCCGCAAACTTTAGTCTGGAGGAATTTTGAGTGCAGTAAAAAGTTTTTAGGTTCATACGCTGATCTTGCATTAGAAGTATTACAAGAGGCTCAAGAAGAATTAGAAGGTGAGTTTTATATCATAGTAGAGTAGGCTTTTTTGTTTTGCTCAGCCTTGAAAAGCAAAACAAGAGTGGAGTCAGTTCCAAACTGTCGTGTTTTTTATTTGTTTTCGTTTAAAAGAATAAAATAAAGAAAGCCGGAATCGTCATCCGGCTCCCTAATTATTTCCCCTTAGCTTTCTTCCGCTTTTCCTTCTCCGCCCGATAAAACTCATGAAACATCTTCATCAGCGCCCGTTTTTCAATCCGCGATACATAGCTGCGCGAGATACCGAGTTCCTTGGCAATCTCACGCTGCGTTTTTTCCTTCTTCAAATCAAGCCCAAAGCGCCCGACAATCACTTCCTTCTCACGGTCATCTAAAATGTCAATGTATTGCTTTACTTTTTCAAGCTCCATATTGAGCTGAATCGTATCAATCACATCTTCATTTTCTGATTTCAAAACGTCGATCAGACTTATTTCATTCCCTTCCTTATCCTGCCCGATCGGATCATGAAGGGAGACGTCTTTTTTGGTTTTTTTCAATGCGCGCAAATGCATGAGGATTTCATTATTCATTACAAAAGGGGGGAGCGCAGATTTCCCGTAACTGTTTGATTAAATACATGTTCAGCCAGCTTCCATTACGTAACATGGAAGTTGGAATGCAAAAGTGCATACCATGTACAGTTCGGCTTTTTCAGCTGTCCAAGCATATGTTATAAATTCCGCTATGTTTAAGTGCGAAGCTTGTAACAGGTTCAAACGACAGCCTAATATCTAAGCATTATTCTTTAAACACACATCTGGATTTCTCTAGACAAGCAAAGGTCTTTGAGGATTTATGTCAAAATAATAGTAAGTCCCTTATCAAACAGGGAATTTGGTTGCTTAATAAGGAGGGGGAACTATGAAAAAAAACATTCACATATTAGGAGCCTCTGGTGTCGGAACTTCAACATTGGGTGTTGCATTATCAAAGCATTTGCCTCATATGCATTTTGATACTGATGATTACTATTGGATAGATAAATTCACTAAAAAAAGAGAAATTCCTGCAAGAAGAAAGTTGCTTGAAAAAGACTTAACAATAAATGAGAAATGGATTCTTTCTGGTGCAGTGTGTCGCTGGGGCGATGATCTAAAAAGTTATTTTGACCTTGTCGTCTTCTTATGGGTTCCACAAGATATACGGCTTGAGAGATTAAGGCAAAGGGAATTTCAGCGTTATGGAAACGAAGTGTTAGCCGGTGGCAGTAAATATGAACAATCAAAAACATTTTTAGAGTGGGCTTCTTTATATGATAATGCTGGAATGGAAGTTAGAAGTAAAGCTTTACACGAACATTGGATGTCAGATTTATCATGTCCTGTGTTAAAAATTGAAGGCGATCATTCAGTTAATGAAAGAGTTGACCGTGTCTTGGATTATCTGAATTCCAAATAAACTAATGGATAGTAGATTTGTACACTAGGACCAAGCATACAATTATCACCAAATCGGACTCCACATACATCTAAAAAGATTATCACCTACATAAGTGTTATATCCATAAAAACCCAATATCAGGTTGCATATATACGTTTTCTCCTGATGAATCAAGTAACTCTTTCAATAATTACCTCGTTTAACGACTTCGGTTTCTGTAGTTTGATTGTCAATTCTAACAAATTGACTTGCTTTTGTCTGTCTTTTGTTAACTCGGAGTCCGAGTTATGTATTCATAATGTAAGATTGTAAGAGTCGGTACGGCGCAAGAGAAATAATCCACTCTTCTTTAATAATATGAGTGGATTATTTCTAAATTCTTATTTTTCTTCGATTTCTGTCTTAGCCGAAATAAAGTCCAGTACATGCTGTCTGCCTGGTGCAGCGTGAATTGCTCCTTTTACAGAAGCAGTGAGGGCTCCGCTTGCATTTGCAAACGTCAGCAAGCGCCGGTGATGTTTACCTATTTGTTCGCATAGTGTCGCCTTTGATATGCCGATTGACATCAACTCAGATAAAAAACCGCCGATAAAGGCATCACCCGCACCGGTTGTATCCGAAACAGCGACTTTAAACCCTTTATGTTTGTACGCCTCGCCATTTTTTAAATAAATCGCCGCACCGTTGCTTCCTTTTGTCAGAACAACGACGTTAACATGTCCGGTGAAAAGCGATGTGACTGCTTCTTGTTCGTCATCAATGTTTGAGATAAACTTCAGCTCCTCATCGGACACTTTTACGATATCCGCAAGAGGTAAAAACCTCTGAATGGTTTCACGGCAGCTTGCCTCATCAGGCCATAAAGGAAGCCTGATATTGGGGTCAAAGCTTATGATGCCACCAATGTTTTGAAAGTCCCTAATAACTTTGATATGGGCTTGTTTCATTGGGCTGTCAACTAAATCGATTGAACAAAAGTGAAGCATATCTCCTTGGTTAAACCTTTCTGACATCAACTCATCCGGTGAAAGCAGCAAATCGGCGGCATTTTTTCGATAAAAATGGAAACTCCTTTCCCCAGACTTGTCTACGGATACAAATGCCAATCCGGTTTCGCCTTCATCACTTTGAATCATATAAGAAGTATCTACGCCATTTTCTTTAAGTACGCCAACTATATAATCCCCGAAATGATCGTTAGCAATCTTCGTCAGCATGACGGCATGCGCACCGTATTTTGCAGCAGCGATTGCCGCATTCATCGGCGCACCGCCGGCAACGCGTTCAAAGGATGTGACATCTTGTAAAGCCTTTTCTTTTTGGACGGGAATAAAATCAATCAGTGTTTCACCTATGCAAAATATTTTTTTCATGCGAATCATCTTCCTTCCAAATGTCTTTTAAAGTCCAATAGGTGAACTCTTCAAGCCTTACAGCGCCTTTCTCAGAAAACAGCTCAATTCCCAATCGGCCTTCTTTCGGATAAATGCGGCTTGTCATCGTTGTTTCCCCATGGTTGGAGAATACTTCAATCGAGGATCTGTCAATAAATATACGAAGTGTCAGCTTTCCATTTGCTTCTAGCGGCGCATTTCTCACACTGTCTCGAGATTTCCCCATCTTAGAGCAATCGAGTGAGAGCTTTTGATCAGTTATGCTGTATGTGATAGCTGTTTCTTCTTCTTCAAGGCCTCGAATCTTCAAACCTACTGATTTCGCATTACAATCTGTTAAGTCATACACGACTTGAATTTCAAGCAGCTCTTCGGCTGTTTTTGCCAAGTAATTCCCTGAGATCAACTGATCAGCACAATCCAGATGTTTTGATTCTCTCAGTAACTTAGTTTCTTCCACAGGATTCATCAAAATTTTATGATCATCCCGCAATGTTAACTCTCTCGGCAATGTCAAAGCACCGCACCATCCATCTGCTTTTGTCGGCATCTCAGATTCCCACATATCCATCCAGCCTATGGCAATTCTGCGTCCTTTATCATCTAGTAACGTTTGTACAGCATAGAAGTCATGGCCGTAATCCAGCTCTGTAAAAGCCCCGTATACAAAGTCATTTGTTGCCTCATCATATTCTCCAATTAAATAACCGGTTTGATGCAAATTCTTATATAAATCACCTTCTGCTTCAATGCCTTGAGGAGAAATCAGCAAGACATATTTGTTGCCCAATTTGAAGAAGTCAGGACATTCCCACATATAGCCGAGATTTCCATCACTTTGGGCAAGAACACCTTTGTATTCCCAATCTCGCAAATTAGGCGAGCGGTATAAAATAACTCGTCCGACGTTTTCTTTCGTTGAATTTCCGACGACCATATACCAGCTGTTACGATGCTTCCATACTTTCGGATCGCGGAAATGGCGGGAGCTATCTGCCGGCGGTTTCGCAATGACAGGGTTTTCCTGAAGCTTTTCAAACACGATCCCATCTTGACTGACAGCGATATTTTGATTTTGATAGAAAATGTCTTTCTCTTGATCTATCACATTATGCCCTGTATAAATTAAAGCAAGTTTTCCATTATAATCTACCGCGCTTCCTGAGAAACAGCCGCTTTTATCAAAAGAGTCACCAGGGGCTAAAGCCACTGGGAGATGCTCCCAATGAATGAGATCTTTGCTTTTTGCATGGCCCCAATGCATTTGTGCCCAATTCTCATCATACGGATGATGCTGATAAAAAACATGGTATTCTCCTTTATAGTGTATAAGCCCGTTCGGGTCATTTATCCAGTTAGCCCGAGGCATAATATGGTACCCCAATCGATAACGAGTGTTCATCTTTTCTTCCGCTTTTTTCAACGCTTTCTCTGCCTGTTTGATTCTATCCATTTGTGACATCCTCTCTATATCTGTTTTTTTGAAAAGGTTGAGCATATGCAACGCCTTTCTTTGAATCTAGTAAAGTGAAAATTGAAATAACTGTGAAGCACAGAACCAGGGTTCCCATGAAAAGATATGTGTGACGAAAACCTATATTATCGTATAAACCACCCGCAATCGGGGAGAAAATCGACGTGCCTACTTGATTTGCAAATTGAAAGCCGACAAGGTAAAGAATTGATGAAAGACGTGTATCAAAATTCGCGGCTAAATATTTAAAAATCGCAATCAGCATGATTGGCAATTCTAAAGCATGAATAAGTTTCATCGATGAAATTCCGAATGGACCGATGACAATGCCTGACCCAATCATACGGAAAGACATCAAAAGCCCCGCGAGAATCAAGCTTTTTTTAGGGCCGAGTCTATTCACTATAAAGGGGGCCAGAAACAACATGCCTGCCTCAATAAATACTTGAAATGAGTTTAAATATCCAAATATCTGATTCCCCATAGTCGATGTGGGGAATAAAGAAGCGTAGTAAATCGGGAATTGCTGATCATAGACGCCGTATACACATGTCACCCCGATGACGTATAACATTAAAAACCAAAAGTCTTTTAATAGAAAGAGTCCTCCTACGTCTTTTAACCGGATCGAATCCGCTCTTTCCTTATCATAATCCGTCATCTCAATTTTTATAGACATAATAATGGCTACCAATATAACTGCTGAAAGGGAAGCAATCCAGAAATTGATATTCGGATTGATATTGAACAGCTGTCCCGCAAAAAAAGTTGCTGCGGCCCAGCCGAGTGACCCCCACATCCTTGTCTTGCCGTATTCGAACTGATATTTTCGGCTGACCTTTTCAATATAGGTTTCAATAGCGCCAACTCCCGCAAGAAAAGCAGTTCCTAGATAAATACCGCCGACAATAGCGCCAAGGAAGACATCATACTGTAAAAGAGGTCCGTAGATAAAAATATAAAACGGACCGGTAAAAACGATAAGTATACTAATGATAAATAATATGTTTTTCTTCAGCCCAAGTTTATCAGAGATAAAGCCGTATAGAGGCTGCATGCACAAAGTAAAGAGAGCGTTTACAGAAAAAATAATCCCAGTCGCCGATCCATTCAATTTGACTTCCTGTCCCAACCAAATTGCAAACAAAGAGTAGCTTGAGGACCATGTGAAAAAGAAAAAGAAAAGATAAGCACTCAGTTTCCAATACAGACTTTTTGAGCTTTTCATATCTACAGCTCCTTTAACCCGACATTGATATCTATTTTATACCAGTCCCTGAACCGCTAAGACCTTCCAAAATGTAGCGCTGAGCCACAATATAAATCAAGATCAATGGGATGGTGGAAATCGTCAATACAGCCATAACTTGATTTGTGTAGACAGGCTCTGTGCTGTTGATAGCAGTAATCGCAACTTGAATCGGAAATTTCGACTTATCCGTCAAAACCATTAGCGGCCAAATATAATCATTCCAGCTGCCGATAAAGGCTAAGGTTCCGACAGTGGCGACAGCTGGTTTAGACATCGGTATCATAATCCGCCAGAAGATTTGCCATGTATTTGCCCCGTCAAGCTTGGCAGATTCAATCATTTCCTCGGGAATGGCCATAAAAAAGTTACGGAACAAATAAATATTGAAGGCACCCGCTAACGCTGGCAAAATAACGGCAAGGCGTGTATCGACCAGACCAATTTTATGAATAATTGTAAACTGTGAGATTAAAATTGTTTCAAACGGTACAATTAAAAGCGCCAACAAAATGCCAAAGAGCATCTTTTTCCCTGTAAATTTCAGTTTGGCGAATGCAAACCCTGCCATTCCGTTAATCACAACAGATCCAGCTGCAACGCACAAACCATAAAAAAGACTGTTGCCAATATACATAAGCAAATCAAACCGAGTCAGCACTTCCCTATAGGATAAAAACCATTCTGCCAGATGAAGAGAGGGCAGGAAGGCTTTGAAGCTATTCATATTGTTGTAAATTTCCGCTTCCGGTTTCATTGAGGATGCAATCATCCAAATGAGCGGAAAAATAAATAGTACGGCCAGCAAAACAAGACACGTATACTCCAGAATTGTCAATGGCCCGAACTTACGTCTCAATGATCTTCATCCTCCTTAACCAGCTTGCGTTGTGCGAGTGTCACCAATCCAATAATCGTTCCAAACAAGAGCGCGACCGAGCTTGCATATCCGACCATTCGATCGGTAAATCCAGTTTGATAAATATAATAGACAACTGTCATCGTTGAATTGACTGGTCCGCCCTGAGTCATAACCATCGGCTGAACAAGGAGTTTAAACGCGCTGATCAGCGTTGTGATAAAGATAAAAACAGATGTCGGTTTTAACAAAGGTAGTGTAATGTAAATAAAACGCTGCCATTTATTCATACCATCTAATTGCGCTGCCTCGTAGACATCCTCGGGAATATTTTGCAATCCAGCTAAAAAAATGAGCATTTGAAAACCTGCTCCCTGCCAAGCGGAAACGACAACGATCGTAAAGATTGCTTGCTTAGGGCTCGTCAAGAAAGGCTGTGGTGATAGTCCGAAGTGCGCCAATACATTATTTATCATCCCTTCATTCGGATTCAGCAAGTACATCCACAAAACGGAGATGACAACCAGTGACATGACGACAGGACTAAAGTATGCGACTTTGAAAAAAGCATTGGCTTTGCGTTTTTTATTCAATAGGAGGGCAAGCCCGAGTGCTGCCCCGATCTGTAACGGCATTAGAAAGACAACAAATGTAATGGTGTTGCCCAAACTTTTTAAGAATATCGGATCCTGAAAAAGTTTGATGAAATTATCAAAGCCGATAAACTTACGCAAATCAGGCGTCAATAAGTAGTAATCTGTAAATGCGTAGTACACAGCCATGATGGAAGGAATCACAAGAAACATTAATAAAATAAGCAACGCCGGCCCTAAGAACATATATGCGACTGCGTTTTTCCGCCAGCTTATTTTATTCACTGTCTTTCTTTCTAATGGAAAGTCCGGCCTAGTCTCTTTCAATATTGTTTTATTCATGGCGTCCACCTGCTAGTTTGCCTTATCGATGGCAGATTGCATTTCTTTTACACGTGTATCCAGCACTTTTTGAACATCCTGATTTTGATCATAAAAGCTAATGTCATCGATTGTTTGCTGAAATGCTCGAGTTACCTGCGGATATGCCGGTGTCACCGGACGTGCATGGCCAGTTTCTTTCAGCTGCTGCATAAAGACATTCATTTCATCTGAAAATTCTTTTGTCAGCACTTTCTCTGATGAATAACGCACAGGCAGGGCGGCGATCGATCGGCTCAATTCAATATTGGAATCCTTATTCGTCATCCAATCTACTAATTTTGCTGCCCAATCCTTATTTTCAGACGCTTGTGTTATTGCGAACTGCCAGCTTCCTGAAGGAGAGACAAGCTTTTTGGTTTTTGGCGATACAGGATATGGCATCACTCCATAATCGACGTTGGAAAAGTTTGTTTTCATATCGGTTATTGTCCATACGCCGCTCATCTTCATCGGGTATTTCTCCGTTTCAAACGCTTGTTTGACAGGGGTACGTGTTGTATAGCCCTCTTTAAGCATCGTTTGTATAAACGTCATCGCGTCAGCGGTTGGTTTTTTGTTAAAGACGCCATCCGCTTTCTTCCCGTTTTCTGATAGAATATTCCCGCCAGCTGACCAAACAAATGGTAAGAGCGCATAAGTCAATATTTCGTCTTTTGACTGTAATTGCATATCGATAGCTGGTTTATCGTATTTATTTTTCAGCTTTTTGCAAAGCTCAAGAAATTCTTTCCATGTCCAAGGATCTTTTACTGTTGGCAGCGCTTTCAAATCAACCCCGGCATCCTTAAGCATTTTTTTGTTATAGTAGATGCCGACCGACGATTCACTGACGCCGATGGCATACAGTTTACCTTGGTAGGTGCCTTGTTGCTTAATGCTTGGCAATAAATCATCCTGATCTTTAACATACTCATCCATTGGTGCAATAACGCCAGATTTCGCATAAGCCGCAGTATTTGGTCCGTCCAAAGTGATGACATCAGGCAGCGTGTTCGTTGTGAGTGCCGCATTCACTTTGTCTTCATAACCTCCGCCGTTACCGCTTCGGGGGATGAATTCAATTTTTGCCTCGACATTTTCTGAAGCGAACTTTTTATTAAAGGCATCCACCCTTTTTTTATAAACCTTGCCTTCTTCGTTATCATCAGATACATGCACCCACATCGAAATCGTTTTCTTTCCGCCGCTATTTGCACTTTCGTTTTTATTACAACCCCAAACTGAAAACATGAACAACAATGACAAACTTCCTAACAATAACCTTTTCATCTTCGTTATTTTCCCTCCTTTTCCACAAATTATAAAAGCGCTTTCAAGAAGAATTGTATGTCAACCGGTTTCTTGTGTCAACCGGTTGACACAAATTTATACATCATTCTAAATTCAAGGAACAAATCTGTGTATTGCAATATGATCCTTGGAAAATCCTTGCACATGTCAGTCTGATTCTCTAAAATAAGTGCGTGATGAGTACTGTAAGCCATTTCAGTAAAGCAGGGGGAAAGGGAATGAAGCCGAGCATTCATGATGTTGCAAAAATAGCGGGAGTTTCATCTACAACCGTTTCGAGAGTACTAAATAATCGCGGCTATATTAGCGAAAAAACGAAAGATAAAGTTTACAAGGCGATGGAAGAAATCAATTACTTTCCAAATGATTTGGCCCGTTCTTTATTTCGAAAGCGTACCAATTTAATAGGGCTTGTCATTCCAAACTCCAGCAATCCGTTTTTTGGCGAACTCGCCTTTTTTATTGAAAGCATTTGCACGTCTAAGGGCTATAAACTGCTGCTTTGCAACAGTTTAAATCGAATAGATAAAGAAGAAAAATATCTCGAAATGCTGATTAGAAATCAAGTGGATGGTGTCATCGCCGTCACTTACAACCGAGGAATACTCAATTATCACCAGCAAAATCTTCCGATTGTCGCAATTGACCATTACTTATCGGAAACAGTTCCTGTCGTAGGCTCAGACAACTTTGATGGAGGCAAAAAGGCAGCAGAATTACTAATAAAAAAGGACTGTCAGCACATCGTTCACATCAGTGGGCCGATTGAACTCGAAACACCTGCAAATCTCAGGAGAAAAGCATATGAAGATGTTATGCGTGAACACGGAAGACAGCCTATTACATATGAAGTGTCGTTTCATGAAAACTACCGGAACATCATTTCAAAACTATTTGATGAACAGCCTGCAGTTGACGGAATTTTTGCCAGTGATGATATCATAGCTGCAGGGGTCATTACGGAAGCCAAAAAACGTGGAAAAGACATTCCAGGTCAATTAAAAGTGATTGGTTATGACGGTACCGAAACCATTCAGGCTATTCTGCCAGAATTGACGACTATCCAACAGCCGATCGAATTAATTTCCAAAACAGCCATTGAGATTTTAGAAAAACAAATTGAAGGCGAATTTGATGATGTGCCGCTTGAAACGTATTTGCCCATACAGCTTTTTGAAAGTGGGACGACTTAATGAACATATGAGAATCGTTCTATGAAAGTAGATGGTCTGTTTTTATATTTGATATGCATAAAATCAGAAACAAGAGTTGATTTTGAATGTTGAACCAAAATAATTCACTGGTTAAGAAAAAGTTTTGAGACAGGAATCAAAACACCTTTTAAACAGCCAATTGCCGATAGTGTAACGGTGATTGGCTGTTTAGTGTCGTTTGAATACGAATGTTGTTATCATATTGAATGTAGTCTTCGGCAGTACGCTTTTTGATGGGGGTCGGAGTTCGAACTATGCTGTTGAGATAGAACGTTTCAGAATTCTGTGTGGAATGAAACGATTCGATGGTGGCTTTATCAGCGGGCATTCCTCGGGACATGCTCATGGTAATGCCTTTTCCTTTTACAGCCCTCTGTTTGATTTCAACCGGATAAACTTACCCTTGTTCCATAGAAAAACACCTCCAAGTCTAATGTCGGATAACAATCATCCGTTTTCAAACTTGAAGGTGTTTTTTGTTTGTCTCATTTTATGGGGGCAGTCCCATTCAAGAGGACCTTTTGTATTATATTAATCCTCAATATTTTCGATTACCTGTCTAACCATCTCATGTATTTGGTCAAATTGCCATTCTACATCACCAATTACTAAATGTAACTGTAGTAATTCAGAAGTTAGTTTGTCTTTATCTTCAATTTGACTTAAGTTAGCTAAAATTTTATTCATTCTTTCATCTATTTGCGGAAGTTCTTTAATATTTTCCTCTTCCTCTAAAAGTTCTTCTGTGGAAATTAATGTACTATTATATTTTTCATTCAATTCTTTTAAAGCATTAAAGGTTTTTTCGATGTTTTTCATTTTTTATATCACCAATACTATCCTTGAACTTCACTTCACAATTAGGGTATGTTTGGATATATCTTTCTTACAATACCCCATGTTGCTTATTTTACAAAATCAGCTATCAAAAACGATTGGAGAATAAGACACTTATTTCACTTTATATTTTTCTTTTATTTTTTGTAAATATCTTTGTACTGCTTCAGCCTCTTCATTGTGTTTTTCAACATAAAAATCGCAGACTATCTGCAAATAATTACACAACTCGCCAAACGTGATAATATCATGCCAATTATCATCTACTCCATAATAGAATAAAACCTTATCTTCTCCAAAGTAGCCCTCGTCGCTTTCGTCGAACTCATCTGAGTAAACAACACCAATTGTATCCCTTCTTATTACATCCTCTTTAAAGAAACCATCTAAAACTTTTATAAAGTCGAAATCTAAAGCGAATTTAGCTAGGACAGTAATAACAAAACTTTTATTTAGTCCATTCTTTTTAAATCTGTCGACTAATAATTGATAATCTTTTTGAGAATTTTCCATAAATTGTTCACTCCTAATTAATTACTCATTTAAAGACCTCTTATAAGAGAAGGGCTTTCCACCTTTTAATACCGGAGAAAGTATGAAAGAGCCTTCCTCCTCCAAAAGAAAATGGTGGTTTCGGAATAGCTTAGAGTTTGAATCTTTTCTTCATATGATAAATGGTTAATTTTAAAACTTGTTGAATCGGGATGCAAATAGTGACAAGTTAAAGATATATAAGAAAGTTTTAAGGAGATTAGAATATTCTAATCTCCTTAAGCATCGCCATTTTTTTTGCAATTAGCATAAAATCTTTTTCACTTATCTCAAAATGTCCAAATCGAAAAGAATACCCCCAACGCTGCTCGTCTTTAATGAAAGAAAGCTTTGGGATTAATGGTCGAATCGGTGTTTCTGTGCAATGAATAAAACTTATTTTTCTCCGGAAAGGTTTGAAGTCATTTCCCATTTCAAACTGAAAAATATGATTATCTACTACTTTGCCTAAAGCAGTAAATTTTTGATGTGGTGTGCTTTCCTTAAAATTCATCTTAGGGGAGTAATAAATAATCCAATCACCAGTATTCATCTTTTTTAAAGGTGCCTCTTTGCCATGACAAAGTTGAGCAAAACCACCTTGGACAGCTCTCATTACATGATCTCGAGAAGCAACCCCAATCCAGTATCTTTTATCTTGCACTAAGTCAACACCCACAATTATCAGGTGTGTTATTGCCTTGATCTGAGTTTGTGATAGGAAAGTTCATTTCTTTCCATGCTGCAATACCACCGGTCAATTCTTTGACTTTATATCCATGTTCTAATAAACACTTAGCAACTTTGGCAGCTGTATTGCACCAGACATCCCAACAGTAAACAATAATTTCTTTATCCTTTGGTATTTCATTTAAACGAGATTGCAGTTCTTGTTCAGGAATAACATTAGCATCCTTAATTGTTACACTCCTTACATGAGTTGGACCGTTTCTGACATCGATTAAGAAGTATTTCTCGGGACTCATTTGCTTCGCTTTTACATAATCCATAGGGCTTATCGTTGCTTCGAGACGTGCATTAAAATAATCGAGAGCATGCATATTATGAAACCTCCTGTTTTTTATAGTGACTTCCAAATCTTAACGAGAAAATCTTTAAATAATTGTCTTTCTTGTTGATTTAAAGGATCTAATACTTCTAATTCCGTCTTCATTAAAAACTCCCAACGTGAATCCAATACATTGTTACCCTTTTCCGTGATTTTAAGGCTATAGGATCTTCTGTCATTAGGATTTTTTGTTCTCTCAACAAATCCTAAAGTTTCGAGATGGTCGATATGACCGACCATAGTAGTCCGATCTATTTGCAGATTTTCAGAAATATCTTTTTGCGATGAGTAAGGGTTTCCTTTGATAAACAATAGAACTCCGTATTGTCTAGCATTAATCTCATATGGATTAAGCCCTTCAGCAAATTTGCTTTCCAGTCGTTGAAGAACTTTTCCGAGTAAAAAACCATAAGATTGATTCCATCTCTCCAATTAAGTTTGCACCTCCTGTTAATCAGTTTAACATATAATCAGTTTAACTGATTATTTTTAGAAAACAAGGTTTAAGTTCAATTTTATTAAAGTATGTCTAACAAGAATGGTCTTCAGTTAGTAGTATTCATATTCATATGGCTATTTTAATAGACTGACTTGTTGCGGCATCAGGTGACACAACAGATGAACCTAAGGATTAATGGGAGATCCGCCAAATAAGAATAATGATTATACAGTAGAGGCTACTTGGGAAGAAAATGGGAAAACGCAAAAAGACATTATTCAAGTAAATAAAGAGATCAAACGGTCAGTTATTCCTAATATAAAAAGAATTTTAAGTTTAAGATAAAGCTAAAATACTCTCATGGCATAAAAGCAGGTAAAAAAGTTTTATTAAAAGTCAAGATATTTATTAAAACCCTTATTAATATTGGTTTCTTATTTAATGTCAGACATTATTAGAGTAAATAATAAAGGATAGATGAGCAGAATACAATCTGCTTTATCTATCCCTTTTTTGGGGACTATTTGTAATCTCTGCGCAGTGAAATTATACCTGTGCTAGCCCGCCATCTACGAACAATTCAACACCCGTCAAGTAACTGCTTTCGTCTGAAGCAAGGAAAGACACAGCGTTTGCTACTTCTTCAGGTGTCCCAACTTTTCCAGCTGGAACAGTATTTCTGCTATTTTCCATTACTTCTTCAAGTGCATCACCAAAAAGCTCATCGTAGGCAGGTGTAAGAATACCTCCTGGACTAACCACATTTACACGGATTTCAGTATCTTTTAGGTCAAGAATCCAGTTGCGAACTAGTGCTCTTAATGCTGCTTTAGATGCTCCATATACACTAAACGCTGGGTTGCCAATTGATCCAGCAGTAGAGCCCGTTACAATAATAGAACCTACTTTGTCCGGGAATAGTGATAACGCTTTTTGAACAGTAAAGATGGTTCCTTTAACGTTAATGTCGAACGTTCTATCAACCTGCTCTTCAGTAATTTCACCTAATGGAAGGAAGTTGCCGATGCCTGCATTAGCAAAAAGGATGTCCAACTTACCTTTTTCCTGCTTTATAATGTCATATAGTTTGTCTAAGTCTTCAAGCTTAGAAATATCACCTTGAACACCGGTTACGTTCTTGCCAATTTGGTTAACAGCTTTATCAAGTTCGTTTTGTCTACGTCCCGTGATATAAACATATGCACCTTCGTTTACAAATTTTTGTGCTGTAGCAAGACCAATCCCACTTGTTCCACCCGTTACAAGCGCTATTTTACCTTCAAATTTACCCATACTTAACACTCCTTTAGAATTATTTTTATTTTATGTTTAATACCTTTAAGTACTTGAAGAACAACTTACAAGATATAGTATCCTTCAGTAAGCATATTAACGGAAGTACCCACTTTTTTGTGATATAGTAACTAAAAAGTAATAAATGTGGAATGGAGAGGTTTAGTCTTGAAAAAATTCAGTTGTGGGTTTGAAGTGACAAAGGAAGTTATTGGCGGAAAATGGAAAGGTCTTGTATTATACTTTTTAATGAATGGACCAAAGAGAACGAGTGAATTAAAGCGCATTGTCCCAAATATAACTCAGAAAATGCTGATTCAAACACTTAGAGAGCTTGAAGACAGTGGACTTGTGAGCAGAAAGATGTATAATCAAGTACCACCGAAGGTTGAATATTCATCCACTGAACTTGGAGAATCTCTTAAACCTATCTTGCAGGAGCTCTGTCAATGGGGAAGCCATTATGCGGAGCAAGAGTATGCAGAAGGTGAATATGAAATTGTACAACCAGAACAAGTTTCATATTAAAGATAATATAATTTCATAGAGATCTAAAGGTATTAGTCATCTTAATCAATACCTTCAGAATAAGGTTTAGGAATACTTGAACGCACTATCAAGATATAATATACATAATGTAATACAGCATTACCTAAAACACGGAGGACTACTTTAGATTAGATGAATCTTATTATTATTTTAACTTACTTAATTACTATATTATTTGTAGTTTTTATCTGATATATTTTCTAAAATTACAAAAAAAGAAAAGTGGACGTGGTATATGTCAGAAAAGAAACCGATGATTCAAATCATCGGTTTTTTTATTTGCTTTCATACTCATTGAAAATCACCTCATTAGGACAAACAGTTATTACATAGCATTACCCAAGGGGTGATGCATTTTATGAAGGTAATAATCATCGAGGGACCGCAAGCTGACAAATGCATGAACGATTGCTATCATTATTTAATAAAACTTTATAGGAAGGAGATCCAGGGTGATAGCAATATATGTAAGGGTATCGACCGAGGAACAAGCGATCAAGGGATCGAGCATCGACAGCCAGATCGAGGCCTGCATAAAGAAAGCAGAGACTAAGGATGTGCTGAGTATGCCGATGAAGGATTTTCTGGAGAGCTTATCAGTGATAACAAAATGATATTCATAACTCTTTCATATATTCTTTCTCTATTTCTTTTAAAAGAAATAGAGAAAGCCGGAATATGAGATCCGGCCACTTCTTTATTATTTCCCCTTCGCCTTCTTCCGCTTTTCCTTCTCCGCCCGATAAAACTCATGAAACATCTTCATCAGCGCCCGTTTTTCAATCCGCGATACATAGCTGCGCGAGATACCGAGTTCCTTGGCAATCTCACGCTGCGTTTTTTCCTTCTTCAAATCAAGCCCAAAGCGCCCGACAATCACTTCCTTCTCACGGTCATCTAAAATGTCAATGTATTGCTTTACTTTTTCAAGCTCCATATTGAGCTGAATCGTATCAATCACATCTTCATTTTCTGATTTCAAAACGTCGATCAGACTTATTTCATTCCCTTCCTTATCCTGCCCGATCGGATCATGAAGGGAGACGTCTTTTTTGGTTTTTTTCAATGCGCGCAAATGCATGAGGATTTCATTTTCAATACACCGCGCGGCATACGTCGCCAGCTTTGTCCCTTTTCCGGCGGAATAGCTTTCAATGCCTTTGATCAGCCCGATTGTTCCGATGGAGATTAAGTCCTCTGCATCTTCACCTGTATTTTCGAACTTTTTCACAATATGGGCGACCAAGCGAAGATTATGCTCAATCAGCATGTTTCTGGCATGTTCATCCCCTTTAGCCATGAGCTCTAAGTATTTTTTTTCCTCGCTGCTTGAGAGCGGTTGTGGAAAGGCATTGTTTTTCACGTAAGATACTAAAAAGACAAGCTCTTTAACAACAAAGCCGAGCGCTGCGAAAACACCTGTCACCATCGTCACCTCCACAAAAGTATGTAGGCAAAAGCCTATATGTAAATGTATGTGAGCGGGAGGCTGTCTGTGTCTGTACCGGGAAATTTCTCGCGGGTGAGCAAAGATATCGTGAGCGGTAGCCAAATTCACATTTGAAAAATATTCTTTATCCAGTGCCCATACATTGAAAGGAACAAATGTATGGGGGGATGGGGATGAAAAAATGGATGGCAGGCCTGTTTCTTGCTGCAGCAATTCTGCTTTGTTTAATCGTTCCGCAGCAAATTCAAAGCGCTTCTTTGTATGACAAAGTGTTGCATTTTCCGCTTTCTCGCTATCCGGAAACAGGGAATCATATGAAAGATGCGATTGCAGAAGGACACTCTGATATTTGCACCATCGACAGGGGCGGAGCAGATAAAAGGCGAGAGGAATCATTGAAAGGAATTCCGACGAAGCCGGGCTATGATAGGGATGAATGGCCGATGGCAGTTTGTGAGGAAGGCGGCGCGGGGGCTTCTGTCCGATATGTCACACCGTCTGATAATCGCGGGGCCGGCTCATGGGTAGGGAATCAAATGAACGGTTATCCTGACGGCACCAGAGTATTGTTTATCGTGCAGTGATCATAAAGAGGCTTTTTTATGAGCCTCTTTATGTTCCATCACGCTGAATGTTCGGGAGGGAGGTTTGCGCTTTTCGCCAATGCTGGCGTGTGCCTTCGTCTCGAACAACAATACCCAGCTGTGCAAGCTCGAGACGGAATTCTTCCATATCGTCTGTGTCCTCTTCTTTCAGCGCTTTTTCGCGAGCTTTCAATAAAGCATGGGCGCCTGGCGAGAGGTCTGGTGCATCAGGTATCCACCGGCGAAATTGATCTTTAAACGGATCGCCATATGCTGCCCATTCATAATGATGCTGCCTGAAGGCCTTTTCGACGTTCGCTGGTTTTTCATCGATTTCCTCCCGAGCTAATTCATATCCGGCTGTTCCGAGAAGGACAAGCTGTTTGCGGTCGATAAATACTAAAGTGATGTCCTCGGAACGAATCGTTTGCACTTTTTTTCCTTTGGTTAATTTTACTGTGTCATTTGTTATCTCTACAGACAGCAGCATGGCGATAACCGTATGAACGAACCATATCCCTGCAGACATGCCGATAAGTGCGGTGATAAATGATGCTGGTGATCCTTGAAAAGAGGTGACCAGCCGGATCGGTCCTTCAAAAGGATTCCACGGGAGGGATAACGCCCATTTCGCAAACTGCGGGATAAAATACCCGATTGTAAGCCCGATGATTGCAAATACGGCGTATAAAAAATATGTAGCGGTTTTCGTAACTCCAATTGTAGTGTGAGATTGATTGTGCAACATATCACCTTCTTTTACAGAAAAAATCGAATTATTTTCCATATTTTAACTTAATGTGATGGTGAATCAAGGGTAAACTGAATGTTTTGTTATAAAAGGAGAGTAACAAAAACATAAGAAATGAATGGTGGAGGTAATGCCTAAGCTAAAGACCCGCAACTTTCTTCTGATAAGATACCGCTCTTTAAGAAACGATACGTTTACAGGCTTCGTTCGGAGGGCGTGCGACAGAAAAGAAGGAAGGGGGCGGATAGGCTCCCCTTATTTTTTTTGCACCTTCAGCAGATGAGGAAACTTTTTATAAATGATCAGCACCATGATCAGAATATAGGCTCCGTAAATGCTGAAAGAAAGCAGTTTATTGCTGTCAAAATTGGCACCGGCAATGGTGATAACGACAATATTGGGGATTTTTCCTATAAAAGACGCGAAGAAAAAAACATGCCAGCGAACCTGACTTAGTCCGCATATCACGTTCATGACAAGAGAAGGAATGACCGGAACGAGTCTTCCTAATAAAACTGCGGCAAAAGCATTTTTGTGGAAGGAAGCCTCGTAATGTTGAATGGCAGGATAGGCCTGAGCTTTTTTTCTGGCCCAATCTCTAAAGCTGTACCTGGCGAGAAAAAACAGCATCATTGTACCAAACATTGAGCCGATCAGTGTAATCCAAATCCCGTTGACTATTCCGAACACAGCACCATTTAAGGCGGCAATCAAAGCAAACGGCACAATTGGGAAAAAGACGTCAGCAGCAATCAGCAGCATACTGAATAAAACAGAAAACATCCCTCCTGCTTTGATCGCGTCAAGCCAAGCTTCTTTCTGAAAAAAACCGACTGCGATGATTGCAATCATTACGATGATAACGATTATCTTTTTTAACATGTCTAAGGTCACTCCTAACGAAGGTGATGTCAGAAGCACAATCTCCGTCATCTAGGGTAAGTATAACTGCTGTCATTTCAGCGATTCAACTACAAGGATTGCAAACACCATTCTTTTTCACTTTGTAAAATAGGCTGTCCATCTTACTGTCGTCTGTATTATTGAGGCAGTAATGATCACGGACGTCTTGCATTTGTAAAAAGCTTTAGGTGCGCTTCATTTTTTCTAAGACACCAAAAATAATGAAAAGGACGGAATTAATGGATTAAAAAGCTCAAATCGAAATGGGGGAAATTTAAATGGTGTCGCTTCTTTCTATTAACTGTGTGTTTTTCCGATTGAAAAAAAGGGAAAAATCACCCGACATCCATATCCCGCCGCTGAGAGAATGATTTTCACTGAAGGGGATACGTTAACAAAAGGAAAAAACAGTGCTAACGAAAAAACTCTTCATTGAATGAAGGGAATCAGAGGTATAACATTAAGGTAAGGTTTTTGGGGGTGTAAAGATGAAGCGTTTTTTTATCCTTTTCCTTCTGCTGTTCGCTATAGCAGGGTGTGAGGAAAGGGGATACGAAGATGTTGTAGCATTTGGTGACAGTAATACGCGAGGCTCAAATTGGGATTATCGCGATTATCCAAAAGCACAGCAGTGGGTCAATATGTTAAAAACAGCTGAACGCGGAAAGCTTGATATACTCAATGCGGGGATTGGCGGACAGACGACAGAGGATGCCCGTCTGCGGTTTCAGACAGATGTCTTGGATCAAAAACCGAAGTATTTGTTTATTATGTTTGGTACCAATGACGCCGGGATACTGACTGAAGGCAAACCGAGAGTATCGAAGCAGCGATTTAGAGAAAACCTTGTTTATTTTGTTAAAGAAAGCAGAAAACACGGAATTAAGCCAATCCTGATGACATGTATTCCCATTGTCGAAGGAAATGGGAAACATCAGTTGTTTTACTATTCGAGATATAAAGCAGCTGCTTTTGAAGCGAAGGGCGGGGCGAGGAAATGGCACAACTCGTACAACGATATTACAAGAGATGTGTCGAAGCGCCTGAATGTCCCTCTTGTAGACAACTGGAAGCATTTTATAGAAGCAGACGGCGGCAAAGCAACTGATGAAGCGCTTATCCAATCCGGTCTGATTGATCCTTCGGGCAATCATATGACACCTAAAGGGGCAAGGGTTGTATTTGAAGGAATACAAGATGGGCAGGTTTTGAAGCACTAAGCCGGACAGAGGCCTAAGCCGTTTTACTTCTCCTACATAGGCTGTTATAAACCTTATTTAAGGAGGCGCTTCACATGTATGGCGCAGGCAGAGCATATGGATACGCTTTTATCGTTGTTTTAGTTGTTGTTCTCCTGGTTGTGGGCGGCATATATTGGTTAGCATAATGACCGTCCCTTGAAAACACCTCTTTTAGGGGTGTTTTTTGCTGAAAACAGTAGTAAAGCCCGTAACTGAAGTGATATAATATCAGTCATCTGAGTAAAAAAAGGAAATACGCCCGGAAAAAATAGACAAATTCCTATTAAGAAGATACGGAAATAATATGTCCGAGCGATCTTCTTTTTATTTCGTTTTCAATTAACTCGATAAAGTCACGGTTTAAATTCATTTCGGTGGCTTTGAAATAAGACTCTATTAGTAATTCATCAGACAGTTTTCTCATGCTAGGAACCCAATTAATGGGAGAGGCACCTCCTTAAAAGTTGGAATCATTCATGATTGAAACGCATAGACTGATAAGTTGCGTTCATCTGTGGCTGAAGTTATCTTTAATCTACCATGAATTGCATATAAGAACAATCGTTCTGTTATCCACACCAAAAAGTGGATAACTTGTGAGTATCATGTTTATAATTTGTCTAAAGATTGATGTAATAAGAGTGGATAGTGTGTGTAATTTTATCCACAACTGGTGAAGAAACCCAATTTTTGTCGAAATATTTTTGCTCAGTTTTTCATGAATCGCAAGTTCGATTTTTTTCGACAATCATTTTAAAGAGAAAGAAAAGGGAAGGGTGCGGGTTTTGTTAAAAAAGTTTTTTTTACCTGATGAGTTTGTAAAAAACATTTTTCATATTACACCTGAGAAATTAAAGGAACGAAATGTAAAAGGAATTATTACTGACCTTGATAATACGCTTGTTGAGTGGGACAGGCCGAACGCGACGCCGCGTTTGCTCGAGTGGTTTGAAGAAATGAAGGAGCACGGCATTAAAGTGACGATTGTCTCTAATAATAATGAGAGAAGAGTAAAAATTTTCTCGGAACCGCTTGGAATCCCATTCATCTATAAAGCGAGAAAACCGATGGGCAAAGCCTTTAACAGAGCGGTGCGCAATATGGAACTGAAAAAAGAAGACTGCGTTGTCATCGGGGACCAGCTGATGACTGATGTACTCGGGGGAAACCGAAACGGATACCATACTATTTTGGTTGTGCCTGTCGCTTCCTCTGACGGATTCATGACGCGCTTTAACCGTCAGGTCGAACGCAGAATACTGAGTGCTCTCAAACGAAAAGGGCACATTCAGTGGGAGGAGTAAGAAATGGAAAAGGTTGTTTGTATCGGCTGCGGAGTTGCAATCCAAACCGAAGACAAAACAGGTCTGGGATATGCGCCGCCGGCGTCGCTTGCGAAAGAAAATGTGATTTGCCAGCGTTGCTTCAGACTGAAAAACTATAATGAAATACAAGATGTTTCCTTAACGGATGATGACTTTTTAAACATCCTTCATGGTATTGGAGAAACAGATTCGCTCGTTGTTAAGATTGTTGATATTTTTGATTTTAACGGCAGCTGGATCAATGGGCTACAGCGCTTGGTGGGAGGAAACCCTGTTTTATTGGTTGGCAATAAAGCGGATATCTTGCCTAAGTCATTGAAAAGAGAGCGTTTAATCCAGTGGATGAAGCGTGAAGCGAAAGAGCTTGGCTTAAAACCGGTTGACGTATTTTTGGTCAGTGCGGGACGCGGCCAGGGGGTCAGGGAAGTAATTGATGCGATTGAGCATTATCGCAACGGCAAAGATGTCTATGTTGTCGGTTGTACGAATGTAGGGAAGTCAACCTTTATTAACCGGGTTATTAAAGAAGTGTCAGGGGAAGAAGATATTATTACGACATCCCAATTTCCCGGTACAACCCTTGATGCAATAGAAATCCCGCTGGACGACGGCTCAGCGCTTTATGATACACCGGGGATCATCAATCATCATCAAATGGCGCATTATGTCAATAAAAAGGATCTGAAAATACTATCTCCTAAAAAGGAGCTGAAACCTCGCACATTCCAGCTTAACGATCAGCAGACACTGTATTTCGGCGGACTTGCAAGGTTTGATTATGTTTCAGGGGAAAGGTCTCCTTTTATTTGCTATATGCCGAATGAGCTGATGATTCATAGAACAAAGCTTGAGAATGCAGATGCGCTTTATGAAAAGCATGCAGGGGAAATGCTCACACCTCCAGGAAAAGATGAAATGGATGAGTTTCCGAAATTGGTCGCCCATACGTTTACGATAAAAGACGAAAAGACGGACATCGTTTTCTCTGGATTAGGCTGGGTAACAGTGCATGACGCTAATAAAAAAGTAACGGCTTATGCGCCAAAAGGCGTTCACGTATTTGTCCGGCGCTCATTAATTTGATGAAAAGGGGAGAGGCGTATGAAAAAGCTGTACGGAGTTATCGGGAATCCGATTGCGCATTCCATGTCACCTGATATTCATAATGCATCATTAAAAGATCTCGGTATTGACGGGGATTACCATGCCTTCAAAGTCGAAGAGGATGATCTGGAAGATGCGGTAAAAGGAATAAAAGCACTTGGCGTACAAGGAATCAATGTGACGGTTCCGCATAAGGTTTCCATTATGGATTTTCTAGACCATATCGATGACAGTGCAAAAGTGATCGGTGCCGTAAACACAGTCAGAAGAGAGGGAGACAAGCTTGTCGGATACAATACCGACGGGGATGGCTTTGTGAAGTCATTAATCAAGGTATTGGACAAGCCCATCTCTGAATTGTCATTTCTAATGATCGGTGCAGGCGGAGCGGCAAGAGCCATTTTTACAACAATTGCCCGTCACACTCCGAAAAAGTTTGACATATGCAACCGGACGCTGGAAAAAGCCAAACAGCTTACAGAATTCACTCCCTCATTTCACAATAAAGAAGTGTTAAGCATAAAAGAAGCGGAAGAGCGGCTTGAGCGGTATGATGTTATTATCCATACAACGTCTGTAGGCATGCATCCCAACGTGGACGATGCACCGCTTTCATTACAGCGCGCAGCCCGCAGTGCCGTCGTATGCGATATCGTGTATAATCCAATTCAGACGGCTCTGTTAAAAGAAGCAAACCAAAAAGGCCTGAAAACACTCGATGGAGTGGGCATGTTTGTTGAACAGGCAGCATTGTCCTTCCAGCTGTGGACTGGGCAAGAGCCTGACATTGAAAAAATGAGATCGATTGTCATAGGAAAATTAGGAGGAACAGAATGTTAACAGGTAAACAAAAACGTTTTTTGCGCTCAAAAGCGCATCATTTAACGCCGATTTTTCAAGTGGGAAAAGGCGGGGTAAACGACAACATGATTAAGCAAATTGCTGAGGCGCTTGAAGCGCGAGAGCTGATTAAAGTCAGTGTTCTGCAAAATTGCGAAGAGGATAAAAATGATGTAGCAGAAGCTTTGGTAAAAGGAAGCCGCTCTCAATTGGTGCAGACAATCGGCAATACGATTGTGTTATATAAAGAATCAAAGGAAAATAAACAAATCGAGCTTCCGTAAAGGTGGTTGAAATGAAGAAAATCGGAATTTTCGGAGGCACGTTTGATCCTCCGCATAACGGTCACCTTTTAATGGCGAATGAGGTGCTGTATCAAGCGGGGCTTGATGAAATTTGGTTTATGCCCAATCAAATTCCGCCGCATAAACAGGACGAGGATTATACGGACAGCTTTCATCGCGTAGAAATGCTGAAGATTGCGATCCAGTCTAACCCGTCCTTTAAGCTGGAGCTGGCTGAAATGGAAAGAGAAGGGCCTTCATATACCTTTGATACCGTCTCTTTACTGAAGCAGCGTTATCCGAATGATGAGCTGTTCTTTATTATCGGTGCCGATATGATTGAATATTTGCCGAAATGGTATAAACTGGACGAGCTATTGAACCTAATTCAATTCATTGGAGTAAAGCGCCCCGGCTTTCATGTTGAAACCCCTTATCCGCTTCTCTTTGCAGACGTTCCGGAATTTGAGGTATCCTCAACTATGCTAAGAGAACGGTTTAAAAGCAAGAAGCCCACTGACTACTTAATCCCTGAAAAAGTGAAGAAGTATGTAGAGGAGAATGGTTTATATGAATCGTGAAGAGGCACTTGCCTGCGTTAAGCAGCAATTGACTGAACATCGATATATCCATACGATTGGCGTGATGGACACGGCGATCGAACTTGCGGAGCGTTTTGGAGCCGACCCTAAAAAAGCGGAAACAGCAGCTATCTTTCATGACTACGCCAAATTCCGCCCGAAAGAAGAAATGAAACAAATTATTGCGCGAGAAAAAATGCCTCCGCATTTATTAGATCATAATCCGGAGCTGTGGCACGCTCCGGTCGGCGCTTATTTGGCCCAAAGAGAAGCAGGGATTCAAGATGAAGATATTCTTGATGCCATCAGATATCATACCTCTGGGCGCCCTGGCATGACACTTTTGGAAAAAGTCATTTACGTTGCCGATTATATTGAACCGAACCGGGCATTTCCCGGTGTCGATGAGGTGCGTAAGCTTGCTGAGACAGATTTGAATCAAGCATTGATTCAATCCATCAAAAATACGGTGATGTTTCTTATGAAAAAAAATCAACCGGTTTTTCCAGACACATTTTTAACATATAATTGGCTTGTGTCTGGCAAACTGAACAGGAGGAATTTGTGAATGAACAAAACGTCCATTTTAAAGAATGCAGCTGCGGCTTGCGATGATAAACGGGCAGAGGATATTTTAGCCCTGGATATGGAAGGTATTTCATTGGTTGCTGATTATTTTCTAATCTGCCACGGGAATTCAGATAAACAGGTGCAGGCAATCGCCCGTGAAATTAAGGATCAAGCTGAAGAAAACGGCATTCAAGTCAAAAAAATGGAAGGCTTCGATGAAGCAAGATGGGTGCTCGTTGACCTTGGCGATGTGATCGTCCATGTCTTCCACAAGGACGAAAGAAGCTATTACAACCTTGAAAAACTGTGGGGAGACGCTCCGCTCGCAGATCTTGAGTTTGGGATGGAACAATGATTTACCAAGGTTTTGCAAGCGTGTATGACGAGTTAATGTCACACGCACCTTATGAACATTGGACAAAGTGGATTGAAACCTCTCTCCCGGAAAAAAGCCGTATCCTCGATCTGGCATGCGGAACGGGGGAAATTTCAATCCGGCTTGCCGAAAAAGGCTTTGAAGTCACAGGGATCGATCTTAGTGAGGACATGCTTTCCTACGCTCAGCAAAAGGTCTCTCATAACCAGCCTATTCTGTTTCTTCAGCAGGATATGAGAGAGATTACCGGCTTTGACGGTCAGTTTGATGCCGTTGTGATATGCTGTGACTCGTTGAATTATTTAAAAACGAAAAATGATGTTCTCGAAACCTTCAAAAGTGTATTTCGGGTATTAAAGCCTGAAGGCATTTTGCTGTTTGATGTTCATTCATCTTATAAAATGGCCGAAGTTTTTCCAGATAGTACATTTGCTGACCAAGACGAGGATATCAGCTATATTTGGCAGAGCTTTGCCGGAAGTGAAGAGCTTTCTGTCATTCATGACATGTCGTTTTTTGTATGGAACGGAGAAGCGTATGACCGCTTTGATGAGACGCACGAGCAAAGAACGTTCCCAGTGGATAAATATGAAGAAATGCTGGAGAACTGCGGCTTTCACCTACATCATGTGACAGCTGATTTTACGGATTCAGAGCCATCAGCACAATCAGAACGCCTATTTTTCAAGGCGCAGAAATCAAAAACCATCGTTTCCTAAGACGATGGTTTTTAAAATGCTTTTTTATGCTTTTGCATTACAGACAAAAGGATGGCATACTCGGTCTACACATGAAACTGTTTCTTCACTGCGGATATATCTTCCTCGTACTTCACATGAGTATTTTGAAATACCCGATGAAACATATCCTGCACACCGCTTTCCAGCGCTTTAATGCCTTCTCCTGTCACACCGCCCTTGACGCAGACTTTTTCCTGTAACGTGGGCAAGGTATATAATTCGGTTTCTAACAGTTTCCCCATTCCGACAAGCATTTCCTTACACATCAGAATAGCGTCCTGTTTGGACACTGACGTTTCCGCCACGGCTGCATCTATAAACCGCTGAATCAAATAGCTCATAAAAGCCGGACCGCAGCTGACGATATCTGATGCCACCCTCGTGATGTCACTTTCAATTTGGAGCGGATGGGAGATATGTCTCATCAGCCCATTGATTTTCGTTTTAGAAGATTCTCCGCAGCTTATGCCGAAAGTGACGAGAGAAACGCCTGCCAGCGCTCTGTTCGTAATACTAGGGATCACACGAGCCACTTGGCACGGCACATACTGTTCGAGCTGTTCAGTTTGAACTGGGCTTGTAATTGAAATGAGAATATGGTCTTTTCTTAAATAAGGGTACATTCTTGCTAGTAAAGGATGTATATCAAGCGGCTTCACACAAATAAAAATCATTTCGTTTTCAGAAACAAGCTCTTCCAGACTTTCTGTTACGTTTATACTGTTGTAGCGCTTTTTGATGTGCAGCGCTTTTTTAATTGTGCGGTTTGTGATTGTGATGTTTGAGGGATCGGCTGCGTTTGATTCAATAAATGATTCTATAAGGATCGTACCCATATTGCCTGTGCCGATAAAGCCTATTTTCAATGGTTTCCCCTCCTTTGGCTATTATCCTCTAAACACGATATGTGTTATGAAAATAAAATATGACGAAAGCGGGGAACATGCACGATGAAATGGTTGAATCAGCATAAGAAAGCAATTAGTTTAACTGCTTCTTTGGCTATTTTCATAGCGGTTATTTTTTTCTTTGGCACCGATAAAAACAAAGAGCCGGTAAAGCAGACTATATCAACTGAGACAGAAAATATAGAGGCGAAGAAAAAAACAGTTAAAAAGGACTCAAGCGAAACAATTGTGATAGATATCAAAGGTGCTGTCCGGCATCCTGGCGTTTATGAAATGCGAACAGGGGACAGAGTATCGCAGGCAATTGAGAAAGCAGGAGGGGCCGGTGAACAAGCAGATGAAGTGCAAGTGAATTTAGCGGAGGTTCTGCAGGACGGGACAGTAGTATACATTCCGAAAAAGGGAGAGGAAACAGCAGTGCAGCAAGCTACCTCAGGATCTGATCAAAGCGGTGAAAGGAAGGGAGCGCTGGTGAATATCAATACAGCAACATTAGAGGAATTACAGGGCATTTCAGGGGTGGGACCATCCAAAGCTGAAGCGATTATAGCATACCGGGAAGAAAACGGACGTTTCCAGACAATTGAAGATATGACAAAGGTTTCGGGAATAGGTGAAAAGTCATTCGAAAAAATAAAGTCTTCCATTACTGTAAAGTGATTTGACGGTCATGCATTATGATAGGTAAACTAAAGGTCAGGCAACACAACATTTGGAGGGAACAACGTGGAACGAATTTCATGGAATCAATACTTTATGGCTCAAAGCCATTTACTGGCGCTGCGCAGCACCTGCCCGAGATTGTCTGTCGGCGCTACTATAGTCAGAGACAAACGTATGATTGCAGGAGGCTATAACGGTTCAATAGCGGGCGGCGTGCATTGTGCAGACGAAGGGTGTTTAATGATAGATGGTCATTGTGCAAGAACGATTCACGCTGAAATGAATGCAATCCTTCAATGCTCAAAGTTCGGGGTGCCGACTGATGGAGCGGAGATTTATGTGACGCATTATCCGTGCATTCAATGCTGCAAATCTATTATTCAAGCTGGTATCAAAACGGTTTATTATGCTGAGGATTACAAAACAAATCCGTACGCACAGGAATTATTTGCACAGGCCTGTGTAACTGTTGAACAAGTGGAGCTCGATGAAATGATCGTTGATCTGAAAAACAGAGAAAAGCTTTCATTTATAGCGGGTCTTTTAGAAAAACTGGCAGATGCCGGTCTTGCAGAGGAAGATTTGAAAAAGATACATGAACAGGCGAATACACTTTTCACGAGCTATGTGTGATTGATGCGTAACGCGCGTTTGATATTGCCTTTGGCGGCAGCTTCAGCAACGGCTGGAATTACTGCCGCCGCTTATTTCTCTGCTGTTTTTCTTTTCTTCCTCCTTCTCCTCATCATTTTCATCAAAACGAGGCACGCTCTTCTCATTTTTGTTTGTTTCTTCTCTTTTCTATTGTTTTTTGTCTTGTATACAGTTACAGATTCCAGAAATGTCTCTTCCTATCAGCAGGGCACCTATCAATTTAAGGCAGTGATTAATAGTATTCCTAAAATTGACGGAGACCGTATGTCTATGGTGGTTAAGACGCCAGATGGCGAAAAATGGGCCGCTTCGCACCGCATTCAGTCTGAGGATGAAAAAGGCAGGCTGTCATATATAGAACCAGGTATGTCATGTCAATTGACTGGTTCGTTGGAAATGCCTAAACATGCAACTGTGCCGGGCACATATGATTATCACAATTATCTTTACCGGCAGCATATTCACTGGAACTATTCTGTTACATCGATTGTAAATTGCAGCGAACCTGAAAATGTCAGGCAGAAGCTGCTCGGTGTGAGAAAATACATCGTATCATTCACAAACGGTCAGCTGCCTCCTGAGTCGGCAGGAATCGTACAAGCACTTACAGTCGGTGACAGATTTTATGTGGAGGACGAAGTGCTTAACGCGTATCAAAAGCTCGGTGTCATCCATCTCTTGGCGATTTCAGGACTCCATGTCGGCATTTTGATAGCTGGTTTGTTTTACATCATGATCCGTATCGGTATGACAAGAGAAAAGGCGTCATTTCTGCTGCTGCTATTACTGCCGCTCTATGTGATGCTGACAGGCGCTGCTCCTTCAGTGCTCCGCGCCGCTCTGATGTCGGGGATTTACTTAGCTGGAAGCCTCCTGAGATATCGCGTGCATTCAGCCGGTGCAATCTGCCTTTCGTATATTATTCTCTTGCTGTTCAATCCCTACCACCTCTTCGAAGCTGGTTTCCAGCTGTCATTCGCAGTCAGTTTTTCTTTAATCCTTTCCGCTTCTATTTTTCAACATGTCAAAACCCTTTTAGGCCAGCTGGCAATCGGATCGATGATCGCTCAGCTAGGCTCACTTCCTATTCTTCTGCACCATTTCCAGCAGTTTTCTATGATTAGTATACCAATGAACATGGTGATGGTCCCTTTTTATACATTCTGTGTTTTGCCGGGGGCTATAGCAGGTGTTTTTCTATTAAGCCTTTCTGCTTCAGCCGGCCGATTGTTCTTCAACTGGTTTGATTTATTGATAAGCTGGACCAACAAGCTGATCACAAAAATTGCTGAGATTGATGCGTTTACGCTCATGATTGCACGTCCTGCACCTGCTCTGCTCTTTTTGTTCACGGTCACGATCATTTTATTGTTTCTGGCGATTGAAAAACGTTCCTTTTCGCAGTTGGCGATTACTGGAGGTCTTTGCTGTGCAGTGCTCTGTCTGCTCTTTATTTATCCGCGTTTTAGTTCTGAAGGAGAGGTTGATATGATTGATATTGGGCAGGGTGACAGCATGTTTGTAGGTGCACCGCATCAACGAGGGCGCGTCTTAATTGATACTGGAGGCACCTTGTCTTACTCATCAGAGCCCTGGCGGGAAAAGCAGCATCCATTTTCACTGGGGGAAAAGGTGCTGATTCCATTTTTAACTGCCAAGGGAATCAAACAGCTTGACGCTTTAATTCTGACACATGCTGACCAAGATCATATAGGAGAGGCAGAGACTTTGCTGAAGCATCATAAAATAAAGCGCCTCGTGATACCGAAAGGGTTCGTTTCTGGACCGAAAGACGAGAAAGTGTTACAGGCAGCCAGAGAGGAAGGAGTGCCGATTGAAGAGGTGAAGCGAGGCGATGTGATGCGAATAAAGGATTTGCAGTTTCAAGTCCTGTCACCGGAAGCACCTGATCCGGCAAGCAAAAATAATTCTTCTCTCGTTCTCTGGATGCAAACGGGTAGTATGAGCTGGATTTTGACCGGTGATCTGGAGAAAGGCGGGGAACAAGAGATCATGAACGTGTTTCCAAATATAAAAGCAGACATATTAAAGGTCGGGCACCATGGAAGCAAAGGTTCTACCAGTGAAGAATTCATCAAACGGCTTCAGCCAGAAACGGCCATTATCTCGGTCGGGGAAAACAACCGGTACCAACATCCTCATCAAGAAGTTCTGCAAATATTACAGAGGAATTCCATCCGCGCACTCCGCACCGACCAAAAGGGAACGATCCAATATCGATATAAAAACAGAGTTGGAACCTTTTCTGTCTATCCTCCATATGATACATCAGATATAACAGAGACGAACTAAAAAAGACTGCCGAGAAATCAGCAGCCCGGGCAGTCGCTGTTATGAACCAACTAGGTGAATAACCGTTGCCATGACAAACAAGAAGGCGAAAAATCCGAAGGACACAACAAAACCAACAGCTGAATCTACAGCATCATTTCGTTTGCTTTGAACGTTTTTTTCAAAATCATTCAACTTTATCCCTCCTGACTGATTTAAGTATAATGGAATCGTTTTGAAAAATCTAGAAGCTATGGTAACGTTTTCTGTTCTGGTGATTATCGCCTTTTTACAAGCTGTCCCGGGGGCTTGCGAACAGGCGTTTAATATAAATGGGGAAGCAGCGGTCAGGCTTCCTCTTTACTATTTTGCCAACACAATTTAGGATAGAAGAGGATGATGAATGAGAGGAAGTCGTACAACAATGGTATTTGATGTGTGGAAAAGCCTGAATAAAGGCGATGTCCATCCGGTTTATTGTTTATACGGAAAAGAGACATACCTGCTGCAAGAAACCGTCAGCAGGATCAGACAGACGGTTATTGAGCAGGAGACAAAGGATTTTAATCTATCCGTTTTTGATCTGGAAGAGGACCCACTGGATCAAGCAATTGAAGATGCTGAAACATTCCCATTTATGGGGGAGCGGCGTCTTGTCATTGTGAAAAATCCATCTTTTTTAACAGGTGAAAAGAAAAAAGAAAAAATGGAGCACAATGTCAGTGCGCTTGAAGCATATATACAATCACCTGCGCCTTACACGGTCTTTGTCCTGCTTGCGCCGTATGAAAAGCTTGATGAGCGAAAAAAATTGACGAAAGCGTTAAAGAAGCACGCCTTTATGATGGAGGCGAAGGAATTAAACGCGAAGGAAACGACAGATTTTACTGTCAACCTTGCAAAAACCGAGCAGAAAACACTCGGCACTGAGGCTGCAGAGCATCTGGTTCTGCTTGTGAACGGACATCTGTCATCGATTTTTCAAGAGATTCAAAAGCTCTGCACATTTATTGGAGATCGCGAAGAAATTACCCTGGATGATGTGAAAATGCTTGTTGCCAGAAGCCTTGAACAAAATATTTTTGAGCTGATTAATAAAATTGTCAACCGGAAACGAACAGAGAGTCTGCAAATTTTTTATGATTTGCTCAAACAAAATGAAGAACCGATCAAAATTATGGCGCTTATTTCGAACCAATTCCGGCTGATCCTGCAGACAAAGTACTTTGCGGAACAAGGATACGGGCAAAAGCAAATCGCTTCTAATTTAAAAGTTCATCCATTTCGGGTGAAACTGGCGATGGATCAAGCAAGGCTTTTTTCAGAGGCTGAGCTCCGGTCAATTATTGAGCAGCTAGCTGTGATGGACTATGAGATGAAAACCGGAAAAAAGGACAAGCAGCTCTTGCTTGAACTGTTCCTTTTACAGCTGTTAAAAAGGAATGAAAAAAACGATCCCCATTATTGAGGATCGTTTTTATATTATGCAGAAAGTCCGTTCACTTTTTTCGCTAGTTTTGATTTGTAACGAGCTGCGGTATTTTTGTGTACAAGACCTGTTTTCACTGCTTTATCAATACGTTTAGCTGCTTCAGTAAGAGCAGTTTTCGCTTTGTCTGCTTCGTTGTTGGCAACAGAAGCTTCAACTTGTTTGATTGCAGTACGCATAGCAGATTTGATTGTCGCGTTATGAACGCGGCGTTCGTTGTTTGTTTTTGTACGTTTAATCGCTGATTTAATGTTTGGCATGTGTTTCACCTCCTAAGATACAACCTGTAGCACAGTGTCTTAAGGTTAAATCTTCTTCACAATAGAACAAATTGTATTCTATCAAACACACCTTTAGATTGCAATATAAATGTAAAGTATTTTTCGTTGAAGGATCTCTTTTTCGCATGATTTATTCAGCAAATGGCAACGATATAGATATTGAATATGAAGGAGGCCCCCTGATGAAAAATAATGAGCTGGATGTGAATCAGTATTTGGTACGTACCGATCTAGCGGTCGAAACGAAGGAAGCGATGGCCAATCAGCAGGCTGTGCCGGTAAAAGAAATTAAAGGTTTTATTGAAAAGGAACGCGACCGCGGTGGCATTAAAATTCGCACAGTTGATATTACAAAGGAAGGCGCTGAGCTTTCTGGAAAAAAAGAAGGGCGCTATTTAACGCTTGAGGCGCAAGGGATCAGAGAGAATGATTCGGAAATGCAGGAAAAGATTTCTGCTGTCTTTGCGGAGGAATTCTCGGCTTTTCTTGAAAACCTTAAAATCTCAAAAGATGCGAGCTGCTTGATTGTTGGTCTCGGCAACTGGAACGTGACACCTGATGCATTGGGCCCGATGGCTGTAGAAAGTCTATTGGTCACAAGGCACTTATTTAAGCTTCAGCCGGAAAACGTGCAGGAGGGCTACAGGCCTGTCAGTGCATTTGCGCCAGGAGTGATGGGGATTACGGGAATCGAAACAAGCGACATTATTAAAGGTGTGATTGAGCAATCGAAGCCTGATTTTGTCATTGCCATTGATGCATTGGCGGCGCGGGCGGTGGAAAGGGTCAACACAACCATTCAAATATCCGATACAGGCATTCATCCAGGATCTGGTGTGGGGAATAAACGAAAAGATTTAAGCAAAGACACGCTCGGCGTGCCGGTCATTGCCATCGGAGTGCCGACGGTCGTTGATGCCGTAACAATCGCCAGCGATACGGTGGACTACATATTAAAACATTTTGGCAGAGAAATGAAAGATAATAGTCCGTCAAGATCGCTTGTTCCGGCCGGCATGACGTTTGGGAAAAAGAAAGTGCTCACTGAAGACGATCTTCCCGATGAAAAGCAGCGGCAATCGTTCCTCGGCATTGTCGGGACCCTTGAAGAAAATGAAAAACGCCAGCTCATTCACGAGGTTCTTTCGCCATTAGGGCACAATTTAATGGTTACGCCGAAGGAAGTTGATTCATTTATCGATGATATGGCAAATGTGCTGGCGAACGGATTGAATACAGCGCTTCATGACAAAGTGTCACAAGAAAACAAAGGCTCCTATAATCACTAAACAAGTTCTACTTCCTCTAGCTTGTTCATAGAGTAATAACTAGACAAGCGCTGGAGGGATTCAATGAGAAACAAACGCAGAAACAGACAAATTGTTGTTGCGGTAAATGGCAGGAAAGCGGTAAAAGCCATCTTTCTATTTATCGCCAGCCTTATCGTGATTTTTGTTCTATCCGGTGTGCTGACGTCTCTCCGGCCGGAGCTCAGACCGTCGTCCGACTCTTTTTACGGAATTGCTGAAGAATTGCCGGGTGACGTGTTTGCACACTTGCTGCGAATGGAGAATCATTATTTCGCTTCTGATCTTTCTCAAGCTGACAGCTCATTTCATCTCTCGCGTCTTTCTTTGAAGCTGGCGACAAGCATCAACCTCGAAGATCCGCGAAGTTTTCTCGGCCGGGAGCTGCCGGGATTTGCACAATTTGATACCGAAATTCTGTTAGCTGGACAAGGTACAGACTATACAAATATGCCTGCGGAATCTCCGCCGCCGTCTAAAGTGATGGAGGAGGAGAGAGAAGCCAATTTGGCAGTGATAGAAAAACAGCAAACACAATCAGACAACGCGCAAAAAGATCCGCCGAAACAAACGACTGGTGATAAAAAGGTAATCTTTATCTATCACACACACAATACGGAGTCGTATCTTCCTCTATTAAAAGGAGAAACAGATCCTGATATGGCGCGCCATTCTAAAGCCAACGTCACGCTTGTAGGAGAGATGCTCGGAAAAGCGCTTGAAGCCCAAGGCATTGGAGCAACAGTGAACAAAACCGATATACAGGCGAAGCTGAACAAAAAAGGATTAAACTATGCCAGATCCTATGATGAATCAAAGCCGGTCGTGAAAGATGCGCTTGCTTCAAACAAAAATCTGCAGTACATCATTGACATCCATAGAGACTCAAGGCGCAAAAAAGATACGACGGCAACGGTTAAGGGAAAAACCTATGCCCGGGTCTCTTTTGTCGTCGGCAAAAAAAGCAAAAACTTCGAAGAAAACTATAAAATTGCGAGTGAGCTTCATAAGCTGATGGAGAAAAAATATCCCGGACTCAGCACAGGTGTCTTTTCAAAAGGCTCGCCAGGCGATAACGGTGTTTACAATCAGGACTTAACTGACAGAGCGCTTTTGCTCGAATTTGGCGGAGTAGATAATAATCTCGAAGAGCTGCAGCGTGCGGCTGACGCAGCCGCGGACGTATTCAGCGAAATGTACTGGGATGCGGAAAAGGTCAACGCGGAGAGCGGCGAGACGAAAAAACAATAAGAAATAGGTGGTTGATTTGATTTACTTTGGCAAATGCCTGCTGCTTGTCACGCTCATGTTTTTAGGTGTTCTGTTCGGCATGCAGCAGGCGAATAACGGGATGCTCAGTATGAAAGGCTATCAAGACCCGTCACTTAAGGGAGCATTCATGCTCACCGACGGGGAAAATAATGAAAAGGAAGCCTCAATCCTAGGGGAAACAGTCACTGCGAAAGATTTAGAAGAAAAACAAAAAGAGCTGGAACAGGTGGAAACGTTCAATATGTTCTCTAAAGCTGGAAAAACGCTTTCCGATACTGTGACCAACTCAGCAAAGTCAATGTATGAATGGATACGGGATATGAATCAATAGGTCGCGAAAGAGAAAAGCAGCCCAGAGATGACAGGGAACTTTTCTCTTTCTTGTTTTACATTGAATCTTTACAATCCTATTGATATAATCTAAGCTAGTGTATTTTGCGTTTAATAGTAGGAGTGATAGATTGTGACAGATAAAGAAAAGCGTTTAGAGAGGCAGTCGAGAATACGGAATTTCTCTATCATTGCCCATATTGACCACGGGAAATCGACCTTAGCGGATCGTATTTTAGAAAAAACGTCGGCAATCACTCAACGAGAAATGAAAGAACAATTGCTCGATTCTATGGATCTTGAACGTGAGCGGGGCATAACGATTAAGTTAAACTCTGTTCAGCTTACATACAAAGCAAAAGACGGAGAGGAATATATTTTCCATCTGATTGATACGCCGGGGCACGTCGACTTTACGTATGAAGTATCACGAAGCCTTGCTGCCTGCGAAGGAGCGATTCTTGTCGTGGACGCGGCACAGGGAATTGAAGCGCAGACGCTTGCCAATGTTTACTTAGCGCTTGACAATGACCTTGAAATTTTGCCAGTCATTAACAAAATCGATCTTCCGAGCGCAGAGCCTGAACGTGTGCGCCAAGAGGTAGAGGACGTCATCGGTCTTGATGCATCAGAAGCGGTTCTTGCTTCAGCAAAAGCCGGTATTGGAATTGAGGAAATTTTAGAACAGATCGTAGAAAAGGTGCCAGCACCGACAGGAGATCCGGAGGCGCCGCTCAAAGCGCTGATCTTCGACTCGCTTTATGACGCCTACCGTGGTGTCGTGGCGTATATCAGAGTCGTTGAAGGAACGGTAAAGCCGGGACAAAAAATCAAAATGATGGCAACCGGCAAAGAATTCGAAGTAACAGAAGTCGGTGTATTCACGCCGAAAGCGACTCCGACAGATGAACTGACAGTCGGTGACGTAGGCTTCCTGACTGCTTCAATCAAAAATGTCGGTGATACACGTGTCGGTGATACGATAACGGGCGCTGCTAAACCTGCAGACGAAGCACTGCCGGGATACCGCAAGCTCAATCCGATGGTGTACTGCGGTTTGTATCCGATTGATACAGCAAAATATAATGATTTAAGAGAAGCGCTTGAAAAACTTGAGCTGAATGATTCCTCCCTTCAATATGAAGCGGAAACGTCACAGGCGCTTGGATTCGGATTTCGCTGCGGATTTTTAGGCATGCTTCACATGGAAATCATTCAGGAACGGATAGAGCGTGAGTTCAAGATCGACCTGATTACGACAGCACCAAGCGTTATTTATGACGTGTATATGACAGACGGCGAAAAGGTTGTTGTCGACAACCCATCCAACATGCCTGACCCTCAAAAGATCGAAAGAATTGAGGAACCGTATGTGAAAGCGACAATGATGGTGCCGAATGATTATGTCGGCGCTGTAATGGAGCTTTGCCAAGGAAAACGGGGTAATTTTATTGATATGCAATATTTAGACGCAAACCGTGTCAGTATTGTCTATGATATGCCGTTGGCAGAGATCGTCTATGAATTTTTTGACCAGCTTAAATCAAGCACAAAAGGCTACGCGTCCTTTGACTATGAGCTGATTGGCTACAAACCGTCTCAGCTTGTCAAAATGGACATTATGCTGAACGGAGAAAAAATCGATGCCCTATCCTTTATCGTGCATCGTGATTACGCGTATGAACGAGGAAAAGTGATCGTTGAGAAGCTGAAAGAGCTTATCCCGCGTCAGCACTTTGAAGTACCGATTCAAGCGGCAATCGGCCAGAAAATCGTGGCGCGTTCTACGATAAAAGCGATGCGCAAAAACGTATTGGCTAAGTGTTACGGCGGGGATATCTCCCGTAAACGGAAACTTCTTGAGAAACAAAAAGAAGGAAAACGCCGAATGAAGCAAGTCGGCTCAGTTGAAGTGCCGCAAGAAGCATTTATGGCAGTCCTGAAAATGGACGACAGTCCGAAAAAATAATAGAAGCCGCCGCAGTCTTGTACTGCGGCTTCTTTCTGTAAAGAAGGTGAATACGTTGAAATCAGCTTATATCCATATCCCGTTTTGTGAGCACATTTGCCACTACTGCGATTTCAATAAATATTTTATTCAAAGCCAGCCTGTTGATGAGTATTTAAACGCGCTTGAACAGGAAATGATAAATACAATAACGAAAACAGGACAGCCTGATCTCCAAACGATCTTTATCGGAGGAGGCACGCCGACCTCTCTTTCTGAGGAACAACTCAAAAAGCTGATGGACATGATCATCCGAGTGCTGAAGCCCTCAAGCTCTTTAACAGAGTTTGCAGTTGAGGCCAATCCCGACGACCTGTCCGCAGAGAAATTAAACATATTAAAAGAAGCCGGTGTCAATCGCCTCAGCTTTGGTGTCCAAACGTTCGAAGACGATCTATTAGAAAAAATCGGCCGGGTGCACAAACAAAAAGATGTATTTGCCTCTTTTGAAAGAGCGCGGAAAATAGGTTTTGACAACATCAGTCTTGATTTAATGTTCGGGCTTCCGGGACAAACTCTGAAGCATCTGGATCATTCTTTAAACACTGCCTTATCGTTGGATGCGGAGCATTATTCCGTATACTCTCTCATTGTAGAACCGAAAACGGTGTTTTATAATTTGATGCAAAAAGGACGGCTTCACCTTCCGCCGCAGGAGCAGGAAGCCGAAATGTATGAAATGGTGATGAGCCGTATGGAAGCTCAAGGCATTCATCAATATGAAATCAGCAACTTTGCTAAGCAAGGTATGGAATCAAAGCACAATCTGACCTATTGGAGCAACGAGGAATATTTCGGCTTCGGAGCAGGAGCCCATGGTTATATTGGCGGCACACGGACCGTAAACGTCGGACCGGTCAAGCATTACATTGACCTGATCGCTGAAAAAGGCTTTCCGTACAGAGATACACATGCAGTGACAACAGAAGAGCAAATCGAAGAAGAAATGTTTTTAGGCTTGAGAAAAACAGCCGGTGTCAGCAAAATACGATTTGCAGAAAAATACGGTCGTTCACTGAATGAACTTTTTCCAAGTGTATTAAATGACCTCACTGAAAAAGGGCTGATTCACAATTCGGAGTCTGCCATTTGTTTGACCCATCAGGGGAAATTATTAGGGAATGAAGTTTTTGGCGCTTTTTTGGGTGAGTTATAATTGACATTTTTCTCGTGGTTTGATACTTTTGTTATAGAATTAGCACTCGCTTATTGAGAGTGCTAACAGAGGTGATGATGATGTTAACAAATCGTCAGCTGCTGATCCTTCAGGTCATAATCAACGATTTTATTCAATCGGCTCAGCCGGTAGGATCAAGAACTCTTTCGAAAAAAGATGAAATCACATTTAGCTCTGCAACAATTAGAAACGAGATGGCTGACTTGGAAGAATTGGGCTTTATTGAAAAAACCCATTCATCCTCAGGACGTGTTCCGTCAGAAAAAGGGTATCGGTACTATGTTGACCATTTGCTGTCACCCGTCAAACTGACAAAAAGCGATCTGGATCATATCCACTCGATTTTCAAAGAGAAAATTTTCGAGCTGGAGAAGACAGTTCAGAAATCAGCTCAAATTTTATCCGATCTGACGGATTATACATCCATCGTACTCGGGCCGAAGCTGAGTGAGAATTATCTTAAACAGATTCAAATCATTCCGATTCAGCCTGATATGGCGGTAGCAATCCTTGTTACCAACACAGGGCATGTGGAAAACAAAACGATTAATTTCCCGGCCAAAATGGATCTGTCTGATATTGAAAAACTGGTAAATATACTGAATGACCGTTTAAGCGGTGTTCCAATGGATGAGCTGAATGAGCGCATATTTAAGGAAGTCGTCATGTATCTAAGACAGCACATTAAAAACTATGACAATATACTTGACGCGCTTCGTTCAACCTTTCATTCCACAAGTCACGTTGAAAAATTATTTTTCGGCGGAAAAATCAATATGCTGAACCAGCCGGAGTTCCATGATATCACCAGAGTCCGTTCTCTGCTCTCATTAATCGAAAAAGAACAGGATGTTTTGAAACTCGTTCAATCCCCGCACACGGGAATTTCGATTAAAATCGGGAAAGAGAACGACTATGAAGAGATGGAAAACTGCAGTTTGATTACGGCCTCTTATTCCGTTGATCAGAAGCAGATCGGCTCAATTGCAATTATCGGCCCGACCCGCATGAATTATTCCAGGGTTGTCAGCCTGCTTGAGCATGTGACTTCGGACTTGTCAAAAGCATTAACAAGTTTGTATGATGAATAAGGTATTTATGGCTGATTTTATCGAGGGGCAGCATCGCCCTTCTCTTTACACTTTGAGGGAGGTGAACACAATGTCAGAAGAAAAACAATCCGTTGAACAAAACGAAACAGAAGAGCAGGAAGTCATTGAAGAAGAAGCTGCTGCTGAAGAACAGCAGGACGAAACAAATGAAAGCGAACCTCTTCAACATCAAATTAACGAATTGCAAGGTTTGCTTGAAGAAAAAGAAAACAAACTTTTGCGTGTTCAAGCAGACTTTGAAAACTATAAACGACGCAGCCGTCTAGAGATGGAAACGTCCCAAAAATACCGTTCGCAAAACATCGTGGCTGATTTGCTGCCGGCTCTTGACAGCTTTGAAAGAGCGCTTCAGGTAGAAGCCGACAATGAACAGACGAAAAGTTTGCTCCAAGGAATGGAAATGGTCCACCGTCAGCTCGTAGAAGCCTTGAAAAAAGAAGGCGTTGAAGCTATCGAAGCTGTAGGGCAAGAATTTGATCCTAATCTGCATCAAGCCGTTATGCAAGCTGAAGATGAAAACTACGGCTCCAACATTGTTGTTGAGGAAATGCAAAAAGGCTATAAGCTGAAGGATCGCGTCATTCGTCCTTCCATGGTTAAAGTAAATCAATAATTACATAGCAGGAGGTTATTCAAGTGAGTAAAGTTATCGGAATCGACTTAGGAACAACAAACTCATGTGTGGCAGTACTTGAAGGCGGCGAGCCTAAAGTTATTGCTAACGCTGAAGGAAATCGCACAACGCCATCAGTTGTTGCATTCAAAAATGGCGAACGCCAAGTAGGGGAAGTAGCTAAACGTCAGTCTATCACAAACCCTAACACAATCATGTCTGTTAAACGCCATATGGGTACTGATTATAAAGTTGAGGTTGAAGGGAAAGATTACACTCCTCAAGAAGTGTCTGCAATCATCCTTCAACACCTTAAATCATACGCTGAAAGCTATCTTGGCGAAACAGTATCAAAAGCAGTTATCACAGTTCCTGCGTACTTTAACGATGCTGAGCGTCAAGCAACAAAAGACGCTGGTAAAATTGCAGGTCTTGAAGTAGAACGTATCATCAATGAGCCGACTGCAGCAGCGCTTGCATACGGACTTGACAAAACAGATGAAGATCAAACGATCCTTGTATACGACCTTGGCGGCGGTACATTCGACGTGTCAATCCTTGAACTTGGCGACGGTGTATTCGAAGTTCGTTCAACTGCTGGTGACAACCGTCTGGGCGGTGACGATTTTGACCAAGTTATCATCGATCACCTTGTGTCTGAATTCAAAAAAGACAATGGCATTGATCTTTCAAAAGACAAAATGGCGCTTCAACGTTTGAAAGACGCAGCTGAAAAAGCGAAAAAAGATCTCTCCGGCGTATCTTCTACGCAAATTTCTTTACCGTTTATCACAGCTGGAGAAGCAGGACCGCTTCACCTTGAACTGACATTAACCCGCGCTAAATTCGAAGAGCTTTCTTCTCATTTAGTAGAGCGCACAATGGGTCCTGTCCGTCAAGCGCTTCAAGATGCAGGGCTTTCTGCAAGCGAAATCGACAAAGTCATCCTTGTCGGCGGATCAACTCGTATCCCTGCTGTACAAGAAGCGATCAAAAAAGAAACTGGAAAAGAAGCGCATAAAGGCGTAAACCCAGATGAAGTTGTGGCGCTTGGTGCAGCGATTCAGGGCGGCGTAATTACTGGTGACGTAAAAGACGTTGTTCTTCTTGACGTTACACCGCTTTCTCTCGGTATTGAAACAATGGGCGGCGTATTCACAAAGCTTATTGACCGCAACACAACGATCCCGACGAGCAAATCACAAGTGTTCTCAACTGCTGCTGATAACCAAACAGCTGTTGATATTCATGTGCTTCAAGGTGAGCGCCCAATGTCTGCGGACAACAAAACACTCGGACGCTTCCAGCTTACTGATATCCCGCCAGCACCGCGCGGCGTGCCTCAAATCGAAGTTTCTTTCGATATTGACAAAAACGGTATCGTAAACGTACGAGCAAAAGACTTAGGTACAGGAAAAGAACAAAACATTACAATCAAATCTTCTTCAGGTCTTTCTGATGATGAGATCGAACGCATGGTAAAAGAAGCAGAAGAAAATGCTGACGCTGATGCGAAGAAAAAAGAAGAAATCGAAGTCCGCAATGAAGCAGATCAGCTTGTTTTCCAAACTGAGAAAACATTAAAAGATCTTGAAGGCAAAGTGGACGAAGAACAAGTGAAAAAAGCCAACGATGCCAAAGACGCTTTACAAGCAGCGATTGAGAAAAACGAATTTGAAGACATCAAAGCGAAAAAAGATGAGCTTCAAACAATCGTTCAAGAGCTTTCTATGAAGCTTTATGAAGAAGCTGCCAAAGCACAACAGGCTCAAGAGGGCGCAAACGCTGAAGGCAAAGCGGATGACAATGTTGTCGACGCTGAATACGAAGAAGTAAACGACGATCAAAACAAAAAATAAGTTCTTCTTAAAGTCAGTCCCGCTTTTCGGGGCTGGCCGAAAAGAACACATTTCATAATCTGATTCAATGATTAGAAAGTCAAAGTCAGGCATCTCTTGGCTTTGACTTTTTTTCTTGCCCGGGATAAAAGGAATTGAAAAATCATAATTCAAAATGATACAATCTAATTTATGTGAGAAATTCGGGAGAGTGAAGCGAGATGAGTAAGCGTGATCACTACGAAGTGCTGGGAGTAAGCAAGAGCGCTTCAAAGGATGAAATTAAAAAGGCTTATCGGAAGCTGTCAAAAAAATACCACCCTGATATTAACAAAGAAGCCGGATCAGACGAAAAATTCAAAGAGGTAAAAGAAGCGTACGAAACACTGTCAGATGATCAAAAACGTGCGCATTACGACCAATTTGGGCATGCAGATCCTAATCAGGGATTCGGCGGCGGAGGTTTTGGCGGCGGCGATTTCGGCGGTTTTGGTTTCGATGATATTTTCTCAAGTATTTTCGGCGGAGGCACAAGACGGCGAGATCCAAACGCACCGCGCCAAGGTGCCGATTTGCAGTATACGATGACCTTGTCGTTTGAGGATGCCGCTTTCGGTAAAGAAACAACCATTGAAATTCCGCGTGAGGAAACATGTGAGACATGTAAAGGCTCAGGGGCGAAACCTGGGACAAATCCGGAAACGTGCTCGCACTGCGGAGGCTCCGGCCAGTTAAACGTGGAGCAAAATACGCCGTTTGGAAAAGTCGTGAACAGACGGGTCTGCCACCACTGTGAAGGTACGGGTAAAATCATTAAAGACAAATGTGCAGATTGCGGCGGCAAAGGTAAAATCAAAAAACGCAAAAAAATTAGTGTGACAATCCCAGCCGGTGTGGATGACGGGCAGCAGCTTCGTCTCGCTGGACAGGGTGAACCTGGAGTAAATGGCGGTCCTGCCGGGGATTTATTTGTCGTGTTCCATGTGCGCCCTCATGAGTTCTTCGAGCGTGACGGCGATGATATTTACTGTGAAATGCCGTTAACGTTTGCTCAGGCTGCTCTTGGTGATGAAGTAGAAGTTCCGACGCTGCATGGAAAAGTGAAATTGAAAATTCCAGCCGGTACACAAACAGGAACGAAATTCAGATTAAGAGGCAAAGGCGTTCAAAATGTCAGAGGCTACGGACAGGGTGACCAGCATATTGTCGTTCGTGTCGTAACGCCGACAAACCTGACAGATAAACAAAAAGACATTATACGTGAATTCGCCGAAGTCAGCGGAAACCTGCCTGATGAACAGGAAATGAGTTTCTTCGACAAGGTAAAACGCGCGTTTAAAGGCGATTAATTATTGGATGAGGAGTTGGTAGTTTTGAAATGGTCCGAATTAAGCATTCACACAACACATGAAGCGGTCGAACCTATCTCAAATATATTGCATGAAGCTGGTGCAAGTGGGGTTGTGATAGAGGACCCGCTTGATTTAATTAAAGAACGTGAGAATGTGTACGGGGAAATCTACCAGCTCGACCCCAATGATTATCCAGACGAGGGTGTCATTGTTAAAGCATACCTACCGGTTAACAGCTTTCTAGGCGAAACGGTGGAAGGCATTAAAGAAACGATTAATAATCTGCTTCTTTACGATATTGATTTGGGCAGAAATCACATCACGATCTGCGAAGTGAATGAAGAAGAGTGGGCGACTGCTTGGAAAAAGTATTATCATCCTGTGAAAATTTCAGAAAAATTTACAATTGTGCCAACCTGGGAGGAATATAATCCGGTTCATACTGATGAACTGATTATTGAAATGGACCCGGGAATGGCCTTTGGCACAGGGACACACCCGACAACTGTACTCTGCATTCAGGCGCTTGAACGCATTGTGCAAAAGGGTGATAAGGTGATTGATGTCGGCACAGGTTCTGGTATTTTAAGTATTGCGGCTGCGATGCTTGAGGCTGAATCAGTTCATGCCTACGATCTTGATCCCGTAGCTGTAGAAAGTGCACGTCTCAATCTCAAGCTGAACAAGGTGAGCGAAATTGCGCAAGTGAAGCAAAACAACTTGTTAGACGGGATTGAAGGAGAACATGATGTCATTGTTGCTAACATTTTGGCTGAAGTCATTCTTCGCTTTACATCACAAGCGTACAGCCTGTTAAAAGAGGGCGGCCATTTTATTACGTCAGGGATCATCGGCCATAAAAAACAAGAAGTAAAAGAAGCACTGGAACAAGCTGGCTTCACTATTGTAGAAATCCTGTCAATGGAAGATTGGGTCAGCATAATTGCGAAAAAATAATAGTTAGTAGGTGTCACAGCGTATGCAACGATATTTTATCGAGCTCACGAAGCAGCAAATGGAGGAAACGCCGGCTTTTTCGGTTACAGGCGAAGATGTTCATCATATTGTGAACGTGATGAGGATGAATGAGGGAGACCAGATTGTCTGCTGCTCTCAGGACGGCTTCGAGGCAAAATGTGAACTTCAATCTGTTTCCAAAGATAATGTATCATGCCTTGTGGTAGAATGGACGAATGAAAACAGAGAGCTTCCGATAAAGGTCTATATAGCGAGCGGTCTCCCGAAAGGAGATAAGCTTGAATGGATTATCCAAAAAGGGACTGAGCTTGGAGCTCATGCCTTTATTCCTTTCCAAGCCGCGCGTTCTGTTGTTAAGCTGGATGACAAGAAGGCTAAGAAAAAGCAGGAAAGATGGACGAAAATTGCGAAGGAAGCGGCTGAACAATCGTACCGTAACGAAGTGCCTCAAGTAATGGGTGTCCATTCTTTTCAGCAGCTTCTTCAAAGGATGCAGAATTTCGATAAATGTGTCGTTGCATACGAGGAGTCATCGAAGCAAGGTGAAATGAGCGCATTCGGCTCAGCAGTTAGCAGCCTTCCGAAAGGATCATCTCTTTTGATCATATTTGGTCCCGAAGGCGGGTTAACAGAAGCAGAGGTTGAACAGGTCACAGAGAAAGACGGTGTGCCGTGCGGCCTTGGACCGAGAATTTTAAGGACAGAAACCGCTCCGCTATACGCGTTGAGTGCGATTTCTTATCAAACAGAGTTATTAAGAGGTGATCAGTAATGGCAACTGTTGCTTTCCATACGCTTGGCTGTAAAGTCAACCATTATGAAACAGAAGCAATCTGGCAGCTTTTCAAAGAAGCCGGCTATGAAAGAAGAGACTTTGAACAAACAGCTGATGTATATGTTATTAATACATGTACGGTAACAAATACGGGAGATAAAAAAAGCCGCCAAGTGATCAGACGCGCCATTCGTCAAAATCCTGACGGTGTCATCTGTGTCACAGGCTGCTATGCGCAAACCTCGCCTGCTGAGATTATGGCAATCCCTGGCGTTGATATTGTAGTCGGAACACAGGACCGGGAAAAAATGCTCGGCTACATCGATCAATACCGTGAAGAACGCCAGCCGATTAACGGTGTCGGCAATATCATGAAAGCAAGAGTTTATGAGGAACTTGACGTGCCTGCTTTCACGGACCGGACAAGAGCGTCATTGAAAATACAGGAGGGCTGCAATAATTTCTGCACATTCTGTATCATTCCGTGGGCACGCGGCCTGCTTCGCTCCCGCGATCCTGAAGAAGTCATTAAACAAGCGCAGCAGCTTGTCGATGCAGGATATAAAGAAATTGTTCTTACAGGCATTCATACAGGCGGCTACGGCGAAGATATGAAAGATTACAACTTCGCTAAGCTTTTGAGCGAATTAGACACTCGGGTTGAAGGCGTGAAGCGAATCAGAATTTCTTCAATTGAAGCCAGCCAAATCACAGACGAAGTGATCGAGGTCTTAGACCGCTCAGATAAGATTGTTAATCATTTGCATATTCCTATTCAATCTGCGTCAAATACAGTGCTTAAACGGATGAGACGTAAATATACGATGGAGTTTTTTGCAGACCGTTTAAACAAACTGAAAAAAGCACTGCCGGGCCTAGCGGTTACATCTGATGTCATTGTAGGATTTCCCGGTGAAACAGAAGAAGAATTTATGGAAACCTATCACTTTATTAAAGAACATCAATTCTCAGAACTGCATGTTTTCCCTTACAGCAAACGTACAGGAACGCCAGCTGCGCGAATGGAAGACCAAGTGGATGAAACCGTGAAAAATGAACGTGTACACCGCTTGATTGCTCTTTCTGACCAGCTTGCGAAAGAATATGCTTCACAATACGAAAATGAAGTGCTTGAGATTATTCCAGAGGAAGCGTATAAGGAAACAGAAGAAGAGAATATGTTTGTCGGTTACACAGACAACTATATGAAGGTTGTTTTCAAAGGTACGGAAGATATGATCGGCAAAATCGTGAAAGTCAAAATCCTAAAAGCAGGCTATCCTTACAACGAAGGACAATTTGTCCGTGTGGTTGAGGATGAAATAACTGAACATATGCGTTTGTCTTCTTAATAAAAAACCGGTGCATCCCCATGTACCGGTTTTTTATTTTGCTGGAATAAGAAAATGAATCAAACGGTAAAACAAGTTTGTAAGCGGAAGAAATAAGAAAGCTGTCACCACATTAAAAAAGAGGCTGAAATGTGCAATTTTTTGTGCGGGATCAGATGATAACTGTTCTACAAAGCCGGTTGCAGCCGCCAGAAAAGGAAATACAAGAGCCACGCCCAGCACATTAAACACTACATGGGCATACGCTGTCTGTTTCGCCGCATACCCGCCGGATACAGCAGCCATGACAGCTGTAATGCATGTCCCGATATTGGAACCGAGCACGACGCTCATCGCCTGTGTCAGTCCGATAATTCCTTCATTCATAAAGCTCATCAAAATACCGATACAGACAGAGCTTGAGTGAATAATGGCAGTTAACACCATACCGATGAGCAAAGCGGACCAGTTTGAATCGTTCACATGGTGCAGAACCTCCGCTCCCGTTTTCAGCTTTGTAAGCGGTCCTGCAAGATGACTGAACCCGCTGATGCAAAAAAAGATGATGCCGAGACCGAGGAAGCTTGTGCCCAGCTGTTTCAAAGGATACTTGCCAGTCAGAAAAAACAATAAACCGCCTATTAGAAGAACCCAAATCAAAACATCCATTTTGATCGCGATAAATTCAGTTGTAAAGGTAGACCCGACATTTGTTCCCAGAATCATTGGGATCGTCCGCTTAAAAGACAGAACGCCTGCACTGACAAAGCCGATGACAATAACCATAAATGCTGAACTGCTTTGAAGAATGCCTGTAAATAAAATGCTGATCAGAAACGCTTTTATCGGATGGTCCGTAAATAAAAGCAAATGTTCTTCGATTTTTGAGTACGCCATTGAAACTAAGCCTTTCCGAAGCATATTCATGCCTGCTAGAAAGAATAGTATAAGAGCAGTGAAGCTAATTAGAATTAACATCTTTTTTTACCCACCCCTTTCTACCAGTATATAGACAGGCAGCCGCACTCATGACGGAAAAGTGAACTCACTTAGTTGACCTGAATGGTGGCTTATATTATAATGTCAAAGTACATGTTTATATGTGTAACTTAAAGGTAGTCGATTGGTGTATTCGGAGGGAGGGAAAGAGAATGTCAAAAACGGTCGTTAGAAAAAACGAATCGCTTGAAGATGCTCTTCGTCGCTTCAAACGCAGTGTATCAAAGACAGGTACTTTGCAAGAAGCAAGAAAGCGCGAATTTTATGAAAAACCTAGCGTAAAGCGCAAGAAAAAATCTGAAGCTGCTAGAAAACGCAAATTCTAAAAGAGGGTGGATTTATGAGTCTTCTTGAGCGTCTTAACCAGGATATGAAGCTATATATGAAAAACCGTGAGAAAGACAAACTGACTGTCGTTCGAATGGTTAAGGCTTCACTTCAAAATGAAGCAATTAAGCTTAAGAAAGACAGTTTGACCGAGGATGAGGAACTCACTGTCCTTTCTCGTGAACTTAAGCAACGTAAAGACTCCCTCCAGGAATTTTCAAACGCTAATCGTTTAGATTTAGTAGATAAAGTTCAAAAAGAGCTGGACATTTTAGAAGTTTATTTACCTGAGCAGCTGTCAGAAGAAGAGCTGCGTACAATCGTAAATGAAACCATTGCTGAAGTCGGTGCAAGCTCAAAAGCGGACATGGGCAAAGTAATGGGGGCAATTATGCCTAAAGTAAAAGGTAAAGCTGACGGAAGTTTAATAAATAAGCTTGTGAGCAGTCAACTGTCTTAAATGGCAAAGAAAAGGACATCTTTCTAAGAGAGATGTCTTTTTTTATACATAAAAAAATGAAACCTTCGATACATTTGTTACGTATAGAGAGAAGGCACTTATTATAAAAGGAAGGAGGGATACATCGCCCTTGCTTCAGAACAAAGGATTCCGTGCTGTTCTTTTGAGTATATTTTTACTTTCTTTATTAGGCGTACAGCTGCACGCCAAAGCAGAAAAACAAATAGTTTATGTAATTCCAGTAGAAAAAAATGTCGAACAGAGCCTCGCTTCGTTTTTGTCTCGTTCGTTACAAGATGCAAAAGAAGCACATGCAGATCATATTATTCTTGACATCAATACGCCCGGAGGATTAGTCAAATCAGCTATTGATATAGCGGACCTGATAACCGAAAGCGAAATTCCTGTAACTGCATATGTTAACAAACGCGCATTGTCTGCTGGTGCATATATTGCGTTGCAAGCCGATCATATTTATATGGCGCCTGGCGGAAAAATGGGGGCGGCGGCAATTATTGATGCCAAAGGCAATGCAGCTGACCAAAAAGCTGAATCACTTTGGCTGGCAGAACTGGAAGATGCTGCAGTGAAAAATCACCGCGATCCAAAGTATGCGCTCGCAATGGCTGACCCGGATATAGATGCCAAGGAAGTCGGCGCCCCGCGGGGGGATCTGCTGACACTTAACGCCGATAAGGCGATTGATGTAGGCTATTCAGAAGGCACGGCTGACAATTTATCCGCGCTCGTAAAAAAGCTTGGGTTTGAAAAAGCAAACATCAGTCATGCGAAGGAAAGCTTTGCAGAAAAGACGGTAAGGTGGCTGACGAATCCATTCATTGTTACTGTTCTGCTGACAATCGCTTTTTTAGGTTTGACGGTTGAGCTTTTTTCTCCGGGCATCGGCATTCCTGGAACGCTTGGATTCATCGCGTTATTGTTGTTCTTTTATGGACATCTCGCAGCCGGTCTTGCTGGATACGAGACGGTCCTCCTCTTTATAGCAGGGGTGCTTCTCATTCTGATTGAGATTTTCCTTCCCGGAGGCATCATTGGTTTACTGGGCTTAGGAGCGATTGTTGCGAGCCTGTTTTTAGCCGCGGGGAGTTTTACTGTCATGGCGGTTTCTCTCTTGATCGCCATAGCTGTTTCTATTACAGCTTTTATCTTACTGACAAGGGTGTTGGGAAAGCGTATGAAATTTTTTAAGAAATTTGTATTAAATGATTCTACAAATACAGAGAGCGGCTATGTGTCAAATCAAACACGCACAGATTTAATAGGAAAAGTAGGTATAACCTTTACACCGCTTCGTCCTGCTGGTACTGTTATTATTGATGAAGAACGCCTTGATGTTGTTTCAGAAGGATCGTTTACAGAAAAAGATAAGGAAGTAAAAGTGGTGAAAGTGGAAGGCTCACGTATTGTTGTGAGAGAAATTTAAACAGAAACGAGGAGAATAAATATGGATCCATCAACACTCATGATACTGGCTATTATCGTAGTAGGGATCATTGTTTTAGCTGTATTTTTTACATTTGTGCCTGTGATGCTTTGGATTTCAGCTTTAGCAGCCGGAGTAAAAATCAGTATTTTCACGCTAGTCGGAATGAGGCTTCGCCGCGTCATACCAAACAGAGTGGTAAACCCGCTAATTAAAGCGCATAAAGCTGGGCTTGATGCTACGACTAATCAGCTTGAAAGCCATTATCTCGCTGGAGGAAACGTTGACAGAGTTGTCAACGCGCTTATCGCCGCCCAGCGAGCGAACATCGAACTGACATTCGAACGCTGTGCTGCTATTGATCTTGCCGGCCGGGACGTATTGGAAGCTGTTCAAATGAGCGTTAATCCTAAGGTGATTGAAACGCCGTTTATTGCCGGTGTTGCTATGGACGGGATTGAAGTAAAGGCAAAAGCGAGAATTACAGTACGCGCGAATATCGAACGGCTCGTCGGGGGAGCTGGGGAAGAAACCATCGTAGCCCGTGTTGGCGAAGGGATCGTTTCAACAATCGGTTCATCAGAAAATCACAAAAAAGTGCTTGAAAACCCTGACATGATTTCTCAGACGGTACTTGGAAAAGGGTTGGACTCGGGAACTGCGTTTGAAATTCTCTCGATTGATATTGCTGATGTTGACATCGGTAAAAATATCGGCGCGATTTTACAAACTGATCAGGCCGAAGCAGATAAAAACATTGCGCAGGCAAAAGCGGAAGAACGCCGTGCGATGGCAGTTGCTCAAGAACAGGAAATGCGCGCCCGCGTGGAGGAAATGCGCGCGAAAGTGGTAGAAGCCGAAGCAGAAGTGCCGCTTGCGATGGCAGAAGCTTTGCGTGAAGGAAATATCGGTGTCATGGACTACATGAATATCAAAAACATCGATGCTGACACAGACATGCGTGATTCATTCGGCAAGCTGACGACAGATTCGTCTGATGAAGACCGCAAATCATAATCTCTCTAAGAAGGGAGAACGCTGATGAAAGATATACTGACCAATCCGCTCATTATCGCAGCGGTTATCGGACTCATTTCTATGATTTTCGGTAAAAAGAACAAAGAGGACAAGGAAAACAGCCCAAATAGAAACAAACCTCAGCAGGTACAAACTGCTTCTTCTCAGAAGAAGCAATCACAAGAAGACGTTCCCGTGCCTCCCCCTAACCCTATGGAGCAGGAAAGACGGGATGCCGAGAAAAGACGCAGGGAAACAGAAAGAAACCTGAAAGGGCTGGAACAAAACCTTACTGCAGTTAAACAAAAAGCAGTATACACAAAACAAAAAATGCTTCAGGTCAATAAAGACACTGTAGTACAGGGAATCGTCTTAGGAGAGGTATTCGGACCTCCGAGGGCGAAAAAGCCTCACCATACGATGCGCTCGGCTCGTAAAAATTAAAGTGTTAGAACCCCCTTTCAAATCATACATATGAGATGAAAGGGGGTTCTTTTTGTATGGGGCAGAGAAAGAATCGTTTGAAAGCTTGGCTGACAAGAGCATTGGAAATTCCCCCGGACGTTATGATGGATCTGCCGCGGATTACAATGGTTGGCAGACTTCATATCTACATAGAGAACCATAGAGGTCTTTTGCTTTTCAGTGAAAATGAAGTGAGACTGATGCTGAAGCAGGGCCAATGCATCATATCAGGAAAAAATTTCGTCATCAAAGCGATCCTGCCGGAAGAAATTCTTTTAGAGGGTACAATTGATGTCGTTCGATATGTTGAGTCATAAAGTCGAGGGGGAAATATCGTGAAAAATAAATGGCTGTCTTTTTTTTCGGGTAAGGTCCAGCTTGAATTGACGGGAAAAGGAATTGAACGGCTTCTTAATGAATGCATAAGACAGGAGATTCCGGTCTTTCATGTCAAAAAAAAGAAAGAAGCCGTATCGTTATATATACAGCTTCGGGATGTCCATGCCTTTCGCCGGGTGAGAAGAAAATTCACATGTAAAGCCCGGTTTATCAATCGGAAGGGACTTCCTTTCCTGTTGCTGAAATCAAAGCTGAATGTAGGGTTTACGATCGGTTTTGCGATGTTTTTCATCCTTTTGTTTTTGCTTTCCAATATGGTGTGGAAAATTGATGTGACAGGTGCTGAGCCTGAAACAGAACACCAGATGAGGCAGCATCTCAATGAAATCGGAGTCAAAAAGGGGCGCCTGCAGTTTTTCATGATGTCGCCTGAAAAAATACAAAAGTCGTTAACCAATGGGATAGACAATATCACTTGGGTCGGAGTTGATTTGAAGGGGACGACCATCCATATGAAAGTCGTGGAGAAAAATGAACCCGAAAAAGAAAAGTATGTCAGCCCGCGCGATATTGTCGCCAAAAAGAAAGCGACCATTACAAGAATGTATGTGCAAAAAGGACAGCCAATGGCCGCCATCCATGATCATGTGGAAAAGGGCCAGCTTCTTGTCTCAGGACTGATAGGCAGTGAAGAGAATCAGCAGGAAGTCGCCTCAAAGGCAAAAATTTACGGAGAAACTTGGTACAGATCCGAGGTAACAGTCCCGCTCGAAACATTATTTAACGTCTATACGGGCAAAGTAAGGACAAAGCACAAGCTTTCTTTTGGTTCTTTGGCAATCCCGATATGGGGCATGACGTTAAAAAAAGAGGAATTGAAACATCCGAAAACAGAGCTAGAAAAACATTCGCTGAATTTTCTCGGATTTACGCTCCCTGTATCCTATCTCAAAGAGCAAACGAGAGAAAGTGAAGAGGCTTTGCGAAAATATACGAAAGACGAAGCGGTTCAAGAAGGCATTAAATTGGGTAAACAGGATGTAGAGGATAAAATCGGCGAAAACGGCGAGGTGAAGAATGAAAAAGTTTTGCACCAGACTGTCGAGAATGGTAAAGTAAAGTTGATTATTCTCTACCAAGTTATAGAAGATATTGTTCAAACCACACCTATTGTCAGGGAGACTGAAGAATGACAGAACATTTACTTGCGATGAATCAAAAACTGAAAAGCCCGGACGAGGCGCTTTCCCTGTTCGGGAACCAAGATTCTTTTTTGAAATTGATGGAGAAAGATCTGAATGTAAATATCATTACGCGCGGTGAAACCATTTATGTTTCCGGCGATGAAGAATCGTATCAGATTGCAGACAAGCTGCTGGGATCGCTCCTCGCTTTAATTCGCAAGGGGATAGAGATTTCTGAACGTGATGTAATTTACGCCGTCAAAATGGCAAAGAAGGATGAACTTGAATACTTTGAAAGCATGTATGAAGAAGAAATTACAAAAACCGCAAAAGGCAAACCAATCCGTGTAAAAACGATGGGGCAGCGGGAATACGTGGCTGCTATGAAGCAAAATGACCTTGTATTCGGCATTGGCCCGGCGGGAACCGGAAAAACATATCTGGCTGTCGTAAAAGCAGTCCATGCTTTAAAAAACGGCCATATCAAAAAAATCATCTTAACAAGACCTGCTGTGGAAGCCGGTGAAAGCCTTGGTTTTCTCCCGGGTGACCTCAAAGAAAAAGTAGATCCTTATTTGCGCCCGCTGTACGACGCTCTTCATGATGTGCTTGGAGCAGACCATACAGAACGCCTGATGGAAAGGGGCACCATTGAAATTGCCCCGCTTGCATATATGAGGGGACGGACGCTTGATGATGCGTATGTTATACTTGATGAAGCACAGAATACCACACCTGCTCAGATGAAAATGTTTTTGACGAGACTGGGTTTTGGCTCTAAAATGATCATTACAGGTGACATTAGTCAAATTGATCTGCCGAAAGGCGTCAAATCGGGGCTTGCAGTAGCGAAGGAGATGCTAAAAGGGATAAACGGCATTTCTATGATTGAGCTAGACCAGACAGACGTGGTCAGACATCCGCTCGTTGCGAAAATTATTGAAGCATACGATAAGCAAAATTAATGCTGAATGACCCGATCGCGCGTTATCGGGTCATTTTTATGATTGCTTAGTGGGCTTGATGTTTCAAGAGGAGGTTCTTGTGTTGAAAAAGAAGGGGAAGACCAAAAGTAGCTCGAAAAAATGGGACAGCTTTAAAAATGCCCGCTCTATGCATGTACTATTGTATCTTCTGCTGGCTGCTATTATGTTTGCTTTACTCTTTGTACATGTTAAGCCGGAAACACTTGATTTAGACCTGTTTTCTGTCAGCGACAAGACCATTTACGCTCCGGCAACCGTGGAAGATCAAAAAGCCACAGAGGAAAAAAAGCAAGCCGCTGAGGATGCGGTTGAAGATCAATACACGCTGAAAAAAGAATATGCAGACAATCGGATTGACCTTGTGTCGTCTATATTCGACAGTATCAGCGAAGTGAAAAAATCATCGGAAGAGGACAGCAAATCACCATCGGAAAAATCAATGGTTAAGTCTGTAAAGAACAAATTAACGTCCGATGTGAATGATTCCATATCAGAGAATTCCATCAAGACATTGCTGAAAGCAGACAAGGAAGAGTTTTCTTTTGTCAGAGATACGGTCATTACGGCAGTAAATATGGTCATGAGCAGTGAAATCTCATCTGATAAACTAACTGATGCGAAGGATAAAGTAGAAAAAGAGCTAAAGGGCAATTCTATCCCCTCAAAATATTTGGGCGCTGCGACGGAAATCGGGCGTTTTGCTATTATTCCGAATTATGTCTTCGATCCGAAAGCGACAGAAGCAAAACGGCAGGAAGCGTCAGATAATGTCCAGCAGGTTCAGATCAAACAGGGGCAGGTGCTTGTGGAGGAAAATGACCTCATTGATCGGGAAGTGTACAGAAAGCTTGAGCTGACTGGGTTATTAAATAATTCAAATCTCTTTAAACCGATCAGCGGCCTATTGATTATGATCGGACTTTTCATTGCAACCCTTGTGTATTATTTTGAAAAGCAGAAGCAAGACTTGAAGTATAAAAATCAATCCATCCTGCTGTTCTCCATTATCATAACGCTTTTGCTTGTTATTATGGAGGTTGTCAGTTTATTTCAGAAGATGGAGTATCATAATATCGGCTATCTTGTTCCCATTGCGGCGGGCGCGATCTTAATCAAACTGCTTATGAATGAACGCATCGCTATTTTGGGAAGTATCATTCTTGCGATTTCCGGAAGTATGATGTTTAATCAGGGTGTAACAGGTACATTTAACTACGTCATAGGAATTTACTATTTAATCAGCGGGATTTCAGGCATTTTATTTTTAGGAAAACAAAATGCCAGATCAAAGATTTTGCAGACCGGACTTTTCGTAGCGTTTATTAATATGGTTGTCGTTCTTTCCTTGTTATTAATCCAAAACACTGCGCTGTCGGGCCTTGAAATCGGCACGTTAATGCTCATGGGTGTTGTATCGGGATTTGCGACGTCTGTATTGATTATCGGTCTGATGCCATTTTTTGAGACAGGCTTTGGCATTTTATCCACTGTGAGGCTGATTGAACTGTCTAATCCTAATCATCCGCTGCTGCGCAAAATATTAACAGAAACGCCAGGTACATATCATCACAGTGTAATGGTCGCCAATTTGTCAGAGGCTGCTTGTGAAGCGGTTGGGGCTAATGGTTTGCTTGCAAGAGTCGGCGCGTATTATCATGATCTCGGTAAAACAAAGCGTCCTCAATATTTTATTGAAAACCAAATGAATATAGACAATCCGCATGACAAGCTGTCACCTCAGCTGAGTAAAAATATTATCATTTCGCATACCACTGACGGCGCGAACATGCTGAGAAGCTATAAATTTCCGAGAGAGCTTGTAGACATTGCTGAACAGCATCACGGAACATCGCTTCTAAAGTTCTTTTATTATAAAGCGAAAGAAAAAGGAGACCAGATTACAGAAGAGGAGTTCCGTTACCCGGGACCGAAGCCGCAGTCAAAGGAAGCCGCGATTATATCAGTGGCTGACAGTGTTGAAGCGGCTGTCAGATCCATGCACAACCCAAACCCTGAACGGATTGAAAAGCTTGTCCGGGGTATTATATCCGATAAACTGCAGGACGGACAGTTCAGTGAATGCGATTTGACATTTAAAGAACTGGATACTATTGCAAAAACGCTATGTGCAACATTAAAAGGAATTTTCCACTCCCGGATTGAATATCCGGAGGCTACTAAGAAGGTGAAATAGATGAGTTTACTGATTGATATCGTTGATGAAACGGGGAGTGTCTCTGAAGAGATGCTCAAAGAAGTAGAAAATCTGCTTCAATTTGCCGCTGATCGTGAAGGCATTCAGGATGAGGCTGAAGTGTCTGTCACGATCGTTTCTAATGAAGATATTCAGCAGATCAATAAAGAATACCGCGGAAAGGATACACCGACAGATGTCATCTCATTTGCTCTTGAAGAAGAGGGAGAAGGCGAAGTTGAAATTGTCGGAGCAGACATGCCGCCGGTTTTAGGTGATATTATCATCAGTGCGGATCGCACAAGAGAGCAAGCAGAGGAGTATAACCATTCTTTTAAAAGAGAGCTTGGATTTCTGGCTGTGCACGGATTTCTGCATCTTTTAGGATATGACCATATGACGAAAGAGGAAGAAAAGGAGATGTTTACTAAGCAAAAGGATTTGCTGGACGCCTATGGACTCAAGAGATCATAGAAATGAGCTGATGCGATTCTTCAAAAGCTTTGTGCATGCAGGCCGAGGCATCTGGGAAACAGCGCGGACGGAGCGGAATTTTCAATTTCATGCCGCAGCAGCCTGCGCTGTTCTCATTTGCGGCTTCCTCGTGGAGCTCAGCTCAATGGAATGGGTGGTTATTTTCCTTTTGATCGGAGGAATGTTTTCCCTGGAGCTTTTAAATACAGCCATTGAACATACGGTTGATTTAGTAACAGATAAACATCACCCTCTTGCAAAAGCGGCTAAGGACGCTGCCGCCGGGGCAGTTTGCGTTTTTGCCGTTATTTCGTGTATCATTGGTTTACTTATTTTTTTGCCAAAGTTATAATAGTTGAAAATTCTTACATTTATTTTACATTTTTAGAAATGGGCGTGAAAAAAAGCGCGCGATTATGTAAAATATAAAGTGATAGCGGTACCATATAGGTAAGAGAGGAACATGTACACATGAACAGACAAGAATTAATAGCAGAAGCTTTAAAAGCGCGTGATATGGCATATGCGCCGTATTCCAAGTTTCAAGTAGGAGCCGCTCTTCTTACCAAGGATGGAAAAGTGTACAAAGGCTGCAACATCGAGAACGCGGCATACAGCATGTGCAATTGTGCTGAGCGTACCGCTTTATTTAAAGCTGTTTCTGAAGGGGATACAGAGTTTCAGATGCTGGCTGTTGCGGCTGACACCCCTGGCCCGGTATCTCCGTGCGGAGCCTGCCGCCAGGTGATTTCTGAGCTTTGCGCAAAGGACGTTATGGTCGTGCTGACTAATTTACAAGGACAAATAAAAGAAATGACAGTGGAAGAATTATTGCCAGGCGCATTTTCATCGGAGGATTTACATGACGAACGAAAGCTTTAAATCAGGGTTTGTATCCATTATCGGAAGACCAAATGTGGGGAAATCTACATTTTTGAACAGAGTTATTGGGCAAAAAATCGCGATTATGAGCGATAAGCCCCAAACGACGAGAAACAAGGTGCAAGGAGTTTTGACGACAAGCACATCACAAACGATTTTTATTGACACACCAGGAATTCATAAACCTAAGCATAAGCTTGGAGACTTTATGATGAAAGTGGCGCAAAATACATTAAAAGAAGTCGATTTGGTCTTGTTTATGATTAATGCCGAGGAAGGATACGGGAAGGGCGACGAATTCATCATTGAAAAATTGCAGCAGATGTCAACGCCCGTGTTTTTAATCGTAAACAAAATTGACAAAATTCATCCTGATCAATTGTTTCTCTTAATTGACGAGTACCGCAAACGCTATTCTTTTAAGGAAATTGTTCCGATTTCCGCTTTAGAAGGAAATAATATCGAAACACTGCTTACTCAGATTGAAAAATATTTGCCGGAAGGGCCGCAATTTTATCCGAGTGACCAGGTGACCGACCACCCGGAGCGCTTTATTATTTCTGAATTAATCAGAGAAAAGGTGCTGCACCTGACGAGAGAAGAGATTCCGCACAGTATTGCTGTGGCCATCGAATCCATCAAAGGGCAGGACAACGGTTCCATACATGTGGCTGCTACAATTGTGGTTGAACGGGATTCGCAAAAAGGCATTGTAATCGGGAAAAAGGGAAGCCTCCTAAAAGAGGTTGGAAAAAGAGCGAGAGCAGATATTGAAGCGCTGTTAGGCTCTCGTGTCTACCTTGAATTGTGGGTGAAAGTACAGAAAGATTGGCGTAATAAAATGTCTCAGCTACGCGATTTTGGTTTTAATGAGGACGAATATTAATCCGCTTGCTGTGTCATTATCTCACAGGAAAAGGGATGCATTAGTAAATTTTGTTTAACATGAAATGGGGGACATCTGGTCAAGATAAAGGTAAGAATTTGGACTTTAGGTAAGCTAGTTTAACAACTGAAAGGTGGGTTTCTTGTGTTGAATTTTACCTGGAACGTATTTTCGCAAACAGGAAATGTTGATACGTATCTTCTTTTTAAAGAGCTGGAAAAAGAGAACATAGAAAGACCCGAAGAATTAAAAGATGAGCTAGCCCGATTTGACTATCCAATTTTTTAAACCTCTTGGCCGCTCCTGCTTTAGGAAGGTGCGGAAATGCTGACAAAATGTGAAGGAATCGTTCTTCGCACAAATGATTACGGAGAGACGAATAAAATCGTTACATTGCTGACAAGAGAGCACGGAAAAATAGGTGTTATGGCAAGAGGCGCTAAAAAACCGAACAGCCGTTTATCAGCAGTCAGCCAGCCCTTTTTGTATGGTTCATTCTTAATGCAAAAAACAACGGGCCTCGGAACGCTTCAGCAGGGTGAAATGATCCTCAGCATGAGAGGCATCAGGGAAGATTTGTTTTTAACAGCATATGCTGCGTATATTGCTGAGCTTGTCGACAAAGGCACAGAAGAAAAGAAGCCAAATCCTTATTTGTTTGAATTTATTCTAGAATCATTTAAACAGCTGGATGATGGAACAGATCCGGATGTCATCGCCTTCATTGTTCAAATGAAGATGTTTAATGTCATGGGACTGTATCCTGAGCTGAATCATTGTGTGCATTGTAAAAGCCAGGACGGGATGTTTCACTTCTCTGTCCGTGATAACGGTTTTATTTGCCATCGCTGTTTTGATAAAGATCCTTACAGAATTCCGATTAAACCGCAAACGGCAAGGCTGCTGAGACTGTTTTATTACTTTGATCTGTCAAGGCTGGGCAATGTGTCTTTAAAGCAAGAAACAAAAGCTGAATTAAAGCAAGTGATCGATTTATATTATGAAGAATATTCAGGATTATATTTAAAATCAAAGCGATTTTTAGATCAAATGGAAAGCATGAAGCATCTTTTAGGTGAAAACAAAAGTTGACATCTGGTCCATCTTTTTATATGATCATTTATTATACAATATGTTGCAGTGAGAGAAAGAAGTACTTGCGTTACCCTCATGAAAGCGACCTTAGGGCGGTGTAAGCTAAGGATGAGCACGCAACGAAAGGCATTCTTGAGCAATTTTGAAAAAAGAGGCTGGGATTTCGTTCTCAGCAACTAGGGTGGAACCGCGGGAGAACTCTCGTCCCTATGTTTGCGGCTGGCAAGCATAGAGACGGGAGTTTTTTGGTTGCTGCCGCAGTCATCTTATGAAGGAAAAGTGGAGGTGCTTGAAATGAATATTCAAGACATGATTCTAACATTGCAAAAGCATTGGTCTAATCAAGGCTGTGTGCTTATGCAGGCTTACGATGTAGAAAAAGGGGCCGGCACGATGAGCCCATATACGTTTTTGCGCAGTATCGGCCCTGAGCCGTGGAAAGTGGCTTATGTAGAGCCTTCCAGACGCCCTGCAGACGGCCGATATGGGGAGAACCCGAACAGACTGTATCAGCATCATCAGTTTCAGGTCATTATTAAACCATCTCCTGATAACATTCAAGAACTGTATTTAGATTCCTTGCGCGCTCTTGGAATTGATCCTCTTGAGCACGATATTCGTTTTGTTGAAGACAATTGGGAAAATCCATCTTTAGGCTGCGCGGGTCTCGGCTGGGAAGTATGGCTTGACGGGATGGAAATCACACAATTCACGTATTTCCAACAGGTCGGAGGACTAGAGTGTAAACCGGTTTCTGTAGAGATTACATACGGAATTGAGCGCCTCGCGTCTTATATACAGGATAAAGAAAATGTTTTCGACTTAGAATGGACGCCAGGATTTACAGTAAAAGATTTATTCATGATGGCAGAATATGAGCATTCCGTTTATACGTTTGAAACGTCTAATGTCGATATGCTGTTCCAATTGTTCAGCACGTATGAAAAAGAAGCGATCAAGCAAATGGATAACGGACTTGTCCATCCTGCATATGATTATGTATTGAAATGCTCGCACACCTTTAACCTGCTTGATGCCAAAGGTGCGATTTCTGTTACCGAGCGAACAGGCTATATCGCAAGAGTGCGGAATTTAGCAAGAAAAGTAGCAAAAACGTATTATGAGGAACGAGAAAAACTAGGGTTCCCAATGCTTAAAGGGGAGGGCTCTTCTCATGAGTAAACAGGATTTACTTTTAGAGATCGGTTTAGAGGAAATGCCGGCGCGCTTTTTACATGATGGCATGGTTCAGCTTGGCGACAAGCTGACAGGCTGGCTTGAAGAAAAAAATATCACTCACGGTGAAGTGAAGCTTTTTAACACACCGAGACGTCTTGCAGTATTCGTCAAGGATGTAGCAGAAAAGCAGGATGATATAAAAGAAGAAGCGAAAGGGCCTGCGAAAAAAATTGCCCTTGATGCAGACGGTAACTGGACGAAAGCGGCAATCGGCTTTTCAAAAGGCCAGGGAGCAGATGTAAAAGACCTATATATCAAAGAAGTAAAAGGCACAGAGTATGTGTTTGTGCAAAAATTCCAAGCCGGCCAAGAAACGAAATCGCTTCTGCCGGAATTGAGCGGTTTAGTTACAAGCTTGCATTTCCCGAAAAACATGCGCTGGGGCAATGAAGATTTGCGTTATATCCGTCCAATCAAATGGATTGTCGCTTTATTCGGGCAGAATGTCATTCCATTTTCAATCACAAATGTTGAGTCTGGACGCTTAACACAGGGACATCGTTTCCTCGGACATGAAGTGTCAATTGAATCGCCTTCAGCCTATGAAGAGCAGTTGAAAGAACAGCACGTGATTGCTGATCCTAACGTCCGAAAACAAATGATTCAATCTCAGTTGGAAGCGATGGCTGCAGAGAACAATTGGAGCATTCCAGTTGACGAAGCCCTTCTTGATGAAGTAAACCATTTAGTAGAATACCCGACAGCTCTTTACGGTTCATTTGAATCTGAGTTTCTGTCAATTCCTGAGGAAGTGCTTGTCACGACAATGAAGGAGCACCAGCGCTACTTCCCTGTCAAAGGCAAGAACGGTGATTTGCTGCCTCACTTTATTACAGTCCGAAACGGGAACAGCCATGCGATTGAAAATGTGGCTCGAGGCAATGAAAAAGTGCTGCGCGCGCGTTTATCTGATGCTTCATTCTTCTACAAGGAAGATCAGAAGCTAAATATTGATGCAAACGTGAAGAAGCTGGAAAACATTGTTTTCCACGAAGAGCTTGGTTCGCTTGCTGATAAGGTTAGACGAGTTACTTCAATCGCGGAAAAGCTAGCTGTCCGTCTTCAAGCTGATGAAGACACATTACAACATGTAAAGCGGGCTGCTGAAATTTCTAAATTCGATCTAGTCACACATATGATATACGAATTCCCTGAGCTCCAAGGAATTATGGGTGAGAAATATGCGAGAATGCTCGGTGAAGCTGAAGCTGTAGCTGTGGCAGTGAATGAACACTATATGCCGAGATCAGCAGGAGGAGAAACGCCATCCACCTTTACCGGAGCTGTTGTAGCAATGGCTGATAAGCTTGACACAATCGTTTCGTTCTTCTCTATCGGTGTTATTCCGACCGGTTCTCAGGATCCTTACGGGCTGCGCCGACAAGCGAGCGGTATTGTTGCGATTCTCCTTGACCGCAACTGGGGGATTTCGTTTGAAGAGCTGCTTACTTTCGTCCAAACAGAAAAAGAAAATGACCTGCTGGATTTCTTTACTCAGCGCCTCAAATATGTGCTGAATGCTGAACAGATCAGACACGATGTCATCGATGCTGTGCTGGAAAGCTCTGAGCTTGAGCCGTATTCAGCGGTGCATAAAGCACAAGTGCTGGAGCAAAAGCTTGGTGCGCCGGGCTTTAAGGAAACAGCTGAGGCTTTAGGCCGAGTGATCTCTATCAGCAAAAAAGGGGTTCGCGGAGACATTCAGCCTGATCTGTTTGAAAATGAATACGAAGCAAAACTGTTTGATGCCTACCAAACAGTAAAGCAAAACCTGCGGGAAAACTTCAGCAAAAAAGATTACGAGGCGGCGCTTGCATCACTTGCAGCCTTAAAAGAACCGATTGAGGCTTACTTCGATCATACAATGGTTATAGCAGATAACGAGACATTAAAGGCAAACCGTTTAGCGCAAATGGTAAGCTTGGCGGATGAAATCAAGTCCTTTGCGAATATGAATGCCCTTATTGTAAAATAAAGAGAGAAAAGGCGGTTGCTGTGTGATCGGTAATCGTCTTTTCCCTATTTATAAGTTTTTTTGTTTGATGACAAGATATTTACGATATAATATGGATTATTATTTCTTTACATAAGATATGAAGTGAAAAGGTGGTGAGTACGATCGAACTAAATAAACGGCAAGAACATATTTTGCAGATTGTAAAAGAAAACGGGCCGATTACAGGGGAGCATATTGCAGAAAAGCTGAACCTCACCAGGGCAACATTGCGACCGGATTTAGCCATACTCACCATGTCAGGATTCCTCGAGGCGCGCCCGAGAGTCGGTTATTTTTACACCGGGAAAACCGGTACCCAGCTTTTGGCGGATAAACTCAAAAAGCTGCAGGTGAAAGATTTCCAATCTATCCCCGTCGTAATTCACGAAAATGTTTCAGTGTACGATGCGATTTGCACCATGTTTTTAGAAGACGTGGGTACTCTTTTTGTGGTGGACGGCGATGCTGTTTTAGTCGGAGTGCTTTCGCGAAAAGATTTGCTGAGAGCCAGCATAGGCCAGCAGGAGCTTACATCTGTCCCTGTTCACATCATCATGACAAGGATGCCGAATATTACGGTGTGCAGGCGTGAGGATTATGTGATGGACATTGCAAAGCATTTGATAGAAAAACAAATTGATGCATTGCCTGTCATCAAAGATACAGATAAGGGCTTTGAAGTAATCGGCAGAGTGACAAAAACAAATATGACAAAAATACTTGTCAGCTTATCTGAAAATGAAATCCTATAAGACGGCAAACTAACGGGGGGATAATATGAATAATCGCATCATCTATGTTGTATCGGATTCCGTCGGTGAAACAGCTGAATTGGTCATAAAAGCAGCGCTAAGCCAATTTAACGGTTCGGCGGACGATACACATATAAGAAGAATACCTTATGTTGAAGATATAGGCACAATCAATGAAGTGATTTCCCTTGCAAAGACAGACGGCGGCATTATTTGTTTTACACTCGTGGTGCCAGAGATCAGAGAATATTTGATTGCCGAAGCGGAAAAAGCAAATGTGTTATATTATGATATTATTGGCCCGTTAATTGATAAAATGGAAACAGCCTACGGTTTAACAGCGAAATACGAACCGGGGCGGGTGCGCCAGCTTGATGAAGATTATTTCAAAAAAGTAGAGGCCATCGAGTTTGCAGTGAAATACGATGATGGACGTGATCCAAGAGGGATTTTAAAAGCTGATATCGTGTTGATCGGTGTATCCAGAACGTCTAAAACACCGCTGTCCCAGTATCTCGCCCACAAGCGCCTGAAGGTTGCAAATGTTCCGATTGTTCCCGAGGTTGATCCGCCGGAAGAACTCTTTCATGTTGACCCGAAAAAATGCATCGGCTTAAAGATCAGTCCGGACAAACTGAATCATATCAGAAAAGAACGATTAAAATCACTCGGGCTCAATGACAGAGCGATTTATGCAAATATCAACAGAATCAAAGAGGAACTGGAATACTTCGAAAAGATTGTGGATCGGATCGGGTGCCAGATAGTGGATGTTTCAAATAAAGCGGTTGAAGAAACAGCGAATATTATCCATCATCTCAAAACAAAAAATATGTAACTCAGGACGCTCTATCCTGGGTTTTTGGTTATGCCAAAAGGGAATAATGAAAAATAATAGCATCTTTAAGAAGTTTGTATTATAATAAAAAATTGTGATAAAATGATTAATTTTAGGTTTAAGGTTCGTGTGATACGAATAAACTATTATGGGTAAGATGTCAAGAATTTCTCCGGGAAATTTTTCGACAAACGTAAATACATCCGCAATGATAAAGGGTGTGTGAATTTGCTTGCTTTTATGCAGGAGTTTAATGGAGGGATGGAGAATTACTCTTCTTAATGAACAAGAAAAGACGATTTTTGTCGATGCAGATGCTTGTCCGGTAAAAGATGAAATTTTACAAACAGCATCCCATTATGAAGTTCAAGTTCTTTTTGTCGCTTCATTTGAACATTATCAGCTTTCCAGAAGCAATGAAGAAAAATGGAAGTACGTTGATCCTCATAAAGAAGCTGCTGATTTATATATCGCAAATCACGTAAAGCCGGGAGATATTGTTGTAACACAGGACATCGGTTTAGCATCCCTGCTGTTGAATAGAAATGTCTCCGTCATGTCGGAAAGAGGGCGTCTCTACAAAGAAGACACGATTGATTTTGCTCTTGAGAGCCGCCACCTTTCTGGTAAACAAAGGAAAAAAGGCATATACAGTAAAGGGCCTAAAAAATTGAATAATGAAGATCGAGAACGATTTATTACACTGCTGCAAAAAATCCTGTCGAATGATGAAGGGATTTTGCACTAATGCATCGAATAATGTACGACGGAGTGTTATAAGATGGGAAATCGGATACCAGATGAAATTGTGGATCAGGTGCAAAAGTCGGCAGATGTCGTTGAAGTCATAGGTGATTATGTTCAATTAAAGAAGCAAGGCCGAAACTATTTTGGACTCTGTCCTTTTCATGGAGAAAGCACACCTTCGTTTTCCGTATCGCCCGACAAACAGATTTTTCATTGCTTTGGCTGCGGAGCGGGCGGCAATGTTTTCTCTTTTTTAAGGCAGATGGAAGGCTATACATTTGCCGAGTCGGTTTCTCACCTTGCTGACAAATACCAAATTGATTTTCCAGATGACATAACAGTCCATTCCGGAACCCGGACAGAATCGTCTGGAGAACAAAAAATGGCTGAGGCTCATGAGCTCTTGAAGAAATTCTACCATCATTTGTTAATAAATACAAAAGAAGGTCAAGAGGCACTGGATTATCTTCTTTCCAGAGGCTTTACGAAAGAGCTGATTGATGAATTTCAGATTGGCTATGCGCTCGATTCTTGGGACTTCATCACAAAATTTCTCGTAAAAAGAGGCTTTAGTGAAGCGGAAATGGAAAAAGCGGGTCTCCTGATCAGACGCGAAGACGGCAGCGGATATTTTGACCGCTTCAGAAACCGCGTCATGTTTCCAATCCATGATCATCACGGTACGGTTGTTGCTTTTTCAGGCAGGGCGCTTGGCGGCCAGCAGCCTAAGTATATGAACAGTCCTGAAACGCCGCTCTTCCATAAAAGTAAGCTGCTTTACAATTTTTATAAATCCCGCCTTCATATCAGAAAGCAGGAAAGAGCAGTCTTATTTGAAGGATTTGCTGATGTTATATCGGCTGTAAGCTCAGGCGTAAAAGAAAGCATAGCCACGATGGGGACGTCTCTGACAGATGAACATGTCAAGATTTTGAGAAGAAATGTCGAAGAAATCATTCTTTGCTATGACTCTGATAAAGCCGGCTATGAAGCCACCTTAAAAGCTTCAGAGCTTCTCCAAAATAAAGGCTGCAAAGTCAGGGTTGCAATGATTCCTGACGGGCTGGACCCTGACGATTACATCAAAAAGTTCGGCGGGGAAAAATTTAAAAACGATATTATCGATGCCAGTGTCACCGTAATGGCGTTCAAAATGCAATATTTCCGAAAAGGAAAGAACTTGTCCGATGAAGGCGATCGCTTAGCTTACATTAAAGATGTACTGAAGGAAATCAGCTCGCTCTCAGGATCGCTGGAGCAGGAAGTCTATGTAAAACAGCTTGCTGCGGAGTTTTCACTTTCGCAGGAGTCGTTGACTGAGCAGCTGACTGTTTTCAGCAAGCAAAGCAAACCTGCTGACAATAGCGGTGAAACCAAAACACGGCGAGCGCATCTGACGACAAAGGCAAGGCAAAGACGTCTGCGTCCGGCGTATGAAAATGCAGAAAGGCTGTTACTCGCTCATATGCTGAGAGATCGGACAGTTATCAAAAAAGTAATTGACCGGGTAGGCTTTCAATTTAATATTGATGAGCACCGCGCATTAGCTGCCTATCTTTATGCTTTTTATGAAGAGGGGGCTGAACTGACACCTCAGCATCTTCTGGCCAGGGTGACGGATGAGCATATAAGCCAGCTTTTGTCTGATATACTAATGCTTCAGGTTAATCAAGAACTCAGTGAAGCCGAGTTATCAGATTATGTAAAAAAAGTGTTGAATCACAAAAATTGGTCAATGATAAAAGAAAAAGAGGCGGAAAGAGCCGAAGCCGAAAGGCAAAAAGATTTTTTAAGAGCTGCTTCTCTTGCTCAAGAAATCATTACATTGAACCGATCTTTAAAATAGCTGGTAAAAATGATGAGAAGCATGTATTGGCAATGATTCCTTGCGGAGGAGCAAATAGATCGCTTGACCTCATCATGAATTGTCATTTCATTATTCGCGCATTAATAGGCGGTTCACATAGAAAAGCCTGAATAGACCGAATAAGAATCATACCGCTTATAGAATTCGTTGCAAGCTTTGGAAGGAGGGATCCATAATGGCTGATAAACAAACCCACGAGACAGAATTAACATTCGACCAAGTGAAAGAGCAATTAACTGAGGCTGGTAAAAAACGTGGCGTTCTGACATATGAAGAGATTGCCGAGCGTATGTCCAGCTTTGAAATTGAATCAGACCAAATGGATGAGTATTATGAATTTTTAGGTGAACAAGGTGTTGAATTAATTAGTGAGAATGAAGAAACAGAAGATCCTAATATTCAGCAGCTTGCCAAAGCCGAAGAAGAATTTGACCTTAATGACCTAAGTGTACCGCCTGGTGTCAAAATCAATGACCCGGTTCGTATGTATTTAAAGGAAATCGGCCGGGTTAACCTTCTATCTGCAAAAGAAGAAATCGCCTATGCTCAAAAGATTGAAGAAGGTGACGAAGAATCTAAACGCAGATTGGCTGAAGCGAACCTGCGGCTTGTTGTCAGTATCGCGAAACGGTATGTCGGACGCGGAATGCTGTTTCTTGACTTGATTCAGGAAGGCAACATGGGCCTGATGAAAGCCGTTGAAAAATTTGATTACCGCAAAGGTTATAAATTCAGTACGTATGCTACGTGGTGGATCAGACAGGCGATTACTCGCGCCATTGCCGATCAGGCGAGAACGATCAGGATTCCTGTTCATATGGTTGAAACCATTAATAAACTAATCCGTGTGCAGCGTCAATTGCTGCAAGATTTAGGTAGAGAACCAACCCCTGAAGAAATTGCGGAAGATATGGATTTAACACCTGAAAAAGTACGTGAAATCTTAAAGATTGCACAAGAACCTGTATCGCTGGAAACACCGATCGGTGAAGAGGATGATTCGCATCTTGGTGACTTCATTGAAGACCAAGAAGCAACTTCACCTTCAGATCACGCTGCATATGAGCTGTTGAAAGAACAGTTGGAAGATGTACTTGATACGTTAACTGATCGTGAAGAAAATGTATTGCGCCTTCGATTCGGTCTTGATGACGGCCGTACAAGAACATTAGAAGAGGTCGGCAAGGTATTTGGAGTAACGAGAGAGCGTATTCGACAAATCGAAGCTAAAGCGTTGCGGAAACTAAGACATCCTAGCAGAAGTAAACGTTTGAAAGATTTCCTCGAATAGAATGGAACGGGTCTTGTAGATCCGTTCTTTTTTTGTTTTTAAAAGATATATGGTTAAGATGCCTTTATTTTACTGAAAAATGAAGGCATTTGCAAATGAACATTGTGACGAAAAGTTTCAAAGTACGATTCCATATTTTCTATTGTAAGCGTATACAATCCATTATACAATAGAATAAAAAGAATATTAGAGGAAGAGATTTGTTTCTATTCAATTTTGTATAAAGTGTGAATAAAAAAAATTTGTATAGTAATCCATTTACATTTTGTAAAAATAAGTTAGAATTAGAAGTGTTTACATAGGGGTAAGGATCACAAAGGGGGAAGGGAAATGAAATGGAACCCGCTTATTCCATTTTTATTGATCGCTGTTTTGGGAATTGGTCTAACTTTCTTTTTTTCAGTAAAGGGACTTGATGATTCTCGGAAGATTGCAAGCGGCGGAGAAAGCAAATCTGCTGAAAAGGAAGATGCAAACGCTTCACCGGAGGATATATATAAGGCAAACTGCATTTCTTGCCACGGTGAAAATTATGAAGGTGTTTCAGGGCCGAGCTTAAAAGGTGTAGGGGATAAGAAGGACGTCGCTGACATTAAAACAAAGATCGAAAAAGGCGGTAATGGAATGCCTTCAGGGCTTGTTCCGGCCGATAAGTTGGATGATATGGCAAAGTGGGTGTCTAACATTAAATAAAGATGTATTTCTCCTTATATGTTCTCAGGCCGCCGAGACGATCTCGTCAGCCTTTTATTTTTGTCTGCCGCATGTAAACACAACAAAAGAAATAAACTGAAAATCATTCACTCAGCTTGGATTCCGGGCTGATTTTTTATATGATAGTAAAGGAAAAAATGATGGAGAAAAGTTGTGATGACAAGTGAACGAATTAAAATTATCTAAACGACTGCAAACAGTAGCAGAATACATACCGAATGGAGGGGTGGTGGCTGATATCGGGTCTGACCACGCTTACCTTCCTTGTTATGCGGTGCTGAATCATAAAGCCAGCGGGGCAATTGCGGGAGAAATAACAGACGGTCCGTTTCTGTCAGCCAAGCGGCAGGTTGAAAAATCAGGCTTAAGCGCGCATATATCGGTAAGACAAGGAGATGGTTTGGCGGTCCTAAGAAAAGGTGAAGCCGATGCCATTACGATTGCCGGGATGGGTGGATCATTGATTGCTCACATTTTAGAAACGGGTAAAGACAAATTAACGGGGAAGGAGCGGCTTATTTTACAGCCGAATATCCATGCTGTTCATATCAGGGAGTGGCTTTATAAAGAAGGATATGAATTGACAGATGAAATGATCCTTGAAGAAGACGGAAAGTGTTATGAGGTGCTTGTCGCTGAAGCAGGGGACAGAGATGCGGCCTATGCCGGTATTTCTTTATCAGCCGGAATGCTCGTCGGTCCTTTCTTGGCTAAAGAAAAGAATGCTGTCTTTTTAAAAAAATGGACACAAGAGTTTCAGCACACGCAAAGTATTTATGAACAAATCAGCCGAGCTGCAAGTACAGAGCAGAATAAGCAGAAATTAAAGGAGCTCGCAGAACGAATAGAGCTGCTAAAGGAGGTTATCGATCATGGCTAAAAACGTAAATGGGCAGCAGATTATCCAGCTGTTTGAGCAATTTTCCCCGAAATCCTATGCGGTCGAAGGCGATAAAATCGGCCTGCAAATTGGCACTTTAAACAAACTAATTCAAAATGTGATGGTTACACTTGATGTATTAGAGAGTGTAATCGATGAAGCGATTGAAAAAGAGGTTGATTTAATTATTGCACACCATCCTCCTATTTTCAGACCGTTAAAGCACATTTCAACAGATCAGCCTGCCGGAAGGTTAATTGAAAAGTGTTTGAAGCATGATATTGCCGTTTATGCAGCCCATACTAATTTAGACGTTGCAGACGGCGGTGTGAATGATTTGCTTGCTGAAGCATTAGAGCTGAGTGAAACAGAGGTGCTGGTGCCTACTTACACCGATCCTTTGAAAAAGCTGGCCGTATACGTACCGAAAGAGTATGAAGAGCAGGTCAGAACGGCGCTCGGAAATGCGGGAGCAGGTCATATTGGCGAATATAGCCATTGCGCGTTTTCATCTGAAGGAATCGGCAGCTTTAAGCCATTAGATGGCGCTCAGCCTTTTATTGGGGAAGTGGGAGAACTCGAACTTGTTCATGAAGTTAGGCTTGAGACTGTGTTCCCTAAAAGTATCGAAAAAGCTGTTATAAATGCAATGATAAATAGCCATCCATATGAAGAAGTCGCTTACGACATCTATCCTGTCGAACAGTCTCCTGCTGAAAAAGGGCTCGGCCGTGTCGGAACGCTCAAACAGGAGATGACACTTCAGGAATTCGCTTTATTTGTAAAAGACAAGCTCGACGTGAATGGCGTCAGAATGGTGGGTGAAGCCGACAGCTTGGTGAAGAAGGTAGCTGTTCTGGGCGGAGATGGAAACAAGTATATTCATCAGGCGAAACGAAAGGGCGCCGATGTTTATGTGACAGGAGATTTATACTTCCATGTGGCTCATGATGCGATGATGCTAGGATTGAATGTTGTGGATCCGGGTCATTATGCAGAGAAAATCATGAAAGAAGGCGTCAAGAGAAAACTGGCGTCAATGTGCAGTGATAAAAAGCTGGCCGTAAATATATTTGTTTCTGAAACAGATACAAATCCATTTACATTTCTATAAAAAAACTGAGGCTTTTACAGCCTCAGTTTTTTGCTTTTACTTTCGGGAGTATTTTTTTGAGCGGTACATTGTGTTCCGTTGTCCAAGTTGATGGATCTCCATGCTCATACTGCTCCAAAAATCGAATGACTTCCTTTGTGATCGGCGTTGGTGTTGAAGCGCCCGCAGTAACTGCGACGGTATTCACGCCTTTCAGCCATTCGAGCTTTAATTCGCTTAGATCGCCGATTCGGTATGCTTTTGTGCCGGCTACTTCCTCTGATACTTGAGCGAGCCTATTTGAATTGTTGCTTTTCGGGTCGCCGACAACGATTGTTAAGTCCGCTTTTGTTGCCTGTTCTGATACAGCTTCCTGCCGCACTTGAGTTGCGAGGCAAATCTCCTGGTGATATTCGACATGAGGATATTTCTCTTTGACAAGCTCCATAATGTCGTGAACGTCCCATTGAGACATCGTTGTTTGATTGGTCACAATTAATTTCTCTGCTTGGATATCAAGGTTTTTCACATCTTCTTCTGTTTCAACTAAGTGAACGATCTCAGGCGCTACGCCCACGGCTCCCTCAGGCTCTGGATGGCCTTTTTTGCCGATATAGATGATGTGATAACCTTTTGCTTTCATCTCTAAAATTAAATTGTGGGTTTTCGTCACATCAGGACATGTCGCATCAATTGCAACTAATCCTTTTTCCTCAGCGATTTTTCTGACTTCGGGAGAAACACCATGCGCAGTAAAAATGACAGTTCCTTTTTCAACCTGCTTCAGGATGTCCAGACGGTTAGCGCCGTCTAAAGTAAAGATTCCTTCCTCTTCAAACGCATCAGTCACGTGTTTATTATGAACAATCATCCCGAGTATATAGATAGGTCTTGGCAAGCTTTTATCTAGTGACGCGTTTTTGGCAATGACCATAGCATCAACAACACCATAGCAATAGCCGCGCGGCGAAATTTTAATTACGTCCATTTCGGTTGTCCTCCAATACTGAAGTGGGTAAAGGCAATATAAAAAGCCGTAATCAAACGGCTCTATTCTTGCATTCTTCTGATCTCATTATAGCCAATCTCACTTCAGATATCAAAGAATGTTAAATATATAATCTCGGCTTTGAACTGCCTGATGTTCTTTTCGGTGAAGAAGATGCATCTTCCTTTTTCTTTGGAGAAGGTGTTTTTGATTCTTGTTCTTTATTATCGGGTGTTTTTGATTTCTTGGGCTGAGAAGAACTTTTGGGTTTTGATTTTTTGTTCGCATCTTTCTTTTCATCTTTCTTTTCATCTTTCTCATCAGCGGTCTTTGCTTCAGTTTCATTTTCTGTTTCTGAGGTTTCTTCTGAATCTGTTTGCTTTTCGTTTTCCTCATTGCTCTCTGCATCATCACTTTTACTTAATTGGCTGTACAGCTTCATCATTGCCGGCAGATTGCGGACTAATGGGCCATATTGCTGGATCATAGGAGTAACTTGCTGCGCCATGCCGAGCACTTTCTGCACATTCCCGAGCATACTTGATAAAGATGCGGGATTGGCGATGTTTTGAATGCCTTGCAGACCTGCTCCTCCACTCGCTGCTGCGCCTGTTCCTGGGACTCCGACGCCGCCAGCGCCACCTCCGCCGGGTAAGAATTTTGACAGCATTCCTTTTAGGCCTCCGCCAGCGCCATTTCCCGCTCCGGCATTTGCCTGGGGGAAAAATGATCTCGTTTGCTGAAAACCTTGCTGCTGCGGTCCAAATGATGGTCTGCTCATATTAAACGCTCTTCTACCCATCATTTGCTGATTTGGCATAGGGCGGGGCGGTCCTTGCTGCGGAAAATTTCTCATCGGCTGCTGCGGTGAAAACATACTTGTACCTCCTTTCAGCTCTCTCTGCTATTAGAATATGCATGGGCCGCGGTATTTGCTTTATAAAACTGAATAAAACAACCGCCTTGCAAACGTGGTGTTTTTATACAAAATCGGGTATAATGTGATGATGGACACAGAATGTGCCGCTTTAAGGAGCTGGGAAAAATGAAAGAAACGAAATTTGAACTTTATGAATTGAAACCATTTATTATAGATGCAGTACACCGCCTTGGTTTTTACGAACCGACTGATATTCAGAAAAGGCTGATTCCTGCAGTGTTAAAAAAAGAAAGCGTCATCGGCCAGTCGCAGACAGGAACTGGAAAGACACACGCTTATTTACTGCCTTTAATAAACAAAATCGATCCTGCTAAAGATGTGGTTCAGGTAGTTATTACGGCTCCAACAAGAGAGCTTGCCAACCAGATTCATCAAGAAGCTCTGAAAATCACACAGGGTGAGGAAGGCAGCCGTATTCGCTCGAAATGTTTTATCGGAGGAACAGATAAACAAAAATCAATTGATAAATTGAAGACACAGCCTCATCTCGTTGTCGGTACGCCTGGACGGATTGCCGATTTAATCAAAGAACAGGCGTTAAGTGTTCATAAAGCGGAAGCTCTCGTCATTGACGAAGCTGATTTAATGCTGGACATGGGATTTATTGCAGATGTAGATTACATTGGTTCCCGTATGCCTGAGGATTTGCAGATGCTTGTGTTCTCAGCGACCATTCCGGAAAAGCTGAAACCATTTTTGAAAAAATACATGGAAAATCCGAAATATGCTCATGTGGAGCCAAAACAGGTGACTGCTGCGAAAATCGAACATATTCTCATTCCTTCGAAACATCGTGACAAGGACAAGCTTCTTTTTGACATCATGTCTCATCTGAATCCATATTTAGGAATTGTGTTTGCCAATACGAAAAACACTGCTGATCATATCGCTCAATATCTAACTGGAAAAGGTATGAAAATCGGGCTTCTGCACGGCGGATTAACACCTCGTGAACGGAAAAAAGTCATGAAGCAGATCAATGATTTGGAATTCACTTATATCATTGCAACTGACCTTGCTGCAAGAGGGATTGACATTAAAGGTATCAGTCATGTTATCAACTATGAGCTGCCGGACGATCTCGATTTCTATGTTCACCGTGTGGGCCGAACGGCTCGCGCCGGGTCATCAGGACAAGCGATGACGATTTACGAGCTTTCTGATGAAGATGCATTAGCGAGACTTGAGAAAATGGGCATCGAATTTGACTACTTAGAGCTTGAAAAAGGCGAGTGGAAAAAAGGCGATGACCGCCAGCGCCGCAAGAAAAGGAAAAAAACGCCGAATGAAGCGGATGAAATTGCACAGCGCCTCGTCAAAAAGCCGAAGAAGGTAAAGCCTGGCTATAAAAAGAAAATGGGCTACGAGATGGAGAAAATCAAGAAAAAACAGAGAAGAAGTCAATCTAAAAAAAGAAAGTAGGGGAACCTGTTGCTGAGAATAGGCTCACACGTCTCTATGAGCGGAAAACATATGCTTCTTGCTGCAAGCCAAGAAGCAGTCTCTTATGGGGCGAACACGTTTATGATCTATACAGGCGCACCGCAAAATACGCGCCGAAAGAAAATTGAAGACTTAAATATAGAAGCCGGCCGGGCACACATGCAAGAAAACGGCATTGACGAGATTATTGTACATGCGCCTTATATTATTAATATTGGCAATACGACAAATCCGTCCACTTTTGAGCTTGGTGTCGATTTTCTTCGTTCTGAAATTGAGCGGACAGCTGCCATCGGAGCGAAGCAAATTGTTCTTCACCCCGGCGCTCATGTAGGAGCGGGAGCTGAAGCAGGTATCAAAAAAATTATAGAAGGCTTAAATGAAGTCATTGATCCGAATCAAAATGTCCAGATTGCATTAGAAACGATGGCAGGAAAAGGATCAGAATGCGGCAGAAGCTTTGAGGAGCTTGCACAGATTATAGAAGGTGTGACACACAATGAGCATCTTTCAGTGTGCTTTGACACATGCCATACACATGATGCTGGCTATAGCATTGCTGAAGACTTTGACGGAGTGCTGAATGAGTTTGATCAAATCGTCGGCATTGACCGTATTAAAGTGCTTCATGTCAATGACAGCAAAAATGTCAAAGGAGCAAGAAAAGATCGCCATGAAAACATCGGCTTTGGTGAAATCGGATTTGATGCACTGCAATATGTGATTCATCATGAGCAACTAAAAGACATTCCGAAAATCCTTGAGACACCATATGTTGGTGAAGATAAGAAGAATAAAAAGCCGCCATACCGTTTTGAGATCGAAATGCTCAAAGAAAAACAATTTGATGATACACTGCTTGAAAAAATTTTACAGCAATAAAAAATGGGGGAGTGGTCCCCCATTTTTTAGGTTGTGAATTGTTTGAATAGTTCATTAACGGTTTGGGCTGTTTCTTTTGACGTAATTGTTTCTACTTGTTTCAGCAGCCTCATTCGTTCACTCTCATTGAAAATGTTCACGTTTTTCCCGTATAACAGGTTTGCTACTTCAATGGCCTGTGCTCTTGTTAAATGAATTCCGTATTGTTTTGAGTACTTCAGCAAATCGTCAGCAGTAGCTTGATTAAGCCGCTGCAAAATGATTTTTTGAAATAAAATCATCAATCTTCCACCTCCAAGCTTAATGTATGGACAAATCAGCAAAATGTGTCAGTGTTTAATGGTAAAATCGATTTATAATGTATGTAAAATAGTTATTGCAGGAAAGGAGATTTTATGACCCCGACAAAACAACATAAGAAAGAAACATTTCCCTTCTTTATTTTCAGAGTCTTCTTAATTTTGATAGGCGCTGCCTGCGCGGCTGTGAGCATCGAATTATTTTTAATTCCCAACGATTTTATTGATGGCGGGATCATCGGTGTATCCCTTATTTTAGACCACCTCTTTAAGTCAACCCCAATTCTGAATTTTGCTTTATTTGTTGTCGTGTTAAATATTCCTTTTATGATCTTTGGCTATAAATATATAGGTAAGACCTTTCTTGTCTCTACGATGATTGGGATTGGCGGGCTTGCCGTTATTGAATCCTTGCTTCACCATGTAGAAGCTATTACAACACAGCCTATTTTGGCGACTGTATTCGGAGGCCTTTTACTCGGTTTTGGTGTCGGGCTTGTTATCCGAAACGGAGGTTCAATGGATGGTACTGAAATTCTCGGGATTTTACTGACGAAAAAGCTGCCGTTTTCAGTAGGTGAGTTCGTGATGCTCATCAATGTATTCATTTTCATTTGGGCTGTTTTTGTGTTTGGCCCTGAGCAAGCGATGTACTCTTTCATGACTTATTATATTGCAATGAAAACCATTGATGCCGTGATTCAGGGACTTGATGAAACAAAAGCTGTCATTATTGTATCTGATCAATATGATGAGATTTCCGACGCGATTTTGCACCGTCTCGGTCGCGGAACAACAAAGCTGAAGGGAAAAGGCGGATATACGGACGAAGAAAAGGACGTCATTTATGCGGTTGTCACAAGGCTGGAAGTGACCAAGCTAAAATCGATCGTGTTTGAAGTTGATCTTAATGCATTCATTACGATTATGAATACCCATGAGACACGAGGCGGGAAATTCAAAAACGCAATCCACTAGGCTTTCATTTACTTTTATTCATTTAATGGGTATAATTTTATCTGCAGTAAAGAAAATGGCTTGCTGGTCGGACAGCTGCCATTTTCTTTTGCATACATGCGATACGTTCTTAAGCAAAGCGAAAAGGGGGAACCTTCATGAACGTACAAGAAGCGCTGAACCTACTGAAAGAAAATGGATATAAATATACAAACAAACGGGAGGATATGCTGCAGCTTTTTGCTGATTCAGACAAATATCTTACCGCTAAAAACGTGCTTTCTGCATTAAATGATGATTATCCTGGTTTAAGCTTTGATACAATCTACAGAAACCTTTCTTTATATGAAGAACTTGGTATTTTGGAAACAACTGAGCTGTCAGGTGAAAAGCTCTTCCGATTTAAGTGTTCATTTACTCATCATCATCATCACTTTATCTGTCTTGCCTGCGGGAAAACGAAGGAGATCGAATCATGTCCGATGGACAAGCTTTGTGAGGATTTGGATGGCTATCAGATCAGCGGGCATAAATTTGAAATTTACGGCACATGTCCCGACTGTACAGCGGAAAACCAAAAAAACGCCACTGCATAATTGTGTATATAAAAAAGGGCCCGGTTTTGAAGCGGGCTCCTTTTTCAGTTATTGACACATATGAAATGATGTTTGTTTTTGTCCATCCATTGAACAGCTTCCAGCCAGTTGTTTACTCTAATGATGTTTGAGTCAATCGGAAGCTGGTTATAAGGGGAATTGAATAAAATTACAGGTATACCGGCTTCTTTTGCGATCATCATAGCGTTTCCGTGATGATCCTCAAAAAACAAGTCGATGTTGTGATTTTTAACTGCTTCAACTTTGTGATGGCCGCCAACAAGTTCGATGTGGTCGTAGTGGATGCCTTGTCTGTTAAACCATTCATAGGTAATATCAGTTAAATGAGTCCGTCTCGCTGTAATATAAATAAGCTTGTGCTCCTCTTTGAGGAGGTCAAGCGACTGTTTTGCATGCTGTGCAAGCAATGCTTCTTTATATATAATTGCTTCATTTTGATTCATCCAATCCCAAAATTCTTCTTGGGTAATATTTAACAGCTTTGTTAAATCATAATCCGTCATATCGTTTAATGAAATGGAAAGATTAAACGAGCGGTTCAAATAAGGGACGAATGTATCTTGAGCCGTGATTGTGCCGTCAATATCTATTCCTAAGCGTAACATGCCCACACTCCTTCAGTTTCATCCCTTCAAGTGTAACATAAACAATTGACATTAACAGAAAAGTTTAGCAAACATGAAACAGGCGAAATAGATCAAACTATAAAAGCTCCTTTAATAAAACAGAAGGGGGAATTGAAGGTGGCAAACGATTACGAAAAACGTGATAACAATAGCTACTATGTTGATCATGGTTCAGAAGGAACAAATATAACCCGTGACAATGATGGTTTTTTTGAGGAAACGTCTGCTGAAATCGCAGAACCTTACCGTGCTGCTGACCGCCGCAATGACCGAGAAAATGACCGCAGTGGAGACAATGTCAATGAAGGACGCGGAATAGGCTATATTGCTTTAGCCTTGTCGATTATTTCATTGTTTGTACTGCCTGTTTTATTGGGCGCTGTCGGTATTATTGTCGGATATATTGCAAGAAGAAGAGGTGCCCAAAGCCTTGGCGCTTGGGCAATGGGTATCGGTGTTGTCTCATTGGTGCTTGGAATATTTATTATTCCATTTTTTTAACACAAAAAAGCTTGACGGGTTCCCGTCAAGCTTTTTGTGTCTCTTCTTTTAAATTCGCTTTTTCAGCTTCAAGTTTTGCATAGTGTTCCTCTGCAAGAATGTCAATTTCTTTCTTGAGTTCCTCTACCATTGTTTCCTCTGGAACCTTTCGGACAATTTTTCCTTTCCGGAATAACAGTCCTTCACCGCGTGCTCCGGCAATACCGATATCAGCTTCTCTCGCTTCACCAGGACCGTTTACGGCACAGCCGAGAACAGCGACTTTAATCGGCGCTTTTATTTTAGAAATATACTCTTCCACTTCGTTGGCGATGCTGATAAGGTCAATCTCAATACGCCCGCAAGTCGGACATGAGATGAGTGTGGCAGCATTTGAAGCTAACCCGAAAGATTTTAGAAGCTCCCTTGCTACTTTTACCTCTTCCACAGGGTCTGCGCTTAATGAAATACGCAATGTGTTCCCGATACCTTTGCTTAAAATCGCGCCGAGTCCTGCTGCGCTCTTTACTGTGCCGGCAAACAGCGTTCCTGACTCAGTAATTCCGAGGTGCAACGGGTAATCAAAAGCTTTTGATGCTTTTTCATAAGCCTCGATCGCAAGGTTTACATCAGATGCCTTCATGCTGACGATAATATCATGAAAGTCAAGGTCTTCAAGGATTTTAATATGATGAAGGGCGCTTTCTACCATTCCATCAGCAGTCGGATAACCGTATTTTTCTAAAATCCGTTTTTCCAGTGAACCAGCGTTAACGCCGATTCTGATCGGAATCCCTTTTTCTTTCGCTGCTTTAACGACCGCTTCGACTTTTTCGCGGCGGCCGATGTTGCCGGGGTTGATTCTGATTTTATCTGCGCCGCCTTCAATCGCTTTTAGCGCAAGCTTATAATCGAAATGTATGTCAACAACGAGCGGAATCGAAATGCGTTTTTTAATATCTGCGATGGCGTTTGCTGCCCGTTCATCCGGACATGCCACCCGGACGATTTGACATCCGGCTTCAGCCAAACGGTTAATTTCCGCCACTGTTGCTTCTACATCATGTGTTTTTGTTGTTGTCATGCTTTGAATGACAACTTCATTGTTGCCGCCTATTGTTAAAGGTCCCACTTTGACGGGACGCGTTTTTGTACGATGTGTGATTTCACTCACTTGCAATCGCTCCTTAATTGTAGTTGCCGCTTCTAGATGTAAACAGTTCTAGTATGGTTTATGTGAATTTATTTTACAAATTACATTGTACCAGTGTCTTCGCCAAACTGACAAGAAATTAACGTTAATTAAGGATAGACCGGGAATTTATACGCTGTGCCGGCTTGAATGGTGTTGGCCTTTACGTTGGGATTCAGTGCTTCAAAATCCTTTACGATGTCATCTGGAGAATCTGCAGTTCCGACAATTGACATAACCGTGTCACCCGGCTTTACCTTCACCGTTTTAAACGCTTGTCCTTGTGCAGCCGTTTTTGCAGACGCTTTATAGACAGGGAGGTTTTGAATGGGGATCGTTCCAATTTTAAGGTCATAAAAAAGAATAAAAAGAATAAAAACAACGCTGCATACAAAGATGACACGCTTCATCGCTTTTCCTCCCGCATACAAAATTTATACTATAGTATGCTTGTCCAATTTGATTCATGACAAAAGAAAAGAGACTGCGAATGCAGTCTCGGGTTATACAGGAACTTTTTTAGACGGAATCTCTTTTAAAACAAGGAATAGGATGACAAAGTTGACAAACCAGTTCAGCAAAAATTCACTTGGAACGATCACTTCTAACGCGCGCATAATTGTAAAGAATACAGTCGAAAGCGTGATGGAATAAGCAGAAAGCTTCCAGAGCTGGTGATAGGACAGGTGCTTTTTCTGTGCATTCCTAATGATGATCCCGATAAGCGCTAAAAACGATACCTCAATAAACTTTCCTGCAGCTGTTACAAGAAAAATGAGAACTGAGAGAACAGTTACGATCATCGTTTGATTTTGATTTAAACCTGCAACAACATCTTTTTTTGTCAAATCTGACGGCATCATGGAGTAGGGCATTTCTTGGGCTTGTCCGTCAATGGACAACACAAATTTGTTCTGAAGGATGCCAATCGCGTTTTGTTTTGCTTTAATTTGCTCAGTGCCATAGGCGTCTGTCGGATCAAACACAATAACGAAACCATTTGCCTCTGATTCCGTGGCTTTTTTCTCATCCGTTTGAAGTTTGCCGTTTGAAATTGTGAAATCAGGGAAATCTTTGTTTAAAACGGTTTTAAAGCCGTTCATTGAATTTACAGTCCCTGAGCTTACATAATAAGCGGTTGGAATTGCAAAAAGGACAGAAAGCAAAAATACATAGAGAATTGCTTTCCCGATTCCTTGAAATCTTGTTTTTGCAATATCACGGGGAGAGTATGTACTTTTGATGAAAAGCTGAAATACATTCACTATCTTCACTTCCTAGCTATACTTAATATATGTTGCTTATTGTATCGTTGCCTGCGTGTGAATACAAGGAAGACATGAAGAAGATAGATGAAGAAAGGGAGAATGGATACTATGGATTTGTTGTATTGGCTGTTGATTGCGGCGGTATTTATCATCGCTTTTGTCGGGCTGGTGTACCCCGTTATTCCGAGTGTCGTATTTATTGTTGCCGGTTTTATATTGTACGGATTTTTGTTTTCGTTCAGCCCGTATACTTATATGTTTTGGCTCATTGAAGCTGTTTTTGCCGCCGTATTATTCGCCGCAGATTATGTCTCTAATCTGATTGGAGTCAAAAGGTTCGGCGGAAGCAGGGCCGCTATATGGGGAAGCACGATCGGTTTATTGATCGGACCTTTCGTCATTCCGGTTGCGGGAATCATATTAGGACCGTTTATCGGCTCGGTTTGTGCAGAACTTATCGTTCATCAAAAGGACATCAAATCAGCGTTTAAAATCGGGCTCGGCTCACTCATTGGTTTTCTATCTGGAGTGATTGCGAAGGGTGTCATACAGCTTTTCATGATCGGATATTTTTTATGGACGGTCCTATAAGAATAAAGGTAGGCAGGTTTAAGGGCACGGATTATCGGTTAAAGTGAAATATGTCTGCTGAAATGAACCGCAGTGTGAGCTTTTTCATTGATTACAAAGTATTCTTTTGGTACATTAAATGAAGGAAAGGCTCGCTGTGAAGCGGCATTTCAGTACATATATAACTAAGGAGGAATTTATCATGTCTTACAAACTTCCAGAACTACCTTATGCGTACGATGCTTTAGAACCGCATATTGATAAGGAAACTATGACTATTCACCATACGAAACACCATAACACATACGTGACAAATTTAAACAAAGCGGTTGAAGGAAACACGACTCTTGCAAACAAATCAGTTGAAGAGCTTGTTGCAGATCTTGATTCTGTTCCAGAAAACATCCGCACTGCAGTTCGCAACAACGGCGGCGGACACGCGAACCACTCATTATTCTGGACACTTTTATCTCCAAACGGCGGCGGTGAGCCGACTGGCGCACTAGCTGATGAGATCAATAGTGTATTTGGAAGCTTTGACAAATTCAAAGAGCAATTTGCAGCAGCTGCGGCTGGACGTTTCGGTTCTGGCTGGGCATGGCTTGTTGTGAACAATGGCCAACTTGAAATCACAAGCACACCAAACCAAGATTCTCCGCTTTCTGAAGGCAAAACACCTATCTTAGGTCTTGACGTTTGGGAGCATGCTTACTACCTTAACTATCAAAACCGCCGTCCTGACTACATTTCAGCATTCTGGAATGTTGTGAACTGGGACGAAGTGGCTCGTCTATACAGCGAAGCAAAATAATGACACGAACAAGGCCCTGCTTGCAGGGTCTTGTTTTTTTATGTCTTCTTTTTACATATCTCGGTTTGAGTGAGACAGACTAAGGGATAGTAAAGGGGAGTCAGTAATGAGCAAACTAAAAAAAGTGATTGGCGATGTAGAGGTAAACAAAGGGTTACTCTTTCTGCTGACCATTGGCGGACTTTACTCACTGGGAATTGCACTATCCAATACATTTGTGAATGTGTACCTTTGGAAGCAGTCAGGAAAATTTGTTGATTTGGCGATATATAATTTATCCATTGTGACGATGCAGCCGATAACCTTTTATTTGGCTGGACGATTAGCCAAAAAAATAGACAGGGTATTCATTTTAAGGTTCGGTGTTATCTTTTTAGCTGCCTTTTATTTAAGTGTGCTTTTAGCCGGAGAAACAGCGGCCAGCCGTCTCGTCCTGATCGGTGCGGTGCTCGGGGTGGGTTATGGCTTTTATTGGCTTGCGTTTAACGTGCTGACCTTTGAAATAACAGAACCGGAGACGCGAGATTTCTTCAACGGATTTATGGGTATTTTGTCTTCCTCTGCAGGAATGATCGGTCCGATTGTAGCCGGGTTCGTTATCTCAAGACTTGAAAATAATACGGGTTATACAGTGATTTTCAGTCTCTCTCTCAGTTTATTTGCTCTGGCTGTTATGATGAGTTTCTTCTTAAAACGGAGAGAATCTAAGGGCCGTTTTATGCTGAGTAAAGTATTTGGAGAGCGCCATAGCAATATGAATTGGCGGAGAATCACGAATGCGCATTTTTTTCAAGGGTTGAGAGAAGGGATTTTTGTCTTCTTAATTAGTGTATTTGTTTTTATTGAGACAAACAGCGAACTGGCCCTCGGCACATTCGGACTCGTCAACTCAGCTGTTTCCTTCTTTGCCTACTACTTTGCCTCCAGGCTGATTAAGAAAAAGGCGAGAAAAAAATCAATTTTGCTGGGCGGACTTATTCTATATGGCGCGCTGTTTTTGATTTTGTTTCATATGAGCTTTACGACGTTATTGACGTACGGCGTTTTTATTGCCATCGGATATCCGCTTTTGCTCGTGCCATATGTATCACTTACATATGATGTGATCGGCCGGGCGAGGCATGCCAGAAAAGCAAGAATTGAATATATTGTTCTGAGGGAACTATTTTTAAACGCTGGCAGGATTGTTTCCATCTTATGTTTTCTTCTCATCGTAGCCCTTTTGAAAGAGGAAGTGGGAATTCCTTTGTCACTTGCGATACTGGGCATAGGACATCCGCTGATTTATTACTTTGTCAAGGATATCAGTTTTAAGGAAAAAGAAGAGGAAAATGAAACCATGGAAGAAGACGGCCAAAAACGGGTAACGGAACCGAATCTTTTAAAAGGCGAAAGATAATTTTTTGTCAAAAAGGAGTTATCTGTAGAAAAAAGTCGAAAAAACCTTTAAAATGAAAACTGGCACTCTTACTTGAGTGTCTTTTCTTTCTGTAAATAGAAAAAGGTGATGTTATGAGGAGAAATAAACCGAAAAAGCAAAATCATAAAGAGAAAAAGAAGTCGCTTCCGATCCGGCTGAATATTTTATTTTTAGCTGCCTTTGTTATATTTACCTGGATCATTGTGGAACTGGGCATTAAACAGATCGTGCAAGGCGATGATTACAAAAATCAAGCCAATAAGCAGGAACAAAGTGAAGTCAGCTCGGCAGTGCCGCGTGGGAAAATTTATGATCGAAACTTTAATTCCATTGTGACAAATAAGGCTTTAAATGCAATCACATACACCAGATCTAAATCGACGACGCAAAAACAGCGTTTAACGATCGCAAAAAAACTGTCTGACATGATTAAAGTTGACACAAAAAAGGTAACAGAACGGGATAAAAAAGATTATTGGATGTTGACCAGACCGAAAGAAGCAAAAAAGCTGATTACATCTAAAGAAAGACAGCAGGTCCAAGACAAAAAATTATCCGATGCTGATTTATATCAGCTTCAGCTGAAACGGGTAACAGATAAGCAGCTGAATGACCTGACGGATAAAGACATGCAGATCCTCGCCATCAAAAGACAGATGGACTCAGGATATGCGTTGACTCCTCAATATATTAAAAATGAGGATGTATCAGCGAAGGAAATGGCGGTAGTGAGTGAACATTTAGATGAACTGCCGGGTGTTGATGTCACGTCTGATTGGCAACGTGAATACCCGTATAAAAACCTTCTTCGCTCAGTGCTTGGAAGTGTTTCCAACTCTAATGAAGGTTTGCCGTCCAACTTGCTTGACCATTATCTGTCACTGGGCTACAGCCGAAATGACAGGGTCGGAAAAAGCTATCTGGAATACCAATACGAAAGCCTGCTGCAGGGCCAAAAAGCAAAAGTGGAAAACATCACAGATGCAAAAGGCAATGTGACAGGAACGAAAACCGTTTCTGAAGGCAAAGCCGGAAAAGATCTCGTCCTTACGATTGATATTGATTTACAAAAATCAGTAGAAAAAATTATTGAAAAGAAACTTAAAGCTGCTAAAGCACATGCAAGCACCGAATTGTTGGACCGCGCATTCGTTGTCATGATGGATCCGAGAAACGGTGAAGTGCTGACGATGGCAGGCAAGCAGATTAAACGAGAAAACGGAGCCTATAAGTTTGATGACTATGCGTTAGGAAATATGACTTCCTCCTATGCCATGGGATCAGCTGTTAAAGGTGCAACCGTCTTGACAGGTCTTCAAACAGGAGCCATTAACCTAAATACAGTGTTTCAGGATGAACCAATGTATATTGGTAGTCAGGATAAAAATGGTAAAAAGTCATGGAATGACTTAGGACCGGTAAATATTCAAAGAGCCTTAGAACAGTCTTCCAACGTCTTTATGTTTAAAACGGCAATCGCGCTCGGTAAAGGAGAATATAGACCCCATCAAGCATTACCGATTGATACGGCGGCCTTTGATACATTCCGTAATCACTTTAGCCAATTTGGACTAGGTGTCAAAACGGGAATTGATCTTCCGAATGAAATGACAGGCTATAAGGGAACAGACAGACTGACAGGATTCTTACTGGACTATGCGATTGGTCAGTATGACACATATACACCGCTGGAAATGGCACAATATGTATCAACGATTGCAAATGGAGGCTATCGCATGAAGCCTCAGCTTGTAAAAGAAGTCAGACAGTCAGATGCGAAAAAAGGAATCGGCGCTGTTGTTGAATCTGTTCAGCCTGAAGTATTGAATAAAGTTGATATGAAGAGTAGCTATATTGAAGAGGTCCAAGCTGGATTTAGACGGGTTGCCACTAAAGGGACTGCTGCAGGTCAATTGGCTTCAGCATCTTATAAACCCGCTGCAAAAACAGGTACAGCCCAATCATTCTATGACGGACCGGATAAATCAAAAACAGGCACAAGCACTTATAATACGACACTTGTCGCTTATGCACCTGCTGATAATCCTGAGGTCGCTATTTCTGTCGTAGTTCCATGGACTTACATTGATTATAATGAAAGATTCTCAATTACAAACGAAATCGGCAGAGAAGTATTAGACAAATATTTTGAGCTGAAATCGAAGCAGGACAAAGAAGATACGCAGCAAAAGAATAAAAACAAAATTGAAGAAAAAGCAGAAAACACAACGTCTTCTGATCACTAAAAAGAAACGCTCACATATGTGGGCGTTTTTTTTATACAAAAAAACACACTGATTTACAAAACCTTAACATTTGATTCAAACCCCTTTTACACAAAACCTTTACGCTATACGTGTAGGACAAATTACACATTATACGCAGGGGGAATTCAGGAAATGAAAAAAAACAAATGGGTGCTTATGCTTCTGATGGCTGCTTTTATGATGATTGCAGCTGCATGCGGAAATGCAGGAGAAAAAGAAAAATCGAATAGCGATTCTGCAAAAGGAGAAGAAAAGGCATCAGGTTCTTTAACCATTTCTGGTTCATCGGCTATGCAGCCATTAGTACTTGCGGCCGCAGAAAAATTTATGGAAGAAAACCCTGATGCTGATATACAGGTACAGGCCGGCGGCTCTGGAACAGGGCTTTCTCAAGTGTCTGAAGGAGCTGTGCAGATCGGAAATTCAGACGTCTTTGCTGAAGAAAAAGAAGGGATCGATGCAAAAGCGCTTGTTGATCATCAAGTCGCAGTAGTTGGCATGGCAGCAGCTGTAAACCCTCATGCTGGTGTGAAGGATATTTCAAAAGATGAATTGAAAAAAATCTTCACCGGCAAAATCAAAAACTGGAAAGAGCTTGGCGGCAAAGACCAAAAGATTACACTTGTAAACCGTCCGGATTCTTCTGGCACACGTGCTACATTTGTGAAATATGCGCTTGACGGAAAAGAACCTGAAGAAGGCATTACTGAAGATTCTTCCAACACAGTAAAAAAAATCATCGCTGATACTCCGGGAGCGGTTGGCTATCTTGCATTCTCGTATGTAACTGATAACAAGGTTACTGCTCTATCTATTGATGGCGTAAAGCCTGAAGCGAAAAATGTAGCAACAGGCGAGTATCCCATCTGGGCTTATCAGCATTCATATACAAAAGGTGAAGCGACAGATTTAGCTAAAGAATTTCTTGATTATCTAAAGAGTGAAGATATTCAAAAAAGCATTGTAACTGACCAAGGCTACATTCCGGTTACTGATATGAAAGTGACACGCGATGCAAACGGGAAGCAGAGCTGAGCTTCATAAAAAGAGGAGTGCGGAGACAGCCGTTTCTCCTCTTAACACATTCATAGGAGTGTAAAACAATGATAAACAATAGAGAAAATAGGTCTGTGAGCGAGCGTTTGATCAGCTCAAGGCAAAATCGGCAATTGGATGAAGTTCGGGGAAGAATGGTTGTAACAGCGTGTGCGTTTATCATGATTGCGGCGTCTGTTGCGATCACTATTTTCCTCGGCGTGAAGGGGCTGCAATCTTTTCTAGTAAATGGTGTAAGCCCAATTGAATTCTTAACGAGCTTAAATTGGAACCCTGCAGATGCTGATCCGAAATACGGAGTGCTGCCATTTATTTTTGGTTCATTTGCAGTCACGATTCTTTCTGCTTTCATTGCTGCGCCGCTTGGCATTGCAGGTGCAATTTTTATGACAGAAATTGCGCCGAATTGGGGAAAGAAAGTGCTGCAGCCGGTAATTGAACTTTTAGTCGGCATTCCGTCAGTTGTTTATGGATTCATAGGTCTTACAGTATTGGTGCCATTTATCGCTCAGTTCAAATCGAGCGGAACAGGGCACAGTTTATTGGCGGGAACAATTGTCCTTTCCGTTATGATTCTGCCGACCATCACATCGATCTCTGCTGATGCGATGGCTTCCCTTCCGAAGAGCTTAAGAGAAGGTTCTTACGCATTAGGTGCGACTAGATGGCAGACGATCAGAAAAGTCCTTGTGCCTGCAGCTTTTCCAACATTAATGACGGCTGTTGTGCTTGGTATGGCACGGGCGTTTGGAGAGGCTTTGGCTGTTCAGATGGTCATTGGAAATACAAGGGTATTGCCGGAAAGCCTGTTTGACACCGCTGGAACACTGACAACGATCATCACGCTGAATATGGGCCACACCACATACGGAAGTGTTGAAAACAATACGCTATGGTCCATGGGGCTTGTGCTTCTGGTCATGTCATTTATGTTTATCCTGTTTATTCGCTACTTGTCATCTAGGAGGAAAGTGTAATGAACCGCAAACTAACAGACAAACTGGCGACTGGAATGTTTGGTTTGTGTGCAGCCATCATCGCTGCCATTTTGGTAGGTTTGTTTTCCTATATTATAAAAAACGGCGTTTCCCAGCTCAGCTTCGATTTTATTACGACAAAATCAAGCGCGATTGCAGCTGGAGGAGGAATACGCGACCAGCTATTCAATTCCTTTTATATTTTGTTTATCACGATGATAATTACAATCCCGCTCGGTGTGGGCGGCGGAGTGTTCATGGCTGAGTATGCGCCTCATCACAAAGTGACTGATTTCATTAGGACTTGTATAGAGGTGCTGTCATCTCTTCCATCAATTGTCATCGGGATGTTTGGATTGCTGATGTTCGTCAACTTAACAGGCTGGGGATATACGATCATAGGCGGAGCGCTTGCGTTAACTGTGTTTAACCTTCCTGTTATGGTGCGTGTGACAGAAGACGCGATCCGTTCAGTCCCTGCAGATCTGAAGGAAGCTTCTCTCGCTTTAGGTGTATCACGCTGGCATACCGTAAAAACGGTTTTAATTCCGAGTGCGATCCCTTCTATCATCACAGGAGCTATTTTAGCGTCAGGAAGGGTGTTCGGGGAAGCGGCGGCATTATTATTTACTGCCGGTCTGACAACACCGCGTCTGAATTTTACAGAGTGGAACCCGTTTTCTGAAACATCGCCCTTTAATATTTTCAGGCCCGCTGAAACACTGGCGGTTCACATTTGGAACGTCAATACGCAAGGGATCATTCCAGATGCTGAAGCGATTGCCAACGGAGGTTCTGCGGTGCTGGTGATTTCTGTTCTAGTATTTAATCTTGCAGCGAGATGGCTTGGCACGATGATCTACAAAAAGCTTACGGCAAATTAGAACGGGAAGAGGCGAAAAACATGACTGAACAAATGGTAAAAGAAAAGCCTGAGCGTGCTGTTTTCATTCCGAAGCAGCGCCACGTGCTCGAAGTGAAAAACTTGTCTATTTTTTACGGAAATAAACAAGCGGTTCACCGCGTGAATATGGATATTGAAAAAAATGCGGTGACTGCTTTGATTGGGCCCTCAGGCTGCGGGAAGTCGACTTTTTTGAGAAATATTAACCGAATGAATGACTCCATTCCTTCTGCAAGAGCGGAGGGTGAGATTCTTTACGAAGGACTAAATATACTGGGCCGCAATATTAACGAGGTCAGCTTAAGAAAAGAAATCGGGATGGTGTTCCAAAAGCCGAACCCATTTCCAAAATCAATTTATGCGAATATCACACATGCTTTAAAATATGCGGGAGAGCGGAATAAAGCCGTTTTAGATGAGATTGTGGAAGAAAGCTTAAGAAAAGCAGCGCTCTGGGATGAGGTGAAGGATCGTTTGCATTCGTCTGCTCTCTCTTTATCAGGCGGCCAGCAGCAGCGTTTATGCATTGCAAGAACGCTTGCGCTGAAGCCGGCTGTTCTTCTGCTGGATGAACCAGCTTCAGCGCTTGATCCGATTTCAAATGCAAAAATAGAAGGATTATTGACAGAATTGAAAAGTGAATACTCGATTATTATTGTCACGCACAATATGCAGCAGGCACTGCGTGTTTCCGACAGGACAGCATTCTTTTTAGATGGCGAGCTTGTAGAATACGGGCAGACAGAACAAATTTTCACAAGTCCGAAGCAGCAAAAGACCGAAGATTATATTAACGGGAAATTCGGATAGGAGGGCGGCAATGAGTATAGCTACCGAAACTGTAAGGAAACACGAAGTCTATCAAGTCAATGGAATGAACTTATGGTATGGACAGCATCATGCTTTAAAAAATATCAACTTGAGCATTCATGAGAATGAAGTAACGGCGATCATCGGGCCATCTGGATGCGGGAAATCAACCTTCATCAAAACCTTGAATATGATGATTCAAATGACGCCGAATGTAAAGCTCACGGGTGAGCTGAGCTATAATGGCAGCAACATTTTAAAGAATAAAGTGGATATCGTTGATTTGCGAAAAAATATCGGCATGGTATTTCAAAAAGGGAATCCGTTTCCACAATCTATCTTTGATAATGTTGCTTACGGTCCGAGAGTCCACGGCACCAAAAATAAAAAGAAGCTTCAAGAGATTGTGGAAAAGTCATTAAAAGATGTGGCGTTATGGGATGAGGTGAAGGATCGTTTGCATTCATCGGCCTTTTCGTTATCAGGCGGCCAGCAGCAGCGTCTTTGTATCGCCAGAGCGCTTGCGACAAATCCTGATATTTTGCTGATGGATGAACCGACATCTGCACTTGACCCAATCTCAACAAGGAAAATTGAAGAGCTCATTATTGAGCTGAAACATAAATATACCATTGTCATCGTCACGCATAACATGCAGCAGGCAGCGAGGGTCTCTGATCAAACCGCCTTTTTCTACATGGGCGAGCTTGTTGAATGCGACACTACCAATAAAATGTTCTCTAACCCGCGGGATCAAAGAACACTCGATTATATTACAGGAAAATTCGGATGAAAAAAACAGGCTGACTGTCAGCCTGTTTTTTATCGCGTTAACGTTTTTACGATCTTTTTGAAACTCATATCTGATTTCACTTTAAACTCACCGGCGCGGATTTCTTTGTGATAGCCGGCATCAATGACATAATCATTAAAGTCTTGAGCCGAGTTTATGATGCCTTCTTTTTCAAGAATATCAGATACATCCGCAGTGCTCATGCCGTCTTTAATTTTGAGCTTGTACGTTTTTACTTTGTTTTTTTTCTCATTTGAGCTGCTGTCATCGCTCAACGATTTCTCTTTTGAATCGAGAAGCTTTTGATATTCATCACGGTTCACAGAAACCATTTTTTTAGAATCAAGGTAATTGTTCACATCTTGTTCGGTTACTGTTTTATTTTCTTTTACAGCCACGGCCTGATCTTCGTCTGTCAGATAGAAAACAGCTGCAAGAACGGCTGTCGCTAAAATGATACCGCCAGCAAATGCTTGAATGCCCCGTTTTGTCATACGAGCACCTTCTCGTTATCTTTGATAATCGTATTCACGTCTTCTACTGATACATGCTCAGCTTTAGCAATGGCTTCAGCGGACATGCCGTTATTATATTTAGAAAGTATTTGTTTAGCGATCTTTTGATTGATATCGCTATGCTTTGATTTGCGGATGACAAGGTTTGTTTCCAATAATTCTTCCTCAAGCACTGCCATTTTCTTTTTGAGTTTGTAAATTTCCTGCATGGCGGAAAGCTGCAGGGTTTCGAGCTCCTGTTCTACATCTTTCATTGGGTCTCTTTGAGAATATGAGAATGCAATTAGCGCTATACTGACGATAAACAACGCAATAATAGCAATTTCCACGTTTCATCACCTTCTATTCTTTTTTTATCCTTCTTTTTTATACCATAAAACCAATGGATTCTAAAGGCATTCCCGAAAAAAACGAGTTTTTGTCGAGAAATCTTTCTTTGCTTCCTCTCTATGTAATGATTTTGAGTGAATGATAGGAAAGGAGAATGTTAGAAGTCCATGAATAAACACTCATTTCCCTATAATATACGACATAAGCTTTCTTTTTTAGGGACACATTTGACATAATCGTTCAAACGCTCACACCGGGAGGCAATACTTTTCAAAAAACCACAACCGATGGTGAAAAAATTGTGCATTTTTATCAAAAGATCCGAGCAAAGAATGCACGATTGAAAAGGCAGTTAGTGATACTATAGACAATAAAATTGCACATGTCATGAATGTCTTTCTCAGGTTTGCCGCTGCTGTGCAAGAAAGCATGGACCGAGGTATGCTGATTGCCGTTTCTCAGTCGAATGGCTTTTTTGGATATGCTGTTTATGATAAAATGGCAATGTCCGTTGATGTTATGCGTGCACAGAAAGTAATTGATCTTTGGACAGGTTTTTTAAGACCGGAAAAACGCCGCTGGGTAAAAGAAGCCGGCAGACAACAAGGCATCAATCTTCGCCATTCCCGGCTCATTACGGAATCATATTTGCAGGTTTATGGGAGAATCCTCAATAATTCAGCAAATCATTAAAAAACAGCCTAGCATTCCGTCCATTATAGTGGTATTATGTATAAGTCTGAATAAGTAAATGATTTTAGTTTGGAGGGAAAATAATGCGCGTTAATATTACTTTGGCTTGCACTGAATGTGGTGAGCGTAACTATATTTCTAAAAAGAACAAACGCAACAATCCAGACCGCGTTGAATTTAAAAAATATTGCCCACGTGATAAAAAATCTACGTTACACCGTGAAACAAAATAACAGCCTAGCTGTTTGAGGTGTGAGAAAAAAGCCAGAGCTTTGAAAAAGGTTCTGGCTTTTTGCTGTTCCGAGGGGGATAAGGGATGAAATCACAATTAAGAAAAAAGACCATAGAAGCTCTATCTGCTGTATCAAGTGAAGAGCTTCTTCAAAAAACCGCACGAATATACAAGGATTTGTTTTCCTTGCCTGAGTGGCAAAATGCCAGCACCATTGGAGTCACCATTTCTAGAGGAGTAGAAATACCGACGCGTCCCATTATTGAGCAGGCTTGGAAAGAAGGGAAACAAGTTTGCATTCCTAAATGCGACCCAGGCACAAAACATATGCAATTCCGTACCTTCCAGAGCGATGATCAGCTCGAAATTGTTTACGCTGGCCTTCTTGAGCCTGTGATCGAAAAAACAAAAGAAGTGAAATCATCACAAATTGACTTGATCATCGTTCCGGGTGTTTGCTTCGATACTGACGGATTTAGAATTGGCTTTGGCGGCGGATATTATGACCGTTATTTAAGCGATTATAAAGGGGAAACAGCCTCATTGCTTTTGGAGTGTCAGCTGTTTGCCTGCGTTCCCCGTCTGCCGCATGACATCCCGGTAAATAAGCTGATAACTGAGGACCAGGTCATTTCTTGTTTTTCGTAACTTTCCTGCTTTTTATTCAAGAATAAATAAGAGAGAATGACAAACCCTATTGGCAGGAGGGATGTCATGAAAAAACTAATGATTTATGCCATTTTCGCTGTTTCTGCCGTCATGTTTTATCAAAATCGTTACCGGCTTATGAATACTATACTCAGCCAGCCGGGAATCAGGCGGTCTTTTATCCATCTTTTTTTAAGAATTCCATTTATTCGTAATAAGTTTATACAGCAAGCTTTCTAAAATCCCGTGAAAAACGGGATTTTTTGCTTTCAGTAGGCGTTCAGAGCCGCCAGCTGTTATAATGAAATAAAACCATTGGAGCGGTAAACATGTATTTGCTGGACTATACATATTGGAAAATTGCGGCGCACCTAGTGAAAAGCGGGTATGGCATTATACAAGCTGGCGAATCAGGTGAAATATGGCTTGAAGCGCCTGGGAAGTCTTCTCATGATCTGATTCGTCTTTATAAGCATGACCTTGATTTCCGTCAAGAAATGGCCAGAGATATCGAAGAGCAGGCTGAGCGAGTAGAACAAGTCAGAAAGCAACTTGGCAGACGCAAGATGAAGCTGCTGAATGTGTTTTTTTCAGCAGAAGCCCCTGTTGATGAATGGGAAGAGGTTGCCGAAAAGCCTTTTGAGAATGGAACCGTGGCAGTTAAACCGGTGATCGTGAGGGGAACGATGCTTTGTGATGATCTTCAAGCTATTTTCCCATCATTTCCTGCAAACGAATGCACAGAAGCCCGTAATTCGTTTGAAGACGCGCAAATGGCAAGAGATCATTTTCTTGCGCTCGTACTGAAGCAAGAAGAACAGAGAAAAAAGGAAGCAGCTGTTTTTCAAAACGGAAAACCGATCTTTACATACTTATTCATCGCGCTTCAAATTTTGATGTTTTTCGTGCTTGAACGAAACGGGGGCAGTACAAACACGGAGGTGCTTGTCGCTTTTGGCGCAAAGGAAAACAGCCTCATCGCAGCAGGAGAATGGTGGCGGCTGCTGACGCCGATTGTGCTCCACATTGGCATTGCGCATTTAGCGTTTAACACGCTGGCCTTATGGTCGGTCGGATCGGCGGTTGAGCGCATGTACGGCTCGGGCAGGTTTCTTCTGATTTATCTGTCGGCTGGCATAGCGGGTTCGATTGCAAGCTTTGTGTTCAGCCCCTACCCCTCAGCAGGCGCGTCAGGAGCCATATTCGGATGCTTAGGCGCATTGCTGTATGTCGCTTTGTCAAATCGAAAAATGTTTTTAAGAACCATTGGAACCAATATTATTGTCATTATTATCATCAACTTGGGCTTTGGTTTTGCGGTTTCGAATATTGACAATTCAGGACATATTGGCGGCTTGATTGGCGGCTTTTTCGCTGCTGCTGCGTTGGGGTTGCCCAAAGCAAGAGCCGTAAGTAAAAGAGTGTTGTCAGCCGTTTTGCTGTTAGCTTTGGCGGCCGGGTTTTTATATTACGGATTGCATTCACCTTCCCATCAGGAGTCAGCGCTGATACAGCAGGCAAACGAGCTGTATAGGGAAGGAAAGTATGAAGAAGTAACGGAATTGCTGAACGGAGAAGCGGAGCAAAAAGGTGCTTCAGTCAATCTGTTGAGAATTCTTGCTGTTTCAGATATTCAAATCGGCGAATATGACCAAGCGGTTTCTCTTTTGGAAAGAACAGTGAAAAAAGACCCGAAAGACCACGTCTCATATTATTATTTAGCCTTGCTGTATACTGAAAAAAATGAGCTTGGTCAAGCTGAAAAGGCGATCAAATCGGCTGTAAACTTAAAGCCGAAGGAGCAGCGCTACAAAAAGCTGCAGCAGCAAATTGAAAACAAATAGAGGATCATAAATCGAAATGCCCATGGGGGAGGCTGGCTTTTTGTCAGCGTATTCTTCTTGACTGGCCGCTCCTTTATGAATACGCTTATGATAGTTAATATCAAGAATGGTGAGGAAAATGAATACATTTTATGATGTGCAGCAGCTGTTAAAAACATTTGGCCACATTGTTTACTTTGGAGACAGAGAGCTTGAGATTGAGTTTATGCTAGAGGAACTAAAGGAATTATACATGAATCACATGATTGAGAAGGAGCAGTGGGTCAAAGCGGCAGCTGTCCTTCGAAAAGAATTGGAACAAACAAAAAAACGGAATAGATTGATGTAAAGGTTAAGGTGATAAAAAATGGACGAAGTATGGTTTGTGGGAATTGATCTGGGCGGAACGACGATTAAACTCGCTTTTATTAATCAATATGGTGAAATTCAGCATAAATGGGAAGTCCCGACTGATAAAACTGGAGAAACGATTACCGTTACGATTGCAAAAACAATCGACAGCAAGCTTGATGAGCTCCAAAAGCCGAAAAGTCTCATCAAATACATCGGAATGGGCGCACCAGGACCTGTAGATATGGCGGCCGGAATCGTTTATGAAACGGTAAATCTAGGATGGGAAAACTATGCGTTAAAAAACCATCTGGAGACAGAAACAGGTATCCCAGCTGTTATAGAAAATGACGCGAATATTGCGGCACTCGGAGAAATGTGGAAGGGAGCGGGTGACGGAGCGAAAGACGTCATACTCGTAACGCTTGGCACAGGAGTTGGCGGCGGCATCATTGTAAATGGTGAAATTGCCCACGGCATAAACGGCGCCGGCGGGGAAATCGGTCATATTTGCAGCATTCCTGAAGGCGGGGCGCCTTGCAACTGCGGCAAAACGGGCTGTATCGAAACGATTGCATCGGCAACCGGAATTGTGAGAATTGCAAAAGAGAAAATAGCAAAAGCTAAGCAGACGACATGTTTAAAAGCAACTGAACAGTTGTCATCAAGGGATGTATTTGAAGCAGCGGCTGAAAAAGACGAAATGGCCCTTGAGGTAGTTGATTATGTGGCTAAGCACCTTGGTTTGGTGCTGGGGAATTTGGCAAGCACGCTTAATCCTTCAAAAATCGTTATTGGCGGAGGCGTATCAAGAGCCGGAGAACTGCTGAGATCAAAAATCGAGAAAACATTCCGGGAATATGCGTTTCCGCGAGCAGCTGAGGCGGCTGATATTTCAATCGCATCACTTGGAAATGATGCTGGCGTTATCGGAGGCGCTTGGATCGCTAAAAACGAATGGCTGAAACACCAAAATTGTTAAAAATCTGTAAATGAAATTGATTTTTTGTTGTGCTCAGGTTAAGATTTCATTTGATGGGTAATGAAAATGTTGGAAATAGACTGATTTTTTTAAGAGCGTGCCGCATAGGAGGTTGAAATGCGAAAAACATTTTTTTCGAAGATTTCATTTATGCTGATTGCCATTTTATTGATGTGGCTGAAAACGTATGCTGTTTACAAAACCAGTTTTCACATTAAAATCGACAATCTGGCGCAGGAATTTATTTTGTTTATCAACCCACTAAGTTTTTTGCTGCTCATCTTTGGCTTCAGCTTGTTTTTAAAAGGAAAAAACAGAAATCGCTACATGATCGCGATGAGCTGTCTTGTCACGTTTGTATTATTGGCAAATATGGTATTTTACCGTTTTTACAATGATTTCTTAACGATCCCTGTCCTTTTTCAAACGAGCAATATGGGTGATCTCGGAAGCAGCATCGGAACACTTCTTGAGCCGACAGACCTCCTATTGGCTGTAGATATTGTGATTTTAATATGGCTTTACACCCGGCAAAAAACGTTTCAATCAGACATCCCTGCCACGAAAAATGAACGGGCGGCATACTTTTTGTTTGTTGCTTCTGTTTATTTCTTCAATTTAGGCCTGTCTGAAGCGGAAAGACCTCAGCTATTGACACGCTCATTTGACAGGGAAATGCTTGTTAAAAACATCAGCCTGTTTAATTTTCATATTTACGACGGCGTTCTTCAGTCAAAGCAATCCGCACAAAGGGCCTTGGCTGACAGCAACAGCCTGACGGAAATTGAAAACTATGTAACCGCTAATGCGAAAGATGGCAACAAAAGCTTGTTCGGCGCTGCAAAAGGAAGAAACGTCATTCTCGTATCTTTAGAATCGACACAAAGCTTTGTGCTCAATGAAAAGGTAAATGGAGAAGAAATCACGCCTTTTCTAAATGAGTTTATAAAAAAGAGCTACAATTTCAATAATGTTTATCATCAAACTGGCCAAGGGAAAACATCTGATTCAGAGTTTCTCGTGGACAATTCACTGTATCCGCTTGGACGAGGTGCAGTGTTTTTTACAAATGCGGGCAATCAATATATGGCAGCACCTGAGATTTTGAAGAACAGCGGTTATTATTCAGCTGTGCTTCATGCTAATAATAAAAGCTTTTGGAATCGTGACTTAATGTACGACTCGTTTGGATATGATTCGTTTATTGATATTAACTCCTATAACGTAACTGAGAAAAATTCAGTCGGCTGGGGACTGAAGGATAAAGAATTTTTTGAACAGTCTTCAGAGCTGATGAAAAATTTGCCTCACCCGTTTTACGCGAGGCTGATCACTTTAACGAACCACTTTCCGTTCGATCTTAATGAAGAAGATCAATTGATTGATCAATATGATTCAAGCAGCCAGACACTAAACAAATATTTTCCCACTGTTCGCTATCAGGATGAGGCGCTGAAACGGTTTATCGAAAAGCTGAAAGAAGACGGGCTATACGACAACTCGGTGATCGTATTATACGGTGACCATTATGGCATATCGGAAAACCACAATGAAGCAATGGGGCAGTTCTTAGGGAAAGAGATTACACCATTTGAGAATGTACAGCTCCAAAAAGTGCCTCTTGTTATTCATATTCCCGGTATGACTGATAAAAAACCGCAAACCATTGAAACAGTAGGCGGCCAGGTTGATATCAGGCCGACGCTGATGAACCTTTTAGGCATTGATACGAAAGATCACATTCAATTCGGAAACGACCTGCTTTCAGATGAAAAACTGGATTTTACGGTGCTAAGAGACGGAAGCTTTATTACGGATCAGGTCGTTTATACAGATGGTACTTGTTATGACAAAGAGACCGGAAAGCCGCTGAAAGAGGCAAAACAATGTGAAGCATTTGCTGATAAAGCGAAACAAGAGCTTTCACTTTCTGATGAAATTATTTATGGGGATTTACTGCGGTTTTATGATCAGAAAAGGCTGGACAATCCGTCAAAACGAAAAGAAAAACAAATGTTTGATCAGGCATCGTAATCACAATGTCTCCCGCATCAAAGTAAGCGGGAGGCTTTCTTTTTTTTAACACGCTGTCATATAGTAACAAAAAAGGGGGATGATGATGGCGTTTATCACGGTGAAACCTGAAATCAAGCACAATTTGGCCGCAGTGGCGAGAGAGCTGGAGATAGATGAGGAATTGCTTAGAAGTGCAAACCGCTCAGCGCTGAAACAACAATTATATTGTCCTGGTTATGTGGTAGAAGAACATGGTGATAAGGAGTTTCAAACGATTCAGGATATAAAGAGCTTTTTACGGCCTCGGCAGTTGGACTTATCTGATAAATGGGTAGTGGAGGAAAAATTCTATGATAGTGCAGCTGTTGAAAAGGAAATAAAGAAGATCATTGATGTGTTTCCGTTTGTCTCATGCCGGGAAATCGGTCGTTCTGTACTTGGCAGGCCCATTTGGGAGCTTAAGACTGGCATGGAACATGCGGCAAAAAAGGTTCACATGAACGCCTCCTTTCATGCGAATGAGTGGATCACAACATCTGTCCTGCTGAAATGGTTTAAGGAATACTGTATGTCATTATGCTGCAACACATCTTTTTTCGGATTTTCTCCTATGAAGCTGTTCAGCAGCACGTCCTTGTCTCTTGTTCCTCTCGTGAATCCCGATGGTGTTGATCTCGTTTTAAACGGACCAGACGGCATGGGCGTCAAGAAAGATGAGCTCGAAAGGATTAATGACCATCGCTCGGATTTTAATGAATGGAAAGCGAATATAAACGGAGTTGATTTAAATAAACAATTTCCATCACTGTGGGAGATTGAAAAATACCGCAAACCAACAATGCCCAACTATCGCGATTTTCCGGGAAACTCACCGCTTACGGAGCCGGAATCTATTGCAATGTGCCAGCTCATAACGGAGAATCCGCCAGACAGACTGCTGGCTCTCCATACGCAAGGGGAAGAAATTTATTGGGGCTATAAAGGCCTTGAGCCTGAAGAATCTGCTGCTGTCATAAAGGATTTTGAAAGGTTAAGCGGAAACATTTATAAAGGAGTAAGGGATATAGATAGCTATGCAGGGTTTCGCGATTGGTTTATTCACCATTATTTCAAAGAAGGATTTACGGTGGAACTTGGAAAAGGCCAAAATCCTTTGCCGTTTCAGCAGTTTTCACATATCTATAATGCCACAAACGGCATTTTGTGGAGGGCATTATTTTTTCATGAGTAACTGAAACTTTTCCTTTTTTCTGCCGAAGTAAATATGAGACAATAAAAATGATCGGAGGAGGGAAGGCTGATGAGATCAGTTTGTTTCATTCTGCTGTCAGCGTTGCTGTTTAGTTTGTCGGCATGCGAACCATCTCATCAGCAGCAGCAACAGGCAGCGGAGGCAAAAGATGAAGAAAAAGACATCATACCGCTTTCCGCAGAAAAAGCGGATGGAGCAGAAGGATGGCTTAATAATAGCACTATTTTATATACCGCGTCTGATCCGACAAAAACGGAGCTTTTTGCATATTGCATCTTCACTGGCAAAGCGAAAAAGCTCTATCAAACAGATGGTCAAATTGTTGATGTTCAAATCAATCCAGAAAAGCAGATGATTTTGCTGCAAATCACACACAGCCAAAAGACAGCAGTGGTTTTGCTTAATGCCAATGGAAAGATGCTCTACAAAAAAGATTACGAAACATATGAGCTGGAGGCGGCTTGGAATCAATATGACCCTTATCAAATAATGGTCACGGTGTTCTCTGAAAACTGGGATTTCCATACATATCAGGTGAATGCTAAAAAAGATGAGTCTTCCTTAAGCCCGGTACAGGTTCCATTTATTCATTGGACATCTAAAAACACATTTGATTATATAAAAGGGGGAAGAGACGACAAGTCAGGTCCTATATATGCATACGATACAGCCTCCAAAGCAGAACAGAAGCTCGAAGATGACGTGCTTTTCTTTGATTCTTTCCAGCACATGCGTTTTATTGTCAAATCGGCCGCCGGGCAAAAAGGGACATATCATTTTAAAACACCGCAAACAAAATCGCCAGTAACAGCGGAATTGCCGCTTCAAATGAAATATACAAGCTTGGCTCCGATGGAGTATGACTATGATGAAGCAAAAGGCCTGTTTTATACGTTTAAAGAAAGCGGCGATGCATATAAGCTCGCAGCTGTCGATGTGGCATCGGGAAAGACAAAAGATCTTTTCTCTCTGCCTCATATGGAGCCGATTCAAATATCTCCGAACGGGAAATATGCGTTATACGGCTTTCATTTTGAGCGGATTATTTTATTAAAATCGCATGAAACGAAGCAACTGATTATTAATCAAAAGGAGATGGAATAACGATGGCGATCGCAGATGTAACCATTATCCCAATCGGTACGGAAACACCCAGTGTAAGTGCTTACGTTGCCGATGTGCAAAAGATTTTAGAAGGATATAAAGCTGAAGGGAAAATCAAATATCAGCTGACACCGATGAGTACACTGATCGAGGGAGAACTTAGTGACCTTTTCACCGTCATTCAGGCAATACATGAAGCACCGTTTCAAAAAGGGCTGCACAGAGTGGCGACAAACATCCGCATTGATGACAGGCGTGACAAAAAAACGACGCTAGAAAGCAAAATAGAAAGTGTCACTAAACATTTACAGCAATAAAAATAAACCTGTATCCATCGGATACAGGTTTTAATGCGCGGTTGGATATCCGCTGTTTATCACGGTCATCACGGTAAACCAGCCAAAGACAAATAAGGTGCCTCCAGCCAATAAAAATCCAAGTATATTTCTATTTTTCACAGAACGCAAGACTCCCCATAAAGCGAAAAGAGCGACAAGGCCGAAAATCACGACAAGTAACATGAAGCAGCCCCCTTTACATTGAAAAACCTGCAATTCTTTCCAGTTTCATTTTACCTGCTTTTTAAAGGTTTGTCGATAGCGTTTTCATTGAGATTGATTGAATCTTTTTTCAAAAACCTTCATAATAGGAGCATAAAAAGAAAGAGGTGATACAAGTGAAATGGAGACGAATGCCAGTAGGACCGATTCAAGCGAACGCATATTTTCTTATCAATGATGATCAATGCCTGATCTTTGATCCAGGCGGCGAAGGAAATAAAATCAATCAATACATAAAAGAAAAAGGGCTGACACCTTTAGCCATTTTGCTTACCCATGCCCATTTTGACCATATAGGAGCACTTGATGAAGTGAGGGGGAAATGGGATATCCCTGTTTATCTGCATCAAAATGAAAAGAATTGGCTTACAGATGCCTCTTTAAATGGCTCCGGTATACTTCGGGGGATAGAAGTCACAGCTAAACCTGCAGATCATCTGATTGAAGGCGACGGTGAGCTGAATATCGGGCCGTTTCATTTGGAAACATTATTTACACCGGGGCATTCGCCAGGCAGTGTTTCTTACTATGTGAAGGATGCAGACTTGGTGATCTCTGGAGATGTCTTATTTCAAGGCGGTATAGGGCGTACGGATTTAATAGGCGGCGATCAAGAGACATTGCTGAGGTCAATTCATGAAAAACTGCTTACACTGCCGGAGCACACGCTGGTGTTAAGCGGGCATGGCGCTGAAACAGACGTGCAGACCGAGCAGGATCAAAATCCATTTTTAAATGGCTTTTCACTATAAAAAAGAGACAAACCTTATCGGTTTGTCTCTTTTTGCATTTAATGGCCTCCGCCGCCGGGCACCATAATAAAAATCGAGTAATATGTAAAGCCGGCGAAGAAAATCGTTAAATAGGCGCCAAAAATATAAATATACATGCGTTCAGTTAAGTTCAAATACGATAGGAATACAAATAAAATCGTCTGTCCAAAAAATAAAAGGGAAGCATCTTTCATATCACCCAAATAAAACATGACTGCAAAAATTCCTGTCCAAAATCCTAACACCCGGAACATGCGATTCATTTTTATCCCCTCCCGAGAGTCCCTCTGATTGTTATTATAATAGATCGCATCTAAAAATGTAAACATTTTCATTACTTTATATACAAATGGAATTTATATTTCTATTATATGAATGATTTTTTAAAAATAATTCAAAAAAACTTTTATAAATGGTTTAAATAAAAAATGATCCGGGTAGTTATTCTACAAAGAGATGGTTAACTGAGGAGGAAATAAACAAATGGAACAAATCATTTTTTACTCATATCCAAGCTGCACGTCATGCCGGAAAACAAAACATTGGCTTAAAGCACATCAAGTTAATTTTAATGAACGGCATTTATTCAGAGAAACCCCGACAGTAGAAGAATTAAAATACATTTTATCTCTAACGACAGAAGGTATTGATGAAATCTTAGCGACAAGAAGCCAGACGTTCAAAAATTTGAACTTAAACATTGAAGAGATGACGGTAAATGAGGTGCTGGAACTTTTAGTTGAAAAGCCTAAGCTTTTGAGACGTCCGATTATTGTAGACAATAAAAAACTGGTGATTGGTTATAATCCGGGAGAACTGTTGAAACTATCAAAGAAGAAAACGGTTCATCAATCTGCATGATGAAAAACCGAAGATCCGCTGATTTATCCGAATCAGCTTATCTTCGGTTTTTCACCTGTTCAGAAACTGGGCTAGCTGGATTCGAACCAACGATCACGGAGTCAAAGTCCATTGCCTTACCGCTTGGCTATAGCCCATTGAATATAAACATAGTATGTGTAGAGGCAGAGGCGTTATACATGTGGGATATATTTTTTAAAAAAACAGGGGGTAGCTCATTAAGATGATAGCTCTTGATCAGCACGTAACAGAGCACAAAGAAGACATTTTGGAACAATGGCTGAAAACCTGCACGTCAAAAGGAAGCTGGCATTCCGTTAAAGATCAGCAAAGATTAGAACAAAAGCTAAAAGACCAGCATGAATCATTAGTGACCATCGTGGCAAAATCCCTGAGAAATGCAGAAAACGTAAAGGATGAGCTCAACCGATGGTCTCTTCAATGCGCCAGAGACCGTGCCGTTCATGAAGTTACTGTAACAGAAAGTGTCGGCCAGTTTAACGCCTTCAGGCACATCATGTTTGAATGGCTGCAGAAATTCAGCGAAGCCTCTTCTCAAGAAATCAGCATTCAGGACATGTGTGAATGGAGCAAGATTTTGAATCAAACCATTGATGAAATCATCGAAGTGTTTACAGAAGAATATCACCAAGTCACCATGATCCAATTAAACGCGCAAAAGGAAATGATTAATGAATTGAGCGCGCCTATTATGCCGATTTCTGACGGGATAGGGATTCTGCCGCTTGTCGGTGAAATTGATACGTACAGAGCAAGGACCATTTTGGAGTCTGTACTGCACCAGTGTTCAGCGCTAAAGCTCTCATATTTATTTTTAGATATTTCGGGTGTTCCCATCGTTGATACAATGGTGGCTTATCAAATATTTAAAGTGATTGACAGCACCAGACTGCTCGGAATTGAGACGATTATTTCAGGAATCAGACCAGAAATTGCTCAAACTGTGGTGAAGCTTGGACTGGATTTTTCAAATGTGAAAACGGAGCGAAATCTTGTTAAAGCTCTGGCTAATAAAGGATTTAAGATAGAAGAGTATTGATGCTATGAAATAAAAAAGCTGAACAGCCTTCGAAGGGCTATTCAGCTTTTTTTACCTCTATAAATAAAATGTGATGGCTGTCGATGTCTTTTACCTTGAACGAGTAGCCGCCATATTCAATGACACTTTCAGGTTCCGCATCTATATTTTGTGTCAGAAACCAGCCGCCTAAAGTGTCCACTTCCTCGTCTGGTAAAGCAATTCCAAGCAGGCTGTTTACATCGCTGATTAATAACTTTGCATTTAATAAAAAGTGATCTTTTCCAAGCTCCCGGATAGGGGGTACTTCATCTGTATCAAATTCATCGCGGATTTCTCCTACAATTTCCTCGACAATATCTTCGACAGTAACCAAACCGGATGTCCCGCCATATTCATCAATGAGGATTGCCATATGAGTGCGTTCCTTTTGCATTTTCGGCAGCAATTTATAAATCGGAATTGTCTCAATCACGTGGATAACAGGCTGAATGAAAGGTTCAATTTGCTGCTTTTGAAGTGAAAAATCTTTCGACAGCATTGCAAATAATACTTCTTTCATATTGATTACGCCAATGACATTATCTTTATCCTCTCTGACAATGGGATATCGTGTGTACTTCGTTTGCTTCACTGTTTCCTGCAGACTTGAAATGGATTCTTCATCAAGTGACAAACTGACCATTTCATTTCGCGGCACCATAATTTCTTTTGCCATTCGTTTATCAAAGGTGAAGATATTATTCATGTATTTTAATTCGCTTTTTCTGATTTCACCGCTTTTATAGCTTTCAGCCAAAAGGACCCGCAGCTCTTCCTCCGTATACGCCAGCTCATGCTCTGATGCAGGTTTTAGTCCAAATGCCCCTGTAATCAACCGGGCAGAGTGGTTCAGCAGCCAAATGAATGGAAACATAATCTTGTAAAACCAAATAAGCGGTTTGGCGAGCATCAATGTAATGCTCTCTGCTTTTTGAATGGCGAAACTCTTCGGCGCCAGCTCTCCGATGACGACATTGAAATACGTCACCAATAAAAAGGCGATAACAAGTGAAAGAAGATGGGTAAGCGATTCATTTAAGCCTGCTTTATGAAAAAGCGGCCGAAGCAGAGTTTGTACAGTTGGTTCTCCAAGCCAGCCTAGGCCCAAAGCCGCAACTGTGATACCCAGCTGGCAGGCTGATAAATACTCATCAAGATGAGTGATGACATGCTTTGCCGCTTTAGCACCTTTCTTCCCTTTTGCGACAAGCTGATCAATTCTGGATCGCCGCACCTTTACGATTGAAAATTCTACGGCAACAAAAAATCCTGTTAATAAAATGAGAATAGCGACTGCTAATAAATTAATAAATTCCAAAATAACTGCCTTCTCCAAGGAAGGCATGCACCTCCCTTTTCCGATGTCTTTCTGTCTTTCTACATTCCATACCACCGGAAAATACTCGCAAAACATAAATTTGCGGCGTCTAACTGGTTTAATGAAGCTGTTCTTGGGCAATTAAAGAATAAAAGAACAAAAATGTGGAGGAGCTTAACATGAAAGTACATACGGGAAAGGATTGGTTCTGGTACCAAATGGGACCTCAGGCAAGAGATCAGGCAAGAGATCTAATCCATTTTTCTCATTGGCCTCAATGTGAAAAGTGGTTTGAAAATAATCAGCATATTAATTTTTTACGCGTAGACACGACTGAGGCAGATAATGAAGCGGTATTTGGCTCGATCGTATATGATCAGGGACTTGATCAGGAACAAGACCATACCGTTTTTCATTTTTATATCACGAGAGACTATTTTTTTACCATTAACTTTGATTTTTCAATTTTGAAAGGGATTAAGGGAAGAGAAGTCATCCAACAAATGGAAAGGACAGGCGATGCCATAGAGGGATTTTTGGTTCTTCTCGGTGAATTAATGAATGCGTACCTAATTGGTATTGATGAATTTGAGGTGAATCTGAGAAAACTCAGATGGCAAATCAAAGATGACAATAGTAAAAGTATTTTGAACCGCGTCCATCTTCTGCGTCATGATCTGATGGTTTGGAAAAAATTAATCCTAAATGTCAAGAAAATTGAAATGGCGTTGAAAGAAACCTTTTTGCCTCAAAACGAAGGAAAAGATTATCGGCGGATACATCTGAAAATTGACAGAGGGTTTACATACATCAATGAATTTGAAGGAGAGCTTAACACGCTGCTGCATTCAGAAGAAGTAATTACCTCTCACAGAGGAAATGAGATTGTAAAAGCGCTGACGATCTTCACAACGCTTTTTACACCGATGACAGCACTCGGTGCCCTCTGGGGAATGAACTTTTCAGTAATGCCTGAGCTGGATTTGAAATACGGGTATCTCTATTCTCTCATAATGATTATTATTTCTACTATTCTGATCTACCTCTATTTGAGGAAAAAGGGCTGGACAGGAGATATGCTGCAGGAGCACAAGAATAAAAAAAATCGAAAAAAGTGGAAACTGTAGGGTGTTTCATTATATTGTAAGATGAAATGAAGCAGGCATGATGATCAATCATGCCTGCTTTTTTATTGGAAAAATAGCGAAATCAATAAGGTGCCTTAGTTAAAACATTGTTTTCTGTCAGCAGAAGTTGCTTTTTGGAAATAAAATATCGCAGAAAATCACTTTTTCCCGGTTTGATTACAGGTTCGTTTTTTTCTACAATACGCATTGAAAGGAGAGGGAATCAAATTGGATTCAATAGAAAAGATCAGCAGAACCTTGATTGAAGAGGCATATGTAACAAAGGCTTCTGACATACACATTGTGCCGAGAGAGCGGGACGCCATCATTCATTTTCGGGTTGATCAAGCTTTGTTGAAAAAAAGAAATATGAAAAAAGAAGAAAGTATAAGGTTGATTTCACATTTCAAATTTCTCTCAGCGATGGATATCGGAGAAAGACGAAAACCGCAAAATGGTTCGCTTACATTAAAGTTAGAAGAGGGCAATGTTCATTTAAGAATGTCAACGCTTCCCACAATTAATGAAGAAAGCCTCGTGATCAGAGTGATGCCTCAATACAATATCCCTTCAATTGATAAACTATCATTATTTCCGAAGGCAGGTGCGACCTTACTCTCATTTTTAAAACATTCACACGGTATGCTCATTTTTACCGGTCCGACTGGTTCAGGAAAGACCACTACCCTATACTCTCTTGTTCAATATGCAAAAAAACACTTTAATCGAAATATTGTCACACTGGAGGACCCTGTTGAAACAAGGGATGAGGATGTTCTTCAGGTGCAGGTGAATGAAAAAGCCGGTGTGACATATTCCGCAGGGCTAAAGGCGATTTTGCGCCATGACCCGGATATGATTATTTTAGGTGAGATTAGAGACGCAGAAACAGCAAAAATTGCGGTGCGGGCAGCGATGACCGGTCATCTGGTACTGACAAGCCTTCATACGAGAGATGCGAAGGGGGCGATTTACAGGCTTCTTGAATTCGGCATCAACATGAATGAAATCGAACAGACTGTCATTGCCATTGCTGCTCAGCGTCTAGTTGATTTGGCTTGCCCGTTTTGTGAAGACAGATGTTCATCAGTGTATTGCCGCCAGTTACGAAAAACCAGGAGAGCGAGCGTTTATGAGCTGCTTTATGGTCAAAATCTTCAGCAATGCATGCAGGAGGCCAAAGGACATCATGCAAATTATCAATATCAAACATTGCGTCAAATTATCAGAAAAGGAATTGCGCTTGGCTACTTGACAACAAACAATTATGACCGGTGGGTTTATCATGAGACAGATTAGAAAAACCTGGCCGTTAAAGGATCAAGCCCAGTTATTAAAGCGGCTTGGGGAAATGATGGCGGGCGGTTATACGATGTTAGATGCATTACGCCTGATGGAACTCCAGCTGAATAAGAGGCAGGTTTCAGATTTGACTGACGCAATGTTACAGCTGAGGGAAGGAGCTCCGTTTTATCTAGTATTAAAAAGGCTGTCATTTCATAAGGAAGCTATAGGTATTTGTTTTTTTGCTGAAACACATGGTGAATTGCCTGCTTCCATGATCCAGAGCGGCGAGCTGCTGGAACGAAAAATGACACAGGCAGACCAACTGAAAAGGGTGCTGAGATATCCGCTTTTTCTCATCTTCACAGTGGCTGCCATGTTTTATATGCTGCAGGCTGTTATCATTCCTCAGTTTTCCGGTATTTATCAATCAATGAATATGGAAACCACACGTTCGACTGACATGCTTTTTGCTTTTTTTCAACATATCGATTTTTTTCTCATTTTATTTGCTTTTTTTGCAGCGGGTGTCGGGCTTTATTATTGGTTTGTGTTTAAGAAAAAATCGCCTGCCGGGCAAATGCTTATTTGTGTGAGAATGCCTTTGATAGGAAACCTTGTCAGGCTGTTTAACAGCTACTTTATTTCTTTGCAGCTAGGCAGTCTTTTACAATCAGGTCTCTCAATTTATGACAGTCTTAACGCATTTAAACATCAAACGTTTCTCCCTTTCTACCGCTGCGAGGCTGAACAAGTAATTGAACGGCTGAAAGCTGGTGAATCAATTGAAGTCGCTATTGGCAGCAGTCCTTTTTATGAAACTGATTTTTCAAAAGTCATCTCTCACGGACAGCTGAGCGGCCGCCTTGATCGAGAGCTTTTCACATACAGCCAGTTCATATTGCAGCGTCTGGAATACAAGGTGCAAAAGTGGACTGGCATCCTTCAGCCTATGATTTATGGGTTTGTGGCAGCGATGATCTTACTTGTGTATTTATCAATGCTTTTGCCAATGTATCAGATGATGAATCAAATGTGAAAGGAAGAGGCTGATGAATGAGAAAGGATTTACACTTGTTGAAATGTTAATTGTGCTATTCATTATTTCGATCTTGCTTTTAATAACGATACCGAACGTCACGAAACATAATCAAACCATTCAAAAAAAGGGCTGTGAAGGTTTGCAAAACATGATTAAGGCACAAATGACTGCATTTGAACTTGATCATGAAGGACAGACACCGAGTCTTGCTGATTTACAATCAGAGGGATATGTGAAAAAGGATGCAGTTTGTCCAAATGGGAAGCACATTATCATTACTGGCGGAGAAGTTAAGGTTGAACATTAAATTAAATGAGGAAGGATTTACCCTTTTAGAAAATTTGCTTGTGCTGAGCCTCGCTTCTATCCTCTTGATTGCTGTATTTACTACACTTCCTCCTGTTTATGGAAACACAGCCGTCCAGCAGGCAGCATGGCAGCTGAAAAACGATATGATGCTTGCACAACAGGCTGCAATATCCAGACAACAAAGAACAAAAATTCTCTTTCAGCAAAACGAATATCAATTAGTCATAGGTGATACGGTTATTGAACGGCCGTATGCTACGGGACTTTCTATAAAACCGCAGACATTAAAAGACCATTTGGATTTTAATGAGAAAGGGCACCCAAATGCAGGCGGAAAAATACGAGTGAAAGGGAACACCGCTTATGACATAACAGTTTATTTAGGGAGCGGGAGAGTCAATGTGGAGAGAAAATAAAGGCTTTTCTACAATAGAAACAATGTCTGCATTAAGTTTGTGGCTGTTTCTGCTGCTGACAGTTGTTCCCTTGTGGAACGAGCTGATAGCTGCTGAAAATTTGGCAGAATCTCGAGAAATTGGTTACCAGATAATGAATGAAAGCATTAGCCAATATATGATGACTGGTGAAGAAACTGAGACAAAAAAGGTTTCAAAGAACAACAATAACTATACGCTAAACTGGGAGGAGGAGGGGGAGTATCAAAACGTATGCATTACGGGAGAAGCTTATAAAGAAAAAAACTTTTGCTTCAGCATTCTGCGCTCAGACTGGTTATACGCTTCTTAACGTATTATTTTCACTTTCCGTCTTTTTGCTTATATCGGGATCGTTAGCTGCCATCTTTCATCTGTTTTTGTCATGGCAGCAGGCACACGACGAATTTTTACAGCAGGAATGGCTGATTTCGATGGAACAGATGATGAACGAGTGTAAGCAATCTCAAGCAGTCAAGACAGCCGGGCGTGGAAGCGTACTGATCTGCACCAATGCTTCCGGGCAAGACATCCGTTTTGAGACTTATCACTCAATGATAAGAAAAAGGGTAGATGGGAAAGGACATGTTCCCATTCTAGATCATATTACAGACATGAAAGCTGATATTAAGAAGGGTGTTGTGTTGCTGGAAATTAAGAGTAAGCAAGATAAAGTGTATCAAACTGCTTTTCCGGTTTACACAACTTTAGGAGGAGGATAAATGTACTGCTCGAAAGGGTTTATTTATCCAACTGTTCTTTTTGTTTCCGCGCTTGTACTGCTGATGGTGAATTTTACTGCTTCTCAATATGTTTCACACTGCTTGTTTGAAAAGGAGACAAAAGAGTTTTACACGGGAGAGAATTTGCTTCAAAACGGTGCTCTTCTGTCAATTCGGCATGTTATTGAGCAGAGGAAAGGCCGAAAAGGATCCCAAGAATTTCCGTATGGACAAGTTTCTTATCGTATTTACGATACATCGGCAAACGGACAAAAAGAAATCAGCTTAAGAGCAATCACACAGTCTGGGGCAGAAAGAAATGCCCGGATCGTTTTTCATCAAAAACAGAAAAAATTGCTGAGCTGGACAGAATAAAGAAGAGTAAATGGTATAAAAAAAGTCAGGTGAGCCAACACTTCATAATAATTGAATGATGAGGTGATCACATGAAATCGAATGATTATGTCAAATATATGACACAGCAATTTGTCAAATATATAGATACTCCGAGAGATGAGCGAAAAGAACGAAAAGAGGTGCGGAAAGAAACGAAAACGCCCGCTTCACAGCAGTGGTTCGGTATTTTTCCTTATGGTTTCAGAATGTGGCTGAAGCGAAAAAAATAATCACAGATATAACGAATAAGGTCCTTCAAAAATGGAGGACCTTATTGATATTCTTCTAATATGGCAATTTTATTGACCTTTTGGCTATAGGGATCGAATGAAATTGTGACAAAAATGCCGAATTCCTTTGATCCTTCCTTCAGGGTTAAATGGTATTGCTTTACTGCCTCATCTTTTCTTTTGCGATCCCATACTTTTTGTTTGAACAGTACCTGTGCGAGCGGGTATCTTTTTTTTGCTTCTTTAACTGCTAGCTCTTCCCATTTTGACATGTGACGCACGGTTACAAGCGGTGTTTCTTCTGCGTGGGCGTGAGCGGCAGTGTGGCCAAAAATGAGAAAAGAAAGGCAAATTACACATCGTTTGATCATCATGCTGTCACCCTTTCTTTTTTATGATAGCCAACTCATATTTGACTATACATTTAATTTTGCGGATAATAATTCCAGAAATTTCAAAAAGTAAAAAGATGAGCAATCCTGAGCAAGATATTGAAATATGGAGAAAAAATTCTTTTTAGAGAACAAAATGAATGATTTTGGTGGTTTTCAATCGACAAAATATTGATTATACTCTATTTATTAGTTCTTTAAAAAGAACGATTGTCATATTTGGTGACAGGGTTTTATAGGAGGTACGATATGTTTCAATTGTCTCGCATTCAGCAAAAGACGAAGACAAAACTGATAGTACGGCTTATGTTTCAGCTTTCAGTTATTGTCAGTCTGACTGCCTCGATATGTTTACAGCTTTCGGGTAATACAAGTGCTGCTTTTCATGATATTGAAACGATTGAGTTTCCGCTTCAAACGTGTACAGACTTTCAGCATACAGATAAAGACTGCGATTTTGATAAGCGCTGGGATCGCAGTGATTTGCACCTGTCTAATCAAACGGATACCAACGGCACTGTATGCTCACCAATTTCTTTGTTTGCTGAGCTCAAAAATACAGGGCAGAAACTTAGGAAATCAAAGTGGAGTTGGGAGCTTCATAAGCTGGAAAACGCCCGCAAACCATTAAAGAATGGGAACGTGATCGAAAAAGGGTACGTTTCCAAACAAACGAGCGATCTTTATAAAATTGAGACAAAGAGAAAAATGAAACCCGGCATTTATGCATTTAAAGTATATAAACCTGTTGGTTATCCGGCAAGCGGCAGTACTTTTGAGTGGTCGGAGCCTATGACGCTTGCAAAGTGCGATGAAAAAGCGACAGTTCCGAAAAAAGAACTGAAGTCTTCCGTTAAAAAGGAGAAAGATACAGCGCAAAAGGATTTACAAGAAAAGGAAGAAGAGTCAACTCATGAAACTGCAACAGAAAAAACAGAAATCCAATCAATTCAAAAGGAAGGCGGGGAAGAGGATGAAAAAAGCAATGAGGCTAATCAATAATATTCTCTATGTGGTTATCTTAACTCTCATTATTGTGTTGACACTTGTCGTGATATCAACGCGTTCATCCGGGGGGGAGCCGGCGATATTTGGATACACGCTGAAATCAGTTATGTCAGGTTCAATGGAGCCGGAGTTCAACACGGGTTCCTTAATATTGGTCAAAGAAATTACTGATGTAAAGGAACTTCAAAAGGGTGACGTCATTACATTTATGCAGAATGCAAATACGGCGGTCACCCACAGAATTATTGATATGACAAAGCAAGGAGACCATTTGTTATTTAAAACAAAAGGAGACAATAACGCCGCAGCTGATTCAGCGCTTGTACCGGACGAAAATGTTCGCGCGCAATATACAGGCTTTCAGCTTCCTTATGCCGGTTATATGCTCTATTTCGCCAGTCAGCCGATTGGAACTGCTGTTTTACTGATTGTTCCCGGTGTGATGCTGCTGGTGTACGCTTTCGTGACAATCAGCAATGCCATCAGAGAGGTTGAAAGAAAGACAAAAGCTTTGGAAACAGAGGAAAAGGACAGCACCGTGTCCACTTAACATCGTTGTAAACCTGGCAACAGGTTTCTATATTATATCATTCAATAAAAGGGGAGCTTGCCATGAATATGAAAAAGAAATTGAGTTTAGGAGTTGCTTCTGCGGCACTAGGATTGGCTTTAGTTGGAGGAGGAACTTGGGCAGCATTTAACGACATTAAATCAACGGATGCTGCTTTTGCATCAGGAAAGCTTGATTTATCTGCTAAAGAAAATTCAGCGAATGTTAACCTGTCAAATCTTAAGCCGGGAGACAAATTGACAAAGGACTTCCAATTTGAAAATAACGGCTCTCTTGCGATCAAAGAGGTGTTAATGGCACTGAATTATGGTGAATTTAAAGCAAACGGGGGCAGCAATACATCTGCAGAAGATTTTCTCAGTCAGTTTGAAGTGACCTTATTGACAGTTGGAAAAGAGGGCGGAAATGGATACCCGAAAAATATTATTTTAGATGATGCCAATCTAAAAGACTTGTATTTGATGTCCGCTAAGAATGATACAGCGGCTGTTGAAAAAATCAAAAAACAAATTGATCCTAAGTTCTTACATGCAAGCGGTAAAGTCAATGTAGCAACAATTGATGGTAAAACCGCTCCTGAATACGATGGTGTTCCAAAAACACCGACTGATTTCGATCAGGTTAAAATGGAGATCAAATTCAAAGATGACAAAACAAAAGATGAAAAAGGGCTAATGGTTCAAAATAAATACCAAGGCAACTCTATTCAGCTTCACTTCTCGTTTGAAGCGACACAATGGAATGGTTTGACAATTAAAAAGGAACATACGGATAAAGACGGTTACGTGGAGGAAAATGAAAAGGCGCACAGTGAGGATAAAAATTGAATAACAGCAATAAAAAAGAGACGGCCCGGTATACCATATACTGGGCTGTTTCTGTGTTTATTGACAAAAGAGGAGTTAGCGCCTCTGCTCAGGCACTACTCCTCTTTTTGGGACTTTTTCCACTTTTGATAATCTAAAAATTCACGAAATTGTTTTTTCGATACCCCGGATGTCATTGCATCGCGAACCAATTTCTCCCATTCACTATCTAATTGACCATCGTATTCGGTTTCATGTTTCTCATCGAGCAAAGTATGAACCGAGACGTCCAGAACAGCGGAGACTTTTTCGAGAAATTGAATGGAGGGGTTCGTTTGTAGATTTCGTTCTATTGAGCTTAAATAAGACTTCGCTACCCCAGCTTTTTCAGCTAGTTCCGATAGTGAGTAGCCTTTTTCCTTACGGTATTGTTTAATACGCTGGCCAATCAATGTCATCACCTTCCTTGTGATATTATAGCACATTCAGAAAGGATTTACGGTATGACTTCTGACTGCCGGACTAGGATGAGCAGACTTTTTGTTTAAAAGTAAATATTTTCGTATTTCTTCGGGGCTGATATTTGCTTCTTTTGCTTGCATCATTAATTCAACCCATTCTTTATCTAGTTCGAAGTACTCTTGTTTTGCATTTTTCATGCAGTTTCTCCTCCTAAAATACTTGTTTATGTATTTCAGCCAGTCCGGCCATGACTTATTGCATACCTTCATTGGTCTCTGGAAGTCATTTGCCATCTAAATTGCCAGGATTTTTTTCTGATATACCTTTATTATAATCGCATTTTTTCAAAAAAAACGAGAATGATGTCGAATGGTAAAAAAAGTTAGACTGACATATTATTTTGCAGATAAAATAATCCGCCATTTTCAATGACAACTGATATCTTTGGTTGGTATAAGGCTTTCAGCGCCTGTTTTTCTAGATGATACTCTTCTGGTTTTTCTTCTATATGCTCATAAAACTTATCAAGCAATGTCATATCATTTCTCCATCTGCTTACCGCCTGCTCTGCCCAGTCTGACGGTTCCTGCATAGCAGATTTGGCAATATAGTTTTCCATCCGCTTCAGTCCGCTTTCTGGTTTAATCATAGGCGATATGGTAAAGCAATAATCGCATATTTGAGATGTCAGCAGCAGCTGTGTCAGCTTGCTTTGAAATTTTTCAATTATGGTTCCAGAGACTAGGTGAAGACCTAGTGATAATAGCTTATCTTTTTTCATGTCGGACTGGTATGAAATCGTAACATTTATACCAAGCCAGGGCTGAAGTGGAACTTTAGCTCCGGCTGTTTCAATTTTCTCATACATTTTGGTAAATCTCCCATTTTGTTTAACAGCATTAAATATTTGAAAAAGACGCGGCGCTCCAAAATAAATAAATTCACCGTCTAGGTCTTTTGGAGCGGTTTCTTTATCTGTAATAAAAGTGATTTTCATGGGATTCGGGTCGCCGCCTGTCTTCTCGCGCCAGTGCCAGTAGAAAGGGCGATTCATGATCTGTTTATCCATTTCAACTGTAAGCTGCACTGTCATATATCCTGGACCTTGCTCGGCGATTTGGCAGCTGTTTGCCCGAAAAAAACGAAGCAGGAAATCGTGAACCTCTTGCTGTCTCACTTTAAAACCTCCTTACAGGCTAGGATCCTCTTTTTTCAGCTGGCTGCTGATTTGACAAAAATGAGGTTAAGTTGTCCATTTTTATTTTCATTTCTTCTTCTGTTGCTGAATGACACAAAATATCGTGCAGGTGCTCTTCAAAATTGTTCACTTGAATTTTTGTTAAAATATCATCAAGTTCGCCGACCACATTTTCAAACAAATGAATTTTTTCATATAGAAGCTTTAAAATATGTTCTTCCACCGTATGTTTTGTTGCCATGTTGTAAATGTGTACATCTCGTTCCTGACCAAGCCTGTGAATTCTTCCGATTCTCTGCTCAAGGCGCATCGGGTTCCATGGCAGGTCATAGTTGATCATGTGATTGCAAAATTGCAGATTGATTCCTTCACCGCCTGCTTCAGTTGCAATCAGTACTTGGACCTTTCCGCGAAAAAGATCTTTCATCCAGTCTTTTTTCCCGCGTTTAAATCCGCCTCTGAATGGCACAGAACTAATGCCATTTTGCTGAAGAAACCATTGCAGGTAAATTTGGGTGGCCCGGTATTCTGTAAATATGATGACCTTATCGTCAATCTTTTTGATCAGTTCAACCACTTGAAGTGCTTTGGAATTTTGTGTCACTTGATTGATGCGCTCTATTAAAACCGAAATGGTGTGCTCATCGATGGCTGGTGCTTGTTTTTCTTTTTGATCAAGCATTTTCTTCAGCGTCATATACACAGCCTCTCTGCTCGAACAGCATTCTCTTTGCAGGGTCATAATGGAGAACATGCTGGCCGGTTTGTTGATCCCTTCCTTCAAGCGGGAAATCTCATCGTAAAGCGCCTGCTCTGATGGAGAAAATTCAATCGGCACTGTTTCAACATGCCGCTGTTTCCAATTCAGTCCGGTGTCATGCCGCCTGTTGCGGATCATGACTTTATTTACAAGATCTTTTAAATGCTCATGTGCTTCCAAACTGGATTTTTTCTTGGCGAACTCTTCCTGAAAATGATTCTGGCTGCCTAAATGGCCAGGCTTTAACAAGGAAACCAAATTAAAAATTTCTTCGATGCGGTTTTGAATGGGCGTCGCGGTTAGAAGCAGGCAATATTTCTTGACGAGATTCCGGACAAATTCATAGTTCTTCGTTCTGCTGTTTTTTAATTTGTGCGCCTCATCAATAATGACGAGATCATATGGGATTGACAGCACAATTTCACGGTGGGGCGAGCGCTTTGCGGTGTCGATTGATGAGACGACAACATCGTATTGCTCCCACACATAGCTTTTCTTTTGTTCAACAGCCGGGATCAAAAATTTTTCCTGAAGCTCTTTGACCCATTGAGACACTAGGGAGGCAGGCACGAGGATCAATATTTTTTTGGCTAAACCGCGAATCATATATTCTTTTAAAATCAGTCCGGCTTCAACTGTTTTCCCGAGACCGACCTCATCTGCTAAAATCGCTTTCCCGTTCATTTTTTCAACTACTTTTTGTGCAACCTCAAGCTGGTGAGGGAGCGGTGTAAAGGAAGGCAAATATAAAGGGGCCCGCAAGCCTTCAAATTCAGGAACGGCTAATGTTTGTTGGATTTCTGCAGATAGCTTGTACAGTTCCCAGTTCGCCCACGGGCCGTCGTTTTTCAGCCTGTTCGCGAATTCTTCAGGCCATTTTGCATCATAGATTATGTCTGCGTCCATACTTTGAAACCGCCTTTCTTATTCTTCGATTCTTAAAATGAACATTGAAGAAAAATCTGCCCAAATTGCTGTTGCCCGGCATATCGTGATGGTGGTAGGATATGAGTATGTATTGAATGTAAGATATTGCTATAGTATGTCCATAACAGCATGAAAATATGAGCGAATGACAGCAAGGGGAGAGACCTGGCCGAAAACCTCGGGATACAGGCGCCGAAGGAGCAAACTGTGAAAGTGAATCTCTCAGGCAAAAGAACTCTTGCTCGACGCAACTCTGGAGAGTGTTTGCGGATATGCAAGCCACCAAAGGGGACGTCTTTGTGTATGCAAAGTAAACTTTCAGGTGCCAGGACAGAGAACCTTCATTTTACATGAGGTGTTTCTCTGTCCTTTTTTGTATCTATTTTTAGCTGCGCCGTTGAAAAAGAGGAGGAATCCAATGCTGAAAAGAACGCCGTTATTTGAACTGTACAAAGAATATGGAGGGAAAACGATTGATTTTGGGGGCTGGGATCTTCCTGTTCAATTTTCTTCTATCAAAAAGGAGCACAAGGCTGTTCGTACTGCGGCCGGGCTGTTTGATGTTTCACATATGGGAGAAATCGAAGTGTCAGGAAACGACAGTCTGCCTTTTTTGCAAAAGCTGATGACCAATGATGTTTCCTTGCTGACGCCAGGCCGTGCGTTATACACGGCGATGTGTTATCCAGATGGCGGGACCGTCGATGATTTACTTGTCTATCAAAAAGGAGCAAGCCGCTATCTGCTCGTCGTTAATGCTTCTAATATAGAGAAAGACCTGAAGTGGATGGAAGAACATGCGGCAGGTGATGTGCGGATTGACAATCAGTCAGATGAAATTGCGCTCTTGGCTCTGCAAGGGCCAAAAGCAGAAGCTATTTTAAAAACGCTGACATCTGCAAATCTATCTGCATTAAAGCCGTTTGCATTTATCGATGATGCTGATATCAGCGGCTGTAAAGCGCTTATTTCGCGGACCGGTTATACGGGTGAGGATGGGTTTGAAATTTACTGCCGCGCTGATGATGCCGTTTATATTTGGGAAGAAATCATGGGTGCCGGAGAAGTGTACGAATTAATTCCATGCGGTCTCGGCGCACGTGATACGCTCCGATTTGAAGCGAAGCTCCCGCTTTACGGCCAGGAGATGACCCGGGATATTACACCGATTGAAGCAGGTATAGGCTTTGCTGTAAAGCACAAAAAAGAGTCTGACTTTTTCGGCAAGTCGGTATTGAGTGAACAAAAAGAAAATGGAGCGAAGCGAAAGCTTGTCGGCCTCGAAATGATTGAAAAAGGGATACCGCGGCACGGGTATGAAGTGTTCCATGATGGTAATTCCGTTGGAAAGGTGACAACAGGCACACAGTCACCGACATTAGGGAAAAACGTCGGCCTTGCCCTAGTTGCTGCAAAAGCGAGTGAAATCGGGACTATTGTAGAGGTGGAGATCCGCAAAAAATTAGTGCAAGCAAAGGTTGTCAAAACACCATTTTATAAACGCTAATATTTTTTCTTGGAGAGAGGAGTCAACACATGAAGCATCGTTATTTGCCCGCAACTGAAAAGGATAAACAGGAAATGCTTGCCGCTATCGGTGTAGGCAGCATCGATGATTTATTTGCCGATATACCGGAAAACGTCAGATATAAAAAAGAGTATCAAATGAAAAAAGCGAAATCAGAAACGGAGTTAACAAAAGAGCTGACAAAGCTGGCCTCTAAAAATCGTGATACCCTGGAGCACGCGTCTTTTTTAGGAGCAGGTGTGTATGATCACTATCAGCCTGTCATTGTGGATCATGTCATTTCACGCTCTGAGTTTTATACGGCGTATACGCCTTACCAGCCGGAAATCTCACAAGGGGAGCTTCAGGCCATTTTCGAATTCCAAACAATGATCTGTGAACTGACAGGAATGGATATCGCCAACTCCTCTATGTATGATGGAGGAACAGCCTTGGCAGAAGCGGCTATGCTTGCTTCAGGCCATACGAAAAAGAAAAAAATCGTCGTGTCAAAAACCGTGCACCCTGAATCGAGAGAAGTGCTGAAAACATACGCAAAAGGTCAGTATATTGAAGTCGTTGAAATCCCCTCTATAGATGGTGTTACCGATCTTGATGCTTTGCGCCAAAATGTTTGCGAGGATACAGCGGCAGTGATTGTTCAGTACCCTAACTTTTTCGGACGGGTTGAGCCGTTAAAAGAGATTGAGCCCATCGCTCACCAAGGGAAATCCATGTTTATTGTGTCAGCCAACCCGCTTGCGCTGGGCCTCCTCACGCCGCCGGGCAAGTTTCAGGCTGATATCGTCATTGGCGATGCACAGCCTTTCGGGATTCCTTCAGCATATGGCGGCCCGCATTGCGGTTTTTTTGCCGTCACTAAAAAATTGATGAGAAAGGTGCCTGGCCGTCTCGTCGGACAAACGGAAGACGAAAATGGAAAAAGGGGATTTGTGCTTACCTTACAAGCCAGAGAGCAGCACATCCGCCGGGATAAAGCGACATCAAACATATGCTCCAACCAAGCTTTAAATGCGCTGGCGGCTTCAGTGGCCATGACGGCACTCGGAAAAAACGGGGTAAAAGAAATCGCCCGCCAAAATCTTCTGAAAGCCAGCTATGCCAAGCAAGAAGCAAAAAAAGCGGGTCTCACCGTTATGTTTGACGGACCGATGTTTAATGAATTTGTCATTAAACTGAATGAACTGGTAAAAGCTGTGAACCAGCGTTTGCTGGCAAAAGGCATCATCGGCGGATATGATCTTGGCCTGACGTATCCAGAGCTGGACTGTCATATGCTGATTGCTGTCACGGAGCTGAGAACAAAAGAAGAAATTGACGCACTCATTCAGGAATTGGGGGATCGCCATGAGTAACCAAGATCAGGCACTTATTTTTGAGCTTTCCAGAGAAGGCCGTATCGGCTACAGTCTGCCGGAGCTCGATGTACCGGAAATCGAATTGGAGGATCTATTGACAGACACCTATATTCGTGACGAGGATGCAGAGCTCCCGGAGGTGTCTGAGCTGGATATTATGCGCCATTATACAGCGCTGTCCAAACGTAATCACGGGGTGGATTCCGGCTTTTACCCGCTCGGTTCCTGCACCATGAAATACAATCCGAAACTAAATGAAAAAATCGCACGAATTCCCGGATTTGCGGCGATTCATCCTTTACAAGATGAGGAAACGGTGCAAGGCGCTTTAGAGCTTTTGTATGATTTAAGCAAGCACCTTGAGGAAATGACAGGCATGGATGAGGTCACGCTTCAGCCCGCTGCCGGAGCGCACGGCGAATGGACTGGACTGATGATGATCCGCGCCTATCATGAAGCGCGCGGCGATTTCAAGCGGACGAAGGTCATTGTTCCTGATTCTGCGCACGGGACGAATCCTGCTTCAGCGACAGTAGCAGGCTTTGAAACCATAATGGTGAAATCAAATGAAAATGGGCTTGTCGATCTGGAGGATTTAAAAAGAGCAGTGAATGAAGAAACTGCGGCTCTTATGCTGACGAATCCGAATACGCTCGGCTTGTTTGAGGAACAGATCACCGAGATGGCGGATATTGTTCACCAAGCGGGAGGGAAGCTGTACTATGACGGCGCGAATTTAAATGCCGTTTTAAGCAAAGCTAGACCGGGAGATATGGGTTTTGATGTAGTGCATCTTAACTTGCATAAAACATTCACCGGACCCCATGGAGGCGGAGGTCCGGGTTCTGGCCCTGTCGGCGTCAAAAAAGACATGATTCCTTATTTGCCAAAACCAGTTTTAATCAAAAAAGAAGGGCGCTTTACATTTGATGATGACCGCCCTCATTCGATCGGCCGCGTGAAGCCATATTACGGGAACTTCGGCATCAATGTCAGAGCGTATGCATACATCCGCTCCATGGGGCCTGACGGGTTAAAGGCTGTTACTGAGAACGCAGTGTTAAATGCCAACTATATGATGAGAAAGCTTGCGCCTTATTACGATCTTCCGTATGACCGCCATTGTAAGCATGAATTTGTATTGTCAGGGAAGCGGCAGAAAAAGCTGGGAGTGCGGACGCTCGATATTGCTAAACGGCTGCTGGATTTTGGCTATCATCCGCCTACAATATATTTCCCGCTAAATGTTGAAGAATGCATCATGATTGAGCCGACTGAGACGGAATCAAAGGAAACGCTGGACGCGTTTATCGACGCTATGATTCAAATTGCAAGTGAAGCGGAGAAGACACCGGAACTCGTCCAGGAGGCACCGCATACAACGATAGTAAAAAGAATGGATGAGACAAAAGCAGCGAGACATCCAGTGCTCAGGCATGAGATGCAAAAAAGATAAATATACACAGCTTTCTTAATAGATGATGGGTTCAAATCATTAATATTGACTGTCAAAGTGTTTTTTATATGTCTGCGTCTGTTTTGCAGCATCATTCGTGAGCATAAAAAAATCCTTCTTTCGTTCAATGAGAACGTTTGAAGGATTTTTTGATTATGCGGCCACTCTAGCCGAAGCGAAACTGTTTAAGCAGATCCAGCTTGATGCATTTTCGTCATCTTTTAATTTGCTAAAGCAATACCTGAATTCTTAACGCTTTCATAAATGGTTCCAATGCCTTTTTATATTCTAAAGTGTCCCTTAAGAAATGTGGAAAAAGAGTTAGATTTGAAATGATACAGCCAGAAGACGAAATGAAAGACGAAGAAATCAGACCATTTATGAGAATTCCGAAATACAGCTTCCTGATTGAAAAGAGAAGTGAACATCTATAGTTAAGTTGATTCTCTGATAATAAGTTTCGTTGGCAGTTTAATAATTCTTCTGTTTAAAGCAGTGTTGTCCGAAATATTCTCGATGATTTTCAACACAGCCTGTTGACCTAATTCTATGATGGGAATATCAATCGTTGTTATAGTCGGAGTAACTGCTTGGCAAATCAGTTGGTTGTCAAAACCAATGACAGCTAAGTCTTCTGGAACACGAAAGCCATTTGTTATCGCCTGTTTAATCATCCCTGCGGCGACTTGATCATTTCCTGTAAATATGGCTGAGGGTCTGTCCTTTAAATCTTTTATCTTATTAAAAACACGAAAGCCATCCTCGATATTAAACAATTCGCCGAATATCCATTCGTTTTTATGATGTAAATTGTAATCTTGCAGCGCTTTCAAGTAACCCTCTTTCCTCTGACGTTGAGCTTCGCTATATGGCGTATCAAAACAAAATCCAATTTTTGTATGTCCTCTTTCGATTAAATGTACAACCCCTGTGTATGCGGCTTCAAATTCATCATACCCAATGATCGTGATGTCCGCTGAGTGATGATATTCATTACATAATAGGATAGGCCCATACTTTAAGAAAGGAGCTATCTTATCCCATTCGTTTTCTAAAGTTCCAAGAATAATACCATCAACTTCCTTGTGTTTCAATAACTCTAATTGATCTAGCTCTGTCTGTCGGTCATAAAAGGTCTGAAAAACAATGACCTTGTAATTCTTAGAAAGGGCTTCATGGGAAACTCCTTTTATCAATTGAGTGAAAAATGGATGGTCGATACTTGGAACTGATAAAGCTATCGTTTGTGTCTTATTTCTCCTGAAATTCCGTGCTAAATAATTGGGAGTGTAGTCAAGTTCGTTAATCGTCTTTAAGATCATATCTCTTTTTTCTTTCGATACATAAGGATGATTATTCAATACTCTTGATACTGTTGTTTTAGACACTTTGCACAATTTTGCTATTTCATCAATTGTAGGCATATTTTCCCTTCCTTAAAAAAGTTATTGACATGTTATCGGTTTCAGAAATTAGGATAAATTTGTAACAAATTTTTTGAATCACAAATCAATGGAGGTACTGTTCATGCAAAAACAGGTTAAGGTTACAGGTAAAAGTCAAGAAAACATGTTACTGCTGAAACACTTAAAAGGTGCCGCGCAAGGAAAAGAACTTGTTATTGAAGACAGTATTGCAAACGACCGATGGAGACAAGTATTAAAAGAAAATACAGATATTGAAAAAGACCTTTTCAACTATCAAAAAAATCGTGAAATAAGTAAAGTCCCTTTTATGCCTGTAGATCGGTTAATAACCAATGATGAAGTGAATGATATCTTAAATACGTTAACTAAAGTGTTGCCGACTGGAAAATTCACGAGTGGTCCCTATTTAAATCAATTTGAAAAAACTTTATCTACATATTTACATAAAAGGTATGTAATTGCAACTAGCAGCGGAACGGATGCTATTATGATAGGATTATTAGCTTTAGGGTTAAAGCCGGGGGATGAAGTTATCATGCCGGCTAATAGCTTTTCGGCTACTGAAAATGCTGTGTTAGCTGTGGGAGGCGTCCCTGTCTATGTAGATATTAACCCGCAAACATTCTGCATCGATCCTGACAAAATTGAGGGAGCTATAACTTCTCATACAAAATTTATTCTGCCTGTACATTTATATGGAAAACATTCCGAAATGAAGCCTATTCGTCAAATAGCAAATCATTATAATTTGAAAGTCATTGATGATGCTTGCCAAGGAATTGGATTGACAGACTTAGGAAAGTATGCAGATGTAACGACATTAAGCTTTAATCCATACAAGAATTTTGGTGTATGTGGCAAAGCTGGGGCGATAGCAACTGATAATGAAGAACTCGCTAAAAAATGCATTCAATTTAGTTATCATGGTTTTGAAGTAAATGAGAAAAATAAAAAAACCATCAATTTTGGATTTAATTCAAAAATGGACAATTTACAGGCAGCAATTGGTTTAGAGAGAATGAAGTATCTTTCATTAAACAATTTCAAAAGACTCTTTTTGGCGGATAGATACATTACTCAATTAGCAGAATTACAGAATAAAGGCTTTATTGAATTGCCAGAATTAAGTGAAGATCATGTGTGGCATCTGTTTCCTATTAAGGTAAGAGCAGAAGATAGAACAGATATCATGACGAAATTAAGTGAAGATTATGGTGTTCAAACAGATATATATTACCCAATACTGTCTCATATGCAAAAAACACCTTTAGTACAGGACAAGTATGCAAAACTCCAATTGATTCATACGGAAAAGGCTCATAGTCAGGTGCTGCATTTGCCTTTATATCCGTCATTTACGTTAGAAGAACAGGACAGAGTAATGGAGGGACTGTTTGATGTTATTAAGCAAGAAATTGGAGTATAAAACGTTACCCACGGTCGAACATCCTAAGTATATTGTTTTTTGTGATTTTGATGAAACATATTTTCCGCATACAATCGATGAACAGAAGCAAGAAGATATATATGAACTCGAAGACTATCTAGAACAAAAAAGCAAAGACGGGGAACTGCTGATCGGATGGGTTACCGGGAGCAGTATAGAGTCTGTTCTTGACAAAATGGGACAGGGTAAATTCAGATATTTCCCCCATTTTATAGCTAGTGATCTTGGAACAGAAATTACGTACTTTTCAGAGCATAACTTCGGACAGCAGGATCATGAGTGGAACAGTCGTATAAATGAAGAGTTTAGTAAAAAAAAGATTGACATAATTGTGAAACAATTACACGAAAGTCATAACATTTCTTTGGATCCTCAAACGCAATTAGGAAAGTCACGGTATAAGCATAATTTTTATTATCAGGAACAAGATGAAATAAACGATAAGAAAAACCTGTTAGCAATTGAAAAGATCTGCGAGGAATACGGAGTTTCAGTTAATATCAATCGATGCAATCCCTTAGCTGGTGATCCAGAGGGCAGCTATGATGTAGATTTTATACCCATGGGAACAGGAAAACACGAAATTGTAAAGTTTATGTTAGAGAAACACAACCTACATGCCGAAAAAGCGATCGCATTTGGAGATAGCGGCAATGATGTTCGTATGTTACAGACAGTAGGGAATGGATACCTTCTAAAGAATGCGACACAAGAAGCCAAAAACTTGCACCACCTTATATCTAATAGTGAGTACTCAAAAGGGATTACGAATACTTTGAAAAAATTAATTGGATCATGAGGAGGAAATAGATATGAAGAAGATTGGGATCATAGGTGCAGGCGGTATTGCCAGAGCGCATGCTACAGCTTTATCTACAATAAAAAATGCAGAGTTAGCAGGGGTGTATGACATAAGTCAACAACATGCGAAAAGCTTTGTTAAAACGTTCGGCGGGAAGGCATATGAAAGTGCAGATGAACTCATTGATGACTCAGAAGGTTTGATTGTAGCATCTCCAAACTTTTGCCATAAAGAACATGCCTTGCAAGCATTAGCAAAACATAAGCATGTGCTGTGTGAAAAGCCTATGGCGATTTCTCTTGAAGAAGCAAGCATAATGAAAGATACAGCTGAAAGGTTAGACGTAAGGGCTTGCATGGGATTTAATTATAGATATTTGCCTTACGTAAATATCTTAAAAAGCTTAATTATCAATCATGAACTAGGTAACATACTGTCCATAAAAGTACACTTTAAGAAAAATAGTGCAATTAGACGTAAGAATTTTACTTGGAGAGATGACGCTAATAGTAAGAAGACTAGCGGTTCATTGGGAGATCTCGGTATCCACCTTATCGACATGGTATGGTATTTGTTTGAGAGTGATTTTATCCCAGAATCAGTAAGGGCAAAGATGAACACAAATGTAAAAACAAAAGAGGAAAAACAGGTACTTGTAGATGACTATGCAGAAATTTATGGTCAACTGAAGAACAAGGTATTTGTAAATATTATCACATCAAAAAGTTCTGTGCCTGAAGACTGTGGTTTTAGTATCGAGGTAGTTGGACACAAAAAAGAGTTTAAATACCACACAGGTAATCCTCATGTTTACCAGCTCATAGATGGCTTAAGCGCGGTAGATTGTCCAGTACCGCAAAGCCTGTTAAACGATCCGCCAAACGAATTTTATGGGTGGGCTGATTCTTTTAGAAGTGAGTTAGTCAATTGGATTGAATCAACTCAGAAAGATTGGGTGGAGATCCCATCTTTTAACGATGGATTTAGATCTCAGGAAGTATTAGAAATGTTCTTTGAGAAAGACAGCAACCTTCAAAAAATGTCTGTTTAGCAGCCAATTCATTCGAAGAGGCAAGTTACTAAAAAAGCAGGAATTTATTTTCCTGCTTTTTCATCTAGGGGTGTATTGAATGATAAGAGGAACATATTTATTTGGCTATGCTTTCTTTTTTACAGTAGGCATTATCCATATATCAACAGGGAGTTTGACACCATTTCTATTAGAATCTTTTCATAAGACAACAGATGATATTTCAGTCATCATTTTCTTTCAGTTTACGGGATTCCTAAGCGGAGTATTAATCGCACCGTTAATGATTAAGAAATACAGTCACTTTAGGACACTTACTTTAGCTTTGACAATCATGCTCGCGGCGTTAAGCATCTTTTTTCTCACTAAGGATTGGTACTATATTGTGGTCATGGCTTTTCTCTTAGGGTATGGAGCAGGTACGTTGGAAACGACAGTTGGTTCCTTTGTGATTGCTAATTTCACAAGTAATGCAGAAAAAATGAGTAAGTTGGAGGTCCTCTTCGGAGTAGGTGCTTTATCTTTTCCATTATTAGTTAATTCCTTCATCGATATCGATAACTGGTATGTACCGTATTACTGCATATTCACCTTTTTGTTCGTCCTATTAGCAGGATGGTTCCTTTTCTTATCCAAGAATCGCAAGTGCGCTAAAAATGCTAACCAGCAAGTATCATTGCCAGACACAGGGGCCTTTCAATATTTTATTGGAGACAGAAAAAAATCAAAGCAGTTAGGCTTTTTTGTGTTTTTCGCTTTCCTATATGCAGGGATAGAAACAAATTTCGCCAACTTTCTACCTTCCATCATGATCAACCAAGACAATGAACAAATTAGCCTTATAAGTGTCTCCTTCTTCTGGGTAGGGATCATCATAGGAAGAATACTGATTGGTGTAGTAAGCAGAAAGCTGGATTTTTCCAAGTACCTCCTATTTAGTTGTAGTAGTTTAATTGTTTTGTTAATCGCTTTCTCTTATTTAAGTAACCCAATCCTTCAATTGGGCGGTACATTTTTGATTGGCTTAAGCATAGCGGGCATATTTCCGATTGCTTTAACACTGGCCTCAATCATTATTCAGAAGTACGTTGACGAAGTTACAAGTTTATTTATTGCTTCGGCAAGTTTCGGGGGAGCGATCATCTCTTTCTTAATTGGATGGAGTTTAAATCAAGATACGATCTTATTAACCATGGGAATCTTTACAACGATGGCGGTCATTCTAGTAGGTATATCTGTAAAGATTAGAAGAACGAAAACAGAAAAACCTATTTCACTTGAAAGCAAAGTATCAAAAACACAGTAAAAAACGTGTGAATGAAAGATAGACCTCTCAGGCTGTCGAGTGAAAAAAGCATGTGACAAAAAAATCCTTCAAACGTTCTCATTGAACGAAAGAAGGATTTTTTATGTTTTGCTTTAGTTCTTTGCTTTAATTTTTCCGCCCCATTTTTTAAAGCCGCCTTTTAGGTTGTAAATCTCAGTGCAGCCGTTTTTGCGCAAGGTTTGTGCCGCGCGTCCGCTGCGGACACTGTTTTGGCAGTACAGATAGACAGGCTTGTCCGGACGGATTTCATTTTTTCTCTGTTTCAGCTGGGAAAGAGGGATGTTGCGGGCGCCTAAAATATGTCCGCCATCAAACTCATTCGGTTCACGAACGTCAATGAGCTGCGCTTTGCGGTAACCCGCGCGAAATTCTTCTTCCGTAAGTGTTTTCATAATTCGCTGCTGATAGACATATGAAGCAATCATATAAACGAGAAACGCAGCAAAAATAATCAATATGATCATATTAGACAATGTGATTCTACTCCTTTATCATATAAAATCAAAACCTTGCTCAATAAAACAAGGCTATAGAGCCGTTTTCGACAAATACTATTATAGTAAAGCAGAGCGAGATTGTCATCCATAATGGAACGAAAATATTTTTCATTTTCCCGGCAGTTTGATAAACTAAATCTATTAAAATGGTAAGGAAGGTCTCAAAATGGAAAAAGAAACTTGGCGGTTTATAGACTCAGGAAACGCAAGTCCTGCATTCAATATGGCGCTTGATGAAGCGCTTTTATATTGGCACAGTGAAAAGAAAATTCCTCCGGTTATCCGTTTTTATGGCTGGAATCCGGCGACTCTTTCTGTCGGGTATTTTCAAAATATTAAAAAGGAAATTAATTTTGAAGCAGTACATAAGTATAATCTTGGGTTCGTCAGACGGCCAACCGGCGGGAGAGGTGTGCTGCACGATCAGGAATTGACATACAGTGTGATTGTTTCGGAAGAGCATCCCGAAATGCCGGCGACTGTAACTGAGGCATACCGGGTCATTTCCGAAGGCATACTCCAAGGCTTTAGAAATCTTGGACTGGACGCTTACTTTGCCATCCCGAGAACAGAAAAAGAAAAAGAAAGCTTAAAAAATCCGCGGTCATCCGTTTGTTTCGACGCGCCTTCGTGGTATGAGCTTGTGGTCGAGGGCCGCAAGGTGGCGGGAAGCGCACAAACGAGACAAAAAGGCGTCATTCTTCAGCACGGCTCTATTTTGCTTGATCTTGATGAGGACAAGCTGTTCGATCTGTTTTTGTATCCGAGTGAAAGAGTCAGAGAACGGATGCAGCGCAATTTCAAAAACAAAGCCGTTGCCATTAATGAACTCACTGATAAGCGGGTGACGATGGATGAGGCTCGTATAGCCTTTAAAGAAGGCTTTGAAACAGGCCTTAACATTCAGTTGGAACCGTACGAACTGTCTAAAGAAGAGCTTGATTTTGTTCATCATTTGGCAGAAACAAAATACGCCTCAGACGAATGGAATTATAAGCGGTAAACAGGGCTTTTGTCCCGCGGAGCAACCTTGTTTTTTCAAGTTTATTAGTGTAAACTTGTAATGGTTTATAAAGTTAAGGTGCTTTATGGGAGGGTTTTGATGACAACACCAAGTATGGAAGATTATATTGAACAGATTTATATGCTGATTGAAGAAAAAGGATATGCACGGGTTTCCGATATCGCGGAAGCATTAGCAGTCCACCCCTCCTCTGTAACGAAAATGGTTCAAAAACTAGATAAAGACGAATATTTAATTTATGAAAAATATCGCGGTCTCGTGTTAACGTCTAAAGGGAAAAAAATAGGCAAACGGCTAGTATACAGACATGAATTGCTTGAGCAGTTTTTAAGAATCATTGGTGTTGATGAAGAGAAAATATATAACGATGTTGAAGGAATCGAACATCATTTAAGCTGGAACAGCATTGATCGCATCGGAGATCTTGTTCAATATTTTGAAGAAGATGATGCCCGTAAAAAAGATCTGAAATTAATCCAAAAGAAATCAGAACAACATAATCAGTGAAAAGACGGCCTCCCTTGAGGCCGTCTTTTTTGATGCATTGCGTCAGGTGTCATTCGTTGGTCTATTTCCTTGCGTGTTTTCTTAAAATGATAGTAAACGATCGGATGGAGGGGGAGGGAATGGGATGTATATTGACGGTGTGTTTTCCGGCGGAGGAGTAAAAGGCATTGCACTGGCAGGCGCTTATGAAATGCTTGAGGAAAAGGGCTTCCGCTTTAAAAGAGTTGCAGGTACAAGCGCAGGCGCCATCATTGCCGCTTTCATTGCGTCAGGATACACCGGTAAGGAAATCCGCACTTTGATTGAAGAAGTGGACGGAGAGAAATTGCTGGACCAGCGATACTCATTTCTTCCCTTAAAGATGCTCCAGTGGGTTTCCATCTACTGGCGTCTCGGCTTATACAAAGGCGACACAATAGAAAAGTGGATTGCTGATCTGTTAAGAGCGAAAGGCATAAGGGTTTTCGGTGATTTGCCTAAAGGGTCTCTGCGCCTTATCGCTTCTGATCTGACAAACGGCACCATGATTGTTTTGCCAGACGATTTGGGTCGTTACGGGTTAAATCCCGATATGTTTCCGGTTGCCAGAGCGGTCAGAATGAGCTGCAGCATTCCGTATTTCTTTGAACCTATAAAATTAAAAACGGAGAGTGGCGCTGCCACGGTAGTTGACGGAGGGGTGTTAAGCAATTTTCCAATCTGGCTGTTTTCTAAGGAAAGAAAACGACCTGTGATCGGTGTCACGCTCGCGCCGCGGGAAAGAGAGCGTCCGAAAAAAAACATCCGCAATGCTTTTGAACTGTTTGCAGCTCTGTTTGAAACGATGAAGGATGCACATGATGCAAGGCATATCGCGTCACGCTATGAACAAAACATCATTTTTCTGCCGGTTGATGACGTGATGGCAACCGATTTTTATGTGACAAAACAAAAAAAACTAGCCCTCATAGAGCTAGGAAAAAGACAGACTGAGCAGTTTTTGAGAAAGTGGACCTATTAAAAAAGCGCTCTGTTTTTCTTTTTATTTTTTTTTCCTTCTATAACAGTCAGCTGAGTCTGGCTTTTTTTCTTGAGAATCATCGGCTTAGGCTTGCTTGCGTTCGGAACGCTTCGCAGGTGGCTTACACGTGCCTTATGTCCGGCGCGGTGCTTTGCTTTTGATTCCTTCATCCGGCGCCGCGACTGTTTCGCCGCTTTTTTGAAGGCCGCTCCTTCACTGCCGGCATTTCGATTCATTACGTATTTTACAATAAAATAAATAATGATACCCGCCACGATGATGGTGATCGCCATTTTTGCTATTTCTCCGGGATTTGTTACCAGCATATAGAGGAAACCGAACGCTCCCAGCGCAATTAAAACAGCAATAATAGGTTGTACACGATGATTCATAACTGTCCACCTCCGAAAATAATAGCAGGGCAACGATACTAGATGACGTTGTGAGAAGGCTTCTGATCTTGTTCAGACATTTCTTCGAGTTTGAGAAGCTCGTTAAAGCTTTCGATGGCAACTTCAACCTGGTCATCCTTAGGTTCTTTTGTTGTTAACAGCTGAAGCCAGAGTCCCGGGTACCCAAGAAATTTCAGTCCGGGAATATCACGAACTTTGTTTGTCAGCTGCAGAACTTCAAAAGATATGCCGAGTACGACCGGTATCAGTGCAACACGATCTATAACACGCAGCCAAAGCGGATCTGTCGGAACAAGCAAATAGACAAACATGCCGACAATAACCGTAAATAAAATAAAGCTTGATCCGCAACGATAATGAAGCCGGGATTGGTTTTGCACATTCTCCACTGTAATTGGAAAATTCTGTTCATAACAGTTTATGACTTTGTGTTCGGCCCCATGATATTGAAACACTCTTTTAATGAGCGGTGTCATGGATAAAAAATAAATGTAGCCAAGCAGCAGCATCAGCTTAAATAAGCTTTCAACCGCGATTTGCGCTGTGTCCGATGAAAATATCGGTCTTGTCAGTTCAGCTAAGAAAACGGGAACCAATGTAAATACGAACTTACTGAACAAAAATGATAAGACGCCGATTACCGCGAGGCTGAGATACATGGACAGCCCTGAGGATTTTTTTTCTGCCTGGTCAAGTGTCTCGTCTTCAGCGGGATCGAGCCCGTAACGTTCACTTGAAAAATTCAAATGCTTTGTCCCGTTTGCGCTTGCTTCAATAATGGCCGCGATCCCCCGTAAAAACGGTATCTTTTTTACGATGTTCAGTTTCGGATTGTGTTTGCGGGGAAGCTTAAAAAAGTCAATGCTTTTATCTGTTCTTCTGATGGCTGTAACGTAATGATGCTTTCCGCCAAACATAACGCCTTCCACAACTGCCTGCCCGCCGTATGCGGGCGGAGTTTTATGTTTTGACATATTATCAACCTGCCTATTTCTTTAGGATTGCTAACCATTTCCTTTTACTCTATTGTACAGGAAACAGCGCTAAACCTCTAGATTGACAGACTGAAAAATTGCCATAGCCTTGCTTTTTCTACATGCAGTATACCCTCTATTTTCAAATTTTACTCGCTCTTGTCAAAAAATGTGAGCTTTTTTATTGACATTTCATTTTTTGGGCACACTTTTACTGGAGGTGCCATAATGACAAGCGAAAAAGATACAGAACAAAATGAAGAAGTGAATGAGAAGCAAGGGCCGCCTGTTCCGATGGCCGGAAGGGTAGCTGCAACAGGCTTTTGCGGTGGTGTATTATGGAGTTTCGTTGCTTATATCGCATATTTATTTCATTTTTCGGAAATCAGTCCGAATATGATTTTGCAGCCGTTTGTGCTCGGAGAGTGGAAAAAACAAGGGCTAGGAACCGTGATCAGCATCATTTTAATCGGACTTCTTTCAGTTGGCGCAGCGTTTGTTTATTTTCTTCTCATGAAACGTTTAAAAACAATGTGGGCAGGTGTTTTATACGGTTTGCTGCTTTGGCTGCTCGTGTTTTTTGTTTTTAACCCGATTTTTCCTGATGTGCGCGTGGTGACAGAACTGAAAGCAGACACAGTGATTACGACCATTTGTATCTATTTGCTTTACGGGCTGTTTGTCGGTTATTCTATTTCGTTTGAATACAATATGCTGAATTCAGAAAAGCTGGCACGTGCGCTGGGAACGCATAGAGAATAGTGTATTATCCTTTTCCAGTATGATAAAATGTTCACGAGAAGTGAACATTTTTTACATGAGAAACCCTCGCGAAAAGGAGAGATTCCTGTGCCTCATTTTTTAATGTTGAACGGACCGAATGTCAATCAGCTGGGGAAGCGTGAGCAAGAGGTATTCGGCCGCCGGACACTGACTGATATTGAAACAGATCTTTTTCAATTTGCAGAAGCCTTACAAATCCAGCTCACTTTCTTCCAGTCTAATCACGAAGGTGATTTGATAGATGCGATACATGAGGCTGAGGAGCAATACGACGGGATTGTTCTGAATCCTGGTGCGCTGAGTCATTACAGCTATGCGATCAGGGATGCCGTTTCAAGCATCACTCTTCCTGTAGTTGAGGTGCATTTATCAAACTTATACGCCAGAGAGGAATTCAGACATCAATCGGTTATCGCTCCAGTTGCAAAAGGGCAGATTGTCGGTCTTGGAGCTGAAGGCTATAAGCTTGCTGTGCGTTACTTAATAAGCATGCAAGGGGGAGAATAAGATGAAGCTAGAGAAATTAAGAAACCTGTTTGGGCAGCTGGGGATTGACGGAATGCTGATCACAAGCAGCACGAACGTACGTTATATGACAGGGTTTACAGGTTCAGCGGGCCTTGCTGTTATATCAGGTGACAGGGCAGCGTTTATTACGGATTTTCGTTATACAGAGCAGGCGAAGGTTCAGGTGAAGGGTTTTGAGATCATTGAACACGGAGGCAGCTTGATTCAGACCACTGCCGACACAATTGACGCGTTCGGCATCAAGCGGATCGGCTTTGAGCAGAACAGCATGACATACGGCACCTATGCTTCATACAGCGCGGTTATCGGCGAGGCTGAATTAGTGCCTGTAGCTGAATCTGTAGAAAAGTTGCGCTTGATTAAGTCTAATGAAGAGATTAAGATATTAGAGGAAGCTGCGAAGATTGCAGATGATGCCTTCAAACATATCTTGACGTTTATGAAACCCGGCATTTCTGAAATTGCTGTTGCCAATGAGCTGGAGTTTTATATGAGAAGCCAGGGAGCAGACAGCTCTTCTTTTGATATGATTGTCGCCTCGGGCCTTAGGTCAAGCCTTCCGCACGGAGTGGCCAGTGACAAACTGATTGAAAGCGGAGACCTTGTTACGCTTGATTTTGGCGCTTATTATAAAGGATATTGTTCTGATATTACCCGTACGGTCGCTGTCGGTCAGCCAAGTGATCAGTTGAAGGAGATATATCAGGTCGTATTTGATGCTCAAGCGCTCGGCGTCGCACATATTAAGCCGGGGATGACCGGAAAAGAGGCTGACGCCCTTACGAGGGATCACATTGCTGCAAAAGGCTACGGCGAATATTTCGGCCATTCAACCGGGCACGGGCTCGGCATGGAAGTGCATGAATCGCCGGGATTGTCCGTCAGATCTTCAGCTATCCTTGAACCGGGCATGGTGGTCACAGTGGAGCCTGGCATTTACATACCAGAAGTAGGCGGTGTCCGTGTAGAAGATGACATCGTGATGACAGAAAACGGCAACCGGACAATCACCCATTCCCCAAAAGAACTTATTATTTTGTGATTGGAATATAGGAGGACATTAAAGATGATTTCAGTTAACGATTTCCGTACAGGATTAACAATCGAAGTGGACGGCGGCATTTGGCGCGTTGTTGACTTCCAGCACGTAAAACCTGGAAAAGGTGCGGCATTTGTCCGCTCTAAACTCCGCAACCTTCGCACAGGCGCGATTCAGGAAAAAACATTCCGCGCTGGTGAAAAAGTTGCGAAAGCGCAAATCGAAACAAAAACAATGCAATACCTATATGCAAACGGAGATCAGCACGTATTTATGGATACTTCTTCTTATGAGCAGCTTGAATTGAACGCGACTCAAATCGAAGAGGAATTAAAATACCTGCTTGAAAACATGTCTGTGCATATCATGATGTATCAAGATGAAACGCTCGGTATCGAACTTCCAAACACAGTTGAGCTGAAAGTGGTTGAAACTGAACCTGGCATTAAAGGTGATACAGCATCAGGCGGGACAAAACCTGCGAAAACTGAAACAGGCCTTGTAGTAAACGTGCCGTTTTTTGTGAATGAAGGCGACAAACTTGTTGTCAATACATCGGATGGTTCGTACGTTTCAAGAGCATAGATAGAAAAAAAGAAGTCTGTTCCCAAATGGGAGCAGGCTTTTTTTGTGCCCAAAAACAGAATCTTTCTTTTATACGAAATGACAAGACTACTTCCACAAGCTAGAGCATATCATATAAAAAAATGGGAGGTTGGGAGAATGCTATGAAATTTTTATTTGGAAATGTCAATTCTACTGTTTTAACAATGGCTGGGTTGCGTGTTTTATCCTCTATGATTGAGCTGACGGCAGCGATTGTCATGCTTGTGACAAATGACGTCCGGAAGGCGGTTGTCGTTAACAGCATTCTCGCTATTGTCGGTCCGCTGATTTTTATCATCACCATGACTGTTGGAATCTATCAAATTGCCGGACAGCTGTCGTATGCAAAATTGATTCTGATTTTTACGGGTGTTGTTTTGATTTTGGCGGGTGTTCATAAATAAAGCAAGGCTTGTCATAAAGTCTGCCTCACATCATACATTTTAAAGAAGCCAATCGGTAGAAAGGAGGAGGCTCTGTTGAATGAAATCGCTGAGGTTCTCCCTGAATCCATGAAAAACGCCCTTTCTGAAATACCGGAACATCAATGGCTGGAAATCGAAGAAGTCAGAATTCGGGTTAACCGCCCTGTTGAATTGATTCGAAAAGGACAACCTGTTTTTTTGTCCTATGCCGGCACTGCCGAGGATGCCCATCTGATTCTCAGCCGGCTCAGCAACTATAGTATGTATACACTCGAAGAAGAGCTGAAGAAAGGGTATGTCACGATCAGAGGCGGCCACAGAGTCGGACTGGCAGGCAGAGTCATCACAGAAAACGGGGGTGTGAAAGGGCTCCGTGACATCACATCTTTTAATATACGAATCGCCAGGCAAAAGCTTGGGATTGCGGAGCCGCTGCTTCCATTTTTATATCAAGACAGCTGGCTGAATACGCTGATTATCGGTCCGCCGCAAACCGGTAAAACAACACTTCTTCGTGATCTTGCGCGACTCTCGAGCACAGGGAAAAACCGTATATTACCCGTAAAGACGGGAATCGTCGACGAACGCTCAGAAATTGCCGGATGTCTGCGCGGTATTCCTCAGCATCAATTTGGACAGAGGATCGACGTTTTAGACGCCTGTCCCAAAGCTGAAGGGCTGATGATGATGATTCGCTCCATGAGCCCTGAGGTGATCATTGTCGATGAAATCGGACGTATGGAAGATACTGATGCACTGCTTGAAGCGCTGCATGCAGGTGTATCGGTCATTGTATCGGCGCATGGCTGGAGCATATCTGACTTGATGAAGCGGCCTTCATTGAAGCGTTTATGGGAAGAAAGAGCCTTTGACCGCTATTTGGAATTATCGCGAGCGAATGGACCGGGTACAATAAGCCGCGTTTATGATAAAGGCGGAAATGTGCTGTCTAAGGCGAGCGTGAAGACATGCTGAAGCTGCTGGGCGCTGTATTCATTGTGGCAGCGACAACGTGGACAGGTTTTGAGATGGCGAAAGTGTATACAGAACGGCCGCGGCAAATCCGCCAGCTGCGTGCGGCGCTCCAATCCCTTGAGGCTGAAATCATGTACGGCCATACACCGCTTCATATCGCTTCACAGCAGATTGCTAAGCAGCTAGCACAGCCTGTTTCCGCTCTTTTTATCACGTTTAGTGACCAGCTGGACAAGGGAAGTGATTCCGCGAAAATGGCGTGGGAGCAAAGCTTAAAGAAGGTGTGGGGAACCATGTCTTTGAAAAAAAGTGAATATGAAGTGCTCAAGCAATTTGGCGAGACGCTCGGGATACATGATCGCATCTCCCAACAAAAGCATATCAAGCTGGCGCTGACACATTTGGAAGCCTCTGAAGCGGATGCGGATCTAGCGCAAGCGAAAAATGAAAAGATGATAAAAAGTTTGGGCTTTTTAGCTGGCTTGTTACTCATTCTTCTATTGATGTAAACGTGAGGGGAGTAAAAATATTATGGGAGTAGACGTGAATGTCATATTTCAAATCGCCGGAGTCGGAATCGTGGTCGCGTTTTTACACACGATTTTGGACCAGATGGGCAAAAAAGAATATGCCCAGTGGGTGACGCTGTTAGGTTTTATCTATATTTTATTTATGGTTGCTACGATTGTAGATGACCTTTTTAAAAAGATAAAAGCTGTGTTTTTATTCCAAGGATAGGGGGGCTTGCAGATTGACATTGTTCAAATTGTAGGTTTAGGGCTGATCGCCACCTTCCTTTCTTTAATTGTAAAAGAACAAAAGCCGACTTTTGCATTTTTAATCGTTGTGTTTGCCGGCTGCGCTATTTTTCTTTATTTGGTAGACCAAATCTACGACATTATTAGAATGATAGAAAAAATCGCGGTAAATGCAAACATCAACATGGTTTATGTTGAAACCATTTTAAAAATTATCGGAATCGCCTATATTGCTGAATTCGGGGCTCAGCTTACCAAGGATGCCGGTCAAGGGGCCATCGCCTCGAAAATAGAATTGGCAGGGAAAATTTTAATTCTCGTTATGGCTGTGCCGATTTTAACCGTCATTATTGAAACGATTCTCGGACTTATACCTTCCATGTCATAGCTGAAAGGAGGCGGTAGATTGAAGCGTATTCAATGGGTTTTGTTTTTGGCCGTTCTGCTCATAGCAGGCGCAGGGGGTGCAGACATTGTACAGGCAGCCGGCGGGTCCGAACAAACGGAAGACCATGCTCAAACAGCTGAGCAATTAGCGGAAAGAACAGCAGCGTCGCTTGAGACAGATAAGATCGGTGAATTTTGGAATGACATTATGACAGAATACGGCGGACTGCTGCCAGAAAGCCAAAAAGGCAGCATAATTGAGTTTATCAATGGCGATAAATCATTTTCACCGCAAGAATGGCTGAAAGCTCTCTTTTCTTATTTGTTTCATGAAGTGCTTGCCAACGGAAAGCTGCTGGGCACATTGATTTTGCTCACAATTTTTTGCGTCATCCTGCAGCTTTTGCAAAATGCGTTTCAGCAAAGCACCGTCAGCAAGGTCGCATATTCAATTGTGTATATGGTGCTGATCATTCTTGCGTTGAATAGCTTTCATGTAGCAATCAATTATGCGACAGAAGCCATTCAGACGATGACCAGCTTTATTCTCGCGCTCATCCCGCTCCTCTTGGCGCTTTTGGCATCCTCAGGCGGAGCTGTGTCTGCAGCCTTCTTTCATCCTGTTATCCTCTTTCTGATGAACACAAGCGGTCTCTTAATCCAGAATATTGTTATGCCGCTCATTTTCTTATCCGCGATTCTGAGCATTGTCAGCACAATGACCGAACAATACAAAGTAACACAGCTGGCCAACCTGCTCAGAAATATTGCTATCGGAGCACTCGCCGTCTTTCTCACCATCTTTCTTGGCGTCATCTCTGTTCAGGGGGCTTCTGCTGCAGTGACAGACGGCATTACGCTCAGGACGGCTAAATTTATAACCGGAAACTTTATACCTGTGCTTGGCCGAATGTTTACAGACGCGACAGATACAGTAATCAGCGCTTCCTTGCTGCTGAAAAATACAGTCGGGATACTCGGTGTCGCTATTTTGATTTGTATTGCTGCTTTTCCGGCAATCAAAGTGCTGTCCCTTGCCTTTATTTATAAGCTGGCAGCCGCGATTCTTCAGCCGCTTGGAGGCGGTCCTGTCATTACCTGCCTTGATGTCATCAGCAAAAGCGTCATTTATATTTTTGCTGCTCTCGCCATTGTGTCTCTCATGTTTTTTTTAAGCCTTACTGTGATCATCACAGCCGGAAACCTCACGATGATGATGAAATAAAGGAGGCTGACGGATGAGTTTTTTAACTGAATGGCTTACCACCATCGTGTTGTTTATCCTATTTGCCATTGTGATTGATATGCTGCTACCAAGCTCCAGCATGCAAAAATACGCCAAAATGGTAGTCAGCCTGCTTTTGATTGTCGTCATGCTCACACCGATTTTTAAGCTCTTCAATACAGACCCCGAAGTCATCTTTGAATATCTCACAAAAAACGGGCAGTCAGAGTCTGCCGGCATAAAAAATCAAATCAATTCAAAAAAAATAGAAATACAAGCTTCCCAGCGCGCATATATTTTAGAAGAAATGGCTGTCCAACTAAAAAAGAAAGCGGAGGAGAGATTCAGTCATGATGAATACAAAGTAGGCCGCATCAAACTGACGGCAGGAGAAAAGGTAGATTCAGAAGAGGATATTAAAACAATCAGCGTGTTCATCGCCCCGTCTTCTGAAAAAACGGTCCAAACGGTCGCGCCGGTCAATATTGATACAGATCACGCATACGTAACGAAAGAAGCAGCAGAACAAAAAGAAGCCAAACAGATACAAACGCAGCTTGCGGACATTTGGGAAATCGGAAGCGAGAAAATTACGGTTCATATGGAAGGCGGGGAGAGTGTCGGCAATGAATAGAAACGGATTATGGAATGTATTGAAAAAGCAGTTTCTTCCGGGGCGAACGAAGGACGGTGAAAAGCCGAAGCTGACCAAATATCATTACTTTCTATTCGTTTTTGTTCTCGGAGTTTCTTTTATGCTTGTCAGCCAGCTGTTTTCTTCACCTGAGAAATCAGAAAACGCCAAAATGACAACGGCAGTTTCATCACAAAAAGCCAGCAAAGAGAAAACAGCAGAAGTGTTTAAAGCCTCAAAATCTGATGAACCTAAAAACTCGATCGGTGATTATGAAAAAGAATACGAAAATCAGCTGAAAGAAATTCTTGAAACGATCATAGGTGTTGACGATGTCTCGGTTGTCGTAAATGTTGATGCAACGTCGCTGAAAGTATACGAAAAAAACAAATCCAACAAAAATACAACCACTGAAGAAACGGACAAAGAAGGCGGAACCAGGAGCGTTACTGACCAGACATCAGAAGAAGAAATCGTCATGATCAAAAACGGCGATAAAGAAACACCCGTCGTCGTGCAAACGAAGAAGCCTGATATACGCGGTGTACTCGTTGTTGCTCAAGGAGTGGACAACGTTCAAATAAAACAAACCATTATTGAAGCGGTGACACGAGTCCTGGATGTTCCAAGCCACCGGGTGGCGGTTGCCCCTAAAAAAATAAAGGAGGATTCATAAATGCTCAAAAAACAAACCGTTTGGCTATTAACAATGCTCAGTCTTGTCGTGGTGTTAAGCGTCTACTATATCATGTCGCCGGAAAGCAAAAATGCCGTGCAAATGCAAAGTGAAAAAAGCGCGTCTGACTCAGGAGAGGTAGCAACTGAAAAAGCGCCTGTCAAGCAAGACACGAAGGAAAAGAGCGGTACAGAAACTGAAAAAGGAAAAGAGGATGGAACAAAGGGCACGAAAGATTCATCAGCAGACAAGGAAACATCAGCTGAAGCCAGTGAAAAAGGGACTGTTGTGACAGAAACAGCCGATGATGATCTGTTTACGACGTACCGTCTTGATTTAGAAGATGCCAGAAGCAAAGAAAGAGAAGAGCTGAATGCTGTTGTCTCAAGCGACGACGCAACAGCAAAGGAAAAGAGTAAAGCATATGATAAAATGACAGCTCTCAGTGAAGTAGAAGGAACAGAAAAACAGCTGGAAACGCTTATTAAAACACAAGGCTACGAAGACGCGCTCGTTAATGCTGAAGGAGATAAAATCAACATTACAGTCAAATCAGACAAACACTCTAAATCAAAGGCGACAGCGATTATCGATCTTGTGGCAAAAGAAATCAAAACAATGAAAGACGTCGCTGTCACATTTGAGCCATCCAAGTAAATAAGAGGAAAAACACGCCCGCTTAGCAGCGGGCTTTTTGTTGCCATTCATATTAGAGTTGAATTCAAAAGTCCGCTCCTGTAAGATAAACATAGTATGTACTTTTAGTAGTAACCTATAAAAAAAGAAATTTCTTACATAGGAGTGCGATTGAATGTTAAATATTAAAGAAATCCACGAGCTGATTAAAGCGATTGACGAGTCTGCAATTGATGAATTCGTATATGAAAATGAAGGTGTTTCCCTAAAACTGAAAAAACATGAAGCGGGCACTGTTCAAGTGATGCAGCAGGCGCCGGCAGCACCAGTGCAGGCACAGGCTCCGCAGGCAGTTCAACCGCAAGCGCAGCAAGCAGCGCCGGCACCTGCCGAAGAAGCGCCAAAGCAGGATGAAAATCTGCATAAAATCACTTCACCAATGGTAGGAACGTTTTATGCATCATCATCACCGGAATCTGGCCCGTATGTATCAGCCGGCTCAAAAGTAAATGAAAACACCGTTGTCTGCATAGTAGAAGCGATGAAACTTTTCAACGAAATCGAAGCGGAAGTGAAAGGCGAAATCGTTGAAGTATTAGTAGAAAACGGCCAGCTGGTCGAATACGGACAACCTCTATTTCTTGTAAAAGCAGAGTAAGGAGACTTAACATGATTAAAAAGCTATTGATCGCCAATCGAGGAGAAATTGCTGTCAGAATCATCAGAGCCTGCAGAGAGCTCGGGATTGATACTGTCGCTGTTTATTCAGAAGCTGATAAAGATGCCCTTCATGTTCAAATGGCTGATGAAGCTTTTTGCATCGGACCGAAAGCATCAAAAGACAGCTATTTAAACGTTACGAATATTGTGAGTGTTGCAAAACTGACTGGCACGGACGCTATTCATCCGGGATATGGGTTTTTAGCTGAAAATGCTGATTTCGCTGAATTATGTGAAGAAGTTAACGTCACGTTTGTCGGCCCGAGTGCTGACGCCATTTCAAAAATGGGAACAAAAGACGTTGCGCGGGAAACGATGAAACAGGCCGGTGTGCCAATCGTGCCGGGTTCACAAGGAATTATAGAAAATGTGGAAGAAGCGGTTTCGCTTGCTGATGAAATTGGGTATCCTGTAATTATAAAAGCCACCGCAGGCGGAGGCGGAAAAGGAATCAGGGTTGCTCGCACCGAAGAGGAATTGATTAATGGCATTAAGATTACACAGCAGGAAGCCGCAACAGCATTCGGGAATCCAGGTGTATACATAGAAAAATACATAGAAGATTTTCGCCATGTTGAGATCCAAGTGCTTGCCGATAACTACGGAAATACGATTCATTTAGGAGAACGCGACTGCTCAATTCAAAGGCGTCTGCAAAAGCTTTTGGAAGAATCACCATCTCCTGCCCTTGATTCAGAAATCAGGGAGCAGATGGGAAGTGCCGCGGTAAAGGCTGCGAAAGCGGTCGGCTATACAGGCGCAGGAACAGTTGAATTTATTTATGACTACAAAGAACAGCGCTATTACTTCATGGAAATGAACACGAGAATTCAGGTAGAGCACCCAGTTACAGAAATGGTGACAGGAACTGACCTGATTAAGGAACAAATTAAAGTGGCATCAGGATTAGAACTGAGCCTCAAGCAGGAAGATGTTGAATTTGAAGGCTGGGCTATCGAATGCCGGATCAACGCGGAAAACCCAAGTAAAAATTTCATGCCGTCACCTGGTGAAATTAAAATGTACCTGCCTCCTGGCGGTCTTGGTGTCCGTATCGACTCAGCTGCTTATCCGGGCTATTCTATCCCTCCGTACTATGACAGCATGATTGCAAAAGTGATCACATACGGAAAAACGAGGGATGAAGCGATTGCCCGTATGAAGCGCGCATTGAGCGAATTCGTCATCGAAGGCATTGAGACAACAATCCCGTTCCACTTAAAACTGCTTGAACACGAAACATTTGTGGGCGGAGAGTTTAATACGAAATTTTTAGAAACATATGATGTAATGGGCTCATAATTTTAACGGAGGTGAATTGAATGAAAGACAACAGCTTGCTTAAGATGGATCAAGATACACATTTAGGTAAGGTTGAGATTGCACCGGAAGTCATTGAGGTTATAGCCGGCATAGCAGCTTCAGAAGTTGAGGGTATTGCTGAAATGCGCGGAAACTTCGCGACAGGCGTTGTCGAGCGCTTCGGTAAAGTGAATCATGGCAAAGGTGTCAAGGTCGACCTTGCGGATGACGGAATTACGATCGATGTATATTGTGTCGTCAGCTTCGGTGTTTCGATTCCGAAAGTTGCAGCATCCGTTCAGGAAAATATTCGTCAAACCTTACTTAACATGACGTCTCTTTCGATTAATGAAATCAATATTCATATCGTCGGCATTCAATTTGACACAAAAGCCCAGGAAGTCCAAATCGACGAAGAAATGTAAATGGCTAAACACAAAACCAAGGGGAGGGCGGCCCTTTGGTTTTTTTACACGTTACCCTTATTTCAAAGTATGAAGAAAGCCGGCTCAAAGCAGCCGAGTTTCTTCATGATCGTGAAATCCGAATGATCATATTACGATGCGTGAAAATATTCGGTAATAGGGTAAGAAACCTTGATTTCAATATGCGGATATGAAAAAAATATGTTATGATCTCTTTGTGGCTTAACGACAAGCAGATAAAGAGGATCAAAGGAGAAAGAAAATGAAAAGAAGAACAGCAAGAGAAAAAGCTTTGCAGGCACTATTTCAAATTGATGTCAGCGATATTGCAGTGAATGAAGCCATAGAACATGCATTGGATGAAGAAAAAACAGATCCTTTCTTTGAACAGCTTGTACACGGAGTGCTGGAACATCAAGTCCAGCTGGATGAAATGATCTCCAAACACCTCGTGAATTGGAAGCTCGATCGGATTGCCAATGTTGACCGCGCGATTTTGCGTCTGGCAGCATACGAAATGGCCTATGCCGAAGACATTCCGGTGAATGTCTCCATGAATGAAGCGATTGAGCTGGCAAAACGGTTTGGCGATGACAAAGCGACAAAATTTGTAAACGGAGTTCTTTCTAACATTAAATCTGATATTGAACAATCATAGGAGGAAAGAAAATGACTGCAACAATCATCGACGGAAAAGAAACAGCTAGAGAAAAACGCGAACAATTGGCAAAAGAGGTAGAAGAGCTTAAAAAGCAAGGCGTCACTCCCGGGCTGGCGGTCATTTTAATTGGAGATGATCCTGCTTCCCACTCTTACGTGCGTGGAAAGAAAAAAGCAGCTGAAACAATGGGAATGAATTTCAAGCTTGATCAATTTGACAGCAGCTTCACAGAAGCTGAACTGCTTTCCGTTATTGATCAATACAATCAAGACCCTGCGTTTCACGGCATTCTCGTTCAGCTTCCGCTTCCAGATCATATTTCTGAAAAAGCGGTAATCGAACGCATCTCTCCTGATAAAGATGTAGACGGTTTTCATCCGCTAAACGTTGGGAAAATGCTGCTTGGCGAAGATACGTTTCTTCCTTGCACACCTCACGGAATTGTTGAGCTTTTGAAGAAAACCAAGATCGACCTTTCCGGTAAAGAGGTTGTTGTAGTCGGCCGAAGCAATATTGTCGGCAAACCTGTGGGCCAGCTTTTATTAAATGAAAACGCGACAGTTACTTACTGTCATTCAAGAACAGAAAATATGACAGAACATACGAAAAAAGCGGACATCCTGGTGGTGGCAGTCGGCAGGGCTAATTTCATCAGTGCAGACCAGATCAAAGAGGGCGCTGTTGTCATTGATGTTGGCGTTAATCGTCTGGAAAGCGGAAAGCTCTGCGGAGACGTAGAATTTGAAGGGGCAAAGGAAAAAGCGTCCTTCATTACACCGGTTCCGGGCGGAGTAGGGCCGATGACCATCACGATGCTTGCGCATAATACTGTTAAATCCGCGAAACGTACGTTATCATAGATAATTGGAGGTATTCACAGGCGGGACGTTTTGTCCGCAGTGAATATGAGCACGATACCCGCTTCTTGAGGCTCCTAAAGCCAGGGCGGGTTTTCTTTAGTTATGGTGCAGGAATGCTTATGAGAGGAGTTTGAGACATGGGCGAAACAGCGTATGTTACCGTCTCGGCGCTGACAAAGTATATAAAACGAAAATTCGATGTTGATCCTCACCTTGAAAATATTTGGATTAAAGGCGAATTATCGAATGTCAAAATACACACAAGAGGCCACATTTATTTCACATTGAAGGACGAAAACGCCAGAATGCAGTCGGTGATGTTCGCGAGACAGAGCGAGCGTCTGCCTTTTAAACCTGAAAACGGCATGAAGGTGCTGGTCAGAGGCGGCATTTCCGTATATGAACCGAGCGGAAACTATCAATTATACGCCAAAGAAATGCAGCCTGACGGGGTCGGAGCGCTTTATTTAGCGTACGAAGAGCTGAAAAAGAAGCTTGCCGGAGAAGGTTTATTTGAGGACCGCTATAAAAAACAAATCCCCGCATTTCCAGCCACAATCGGGGTTGTGACATCCCCAACGGGTGCTGCTGTCAGAGATGTCATTACAACTCTAAAAAGAAGATATCCCCTTGTAAAAGTCATTGTTCTTCCAGCGCTCGTACAAGGTGAAAACGCGAGCAAATCTATCGTTACGCGCATTGAAGAGGCAAATAAAAAAGAGCTCTGCGACGTATTAATTGTCGGAAGAGGCGGCGGTTCGATAGAAGAACTATGGGCATTTAATGAAGAAATAGTAGCACGTGCAATCTTCGCTTCCAATATTCCGATTATATCTGCTGTCGGGCATGAAACGGACTTTACAATTAGTGATTTTGTCGCTGATATCAGAGCCGCAACACCGACAGGAGCAGCTGAGATTGCCGTGCCTCATACTACTGATTTAATTGAACGGACAAAGACGGCGGAAGTCAGAATGACAAGAGCGATGCAGCAGCATCTCGGCCAGAAAAAAGAACGGGTTCAAACGCTCCAATCCTCGTATGCCTTCCGTTTTCCAAAGCGGTTGTATGCGCAAAAAGAGCAGCAGTTTGACCTGGCCTATCAGCAGTTTCAAGCACAGCTTACCGCACTTTTAGATCAAAACAGCAGACAGCTTGAGCGTGAAACATACAGATTAGAGGCGCTGCACCCTCATGAACAGCTAAAGCAAGCGAAAATACGTTACGAAGAACAAACAAATCAGCTGAGAAAAAACATGAATATCCAAATGAAACAGCTGCACTCCCAATTTCAAACTGTTCTTGGCAAGCTGAATGCGTTAAGCCCTCTTCAAGTGATGGAAAGAGGATACAGCTTGGCTTATAAAGAAGATGAACTCATTAAAAGTGTCAGTCAGATAGAAGAGAAGGATCAGGTTGAGGTCAAATTAAAGGACGGCGTGCTGACCTGTGAAGTATTAGAAAAGAGAGGGGAAGAAAAATGACAGACGTGAAAAAAAATGAAAACATGACATTTGAAGAAGCGATGAAAGGGCTTGAGAGCATTGTATCAAAGCTTGAAGAAGGCGATGTGCCTTTAGAGCAGGCAATTAACTATTTCCAAGAAGGCATGGCTCTATCAAAAATGTGCCATGAAAAGCTGCAAAAAGTCGAAAAACAAATGGACTTCATTTTAAAAGAAGACGGCGAACTGGCACCTTTCAGTGTTCAGGAGGAAGACAAAGGTGACAAATAAATTAACGAGCTTTCTGGCAGAGCGAAAAAAAACGATTGAACATCAGCTGTCTGTCTATACAGAAAAGCTTGACATGCCGGACTCATTAAAAAAGTCGATGTTGTATTCCCTTGAGGCCGGCGGAAAGCGGCTGCGGCCACTCGTTGTGCTGGCTGTTTTAAACGCCTACGGGAAAAGTGAACAGGACGGCATTCCGGTCGGGTGTGCTGTTGAAATGATTCACACATATTCGTTAATTCATGATGACCTTCCATGTATGGATGATGATGATTTGCGCCGCGGGAAGCCGACAAACCACAAAGTGTTCGGTGAAGCGACAGCAGTGTTAGCGGGTGACGGGCTCTTAACAGAAAGCTTTAAGCTGATCACCTCCCATGTGTCAGATGAGGTATCAGCAGAAAAGCGCCTTCGGCTTGTGAATGAATTGATTTCAGCGGCAGGCACTGAAGGCATGGTTGGGGGACAAGTAGCTGATATGGAAGCGGAAAACCGACAAGTGACGCTTGAAGAACTCGAATCCATACACGAACGGAAAACCGCCAAGCTCCTCGGTTTTTGCGTAATCGCCGGTGCTATTTTGGCGGATGCGCCTGAGGAAGAGATCGAAACGCTGCGGACCTTCAGCAGCCACATTGGAATCGGTTTTCAAATCAGAGATGATATTTTAGATGTAGAAGGCAGTGAAGAGAAAATCGGCAAACGTGTCGGCTCGGATACAACAAACGATAAATCGACTTATCCGTCACTTCTTTCACTGGAAGGGGCCCAGCATAAATTGGATTTTCACATAAAAGAAGCAAAGCGTTTGATCGGCGGACTCTCGCTTCAAAAAGACCTCTTATATGAGCTTTGTGAATTAATTGCGGCAAGGGATCACTAAACCAATCCTAATTTGAAGCGGCTGCCCGAGATATGGTAAAATGTAAGCAGTTTATATGAAAAGTGAAAAGGAAAAGCGCGTTTGTCTTTTTTTATGTCTGAGATCTGGCCTTTGTCCAGCTTGGCATACGAAAGACATGTATCATTGCAGAAATTCATGCTGAAAGTGAGTTGATCCGCTTTGGATCTTTTATCAATACAGGACCCGTCGTTTTTAAAAAATATGTCCATTGATGAATTAGAGAAATTAAGTGATGAAATCCGTCAATTTTTAATTACAACTTTATCCGCTTCCGGCGGCCACATCGGCCCAAACCTAGGTGTCGTAGAGCTTACTGTTGCGCTGCATAAAGAATTCAATAGCCCGAAAGACAAATTTTTGTGGGACGTGGGCCACCAATCGTATGTCCATAAGCTGCTGACAGGACGCGGAAAAGAATTTGCGACGCTTCGCCAGTACAAAGGGCTTTGCGGATTTCCAAAGCGGAGTGAAAGCGAGCATGATGTGTGGGAAACCGGGCATAGCTCAACTTCTCTGTCAGGCGCCATGGGAATGGCAGCTGCGCGTGATATTAGAGGAACGGATGAATTTATTGTTCCCATTATTGGTGATGGCGCGCTTACCGGCGGAATGGCGCTTGAAGCCTTAAATCATATTGGTGATGAGAAAAAAGACATGATTGTCATCCTAAATGATAATGAAATGAGTATCGCACCAAATGTCGGCGCCATTCATTCTATGCTCGGACGTCTGCGCACTGCCGGGAAATATCAGTGGGTCAAAGACGAGCTCGAATACTTGTTTAAAAGAATCCCGGCAGTTGGGGGCAAACTTGCAGCCACGGCTGAACGGGTCAAAGACAGCCTGAAATACATGCTTGTTTCCGGAATGTTTTTTGAGGAGCTTGGTTTTACGTATTTAGGCCCAGTGGACGGACATTCTTATCATGAGCTGATAGAGAATCTTCAATACGCCAAAAAAACGAAAGGCCCTGTTCTTCTGCATGTTATTACGAAAAAAGGGAAAGGGTACAAACCGGCTGAGACCGATACAGTCGGCACATGGCATGGTACCGGGCCATATAAAATCAATACCGGTGACTTTGTAAAACCGAAAGCAGCAGCCCCTTCATGGAGCGGTCTTGTCAGCGGCACTGTACAGCAAATGGCGCGCGAGGACGGACGTATTGTAGCCATTACACCTGCTATGCCTGTGGGCTCTAAGCTTGAAGGCTTTGCAAAGGAATTCCCTGACCGCATGTTCGATGTAGGAATCGCAGAACAGCATGCCGCTACGATGGCAGCTGCTATGGCAATGCAAGGGATGAAGCCGTACCTAGCGATTTATTCAACCTTCTTGCAAAGGGCATATGATCAAGTTGTTCATGACATCTGCCGCCAAAACGCCAATGTGTTTATTGGGATTGACCGTGCCGGACTCGTAGGCGCTGATGGAGAGACACATCAAGGCGTATTTGATATTGCGTTTATGCGCCATATTCCAAACATCGTTTTAATGATGCCAAAAGATGAAAATGAAGGACAGCATATGGTCCATACAGCACTCAGCTATGATGAAGGCCCGATTGCGATGCGTTTTCCGCGCGGAAACGGACTTGGCATAAAAATGGATGAACAGCTGAAAACGATTCCGATCGGTACGTGGGAGGTGCTGCGTCCGGGGAACGATGCTGTCATCTTAACGTTCGGAACAACAATCGAAATGGCGCTTGAAGCAGCTGAAGAGCTGCAAAAAGAAGGCCTTTCTGTGCGGGTTGTAAATGCGCGCTTTATTAAACCGATTGATGAAAAGATGATGAAGGATATTTTAACAGAAGGATTGCCCATTTTAACGATTGAAGAAGCAGTCTTAGAAGGCGGTTTCGGAAGCTCGGTTTTAGAATTCGCTCATGATCAAGGTGAATATCATACACCGATCGACAGAATGGGTATCCCGGATCGGTTTATCGAGCACGGAAGCGTAACGGCGCTTCTTGAAGAGATTGGACTAACAAAACAGCAGGTGGCAAACCGCATTAGATTATTGATGCCGCCAAAGACACATAAAGGAATTGGATCATGACATCGAAGAAAGAACGATTAGATGTATTACTAGTAGAAAGAGGGCTGGCGGAAACGCGGGAAAAAGCCAAAAGAGCTGTTATGGCGGGAATCGTCTATTCAAACGAAAACCGTCTGGACAAGCCCGGGGAAAAAATTGACCGCGACCTTCCGTTAACCGTAAAAGGAAACCCGCTGAAATATGTGAGCAGAGGCGGCTTAAAACTTGAAAAAGCGCTGGAGGAGTTTCCTGTCTCTGTTAAGGATAAAATCATGATAGACATTGGCTCTTCCACCGGCGGTTTTACGGACTGTGCCCTGCAAAATGGAGCGAAACAGTCATACGCGGTGGATGTAGGCTACAATCAGCTTGCATGGAAACTCAGGCAGGATGATCGGGTCGTTGTGATGGAGCGCACGAACTTTCGGTATGCAACACCGGCAGACTTCACAAAAGGCATGCCGGAGTTTGCCACGATTGATGTGTCATTTATTTCACTGCGGCTCATTCTGCCTGTCCTCAAAACATTGCTTGTACCGGGCAGTGACTGCATGGCTCTCGTCAAGCCGCAGTTTGAAGCGGGACGGGAATCCGTCGGCAAAAAAGGGATTGTCAGAGATCCGAAAGTGCATGCTGATGTTCTCAAGCGAATGATCAAATTTTCTGCGGCTGAAGGCTATATTTGCAGAAGCCTGTCATTTTCTCCAATCACGGGAGGAGACGGAAATATTGAATTTCTCCTTCATTTGCATTGGCCGGGAGAGGGACAGGAAGGGCAGGAGCTGCCGGAAGAAGAGATCTTACGTGTTGTAGAAGAGGCACACAAGACATTAAAAGAAAAAAAAGCAGATGTACCGGAATAATAGTGCGCTATTATTCCTTTTTTCTGCATTCATGTACAATTTGCAGAGAATCATATAACATAAAAGGACAGATAAGCTGGAAATAGAGGTGCTTACATGAGCAAAGGCCAGAGGCATATTAAAATTAGAGACATCATTACGAGCAATGAAATCGAAACGCAGGATGAATTAGTCGACCTGCTGAAGCAGGATGGATACAAAGTAACACAGGCTACAGTTTCACGGGATATTAAAGAACTTCACCTAGTGAAAGTGCCTACGAATAACGGCACTTACAAATACAGTCTTCCGGCAGACCAGCGTTTCAATCCGCTTTCCAAGCTGAAGCGGTCATTAATGGACGCTTTTGTAAAGATAGACTCAGCAAGCCATATGATTGTGCTGAAAACGATGCCGGGAAATGCCCAGGCAATCGGTGCGCTGATGGATAATTTGGACTGGGATGAAATTATGGGGACCATTTGCGGAGATGACACAATTTTAATTATTTGCCGCACTCCTGAAGATACTGACAGCGTAAAAAGCAGGCTGCTTGAGCTGCTGTAACAGAAATCTAACAAAAGATAAGAGGTGTAATGCTGTTTGTTAGCTGAACTATCGATTAAGAACTTTGCCATCATTGAGGAACTGACGGTGTCTTTTGAACGCGGGCTCACTGTTTTAACAGGAGAAACCGGAGCAGGTAAATCCATCATTATTGACGCCATTTCTCTTTTAGTCGGAGGACGAGGATCATCTGAATTTGTCAGATATGGAGAGACAAAAGCCGAGCTTGAAGGGCTGTTTCTGCTAGAGGGCGGCCACCCCGTTTTTGACGTGTGCACTGAGCAGGGAATCGACGTTTCCGACGACATGATTGTTATGAGAAGAGATATCAGCACGAGCGGAAAAAGCGTTTGCCGCGTGAATGGCAAGCTTGTCACGATTGCTTCACTGCGAGAGATCGGCAGGCTTTTATTAGATATTCACGGACAGCACGATAACCAGCTGTTAATGGAAGACGAAAATCATCTTCAGCTTTTGGACAAGTTTGCCGGAACCGAAGTGGAAAGCGCGCTCCAAGCGTATCAGGAAGGGTACCTGCGGTATATGAAGCTGCTCAAAAAGCTTAAACAGCTTTCAGAAAGCGAACAGGAAATGGCCCATCGTCTTGACCTCATTCAATTTCAGCTCGAAGAAATCGAATCGGCAAAGCTCGAGCTTAATGAAGATGAACATCTCCAAGAAGAGCGCCAGCAAATTTCAAACTTTGAGAAGATCTATGAATCGCTGCAAAATGCATATAATGCGCTACGCAGTGAGCAGGGCGGATTGGACTGGGTCGGAATGGCCTCGGCGCAGCTTGAAGATATATCCGATATTAACGAACCGCTGAAAAAACTGTCTGAAGGTGTGTCGAACTCCTACTATCTTTTGGAAGATGCTACATTTCAGATGAGAAATATGCTGGATGAGCTTGAATATGACCCGGAACGCCTGAACTATATTGAGACGCGTCTTAATGAAATCAAACAGCTGAAACGAAAATACGGTGCGACTGTTGAGGATATTTTGGAATATGCTTCTAAAATTGAAGAAGAGATTGACCAAATTGAAAACAGGGACAGCCATCTTCAAAGTGTGAAGAAGGAGCTTGACTCAGTCGGCAAGGATGTTGCAGTGGAAGCGGCAAATGTTTCGCGAATCAGAAAAGCATGGGCGAAAAAGCTGGCTGATGAAATTCACCGGGAACTAAAAAGCCTGTACATGGAAAAATCAACGTTTGATACAGAGTTTAAAGTCAGAGCAGCGTCACACAATGAGGAGGCGCCGGTTGTAAACGGACAGCCTGTTCAGCTGTCTGAACAAGGGATTGATTTAGTGAAATTTTTAATTTCGACCAATACAGGCGAACCATTGAAATCCCTTTCAAAAGTCGCTTCCGGCGGAGAGCTGTCCCGGGTGATGCTTGCAATAAAAAGCATTTTTTCTTCTCAGCAGGATGTGACATCAATTATTTTTGATGAGGTCGATACTGGTGTAAGCGGCAGAGTCGCACAGGCAATCGCTGAGAAAATCCATAAAGTATCAATAGGATCACAGGTGCTGTGTATTACACACTTGCCTCAGGTAGCTGCCATGGCCGATACGCATCTTTATATTGCGAAGGAGTTAAAAGACGGCAGAACAACTACACATGTTAAACCGTTGTCTAAGCAGGAAAAGGTGGTCGAAATCGGGCGCATGATTGCCGGGGTCGAAGTAACAGATTTAACGAAACGCCATGCAAAAGAACTTTTAAAACAAGCGGATCGAGTCAAATCAACTGGGTAAGCTGCGCGGAAAGCGCAGCTTTTTTTTCACGCACATCCATTCGTTCATCAGTATATCCAATGTTTTTCTTCATATGACAGTTATAAATAAGCCGTCAGAAGGCAAAATTATATGATGTAGCAGCAAGTCATAAAGAAGGTGTGGGATAGGAGCGAGGAGAGTGAAGTAGTGAATGCCCGATAACATTAGAAAAGCAATAGGTTTAATTCTCCTTGTTTCGTTATTAAGTGTAGGTTTATGCAAACCGCTAAAAGAGTATTTACTGATTCCAGCGCAAATGAGGGTATTTGAAACCCAAACGCAAGCGATTGAAACGGGTTTAGCGGTAAACGCCCATGCACAAGAATCATCAGAAGCGTTTACAGTAAAGAAAGACCCGCATGAAATCCAGGTGACTGGCAAAAAATCAGGCGAGTCAGAGTTAGTATACGATCTGGCCGGATTTCCAATTAAAAAAACAAAAGTGCAAGTTCTTCCTGACTTAAAGGTCATACCCGGCGGACAATCAATTGGTGTAAAACTTCATTCCGTCGGTGTGCTTGTCGTCGGATTTCATCAAATCAATACAAGTGAAGGCAAAAAATCTCCGGGAGAAACGGCAGGCATTGAATCGGGCGATATTATTATTGAAATGAATGGACAGAAAATTGAAAAAATGAATGATGTAGCTCCATTTATTCAAAAAGCCGGTAAAACCGGAGAATCTTTAGATTTACTCATCAAACGCGATAAACAAAAAATTGAAACGAAGCTAATCCCTGAAAAGGATGAAGCAGAAGGTAAGTACAGAATTGGGTTATACATTAGAGATTCTGCCGCTGGCATCGGCACCATGACCTTTTATGAACCAAAAACAAAAAAATACGGAGCGCTTGGCCACGTCATTTCCGATATGGATACAAAGAAACCAATTGTAGTGGACAATGGAGAAATCGTTAAGTCCACTGTGACATCCATTGAAAAAGGAACAGGCGGAAATCCGGGAGAAAAACTGGCGCGATTTTCCTCAGAACGAAAAACGATCGGGGATATTAACAGAAACAGCCCATTTGGCATTTTTGGCACACTGCACCAGCCGATTCAAAATAACATTTCAGATCAAGCACTGCCGGTTGCGTTTTCTACTGAAGTCAAAAAAGGGCCTGCTGAAATTTTAACAGTCATTGATGATGACAAGGTGGAAAAGTTTGATATCGAAATTGTCAGCACCACGCCGCAAAAGTTCCCAGCCACAAAAGGAATGGTCTTAAAAATAACCGATCCTAGGCTGTTGAAAGAAACGGGCGGCATTGTTCAGGGGATGAGCGGAAGCCCGATCATTCAAAATGGAAAAGTGATCGGCGCTGTCACCCATGTGTTTGTAAATGATCCGACAAGCGGCTACGGCGTTCATATTGAATGGATGCTGTCAGAAGCGGGAATCGATATTTATGGAAAAGAAAAAGCAAGCTGACTGCCGGGATTTCCGGCAGTTTTTTGTTTTGATCCCTCTTCACTTCTCAGAATACATACGGTAAAATATACAAAAGAAGATTTTTCGACAAATTCACGTTTCCTTGTTTGTCAAATTTCATTTTTAGTCGAAAAACGGAGAAAAACATAGAATAATAAAGATATGCCACTAATATTGATGATTATGATTTTTTTTAGAGGGTATATAGCGGTTTTGTCGAATGTAAACATGTAGCAAGGGTGAATCCTGTTAACTACATTTGGGGAGGAAGAAACGTGGAGAAAATTAAAGTTTGTGTTGCTGATGATAATCGAGAGCTGGTAAGCCTGTTGAGTGAATATATAGAAGGACAGGAAGATATGGAAGTGATCGGTGTAGCTTATAACGGACAAGAGTGCCTGTCGTTGTTTAAAGAAAAAGATCCCGATGTGCTTGTGTTGGATATTATTATGCCGCATTTGGACGGACTTGCTGTTTTAGAGCGACTGAGGGAATCAGATCTCAAAAAGCAGCCGAATGTCATTATGCTGACAGCCTTTGGACAAGAAGATGTCACGAAAAAGGCCGTCGATTTAGGCGCGTCCTACTTCATCCTCAAACCGTTTGATATGGAAAACCTTGTCGGACATATCCGCCAGGTCAGCGGAAATGCCAGCAATGTGACGCATCGTGCGCCCTCATCGCAAAGCAGCATTATACGCAGCAGCCAGCCTGAGCCAAAGAAGAAAAATCTCGACGCGAGCATCACAAGCATTATCCATGAAATTGGCGTCCCGGCACATATTAAAGGCTATCTTTATCTGCGCGAAGCAATCTCCATGGTATACAATGACATTGAATTGCTCGGCAGCATTACAAAAGTCCTTTATCCTGACATCGCCAAAAAATTCAACACAACCGCAAGCCGTGTAGAAAGAGCGATTCGCCATGCGATTGAAGTGGCGTGGAGCAGAGGAAACATTGATTCCATTTCCTCACTGTTCGGCTATACCGTCAGTATGACAAAAGCTAAGCCGACCAACAGCGAATTCATTGCGATGGTAGCAGACAAGCTGAGATTAGAGCATAAAGCTTCTTAAACATGAACATATGAACCGATGATGAAAATCACGTCTTTTATTTATTAGTTCGCGCTAATAAGTAGGAGGCGTTTTGTTTTGAGGAGATTTGTTATCATAGATGAAGTTTCTGTTTGGGTTGAACATGTATGGGCTGCTGATTGTACTATTTATTCTTGCGCTTTGTATCAATTTGAACATAGCCATCTTGAGCGACTTTATTTCATTTACAGTCGTGATTTCATGTGTTTTCACTACTTGGAGAATCAAAATCAAACATCCATAGTCAAATTGAAACCTTTTCCCTGTAAAATCGTAAGTAAGGAAGCATCATAATCGAAGGAGACGTACAAATGAAAAAGAAAAAAGCAAGAAAGCGTGTTGGGTTTCTCTTAGATTTGCTTCCAGATGCAGCTGGAGAGTTCCTTCTCTTGCTGTTTAGATGTTTACATAAACTGTTTATATAATAAAAGACTGCCGAATCTGTTTCGGCAGTCTTTTTATATTAATCTTTATAAGGCACCCAGCCATGTGTGTTCACAATGGCTTGCCATAGAGGTTCAGGCAAGTGATATTTCTCTTTATCCGTGCCTTTTATCACTGTTTCGATTTGTTCTTCTCGGCCTTCTTTTACTTTCACAGCCCAGTCAGGGTCAACTAAAATTTCGCGTCCCATAGCGACCAATGGAATGCCGCTTTCAATGACGGCAAGCGCGTCATCTGCGGAATGAATGGAACCGACAGCGATCAGCGGCACTTTGTTTCCGACACGTTCATTCAATAAGTCCATGCGTGTGCGAGTTTGATCTGCGCCGCGGCGCGCTTTTGAGTTTACATCCATCAGCGAGATATGAAGGTAATCCAATTCTTTATCGCTCAAAGCGTCAACAAGCGTAAAGGTTTCAGTCATTGTCAATCCTGGTGTCTCAGGTTCCTCAGGAGACAGGCGGTAGCCGACTAAAAACGCACCCGTCGCATGTTTTGCCGCAGCTTTTTTCACTTCATCAACAATTGCCAGTGGGAAGGCTAATCGTTTTTCAGCGCTTCCTCCCCAGCGGTCTGTACGCTGATTGGATTTCGGAGAATAAAACTGCTGAATCAAGTAGCCGTTTGCGCCGTGAATTTCGACACCGTCAAATCCGGCTTCAATGGCGCGTCTTGTCGCCTCTCCAAATGCCTTCACGATGTTTTCCGTTTCTTCTTCTGTTAAAGCGCGAGCGATTTGTTTGCCGTTATCAAATACGTCACTTGGCGCTAGAACATCTTGTTCAGGAACGAGCTCAGGCGGGCATTCAATGCCGCCGTGATGAATTTGCACAACAGCTTTAGCGCCTTGTGCCTGAATGGCTTGCGCTAATTTTTGTAAACCTGGAATGTTGGAGTCATCATGGATGGCCGGCTGCCCGGAAAAAGCCTTGCCGTCCGGTGTAACATTTGCACAGGCTGTAATGACCATCCCCATCTCTTTAGAGCGTGGGATGATATAGTCAAGTTCTGCTTCAGAAATTGTACCGTCTTCGTTCGAAGCGTAATGAGTCATCGGTGCTACTGCGATCCGGTTGTCGATTGTAACACCGCTTTTAAACGTAAATGGTTCAAACAGCGGTTTATACTTAGGGTTCATTTGATCATCTTCTTTCGTTAGGATTCGCACATATTCTAGCCTATATGTAAAAATTAATGCAATTGATCTGCTTTACCGGCTGAATATCTTGAGTACAGAGTGCTGTTTTCTTCGCTCTTTTTCAGGCGCTTTGTAGCCGCCGCTGATTTGGTGGCCAATGGTGCAAGTGATGACCGCTGCAGCGAGCAGCAGAACGAATTTTTTCATGGCTGTAACTTCTTTCTGCAAAGTGAATATCCTTTAAAAGGTTACGCCTGACTGATCCGCCCGTCAAACGATTTGCTTACATCGTTCCTCATATTTTTTAAAATGAATAAAAAGTAGCCTCTTTCCGTTAAATTTTTCTAATATACGCTTCGATTAGAGCCATCCTCATAGGCGAATTCGCTTGTTTTCTTTCTAACAACAGGAAATGATCAGGTCGGATAGCCTGGTTGAAAAATATGGAACAAGAATGCTGGCGTATGCGCTGGCTTTACAAATCTGCCGTTCTGATCAAAGATAAAAGCCAAACATCAGGAAGAAGAGGTGATCATGTGAAACAAACGATTCTATTGCTGTTAACTGTGCTTCTTCTCTCAGGGTGCAGTGCTGCAAGTGCAGATGATTCAGCCCCAAGGTTTACAGAAGAGGGGGAATATATTGGCTCGGCTGACCCTCATACGATTGCGGTTTCTTTGAATGGAGAAGAGACGATGATACAGGTCCCGAAGGCTAAACGTGATGAATGTGAATCACTGCCAGATCACACAGATGTCCAGGTGAAATATATAAAAAAGAATAATGGAACATTGCAGCTGCAAGATATTCAGCTGCAGAAGAATGCGTCATAAAAGACCGGGGGGAGAAAGTTGAGAATGTTATGGAGGAGCTTAGCTCTATGCGGATTTTGTTTGATGCTCGCGCCTTATGCTCAGGCAGCTGAGCGGATAGAAGGGAAAACAGTATACATTGATGCCGGACACGGAGGTGAAGATAGCGGAGCAGTTGGGAAAGGGCTCTTTGAAAAAGATATTAATGCAGCCGTTTCCGAGCATGTGACAGACAAGCTGAAAGCGGAGGGAGCCAATCCAGTTTCGTCTAGGTCTGACGATCATTTTCTGACTCTGGAGGATAGAGTGGCGAAGGCAAGGGTCAATCAGGCCGATCTTTTTGTCAGCATTCATGTCAATTCAGGAGTTGCTTCAGCGTCAGGAACAGAAACATATTTTCAGTCTGATCATGAAGGGGAAAAAAGCCGGCGCCTGGCGGCAAATATTCAGTCCCAGCTCGTTTCATCTTTAAAGACGAGAGACAGGGGCGTGAAGGAATCAAATTATTATGTCATTACATATTCGCAAATGCCGAGTGTGCTGGCGGAGCTTGGGTTTATGACTAACAGTTCTGACGCGGACAAGCTTGGAAGCCCAGAATACCAGCAAAAAGCCGCAGATGCGATTGTTACAGGCATTGATTCTTATTACAATCAGTAAGATTTTACAGCCTTAATCCTAGAGCGGAACGGCCAAACACAGTATAATGGAGACTACTTTAGGGCTTGAGGTGAAACGATGACAAAGATTTTTGCCCATCGGGGGGCATCAGGTCAATATCCCGAAAATACAATGCTTGCATTTGAAAAGGGAATTGAAGCAGGAGCGGATGGAATTGAGCTTGATGTGCAGCTGACAAAAGACGGGCGCATTGTTGTGATCCATGATGAAAAACTTGATCGGACGACAACGCTCGATGGATTTGTGAAGGATACAGTGTACGATGTGATAAAGACCGCGAGTGCGGCCGCTCGTTATGATCGGACGTACAGAGACATCAAAGTGCCGCTGCTTGAAGAAGTGCTCTCGTGGGCAGACAAAAAGGATTTTCTCATCAACATTGAATTAAAAAACAGCGTCATCCGGTATGAAGGAATGGAAGAAAAAGTACTGGAGGCAGTGAAACGGTTCAAGATAGAGGAAAGAATCATCCTCTCCACCTTTAATCATGAAAGCTTGGCCCTATGCGCCCGGCTTGCTCCTCATATCGAACGGGCGGTGCTAACGTCAGATGTGCTTTATCAGGCCGATCGGTATATGGCATCAATTCCAGCAACCGGTTACCATCCGAAGCTGAATAGCCCGGGAACAGCGGATGAGGTGCTGAAAAAAATGAAGAGCAGTTCGATCAAGGTAAGGCCGTTTACAGTTAATCTGCCAGAAGATATGAAGCGTCTCATTGAAGCGGGGGCAGACGGTATATTCACCGATTTTCCTGCAAAGGCAAAAGCATTGCTGAAAAATAACTAGTTGTTTTTTAAAGGAGGCTGTTGGTGCAGCCTTCTTTTTTTCGTTCATTCATGGACATTTCAGCGCATATATTCAAGAAGGCAACTAGAAATTGTAAGCGCTGTCTATCTTCTGAATGAGGTGAAATCATGAGGAAAACAGTCATTGTAAGTGCCGCAAGAACTCCATTTGGCAAATTTGGTGGAGTATTGAAAGAGGTGAAAGCTGCTGAACTTGGGGGCATTGCGATGAAGGAGGCGTTACATCGGGCTGAAGTTTCTGGAGATGAGGTGGAAGGAATCGTCATGGGCATGGTTGTCCAAGCGGGATCAGGGCAGATACCTTCCCGGCAAGCTGCCCGTCTGGCTGGAATGCCTTGGAGCGTACCGTCAGAAACGCTGAATAAAGTCTGCGCATCCGGACTGCGCGCTGTCACCTTGTGTGATCAAATGATCCGGGCGCATGATGCGGACCTGCTTGTCGCCGGAGGAATGGAAAGCATGAGCAATATCCCGTATGCCGTGCCCGCCGGGCGCTGGGGAGCCCGGATAGGAGATGGTGAGTTTAGGGATTTAATGGTTTATGACGGATTAATGTGCGCGTTTGACGGGGTGCATATGGCTGTTCACGGAAATACAGCGGCCGAGGAATATGGGATCTCACGCAGCGAGCAGGATGAATGGGCGCTAAGGAGTCATGCGCGTGCAGCTAAGGCAGCCGATAATGGGACATTTCAGGATGAAATCATTCCCGTAAGGCGGACCGACCGAAAAGGAAAAACAAAAATTGTAGACAAAGATGAAGCGATTCGCCGTGACACAAGTCTGGATCAGCTTGCAAAGCTTTCTCCGATTTATACAAGCGCTGGTTCCGTTACAGCCGGCAACGCTCCGGGAGTCAATGACGGAGCGGGTGCGTTTGTGCTGATGTCAGAAGATAAAGCTGATGCGCTTGGTAAACGGCCTCTGGCTGCAATTCTAGACTTTGCAACTGTAGGAATGCGAGCGCACGAGCTAGCGGCAGCACCGGGGGTTGCAATCAACAAGCTTTTAAAAAACAACGATTTAACCGTCCGAGATATTGATTTATTTGAAGTAAATGAAGCGTTCGCCTCTGTCGTGTTGACATGTGAAAAAATTGTTGGCTTTGACCTTGAAAAAGTAAATGTAAACGGCGGGGCAATTGCGCTTGGCCACCCGATCGGCGCAAGCGGTGCGAGAATTCTTATGTCACTTGTTTATGAATTAAAACGCCGGGGAGGGGGACTGGGTGTTGCCGCCATTTGCAGCGGTGCGGCTCAGGGAGATGCTGTCTTAGTGCAGGTTCACTAAAACATGATGAAAAAGGGGATTTAAATGGAAATCAAACAAATCATGGTAGCTGGTGCAGGTCAGATGGGGAGTGGGATCGCTCAAACAGCTGCCGGCGCGGGCTTTTATGTGCAGATGTATGATGTGAATCCAGAGGCTGCAGAGACAGGATTAAAGCGGCTGAAGAAACAATTAACCCGTGATGCTGAGAAAGGAAGAAAGACCGAAGCGGAAGTGGCTGGTGTGATCAGCCGCATTTCGCTCTCTCGAACGCTTGAGGAGGCAAAGTTTGCGGACATTGTGATTGAGGCTGTCTCAGAAAACATGACAGCTAAAACTGAAATATTTAAAAAACTTGACCGGATTTGCCCGCCTCATACGATGTTGGCCAGCAATACATCTTCCTTGCCTATTACAGAAATCGCTGCTGTCACAAACCGGCCTGAACGGGTCATTGGCATGCATTTTATGAACCCCGTCCCGGTGATGAAGCTGGTTGAAGTGATTCGCGGCTTGGCTACATCAGGAGAAACAGCGGCAGATGTGATGGGCTTAGCGGAAAAAATGGGAAAAACGCCAGTAGAAGTGAATGATTTTCCAGGGTTTGTTTCCAATCGCGTGCTTCTTCCGATGATTAATGAAGCCATCTATTGCGTATATGAGGGGGTGGCAAAGCCCGAGGCAATAGACGAGGTGATGAAGCTGGGTATGAATCATCCAATGGGCCCGCTCACATTAGCAGATTTTATCGGGCTGGATACGTGCCTGTCGATTATGGAAGTTCTTCATTCCGGCCTTGGCGATCCCAAATACCGCCCTTGCCCGCTGCTCCGCAAATATGTCAAAGCGGGCTGGCTTGGCAAAAAGAGCGGACGCGGTTTTTATCAATATGAGGAGGGAACTTCCTGAAGTCATTTCCATCCGGGGGTGGACGAGTTGCATGTAACCCAAGAGCAAGTCATGATGCGAAAAATGGTGCGTGATTTTGCCCGAAAAGAAATTGCTCCAGCTGCGCAAGTCATGGAGGAAACGGACGAATTCCCGTTTCAGCTGATTGAAAAAATGGGTAAACACGGCCTGCTGGGAATACCGGTCCCAGAACGATACGGTGGCGCAGGTGCGGATGTTGTTTCTTATATTTTGGCGATTCATGAGATTTCTAAAATCAGCGCAGCCGTCGGTGTGATTCTGTCCGTTCATACCTCAGTCGGCACAAACCCGATTCTGCACTTTGGCAATGAAGAACAAAAGATGAGATATATACCGAAGCTTGCTTCAGGAGACCATTTGGGGGCATTTGCCCTAACAGAGCCTCACTCAGGTTCGGATGCCGGGGGCCTTCGAACGACAGCTGTCAAAAAAAACGGCAAGTACCTGTTAAACGGGTCGAAAATATTCATTACAAACGGCGGAGCCGCAAATATCTATATCACGTTTGCTTTAACAGCTCCAGATCAAGGCAGGAACGGGATTTCGGCTTTTATCGTTGAAAAAAACACACCCGGTTTTATAGTTGGAAAAAAAGAAAAAAAGCTGGGTCTCCATGGCTCTAATACCACGGAACTGATATTTGATCATGCAGAAGTGCCTGCAGAAAATTTGCTTGGCAATGAAGGGGATGGGTTTCACATTGCCATGGCGAATTTGAATGTCGGCCGCATCGGCATTGCGGCACAGGCGCTCGGAATTGCAGATGCGGCTCTTGAGCATGCCGTAAATTACGCGAAGCAGAGAATGCAATTTGGGAGGTCTATCGCCGCCAATCAAGGCATATCGTTTAAGCTGGCTGACATGGCGACAAGAGCAGAGGCAGCGAGGCATCTTGTCTATCACGCTGCAGACCTTCATAACCGCGGGTTGGCCTGTGGAAAAGAAGCGTCTATGGCTAAGCAATTCACTTCCGATACTGCGGTAAAGGCAGCGTTAGAGGCCGTCCAGATTTACGGAGGGTATGGCTATATGAAAGATTATCCAGTCGAGCGGCTGCTTCGCGATGCAAAGGTGACGCAAATCTATGAAGGAACGAACGAGATTCAAAGGCTGATTATTTCCAAACATCTGCTTAGCGGAACCTGATAGACAAAAAAGCAAAACGGAGGTTGAGGATATGAAGGAGAAACAGCATTATGCTCCTGGTTTGGACGGTGTGATTGCGGCAGAAACATGTATTTCTTATCTTGACACCCAGTCCAGCCAGATTTTAATACGAGGCCATGATTTAATAGATCTTTCTAAAACAAAAAGCTACCTCGAGCTTGTCCATTTATTGCTGGAGAGCAGGCTTCCGGAAGAAAGTGAAACGGGAACGCTAAAAATAAGCAGCACATCACAACTGCCGTCTGATATTGTACGTCTGCTTGAGCTGCTCCCTGAGCACACTCATCCAATGGATAGCCTGCGTACCGGCCTGTCAGCACTTGCAGGCTATGATCGGCAAATAGATGATCGATCTTCTTCCGCGAACAAAGAACGCGCCTATCAGCTTCTCGGGAAAATGCCTGCCCTCACCGCTGCCAGCTACAGAATCATTAATAAGAAAGAATTGATTTTTCCACTTCACACTCTATCCTACAGCGCGAATTTTCTTTACATGATGACAGGGAAAATACCATCCTCACTGGAAGAACGGATTTTTGACCGATCACTCGTCCTGTACAGTGAGCATGAGATGCCGAATTCAACCTTTGCGGCAAGGGTCATCGCGTCTACCCATTCAGATCTATACGGCGCTTTAACAGGAGCTGTTGCCTCACTGAAAGGGGATCTTCACGGAGGAGCAAACGAAGCTGTGATGTATATGCTTTTAGAGGCGAAAACAACGTCCGGTTTTGAACAGCTTCTGCAAACAAAACTGAACAGAAAAGAAAAAATTATGGGATTCGGCCACCGGGTGTATATGAAAAAAATGGACCCGAGAGCACTCATGATGAAAGGAGCGCTCAAGCAATTATGCGATAAAACCGGTGACCATCGTTTATACGAGATGTGTGAAGCAGGCGAGCGGCTGATGGAGAAGGAAAAAGGGCTTTACCCGAATTTGGATTACTACGCTGCCCCTGTGTATTGGATGCTCGGCATACCGATTCCATTGTATACACCCGTCTTTTTCAGCGCGAGAACAGCCGGTTTATGCGCTCATGTAATCGAACAGCATGCCAATAACCGTCTTTTCCGACCGCGTGTCAGCTATAAGGGCCCGCGCCATCAGGACGAATTCTAAATGATGAAAGGAACTGGTAGAATGCTGAAAACAGATCATGTCATAGAAGAAATCACAGACTATGTGCTTGAGAAAGAGATTACAAGTTCTGAGGCGTTTACAACAGCGGGGTATGTATTGCTGGATACGCTGGGCTGCGGAATTTTGGCGCTCCGGTATCCTGAATGCACAAAGCTGCTCGGTCCGATTGTTTCGGGAACGATTGTCCCAAATGGGAGCAAAGTGCCGGGAACGTCATATGTTCTAGATCCGATGAGGGCGGCGTTTAATATCGGCTGCATGATCCGCTGGCTCGATTACAATGATACGTGGCTGGCGGCGGAGTGGGGGCATCCGTCCGATAATCTGGGAGGGATTCTTGCCGCTGCCGACTATGTATCAAGGGTAAGACTATCTGAAGGAAAAGAGCCCTTAATAATACGTGACGTACTTGAGATGATGATCAAAGCACATGAGATTCAAGGTGTGCTGGCGTTAGAAAACAGTTTGAATCGGGTTGGCCTTGATCATGTCCTGTTTGTCAAAGTTGCGACAGCTGCTGTTGCAGCCAAGCTTTTGGGCGGCGGGAGAAAAGAAATAAAAAATGCGCTTTCGAATGCATGGATTGACAATGCTCCCCTAAGAACATACCGCCATTCACCAAATACAGGCTCGCGTAAATCATGGGCGGCAGGGGACGCAACGAGCAGAGGTGTTCATTTGGCGCTGCTGGCGTTAAAGGGGGAAATGGGTTATCCGACAGCATTGAGCGCACCGGGATGGGGGTTCCAAGACGTTTTATTCAATAAGAAAGAGATCAAACTCGCCCGCCCGCTCGATACGTATGTTATGGAACATGTGTTATTTAAAGTGTCTTATCCTGCGGAATTTCACGCCCAGACAGCGGCGGAGTGCGCGGTCATCCTTCACCCGCAGGTAAAGAATCGGATTAATGAGATTGACCGTGTTCTTATCAGAACGCATGAATCCGCTATCCGAATCATTGATAAAAAAGGGCCGCTCCATAATCCGGCCGACCGTGATCACTGCCTCCAATACATCACAGCAATCGGTTTGATTTTTGGTGATATCACGGCGGAGCATTATGAGGCTGAAACAGCGATTGATCCAAGGATAGATAAGCTTCGGGATAAAATGGAAGTGACTGAACATAAAACATTTACCGAGGATTACCTGAAACCCGACAAGCGTTCCATTTCAAATGCTGTTCAAGTTTATTTTAAAGACGGAACAAGCACGGAAATGGTGAAATGTGAATTTCCGCTTGGCCATCGTTTTCGAAGAGACGAGGCAGTGCCGAAATTGCTGGATAAGTTTTCTGCCAATCTCAAAACCCATTTCTCTGATAAACAGCAAAAATACATTTATGAGAGTTGTACCAATGATGAGACATTGCAAACGATGCGTGTGAATGAATTTGTAGATATGTTTTGCATGTAAAAGGAGGGTTGATGTCATGTCTTGGATCGTCAATAAGCAATCGTCACAAGAGGAGCTTGCCGGGTGTTTTCGCAAGCTGATGTCAGCTCCGGACATTTTGCAAATTCCCGGGGCTCATGACGGAATGGCAGCCTTGCTTGCAAAAGAGGCTGGTTTTTCTGCTGTTTATTTGTCTGGTGCGGCATATACAGCCAGCAGAGGGCTTCCTGATTTAGGGATCATCACGTCGTCAGAGATGGCTGGCCGGGCCAAAGATCTAGTGCGTGCAGCTGACCTGCCTCTGCTTGTTGATATCGATACCGGGTTTGGCGGTGTGTTAAACGCCGCCCGAACCGCCCGTGAGATGCTGGAAGCAAGAGTGGCCGCCGTTCAAATAGAAGATCAGCAGCTTCCGAAAAAATGCGGACATTTAAATGGAAAACAACTTGTTTTGATAAAGGAAATGGCGCAAAAAATAAAAGCGATCAAACAAGCGGCACCCTCTCTTGTTGTCGTCGCCCGTACAGACGCCAGGGCACAGGAAGGGCTTAATGCCGCAATAAAACGGTCTGAGGCTTATATTGAGGCTGGAGCAGATGCGATTTTCCCCGAAGCGCTTCAGACGGAGAATGAATTCCGTCAGTTTGCTGAGCGCATCTCTGTTCCTCTCCTTGCAAATATGACCGAGTTTGGGAAAACACCGTATTATCGTGCTGATGAATTCGAAGATATGGGATTTCACATGGTTATTTATCCTGTCACATCTCTTCGGGCGGCGGCAAAAGCTTATGAACGGATGTTTGCTTTGATAAAGGGACGCGGCTCACAAAAAGAAGGGCTGCAAGATATGCAGACACGAAAAGAACTGTACGATACAATTTCTTATCATGACTATGAAGCGTTAGATAACACGATAGCTAAGAGCGTTTTGCCAGACGAATAGGTAAAAAAGCCGGAGTATTCTCCGGCTTTTTTTGCGGCTATCGTTTTCTGAATCGCTGGCTGACTTGGTTGCGTTTTCTGTCTCTGAATAAAACGAACCCGGCCAGTACATAAAGGCCGAACGTAAAAAAGATAAATCCTGACAAACCTTGGAGCCAAAGAGCTGCAAATGGCTTTATTGTATGGCCGAAAAGCGTATCTCTCATCAGCTTAATGCCTATAGCAGAAATGGCCCCGGGGATGACTAATATCAAAAGCGCAAATAGTCGGCTCATCATCAGAAAACCCCTTTATCTTTTCATTTCCTTTATTGTCCAGTGGAAAAAATATTTTGTCAAGAGAAGAAAACGTGGTAACATAGGGTTGTGCAAATTATTGCAACGGAATAATTAGGTGTGCAAATTTTTTCATAAAAAGGGGTAGCGGGATGCAAAAGGTACTGATGGTAGGTGCCGGAAAAAGGGGAACGGCGTTATTACATATTCTAATCAAAACAGCCATCATAGAGATCATTGCCATTGTTGACAAAGACCCCAAGGCGCCGGGATTAGAAGAAGCAAAACAGTATGGGATTGCCGTTTCATCTGATTGGAAACCTTACATACAACAAAAACCGGATATCATCATCCATACGACCGGCGATCAAGCTGTGTTTGACGAACTCCTTCAAAAAAAGCATGAAGAGACTATTGTTATGCCAGGGAAATTGGCGTACATCGTTTTTCAGCTGATGGAAGAAAAGCAGCACCTGATTCAAATACTGAAAGAGCAAACATATAAACATGACCGAATTTTCAATTCTGCCCATGACGGGATGATCTTTATTGATATCAATGAAGAAATCATTCTCTTTAATTCTATGGCCGAAAAAATGGTCGGGAAAAAACGCGAGGAAGTCATCGGACGTCCGATAAAAGAAGTCATTCCGAGCACAAAGCTGCCGCGAATTTTAAAAACGAGAGAGCCTGAATACAACCAAAAGCAGCTTTTGGGCGAGAATCAAATCGTGACAACCAGACTGCCGATCATAGATGAAAGCTGCCGTTTGCTTGGTGCCCTCTGTGTATTCAAGGATATTACGGATGCCGTTGAACTGGCGGAGGAAGTGACGAATCTCAAACAGGTGCGTACAATGCTGGAGGCGATTATTCAATCCTCAGATGAGGCGATTTCTGTCGTTGATGAAAACGGCACAGGTCTCTTGATCAATAAAGCATATACGAAAATGACAGGTCTTTCTGAAAAAGAAGTCATCGGCAAGCCCGCAAACGCTGATATAACCGAAGGTGAAAGCATGCATTTAAAGGTGCTTGAAACAAGACGCCCAGTCCGCGGTGTCAGAATGAAGGTAGGCCCGAATGAAAAAGAGGTTATTGTCAATGTAGCGCCGGTGATCGTAGACGGGATTTTAAAAGGCAGCGTCGGTGTGATTCACGACGTGTCCGAAATTAAAATGCTGACCGTGGAGCTAAATCGCGCCAGACAAATCATTCGCACACTTGAAGCGAAATACACTTTCGATGACATTATCGGCAAAAGCGAGCAAATGCTGGTGGCGCTTGAGCAGGCAAAGCTCGGGGCGAAAACGCCGGCAACGATTTTGCTGCGCGGTGAATCAGGAACAGGAAAAGAGCTGTTCGCCCATGCCATCCATAACGAAAGCGATCGGAAATACAATAAGTTTATACGCGTGAATTGTGCAGCCCTTTCTGAAAATCTGCTGGAATCGGAATTGTTCGGCTATGAGGATGGTGCGTTTTCAGGAGCGAAGCGAGGCGGTAAAAAGGGCTTGTTCGAAGAAGCCAATAACGGCAGTATTTTCTTAGATGAAATCGGAGAACTGACACACAATATGCAGGCAAAATTGCTCCGCGTTCTTCAAGAGAAGGAAATTGTCAGAGTGGGCGGATCGAAAGCGGTCCCTGTCAATGTCAGAGTGATCGCGGCGACAAATGTAAATATCGAAAAGGCGATGGCGGATGGAACGTTCCGCGAAGACCTGTATTATCGTATCAACCGTTATCCGATCTCCATCCCGCCTTTGCGGCAGCGGCTGGAAGACATTGAAGCGCTGAGCATCAGGCTTATCCAAAAGATTAACCAGGATTACGGCAGAAACGTAAAGGGACTCTCGCCGCAAGCCTTGCGTGCCTTATCTGCTTATCATTGGCCTGGGAATGTCCGTGAGCTGGAAAATGTTCTTGGACGAGCCATGATTTTTCTGAATCCGCATACGGAATGGATAGAAAAAGATCACCTGCCTGTATTCGAAGTTGAACAAAAAGAAACTGCCGCAGAGCAAAGGCCCGGATTTGATTTCCCGGCTATTGAAGGAGAAAAGCTGTCTGTCGCAGTGGAAAAATTCGAAGCGCATTTGATCCAGAAAACGCTCGAACAGCATCATTTTAACCGGACAAAAACGGCAAAAGCCCTGGGTGTCAGCATTCGAAACTTATATTACAAAATGGATAAATACGGCCTTGCAAATGAAGGCATGCAATAAATTGCAGAATGAGCGCAAACCTCTGCACGACTTTCTCAATCAACCCGTTATAACAGCATGACGAGGAGCTGGCATGGAACTTGCATAATAAAAAGCGGAGTCGAAACAAGAAAGGTGGTAAAAGATGAAGCTGAAAAATATGATCGGTAAAGCGTCGATGTACAAAAACAAGACCATTGCGGTTGCCCATGCTGAGGATGAGGAAGTGATCCGGGCTGTAAAGCTGGCATCCGAGCACCTATCAGCCCGTTTTTTGTTAACCGGCGACAGTGAAAGGTTGAACAATCTGACATCATCTATGCAAGGGCATCAAGTAGAGATCATTCATGCTGATACACCAGAGGAATCGGCAACACTAGCGGTTCGTGCTGTACATCACAAAACAGCGGACGTTTTAATGAAAGGGAATGTGCCGACTTCTGTTTTGCTAAAAGCGGTGTTAAACAGACAAGAGGGACTTCGGTCATCCAGTATCCTTTCCCACGTGGCGGTGTTCGATATACCGGACTTTGACAGATTGATGTTTGTGACAGATTCGGCAATGAATATCGCCCCCTCGCTGGAAGAGCTTCGGCAGATTTTGCAAAATGCTGTTCATGTCGCCCATGCTGTAGGGAACAATATGCCAAAAGCAGCTGCTCTGGCAGCGATCGAAACGGTGAATCCGAAAATGGAAGCGACAGTAAATGCAGCTGCTCTTGCCCAAATGTATAAAAGAGGCCAAATCAAAGGCTGTATTGTTGATGGCCCGCTTGCTTTGGATAATGCAGTATCACAAATTGCTGCAGCCCAGAAAAAGATGTCAGGAGACGTAGCGGGCAGTGCAGATATTCTTCTCGTCCCAACAATTGAGGCTGGCAATATTTTATATAAATCACTGATTTATTTTGCGAAGGCCAGCGTGGCGGCTGTCATTACAGGAGCTAAAGCGCCGATTGCCTTAACGAGCAGAGCGGACTCCGCTGAAAATAAACTGTATTCTATTGCGCTGGCGATCTGCGCATCTGAAAAACACACATATTAGGAGGAACGAACATGGAACTTTTTAAATATATGGAGAAATACGATTACGAACAATTGGTATTCTGCCAAGATGAACAATCAGGCTTAAAAGCGATCATCGCCATTCATGATACAACGCTCGGCCCGGCGCTTGGCGGAACAAGAATGTGGACATATGAAAATGAAGAAGCGGCGATTGAAGATGCGCTCAGACTGGCTAAAGGCATGACCTATAAAAACGCGGCAGCAGGCTTAAACCTTGGCGGCGGAAAAACAGTTATTATCGGTGATCCGCGCAAAGACAAAAATGAAGAACTGTTCCGCGCGTTCGGCCGCTATATTCAAGGGCTGAACGGCAGATACATTACAGCTGAAGATGTGGGTACAACGGTTGAGGATATGGATATCATTCATGATGAAACAGACTATGTCACAGGAATTTCCCCCGCTTTCGGTTCTTCTGGAAATCCGTCCCCGGTTACAGCATACGGGGTGTACAGAGGAATGAAAGCAGCTGCAAAAGCTGCATTCGGAACCGATTCTCTTGAAGGGAAAACCATCGCTGTGCAGGGTGTAGGGAACGTTGCCTATAATCTATGCCGCCATCTGCATGAAGAAGGAGCAAACTTAATCGTTACGGATATCAACAAACAATCAGTAATGCGTGCGGTTGAGGATTTTGGCGCCCGTGCGGTTGATCCGGAAGAGATCTATTCGCAAGACTGCGATATATATGCGCCATGTGCCCTTGGTGCAACAATCAACGACGACACCATAAACCAGCTGAAGGCAAAAGTCATTGCGGGTGCGGCTAATAACCAATTAAAAGAAACACGTCATGGCGATCAAATTCACGAAATGGGCATCGTTTACGCGCCGGATTATGTCATTAACGCAGGCGGCGTCATCAACGTGGCAGATGAGCTGAATGGTTATAATGCAGAACGTGCATTGAAGAAAGTCGAAGGCATTTACAGCAATATTGAGCGTGTGCTTGATATTTCTCAGCGTGACAGCATTCCGACATATTTAGCGGCTGACCGCTTGGCAGAGGAACGGATTGAACGCATGCGCCGCTCAAGAAGCCAGTTTTTGCAAAACGGCCACAGTGTATTAAGCAGACGCTAAGAAATTGAACTGGAGGTTATGGAAGTGCTATATGACGAAAAGCGCGTTCTCACAATTAATCCAGGCTCAACTTCAACGAAAATCGGTGTTTTTCATAACGAACGGAGCATTTTTGAAAAAACATTGAGACACGACATTGAAGAGCTACAGCAATTTGACCAAATTATTGATCAGTATGAATTTCGAAAACACCATATTCTCGAAACGCTTCATGAACAGGGAATCAATATCTCAAAGTTTGATGCAGTCTGTGCCAGAGGCGGCCTTATCCGGCCGATTGAAGGCGGAACTTACGAAGTGAACGATGAGATGATTGAGGACTTGAAAAGCGGCTATGCCGGCCAGCATGCTTCTAACCTCGGCGGCATTATCGCGCGGGAAATCGCTGACGGCCTGAATATCCCTTCATATATCGTCGATCCTGTCGTCGTAGATGAAATGTCAGAGCTCGCAAAAATCTCAGGTATGCCTGAGATTGAACGGAAAAGCATTTTCCATGCGTTAAACCAAAAAGCTGTCGCCCGTAAGGCGGCAGCCTCTCTCGGCAAACGATACGAGAATACGAAAATGATTGTGACCCATATGGGCGGCGGCATTACGATTGGCGTCCATGACCGCGGGCGGGTGGTCGATGTGAATAACGGACTTCACGGAGAAGGGCCATTCAGTCCTGAGCGTGCAGGAACAGTGCCTGCAGGAGACCTTGTCGATTTATGTTTTTCAGGACAGTATGAAAGAGAAGAAATGGTGAAAAAATTGGTGGGCACAGGCGGGCTTTTCGGTTATCTCGGTACGAATGACGCAGAAAAAGTGGCACAAATGATTCAGGGGGGCGATGAAAAAGCCCGTTTCATATTTGATGCCATGGCATATCAAATAGCAAAGGAAATCGGGGCAGCCAGTGCTGTTTTAAAAGGTGAAGTGGAAGCGATTGTGCTGACGGGAGGACTTGCGTATGGCAAAAGCTTTGTTTCTAATATCAGATCATACATAGATTGGATTTCAGATGTTTTCGTCTATCCGGGAGAAAATGAATTGCAGTCTCTGGCTCAAGGAGCACTCAGGGTATTGCTGGGCGAAGAGCAATCTAAACAATATCGTATTGAATAGACAGACGAGGAGTGAGTCACCATGGCAACTGAGTATGATGTAGTCATTCTGGGCGGCGGTACCGGCGGTTATGTTGCGGCCATCAGAGCCGCTCAGCTCGGCTTAAAAACAGCCGTTGTAGAAAAGGAAAATCTCGGAGGAACATGTCTGCATAAAGGCTGTATTCCGAGTAAAGCGCTGCTTAGAAGCGCAGAGGTATACCGGACAGCTCGTGAAGCCGGTCAATTCGGAGTGGAAACGGCTGGTGTATCCCTCAACTTTGAAAAAGTGCAGCAGCGTAAGCAAGCCGTTGTTGATAAGCTTGCGGCCGGTGTGAGTCATTTAATGAAAAAAGGAAAAATCGACGTGTATTCCGGCTATGGCCGTATACTCGGGCCATCTATCTTCTCTCCGCTGCCGGGGACAATTTCTGTGGAGCGGGGAAATGGCGAAGAAAATGACATGCTGATCCCGAAACAAGTCATCATTGCAACAGGGTCAAGGCCAAAAATGCTTCCGGGTCTTGAAGCGGACGGCAAACATGTATTGACTTCAGATGAGGCTCTTCAAATGGAAAAGCTGCCAAAATCGATCATCATTGTCGGCGGAGGCGTTATCGGTATCGAATGGGCGTCTATGCTTCATGATTTTGGCGTGAAGGTAACGGTTATTGAATATGCGAACCGCATCTTACCAACTGAGGATCAGGACATTTCTAAAGAAATGGAAAGTCTTCTGACGAAAAAAGGCATCCAGTTCGTTACAGGGGCAAAAGTGCTGCCTGACTCAGTCACAAAAACGTCAGAGGACATCAGCATACTAGCGGAAAAAGACGGAGAAACCATTACTTTCTCTGCTGAAAAAATGCTCGTTTCCATCGGGCGACAGGCAAATATCGAAGGAATCGGCATCGAAAACACCGATATTGTTACTGAAAACGGTGTTATTTCAGTCAATGAAAGCTGCCAAACGAAGGAATCTCATATTTATGCAATCGGAGATGTAATCGGGGGTCTTCAGTTAGCCCACGTTGCCTCACATGAAGGAATCATGGCCGTTGAGCACTTTGCAGGCCTCAATCCGCATCCTCTTGATCCAGCGCTTGTACCGAAGTGCATCTACTCAAGCCCTGAAGCTGCCAGTGTCGGCTTAACAGAAGATGAGGCAAAGGAGAAAGGCCATAATGTCAAAATCGGCAAGTTCCCGTTTATGGCCATTGGAAAAGCGCTTGTATACGGAGAAAGCGACGGGTTTGTAAAAATCGTGGCTGATCGTGATACCGATGATATCCTTGGCGTGCATATGATCGGCCCGCATGTCACCGACATGATTTCAGAAGCAGGCCTTGCCAAAGTGTTGGACGCGACACCGTGGGAGATCGGGCAAACGATTCATCCGCACCCAACGCTTTCAGAAGCGATTGGAGAAGCAGCGCTCGCCGCAGACGGCAAAGCCATTCATTTTTAAAAGCATAAAGGAGGGGCTTGAATGAGTACAAACCGACATCAAGCACTAGGGCTGACTGATCAGGAAGCCGTTGATATGTATAAAACCATGCTGTTAGCAAGAAAAATCGATGAGAGAATGTGGCTGTTAAACCGCTCAGGTAAAATCCCGTTCGTAATCTCTTGTCAAGGACAGGAAGCAGCGCAGGTAGGGGCTGCCTTTGCTCTTGACCGTGAGATGGATTATGTACTTCCGTATTACAGAGACTTAGGTGTCGTGCTGGCATTTGGCATGACAGCAAAGGATTTAATGATGTCTGGGTTTGCTAAAGCAGCAGATCCGAATTCAGGGGGCCGCCAGATGCCGGGACATTTCGGTCAAAAGGAAAACCGGATCGTGACAGGATCATCTCCGGTCACTACGCAAGTGCCGCACGCAGTCGGCATCGCGCTGGCGGGGCGTATGGAGAAAAAGGATATTGCTGCTTTTGTCACATTTGGAGAAGGGTCTTCTAACCAAGGGGATTTCCATGAAGGAGCAAACTTTGCCGCTGTCCATAAGCTGCCGGTCATTTTCATGTGTGAAAACAACAAATACGCAATTTCAGTGCCTTACGATAAGCAAGTCGCATGTGAGAACATTTCCGACCGTGCCGTAGGCTATGGAATGCCTGGCGTAACCGTAAATGGAAATGACCCGCTGGAAGTGTATCAAGCGGTCAAAGAAGCGCGTGAACGAGCGCGCAGCGGTGAAGGCCCGACATTAATTGAAACCATTTCTTATCGCCTTACACCGCATTCCAGCGATGACGATGACAGCAGCTACAGAGGCCGTGAGGAAGTAGAGGAAGCAAAAAAAAGCGATCCCCTGCTTACTTATCAAGCGTACTTAAAAGAAATAGGCCTGCTGTCTGATGAGACAGAACAAACCATGCTGGATGAAATCATGGCAATCGTAAATGAAGCGACGGATGAAGCGGAGAACGCCCCTTATGCAGCTCCTGAGTCAGCGCTTGATTATGTGTATGCGAAGTAGGGAGGAAGAACAATGTCAGTAATGTCATATATTGATGCAATCAATTTGGCGATGAAAGAAGAAATGGAACGAGATCCTCGCGTTTTCGTCCTTGGGGAAGATGTAGGAAGAAAAGGCGGTGTATTTAAAGCCACAGCCGGACTATACGAACAATTCGGAGAAGAGCGAGTGTTGGATACGCCGCTTGCCGAATCAGCGATCGCTGGAGTCGGTATCGGAGCTGCTATGTACGGTATGAGGCCGATTGCCGAAATGCAGTTTGCTGATTTTATTATGCCGGCGGTCAACCAGATTATTTCCGAGGCTGCTAAAATCCGCTACCGCAGCAACAATGACTGGAGCTGTCCGATTGTCGTTAGAGCGCCATATGGGGGAGGCGTACATGGAGCCCTTTATCATTCTCAGTCAGTCGAAGCGATTTTTGCTAATCAGCCCGGACTGAAAATTGTGATGCCTTCAACGCCATATGAAGCGAAAGGACTCTTAAAGGCCGCAGTTCGTGACGAAGATCCGGTTCTGTTTTTTGAGCACAAACGCGCGTACCGTCTGATAAAAGGAGAGGTCCCGGCTGATGATTATGTTCTGCCGATCGGCAAGGCTGATGTAAAGCGGGAAGGCGAAGATATCACAGTGATCACATACGGTTTGTGTGTCCACTTCGCATTACAGGCTGCAGAGCGTCTCGAAAAAGATGGCATCTCTGTACATATAGTGGATTTAAGAACGGTTTATCCGCTCGATAAAGAAGCAATCATCGAAGCCGCGTCCAAAACCGGTAAGGTCCTTTTAGTCACAGAGGATACAAAAGAAGGAAGCATCATGAGCGAGGTAGCCGCCATTATATCCGAGCATTGTCTGTTCGATTTAGACGCGCCGATCAAACGGCTTGCAGGTCCTGATATTCCGGCTATGTCTTATGCGCCGACAATGGAAAAATACTTTATGGTCAACCCTGATAAAGTGGAAGCGGCGATGAGAGAATTAGCGGAGTTTTAAAGACGTAAGGAGGATACGATCATGGCAATAGAACAAATGACGATGCCGCAGCTTGGAGAAAGCGTGACAGAGGGGACGATCAGCAAATGGCTTGTTGCCCCCGGTGATAAAGTGAACAAATATGATCCAATTGCGGAAGTTATGACAGATAAAGTGAATGCAGAGGTTCCGTCTTCTTTTACCGGAACGATAACAGAGCTTGTGGGGGAAGAAGGACAGACACTGCAAGTAGGGGAAATCATTTGCAAAATTGAAATAGAAGGCGCGAATCCGGCTGAACAAAAACAAGAGCAGCCGAGATCATCATCAGAAGCTGAGACACCTGCAGCAGAAAGCAGCGCCGAAGCTGCCAGTCAACCGAATAAAAAGCGCTACTCGCCAGCTGTACTTCGTTTGGCGGGTGAACACGATATTGATCTGGACCAAGTGACAGGAACAGGTGCCGGCGGCCGCATTACGCGAAAAGATATTCAGCGCATCATTGAAACCGGCGGCATGCAAGAACGACGTGAGGAGCTGAAAACAGAAGCGCCAAATGCAGAGTCAGCACCAAAGCCGGAGCGGAAAGAAGAGATTTCATATCCTGCATCTGCTGCCGGAGATAAAAAAATCCCTGTTACAGCCGTAAGAAAAGCAATTGCTTCCAATATGAAACGCAGCAAAACGGAAATTCCGCATGCTTGGACGATGATGGAAGTAGACGTCACAAATATGGTGGCATACCGCAACAGCATTAAAGATTCCTTCAAGAAGACAGAAGGCTTTAATGTCACGTTTTTCGCCTTTTTCGTAAAAGCTGTCGCTCAGGCGTTAAAAGAATTTCCGCAAATGAATAGCATGTGGGCGGGCGACAACATCATTCAGAAAAAAGATATCAATCTTTCAATCGCCGTTGCGACAGAGGATTCTTTATTTGTTCCGGTGATTAAAAACGCGGATGAAAAAACAATTAAAGGCATTGCGAGAGAAATTACTGAGCTTGCCAAAAAAGCAAGAGATGGAAAACTCTCAGCAGATGACATGCAGGGAGGAACATTTACCGTCAACAATACTGGTTCGTTTGGATCTGTTCAGTCGATGGGCATCATCAATTATCCTCAGGCTGCGATTCTTCAAGTGGAATCCATTGTCAAACGCCCGGTTGTCATGGATCATGGCATGATTGCTGTCAGAGATATGGTCAATCTGTGCTTGTCCTTGGATCATCGCGTGCTTGACGGCCTTGTGTGCGGGAGATTCCTCGGTCGCGTGAAACAAATTTTAGAATCGATTGATGAGAAAACATCTGTTTACTAATAAGCAAAAGAGCATTTTTTGAAACATAATTTCAAAGAATGCTCTTTTTTTATGCGTCTGATTCAGCGATTCGGATTTTCATTTCGACTCGATATTCATCTTGTTTTTTGGGTGAGTAATGGATCGGTATAATTAATTCGTAAACATCACTGATCACAGTTAATTGGCGGTCTATAATATACTTGATAAGCTTCTGTAAGTTGAGAAAATAATGCTCTGGTGAAAAATGATACGCGATACAAACATACCTTCCTTTAGGAATCGTGGTGATTTCCATATCTGGCGTAATGGAAGAAATTTGTTTGTTTGTCAATACAGGCGTAAAGATATGACGGTATGTCATTTCATCAATGCTGGTATATGGCTGAAATGAGAAAGTAGCACCGTAGCTATTATTCGTAAATCCATCTGTTGATTCGATAAATTGTTTTAGTTTGCTGTAGGAGGCGTTGAGCACGTTTTCAGGTCCGACCCCGCCAGCCTCTGTCTGAATGATTCGGGTTTCTTCTTCATCTAAAATATACACCTCACCGTTCGCGGGGTACTCCATCTGACGTTTCATCCGCTTTTTCACCAGTGAAATGGTTTTTTTCAATGTTGATAAAAAATCTAATTTCTCCCTGATTTGCTTCTCCTGCTCTGTATAAAAAGCAAACAGTTCTTCCATCTCTAAGTCCTGTGCCTTTTTCATCTCTTCTAAAGGTGTGCCGATATATTTTAATGATTTGATCAAATCCAGATGAATAAGCTGAGAATCTGAATAATAGCGGTAGCTGGTATCCGGGTCGACGTAGGCAGGTTTAAATAAATCAATTTTATCGTAGTAGCGGAGCGCTTTAATCGACACGTTTGCCAGTTTTGAAACGTCTCCAATGGTGTAATACGATTCCTCCATGTCATCACTCCTTCTATGATCAGTATAAATAAAAAGCGCATTCTTTGCAGTATACAAAAGAACACGCTTCTTATTTATGTGCTGGTTTTGAGATGTGCAGGCGCTTTCCACGCTATAGTCAGCGCAATGCCTACGGCTAAGGCAGCCGTTGCAAAGTAGAATGGGTAGTTTACATCGACATCAAACAGCATTCCGCCGATAATAGGACCGAAGACATTGCCGATACTTGTAAACATTGAATTCATTCCGCCGGCAAATCCCTGTTCATTTCCCGCCATCTTTGACAGATAAGTCGTTATCGCCGGCCGCATGAGATCAAATCCGACAAATACGGTGACTGTAACAAATAGAATCGCAATGTAAGAATGTACGATTGTCATTAAAAATACAAGACTCGTCGAGAGAATTAAGCTATACCGAATGAGATGGATTTCACCAAACCATCTTGTAAAGCGGTCGAATAAGACGACCTGCGCGATGGCGCCAACAATCGCTCCGCCTGTTACCATAATGGCAATGTCACTGGCTGTAAATCCGTATTTATGATCAACGAATAACGCAAATAACGATTCAAATGACGCTAAACCAAAAGATGAAATCAGGATAATAAGAAAGGCGATGAAATACATAGGTGCAAAAATCCGTTTAAAGCCTTTCTTTTGGCCCTGTAATTCTTGATTCTCAGGGTTTCGTTCCGGTTCGCGGAGCAAAAGCATTGATAAAATGGATGCCAGCAAGGCAAAAGCCGCCGCAAAGAAAAAAGGCAGGCGGGAGTAGATCTCAGCTAAAAACCCTCCGATGCCCGGACCGATAATAAAGCCTGTTGAAATAGCGGCTGACATATAACCGAGCGCTTTCGGCCGCGTTTTAATGGTTGTGATATCCGCAATAAAAGCCGTGACCCCAGGCATAATAAAAGCAGCGCTGACTCCCCCAAGCATACGGGAAATAAATAAAACTTCAACTGTGTTCCCGATGGCGAATAAGAACTCTGAAACACTAAAGAACAACAGACCGATTACGATCATGATTTTACGTCCGAAACGGTCGACCCATCTCCCGCCTATTGGTGAAATGATGAGCTGTGTAACAGCAAAGCAGGCCACCATATAACCGACCGCGGTACCTGATAAATGCAATTCATTCATAATGGTAGGTGTGACCGGGATGACAAGTCCGATCCCCAAAAACGCAATAAATAAATTGATTAATAGTATTGTCAGGGTCATATTTTGTTTCTCCATGTGACTTCCCCTTTTTTCGAAAGTGTATCTTTTATACTGTAAAGCCTCCTCTTAGGGGAGAGTCAACGGATTTACAACATCTTTCTAACAGTATTCGATCCTTATTCGCCACGTGGGACCAGCATATCAATATGTCCCGGCAGTACTTGAATCACCGCAGGCGTTTGAGTATAAACTTCTCCATCTGTATCCGCTTTTTTAACAGTGTCTGTTTCAATTTCGATACGGGAGGCCTGAATATAGGACAGCTCTCCGGTGAAGCGATCAGCTGTGTCCTGTTCCAAGCTTATGAGCTCCCGTAATGCAGAAAGGTTGGTGCTGCGGCAAATGAGGACATCGAGTAAGCCGTCTTTTATACTAGCATCCGGCAGGTGGATTCGATTCGTTCCAATGTATTGTCCATTCATGACAAGCAGCATAACAGCTTCTTCTTTTCTTTCTTCCCCATCGATTTTTAAGGTCATCGAAAACGATTCAGCAGATGAGACGGTCCGCAATGCACTTGTAAAATAACTGATTTTCCCTAATAAAGCTTTTTCCGCTTCGTTAATTTGATTCGATGTTTCTGTAATCAGGCCGATCCCCCAAAAGTTTAAAAAATAACGATCGTTCATTTGACATACATCTACACTTGTTTTTTTTCCTGATACGAGTGCTTCCGCAGCCTTTGCGAGATTTTGAGGGATGCCCAGCATTCTTGAAAAGTCATTGCATGTGCCGCCGGGCAAAATTCCGACCGCGGGTTTTCGTTCTAAAACACTGATGGCGTTTATGCATTGGTGAACTGTGCCGTCGCCGCCAAGAATAAAGACGGTATCAACAGAATCATCAATGGATTGGCAAAAATAATACGCATCATCCTTTTTCTTTGTTTGTTTAATGATGACCTCATCAAAAGATTGCGATAAAACCGGCACTACAGCACCCAGTGCCTTTTCTATATTTTTGTTTCCGGCATTTCCGTTATGGATTAATAATGTTTTCCTTTGGCTCATACAAAACGGCTCCTTTTTTTACATCTGGTTATACTATCCCCTTTTTCTGTAAGCTGTAAACGAAGGCCAAAAAAAGTGTAAGGCCAAGCAATGTTATTTGCCGATCCGGACGTTTCCTTGCTATCATAAGAACAGATGATGAAAAAGGAGAGGTCTTCATTGAACATGGACTTTAATTTATTTATGAATGATATTGTCCGCCAAGCGAGACAAGAAATTGCTGCTGCCGGATATACTGAGCTGAAAACCGCTGATGAGGTAGATGCGGCACTTACGAAGAAGGGAACGACATTGGTTATGGTAAACTCTGTTTGCGGATGCGCAGGCGGAATTGCACGACCGGCTGCATACCATTCCGTTCACTATGATAAAAGACCTGATCAGCTCGTTACTGTTTTTGCCGGACAGGATAAAGAAGCGACAGCGCGCGCGCGCGACTATTTTGAAGGATACCCGCCATCTTCTCCGTCCTTTGCGATTTTGAAAGACGGAAAAATCATGAAAATGGTGGAACGCCACGAAATTGAGGGCCATGAACCAATGGCTGTTGTGGCAAAGCTGCAAGAAGCCTTTGAAGAATATTGTGAAGAAGTATAAGACCAACACCCGGATGCCTAAGCGGCTCCGGGTTTTTTGTGCATAAAATGCCAAAGAGATATGAATAAATATTAAAATATTATACATTTGGGTATACAGTGAATCTGTTTTTATCTCATCATATCAAAAAGAGATTGCTGGTAAAATAAGCTTATAAATAATTTTTAAAAATAGTATTGCATAAAAATAAGAAACTGTTTAAAATACATATTAACGAATAAATATTCAAATACACCAAAAGTAATGAATATGGGGGAAATGAATCATGAAAAAATGGCTCTTATTACTTGTAGCTGCCTGTATCACTTTAGCGTTATCCGCTTGCGGGTCAAGCAACTCCGGCTCAGCTGACGGCAAGAAAAAAATAATTATGGGCACTTCGGCGGATTACAAACCGTTTGAATATAAAGAAGACGACAATATTGTCGGCTTTGATGTAGATTTGGCAAAAGCGCTTGCGAAGAAGGCGGGCTACGAAATTGAAGTGCAGGATATGGACTTCAACAGCTTAATCACAGCACTGAAATCAAAACAGGTGGATATCGTACTGTCAGGTATGACACCGACGCCTGAGCGTAAAAAACAAGTTGACTTTTCCGATGTGTACTACACAGCGAACCATATGATTGTCAGCAAAAAAGACAGCGGCATTACATCTCTGGAAGACCTGAAAGGAAAAACAGTCGGTGTTCAGCTTGGCTCTATTCAGGAAGAGAAGGGGAAAGAACTTTCTCCGGAATATGACTTTAAGACAGAAGACCGCAACAGAATTTCTGATTTAGTGCAGGAAATCAAATCTGACCGCTTTGACGCCGCCATTATCGAAGACATGGTAGCGGAAGGGTATTTCAAATCAAATGACGACTTGCAAGGCTTCGTGATTCCTGATGCGAAAGCGGAGGAAGCCGGTTCAGCGATTGCTTTCAGAAAGGACAGTGAACTGACAGACAAATTCAATAAAGCGCTCAAAGAAATGAAAGACAACGGAGAGCTCGAAAAATTGAAGAAAAAATGGTTCACTGGCCAGAAGTAAAAAAGCGGCTCAACTTTTTCGTTGAGCCTTTTTATTGAATAGGAAATCTTTTTTCCTGTAAGAAAAGGAGACAAAGGCTATGAATTTGGATTTTTCAGCAACAATCCCCCAAATTCCTTTTATATTAGAAGGCTTGGCTATTACGTTGAAAATTGTCATTGTATCAGCCATTATCGGACTTATACTAGGTATTGTGCTAAGTTTATTCAAGATCAGCACGTTCCGACCGCTCAGCTGGATCGCTGATTTTTATACTTCGGTGTTCCGCGGAACGCCGTTAGTGCTGCAGCTTATGATCGTGTATTTCGGACTTCCTCAGCTGATCGGATTTCAAATTGATCAGTTTTGGGCGGCGGTTGCCGCATTGTCATTGAATTCTGCCGCATATGTATCGGAAATTATCAGAGCCGGCATCAATGCCATTGATAAAGGACAAAAAGAGGCGGCTGTTGCACTCGGTGTCCCATATGGAAAAATGATGAAGGATCTGCTGCTGCCGCAGGCCTTCAAAAATATTTCACCCGCCATTATGAATGAATTAATTACACTAACAAAAGAATCGGCGATCGTCACTGTCATTGGGCTTGGTGATGTCATGAGACGCGCATATCAAGCTGGCGCCGCCACTTACAATTATCTTGAGCCGCTTATTATCGCCGGATTGATTTATTATGTGCTTGTCTTGATTTTAACGTTTATCGGCAAGGCTGTAGAAAGGAAGCTGAAATCCAATGATTAAGGTTGAAAAGCTGTCAAAATCATTTGGGAAACACGAAGTATTACAAAATATATCAACAACAATTGCTGAAGGTGAGGTTGTTGCCATAATCGGCCCTTCTGGTTCAGGCAAATCAACATTCCTTCGCTGTTTAAACCTGTTGGAGAAGCCTAACGGCGGAACCATTACAATCAAAGACAAAGAGATTACGAAGCCGAAAACCAACACATTAAAGGTCCGGGAAAACATCGGGATGGTTTTTCAGCATTTTCACCTCTTTCCGCACAAAACCGTTCTCGAAAATATCATGTACGCGCCTGTTAATGTAAAAAAAGAATCAAAGCAGGCTGCAAAAGAAAAAGCAGAAGAGCTGCTCCGCAAAGTTGGCCTTTTTGAAAAGAAAAACGACTATCCAAACCGTTTATCAGGCGGACAAAAGCAGCGTGTGGCCATCGCCCGGGCACTTGCGATGAATCCGGAGGTTATGCTGTTTGATGAACCGACTTCTGCACTTGACCCAGAAATGGTCAAAGAAGTGCTCCAGGTAATGAAAGAGCTGGTTGAAACCGGTATGACGATGGTGATTGTCACACATGAAATGGGCTTCGCAAAGGAAGTGGCTGACCGTGTCCTGTTTATGGACCAAGGAACGATTGTCGAGGATGGCAATCCGAAAGAATTTTTTCTTTCGCCAAAATCCAAAAGAGCGCAGGACTTTTTAGAGAAAATATTATAGAATATAGAAAAAAGAAGAAGTCTGATCGCTTCTTCTTTTTTATTGAAGAAACAAATAGAAATGGAGTACGACATGTTTAAAATTGGTTACCGCACAATAAAGACCGCGCTTGGAACAGCTTTGGCTATTTATATAAGCCAGCTTTTGCATTTGCAAAACTTCGCATCAGCAGGAATTATCACCATTTTGTGCATTCAAATCACACAAAAACGGTCGCTTCAGGCGTCATGGGCCCGCTTTGCCGCATGCTGCCTGGCAATTCTTTTTTCTTATCTCTTTTTCGAGCTGATTGGCTATCATCCGTTTGTGATCGGAGCCCTTCTTTTGATATTCATTCCGATTACGGTTCTGTTAAAAATTAACGAAGGAATTGTCACTAGTTCTGTTATTATCCTTCACTTGTACATGTCCGGCGGTATTACGCTTGCTTTCATCTGGAATGAGTTTCAGTTGATTACAGTTGGCATCGGTGTCGCTCTATTGATGAACTTGTATATGCCAAGCCTTGACAGAAAGCTGATTGCCTATCGCAAAAAGGTAGAAGATAACTTTGCTGTGATTTTCGCAGAAATAGAGCGGTATTTGTTAACGAGTGAGCAAGATTGGACCGGAAAAGAAATTACCGAAACGCACCAGCTCCTCACAGAGGCAAAAAATCTGGCATACCGAGATGTGCAAAACCACATTCTGCGTTACGAAAATTCACATTATCATTATTTTAAAATGAGAGAAAAACAATTTGAAATTATTGAACGTCTTCTCCCTAAAGTAACTTCTATCTCTATTACGGTGGAGCAGGGAAAAATGATCGCTGAATTTATTCACGATTTGCGGGAAGCGATACACCCGGGAAATACGGCATACATATTTCTAAAAAGACTTGCTGATATGAGAAAGGAATTTGAGGAGATGCCGCTTCCAGAGACCAGAGAGGAATTTGAAGCAAGAGCGGCTCTCTTCCATCTGCTCGGCGAATTGGAACAATATTTAGTCATCAAAAGTTATTTTAAAGGAATAAAGGCACAAAAATCACTTGCATGATTCGCATGAGCTCTTCCTTCATTGGTCAACCTAATGAAAAAGGAGGAGCTGATGTGTTTTTTTTATGTTCGATTTTTATGATGATATCTCCGATTTGGCCGCTTGGCGAAAACCCGCTGCCAGGCGATCCATATGTCATTGTCAACAAGAGAACAAACGAACTGGCTGTTATCCTCGACAGCAAAGTAGAGGGTGTGTACAGCGTGGCGACTGGAAAAACAGACGATCTAACGCCAGAAGGAGAGTTTTCAATAACGGTTAAAGCGGTGAATCCTTTTTACAGAAAGAAAAATATAGAAGGAGGATCTCCTGACAACCCGCTTGGGGCAAGATGGATTGGCTTTGACGCAAAAGGAACAGACGGGCGGATATACGGAATTCATGGCACAAACCGTGAAGAATCAATAGGGGGATTTGTGTCTAACGGCTGTATACGTATGCATAACGATGAGGTCATTCATTTGTTTCGAACGATTCCGGTGGGCACAAAAGTGCTGATTACGGACGACAACCGCTCTTTTGAGAGAATTGCCATTGAGCATAAAGCTTTGATAAAAAAGCAGGATGTTCCCATACAATAAGGCCGCCTGCTTTTTTACCGTTAGAAAAACATCATGATTCCTGAGAGTACAGTTGAAAGAATAAAAACGCCCAAAATCACGATTAAAACGCTTTTCATTAGTTTTTGAGACATGGTTTCACTCCTTAGATCATCTGACTATATTTTAGCGCGTTTTGATTGGGCGGACAAGCGATATCTATTTAGAAAGCAGGGATGAAAATGAACAGGCTTGACCATATCGGGATAGCCGTTTTTTCGATAGAAGAAGTAAGAAGCTTTTATGAAGATATATTGGGGCTTGTGTGTCTTCATCAAGAAACGGTAGAAGAGCAAAAGGTGAAGGTTGCATTTTTTCAGGCGGGAAATGTCAAGCTGGAGCTGATAGAGCCGTTGACACCTGACAGCCCCGTCTATATATTTTTAGAGAAGAAGGGGCAGGGGCTGCATCATGTTGCGTTTTCGTGCACCGGCTTATCTGAACAGCTGCAAACATTGTCTGATCGGAAAGTTCAATTGATTGATAGGTATCCGAGACAGGGAGCAAATGGTAAAAAAATCGCCTTTCTTTCTCCGCAGGAAACAAACGGCGTGCTTGTAGAGCTTTGTGAACTGAAAGGAGACCAAAACAAATGAACATGAATGAGCATATTGATCATTTATACACGAGACGCAGGCAGGCAGAACAAGGAGGCGGGCATGAAAAGCAGACCAAACAGCGGCAAAAGGGAAAACTTACCGCTCAGGAAAGGATCAGGTTTCTTCTTGATCAGGACAGCTTTATCGAGCTTTATCCCTTCATGGAAAGCAAAGTGTTAACAAGAGAACAGCGTATTTTAGGAGATGGAGTTGTGACAGGATACGGCACAATTGACGGCCGCTCCGTATATGTATTCGCGCAAGACTTCACAGTGTTCGGCGGAGCGCTTGGCGAAACCCATGCCAAAAAAATCTGTGCACTAATGGATTTGGCGGCAAAAAATAAGGCGCCGATTATCGGGCTGAATGACTCAGGTGGTGCGAGAATTCAAGAGGGTGTGGTATCATTAGATGGATACGGTCACATATTTTACCGAAATGTCTTATACTCTGGAGTTATCCCGCAAATCTCGGTTATTTTAGGGCCGTGCGCTGGTGGTGCTGTGTATTCTCCGGCACTCACAGATTTTATTTTTATGGCTGAACAGACAGGGCGGATGTTTATTACCGGGCCGAAGGTGATTGAAAAAGTGACAGGAGAACAGATTGATGCGGAGAGCTTAGGCGGAGCGGGAATACATAATGCCGTCAGCGGAAACGCCCACTTTTCCGGACATACGGAGAAGGAGGTTCTGACAGGAGTGAAAAAACTGCTGTCTTATTTGCCGCTGAATGGTCAGACAACAGCACCGCTACCGGAAAAAGAAGCCTCTAAATCGTCATTAAACCATCTCGTGCCCGCTGACACAACAAAGCCGTACGATGTTCGAACGGTGATTCAGGAGCTGGCTGATCCGCAGTCTTTTTTTGAGATTCAGCCGTTTTTTGCGAAGAATATTGTGATCGGATTTGCCAGGCTGGGTGAAAAAACAGTCGGCATTATTGCAAGTCAGCCGAAGCATCTGGCAGGCAGCCTGACGATTGACGCTGCTGATAAAGCGGCAAGATTCATCCGTTTTTGCGACGCATTTGATATACCGCTGTTAACTGTCGAGGATGTCCCGGGATTTCTGCCGGGTGTTCAGCAGGAGCATAACGGAATTATCAGACACGGAGCAAAATTATTGTTTGCTTATGCAGAAGCGACCGTACCGAAAGTCACACTCATTATTAGAAAAGCGTACGGCGGCGCTTATGTCGCTATGAACAGCAAAGCAATCGGAGCAGACCTTGTGTTTGCGTGGCCGAATGCTGAAATCGCAGTGATGGGGTCAGAAGGCGCGGCATCAATTTTGTACGAAAAGGAAATAAAAGCTTCAGCAGACCCCCAAAAGGCAAAACGTGAAAAAACAGCTGAATACAAAAAGCAAAACGCGGGCCCATACAAAGCGGCGGCCTGCGGAATGGTCGATGACATCATTTTGCCGGAAGAATCAAGGAAAAGACTGATGCAAGCTTTCCGCATGCTTGCACATAAGACAGAAGAGAGACCGAAAAAAAAGCACGGTAACATACCGCTTTAATATGGAGGGACTTACAAATGGTGAATGAAAAACGCCTGCTGGAAGAATTTTTAGAACTTGTCCAAATTGACTCAGAAACAAAACACGAAGCAGAAATTAACAAAGTGCTGAAACGAAAATTTTCTGATTTAGGTGTGGACGTCAAAGAAGACGATACAATGGATATCACTGGCCACGGAGCCGGTAACCTGATCTGCACATTAAAAGGAACAAAACAAACAGACACGATCTATTTTACATCTCATATGGACACAGTTGTACCTGGAAACGGCGTAAAACCGGTTGTTGAGGAAGGCTATGTCAAAACAGATGGCACGACGATTTTAGGTGCTGATGATAAAGCAGGGCTGGCTGCAATGTTTGAAGCAATTAAAGTGCTGAAAGAAAAAAACATTGAACACGGCACGATTGAATTCATCATCACAGTAGGCGAGGAATCAGGTCTGATCGGAGCGAAGGCGCTTGACCGTTCTATGATTACGGCATCCTACGGCTATGCCCTTGACTCAGACGGAAAAGTCGGAAATATCATTGTGGCAGCACCGACACAGGCAAAGGTAAGAGCATCCATTTACGGAAAAACTGCACACGCAGGGGTTGAACCTGAAAAAGGCATTTCAGCTATTACAATCGCTAGCAAAGCCATTTCAAAAATGCCATTGGGCCGCATCGATGCAGAAACAACAGCGAACATCGGCCGGTTTGAAGGCGGTACACAAACAAACATCGTGTGTGATGAAGTCCATATTCTTGCAGAAGCGCGCTCTTTAGTTCCTGAGAAAATGGAAGCACAAGTTCAAAAAATGAAAGCTGCTTTTGAAGCGGCTGCTGCCGAAATGGGCGGACGCGCAGAAGTCGAAATTGAAGTCATGTACCCGGGCTTTAAATACAAAGACGGTGACCAAGTTGTTGAAATCGCGAAAAAAGCGGCAGCTAAAATCGGACGTCCGAGCGAGCTGCAAACAAGCGGCGGCGGAAGCGATGCGAACGTAATTGCCGGTCATGGCATCCCAACAGTTAACCTTGCTGTCGGTTATGAGCAAATTCATACGAAAAATGAAAAAATGCCGGTCGAAGAACTCGTCAAAACGGCCGAAATGGTTGTTGCCATTATTGAAGAGGCGGCAAAATAAAAAAGAAAACCCGGTGCGGGAAATCGCATTCGGGTTTTTTGCGTTTAGCTCCATTTTCGAAGCGGCCAAAATAACACATCCTGTTTTTTAGCGTAATGAAGCAAGGGGTCTGAATCTGGCAATGTAAGATCATGAGCATCAGCCACCGTATTGACTGAAATATCCGCCTCGGCATGTTGCAGCAGCCACGGATGATGATGAATGTCTTCGTAAAAGAGCTTGTTGCGATAAGCGGTATAGAGCCTATATCGTTCTGTCAGCCAATAATCGAGTGAATGCTCTTCCGCTGTAAAAGGGGCTGAAACAGGCCGGTATGCGGCGCGGAATACGGCTTTCCCGCCGTCTCTCCGCTTGCTGACATAGTTAATGCCGTCACCGTTTTTCTCAGCTTTCATATCTGCGTGAAAATATGGCAAATGAAAGAACGTGCGAGCACCCAAGACCGCCGGCCGGTGATCAGCATCTAAACTGAAAAAATAAATCCCGGGCTTGCCTTTATATGTGACATAGGTGCGGAGGTTAAGCTCGGGAAAAGCACGCGCACCGGGAATGGGAGGGAGGAAACGCGCCCTTAGATTCGTAAGCATAAAGGGGAGCATACTGACCCAAGCCTGTCCGTTATATGTATCTAATTCTAAAACTGGAGGTACCAAAGCGCGAAGGATAGAAAAATCAACAGGCCAGTGGGCAAATAAGACATCATTCCATGTTTGTCTCATGATCCACTTTCCTTCAGGCACAGATATATTTTTTTGCTGAAAGCGTTCTGTCACGTATATGCTCCTTTCAGTTAATATGAGTAAAGGTATTCCCGGTTTCTCTCTTTTTAAACGAAACATCTGTTTGTAGGGCCGCCATTTTCTCTTCAGTCCTGACAGAAAAGGATTAGGTAAAACAAAAAACAACCCCGGCTTTTCGCTCGGGGTTGTTTCGCTATTTCACCGTCTCTGTAAGAGCAGCGGCTTTTTTATTTTTATGATGCGTCAGCTGTAGGACAACATTTTGCACTGTCAAGAACAGCCCGCTTGTGAACCAGTACAGCGGAAGGGCTGCCGGTACATTAAGCGAGAAAATCGTCATCATCACAGGGAAGATGAACACCATCAATTTTGCAGACTGCTGTGCCGCAGGGTTTTGCGGGACAGCGGAATATTTCGCGCTCAGCTTTTGAGCGATATAGGCTTGGACAAAATACATAATCCCTGCACTAAGGGACATGAGAATATCAGATTGCCCTAAACTGAACCATAGAAATGAGTGTGACGCAATTTCAGGTGTTGAGCGAATCGCATAATAAAGCCCAATCATAATCGGAGACTGAATCAGCATTGGAAGACAGCCCATCGCAAGCGGGTTAATATTGTGCTCTTGATACAGCTTCATCATTTCCATTTGCAATTCTTTTTGCTTTTCCGGGTCCTTCGTCTTTTTTAAGTTGGCCTGAATGCTGTCAACCTGAGGTTTAATAACGGCCATTTTCTCTTGAAATATGCGCTGTTTTTTGAACTGATTGACAAACAAAGGCAGTACAACCACACGCACAATAATAGTGACGAAAATAATAGAGAGTCCGTATTCTCCGCCAAACAGTCCGGCAACACCTTTAAGCAGAGCGGAAAACGGTTCGATTAAATAGTCGTGGAAAAAACCGACGTTGCTGAGGCCTCCCACCTGATTCGTCGCCGCGAATGCAGCATTGCCAGAACATAATACGAACACAAAGATTCCTAAAGCTATCAGTTTTTGATACGTTTTTAACAATTTGTTCTCCTCCTTTTTATAAATGCGATTTATAAAAGAAGGGAACTCGCGTCTTCGTCATCGTTCACAGGCGAATTCATGCGGAAGACTTTACGTATCCAAGTTGTAATGCGATGATATATAATAATAAGAAAGTCTGTTCGGTTAATTTGAAAGACTGTCTGATGTTCGTCTGTTCGTTTAGATTTCCATTGCTCGCCGGCACGGCACTCTCGTAAGAGGAATGCAATCCCGATTGCCGTCAGAGCCGGTAGAATAATTGTGAAAAAATCGACTAAGAATAAAACGTCATTTATCGATTCCACAAACATTGTAATCACATCCATTCAATACCTTCATTTTACTATATGTACAAGCCGTTGTCTAATGAACGAAAAGGGAGATTTGTTTATGCCGGGAAAGGGCCGCATTATTTATCATATTGATATGAATAGCTTCTACGCATCGGTAGAAATGGCATATGACCCGGCACTCCGAGGGAAGCCTATCGCCGTTGCCGGAAACGTAAAGGAGCGAAAGGGCATAGTGGTGACATGCAGCTATGAAGCAAGAGCGCGCGGTGTCAAAACAACGATGCCGGTTTGGGAAGCGAAGCGCAATTGTCCTGAGCTCATCGTTCTTCCGCCGAATTTTGATCGCTATAGAAGCTCTTCAAGGGCGATGTTTAACATCCTCCGTGAATATACTGATCTGGTAGAGCCTGTCTCCATCGATGAAGGGTATATGGACATGACCGATACACCCTACAGCAGCCGTGCGCTTGAAACGGCAGAAGAAATCCAAAACAGGCTGCAAAAAGAGCTGCTGCTTCCATCAAGCATAGGAATCGCGCCGAATAAATTTCTCGCTAAGATGGCATCTGACATGAAAAAGCCGCTTGGCATCACGATTTTAAGAAAGAGGCAGGTCCCTGATATCCTTTGGCCGCTCCCTGTGGGAGAGATGCACGGAGTTGGCAAAAAGACAGCCGAAAAGCTGAAGGGGCTTGCCATTCATACGATTGGAGAGTTAGCTGCAGCTGATGAACACTCGCTGAAGCGCCTGCTAGGCATTAATGGGCCGCGCCTTAAACATAAAGCAAACGGCATTCACCTTGCACCGGTTGACCCGGAGCGCATTTACGAATTTAAAAGCGTCGGCAACTCATCAACACTTTCACATGATTCCAGTGATGAAGAGGAGCTGTTAGGGGTTTTCAGAAGGCTGTCCGCCTCTGTGAGTGATCGCTTACAGCGTAAAGAAGTGATGGCTTCGAAGCTTTTTATTATGATTAGATATGCAGATTGGAAAACCATTACGAGAAGCATCACGTTGAGAAACCCGATTGATCAAAAAAATGACATTATGAAAGAAGCAGAGCATCTCTTTTTTAAACACTGGAATAAAAATCCTGTCAGACTGCTTGGCATTACCGGAACGGATTTAGTAGAAAAAGAGCAGGCCTATAAGCAGCTTGATTTGTTCAGCTTTAATGAAGATGCGAAGGACGAGCCTATTCAGCAGATGATTGAAAAGCTGAATGAGAAATACGGCTCCAAATTGATTAAAAAAGGGGCAAGGATAAAAAAAGAGGAGAGCAAAACAAAGGGGACAAGCTTTAATAAAGATTTTTTTCAAGATGAAAAGAAAAGCTGAATCGCTTGAAAAAAAGGGTGAAAGTATGGTAATTTCTTTAATATAAATATCATTTTATTTTAATTTAAATTTTAAAATGATTAAACGTTTGCAGAAGGGACGTTAGAATATGTCAAAACAACAAATCGGCGTTATCGGTCTTGCGGTCATGGGTAAAAATCTGGCTTTAAATATCGAAAGCAGGGGATTTTCTGTTTCTGTTTACAACAGATCAAGCAGTAAAACTGAGGAGTTTTTGCAGGAGGCAACAGGCAAAAATGTTGTTGGCACATACAGTATTGAAGAGTTTGTGCAATCCTTGGAAACACCGCGTAAAATCTTATTAATGGTTAAAGCGGGAACTGCAACAGATGCGACAATTCAATCTCTTCTTCCTCATCTAGAGAAGGATGATATTTTAATTGACGGCGGAAATACATACTATAAAGATACACAGCGCCGTAACAAAGAACTCGCTGAAAGCGGCATTCACTTTATCGGAACAGGCGTTTCCGGCGGAGAAGAAGGAGCGCTTAAAGGGCCTTCTATCATGCCTGGCGGACAAAAAGAAGCACATGAGCTTGTAAAGCCGATTCTTGAAGCGATTTCTGCAAAAGTTGACGGTGAACCTTGTACGACATATATTGGCCCCGACGGTGCAGGCCATTACGTAAAAATGGTCCACAACGGTATCGAATACGGAGATATGCAGCTGATTTCTGAATCATACTTCATTTTGAAACAAGTGCTAGGTCTTTCAGCTGACGAGCTTCATGACGTTTTTGCTGAATGGAATAAGGGTGAGCTTGACAGCTATTTGATTGAGATTACAGCTGACATCTTTACGAAAAAAGACGAAGAAACAGGCAAACCGCTTGTTGATGTGATTCTTGATAAAGCAGGCCAAAAAGGAACAGGAAAATGGACAAGCCAAAGCGCACTTGACTTAGGTGTTCCGCTTCCGATTATTACTGAATCTGTATTCGCACGCTTTATCTCAGCTATGAAGGAAGAGCGTGTGAAAGCGAGCGGCATTCTTTCAGGACCAGACGTGAAGCCTGTTACCGAAAATAAAGCAGAGCTGATTGAGGCAGTGAGAAAAGCGCTGTTCATGAGTAAAATCTGTTCTTATGCACAAGGATTTGCTCAAATGAAAGCTGCTTCTGAAGAATATAACTGGGATCTGAAATATGGCGAAATCGCTATGATCTTCCGCGGTGGCTGCATTATCCGCGCGGCGTTCCTTCAGAAGATCAAAGAAGCTTACGATCGTGAGCCTGAGCTTGCCAACCTTCTTCTTGACAGCTACTTCAAAAATATTGTGGAAAGCTACCAAGGGGCGCTTCGCCAAGTGATTTCGCTTGCTGTCGCCCAAGGTGTTCCGGTGCCATCATTCTCAAGTGCATTAGCTTATTATGACAGCTACCGTACAGCGGTATTGCCTGCAAACCTGATTCAAGCACAGCGTGACTACTTTGGCGCTCATACTTATGAGCGTACGGATAAAGAAGGCATCTTCCATACTGAATGGATGAAATAATGAACAAAAACCCCGAAGCCTTAAAGCTTCGGGGTTTTTGTTGAATGACAGGAATGCCTTATGGACAGATAAAAAAAGCCGGGTATGCTCATAAGCATTTCCGGCTTTTTTTATCTTATATATTCCACCAGTTCAAGCCGTCTTTCGCCAAAAGATCATCTGATGCTTTCGGTCCCATAGAGCCTGATTCGTAGTTTGGTGACAAGGTTTTATTTGCTGCCCATGTTTCAGAGATGGAGTCAACAAAGCTCCATGAAAGGGCAACTTCATCCCAGTGTGCAAAGTTTGTTGCATCGCCAAGAAGGCAGTCATGAATTAATTTTTCATATGCTTCAGGGGTATTCATTTCGTCATTGCAATTGCTGCAATAATCCAGCTTGATTGGCTGAGCGTGTGCTCCTCCTCCGAGCTTTTTGGCATTTAGATAAAGCGTAATGCCTTCGTCAGGCTGAATATGGATGACGAGCAAGTTCGGATTCATGTTGCTTTCATTGCCGTAATACAGATTCATCGGAATGTCCTTAAACTGAATGACAATTTTTGTAGACTTTTCTTTCAATCGTTTTCCGGTGCGGATATAGAATGGAACGCCAGCCCACCTAAAGTTATCGATCAAAAGCTTTCCTGAAACAAAGGTTTCTGTATTGGAGTCAGGAGCGACATTATCTTCATCCGTATAAGCGGGAACCGGCAGGCCGTTAATTTCCCCAGCCTGATATTGTCCGCGCACAAAATACTCATCCACTTCATCTGTTTTAACAGGACGCAGCGCTCTCAGCACTTTTACTTTTTCGCTTCTGATTTCTTCTGTATTCAATTTGATCGGCGGCTCCATAGCAAGAAGGGCAACCATCTGCATCATGTGGTTTTGCACCATGTCACGCAGAGCGCCTGATTTTTCATAATATCTTGCACGGTCTTCGACGCCAAGTGATTCACTCGATGTGATTTGAACATTTGAGATGTAGCGGTTTGTCCAAAGCGGTTCGAAAATCGCATTGGCAAATCGGATGACTTCGATGTTCTGTACCATTTGTTTGCCTAGATAGTGGTCGATTCTGTAAATTTGATCTTCCGTAAATGCTTTGCGGATTTCTGTGTTCAGTGCCTGTGCGCTTTGCAGATCATGGCCAAACGGCTTTTCAATCACAAGGCGGGACCATCCGGTTGTTGCCGTAACACCTTCTGATTTTAATGTTTTTGCAATTGTGCCGAAGAATTCAGGCGCCATTGCCAAGTAGAACATTCTATTGTTCGGAATTTGATATGTATCTTCCAGCTGGTTAAGCAATACGTTAAGTTCTTGATAAGAGCTAGGGTTTGTCACATCAAATGGGTGATAATAAAAATGAGACGTGAAATCATCTATATGTTTATCAGCAGATGAGGCAATAGAAGTTTTAACCGTTTGGCGAAGGTCCTCATTAGACCAAGGTCTTCTTCCAACTCCTACAACTGCGAATTCTTCTCCGATTTGTCCGTTTTGATATAAACGGTGAATAGACGGATACAATTTTCGTTTTGCTAAATCTCCAGTTGCACCGAATATGACAATTACTGCTTTTGGTTGTTGGTTTGTTTTCACTAAAAGTACCTCACTTTATTCGAAGCTTTATTTTAGTACACCCCGTATATTTCCTTCATTTTAAATCTAAAATTCGACGAAAGCAAACATTTCAGCCCTTTTTTTGAAGAATGCCGTAAAAATGTTTCTAGAACGAAAGGATTGTTCCTTTTAAGGGCAAGATTCACATTTTGCGCATGATCCTGTATTCTTGTAGGTAACTAGTTCTAGTAGGAGGAAGGAAATGTGGAATTACTTTTTTTAGGAACAGGAGCCGGCATTCCCGCGAAGGCGAGAAACGTAACGTCGGTGGCATTGAAATTGCTTGAAGAAAGGCGTTCGGTATGGCTGTTTGACTGCGGAGAAGCTACACAGCACCAGATTTTACATACATCAATTAAACCTCGTAAAATAGAAAAAATCTTCATTACACATATGCACGGCGATCATGTATACGGACTTCCGGGGCTTCTGGGGAGCCGTTCTTTTCAAGGCGGAGAGGACGAATTGACGGTGTACGGACCTAAAGGAATCAAAGCGTTTATTGAAACAAGCCTTGCGGTCACGAAAACTCATTTGACATATCCGCTTGTGATCGAAGAAATCGAAGAAGGAATCGTGTTTGAAGATGATCAGTTTATTGTGACAGCAGTATCTGTCATTCATGGAATCGAAGCGTTCGGGTACCGTGTGCAGGAAAAAGATGTGTCTGGTTCCTTAAAGGCAGATGTATTAAAGGAAATGAAGATCCCGCCAGGACCTGTATATCAAAGAATTAAAAAAGGCGAAACGGTTACGCTAGAAGATGGGCGCATCATCAATGGGAATGACTTTCTGGAGCCTCCTAAAAAGGGAAGAGCTGTTGTGTTTTCCGGAGATACGAGAGTAAGTGACAAGCTAAAAGACCTTGCAATGGACTGTGATGTGCTTGTTCATGAAGCGACTTTTTCCAAGGAAGATCGGAAGCTTGCTTATGATTATTTTCACAGTACAACAGAGCAAGCAGCCGTCACAGCAAAAGAAGCCGGAGCGAAGAAGCTCATTTTAACCCATATTAGCGCCAGATATCAGGGTGATATCTCTCTGGAACTGCAAAAAGAAGCGGCTGAGGTTTTCTCGAACAGCGTGGTGGCGTCTGATTTCTTAGAGGTAAACGTCCCGCGGAGCTGATGCGGAGAGCTCTTATTTAAGGAGATGTTCAAATGAGGATCAATGTTACGTTAGCCACTGAAACAGGAGATCGAAATGACATCACAACAAAAAACAAACGCACGAATCCAGACCGTTTAGAGCTGAAAAAATATTCACCGCGAAACAAAATAATAGAAAAGAAGACCGGAGCGTTACATATCCGGTCTTCTTTTTTTTAATTGACTGCCTGATAAAGCGGAGCGACCTGCTGGCACGCTGCGCACCATACATCATAAATAGCCAAATGAACGATGTGGGGTTCATCATGATGGATGTTGTGCGAGCTGTTTTTAGCTTGAATCCAGCCGCTTTGGTTAGAAAGAGACAATATGCTGCTGTGCAGGTGCTGCCACTCCTGTTCGACAGCGAATTTCTGGGTTCGTTCACCTGATGACAGCACAAGCAGAGGCATGTTTCCTAAATGGACTTGCCGCTGTTTGAACTCCTGCAGACTTTTTGAAAACTCCGCATGTGTGCCCTCAAGCATCATCTTTCTCTTATATGATTTGTGCATTTCTTCAGGTATAAAGGTGAAGCCTGCACAATCTCCTAAAGCAGGATCAAGAAGGACCATGCCGATAATATCACACCTGTTTTTGCAGGCCCATAGACCGGTAATGATAGCTCCGTATGAGTGTGAAACAGCCAAATAAGGTGGTTTTACATCTGCTGCCTTCAGCAAACTCTCCAATTCTTTCACCTGTTGTTCAGCTGTTCGTTTTGCGCTGCTTTGTCCGCTTTTTCCTATTCCCGCCCGATCATATGTGAAAATGCCAAATTCATCATCAATGTCCGCCATTAATGGTTTCCACGTTTCAGAAGAAGTACCGTAGCCGGCCTCAAAGACAATCGTTACACCGCCTGATCCTCTCCGGTGTTGTGTATGAAATTCACATCCGTCAATCGTATATGTCTTTTCCATCCAAGCTGTGTTCATTGGAGTCATCTCCTCTAATTGGTTCTACTAGGGAGACGGAGAACGTTAGCTGATCGTTTCTCTAAAAATAAAAAAGAGATATCCGGTTGAGGATATCTCTTTTGGACTTTACCAGCCTCTTTCGTATTGAACAGGGGCCGGAATCTCTGTATTGAGCTGTTTGGCAGCAGTTCTTGCAAAGAATGGATCCCGTAAAAGCTCTCTGCCGATAAAGATGAGATCGGCACGTTCGTTTTGCAGAATTTCTTCAGCCATTGATCCATTTGTAATCATGCCGACAGCACCAGTTGCCATGCCAGCCTGTTCACGGATTTTCTCAGCGAAGCTGACCTGATAGCCAGGGAATACGTTAATGTCTGCATGAACAAGGGCGCCTGTGCTGCAGTCGATTACATCAACACCTTGCTCCTTCATCCATTTTGCAAAACCGATGTGATCGGCGATGTCTAAGCCTTTGTCTGTATAGTCAGTAGCAGATACACGGACAAATAATGGTCCATCCCATACTTGTTTGACTTCATCGATGACCTCTCTTAAGAAACGATAGCGGTTTTCTGGTGAGCCGCCGTATTCATCTGTGCGGTGATTGGAAAGCGGAGATAAAAATTCGTGAATTAAGTATCCGTGTGCCGCATGAATTTCAATCACGTCAAAGCCGGCTTCTTTAGCGCGCACAGCCGCTTGTTTGAACTCTTGAATCGTTTCTTTTATTTTTTCTGCCGACATTTCTACAGGTGTTGCTGATTGTTCGTCAAACGCAATCGCCGATGGAGCGAAAATATCTCCTTCAAGCTCTGCTTTACGTCCGGCATGTGCAAGCTGGATGCCGATTTTTGAACCTTGTTCTTTGACCTGCTCAGTCAGTTTGGAAAAGCCTTCAATATGCTCGTCACTCCAAATTCCTAAGTCTTGGTCTGTGATTCGGCCTTGAGGGTTAACCGCTGATGCCTCCACAATAATGAGCCCAACCTGGCCGATTGCACGTGATATGTAATGTGCCATGTGGAACGGTGTCAATTTTCCGTCCTTTTCATGAGAAGAATACATGCACATTGGCGACATAACAATGCGGTTTTTTAACGTCATATCTTTGATTGTAATGGGTGTAAATAATTTTCTAGCCATTTCTTTCGCCTCCCGTAAGGTTTTTAGGAATTGATTATATCAACTCATTTCTTTCCCGTCATATAAACTGCTCAAAAGATCCGATTTTGTTAAACATATCTGTATAATAGACAGAGAATTATTTTATTTTTCAGGCTGGAAGCGTTTTTATACATAGGAGGGGGCGGAAATCGATGAATTGGCAGACGAAAGATGAATTGCTGACCCTTTTAACTTCTCTTGTGCAATACGAAAGCATCACCGGTTCAAAGGGCGAGGCAGCACTTGCGGAATATCTTTATTTTATTTTGAAGGATAAGCCTTATTTTCAAAAACATTCTGATGATGTCACACTTCATCCGATGAACGATGGGAGATCCTTTCTTACAGCTTTGGTCAAAAAGAAGAATGTCAAGAAGACAGTGCTTCTGCTGAGCCATTTTGATGTCGTAGACATTGAAGATTACGGAGAATTTATACATATGGCTTGTAAACCTGCTGAGCTTTTACGCTCTTTTCTAAAGAAAAAAGAGCTGCTTCCGGAACAGGTGAAAAGAGACGCTGAAAGCGGAGACTGGCTGTTTGGAAGAGGCACGATGGATATGAAAGCGGGGCTTGCTGTTCAGCTGTCGATGCTGGAACGGGCGATGAACGGGCAATTTGAGGGCAACGTGCTGTTAATCACGGTTCCTGATGAAGAGGTAAACTCAAGAGGTATGATTGAAGCGGTTCCTGTACTGAAGGCAATGGAGAAAACGCATGATATCACATTAACTGCTTGTTTGAATGCTGAACCGATGTTTGAAAAGTTTCCCGGCGACCAGCAGCAATATGTTTATACAGGGAGTATTGGCAAGGTGCTTGCGGGATTTTTCTGCAAGGGGATTGAGACTCATGTCGGAGAGCCATTTTCCGGCATAAACGCAAATTTAATGGTATCTGAGCTGAACCGTTTGCTCGAACTGAATGCGGATTTTTGCGAAAAGGTTGATGGCGAAGTCACTCCGCCGCCGGTAAACCTCATGCAAAAGGACTTGAAAGAAGCGTATTCAGTTCAGACACCGCATACAGCTGTCACGTTATTTAATGTGCTGTCAATGAAACGCTCAGCCAGTGAGCTGCATCAGATGCTACTTAAAACCGCAGAACAGGCGGCGGAGGAAATCATCGCGAATATTCGGAAGAAAACACAGGCTTTTCAGCAATTTGAGTCGTTTCAGCCGATGGAGCGGGCTGTCACTGTTTTGCCATTTGATGAGCTGGTCGCACGTGCGAAAAAGTGTGCTGGGGTTTCGGAAATAGAGCGGGCTATAAATTATGCCTTTGCCAACAGAGGAGATCTTGGAGACAGGGATTTTTCGACCAAAATGGTATCCGAGCTTGCTTCGCTTTGTAAGGAGGATGCGCCGCTCATTGTTCTTTTTTACAGCCCGCCGTTTTATCCGGCGGTTTCTTCAAAGGACGATCAATTGATCAGGAATACAGCTGATCAGCTTATACGTTATACCTTTGACAGATATGGCATAGTGTTACGGGAGGTTCAGTATTTCCCGGGACTTTCAGACTTAAGCTATCTGCAGCTGGAGAAGCAGGAGGTTGACGCGTACACAAGCAATATGCCGCTCTTTAATCGAGGATATTCACTGCCAAGCGGTAAAGACCATGCTTTAGATGTCCCGGTGTTCAACGTTGGTCCGGCTGGAAAGGACCCGCACAAATGGACGGAAAGACTGTATATGCCTTATTCCTTTGAAGTGCTTCCGGACTTGCTTTCGTTCACCATCTCCTCCTTATTCAAACAAGGACAGCTGGTGCAGGAAAAATAAAAGAGAGAAGACTCGGCGGCTTCTCTCTTTTATTAAATCTATGAATGCTTCCCTAAGGCAGCACCGGCAAACTGTTCTTTGATTTCAGCACTGCGTTTAGCGGTTTCCTCAATACAGTGAAGAATCGCTTCTTCAAATCGGGCGTCCTGTAAAGCGCGAAGACCTGCCTCTGTTGTGCCTCCCGGGCTCGTGATTTCCTTCCGCAGCTGTTCAGGCTGTTTGCCGCTGTGAAGAAGCATATCTGTTGCTCCGGCCATTGTCTGCAAAATGAGTGCTTTTGCTGTTTCCTTGTCCAATCCTACTTTTTGTGCCGCTTTTTCCATCGCCTCGATATACCGGTATACGTAGGCTGGACCGCTGCCGGCGATCGCCGTGACAGCGTCAAGATGGCGTTCCTCAACCAGTGTGGCATCACCGACTGTTTCTAATAGCGTTTTTGCGGCAGCCATATCGTCCTCGCTTGCTTCAGCGCTTACGGAAAAACCGGTTGCTGATTTTCCGATCGCTGCTGATGTATTAGGCATGACACGAATGACTGCGAGCTTTCTGGCAAAATAGTGCTGAATGGTGTCGATAGTAAGGCCTGCAAGCACTGAAATGACAAGCTGGTCTTTGATATACGGGCGCAGACTGCTGATGCTTTCCGCCGCGTCTTTCGGTTTAAAGGCGAGAAAAATGATATTGGTGTGAGCGAAAAACTCATTTTTATCTCTGCATGGACGCACACCGTACGTTTCTTTTAGTTCAATCAGCCGCTCGTCATTTGAGCGGTTTGTGATATAGATATATTCTGGTTTTGTGATGCCGCTATGCAAAATACCTTTAATCAGTGCTTCTGCCATAGAACCAGCGCCGACAAATCCTATCTTTTTCATTCATATCCTCCTTTTATCAGAACGACAAAAAACCTTTTCATCACATAAAGGACGAAAAGGTTCGCGGTACCACCCTCTGGGCACAGATTGCGCCCAGCTCACATCCCGTAACGCGGGAAACGTTTAGGTTTTCCTAATACCTTTCAGTCTGGGGGATCGCTCTTTTTGGCCATCGCCTTGTATATTATTCCTCGTCATAGCGTTCCAATGGTTCTCGTTTTATTTTGTTGTTCATTATGCTATGGCGGACAAGCTAATGTCAATCACTTTTTCAAAAAGGTCATTCTCATTCAGCAAATAATGACACAAGACCGAGAAAAAGCTAAAATATGACTAATGAATGAAGACAAGGAGAGAAAGGATGACAACTCTAGACATCATTCCAATTCGCGTTCCGACACCGTTTGCTGTAGGCGACGTTATCGTTTACCTCGTAAAAGGTGATGCGCTGACACTTATCGATGCCGGGCCAAATACAAAAAAGGCTGGCAGAGCCCTTGAGGAGCAGCTTGCCGCTGTCCATGTGAAAATGTCAGATATTGAGCAGGTTGTACTGACTCACCATCATGCTGATCATGCCGGCTTGCTTGATATCTTTTCTGATGAAATCGAAGTGATCGGGCATCCGTTCAACGAACCTTATATTAGCCGAGATCAAGTTTTTATGGATTGGCAAAAACGTTTTTTTCAAAAGCTGCTGCCTGAATTAGGCGTTCCTCTTGATACAGAAAAGGCAGAAAAGCTGATTCGGTCAGCGTACGCCTTTTCCTGTACAAGATCCTTGACGAAAACAGTCAGAGAAGGGATGAGCATTGATGGACTGGAAGGCTGGTCTGTTTTGGAGATGCCTGGACATGCTGAGTCGCATATCGTCTTATTCCATGAAAAAAGCGGGAGAATGCTTGGCGGCGATCTTCTGCTGACCAACAGCTCGTCTAATCCGATTCTGGAAGCCCCGAAAGCAGGAGTCATAAGGTCAACGCCTTTAATTAATTATCAGCAGTCTTTGCGGAGGCTGTCTGAGCTTGATCCAACGATCGTGTTTCCGGGTCATGGTGACATGATTACCAGCGTACAGGCATTGATTGAGAAGCGCTTTGACAAGCGGAGGAACAGAACGGAGGAAGTGCGGCGTATGCTGGCTGAAAAGCCGATGACCGCTTTTCAGGTCTGTCAGCAGCTTTTTCCTGCTGTGTATGAAAGAGAATTATTTTTCACGATGTCAGAAACGGTTGGGCATCTTGATGTGCTGGCGGCTGAAGAATCCATCACGCTATATTGGGAAGGACATACAGCATATTTTAGAACGATGAAGAGGTGAAATGGGTGAAGGATTTAGCAGGAAAACGGATTTGGATAACAGGCGCTTCAGGGGGGCTCGGTGAAAGAATCGCATACTTATGCGCAGCTGAAGGAGCCCACGTCCTGCTGTCGGCAAGACGTGAGGACCGCTTGATAGAAATCAAAAGGAAAATAACCGGGGAATGGAGCGGACAGTGTGAGATTTTCCCTCTGGATGTCGGCCGCCTGGAGGATATCGCCCGGGTCCGCGATCAGATCGGCTTGGTGGATGTACTGATTAACAATGCGGGCTTCGGTATCTTTGAAACGGTTTTAGACTCGACATTGGAAGACATGAAAGCGATGTTTGATGTAAATGTCTTCGGCCTGATCGCCTGTACAAAAGCGGTGCTCCCGCAAATGCTTGAGCAAAAAAAGGGCCATATCATCAATATCGCCTCTCAAGCGGGGAAAATCGCAACACCGAAATCAAGTCTTTATTCTGCGACAAAACATGCTGTGCTAGGCTACTCAAACGCTTTGCGGATGGAGCTGTCGGGAACCGGCATTTATGTGACAACTGTCAATCCGGGACCGATTCAGACAGACTTTTTTTCCATTGCTGATAAAGGCGGGGACTATGTCAAAAATGTCGGGCGCTGGATGCTCGATCCTGATGATGTGGCAGCTCACATTACAGCTGCTATTTTCACGAACAAACGGGAGATCAATCTTCCGCGTTTCATGAACGCCGGCACTAAGCTGTATCAGTTGTTTCCAGCTCTCGTTGAAAAGGTAGCAGGGCGCGTGCTCATGAAAAAATAAAGAGGGAACTGTCGAAATGGCTTTTGTTGGTATGTTCATGAGGCGGTTTTTATTAGTGAAAGGGAGAGATCGTTGAATGTCAATTCATTCAGAAGTTCTTCACGTTCTGCTCAAAGATCCGTTTATTCAGAAATTGATTGATACAAAGCCTGTATTATGGGCAAATTCGGGCAAGAAAGAGGAGCTGTTATTCCATGCAGATGAGTGGGAAAGCGAGATAACGGAGGCTGAAAAAAGGCTAAGCCGATTCGCTCCTTACATTGCCGAAGTGTTTCCTGAGACGAAAGATGCCAACGGTATGATCGAGTCTCCGCTTTTTGAAATAGAGCATATGAAGAAAAAGCTGGAAGAGGCATACGAGCTGTCTTTTCCCGGAAGGTGGCTTTTAAAGTGCGACCATGAGCTGCCGATTTCAGGATCGATTAAAGCGCGGGGCGGAATTTATGAAGTATTAAAGCATGCTGAAATGCTGGCGCTTCAGGCAGGAATGCTTCATGAAACTGATGATTACCGAATCTTACAGGAAGAGCGGTTTGCCGTGTTTTTTTCCCGTTACTCGCTTGCTGTCGGTTCGACAGGAAATCTCGGATTAAGCATTGGCATCATCGGTGCCGCACTCGGATTTCGCGTGACAGTGCATATGTCCGCGGATGCTAAGCAGTGGAAAAAGGATATGCTTCGCCAAAAGGGTGTTACTGTCATGGAGTATGAATCAGATTACAGTGAAGCGGTGAAAGAAGGGAGACAGCAGGCGGAGCAAGATCCGTTCTGTTATTTCATTGATGATGAACATTCCCGCCAGCTGTTTTTAGGATATGCGGTGGCAGCCAGACGATTAAAAACACAGCTCGACTGTATGAATATACGACCGAGCCGTGAGACGCCGCTGTTTGTGTACCTGCCATGCGGTGTCGGCGGGGGGCCGGGTGGTGTGGCGTTTGGGCTGAAGCTTTTATATGGCGACCATGTTCATGTGTTTTTTGCAGAGCCGACTCATTCACCGTGTATGCTGTTAGGGCTTTATTCCGGCCTCCATGAGAAGATTTCTGTCCAGGATATCGGCTTAGATAATCGGACAGCTGCTGACGGACTGGCTGTAGGGAGGCCGTCGGGATTTGTCGGTCAGCTCATTGAACCGCTGCTGAGCGGCTGTTATACGGTAGAGGATGATACGCTTTACACGTTGCTGCATATGCTGGCTGTAACTGAAAATCAATACTTAGAGCCTTCTGCTCTTGCCGGCATGTTCGGTCCAGTTCAGCTTTTTTCGACAGAAGAAGGCAGACGCTATCGCCAGAAATATGAGATGGAGCACGCGGTACATGTTGTCTGGGGAACGGGAGGAAGTATGGTTCCGCAAGAAGAAATGGCTGCGTTTAACCAGATCGGTGCAGGTTTACTAAAAAATGAAATAAAAAAATAAGCAGACAGTGAAAGGGTTTTCCGTTACAATCTTTGTAAGGGTTTTAACCTACAGAGAGCTAGGTGTCAACAGTGAAAAATAAAGAGCTTAATTTACATACATTATATACACAGCACAATCGTGAGTCTTGGTCTGGTTTTGGCGGACATTTGTCGATTGCTGTCTCTGAAGAGGAAGCAAAAGCTGTGGAAGGGCTGAATGATTACCTTTCTGTCGAAGAAGTGGAAACGATCTATATCCCGCTTGTTCGCCTGCTTCATTTGCATGTGAAGTCTGCTGCTGAGCGCAATAAGCATGTTAATGGTTTTTTGAAGCACCCTCATTCCGCCAAAATTCCATTTATAATTGGCATCGCCGGCAGTGTGGCAGTCGGAAAAAGCACAACAGCGCGGATTTTACAGAAGCTGCTTTCGCGGTTGCCGGACCGGCCTAAAGTGAGCCTTATCACCACAGATGGTTTTCTATTTTCTACAGCCGAGCTGAAAAAGAAAAATTTGCTGTCACGAAAAGGGTTTCCTGAAAGCTATGACGTAAAGGCGCTTCTCGAATTTTTGAACGACTTAAAATCAGGAAAAGACAGCGTAAAGGCCCCGGTGTATTCCCATCTTACCTATGACCGCGAGGAAGGCATGTTTGAGGTTGTAGAACAGGCCGATATTGTGATTATTGAAGGCATTAATGTTCTTCAGTCGCCAACCTTGGAAGATGACCGGGAAAACCCGCGTATTTTTGTTTCCGATTTCTTTGATTTTTCGATTTATGTGGACGCGGAGGAAAGCCGGATTTTCACTTGGTATTTAGAGCGTTTTCGTCTGCTTCGGGAAACAGCTTTCCAAAATCCCGATTCTTATTTTCATAAATTTAAAGACTTGTCTGATCAGGAGGCTGACGAGATGGCAGCTTCGATTTGGGAGACGGTCAATCGTCCGAATTTGTATGAAAATATCCTGCCGACTAAATTCAGATCGGACCTCATTTTGCGCAAGGGAGACGGGCATAAGGTTGAACAAGTGCTGGTAAGGCGGGTGTAATGTCATGCATCATATTGAACTGTATGTCTCTGATTTGGAAGTGTCTATGCGGTTTTGGGGATGGTTTTTAAAAGATTGGCTATAAAGAGTATTAAAATAGGATTTCGGAATTAGCTGGAAAAAATATCGTTTTTACCTTGTGATTGTGCAGGCGCAAAGAGCAATTTCTAGAGGAAATGCCCCAGATGCCGTGTCGGGCCGAATCATCACGCTGAATCCAAGCTTCAAGTTGACCTGATGATGGAAAAATTAACCGCAAAAGGCTATCGTGTGTTGTACTAAGACAGGTATCCTTTTGCCGGAGGGGACGGGCGTTACGCAGTATATTGTGAGGATCCGGACCGGATAAAGGTAGAGCTCGTTGTCCCAAACGATTAATCATAATCTTCGGATCGGCTGTCTCTATGCGGGTCAGCTACGCTTTTCGAATCTCCGCGTACTTGAAACTTGTCACAGCTGCAAAGATGACAGCGGCGAACACGATAAATACGAAAAGCTGAAACATTACACCGCCTATATTTATGGTCATCATCTCATTGTTGCGGGAGAGATTGGTTCTCTCCCGTTTTTTGTTTAAAGCGGCTTTTCCAGCGCGGACCGGTGTTTTGTCATTTCTCCTTTCATCTGCCGATAGGCGAACGCTAAAAATGGCAGGCCGAGCAGGGTGATTCCGCTTAGAACAGATCGGCCGGCCAGCGCCAAATCTGATCTGCAAATCCATCATAGAGGATAAAAGCACTTCGTCGATTGTAAATGTGACTATAATCATTACAAGTGAGGAAACCCTCATGATAGCGGGAAATGGACAGCTTATCCTGTTGTGAGGAGGATTGTGCGGTGCAGCCTGCGTTTAAGAGAACAGCCCTTGGTTTGTGACATAGTCATAAATGATATCCTCTATATGCGCATGCAGATCCTCATCGGGTTCTTCATTCCGTCTCTCTTCTAAGGCTGATTTCAAGCTTTGTTTTTCATACGGGCTTAACGGATCTATGGCAACATTTCTGCCGTATTGACGAAGTGCCTGCCCCATCATTTTTTCGACGAATTTCTCCATTATGACGCTCCTATCTTTATGCTTCGCTTTTAGTCTACTAAATGTTTTTCTTCTCTCACACCCCTGGCTCATATTTTCTCTCAGACAAGAATCATTTACCAGTATAAATCGAACATACTTTCGCATATAATGAAATCACGAACATAAGTTCCTTATCAGAGGTGTGTATGATGAAAGAAAAAGTGATTTTTCTCGTTGACATGCAATCGTTTTATGCATCTGTAGAGAAAGCGGAAAATCCACATTTGAAAAATAGGCCCGTCATTGTGTCAGGTGATCCTGAAAAAAGAGGCGGAGTCGTATTGGCTGCCTGCCCGCTGGCGAAACAAAAGGGTGTGGCGAATGCTTCCCGGCTGTGGGAGGCGCAGGAAAAGTGCCCTGAAGCTGTTGTGCTTCGGCCCCGTATGCAGCGGTATATTGATGTATCACTGCAAATTACGGCTATTTTAGAGGAATATACAGAGCTTGTAGAGCCGTATTCCATTGATGAACAGTTCATGGACATTACAGGCAGTCAAAAGCTGTTTGGGACGCCGGAAGAGATCGCAAACAGCATTCAGGGCAGAATTATGCGGGAGATCGGCATTTATGCGCGGGTCGGAATCGGTCCTAATAAAGCGCTGGCCAAAATTGCGTGTGACAACTTTGCCAAAAAGAATAAGAGTGGCATTTTTACCTTATCGAAAGAAAATATGAAAACTGACATGTGGCCGCTTCCGGTGGGCAGCATGTTTGGCGTCGGGAGCCGCATGAAGCATCATTTAACCCGAATGGGCATCAGCACGATCGGCGGGCTTGCGGCTTTTCCGCTCAATCTTTTAAAAAAGAAATGGGGCATTAACGGCCACGTGCTGTGGATGACGGCGAACGGGATCGACAATTCCCCTGTATCAACTTCATCTCTGGACGGGCAAAAGGCGATAGGCCACGGAATGACTCTCCCGAGAGACTACGAACAATTTGACAAAGAAATCAAGGTCGTGCTGTTGGAGTTGAGTGAAGAGGTGTGCAGGAGAAGTCGAAACGCCGGTGTCATGGGACAGACGGTGTCCGTGAGCTGCCGGGGTGCTGACTTTAATTGGCTAACAGGCTTTAACCGGCAAGTGAAGCTGGCGGAACCGACAAATTCCACCCAGGATGTATATGAGGCTGTATGCGGACTGTTTCTTAGATTTTGGGACGGGAAGCCTGTCCGCCGTCTCGGGGTCAATCTGTCACTGCTTTCATCTGATGACATATGGCAGCTCAATTTATTCCAGGATTATGCCAAAAAAATGAGCCTTGGCTATGTGGTGGACGGCATTAAAAACCGATTCGGCGACACAGCTATCATCAGAGCGGCGTCACTGACAGCGGCAGGCCAGGCATTTGAACGTGCGGCTAAAATAGGAGGGCACTATAAATGAACGACCATTTAAAGAGAGGCAATCTATTGTGGGAAGGAAGCAGAATGTTTCTGCCGGAACATAGACAAAGCCTGCTTGAGAGAAAGCGCCATAAACAGAAGCTGCAAAAGCCGATTCTCGATTCTGATAAGCTGGAGGAAATGAATCAAACGCTTTGCGCCGCGATGGAGTTTGCTCAGAATATCACTGTCAGCTGCTTTCAAGATGGTGAAATTGTCCGATGTACGGGGAAAATCTGCCGGTATGAAGAGTTTAAAAAAACAGTATGGATAAAAGGAGACGAGGACCAGCTTTATAAACTGGAACTTGAGCAAGTGCTTGATATTGTGCTGTAAAGTCTCTTCCCCTGTATTGGGGAAGAGAAATATGTGCAGAAATATAAACATTGTTCCCCCCTTGGAAGTCTGCAAACGTATGATAGAGGAAAGAAGGCATTTACAATTCCAGTCAGGCAAAATATAATTTTTATATTGTGAGAGAAAAGAGCTGACATTCGTTTTGCCAGACGGAGGGAGATCAAATCGTAATGGATATTCGAACAATCACGTCTTCAGATTATGAAATGGTAACGTCTGTATTGAATGAATGGTGGGGCGGCAGACAGATGAAAGAAAAATTGCCGAGACTATTTTTTGAGCATTTTCAGGACACAAGCTTTATTACATCTGAACATAACAGTATGACCGGATTTTTAATCGGATTTCAATCGCAATCAGACCCTGAAACGGCATACATTCATTTTTCCGGTGTGCATCCTGATTTCAGAAAAATGCAAATTGGAAAACAATTATATGATGTATTCATTGAAACCGTAAAACAAAGGGGTTGCACCCGAGTCAAATGCGTCACTTCACCGGTGAATAAAGTATCAATCGCATACCACACAAAATTGGGCTTTAATATTGAAAAGGGCACCAAAACAGTAAACGGCATCTCCGTGTTCGCAAACTATGACGGCCCGGGCCAAGACAGAGTGCTGTTTGTCAAAAACATATGAGGGGGAAATAAGATGGACTTTTTATCAAAAACACCTGAGCCTCCTTACTATGCGGTTATTTTTTCTTCTATTAAAAGTGAACATGACACAGGGTATGGAGAAACAGCAAAACGTATGGTATCGCTTGCGGCGGATCAGCCGGGATTTTTAGGCGTCGAAAGTGTTCGTGCGTCGGATGGAAGGAGCATAACGGTTTCCTATTGGGACAGTATGGACGCAATTAACAACTGGAAGCATCATACTGAACATCAAGCGGCAAAAGAAAAAGGAAAAAGCGTTTGGTACAAGTCGTATGCAGTCCGCATCGCAAAAGTCGGAAGACAGCGGCTGTTTCAGGAGAACACGAATGATTGAATTTCTCCAGCATAAGGAAGACACTGTAGCGCGTGAGATTATAGCCGTACAGATCCCCGCCTACATAAAGGAAACAGAGATTATCTGTTTTGACGGCATTCCCGCTTTACAAGAGAAGGTGAAGGATATATTCAAGCATCTCATGAACGGTTTGCGGGATACCGGAAAAATGGCAAGCTGATTGGTGTCATTTCATATGAGAAAAACATGCATCATCTCACCATTTGCAGGCTTGTTGTGCACCCTGACGGTTTTAGAAAAGGGATTGGACGAGCACTTCTGCAATTTGTCATTGATCAGAACGAAGACGCTGAGAAAATCGAAGTCGTCACAGCCGAGAAAAATATCCCGGCCGTGTCACTCTACACACAGGCCGGATTTCAAAAAGCAGAAACCGTCAAAGCAGCGCAGGGTCTATTGCTGTCGGTCTTTCGTTTGTATCCGAAAAGAAAAGTTGAGGTCGTTCCCTACAACAAAAAATGGACGGAAGGTTTCGATGAAGAAAAAGAATGGTTGAAGCGGGTGTTCGGGCCGGAGATGATCGCCATTCATCATATCGGAAGCACATCGATACCGAACATGGCAGCGAAGCCGATCATTGATATGCTAATTGAAGTCAGAAGCATTGAGGCCGTGAGCCAATTTGATGAACAAATGAAGGCTATCGGCTATATATCAAAAGGTGAGAACGGCATAGCGGGCAGGCGCTATTTTCAAAAGGGCGGAAATAAACGAACCCATCACGTCCATCTGTACGAACAGGAAAACCCTGCTATTGAAAGGCATCTGTTATTCAGAGATTATCTCAGAGCTCATCCGAACATAGCGAAAGAATACGCCGTTCTCAAAAAATGGCTGGCGGCCCAGCATCCCGACAGCATCAAACAGTACATGCAAGGGAAAGATGAATGGATCAAGACTGCAGAAAAAAATGCGAAACGGTGGAAAAAAGGCAGAAACAATGCGAATGGAAGCGTTGTATGCTACAATAGCGAAAATGATGAAAACGGGGGTCTCACCTTATGAACATACATGTGACAGATGCAGCAAAACAGGCATTTGAGCAGGCGTTCGACGCCAACCCGGGGAAAAAAGCCCAGCTTCGTTACGATGCAGAAGGGTGCGGCTGCGCGGTAAGCGGTGTTCCGACAATCTGGCTGGCAGAAGAATTAACGGGACAGTGTGAGCAGCTTGAAACGAATGGCATTCCGCTTTATATCCAATCGTCGCAAAAAGTGTTTTTTGACGATCAAATGACAATCGATTACAATGAGAAAGCCAAAACGCTGGCGCTGAAAAGCCCGGCTGAAATGCTCAGCCCCAGAATGAGCATACTAGTAAAGTAGGGAGACACGAAACGTGGAACAAAAGCTGAAGTCGATGAAGAACACAGCACAGAATAAAACGTGGGTATCCTTCCTGAATCAAAACCATCCCTATACCTTACTCCACTGGTCAATTGGAGGAGCAGAATCTGTCAAGAAAGATGTTTGGCTATTGCAGGATGAAATGACATTCGAAACGCAGGAGTTTACAACGATAGAGCTTGCGATTGAATGGATCAGAGAAAATATGGATGGCATTACCGACGTTTTGTGAAATGCAGAAGCGAAAGAGCCGAAGGGCCTTTCGCTTTTTTATTCTGTTGGATCCTTTATTTTATCTAAAAACTCTTTCACCGTTTTTCGGTATGTGTCCCGGTTTTTCGTATACGACATGGCATGTTCTCCATTTTCAGCAATGTACAGCGCCTTCGGCTCGGGTTTCTTTTTATAAAGCCGCTCGGTTGAAGAAACGGGTATATAATCATCATCCTTACTGTGAATAAAGAGAATCGGTTTTTCAATTTTATCAATGACAGCAAGCGGAGATACCTCGCGTGCCCGATAGCCGCCCCTCAGCTTCAAAAAGAAGTCGGCGATGGGGAGCAGCGGCCAAGACGGAAGCTTGTATTCCACCTTCAGCCGGTAGGCAAGCTGTTCATCAAAACGTGCAAAGGGACAATCGGCAATATAAAAATCAGCGCCATCCTCACAGTGTTCACCAGCGTAAAGCAGGGCCGTGGCAGCTCCCATTGATTCGCCGTGAATTCCGATCAATCCGCGCTGGCCTGTTTTATCTTTGGCCCAGCTGACAACCTCGCTGAGATCATCCTTTTCATAAAACCCATAGCTAGTCGTCTTTCCGCCGCTTTGTCCGTGCCGGCGATGGTCATAAACAATGACATTCCAGCCGAGATCAAGAAATAAATGCATATACTTAAGAGAATTCAGCGTATTCATTGTTACCCCGTGGCAAATAATGATGGTGTTTGGTGTATCATATGGTGCGACATGGCAGCCTTTTATATCGTACCCGTAAGCAGATGGTATGACAAAAGCGGTTTTCTCCATAAGCTCAAAGGAGTCAAACACATCATGTCCATCGTCTGTCTCTCTTTTGATAATATCTTCGTCTGCCTTTTTCCTGATAAACAGAATGATATTCGAAAATACCATTCCGATTGCGATAACAGCGGTTAAGAGAGCGCCAACGGCCAAAAAGATTTTCTTCAATAGCCACATCACCTTTCAACAAATATAGGAAATTCATACTGAAATCATTATATCAAATCGTGCTGTGCTGGCCGAAAAAGTGTTTAGAAGAGAGTCTGCTTGTTCAGTCTGCTTACTCCATGATAAACTGGCTTCAAAACAAATTTACAGGGAGAGCGTAATATGCAAAAACAAAAAAACGCTGACAAACACCAGTTAAAAGATGACCTTCAATCAGATATGAAAGCGAAGCTTATGGAGATGAAGAACCAGTTGAAGGAAGATGATAAAAAGAGACAGGAAAGAGAGAAAGCCGAACAGATCAGAAAGAAAAAAGAGATCGAAAAAAACAAAAGCTTTGGAGAACTCTTTAATGAAAGCCAAATGGATTGGCACAAATATAAATAAACCAGCACCCGTACAGGGGCTGGTTTTTCTATTATGAGCGGTGAGCCTCGTAAATGTCTTGTTTCGTATGAGATTGGAGCGCTTTGACTTCTTCAGTGCTTAAACACCGGGCATTTGCAGCGTGAACGTTTTCCCGTAGCTGCTCAACCTTACTGGCGCCTGTAATCACCGAGGCAACAGCCGGCTGTGCTAACAGATACTGCAGAGACTTTTCTGTCATAGAAAGATCAGGTGCGACGTTCTCTATAGCCTTGCGGGCATTTGCCAAGTCATCGAATGAATAGGACAAGTACCCGTTTTGTTTGAGACTGTCTGCCGCTTGATCAAGCGATTTTTCAGTTAAGAGCCCTTTAGCAACAGGGCCTCTGGCGACAACGCTGATATTGTGTTCCTCTAAAAGCGGAAGCCATTCCTCAGGGCGTCTGTCAAACAGGCTGAATTGCATCATAATACTGACGATGTTTGATTTTTTTACATATTCTTTTATCACATTCGGGCGGATGGAGGAAATGCCGTAGTAACGAATGACGCCTTCTTGTTTTAATTCCTCAAACGCTTCAATCGTTTCATCAATATTGTCCTCAATCGTGCCGCCGTGAAGCTGATAAAGATCGATGTAATCTGTTTTCAGCCGTGCCAAGCTCCTTTTTACGGCTTCTTTTATGTAAGCTTTTGAAGGATCCCAATACCAGCTGTCACTGCCGTCATCCCAACGGTTTCCCGCTTTCGTTGCCAAAATAATATCCTGGCGTCTGTTTTGAATCGCATCACCGACAATTTCTTCGTTATAACCGCGGTCATACAAATCCGCTGTGTCCAAATAGTTGATGCCAAGATCGATCGCTTCATCCAGGATGGACAAGGCTTTATTTTTTTCAGTTCCCAGAGACATGCAGCCAAGTCCGACTTCGCTTATCTCTAGATCAGATGTACCCAGTTTGCGCTTTCTCATGTGCACACTCCTTTTTTACGCTTTATATTGACCGTAATATAAAGGAGATAAAGTTTCAACTTTTACGGCTTGGAAACCCAATCTTTCACGTATTGGAATATGCGCCCGTACTCTTTCAGCTTCGCGCGAACCTCCCATGCTTTTCCGACTAGGACAATACCTTTTGGCACACGGCGGACTTTCATAAGAAGCCTCCTTTTTTCTAGTATGATAAAATGTATGGGGCATCATATAGAGACAGAACGGGAGATGAAGAAGTGAAATCATTAGAAGAAAAAACAATTGCCAAAGAACAGATCTTTTCGGGTAAAGTAATTGATCTTTATGTAGAAGATGTTGAACTGCCGAACGGCAAAGAGAGTAAACGTGAAATTGTGAAACATCCTGGAGCTGTAGCTATATTAGCTGTCACAGAGGAGGGGAAAATGATCCTTGTCAAACAATTTCGTAAACCGCTTGAGCGTACGATTGTTGAAATTCCGGCTGGAAAGCTTGAAAAAGGGGAGGAGCCAGAGTATACGGCACTTCGGGAGCTTGAAGAGGAAACGGGGTATACTGCGAAAAAACTGACAAAAATCACTGCGTTTTATACATCACCCGGCTTTGCGGATGAAATTGTTCACGTGTTTCTTGCTGAAGAGCTTTCTGTACTTGAAGAAAAACGGGAGCTTGATGAGGACGAGTTTGTTGAAGTGATGGAGGTGACGCTTGAAGATGCGCTGAAGCTGGTTGAATCGCGTGAAGTTTATGATGCTAAAACAGCCTATGCGATTCAGTATCTTCAGCTGAAAGAAGCGCTCCAAGCAAAAAAATGAAAAAGATTTACGCAGATTTGCACATTCATATCGGCCGCACCTTTAAGGGAAGAGCTGTTAAAATAACAGGCGCCAAAACGCTGACGCTTGACCGAATTTTAGTTGAAGCCAGTGAACATAAAGGAATTGAGCTTCTTGGCATTATCGACTGTCATTCTCCGGAAGTCATCCTAGAGCTTGAGGAAGGCATATCATCAGGGAAATATCGCGAGCTTGATGGCGGTGGAATTCGTTACCGCAACACCACTCTTTTATTAGGAAGCGAGCTGGAGATTTATGATGAAGCCTGCAACGGGCCGATCCATGTGCTCGCTTTTATGCCGACACTTGCTGATATGAAAAACTTTTCAAACTGGCTGTCAGCGCGGCTGAAAAATATTCATTTAAGCTCACAGCGGATTTATGAAACAGGCATGAATCTGCAAAAAAAAGTGAAGGGAATGGGCGGCCTATTTATTCCCGCCCACATCTTTACACCGCATAAAAGCTTATATGGAAAAGGGGTTGCATCAAGCTTAACCGAGGTTTTTGATCCTTCTATGATAGATGCAGTGGAGCTTGGATTAAGCTGTGATACAGACATGGCTTCACACGTATCTGAATTGAATCAGTACTCTTTTTTAACAAATTCTGACGCGCATTCGTTAGGCAAAATTGGCAGAGAATATAATGAACTATATGTACAGTCAGCTGATTTTACTGAGTTTGCTTTTGCATTAAGAGGTCAGGATGAAAGGGTCATTACGGCAAATTACGGCTTGGACCCGCTATTGGGGAAATATTATCAGACGACTTGTGAAGCGTGCGGAGAACCTGCTGTAAGCGGAGAAGCGACGTGCGCGAATTGCGGAAATCGCAGATTGACCAAAGGAGTCAGCGAAAGATTGCTTGAATTGAGTGATCAGACTGAAGTTCGCGTCTCGCGTCCGCGGTATGTTCATCAGATCCCATTGCAATTTGTTCCGGGTGTCGGTCCAAAAACTCTGGACAAACTAAAAAAAGCCTTTGGAACAGAGATGGCTGTGCTTCATGAGGCTTCGGAAGAAGATTTGGCTCGCGTGGTCCCGGCGAAAACCGCGGCACTCATTGTAAAAGCGAGATCCGGACAGCTGGAAGTGAAAGCCGGAGGAGGAGGAACCTATGGGAAAATTAAGCGGTGAGTTAGATTAACTCAGCTCCTCCTGTACTTTCCTTTTTGTTCGGATAAAGGTAATCAGCTGGATGATTTCATCTTCACTCAGCGGCTTACCATCAACAGAAATGTGAAAATCAAGGCTGTTCCACGTGGCTAATTCAATGGTCTGGGGAGCAGTCTGCTTTTGTTTCTCACGGCCCAAAAGTTCATCACAGGTTGTGTCGAAGAGATCAGCCAGCATGGCAAGTGCTTCAAGCGAAGGACGGCGGTAGCCTGACTCGTAGCCGGCATAAGTGCTTTTGGCGATACCCAGAAGGTCGGCTGTATATTGAAGCGACCAATTTTTCTTTTTTCTCAATTCAGTTAAACGATCCAGATTCATGAACTTCCGCTCCTTTTTTACCTTGAGCTGATTATATCATATAGGCATTAAGAAGTGTACGCGAATTGAATAATAATCTCTTGCGTATTTTATTTTCCGTGTCTATAATTGCATTAAAAGTATGCGAAAAGCGAATGCCTTCTCGCAACCCATCTTTAGATACAGTGAAGAGGTGCATGGTATGAAAAAATTATTGATGTTGACAACTGGGGGAACGATTGCTTCAGTTGAAGGGGAACATGGTCTGGCCCCAGGAGTCAAGGCTGATGAATTATTAAGTTACGTATCAAAACTTGATAACGATTACACGATGGAGACTCAGTCGCTTATGAATATAGACAGCACCAATATGCAGCCTGAATACTGGGTGGAAATAGCTGAAGCCGTTAAAGAAAATTATGACGCCTATGACGGATTTGTTATTACACACGGTACAGATACAATGGCCTATACATCTGCAGCGCTGTCATATATGCTCCAGGAAGCCGCAAAGCCGATCGTCATCACCGGCTCGCAAATCCCGATCACATTCCAAAAAACCGATGCTAAAAAAAACATTACAGATGCGATTCGCTTTGCCTGTGAAGGTGTGGGCGGCGTTTATGTTGTGTTTGACGGCAGAGTCATTCAAGGAACGCGTGCGATCAAATTAAGAACGAAAAGCTATGACGCATTTGAAAGCATCAATTATCCATATATCGCTTTTATCAATGAAGACGGGATCGAATACAACAAACAAGTAACGGAACATGGGAACGGCGCTTTCAAAGTTGATACGTCACTATGTACGGATGTATGTCTGCTGAAGCTGCATCCAGGCTTAAAGCCTGATATGTTAGATGCTTTGAAAAGCATGTACAAAGGGATTGTCATTGAGAGTTATGGCAGCGGGGGCGTACCATTTGAAGGCAGAGATATTTTGTCAAAAGTCAATGAACTGATCGAAAGCGGCATTGTCGTCGTGATCACAACTCAATGTCTGGAAGAAGGCGAAGACATGAGCATTTACGAGGTTGGCCGCAGAGTCAACCAAGACTTAATTATCCGATCCAGAAATATGAACACAGAAGCGATCATGCCAAAATTGATGTGGGCACTCGGACAGTCTTCGGATCTTCCCGTCGTAAAGAGAATTATGGAAACGCCGATTGCTGATGACGTTGTTTTGTAAAATGTCAGAAACTATGACCAACAAAGAGAGAAAGTAGGGTAAAGATGATGTTAAACGGCCAAAAAGAATACCGCGTAGAAAAAGACTTCCTTGGAGAAAAACAAATTGAAGCGGATGTTTATTACGGAATACAGACACTTCGAGCTTCTGAAAACTTCCCGATTACGGGATACAAGATCCATGAAGAAATGATTAATGCGCTGGCGATTGTTAAAAAAGCTGCGGCTCTTGCCAACATGGACGTGAAACGGCTGTATGAAGGAATTGGCCAAGCTATCGTACAAGCCGCTGATGAGGTTTTGGAAGGCAAATGGCATGACCAGTTTATCGTTGATCCGATTCAAGGCGGTGCCGGAACTTCTATGAATATGAATGCGAATGAGGTTATCGGAAACCGGGCGCTTGAAATCATGGGACATAAAAAGGGCGACTATATCCATTTAAGCCCAAACACACATGTGAATATGTCACAGTCGACAAACGATGTGTTCCCGACTGCGATTCATATTTCCACATTGAAGCTGTTAGAAAAACTGCTGAAAACAATGGAGGACATGCACAGTGTGTTCAAACAAAAAGCACAGGAATTTGATTCTGTGATTAAAATGGGACGGACACATCTGCAAGATGCTGTGCCGATTCGGCTTGGCCAGGAATTTGAAGCGTACAGCCGTGTTCTGGAGCGTGATATGAAACGAATCAAGCAATCCCGCCAGCATCTTTATGAAGTCAACATGGGTGCAACTGCTGTGGGTACAGGCTTGAATGCCGATCCTGAATATATCAAACAGGTTGTAAAGCACCTTGCTGGTATCAGCGGACTTCCTCTTGTCGGTGCAGACCATCTTGTTGATGCAACACAAAATACAGATGCCTATACAGAGGTGTCAGCGGCATTAAAGGTCTGCATGATGAACATGTCTAAGATTGCAAATGACCTTCGTTTGATGGCGTCAGGCCCGCGCGCAGGACTTGCGGAAATTTCATTGCCGGCACGTCAGCCGGGTTCATCCATTATGCCGGGGAAAGTCAATCCGGTTATGGCCGAGCTCATCAACCAAATCGCATTCCAGGTCATCGGAAACGACAATACGATCTGTCTGGCTTCAGAAGCCGGCCAGCTTGAATTGAATGTCATGGAGCCTGTACTTGTTTTCAATTTGCTTCAATCAATCAGCATCATGAACAATGGCTTCCATTCGTTCACTGATTATTGCTTAAAAGGCATCGAAGCAAACGAAAAACGCTTGAAACAATACGTGGAAAAAAGTGCGGGAGTGATCACTGCGGTCAACCCGCACCTTGGGTATGAAGCGGCGGCCCGAATTGCCCGGGAAGCGATTATGACAGGCCAATCAGTCCGCGATCTATGCCTGCAACATGATGTGCTGACAGAAGAAGAATTGGATACAATTTTAAATCCATATGAGATGACAAAACCAGGTATTGCAGGAAAAGAACTATTAGAAAAATAAAATTTAAACAAAATACAGCTTATTCATCTCCATATAGCCGGATGAATAAGCTGTTTACAACATAGGGATGAGGAAGGTATAGTATACATATTGCACTTTTTATTGAAAGCGTTTTAGCTTTTTTTACATGAAGGGGGACTTCTTTTGAAGGATGTAAGACTGCCAACATTATTCGAAATTATTATTGTACTAGGATCTTTTTTAGCACTTGTCATGTCGTTTACTGTCTTTTTAGACCTGCCGATACAGCTCGCGCTTTTCATTTCCTGGTTTATTGCAATGATTCTCGGAATCAGGCTCGGTTATTCTTACAAAGATATGCAAAATGCGATTCTGCATGGCATATCAAACGGGCTTGAAGCCGTTCTGATTCTCGTTTCAGTCGGAGCGCTCATTGGAACCTGGATCGCCGGCGGCGTTGTGCCGACACTGATTTATTACGGTTTAGAATTTATTCACCCTAGTATCTTTTTACTTGCAACGTTAATCATTTGTTCAATTATGTCAGTAGCAACGGGAACGTCATGGGGAACAGTCGGGACTGCGGGCATCGCCATGATCGCAATTGGAGAAGGATTAGGGATTCCGCTTCCACTTGTAGCCGGGGCTATTCTTTCAGGCGCTTACTTCGGGGACAAGCTGTCTCCTCTGTCTGACAGTACCGTTCTTGCTTCTTCACTGTCTAAAGTAGATGTCTTAGACCACGTGAGAGCAATGCTCTTTTTATCTGTGCCAGCCTATGTGATTACAGCCATTTTATTTACTATTACCGGCTTTATGTACGGCGGAAAAAATATTGATCTGGATAAAGTTGAATTCTTGAAATCATCTTTGCAAAATACGTTTGATATTCATATTTGGATGCTTATTCCGGCTGTTGTCGTGATTGTCTTATTAATGATGAAAAAGCCGTCTATGCCGGTTATCGTGATCGGTGCTTTGCTTGGTGCAATCTGGGCTGCTGTTTTCCAAGGCATGAACATTGCGGATGCGATTGCTACAGCGTACAACGGATTTTCTATTCACACAGACGTTGAATTTTTGAACGGGCTTTTAAATCGCGGCGGAATTGTCGGAATGCTCAGTTCTCTTGTCGTGATTATTTTTGGCCTTGGTTTTGGCGGACTGCTTGAGAAACTTGGCGTGCTGAAAGTTATTGTCTCTATGTTTGAAAAGAAATTAACATCATCAGGAAATGTCACTTTATCTACGCTGATTGTTGCGTTTTTAGCGAATATCTTTGGCTGTGCGATGTATGTTTCCCTTATTTTGACGCCGAAAATCATGGAAAACAGCTATGATAAATTGAATCTCGACAGAAGGGTATTATCCCGTAACGCAGAGGTCGGGGGGACATTAACGTCAGGTATGGTCCCTTGGTCTGATAACGGTATTTACATGGCTGGTATTTTAGGTGTTTCTACCTTTGCCTATCTGCCGTTTATGTGGCTCAGCTTTGTCGCAATAGGTCTTGCTATTATCTATGGTTATACAGGGAAGTTTATCTGGTATACCAAAAACAATACAGATAAAGCCGAAAAACTAGGCTAACAGGGAGGATCCACTGCATGATCGCGAAACACATGATTCGGACAATGATGATTGAAACGCCTTCAGTTCCCGGAAATCTTGGAAGGGTTGCTACGGCAATCGGCCTTCTGGGCGGGGATATTGGTGAAGTGGAGACAGTAAAAGTTGGACCCAATTACACCATGCGGAATATTACCGTTCAAGTGGAGAATGAAGAACAGCTCCAGGAAGTGATCGAGGCTGTCCAGGCCTTGGGAGAAGGAATCAGACTTCACACTGTATCTGATGAAGTCCTGTCCGCACATGAAGGCGGAAAAATTCAAATGAAAAGCAAAATGCCGATTCGCTCACTGGCAGAGCTCGGACGTGTTTATACACCTGGTGTCGCAGAGGTGTGCAGGCTGATTGAAAAAGAGCCGGAAAAAGCGTCTATTTATACAACGATCAGCAATTCTGTCGCGATTGTAACAGATGGAACGGCAATTCTCGGTCTCGGCAATATCGGCTCCGTGGCAGGCATGCCTGTCATGGAAGGAAAGGCGGCCCTGTTTGATCAGCTGGCAGGTATTAGCGGCATTCCGATATTGCTTGATACGAGTGATTCTGAAGAAATCATTAAAACGGTAAAACATATTTCTCCGGGTTTTAGCGGCATCCTGCTTGAAGATATCGGCTCACCGCATTGCTTCGAAATCGAGGACCGACTAAAAGAGGAGCTGAATATCCCTGTTATGCACGATGATCAGCATGGTACAGCTGTTGTGACGCTGGCAGCTGCCATCTCGGCATGCAGGAGTGCAGGTGTTAATCTGAAAGAAGCAAAAGTGGGGCAAATCGGCCTGGGTGCAGCAGGAGTTGCCATCTGCCGGATGTTTATGGCCTATGGCGTGAAAGCAGTATGCGGAACGGACAAGTCAGAGACAGCCATGAACCGTCTTGAACAATACGGGGGCCAAGCGGTCGCAAGCATTGAGGAACTTATGGAAACATGTGATATTGTCATTGCGACAACGGGCGTTCCGGGATTAATTAAACCAGCATTTGTACGTACTGGCCAGGTCATTTTGGCTCTCTCAAATCCGAAGCCCGAAATTGAGCCGGATGCCGCGCTGCAGGCTGGTGCGGCTTATGCAGCGGACGGACGTTCTGTTAATAATGTACTCGGTTTTCCGGGTATTTTCAGAGGAGCGCTCAACGCAAAAAGCAAGGACATTAATCATGAGATGCTTGTCGCAGCAGCAGAAGCTATCGCAGCCTGCACAAAACAAGGCGATGTGGTCCCGCAGCCGCTAGACCCAAACGTCCATCAGGAGGTAGCAGCTGCGGTAGAACACGCAGCTCTTGCAGCAATGGAATAACTGAGGGGAGGCAGCATCTGGCATAAACAGATGCTGTTTTTTCATTGATAATGATCTCTGCTATAATGGCCGTGAAAATAAATAAAGGAGTGATCAAAATGGCGAAAAGCCGAGCGAAAAAGAAACGAGCGCATCTGCTTAGAAATGGCGGACGTGACGTCTTATTATCAAGAAACAGCAGGCCATCGTTCAGCACACATGAAAGAATGACAAAGAGCAAAAAATCGATATTGAATAAAAGGAAGCAAAAAAACCCTTATGATCAGACCACAATTGATGATAAGGATTTTTTTATGCCCCGAAAAGCCGCCTAGCAATTCTTCTCTATTGTTTCTTTTTGAAAAAGAGCATGTTTTTCCGTTTCTTTCATACAATCTATTAAATAAATCAATAGAGCGGGCGGGAGGAAACGGTATGCGAAAAGTCTCTTATAAGGACATGTTTCTCAGACATGTCAAAGATCATCTCTCTCTTTATATATTTGTCTCAGTACTGTTTTTCATGGGTGTTATCTTTGGCGCCATCATTGTCAACAGCATGACCATCAGTCAGAAAGAAGATTTATACTACTATTTAAGCCGATTTTTCGGGCAGCTTTCGGATGGAAAACAGGCAAGTTCATCTGACATGTTTGCACAAAGTATCTTTCATAATGCTAAATATTTAGGGTTAATGTGGATATTGGGGATTTCCGTCATTGGGATGCCGATTATTTTTATCATGATCTTTTTGAAAGGCATCGTAGTCGGCTTTACTGTCGGGTTCCTTGTCAATCAGATGGGAGCCGGCGGTTTTTTCTTATCCTTTGTCTCCGTTTTGCCGCAAAATGTGCTTCTGATTCCGGCGTATCTCATGATGGGCACGTGTGCGATTGCGTTTTCTCTGAAGTTAATCAGGCAGCTGTTCGTGAAACGAAGCCTTCATGACGCGCCGATTCAATGGTTCGGTCGGTATGCCTTTGTGCTTCTGATCATTCTGTTTTTAGCATTGATCTCCTCTCTTTTTGAGGCTTATTTGTCTCCAATTTTCATGGAAAAGCTTACATCAAGATTATTTTAAAATTATTATCAAAAAAAAACCATTTTATTTATCAGTTTATAATAATTATAGTTGGAACTCTGCGCGTATTTTGTTATAATGAGTCATGGAATGCGGCGTAGGAGGGAAAGACATGGAAAACCGTATTGATCGAATTAAGAAACAGCTGCACTCATCCAGCTACAAACTTACGCCTCAGCGTGAAGCGACAGTAAGGGTGCTGCTTGAAAACGAAGAAGACCATTTAAGCGCAGAAGATGTATACCTCCTCGTAAAAGAGAAATCTCCTGAGATCGGTCTCGCAACAGTATACCGTACGCTTGAATTATTAACTGAATTAAAAGTTGTTGATAAAATTAACTTTGGAGACGGCGTTTCCCGTTACGACCTTCGGAAAGAGGGTGCAGCTCACTTTCATCACCACTTGGTGTGTATGGAGTGCGGAGCCGTTGATGAAATTGAAGAAGATTTGCTTGAAGACGTGGAAGACATCATTGAACATGATTGGAAATTTAAGATTAAAGATCATAGATTGACGTTTCATGGCATTTGCCACCGTTGTAACGGAAAAGAAGCTGAATAGATGGTGCCGAGCGCGAGCCTTTTCTCATGTGGAAAGGGTTTTTTGCTGTTTCTATGTATAAAACCCTTCTGATTTGGCATATGGTTTAAATAACTGGAACCATAGGAAAGGATCGATTAGGACATGGGAAGATTCCTAAAAACAGCTCTCGATGCATTGAAAGTTTTCATCCTGTTTACCGGTTTTACCGCTCTGTTCTATTATGCTATGATATGGGTGAATCAAGAGTATGAAAACTATCATCGGTACGATAAACCGGAAGGGTCCGCTGTAAAAGTTGTTGAAATGGATCAGGATAAAAAAGGCGGATGGTTCGACCGGTTGATCTTTTTTTACCAAAATGGGGAGTAGATCACGAGTGAAAGATCAAATAAAGGATTTCATCCACTACGTCATGGTAGAGAGAGGGCTTTCTCAAAACACGGTGGTATCCTATGAACGTGACTTGAAAAGCTATTCTATCTATTTAACAGAAACCCTTCATGTTACAGATTGGAATCACGTAACCCGCATACATATTATCCAATATTTAAAGCACTTGAGGGACTCGGGGAAATCCGGAAAGACATCGGCGCGGCACTTGGCATCCATTCGTTCTTTTCATCAATTTCTGCTCAGAGAAAGGGTGACCGACAAGGACCCTTCTGTTCATATTGAGACACAAAAAACTGAACGCGCGCTTCCGAAGGTGCTTGCGCTCAATGAGGTTGAGCGGTTATTGGACACGCCCAAGCTGACAAGCCCTTTTGGCTATCGAGATAAGGCGATGCTGGAGCTGCTTTATGCGACAGGCATACGAGTCAGTGAGATGATTGAATTGAAAACATCAGATGTCCATTTATCCATGGGTTTTGTCCGCTGTTTCGGAAAAGGAAGAAAAGAACGGATTGTGCCAATCGGTGAAACCGCTGCTTCCGCCATTGAGGAATATATGACAAAAGCCAGAGGAAAACTGTTAAAGAACAATGTGTCTGACGCTCTCTTTTTAAATCATCACGGCAAACAGATCAGCCGCCAGGGATTTTGGAAGAATTTAAAGAAAATCGCGTTGGAAGCCGGGATCAAAAAAGAATTGACACCGCATACGCTCAGGCATTCCTTTGCGACCCATCTGCTTGAGAATGGGGCTGATTTAAGAGCTGTGCAGGAAATGCTCGGTCATGCGGATATATCCACAACGCAAATTTATACGCATGTGACGAAAACAAGGCTGAAGGATGTGTACAAGCAGTTTCATCCGCGCGCCTAGCCGCAGGTGGCTGCGGCTTTTTTAGTTTAGAGCGGCAGAAAATATTGAAGTTTCTCATTATTTTCTAATGCATTGTCAACGGGAATGAAAACGATTTATACTTGAGTTGTCAGACCTCTTAGCGATACAATAGACGTATAGAAAAAAAGGAGGCTTTTAAGATGCCTGCATACAAATATAATCGTGTGTTTTTAATTGTAATGGACTCAGTGGGAATCGGTGAAGCGCCGGATGCTGCTGATTTCAATGATGAAGGCGCCAATACGCTCGGACATATCGCCGAGCATATGAATGGATTACATATGCCGAATATGGCAAAACTCGGCCTTGGTCTCATCGGAGATATCAAAGGTGTACAAAAGACAGAAAAACCGCTTGCCTATTACGGAAAAATGCAAGAAGCGTCCAATGGTAAAGATACAATGACTGGCCATTGGGAGATTATGGGCTTATATATTGACAAACCGTTTAAAGTATTTCCGGAAGGTTTTCCAGATGAACTGCTTCAAGAACTGGAAAAGAGATCCGGACGCAAAATAATTGGAAATAAGCCGGCTTCAGGCACAGCAATTTTAGACGAACTTGGCCGGGAGCATATGGAGACAGGAGCTTTAATTGTCTATACATCTGCTGACTCTGTTCTGCAAATTGCTGCTCATGAAGAGATTGTGCCGCTTGAAGAGCTGTACCGTATTTGTGAGACGGCGAGAGAGCTGACACTTGATCCGAAGTATATGGTAGGCCGCATTATTGCACGGCCGTTCGTCGGAGAGCCGGGACAATTTAAACGGACACCAAACCGTCATGACTATGCGCTTAAACCGTTTGACCGTACCGTCATGAATGAATTAAACGACAGCGGCTTAGATGTGATCTCGATCGGAAAAATTTCTGATATTTATGATGGAGAAGGCATTACTTCTTCGCGGAGAACGGTTTCCAATATGGACGGCATGGACAAGGTGATTGATACGCTGGGGGAAGACTTTACGGGCCTCAGCTTTGCGAACCTTGTTGATTTTGATGCTTTATTCGGACATCGCCGTGACCCTGAAGGATACGGACGCGCGCTTGAAGAATTTGATGCACGTCTTCCGGAAGTATTTGAGAAAATGAAAGAAGACGATCTGTTAATCATTACAGCCGATCACGGCAATGATCCGATTCACCATGGTACCGACCATACACGCGAATACGTGCCGATTCTCGCTTACAGCAAGAAACATAAGAAAGCGCAAATGCTGCCGCTTGCAGATACATTTGCCGATATTGGTGCAACGATCGCTGATAATTTCCAAACAAATCAACCGAAATACGGGAAAAGCTTTTTATCTTTATTACAATAGGGGGACTGTTTCTTGAAAGACAGAATCGAACGCGCAGCCGCTTTTATTAAGCAAAACCTGCCGGAATCTCCGAAGATCGGCCTTATTTTAGGCTCAGGTCTCGGAATTTTGGCGGATGAAATCGAACATCCAGTTAAGCTGAAATATGAAGACATACCTGAATTCCCGGTATCCACTGTTGAGGGGCATGCCGGCCAGCTTGTGCTTGGCACTCTTGAAGGAGTCTCTGTTATTGCAATGCAGGGCCGTTTTCATTTTTATGAAGGCTATTCAATGGATAAGATCACTTTCCCTGTACGCGTCATGAAAGCGCTCGGCGTGGAAGCATTGATTGTGACAAATGCCGCTGGTGGTGTCAATACTGAATTCCGTGCGGGAGACTTAATGATCATTACCGATCATATCAACTTTATGGGAACAAATCCGTTAATCGGGCCAAATGAAGCCGATTTCGGCGCTAGATTTCCAGATATGTCTCAAGCATATGACAAAGATCTTTCCAGCCTAGCTGAAAAAGTTGCAAAAGACCTTAACATTCCGCTTCAAAAGGGTGTATATACCGCTGTGACAGGTCCTTCTTACGAAACGCCGGCAGAAGTACGTTTCTTAAGAACAATGGGCTCTGATGCAGTCGGCATGTCTACTGTACCGGAAGTGATTGTAGCGAATCATGCGGGAATGCGAGTCCTCGGTATTTCCTGCATCTCTAACGCAGCAGCCGGAATTCTGGATCAGCCGTTAAGTCATGATGAAGTAATGGAAGTGACCGAAAAAGTAAAAGCAGGATTCTTGAAGCTTGTCAAAGCGGTCGTCGCTCAGTATGAATAAATGTTTAAGATCGAAAGACAGCTGTGTCTGATAGGACGCAGCTGTCTTTTTTTTATGCCTAAAAAAGATACGAAACATTTTCCATCAAAGGCGTATAAAACCAGCCGGCTTGGAAAAAATAAAAAGGATTATGAAATGGAGGGCTTTTGAGATGAAACGTCTTTTATCCACTTTGTTGATTGGTATAATGCTGCTTACATTTGCACCGTCTGCATTTGCAAAACAAGACGGAAAACGTACATCGGAGCTTGCTCATGAAGCGAAGTCTGCGGTGCTGATCGAACGTGACACGGGAAAAGTGCTTTACAACAAAAACAGTAATGAAAGACTGGCGCCTGCAAGCATGACGAAAATTATGACGATGCTTTTAATTATGAAAGCTTTAGATGAAGGCAAGATCAAAATGAGTGATAAGGTCCGTGCAAGCGAACACGCGGCTTCAATGGGCGGCTCACAGATTTTTCTGGAACCTGGTGAAGAAATGACTGTCAAAGAAATGCTGAAAGGCATCGCAATCGCATCAGGAAATGATGCTTCCGTAGCGATGGCTGAATTCATTTCCGGCTCTGAAGAAGAATTTGTGAAGAAAATGAACGAAACAGCAAAAGAGCTGGGCTTGAAAAACACATCCTTCAAAAACCCGACCGGGCTGACCGAAAAAGGACATTACAGCTCTGCTTACGACATGGCCATCATGGCTAAGGAATTATTGAAATACGAATCCATCACGAAGTTTACCGGCACGTATGAAGATTATTTGCGCGAACATACAGATAAAAAGTTTTGGCTTGTGAATACGAATCGACTGATCAAATTTTATCCTGGCGTAGACGGCGTTAAGACAGGCTATACAGGAGAGGCCAAATATTGTCTGACAGCTTCAGCGAAAAAAGGAAACATGCGGGCGATCGCGGTTGTCTTCGGGGCGAGCACCCCTAAAGAAAGAAACGCGCAAGTGACAAAGATGCTCGATTACGCATTTAACCAGTATGAAACGCATCCTTTATATAAACGAAATGAAACAGTAGCAAAAATAAAGGTCAAAAAAGGAAAACAAAAATTTCTCGAACTTACGACATCTGAGCCGATTTCAATCCTGACGAAAAAAGGCGCGGATATGAAAAATGTAAAAAAAGAAATCAAAATGAATGACAATGTAAGTGCTCCAATTCACAAAGGGCAAGAGCTTGGCACACTCATATTGAAAAAGGATGGAGACGTGCTCGCTGAAAGTCCTGTTGCTGCTAAAGAGGATATGAAGAAAGCCGGTTTCTTAACATTCTTGAAACGGACGATGGCAGACTGGACAAAATTTAAGTAATTATGCCGAATGATCACTAGTTTTGTCATGGTGAAGGAATTCATTCCTTCGAAATCGAAACACTCATTATCCGATCATATCAAGGAGGAATGAGCATGAGCCTTGGAATTGACATGTATGTCAAAGAATCTGTGCTTTGTATTCGATTAACAGGTGAACTCGATCACCATACAGCTGAAACCTTAAAGCAAAAAGTGACTCAATCATTGGAAAAGGAAGATATTCGCCATATTGTGCTGAACCTGGAAGACCTTTCCTTTATGGACAGCTCAGGGCTTGGCGTTATTTTAGGAAGATACAAGCAAATTAAGCAAATTGGCGGGGAAATGGTCGTTTGCGCTATCTCGCCTGCAGTAAAACGGCTGTTTGATATGTCGGGTCTGTTTAAAATTATTCGTTTTGAACAATCCGAGCAGCAAGCGCTGCTGACGCTGGGGGTGGCCTCATGAAAAATGAAATGCATCTTGAATTTTCTGCTCTCAGCCAGAATGAATCGTTCGCCCGCGTGACAGTTGCTTCGTTTATTGCCCAGCTTGACCCGACAATGGACGAGCTAACCGAAATCAAAACAGTCGTGTCAGAGGCTGTGACAAACGCCATTATCCATGGATATGAAGAGAATTGTGACGGAAAAGTTTACATTTCAGTGACGCTGGAAGATCATATCGTATACATGACTATTCGTGATGAAGGCAGAGGGATTACAGATCTTGAAGAAGCCCGCCAGCCTTTATTTACGACAAAGCCTGAGCTCGAACGGTCTGGAATGGGCTTTACCATTATGGAAAATTTCATGGATGATGTCAGCATCGATTCTTCGCCTGAGATGGGCACAACGATTCGCTTAACAAAGCACTTATCAAAAAGCAAAGCGCTTTGTAATTAAGGAGATTTGTTATGGATGTGGAGGTTAAGAAAAACAGCAAAAACGCTCAGCTGAAGGATCATGAAGTAAAGGAATTAATCAAACAAAGCCAAAATGGCGACCAGCAGGCAAGAGACCTCCTCATAGAAAAAAACATGCGTCTTGTTTGGTCTGTCGTACAGCGGTTTTTAAACAGAGGCTACGAGCCTGATGATCTTTTCCAGATCGGCTGCATTGGGCTGTTAAAATCTGTAGACAAATTTGATTTAACCTATGATGTGCGTTTTTCAACATATGCAGTGCCGATGATTATCGGTGAAATCCAGCGTTTTATCCGTGATGATGGAACCGTAAAGGTGTCCAGGTCATTAAAAGAGCTCGGCAACAAAATCCGGCGTGCGAAGGATGAGCTTTCCAAAACACTATGTCGAGTGCCGACGGTGCAGGAGATTGCAGACTACTTAGATATAGAAGCAGAAGATGTCATACTCGCCCAAGAGGCGGTAAGGGCTCCGTCTTCGATTCACGAAACCGTTTATGAAAACGACGGAGATCCGATTACTTTGCTTGATCAAATTGCTGACAACTCAGAAGAAAAATGGTTTGACAAGATTGCGCTGAAAGAAGCAATCAGCGATTTGGAGGAAAGGGAAAAACTAATTGTTTATCTCAGATATTATAAAGACAAAACGCAGTCCGAGGTGGCTGAGCGGCTTGGGATCTCTCAAGTTCAGGTATCCAGACTCGAAAAGAAAATATTAAAACAGATCAAGGTTCAAATGGATCATACGGATAGCTAGTCTGCCATGCAGACTAGCTTTTTTGTGCGTGAAAGCGTGGTAATTTATGGTCTTTTCAAGCGGATGAATGAGAACAAAATCGAACCACATACTACATATATAACCACCGAAAGATGGTGATCAAAGATGGAACGACGTATATTTATCCGACTTCGTCACAGAGTGCTGGCCCGCCCGGGAGATATCATCACGGTGGGAGATGCCGCGCAAATTGAAGGACAGCTTCAGCTGAAAAAGAAACTATCGGCTATGCCGCTTTACCAGGTGAGCGAAAAAGATAAAAATATCGTAATTCTGGATATCATACAAGTTCTCAAAGCCATCCATTTACAAGATCCGGCTCTTGATGTTCAAACGGTAGGCGGGGCAGAAGCCATTGTTGAAGTTCAGTATCGAAAACGGCAATTATCAACAGTTCTGTTTATCGGTGTCTGGCTGCTTCTGTTTATCGGATCGTGTCTTGCCATTATGAACTTTCATGAGGATGTCAGCATGAGGGATGTCCATATCGCACTATATGAAATCATAACCGGAGAGAGAAATGACTATCCATATTTGCTTCAAATCCCATACAGCATCGGTTTGGGACTTGGGATGATTGTGTTTTTTAACCACATATTTAAAAAGCGCCTAAATGAAGAGCCTAGCCCGCTGGAGGTTGAGATGTTTAACTACCAGCTTGATCTCGACCAATATGTAGCCATGCATGAGAATCAAGAAACAATAAAGGACCTGCATGATCGTTAGTGTCTTGTTCATTATTTTTGTCGGGCTCGGCGGGGGTATCACAGTGGGGGCGGGTTTCGTTGCCTTTTTAACCGTAATGGGAATCATTCCGCGGCTGATGCAGCTCACCAAAACAATGAGATTTGTCCAAGCTTATGAAGCGGCTGTTATTTTTGGCGCTGTTTGCGGCGGATGGGAGACGCTTCATATGAACCATCTTTTTTTAACAAAATGGATTGCCGTTCCGGTCGGACTGCTGGCAGGGGTGTTTGTCGGAATGCTTGCGGCTGCCCTCACAGAGGTTTTAAATGTCCTGCCGATTTTGGCAAAACGAATCGGGCTCAGAAGTAAGATCATTATTCTGTTAATGGCCATCGTGTTTGGAAAAATTGCCGGCTCTCTATTTCACTGGCTGTATTTTGTTGATCATTCATAAGGAGGTTTCAAGATGACAAACATAAAAGAAAACTACAAATCAAAAGTAAAAACCTATCAGCCTAAGCCGCCGTACATCTGGAACTGTGTAAAAGCCTTTCTGGTAGGCGGTCTGATCTGCGCCATCGGGCAAGGTCTGCAAAATTTTTATATTCATTTTTTTAATTTTAATGAAAAAACAGCAGGAAACCCAACGGCGGCCACACTAATATTAATTTCTGCACTGCTTACAGGGTTCGGCATCTATGACAGAATCGGACAGTTTGCAGGCGCTGGTTCAGCCGTGCCGGTCACAGGTTTTGCTAACAGTATGGCAAGTGCGGCTCTTGAATATAAAAGCGAAGGGTTAGTGCTCGGAGTAGCGACAAACATGTTTAAACTAGCGGGAAATGTTATTGTTTTCGGAGTTGTGGCTGCTTACATCGTCGGAATGATCCGGTTTGCTTTTGAGAAACTGATGTCATAGGAGGAGAAGAAAATGAAATTAACTGGAAAGCAAACCTGGGTATATGAACATCCCTTATTTGTCAACTCAGCGGGAACAGCAGTCGGACCAAAGGAAAAAGACGGACCGCTGGGCGCTTTATATGATAAAACCTATGACGAGATGCACTGCAATCAAAAAAATTGGGAAATGGCTGAACGCCAGCTGATGGAAGATGCGATTACATCAGCGCTTCAAAAAAATAATCTGACAAAAGATGATATTGATCTCTTACTGGCAGGCGACCTGCTGAATCAAAACGTGACAGCCAACTATGTGGCAAGACAATTAAAAATTCCGTTTCTATGTATGTTTGGCGCCTGTTCAACATCAATGGAAACAGTGGCTGTCGCATCAGCCTTAGTAGACGGCGGTTTTGCCAAAAGGGCGCTCGCAGCTACCAGCAGCCATAATGCAACGGCGGAAAGACAGTTTCGATATCCAACGGAATACGGAGGCCAAAAACCGGATACTGCCACTTCTACTGTAACCGGAAGCGGAGCGGTTGTCATCAGTCAGACACCGGGTGACATCCAAATCACAAGCGCGACTGTCGGCAAGGTTGCTGACTTAGGAATTACTGATCCGTTTGATATGGGATCAGCCATGGCCCCCGCTGCAGCTGATACGATTAAGCAGCATTTTAAAGATCTCAACCGGACAGCGGATGACTATGATCTTATCCTGACAGGTGACCTGTCAGGCGTCGGATCTCCCATCGTAAAAGACATCTTAAAGGAAGATGGCTATCCGGTCGGCACAAAGCATGATGATTGCGGGCTTCTGATTTACACTCCGGATCAGCAGGTCTTTGCCGGAGGAAGCGGCTGCGCTTGTTCGGCGGTTGTCACCTACTCTCACATTTTTAAGCAGCTGAGAGAAGGAAAATTAAACCGTGTATTTGTCGTGGCGACCGGGGCGCTGTTAAGCCCGACGATGATCCAGCAAAAAGAAACCATTCCAACCATCGCCCATGGGGTAGTATTTGAGCGTGCAGGAGGTGCATCTTAACATGGAATACTTTTTGGCTTTTGTATGCGGCGGGGCCATTTGTATTGTAGGCCAGCTGCTTCTAGATATTTTTAAATTAACGCCGGCCCACGTCATGACATCATTTGTGGTGATCGGCGCGATCTTAGATGGTTTCGGTATTTATGATAAATTTATTGAGTTTGCCGGAGGCGGCGCCACTGTCCCGATCGTCAGCTTCGGCCATAGTCTTCTTCACGGTGCCATGCATCAGGCGCATATACACGGATTTATCGGAATCGGCATGGGGATTTTTGAGCTGACCTCTGCGGGTATTTCAGCAGCCATTCTCTTCGCCTTTATCGTAGCAGTTATTTTCAAACCGAAAGGATAATGCCGATATGACGACAAAACGAAAGGTCATACTGGTAACAGATGGGGATGTGTACGCCGCTAAAACAATTGAATACGCCGCAAACAAAGTGGGAGGGCGCTGTATTTCCCAATCAAAAGGAAATCCTACCATCCGCAGCGGCGCAGAGCTGGTCAAGCTGATCACCTCAGCACCATATGATCCTGTATTTGTCATGTTTGATGACTCTGGACTTCAAGGAGAGGGCCCGGGAGAAACCGCTTTGACCTATGTCGCCAGCCATCCATCAATAGAAGTGCTCGGAGTGATTGCGGTTGCGTCAAAAACCCATCAGGCTGAATGGACCAGAGTTGACGTAAGTATTGACCGAAATGGAGAAGTAACAGAATATGGCGTCGATAAAGTCGGGGAACGAGAATTTGATGCGCACAGAATGAGCGGAGATACAGTCTATTGCCTTGATAAACTTGATCTCCCGCTGATTGTCGGTATTGGTGATATTGGCAAAATGGGTAGAAAAGACGATATTTCAAAAGGATCGCCAATCACCATGAAAGCGGTCGAGTTTATTTTAGAAAGGAGCGGGTATCATGCCGGACCACAAGGAAGAAAAAATTCGGGTTTATCGGAATCCAGATAAAAATGAAGCATACTTCAAAAACCGTGTGGGGATGGGGACAAGCTATGATGTAGGTGTTCGCAAGCTCACCATTTTAGATCAAGAAATACATCTTTACTATCTGAATGGATTGTGTGATACGGCCTATATCATTCATTTAATGAGAGAACTCGTTGCCATTAACAATCGGAGTGAAGACCCTGATAAGCTGGTCGATATCGTCGAAAACAGACTGCTTAATGCCCAGGTCGAAAAAGTAAAAACCTTGGATGAAACCACCGACCAAGTCCTATCAGGCCTAATCGCGGTTATTGTAGAAGACGCAGGGTTTGCATTTATAATTGATGTCAGAAGCTATCCGGGCAGAAATCCAGAAGAACCTGATACGGAAAAGGTGGTCAGGGGAGCCAGAGACGGGTTTGTTGAAAATATTGTCGTCAATACGGCTCTTCTCAGACGGCGGGTCAGAGACGAACGTCTTCGCATTAAGATGACAAAGGTCGGCGAGCGATCAAAGACGGATTTAAGCATTTGTTATATAGAAGATATTGCAGATCCGGATCTCGTTGACATCGTGGAAAAAGAAATTGCTGCTATTGATGTCGACGGGTTAACGATGGCAGATAAAACTGTTGAGGAGTTCATTGTTCATCAAAACTATAACCCTTTTCCGCTCGTGCGCTATACAGAAAGACCGGATGTGGCAGCAAATCATGTACTTGAAGGCCATGTCATTATTATGGTTGATACATCGCCGAGTGTGATCATTACCCCGACGACTTTGTTTCACCATGTCCAGCATGCTGAAGAATACAGGCAGGCGCCTTCAGTCGGCACCTTTTTAAGATGGGTAAGATTTTTCGGTATTCTTGCTTCAACTTTATTTCTCCCGATTTGGTTTCTCTTTGTTCTTCAACCTGATCTGCTTCCGGACAACATGAGATTTATCGGTTTAAATAAAGATACGCATATCCCCGTTATTCTGCAAATTTTCTTAGCTGACTTAGGGATTGAGTTTCTCAGAATGGCTGCCATTCATACACCGACCGCTTTATCGACAGCGATGGGATTAATAGCCGCTGTGCTGATCGGACAAATTGCGATTGAAGTCGGTCTGTTTTCGCCTGAAGTGATTCTGTACGTCTCACTTGCAGCGATTGGAACCTTTACGACGCCTAGTTATGAATTAAGCTTGGCAAACAAAATGAGCCGCCTTATCCTCATGATACTCGTTGCTTTATTTCATATAAAAGGGCTCGTCATCGGATTTACAGTGCTGATTATTGCCATGGCAAGCATTAAATCCCTCCAAACGCCGTACTTATGGCCGCTGATTCCATTTAACGGCAAGGCGCTGTGGCAGGTGCTGATCCGCACAGCGAAACCTGGCGCAAAAGTAAGACCCAGTATCGTTCACCCCAAAAATCGCTTAAGACAGCCTACCAATTCATAATCGCATTGAAACTGACTGAAGAGTATGATAATGTATGTCTTAATTGTGAAGGGACAGTCGATAAAACTGTCCTTTTCACCCATAAGCGGAGAAAGAGGGAATGACATTGTTCTTACATGGCACAAGCAGACAAAATCAACAAGGGCATTTAGAAATTGGAGGAGTGGACGCTCTCTATTTGGCGGAGAAGTATGGGACTCCTCTTTACGTATATGATGTGGCTTTAATACGTGAGCGTGCTAAAAGTTTTAAGAAGGCATTTATTACTGCGGGACTGAAAGCACAGGTGGCATATGCGAGCAAAGCGTTTTCCTCAGTTGCAATAATTCAGCTTGCTGAGGAAGAGGGACTATCCTTGGATGTAGTGTCAGGAGGAGAGCTTTATACAGCTGTAGCGGCAGGTTTCCCGGCAGAACGCATTCACTTTCATGGAAATAATAAGAGCAGGGAAGAATTGCGGATGGCGCTTGAGCATCACATCGGCTGCATCGTGGTGGATAATTTCTATGAAATTGCCCTTCTTGAAGACTTATGTAAAGAAACAGACTGCTCTATCAATGTTCTTCTGCGGATCACACCTGGGGTAGAAGCACATACGCATGACTATATTACAACAGGTCAAGAAGATTCAAAGTTTGGTTTCGACCTTCATAACGGACAAACTGAGCGGGCGATCGAGCAAGTATTACAATCAAAACACATTCAGCTTCTGGGTGTCCATTGCCATATTGGCTCGCAAATTTTTGATACGGCGGGTTTTGTGTTAGCGGCAGAAAAAATCTTCAAAAAACTGGATGAGTGGAGACAGTCATATTCGTTTGTATCCAAGGTGCTGAATCTTGGAGGAGGCTTCGGCATCCGCTATACGGAAGACGATGAGCCGCTTCACGCTACTGAATACGTTGAAAAAATTATCGAGGCTGTGAAAGAAAATGCCGTTCGTTACGGTTTTGACATTCCGGAAATTTGGATTGAACCGGGCCGCTCTCTCGTTGGAGACGCGGGCACAACCCTTTATACGGTTGGCTCACAAAAAGAAGTGCCGAATGTCCGTCAGTATGTGGCTGTAGACGGAGGCATGAATGATAATATTCGGCCTGCGCTTTATCAAGCGAAGTATGAAGCTGCGACCGCCAACCGTATCGGAGAAGCGCATGACAAGACGGTGTCGATTGCCGGAAAGTGCTGTGAAAGCGGCGATATGCTCATTTGGGATATTAATCTGCCGGAAGTAAAAGAAGGCGATCTTCTTGCTGTTTTTTGTACAGGCGCATACGGATACAGCATGGCCAATAATTACAACCGCATTCCAAGACCTGCCGTTGTATTTGTGGAAAACGGCGAGGATCACTTAGTTGTGAAACGAGAAACATACGAGGACATTGTGAAACTTGATCTGCCTTATAAAACGGGTGTAAAGCAATAAAGAAAGCGCCGATTTCTCGGCGCTTTTTCTTATTTGAATATAGAAACAATTGCATTCCAGATAGATACGAAGAAATCAATGACTTTCTGGATGAAGTTTTTGCCTTCATCTGATTTTATGAATTTCGTAATCTTGTCTTTCGCTTTATCAAGCTGATCACCGACCTGTCCCCAGTCGATGTTAGCGTTTTTCATCTTATTGAATAGGGAGACAAGCTGATCCTTTTGACTGTCTGTAAGTGTGACATTCAGATCAGAAGCCGCATCGTCTACTTGTTTTTCAATGTCAGCTTTATTGTCAGGCACACCGTTTTTCGCAAACTCTTCTTTGATTTTTGCAATCAGCGCAGCTGCATTTTCGTTACCGATTTTGTCTCCAAGCTCTGATGTTGTAACAAGCTCTTGGTTGGCTACTTGCTTAACATCCTCTGAGATTGCTTCATCAGAAGAAACTTCATACGCCTTAATCAATCCAGTTAAAGCGGCAGTCCCGGATACCTCAAACGGTGCAGTCACATAAACCTTCGCATCTTTTACACCTGCTGTCATCAGGGCATTTAGGTACATTTCGTCTGTAATGCCGCTGATATGATGTGTCTCAACATTCAGTCCAGAGCCCTTTTTGGCAATGGTTATTGATGAGGAAGAAATCGCTCTTGATCCGATTTGCGCGTTTGATATATATTTTCCTAAATATTCATGCTCTTCCTTATTGGTCACGTTTACCGTTGTGGCATTATCAGGGACGTTCATTTCAGCAAGCACTTTTTGTTTATCAGATGCTGACAAATCAGCGCCCAGTGTTACAATAACATCTCCAACCGCGGCATCCGCAAGGCTGACTTTCGGAACAGCCAGCAGCAAAACGGCCGCTGCTGCCATCCCAATCCATATTTTTTTCAAAGCAGTTTGACCTCCTTCAATTTCACAAGCAGCTGGATAGAGCTGCTCTGCGAGGACCTGAATCATGATAAAATTACAGTTCCGTTAGGTTAGACGGAGAGAAAGAGATTCAGGTTTCATTTTATTTTTTAGTAAAGCCGAGAGATTCGTTTTCCCCCGAAAGGTGTGGTATAATAGCCGCGACAAGGAGAGACAGGATATCATTTATCATACATAATCTCCTTTGAAAATTAAAATAAAGAAAGTAGGCATACAATTGAAAACAGGTTACTTTTTATTAGAAGACGGTAACAAAATTGAATTTGAACTTTACCCTGAAGCTGCTCCCGGCACTGTCGCAAACTTTGAAAAGCTTGCGAACGAAGGCTTTTACAACGGGCTTACATTCCACCGAGTTATTCCAGGCTTCGTCAGCCAAGGCGGCTGCCCAAACGGAACCGGCACAGGCGGTCCTGGATACACAATCAAATGTGAAACAGAAGGAAACCCACATACACATGAAGCGGGATCTCTTTCTATGGCACATGCCGGAAAAGACACAGGCGGCAGCCAATTTTTCATCGTACATGAGCCGCAGCCGCATTTGAACGGTGTTCACACTGTGTTCGGGAAAGTAACAAGCGGATTAGAATTCGCGAAAAACATGTCTAACGGCGACGTTATGAAAGAAGTTCGCGTAGAAGGCTAATCGGCAGACAGAAGGCTTCCTCATATCGGGGGAGTCTTTTTTATTGGGCAAACATATGTAATAAAAAAACCGCCTGGGTACTGATGGCGGTTGACAAACCGGACGTGTAGTTAGTGATACATCTGAAATGGTCCCTTCTGTAATGAATAGGCTAAAATGTTTTGGTCACATTCTGATCAGTAAATTGATGGTTAATCATTTTCGCCTTGCTTACAAAGTTATTTTCAAAGACAATTCCTGTGTTTAAACCTCCGGAACCAAACACAGATTTGGACAAAGTTAATGGCCTGATCATAAAAGCGCCGCCCACGTTTACTACGCCGTTCCCGGAAACGTTGTTTATATTAATAGGATAATCAATCATACTATCAAGTCTCCTTTCATAGTATTCTCCTTTTTATATGTATTAATGCTAGAGTCAATCAGCATAAACTTATTGGTAAAAACATTTATTTTTCATTTGATAGAGCGGAAAAAAGATAGTTGTAATGTGAATAGAAGAGGAAGATGAACAGATTGCAAAAATCACTTCAATGGTCCTGATGGGATTTCTTTTCGATTCGTGATAACATAAATTGAAGATCGTTGTTTATTGGAGGAAATCAGTTGAAAGCAGAAAATAATTCAAAGAAAAAAACAATAGTAGAATGGACAAAAGCAATTGTGATTGCTGGTGTTCTCGTTTTGCTCATCCGCAATTTTGTTTTTTCGCCGTATATCGTTGATGGGGAGTCCATGGAGCCTACTTTACATGACCGTGAAAGGGTCTTTGTCAATATGACTGTCAAATACATCGGCGAGTTTGATAGAGGAGACATCATCGTATTAAACGGAGATGATGTTCACTATGTCAAGCGTATTATCGGCCTGCCAGGAGATACAGTCGAGATGAAAAGCGACCAGCTTTATATCAACGGGAAAAAGGTAGCTGAGCCTTATTTGGCTGCTTACAAAAAGATAGCGAATCAGAATGGTGAACATTTGACCAATGATTTCGGCCCGGTGAAAGTGCCTGATGACAAGTATTTTGTGATGGGAGATAACCGGCAGAAATCAATGGACAGCCGAAACGGGCTTGGCCTCTTCACGAAAAAACAAATTGCGGGTACGGCAAAGTTTGTTTTCTTTCCGTTTAACGAAATGCGAAAAACAAATTAGGATTAAGCAGCTTCCTGAACAGGAGGCTGTTTTTTTATTTGTTTTTCTCGTCCATCCCCCAAAACCAGAACATAAATTCGTATTACTATAAAAAAGAAAGTTTTGCAGAATGTGAAACATATTCTCTTTTTGCATCGTTATATTAATAATTTACAAGAATTTACGGTTTTTTATTCATGAAAAAAAGGAATAACTCATATGAATGATTATATTCATATTGGCTGGAGGTTTAAAGATGAGAAGAATAAAAACCAAAATTACCATTCTGTTAGTGCTTTTGTTTTTATTAGCAGGCGGTTATATGTACATAAATGGCGTTGAACTGAAAGACGTTCCAACAGCAATTGGACAAACCTTGTCCTCAGAAGAAGAGGAATACACCATCCAAGAATATAAAGTGACGGAAATTAGCGGTTCAGAGTATCATGGAGAAGCTGAAAACGGCACGAAAATCATCTTCAACGGAAAAAAATTAAATCAGGATTTATCTGATATAAAAGAAGGCGACAAGATTAAGGCATACTTCAGCAAAGCAAAGCGGATTGATGGATTAATCAAGGTTGCCAAAGTGAATGATTAACAAAACACCGCCTTTCGGATCGAAGGGTGGTATTTTGTTTTTCTCAAATTGTAAGTTTATTTCATTGCGTACGATAAAAAGGATCGCTATAATAGCCAATAAGGACAAATGAATAAAGATTGTATCCTTCGGGGCAGGGTGGAAATCCCGACCGGCGGTAGTAAAGCGAATGTGCTTTAGAGCCCGTGACCCGTGTGCATAAGCGTGCGGTGGATTCAGTTTAAGCTGAAGCCGACAGTGAAAGTCTGGATGGGAGAAGGATGGTGATACGCTATGCAATTATGTCAAAATGCATAGTGTTATTTCCTATTGAGTAAAATACGTAAAGCCCCGGATTTTTCATATATTCGGGGCTTTTTTGACGGTAAATAAAAAGAGAGGAGGGAAACAAATGGAAGTGTATTATATGAAGCTGGCATTAGATCTTGCGAAGCGGGGCGAAGGACAGACCGAATCCAATCCGCTCGTCGGCGCTGTTGTCGTAAAGGACGGACAAATTGTCGGAATGGGCGCCCATTTAAAATATGGCGAAGCCCATGCGGAAGTTCATGCCATCCATATGGCCGGATCACATGTAAAGGGTGCTGATATTTACGTTACACTCGAACCGTGCAGTCATTACGGACAAACACCGCCATGTGCAGAACTCATTATCAACTCTGGCATTAAAAGAGTATTCGTGGCGATGAGAGACCCTAACCCGCTTGTGGCTGGAAGAGGGATCAGTATGATTGAAAAAGCCGGTATCGAAGTAAAAGAAGGCATCCTGGCAGAACAGGCGGAGAAGCTGAACAAACAATTTCTGCACTTCATGAGGACAGGCCTCCCTTATGTCACACTAAAAGCTGCTGCAAGCCTTGATGGGAAAACAGCTACCAGCACGGGCGACAGCAAATGGATCACGTCAGAAACCGCCAGACAAGATGCTCAGAAATACAGGAAAAATCACCAAAGCATTTTAGTCGGAGTTGGCACGGTGAAAGCCGACGATCCAAGCTTAACCTGCAGGCTGCCGAATGTGGCAAAACAGCCGGTTCGGGTAATACTTGATACCGAACTTTCGATTCCTGAGGATGCCAAAGTGATTTGCGATCAGGCAGCGCCGACGTGGATTTTTACAACGGCACGTGCAGGAGAGGAAAAGAAAAAACGGCTTTCAGCTTTCGGAGTGAACATATTCACGCTTGAAACGGAGCGTGTCCACGTCCCCGATGTTTTGAAAATCCTTGCGGAAAAAGGCATCATGTCTGTGTATGTGGAAGGCGGATCAGCAGTTCACGGAAGCTTTATCAAAGCAGGCTGTTTTCAAGAATTGATCTTCTATTTTGCCCCTAAACTAATCGGAGGAACGCATGCTCCCAGCTTAATCTCCGGTGAAGGTATTCAATCATTAAAAGATGTCCCCTTATTGCAATTCACTGATATAACCCAAATCGGCCGTGATCTCAAAGTGACGGCAATACCGATAAACGAATAGGATGGTGACCATGTTTACAGGAATTATAGAAGAAACAGGCACGATCGAATCCATGAAAAAAGCAGGGCAGTCAATGGCCTTAACGATTACATGCTCAAAAATTCTAGAGGATGTTCATTTGGGCGACAGCATTGCAGTGAACGGCGTTTGCTTAACTGTGACTGATTTTACAAAAAATCAATTCACAGTGGATGTGATGCCTGAAACAGTCAAAGCAACGTCCCTGAATGGTCTATCAAAAGGAAGTAAAGTAAATCTGGAAAGAGCGATGGCAGCCAACGGCCGTTTCGGAGGCCATTTCGTCTCAGGACATGTCGACGGAACTGCGGAAATTACACGAATTGAAGAGAAAAGCAATGCTGTTTACTATGATTTGAAAATGAATCCGTCTTTAACAGAAACATTGGTTTTAAAAGGATCGGTGACTGTGGACGGCGTGAGCTTAACCATTTTCGGCCTGACAGAGGATACAGTGACAATTTCTTTAATACCTCACACAATCAGCGAAACGATTTTCTCAGAAAAAACGATTGGTTCTAAAGTGAATATCGAATGCGATATGATCGGAAAATACATGTATCGATTTTTGCATAAAGCCAATGAAAATAAGAACCAACAAACCATAACAAAAGCCTTCTTAAACGAAAACGGCTTTTAGAGAGGAAGATTTGTATGTTTCATCCGATAGAAGAAGCACTAGGCGCTCTAAAAAAAGGCGAAGTCATCATCGTTGTAGATGACGAAGACAGAGAAAACGAAGGAGACTTCGTAGCTCTTGCTGAGCATTCAACACCAGAAGTCATTAATTTTATGGCGACACACGGGAGAGGGCTGATTTGCACGCCGCTCAGTGAAGAAATCGCAAACAAGCTTGATCTTCACCATATGGTTGAACATAATACAGATTCTCACCATACTGCCTTTACGGTAAGCATTGACCATCGCAAAACGAAGACGGGCATCAGTGCTCAAGAAAGATCCTTTACCGTTCAAGCATTGCTTGACAGCAAATCTGTTCCGTCTGATTTTCAGCGTCCCGGTCACATATTTCCGCTCATTGCGAAAAAAGGGGGCGTCCTAAAAAGAGCGGGTCATACAGAAGCTGCTGTTGATCTTGCTGAAGCCTGCGGATCTCAAGGAGCGGGTGTGATTTGTGAAATTATGAATGAAGACGGAACAATGGCGAGAGTGCCTGAACTCATTGAAATTGCGAAAAAACATCAATTAAAGATGATCACGATTAAAGATTTGATTCAATACCGTTACAACTTAACCTCGCTTGTCGAGCGTGAGGTTGATATTACGCTCCCCACTGATTTTGGCACATTTCAGGTTTACGGATATACAAATGAGGTTGACGGAAAAGAGCATGTCGCATTTGTGATGGGAGATGTACCGTTCGGTGAAGAGCCTGTACTGGTCCGGGTGCATTCAGAATGTCTCACAGGTGACGTGTTTGGATCTCATCGCTGTGACTGCGGCCCGCAGCTCCATGCCGCGCTGACACAAATTGCTGCAGAAGGCCGGGGAGTGCTCTTGTACTTGCGCCAAGAAGGCCGCGGCATCGGTTTAATCAATAAATTAAAAGCTTATAAGCTTCAGGAGCAAGGCTATGACACTGTAGAAGCCAACGAGGCGCTTGGGTTCTTGCCCGACCTTCGCAACTATGGAATCGGAGCGCAAATATTGCGCGATCTCGGTGTGCGGAATATGAAGCTTTTGACGAATAATCCGCGAAAAATCGCCGGGCTTGAAGGCTATGGACTCAGCATCTCAGAAAGAGTGCCGCTTCAAATGGCAGCAAAAGAGCACAACAAAAAATATTTACAAACCAAGATGAACAAGTTAGGGCATTTACTTCATTTCTAAAAAAACTAATATCACAAAAAGGATGGGAATCATATGAATATCATACAAGGAAATTTAGTCGGTACAGGTCTTAAAATCGGAATCGTCGTAGGAAGATTTAACGATTTTATTACGAGTAAGCTGCTGAGCGGTGCAGAAGATGCGCTTCTCCGACACGGCGTGGATACAAATGATATCGATGTAGCTTGGGTGCCGGGTGCATTTGAAATTCCGTTTGCTGCGAAAAAAATGGCGGAAACAAAAAAATATGACGCCGTTATCACATTAGGCACTGTTATCAGAGGTGCAACAACACACTATGATTATGTCTGCAACGAAGCTGCAAAAGGTATCGCGCAAGCGGCAAACACTACAGGCGTGCCGGTCATTTTTGGAATCGTCACAACTGAAAACATCGAACAGGCAATTGAACGAGCCGGTACAAAAGCGGGCAATAAAGGTGTAGATTGTGCTGTTTCTGCCATTGAAATGGCAAATTTAAACCGTTCATTTGAATAATTTGCTGAAAAGAGTTTAAAAATATGGCGATAATGATATAATGTGAGAATACGGATCACCTATTCGTATCCGTTAATAGCATATTGGACATTTTGATATAGAGGGGTTTTTATGTTAATTCGTTATAAAAAATCGTTTGAAAAGATTGCGATGGGGCTTCTTTCGTTCATGCCGAGTGAAAAAGACCTGAAGCAGCTTCAGCAGACAATTAAGGACTACGAAACGGATACAGACCGCCAGCTCTTTCTTTGGAAAGAGGACGAGGATATCGTCGGAGCAATCGGAGTCGAAAAAAAGGATTCTGAGGTTGAGATCCGGCATATCAGTGTGAATCCTTCTCATCGCCATCAAGGAATCGGAAAACAGATGATGGATGCTTTAAAGCATTTATTCAAAACACAGGTACTGGTTCCGAATGAATTAACGCAGAGCTTTTTCGAACGTTGTCAAGGTCAGCAGGATCAAGACATTTCATACAATAATTAAAAGCAGAGGCTGTTACCAGCCGCTGCTTTAGTTTCATGGCCAAATCATAAAACAAAACTGTTTTATGATTTGGCTATCCTTTCAGTGTGTTTGAAAACTCTTGAATTCTAGGAAAGCTGAGCATTGGAGCGGAGCGAATGTTTTGATTCGTGAGCACCAACGCACAGGCTTGACAACGAATGCGAGGGTTTGTCAACACGCTGAGCAGGGGCTGTTACCAGCCTCTGCTTTTTTTTCTACGCTCTATTTCTTTTTCACGTTCAAGGAGGACATCAGTCCGATCCCGCAAACGGTGCTTGTCGATAAGAAATGCATCGGTGAGTGTGCTGGGCTGCCCCCATGTATACTCTTTTTTCTTGCATTCGATGCGGCACGCTTCCTCCAGCTTCGCATCTTTGATCGGCAGCATAATGCTTTGATAAAAAGATCCGGCTTCGATTTGTTCGTAAACCAACCGCATAAGCTCAAGCAAACGGCTATGATCAAGACCCAGGCTTTCGACCGCTTGTTTTTCAGCATGAAGAATTCGAATACTGTTCGCCATCAGTTTTTTTGCGCCGGCTGTATTCTTCCTTCTGTGATGATACAAAGCAACCGCAAGCTGAATAAAGCCGACCCAGTATATTTTTCGTTTATCTGGCGGGTCTTCCTTCCAATATTCTTCTAGTATTTCATGGCATTCAAAATAATCCCGTGTCGCGTGAAATTCAACGAGATAATTGATATAAGCGTTCGGATACAAGGTACTTCCTCCTTTAATCTGCCCTTAGTGTAACACAGGAAGGATAAAAGGAAAAAAGAACGCTCAGCTCTGATTGCGTCATTGTTTTAGCATGGTAATGAAAGAGAAACTGCCGCTAAGACTCTCTTCTCCCATCTCCTTTGTAATCATCTGAGCGACGCCTTTTCCGTTCTGAATATTCTGCACAAATTCTTCAAAACAGGAAATGAAATAGTATTGGACGAGAGCTTTTTGGTGGCTTATACTAAAGGGTAGCCAGTTTATCCGGCAATGAGAGCGATACTTGAAAATGGTGAGATGATGGAAGAATATCAAGTGAAAATTGATACGTTTGAGGGCCCGTTGGACCTGCTGCTTCATTTAATCAATCGTCTTGAAATTGACATATATGATATACCTGTGGCGAAGATCACTGAACAATATTTATTATATGTACATACGATGCGTGTGCTTGAGCTTGATATTGCCAGCGAGTATTTAGTCATGGCTGCCACGCTGCTCAGCATTAAAAGCAAAATGCTGCTCCCGAAGCAAGAGGAGGAGCTTTTTGAAGATGAATTACTTGAAGAAGAAGATCCGCGGGAAGAACTGATTGAAAAGCTGATTGAGTATAGAAAATATAAAGATGCGGCGAAGGATTTAAAAGAACGGGAAGAAGAAAGACAAAAATCGTTCACGAAACCGCCGAGTGATTTGAGCGAATTTGCAAAAGAAGTAAAACAGTCTGAGCAAAGGCTCTCTGTCACGGTTTATGATATGATCGGGGCTTTTCAAAAAGTGTTGAAACGAAAAAAAATAACCAGACCGATGGAAACAACAATTACCAGACAGGAAATACCAATCGAAGACAGAATGAAAGAAATCGTGCACAGCCTGAAATCAAGAGGAACAAAAATCAACTTTATGGACCTGTTTCCATATGAACAAAAAGACCATTTGGTTGTGACGTTTCTTGCTGTTCTTGAGCTGATGAAAAATCAGCTGATATTCATTGAACAGGAGCACAATTTTTCGGATATTTACATTGCGGGGAGTGAATCCATTCATGGGGCTTGATATCGTGAATTGGAAAGCTATAGTGGAAGCCCTTCTTTATGCGGCAGGAGATGAAGGGCTGACAAAAAAGCAGCTGTTAACGGTGCTTGAAATCGAAGAGCCTGAACTGAATACCATCATGGCGGAAGTGGCGGACGAATACCGCGGGGAGACAAGAGGCATTGAGCTGATTGAATATGCAGATACGTACATGCTTTCCACCAAAAAAAACTTTGCGCCATACTTGAAAAAATTGATTGAAGTGCCGTCAAAGGGCCTTTCTCAAGCCTCATTAGAAGTGCTGGCTATTGTTTCATACAGACAGCCGATTACGAGAGCTGAAATTGAAGAAATCAGGGGCGTGAAATCAGAGCGGATTTTACACAGTCTTGTCGCGAAGGCGCTGTTGTGCGAAGTCGGCCGGGCTGATGGTCCGGGACGGGCTATTTTATACGGCACAACACCGACATTTCTAGAACAATTCGGTCTGAAAACGCTGGACGAGCTTCCGCCGCTGCCTGAAAATGCGGAAGAAGACGTTATTCAAGAAGAAGCAGATTTATTTTTTGAAAACTTTAACCAAACCTTCGAAGATATAAAATAGAAGTTTAATGAATCGCGCTTTTTCATCATCATAAGATATAAGGAAGAAGCTATCATGAAAGAAGCATTATATGAGAGACAAAGACATGAGGGGAAGATACTGAACGAAATGGGACATTCGATTGTGCGGGCGCAGACTCAAAAAACAGGCGAATTCTTATCAATGGTTGTCAATACCATTAACGATTACCTAAATCAAACGACGCTGGAATCTTTACAGGCTGAATTGCCTGTTGAGGAAGGATACTGTTGTGATGTGCTGAGCACTCTGAGAAGAATGACAGTATTTTGTGAAGGAGGCTCAGAAGCGTGCCGCCGTCTCCTCATGCAGGAGCCTTTTTCGGACGCCAGAGCGGAAAAAACACTTTACAAAGTGTATCACCAATGTATTGAAGAGTTTTTTATGCCGAAAAAAGACACGTGGTGTGAAAATAGCCGGGCGTCTTATACGGGTGTCAGCGCAATTAAATTTTACCATGCTGTTCCTGCGTCGCTTGAGCAATTATTATTGCCGCTAAGCGCAGCATTTCTGAAGATGAGGGAAGACCTGGCTCATTATGAAGCATCCGGATCGAGCATGGCGCCAATCAGATAACCTTTACTCTCCCTTTTTCAGGGAGGGTTTTTTTGCGTGCATATAATTGTTATTCATAACTTGTGGACATGCGCATAAACTTGTACAAACCACCACAAGGACGTGAGCAAACATGCGCATTTTCAAAAAAGCAGTATTTATGGTCATGATTACATTTCTTATTGCTAATGTAAATGTAGACACAGCCCATGCTATAGATGTCAGTGCAAAAAGCGCGATCGTGATAGACGGAGCGTCAGGCAGAGTATTATTTGCAAAGGATGAGCATGAAAAAAGGCGAATTGCAAGCATCACAAAAATTATGACAGCTGTTCTTGCTATCGAATCAGGTAAAATGGATGAATCGGTGACAGTGTCAGCAAATGCTGTCAAAACAGAAGGATCGGCCATTTATTTGACAGAAGGACAAAAAGTGAAACTAAAAGATCTCGTGTATGGACTGATGCTGAGATCAGGAAACGACGCCGCTGTCGCAATTGCTGAGCATGTCGGGGGCAGTCTTGATGGATTTATTTACATGATGAATCAAAAAGCTGAGCAGCTTGGCATGAAGAACACTCGTTTTCAAAACCCGCACGGATTGGACGACCATGAAAATCATTATTCAACAGCCTATGATATGGCCATTTTAACCAAATACGCGATGAAACTGAAAAACTATCAAAAAATTTCAGGAACAAAAATATACAAAGCTGAAACAATGGAAAGCGTCTGGAAAAACAAAAATAAGTTGCTGACCATGCTTTACCCTTACAGCACAGGGGGGAAAACAGGCTATACAAAACTTGCAAAACGGACACTGGTCTCAACAGCCTCAAAGGCCGGCGTTGACTTGATTGCCGTCACCATAAATGATCCTGACGATTGGGATGATCATATGAATATGTTTAACTATGTATTTGATCATTACCAAACCTATTTAATCGCAAAAAAAGGAGACATTCCCAAGCTGAAAGGCACATTTTATGAATCAAAGGCTTTTATCAAACGTGATATCACCTATTTGCTAACCGATGAGGAAAAGGAAGACGTTAAAATTAAAACCACGCTGCTTAAGCCGAAAAAAGCATGGGAAAAAGACGCCTCGAAAATTCCTGACATCGTAGGGCACATGAAGATCATGTTCAACGACGAAATGATCGCCAAAGTGCCAATCTATTATGAAAATAAACGACATCAAAAACCGAAAAAACAATTTTTTGAAACATTTAAATCAATCTTTCTGAATGCGGCTGGCGGGACAAAATGGTCAATATAATTTGGGTCAGTTTAACTGTGATCGGACTTGTTTTTGCGATGTGCAACGGAACGCTGCAAGATGTCAATGAAGCCGTATTTAAGGGGGCAAAGGAAGCCGTTACGATTTCATTCGGACTGATGAGCGTGCTTGTTTTCTGGCTGGGTTTAATGAAAATAGCCGAGCAGTCAGGGCTTTTGGAGTTATTCAGCCGGATGTGCAGGCCTTTTATATCTAAACTGTTTCCTGATATACCGCCGGATCATCCTGCAATGGGCTACATTTTATCTAATCTCATGGCGAACTTTTTCGGCCTTGGTAATGCAGCAACTCCGCTTGGCATAAAAGCAATGGAGCAAATGAAAAAACTGAATGGAAATCGAACGGAAGCGAGCCGGTCGATGATTACTTTTTTAGCGGTCAATACGTCATGCATCACTCTCATCCCGACAACCGTTATCGCAGTCCGAATGGCTTATTCCTCCAAAGCGCCGACAGATATCGTCGGACCGAGTATTTTAGCGACACTCATTTCCGGAATCGGCGCTATTTTTATTGATCGGTACTTTTATTACCGCCGCAAAAGGAAGGGAAGGTGAGCGGATGGAAATCATCAACTGGCTTTCTTTAGCCATGATTCCAATCATTATTGCCGGAATTCTTCTGTATGGAACAATGAAAAAGGTCCCCACATATGAATCCTTCGTCGAAGGCGGAAAAGAAGGGATAGAAATTGCCTTTTCCATTATCCCTTATTTAGTCGGAATGCTTGTCGCCATCACTGTTTTTAGGTCATCGGGTGCGCTTGATTTTATAATGGATTTTTTGAAACCGTTTTTCTCCGCTATGGGCATCCCCGCTGAGGTAGTTCCGCTTGCGTTGATTCGTCCGATCTCCGGTACGGCAGCACTTGGCATGACGACAGATTTAATAGCGGTATACGGGCCGGACTCTTTTATCGGGAGGCTTGCTTCCGTCATGCAAGGATCAACAGATACAACGCTTTACGTACTGACTGTGTATTTTGGAGCGGTGGGCATTAAAAAAATGGGGGATGCTTTAAAGGTGGGGCTCCTTGCTGATTTAATCGGCGTAGTTGCATCTATCATCATCGTTACGTTATTATTTGGGAACGCCTGAAAACGGCGTTTTTTTGGATTTGGCATAGAAATTTGAAAAAGCTTGTTTGTTAAGGTTGAAAAAAGTAAGATAATACATGAGGTGAAAGACATGGAAAGACTGCAAAAAGTAATTGCTCACGCCGGAGTTGCATCGCGCAGAAAGGCGGAAGAGCTGATTAAAGAAGGAAAAGTAAAGGTGAACGGCAAAGTAATAACAGAGCTTGGTGTTAAGGTGACCGGTTCTGATCAAATTGAGGTAAATGGGTTAAAGGTGGAACGCGAAGAGCCGGTTTACTTCCTTTTATATAAACCAAGAGGTGTCATTTCTGCAGCCCAGGATGACAAAGGCCGCAAAGTCGTAACGGACTTTTTTAAAGCAATCCCGCAGCGCATTTACCCGATTGGACGTCTGGATTATGATACGAGCGGTCTTTTGCTTTTAACCAATGACGGCGAGTTTGCCAATAAACTGATGCACCCTAAGTATGAAATAGACAAAACATATGTGGCAAAGGTGAAAGGCATCCCGCCTAAAGAAGTGCTTAGAAAACTGGAACGCGGAATCAGGCTTGAAGAAGGCAAAACGGCGCCTGCTAAAGCGAAGCTGCTGTCTTTGGATAAGAAAAAACAAACAAGCATTATACAGCTGACGATTCATGAAGGACGCAACAGACAGGTGCGCCGCATGTTCGAAGCGATTGGCCATGAGGTTATTAAGCTGAAGCGTGAAGAATACGCGTTTTTAAACTTGCGCGGCCTGCATACAGGAGATGCCCGAGAGCTTACGCCTCATGAAGTCAAAAGACTCAGAGCGCTGGCTGAGCACGGTAAAAACGCTTTCTAAATTTCACATAACCTTCAAAAAGTAAGAAATGTGAAATGATTGGGCAATGATATAATTGAATGGATATGCAATTGGGGGAAGGGGGCAGCGGACAATGAAGAAAAAAAGGCGTTTATTCATTCGGACCGGCATCCTTCTCGTTTTAATCTGCGCACTTGGCTATACCATTTACAACGCAGTATTTGCCGGCAAAGAGAGTATATCTGAAGGATCCAACGCACCGAATTTTGTCCTTGAAGGTACGAATGGGAAACGTATCGAGCTCAGTGACTTAAACGGAAAAGGTGTTTTTTTGAATTTCTGGGGCACATGGTGTGAACCATGCAAAAAAGAATTTCCTTATATGGCGAACCAATATAAGCATTTTAAAGATCAAGGTGTTGAAATTGTCGCGGTAAATGTTGGGGAGTCAAAGATAGCAGTACATAATTTTATGAAATCCTACGGAGTCAATTTCCCGGTTGTTCTGGATACAGATCGCCAAGTGCTTGATGCCTATGACGTATCTCCGCTTCCGACAACCTTTCTCATCAATCCGGAAGGAAAAGTTGTCAAGGTGGTGACCGGTCCTATGACAGAAAGTATGATACACGATTATATGAATCTGATAAAACCCGGAGAGACGTCAGGATGAAGCAAGTCAAATGCGAATGCGGACATATAAACCCGGTCGGAACCGTTCTATGTGAATCGTGCGGAAGAGCTCTTCAGGACACTCAGCCTCCGCTTGCTGATATGAGATATGACGGCAGTGCAAGACGTTCACAAACCTATAACAAGACGATCATTGACAAAGTTTGGAATTTCTTTTCTTCGGTTAAGGTGGGAATATGGCTTATCATCATAACCCTTGCTGCATCAGCGTTCGGCACTATTTTTCCCCAGGAAGCCTATTTGCCGCCTGGTGCGCAGGCAGATATTTATTACAAAGAGCAGTACGGCACATTCGGCCAGCTTTATTACTTGCTCGGGTTTCATCACTTATATGGCTCTTGGTGGTATTTGCTGCTCATTGCTTCGATCGGCATTTCACTCGTGATTTGCAGTCTCGATCGAGTCATTCCGTTATATAGAGCATTGAAAAACCAAGGTGTCCAACGGAGTCCTGCTTTTTTAAAAAGGCAGCGCTTGTTCAGTGAAACGGATATTGTGCTGCACGGGGAAACAAAAGAAAAGATTACTGCTCTCTTAACGAAAAAGCATTATAGAATCAGAGAAAAAGAGGGCAGCATTCTTGCTGAAAAAGGGCGTTTTTCCCGCTGGGGCCCGTATGTCAACCACATTGGATTGATTATCTTTCTGATAGGTGCGATGCTGAGATTTGTGCCCGGCATGTACGTCGATGAGACGCTTTGGGTCAGAGAAGGCGAAACCGCAGCAATCCCGGGAACAGATGGAAAATATTATCTTAAAAACAATCAATTCAGTGTAGAAACCTATAGCAGCAAAACGGAAAAAAAGGTATTCGCAGATGCCATTGACAGAGTCGGGGACGGAAGAGTGGCAAAGAACTTTCAAACGGATGCCGTGCTCTACAAAAGAGAAGGAAAAATTGTTTATGGTGAGAAGCCGAAGCTGAAAAAAGTAACAGAAGAGGACATTCGTGTCAATCAGCCGCTGCGTTTTAATTCTTTTTCTGTTTACCAGGTAGATTATAAAGAGAATCAGCTTGATCAAATGGTATTCCAGTTAATAGACAAAAAAACTAAAAAATCCTTCGGGAGTTTAAAGATCAACCTTCTGGATCCAGATTCGGTTTATGATCTTGGTAACGGTTACAAGGTGGAAGTCGCCAGCTATCTGCCAGACTTCTATTTTAATCAGGACGGTGAGCCGAGCACGAAAACTAAAATCCCTAACAACCCGGCTTTTGTCTTTAATATCATCACGCCGGATAAACCGAAGGGCGAAAAAAGCTTTGTCGCCATCCAAGAAACAATTGAAGGCTCCGGAAGCAATAAATACAAGCTGAAATTTGACCATGTCGAAACGAAAAACATTACCGGACTTACAGTCAGAAAGGATTTGACACTCTGGGTGCTTGCCGTCGGCGGAGCCATTTTTATGATTGGTGTTATTCAAGGCATGTATTGGCAGCACCGAAGAATCTGGCTGCACTCACAGGATGGCGCAGTCATGGTGGCTGGGCATACGAATAAAAACTGGTATGGCTTGAAAAAGGATCTAGCCTTTGTATTGGCTGATTCCGGACTGACTGAACCGGAGGACCAAAAAGAATTAACCAAAACACAGAATTAGGCGAAAAAGGAGTGATGTCATGGCAGAGCTGAGCGGAAATTTTCTTTATGCAGCCTTTCTTGTGTATTTAATCGCTGTCCCGATTTTCGGCGGGGCCATACGCGGAAATAAAGATCAAAAGAGCAAGCCAAACCGGTGGGCCAATATCGGGATCGCTCTTTCTATTGTTGGTTTTCTCTGTCATCTGGGATATTTCGCCTTAAGGTGGGCGGCAAGCGGTCATGCGCCTGTCAGCAATATGTTTGAATTCACCACCGCCTTTGGCATGATGCTCGTTTTGGCGTTTATTATTCTATATTTTATTTATAGATTGCCATCATTGGGCTTATTTACACTGTCAATCGCTTTATTGCTGATTGCTTATGCCAGTATGTTTCCGAGAGACATCTCGCCCTTAATTCCGTCGCTGCAGAGCAATTGGCTGTATATTCACGTAACAACGGCCGCACTTGGGCAAGCTATACTTGCTATCAGCTTTGTTGCAGGTGTCATCTTCCTGTTAAAGCATGTAGACCAGACAAAACCAAGCAAAAAAACGTTCTGGCTAGAAGCGATTATGTTTATCCTGGTCACAACTGTGGCCTTTATTGGGGTTACTTCAGCATTTCGTCTCGCGGGCTATGAAGCGGAGTTCAACTGGGTGGATAAAAATAACAAAAAAATCGTGATGAAGTACGAAATGCCCGCGCTTATCGGCCCGCATGAGGGAGAGCTTTTGACCGAGGGGAAAATGAAGCCGCTTGCTGAGCTTCCCGCCATTTTCTCAGGCAGAAAGGTAAATACGGTAATCTGGTCGTTTGGAGCTGGCCTTGTTTTATACGGGGCTCTTCGTCTCATCTTCAGAAAAAGAATAAGCGCTCTATTACATCCTCTAGTGAAAAACGTCAATCTTGATCTGGTGGATGAGGTTGGATACAGGGCGGTATCAATCGGGTTTCCGATCTTTACGCTCGGCGCGCTGATCTTCGCAATGATTTGGGCTCAGCTCGCTTGGACCAGATTTTGGGGCTGGGACCCGAAGGAAGTATGGGCGCTGATTACGTTTTTATTTTATGCCGCGTATCTTCATTTAAGACTGTCAAGAGGCTGGCACGGTGAGAAGTCAGCATGGCTGGCCGTTATCGGTTTTGCTATTATCATGTTTAATTTAATATTTGTAAATCTAGTGCTTGCCGGACTTCATTCTTATGCATAGTCCTTAAAAAGAGACCAGTTCTCAAACTTTCTCATGATTTGATAAAATGAAAGTAACAGAAGGAAAGCAGGGGGAAAACGATGGACCAAATGAACGAAACCAAAATATTAATAGTTGATGACGAAGCCAGAATTCGCCGCCTTTTAAGAATGTATCTTGAACGTGAAAATTATGTCATAGACGAAGCGGAAAATGGTGATGAAGCGATTGCCAAAGGACTTGAAGCCAATTATGACTTGATTTTGCTTGATCTGATGATGCCGGGAACTGACGGAATTGAAGTGTGCCGGCAAGTACGGGAAAAAAAAGCAACGCCAATTATCATGCTGACGGCAAAAGGAGAAGAAGCAAACCGGGTTCAGGGATTTGAAGCGGGAACAGATGATTATATTGTCAAACCGTTCAGCCCGAGAGAAGTCGTGCTGCGGGTAAAAGCTCTTTTAAGAAGAGCATCCCAAACCTCTTATTTCAATGCCAATACACCGACGAAAAATGTACTTGTGTTCTCACATCTGTCTATTGACCATGACGCTCATCGCGTAACGGCAGACGGAACAGAAGTAAGCTTAACACCAAAAGAGTATGAGCTTCTATATTTCTTAGCGAAAACACCTGATAAAGTGTATGACCGGGAAAAGCTTTTGAAAGAAGTATGGCAATATGAGTTTTTTGGAGATTTGCGAACAGTAGATACTCACGTTAAACGCCTGAGAGAGAAGCTGAACAAGGTATCGCCGGAAGCTGCGAAAAAAATTGTCACTGTATGGGGTGTAGGCTATAAATTTGAGGTAGGCGCTGAATGAAATTTTGGAAAAGCGTAGTTGGCAAGCTATGGTTTACAATCCTTTCGCTCGTCTTGATCGTATTATTCATTTTAACGGTTCTTTTGCTGGAATTTATTGAAAATTATCATGTGGAAGAAGCTGAGAATGATTTAACACAGCTTGCAAATAAAGTTGCTGTCATCATAGAAAATCACGAGGATCAGGCACTGGCAAGATCAATCACTTGGGAGCTCGCTGATAACTTAACAAGCATTGCAATCGTTCAGGATGAGAAAAAGCACTGGTATTCTCCCAATGATAAAAATCGTCTGTCGTCCATTACGGTTGAGCAAATACAACACGACAAAGACTTAAATCATGCTCTCCAAAACCATAAAAAAGTAAGTAAGCGAACGGGGCTGAGCGATACAGACACGGATAATGAACGTTTGATTGTCGGTGTCCCGTATGAAAAAGACGGAAAGAAAGGCATGGTCTTTTTATCTCAGTCTTTGCTTGCTGTTAAAGATACAACAAAACATACAACCCGTTATATTTTTCTGGCCGCGGGGATTGCGACTGTGCTGACCACGTTTTTCGCTTTCTTTTTATCAAGCAGGGTCACGTATCCGCTCCGAAAAATGAGAGAAGGCGCACAGGATTTGGCGAAAGGCAAGTTTGATACAAAAATCCCGATTCTAACCCAGGATGAAATCGGAGAACTGGCAACTGCCTTCAATCAAATGGGCCGGCAGCTTAACTTTCATATTAATGCGCTCAATCAAGAAAAAGAGCAGCTTTCTAATATTTTGAGCAGTATGGCTGACGGGGTTATTACCATCAATATTGATGGTGCAATTCTTGTGACAAATCCGCCGGCTGAACGTTTTCTCCAAGCTTGGTATTATGAGCAGAACATGAATATCAAAGAAGGTGATAACCTTCCGCCTGAAGCAAAAGAGCTGTTCCAAAACGTTGTCAGCACTGAAAAAGAACAAATGATCGAGATGACGCTGCAAGGCAGATCATGGGTGCTCTTAATGACGCCGCTTTATGCGAAATCACATGTCAGGGGAGCGGTTGCCGTGCTGCGCGACATGACGGAAGAACGCCGCTTGGATAAACTGCGGGAGGATTTTATAGCAAATGTCAGCCATGAGCTGAGAACACCGATTTCTATGCTTCAGGGATACAGTGAAGCAATTGTCGATGACATTGCAAGCTCCGAGGAAGACCGGAAAGAAATTGCCCAAATCATTTATGACGAATCACTTCGAATGGGCCGTTTGGTCAATGATTTGCTTGATTTAGCGCGAATGGAATCAGGGCATACAGGCTTGCATTATGAAAAAATTAATGTGAATGAGTTTTTAGAGAAAATCATCCGGAAGTTTTCCGGTGTTGCGAGAGAAAAAAATATTGCTTTACATCAAGACATTTCTCTCACAGAAGAAGAGTTGATGTTTGATGAGGACAAAATGGAGCAGGTCTTTACCAATTTGATAGATAACGCGCTGCGGCATACTTCATCCGGCGGCAGTGTCTCCATTACAGCCCATTCTGTGAAGGATGCATTGAAAATTGATATTAAAGACACTGGATCCGGTATACCGGAAGAAGATCTACCGTTTATCTTTGAGCGGTTCTATAAGGCAGATAAAGCGCGGACAAGAGGCAGAGCAGGAACCGGACTTGGACTGGCTATCGTTAAAAATATTGTGGAAGCCCACAACGGGTCGATTACGGTGCACAGTCGAATGGATAAAGGTACAACATTTACATTTTATATTCCGACAAAATCATGACATCGAGTCTGAAATTGCCGAAGAATCTTGTTCCATAAGAAACACCCGCTATTAGAGCGGGTGTTTTTTTAAAAAAGACCATATTAATAAAATTTAAGGATATGTTAATATAAATTCCCTTCCAAATTCCAGTTTCTCGTAATATAGTTGTAATGTAACTTTTCAAGCTATTCATACGACAAAAAAGTGAACGGAGGGGTTTCAAATGGAAGAAACCTTTCAATTATTATATGATACATATCATCAAGATTTGTACCAATTTTTATTTTATATGGTAAAGGATAAAAGCCAGGCGGAAGATCTTCTTCAGGAGGTTTATATTCGGGTACTACATTCTTATCATACGTTTGAAGGAAGAAGCAGTGAAAAAACATGGCTTTTATCTATCGCACGTCATGTTGCGATAGACTGGTTCCGTAAACAGCAGACGATCAGACAGCGTATACTCGGCACATTTGATTGGGATACACAGGATGTCAGAGACCAGCAACTGCTTCCGGACGAACTTGCGGTTCAGCATGAAAATGTCCGTGAAATTTATGCTGCGCTTGATCAATGTACGATCGATCAAAGAGCTGTGATTATCTTACGGTTTATTCAGGGATATTCAATTCAGGAAACAGCCACTACGCTGCGCTTCTCGGAAAGCAAAGTAAAAACGACCCAACACAGAGGGCTCAAAGTACTTCGGAAACATATGGAGCTTTTGAGGGAGGAGCTAATGGATGATGAAGTCAGAATGGAACGAAGAACAGGTAAAGGAGTTGTTAAGCCAACTTCCAGCAGTTAAAGACCATCGTTCACCTCACGATATTTACAAGCGGCTGACGATGGCAAATAGCAAAAAAAAGCCCATAGTTAGGTGGATTGGCCCCGCGTGTGCTGCTGCAATTGCGATTTATATCGCCTTCATTATTACTCCTCATTTCTTTAATCAGGCACAGCCTCAACAAAAAGAAGCGTCCGAAGAGAACGCTGTAACGAAAATGGAGAAAGCAGACAGCCCGAAAGCTGCGTCGTCCCTGAAGCAGACTTCATTTGTTGTTCCTGAAAAGGAACAGAGTCATTACATTACTGTTGCGATAGCTGATGCCGAAACATCCGCAATCATACCCATCAGCATTAAAAAAACAAACGCAGACCAAACGATACAGGATATGCTGTCTAGAAGTGGTGAATTGGGTATCCTTGATCATGATGCCATTACGATTCCATCCTTCATAGATGAAGTAGAGGTCAAGGAAAAACCAAAGCAGAAAGAATTAAGTGTACGAGTCCATCAGCTCATTACGGCCTTTTCGGTAAGAGATGATACACTGTTGAAAAAATTGCTGAAAGAATCCTTAAAATGGAGTCCATACGAAAAAGTAACATTTTTATCAGATCAAAATGAGAGTGGCGTTCCTATTGGCTCATATGGCACTTTTACGGAAATTTCGATTCCTAAACAGTCAAAAAGAGCCTATTGCTTATACCAAAATAAACAAGGACAAAACTTTCTCGTTCCGTCAAAAAAAACATTTAATACTGTAAAAGAAGCAATTAAGGACATGGAATCAAGCAGCCAAGAGGATACAGAACCTCTTATTCAAACGGGTGCTGTCCAATCTGTAACGGAGAAACAGAATCACTTATATATCCGTTTCTCAAAAGACGCAGAAGTTGATGATTCGATTACCGGTATTTTAATGCTTGAAGGACTTCTTTTAACAGCGAAGGACTTCGGCTTTACAGATGTGACTTTTACGGAAACCAAAGCAAAAAAAATTGGCAAATATGACGTATCAGATGCCATTTCGGTACCAGCTGCTCCAAATCCAATTTCATTAAATTAAAAAGAATTCTTTTGAAGTGCACCCTGCATGTTCGATGTAGAGGTGCTTTTCTTTTGTCTGCATTTTTACAAAATTACAGCAGTTATACGCCACATAAGCTAGGGATTACAAAATAAAAAACGTCAACTCAATATCGAATCAAAAATTATCTGTATCATGCTTCAAAAGCAGCGTAACGAATCACTTTAGGGGTTTGCTTCACTTCAGCTCTTTTCAACTTTTTATATAATAGAAATTTTCAAAAAAAACCTTGGCGTGTATAATAAAAAAAGGGTACCGATTGAAAGGATTTGAGACGAGTGAACGTGTTAACAATTAAAGGAGTTTCTATTGGTGAAGGAATGCCGAAAATCATCGTTCCGCTAATGGGCAAAACGGAAAAACAAATTTTGAATGAAGCAGAAGCTGTAAAACTGCTGAATCCGGACATTGTAGAGTGGCGAGTCGATGTATTTGAAAAAGCAAATGACAAAGCAGTCGTCACAAAGATGATTTCTAAGCTTCGGGAAGCTTTAGCGGACATCTTGTTTCTATTTACATTTAGAACTCAAAAAGAAGGCGGGAGCATGAAAATGGATGAAAGCTCCTATATTGCTTTACTGGAAGCGGCAGTTCGGACAAAAGAAATTGACCTTATTGACATTGAATTATTTTCAGGAGATGCAAACGTGGAAGCTTTCGTATCGCTGGCAGAAGAACATCATGTTTATGTAGTGATGTCAAATCATGATTTTGAGAATACACCTGCGAAAGAGGTGATTCTGTCGAGACTTCGAAAAATGCAGGATTTAGGCGCGCATATTCCGAAAATTGCTGTCATGCCAAATGATACGGGAGATCTTTTAACACTGCTTGATGCGACGTACACAATGAAAACAACATATGCAGACCGTCCAATTATTACGATGTCAATGGCAGAAACAGGGCTGATCAGCAGGCTAAGCGGGGAGGTTTTTGGATCAGCTTGCACGTTTGGGGCAGGAGAAGAAGCTTCGGCACCTGGCCAAATCCCTGTTTCTGAGCTGAGGAATTTTTTAGAGATTCTGCACAAAAATATACGAAAATAGAACAATAAAAAACTCAAGCTTCAAAAGCTTGAGTTTTTAAATTACGGAAGATCAATGAGCTTCACAGACACAATGTCAGAAACGTTTGTTAGCTCTTTCACAATTTTTTCTTCCAAATGTCTGTCAAATGAAAGCATCATGATGGCTTCCCCGCCTTTTTCTTTACGGCCAACCTGCATGGTTGCAATGTTAATATCATTATCTCCAAGAATACGTCCTACTTTGCCGATGACACCTGTTGTATCTCGATGCTGAATATATACAAGGTGACCTGTCGGATAAAAATCGATATTAAATCCGTTGATCTCGACAATACGCTCTCCGAAATTAGGGATATACGTAGCTGTCACAGTAAAGGTACTGCGATCTCCTGTCACTTTTACGCTTATGCAGTTATCGTATCCAGATTCAGAAGAGGAAATCTTTTCACTGAAGCTGATGCCGCGTTCTTTTGCGACACCGCCGGCATTGACTTCGTTAACTGTTGAGTCGACGCGCTGTTTTAAAAAGCCTGACAGAAGGCTTTTTGTAATGAACGATGTTTCAAGTTTGGCAATTGTACCTTCATATTGGATGGCAACATCCTGTACAGGCTCTTTCATGCATTGGGATACGAGGCTGCCGATTTTTCCTGCGATTTGATGGTAAGGCTTAATCTTAGCAAATTCATCTTTTGTCATGGCAGGCAGGTTGATAGCTGACATTACAGGAAGGCCTTTTGCGAATTGCAAAACTTCTTCTGACACTTGAGCCGCCACATTCAGCTGAGCTTCTTTCGTCGATGCTCCCAAATGAGGAGTGGCAATCACTAATGGATGATCAACGAGTTTATTCTCAACTGGAGGTTCAACTTCAAAAACGTCCAGCGCCGCTCCGGCAACATGTCCGCTTTCCAATGCTTCGAGAAGCGCCGCTTCATCGATAATACCGCCTCGCGCACAGTTAATTAAGCGAACGCCTTTTTTCGTTTTAGCGATCGTTTCTTTATTTAATAAGCCTTTTGTTTCTTTTGTCAAAGGTGTATGAACGGTAATAATATCGGCGTTTTCAAGCACTTCTTCAAATGTACGGCTGTTTACCCCGATTTTTTTCGCTCTCTCTTCAGTTAAGAAAGGATCAAAAACGTGAACAGTCATACCAAATGCTCGCGCGCGCTGTGCAATTTCGCTTCCGATTCGGCCTAATCCGACAATTCCAAGCGTTTTTCCATAAAGCTCTGAACCGACGTAAGCTGTACGATTCCACTCTTTGGATTTCACTGAGATATTAGCTTGAGGAATGTGTCGCATTAAGGAAGAGATCATCGCAAATGTATGCTCAGCTGTCGAAATGGTGTTTCCATTTGGGGCGTTAATCACGATTACCCCATGTTTAGTCGCTTCGTCAATATCGATATTATCTACACCGACACCAGCTCTTCCGACAATTTTTAAAGAAGTCATTTTTTTGAAAAGGTCTTCTGTCACTTTTGTCGCGCTTCTCACCAAAAGAGCATCAAAAGTATGTAATTCCTCCTCTGCTTCTGTTACGTTTTTTTGAACGATTTCAATAAAATCTGAATCAATAAGTGGCTGTAAACCGTCATTGCTCATTTTGTCTGAGACCAATACTCGAAACATCGTTAGATTTCCTCCTAAATTGACAAACTAAATATCTGATAATTTAACATATTCTTAATAGAGTGTCAATGTATATTGACGCAGTAAAGGATAAAAGAAAGGCTTGAAAAATCAACATTTTTCTATTATATATAATTTGAAGCAATTCTCTATACAGCCAACCGGTTATCGTTTATAATGAAATTAAATTCATATGATCAATCTTCGGGGCAGGGTGAAATTCCCTACCGGCGGTGATGAGCCGATGGCTCTAAGCCCGCGAGCTGTTTTTACAGCAGGATTCGGTGAAATTCCGGAGCCGACAGTACAGTCTGGATGGGAGAAGGTAGAGGTTCATAAGCGTTTTGAAATTGTCATTTCAAACGTTTCTTTGACTAGCCTAATTTTCGAAACCCCGCTTTTATACATAAAGCGGTTTTTTTATTGGCTGGAAAAGAACCTTTCCGTTTTCGAGTAAGATATGATCGAAAAGGAGAGAGTGTAATGAAAGTAAAAAAATTAGTTGTGATCAGTATGCTGAGCAGTATTGCATTTGTTCTGATGCTGTTGAATTTCCCGTTTCCGGGTCTTCCGGATTATTTAAAAATTGATTTTAGCGACGTGCCCGCTATTATTGCCATTCTGATTTACGGACCTTTGGCAGGTATTGCTGTAGAAGGAATCAAAAATGTTCTTCAATATATCATTCAAGGGAGCATGGCTGGAGTTCCTGTAGGGCAAGTTGCAAACTTTATCGCAGGCACACTCTTTATATTACCGACTGCTTTCTTATTTAAAAAGCTGAACTCAACAAAGGGCTTGGCTGTCAGTCTTCTTCTGGGAACTGCAGCGATGACCATTTTGATGAGCATCTTAAATTATGTTCTGATTCTTCCGGCATACACGTGGTTTTTGCATTCACCGGTATTATCTGACAGCGCGCTGAAAACAGCGGTCGTCGCAGGTATCCTGCCGTTTAACATCATAAAAGGCATTATCATTACAATTGTATTCTCACTTATTTTCATCAAGCTTAAGCCATGGATTGAACAGCAGCGAAGCGCGCATATCCATTAATGAAAAAAGCTCCCGCAGGGGAGCTTTTTTTGTTACTTCTATTCGAATTTAAGCGCGTCGCCTTCAAATGGCTCATCCGCCACTTTGATGGAATCAGTAGGGCATCCTTCAAATGCGTCAATCATATCTTCTTCCAGTACCTCAGGAACTTCGACAACGCCTTTGTTTTCATCTAGCGTTACGAACGCGATGCCTTCATCATCGTAATCGTAAATGTCTGGTGCAGCAGCTCCGCAAGCGCCGCATGCTATACATGTATCTTTGTCTACGATTGTGTACTTTGCCATGAATAAAACCTCCCAGATTGTTCTTGGTGGAACAAATGGATCAATCTTTATATTTAATCAATTTAACACCTATTCCCTTACTTATTGTAATGATGTTGCTGCCACATTTCAACAGAAAAATGATTGAGAATGCTTATCACATAAGGGGTCATCTACATAACATCCCCCTTAATGATGACTTTAAACGTCGATTTCTGTTAGAAATCTGTTAAAATAAAAAGAGCAAATCAACGATTTTTGTCAGGAAGAATGTGGGTGAATAGGTTGTCATTAAATTATTTCGATATTATGGTTCTCGATTGCCTTTATAAAATGAACGGAGAACGGTCGGGAAGCGCTGTTTTCCACCTATTCAAGGGCAAAAGATCGTCACAAACCATTCAAGATGCCGGCCTATTTCAGACTGCGAAATACTTTGGGATAGCGCCGCAATGTTCGAGAAGAGATATTTCAGCGTCACTTACTAAGCTTGAACAGCATTCCTACCTTGAATCATTGTTTGAAACAGATACATACAAAGCAACAGCCAGCGGAACAGCAGCTTTAAGCCGCACTCTTACTGAGCGGCCTTGGCCGGCACACTGCCACGGCGCTTATTACCAGCAGGCAGCTAGAGTACTTTGGAAAAGACTATCTCTGCTTGTGCAGGTTTTATCCCATAAACTGCAAGGGAGCAGGCAATATATCCCTGTCACCAAGGATTACAAGACACTTCACTGGGTCAAGAGATTCCTGTTTCGGCATACGGATCATATAGAGATGGCAAACAGTCTTTTTGCCATGCTGGAAGCGCATTTGCAGAAGCTTGATGATAAGGCAGCGCAAATTTTTGTCTATTCCTTAACCTCGCACCATAGGATTGGTTATACAAGCAGGCAGCTTGCTGACGCGCTCAAAGAAGATGAATGGTATGTGTATATTATGTTTTGGGCTTCGGTACATTACTTTATTTATTCTCTGCCGGCATGTGAACATTCTCTGTTAAAAGACCTTCTCTCTGATGTGCATTTAGAGAATGCCTTGACAGAGTCAACGAGGAAAACATGGCAGATGGTCAAACAAGGGATCCCGATACAGCGAATTGCTGAAATCAGAAAGCTGAAAACAGCCACGATCGAAGACCATATTGTTGAAATTTCTCTTCATGAGCCTGCGTTTGTGATTGATGACTATGTAACAGTGGAAGATCAGATCAAGATCACAGAGTTTTCCAAGCGGATGCAGACGAACAAAATCAAACAAATTCGCGACGGGCTTGAACAGCAATTTAGCTACTTTCAAATCAGACTGGCATTGACAAAGCAGGTGCAGCAATATGACTGAATTACAGAAAACGTTATATCAGTTTTTTGGTTTTACTTCCTTTAAAAAAGGGCAGGAGGACATTATTAGAAGCGTGCTTAGCGGGAAGGATACCATTGCGATGCTTCCGACCGGAGGAGGGAAATCGCTTTGCTACCAGCTTCCTGGCTATATGCTTGACGGCATGGTGTTAATCGTTTCACCGCTGCTTTCTTTAATGGAGGATCAAGTTCAGCAGCTGAAAGCGCGGGGTGAAAAGCGTGCGGCTGCTTTGAACAGTATGCTTAGCAGGCAGGAAAGACAATTGGTTTTGGAGCATATTCACCGATATAAATTTTTGTACTTGTCCCCGGAGGCTTTGCAGTCGCCATATGTGTTGGAAAAATTGAAAAGTGTCCCGATCAGCTTATTCGTTATTGATGAGGCGCATTGTATTTCTGAATGGGGGCACGACTTCAGGCCTGACTATTCAAAGCTCGGACAGCTGAGAAAAAAACTTGGGCACCCACCTGTTTTGGCATTGACAGCTACAGCGACAAAGGATACGTTGCAAGATGTCACGAACCTGCTGGAGCTGCAGCATGCTCAACGGCATCTCAACTCAGTCAATCGGCCAAATATCGCACTCCGTATTGAAAATGCGGAAAATCCTGCCGAAAAAATAGATAGGGTAATTCAGCTGGTTGAAAACCTGCAAGGGCCGGGAATTGTTTATTGCCCGACACGGAAATGGGCCGAAGAATTAGCGGGCGAAATTAAAAGCAAGACGAGCAGCAGAGCTGACTTTTACCATGGTGGTATGGAGTCTGGCGATAGGATTTTAATACAACAGCAGTTTATTCATAACCAGCTTGATGTGATATGTTGTACGAATGCGTTTGGAATGGGTGTCGATAAGCCTGATATCAGGTATGTGATTCATTTTCATCTCCCGCAGACGGCCGAAGCTTTTATGCAGGAAATCGGCAGAGCTGGACGTGATGGAAAACCAAGTGTCAGCATTTTGCTGCGGGCGCCAGGTGATTTTGAATTGCAAGAGCAGATTATCCAAATGGAGAGTGTTACAGCTGGAGAAATCGCAGAAGTCATCCGCGTGCTTGAAAAAACAGATGAGCAGGATGAGAGAAGGCTGCGCGACGTAATCATGCAATATGGTGTCGGAGAGACACAGGCCCGTATGATGATCCATCTCTTTATGCAGGGGAAAACATCAATTGAACTGATGGAGCAGGAAATTTCATCTCGTATAGAGCTGAAGAGGGAAAAAATGCACCGCGTATCTTTTCTGCTTCAGCGTGACGGTTGTGTAAGGCAATCATTGTTATCTTATTTTGATGAAGCATATGAGCTTGAAGACGAAAATTTCCCGTGCTGTTCACATTGCGGTTTTGATTTATCCTTGTATAAACAAAAAGGGGAACGGAGTAAAATGACGTCATTAGACAGTTGGAGTTCGGAATTGAACCGTATATTCAGCTTTCAGACTGTAGGTGAGCTGAACTGAAACAGCAGAAGGATTTCATTCAGCATATGTCTGATCGAGATATGCTCAAGCAGTTATATTTGACACAGCTTTTCCTTATGATTGCCGCAGTTTTAGCTGGATTATTCTTTTTCAATGACGTAAGAGACGTACTAAAACTCTGGGATATTCGCGATATGAGAATCATATGGCATGGTGTTTCTCTTTCGGTTATTGTGATTTTAGCTGATATGGCAGTGATGAAATGGTGTCCGCCTCATTTATATGATGACGGCGGAATCAATAAAAAAATATTCAGTAAGAGGTCAATCCCTCATATTATATTTTTAACGCTTCTGATTGCTTTCGCGGAAGAAATGTTATTCAGAGGAGTGCTGCAGACTCATATCGGTCTTTGGGCGGCCAGCCTTGTGTTTGCCGCTCTGCACTTTCGATATTTGTCAAAATGGCTGTTATTTATCATGGTGACAGCAATCAGCTTTTTGCTCGGTCTGATGTATGAATGGACCGGTAACTTATTTGTTCCGGTGACGGCGCACTTTATTATCGATGCCGTGTTTGCCTGTCAGATTCGTTTAGAACATGTGAGGAGGGATAAACATGACGAACATGTCGAGAGTAGAGAGAAGAAAAAAACAGAATCTTGATGAAGATCACGCGTTGGCGGACGATTATTTCGATGAGGATGAAGAAAGCCTTCCGACAAGGCAAACTGTTAAAAATCAAAGAGAACAGAAAAAAAAGCAAGGTAAAACAAAAACGCCATTATTCACTATACTCGCTGTATTATTTGTATTTGTGCCGGTTATCGTTTTAATCAGTTTATTTTATCTGAAAGACCACCCGGATGATCATGAAGATGTGTTTATCGACAGAAGCCAAAGTGAATATGAGATTGTTCCGAAACAAAAGGACAAAAAAGACACCAATGAATCCAAAGAAATGAAAGAGACCGCACTGCAGAAAGAGTCAAAAAAACAGGCTGAGGACACAAAGGCAAAAAAACCTGCGAAACCAACACCTGATAAGAAACAGTATGCTGCAGCGGAAAAAGAAGACTCAGCAAATAAAGAGGAAGCAGCAGCTGCTGCTTCCTCTTCCCAGCAAGAAGATGTGCAGCCGCCGGCAAAACAAGCTCATCCTGAGCCGAAACGAGTTGTCAAGCACACTGTGCAAAAGAAAGAAACGCTGTACCGCATTTCTATGAAGTATTATAAAAGCCGGACGGGAGAAGAAAAAATTCGCGCGTATAATCATCTGAGTGGAAATGAGGTTTACACCGGACAAGTTTTGGACATCCCTTTAATGGAGGAATAGGGCATTTTTTTATTTTACGCTCATATATTGTAGCAATGAAAATGGACAAGGTGTGAAGCGTATGGGATCCCTATGGAATCAGATAGACCAGTTTACAGACGCGCCGACCAAGCAAATGCTCCAAGCACTGGTGAAACGAAAACAAAAATTTGAAAACTATGCGTCGCAATGCCGCAGATGGCGATGGGCTTCACTCATTTGCTTAGGCTTATTATGTCTTATGATCATAATCAAAAGCCCGGCGCCTCAGCACATTCTTCAAGAAATGCTTAGCCATACCTTTTATTTGTTTTGGATGATGGCAACCGCTTTTGCATACTGCACGTCTCATTATTTTAAAAAAAAGGAAGAAAAAGCTGAGGGCGATTTTCATAAGCTGAGATGTGAAATTATTCAAAAAAGCACTGATCTTTGGCCGCAGCCGGACAAATGGCGGGCGAGAGAATCTGTTTTTCAAATGATGAAGCACAAATATGATATTAATCTATATTTTGAAAGTAAATAAAATCGGGCGTTTTCTCAAACGATAGAAACGTCTTTTTTTATTGTCCGTCTTATTGATAAGTTCTAAAAGAATGGAGCGTTTTTATGAAGCTATCAGTGAAAATTGCCGGTGTGTTAACTGCTGCAGCAGCGGCAATGACGGCAAAGATGTATTCAACAGCAAAAGGCAACCATTTGAAAACACATAAGTTTCCTTCAACAAAAATGAAGGGCAAGCCGCCCCTTATTATCTTTTTTATCTCGGACATTCACAAACGACTCATAAATCTGGACCTTTTAGAAAAAGTGCGCAGCCATGCTCCTCATCTTGTGATCATCGGCGGTGATTTAGCCGAAGGCGGGGTTTCCAGCAGAAGAATCGGGGAGAACATCAAAAGGCTCGCGGATTTAGGGATTCCCGTCGTGTTTGTATGGGGAAATAATGATTATGAAGTCAAACAGCATAAACTGTATTCCATATTCAAAACACACGGCGTCATTGCTCTGAGGAATGAGTCAGTTCCTTTTTCTTACAATGGTCATACAGTTGCGATTGCCGGAGTTGATGATATCAGAATGGAAATGGATCATTATGAAGAAGCCATTAAAGAACTCGACAAAAGCCAGCTGAATATTTTGGTTTGCCATAACCCGGAAATTCATGAGCAAATCAATGAAACCGACGGCATTGATGCGATATTCAGCGGGCATACCCACGGCGGTCAGATTAGGTTTTGGAAGTTCGGCCCTTATGAACTTGGAAAAACAGGTGTTGTAAAAAATGCAGCGTATCTCATCAGCAACGGATACGGGACCACAAAAGTGCCCCTCCGTTTAGGTGCTGAGCCGGAAACACATATTGTGACGATTTGTGCGCCAGAATAACGTCTCAAAAGGAAAAATCCATATGGCGATAAAACTGCATTGTGCTTGTCTTACTAGTGAACTCAGTGTAAACTGATAACAATTAAGAACCTATGACTCATCATCTCATATAATGTGTTATATGATTTGTGTGCAAGTAGAGGCAGGAGGGAACGTTATGCGGCTTGAGCGTCTGAATTATAATAAGATCAAAATCTTTTTGACCCTCGATGATTTGACAGACCGAGGATTGACAAAAGAAGACCTCTGGAAGGACTCGTTTAAAGTCCACCAGTTATTTAAAGATATGATGAATGAAGCGAATACAGAGCTCGGCTTTGAAGCGAATGGACCGATTGCAGTGGAAGTGTATTCTCTCCAAGCACAAGGGATGGTTGTGATCGTAACAAAGAATCAAGACGCTGATTCAGAAGACGATGAGTATGATGATGATTACATCGAAATGCAAGTCAAGCTTGATGAAAGTGCGGACATCATTTATCAATTCCATTCCTTTGAAGATATCATTCAGCTTTCAGAAAGCTTACAGCGAATCGGTATCACAGGGGGAAATGTCTACCACTATGACGGACAGTACTTTTTAAGCCTTGAAGACCTGGGGTCACGTACGGCTGAGGGAGTTGTAGCGGTTCTCGCTGAATACGGAAATCCGACAACGTTAACGATTTATCGTTTGCACGAGTATGGTAAGCTCATTATGGACGGTAATGCCGTTGAGACAATACAGACCCATTTTTCATAAGAATATAACGGAAAACTGCTGATTTCACAGCGGTTTTTTTTCGTTGAAAAACATGGAAAAACATAACGTTTATTCTATGCATAGATGATATGAAGGTGTATACTATTCTCTGAAAGGGAGCATGTGAGAAACAGAAGATTCTAGGAGGTTAACTCAAATGGCAGCCGATCGATACACCGGTCATACAGAAGAGGACAAACTTGATGTATTAAAATCAACCCAAACCGTCATACATAAGGCTCTGGAAAAATTGGGATATCCAGAAGAAGTGTATGAATTGTTAAAGGAGCCGATGAGGTTATTAACGGTAAAAATACCCGTTCGCATGGACGACGGTTCAGTAAAGATTTTTACCGGTTATCGTGCCCAGCACAATGACTCTGTCGGTCCGACGAAAGGCGGGATACGTTTTCACCCTAACGTAACAGAAAAAGAGGTGAAGGCGCTTTCTATTTGGATGAGTTTAAAATGCGGCATAATTGATCTTCCATATGGCGGTGGTAAAGGCGGAATTGTTTGTGATCCAAGGGATATGTCGTTTAGAGAGCTGGAGCGTCTGAGCAGAGGATATGTCAGAGCGATCAGCCAAATTGTCGGCCCGACAAAAGATGTGCCGGCCCCGGATGTATTTACAAATTCACAAATCATGGCTTGGATGATGGATGAGTATTCAAGAATTGATGAATTTAATTCACCTGGCTTTATTACAGGAAAACCGCTTGTACTTGGCGGATCTCATGGAAGAGAATCTGCGACAGCAAAAGGTGTAACCATCTGTATTAAAGAAGCGGCTAAGAAAAAAGGCATCGATATTAAAGGTGCGCGTGTCGTTGTCCAAGGCTTCGGAAACGCGGGGAGCTATTTGGCGAAATTTATGCATGATGCAGGAGCGAAGGTTGTCGGCATCTCAGATGCATATGGCGGACTTTATGATCCTGATGGTCTTGATATCGATTACTTACTCGACCGCCGTGACAGTTTCGGCACCGTAACAAAGCTGTTTAACGATACCATTACAAACCAAGAGTTGCTGGAGCTGGATTGTGATATCCTCGTTCCTGCTGCGATTGAAAATCAAATTACAGAAGAAAATGCACATAACATACAGGCTAAGATTGTCGTGGAAGCGGCAAATGGGCCAACAACGCTTGAAGGGACCAAAATCCTTTCAGACCGGGACATTTTGCTTGTGCCAGACGTGCTGGCGAGCGCCGGGGGCGTAACAGTTTCTTATTTTGAATGGGTTCAGAATAATCAAGGCTTCTACTGGAGTGAAGAAGAGGTAGAAGAAAAATTGGAAAAAATGATGGTTAAATCATTTAACAATATATATGAAATGGCCAAAAACCGCAGAATTGACATGCGGCTCGCTGCTTATATGGTCGGCGTTCGAAAAATGGCCGAAGCTTCGCGTTTTAGAGGCTGGATATAAGTAGATGGTTTGCATAAAAATAAAAAATCTCCTATGATATAGTAGGAGATTTTTTTATTCGGATATAGAAAAATATGAAGTGAAATGCCAATCGCAGGAGTTGACGGAAATGATTCAAGAAAAAGCAATAATTATAGGCGGAGGACCTTGCGGATTATCTGCTGCCATTCACCTAAAACAAATTGGCATTGATGCCCTCGTTATCGAAAAAGGAAATGTCGTTAACAGTATTTACAATTATCCGACACATCAAACCTTTTTCAGCTCAAGTGAAAAGCTTGAAATTGGGGATGTAGCGTTTATTACGGAAAATAGAAAACCTGTAAGAATTCAGGCTTTGTCGTATTACCGGGAAGTTGTCAAACGAAAAGACATCCGTGTAAATGCGTTTGAAATGGTGCGGAAAGTGACGAAAGCGGAAAACGATACATTCGTAATCGAGACGTCAAAAGAAACTTACTCGACGCCATATTGTATTATTGCCACAGGTTACTATGATCAGCCTAACTATATGAACATACCCGGTGAGGAATTGCCAAAAGTATTCCATTATTTTAAAGAAGGCCACCCATACTTTGATAAAGATGTTGTCGTCATCGGCGGGAAAAATTCAAGTGTAGACGCTGCCCTTGAACTCGTAAAATCAGGAGCGCGTGTCACTGTTTTATACAGGGGCAAGGAATATTCGCAAAGCATTAAGCCGTGGATTCTGCCTGAATTTGAATCACTCGTCAGAAACGGTACAATCCGTATGGAATTTGGAGCTTGTGTCGAAGAAATCACAGAAGATGAAGTTGTTTTCCGAACAGGGGAGAACGAAGTCACCGCCATTAAAAATGATTTTGTATTTGCTATGACGGGCTATCATCCCGACCATCAATTTCTTGCAAAAATAGGAGTTGAAATTGATCGAGAAACCGGCCGCCCGTTTTTCAATGAAGAAACGATGGAAACGAATGTTAAAGGCATTTTTATTGCCGGAGTCATTGCTGCTGGGAACGATGCGAATGAAATATTTATCGAAAACGGCAGATTTCACGGAGGACATATCGCAGCAGAAATCGCTAAAAGAGAACATCATTAAAGAAAGAGAGCATATGATGAATTCATATGTTCTTTTTGTTTTTTGGTTTCAGACAGATGTAAAATCATACATAACATGGTAGGATAGACTTAGGAATATAAAGGAAAGAGGTTGCCTGATGTTTGCAATCATCTCTGCAGGAATTGCTCCCGGCATCGCGCTGTTAAGTTATTTTTATTTAAAAGATCAGTATGATAATGAACCTGTACATATGGTGCTTCGGTCGTTTTTTCTAGGGGTTGTTCTTGTATTTCCCATAATGTTTATCCAGTATGTGCTTGAAAAAGAAAATGTGGGGAGCGGAAGCTTTTTCGTTTCTTTTTTATCTTCCGGGTTTTTGGAGGAGTCACTGAAATGGTTTATACTGATGGTCAGTGTCTACCCGCATGCCCACTTTGATGAGCATTATGACGGGATTGTGTACGGGGCGAGTGTATCGCTCGGATTTGCAACACTCGAAAATATACTTTATTTAATTGGCCACGGTGTAGAGCATGCCTTTGTGAGGGCGCTTCTGCCTGTTTCATGTCATGCTTTAATAGGTGTGATTATGGGATTTTATCTTGGGAAAGCCCGTTTTTCCGCTGATAAGGCACGAGTGAAGTGGCTGATTCTTTCTTTAGCCGTCCCGTCCCTTTTACATGGATCCTATGATTTTATCCTGACAGCACTGAGTAATTGGATTTATTATATATTTCCATTTATGTTATTTTTGTGGTGGTTTGGTTTGCGAAAAGCAAAAAAAGCCCGTACCGTCAATATGATGCAAGTATAGCCGCACAAAAACTGTGCGGCTTTTTTGTTTACCATTGATCAAAGAGATTTTAAGTTCGGAGGGATAACAAGGAAAGAGTGTATAAAAATAACCTTGTGACAGAAAATACGATTACACTTAAAATTTTGCTGTAGGAGGCTTGAAAAGATGAAGTCCAAAGGATCGATTATGGCATGTCTCATTCTTTTTTCCTTTACATTAATGATGTTTATCAATACTGAGTCCGTCTCTGCCTTTTCGAATCAGGTCATTCAAAGAGGGGCAACGGGGGACGATGTGATCGAACTTCAGGCGCGTCTTCAGTATAACGGTTACTATAATGGAAAAATAGATGGGGTTTATGGATGGGGAACGTACTGGGCAGTTCGTAACTTTCAAGATCAATTCGGGTTAAAAGAGATCGACGGCCTTGTAGGAGCTAAAACAAAGCAGACCTTAACATCTACATCTAAATACTATCGTGAATATGTTACGCAGCAGCTTCAAAAAGGAAATACATTCACGCATTACGGGAAAATTCCGCTGAAAAACCAGACGAAACCGTCAAAAACAGCAACACAAAAAGCAAGGCAGCAAGCAGAAGCGAGGCAGAAACAGCCTGCGGAAAAAATAACACAGCAGCCTAAAGCGAATCAACAGCAAAACAAGCAAAACAATACACCTGCAAAGGCAAAAAAACAGGACGCGGTCGCTGCTAACATGCCTGGCGGATTTTCCAACAATGATATTCAGCTGCTTTCCCAGACAGTCTATGGGGAAGCCCGAGGAGAACCGTATGAAGGGCAGGTTGCCATCGCAGCAGTTATTTTGAACCGTTTGAACAGTCCGCTATTTCCTAATTCAGTAGCAGGCATCATTTTCGAACCGCTCGCCTTTACAGCGGTCGCTGACGGACAAATTTATATGCAGCCGAATGAAACAGCAAAAAAAGCAGTGCTGGATGCCATTAATGGCTGGGATCCGACTGAAGAAGCGCTGTATTACTTTAACCCGGATACAGCGACCAGTGCATGGATTTGGGGGCGTCCGCAGATTAAAAGAATCGGTAAACACATTTTCTGTGAGTAGCAGGACATGAGAAAGCATAAAAAGAGGTGTGATAAATGATCAGAGGAATTTTAATCGCTGTGCTCGGGATTGCAATTGTCGGTACAAGCTACTGGGGATATAAAGAACACCAGGAAAAAGACGCAGTTCTTCTTCATGCTGAAAATAACTATCAGCGGGCTTTTCATGAACTTACCTATCAGGTGGATCAGCTTCATGACAAAATCGGAACAACACTTGCTATGAACAGCAAAAAATCACTATCACCTGCATTGATAGACGTGTGGAGAATTACATCTGAAGCCCATAACAGCGTCAGTCAGCTGCCGCTTACATTAATGCCGTTTAATAAAACGGAAGAGCTGTTATCAAAGATCGGGGATTTCAGTTATAAAACATCTGTCAGAGATTTGGATCAAAAGCCGCTTGATAAAAATGAGTATACATCTCTAAATAAGCTATATCAGCAGTCCGAAGATATACAAAATGAACTTCGGCATGTCCAGCACCTTGTCATGAGCAAAAATCTTCGCTGGATGGACGTAGAGATGGCGCTGGCATCTGATAAAAAACAAAGTGATAATACGATTATCAACAGTTTTAAAGCTGTCGAAAAAAATGTGGGTGCATTCTCTACAGGAACAGATCTTGGGCCAAGCTTCACCAGCACAAAAAAAGAAGAGAAAGGCTTCGGCCATCTGAAGGGAAGACAGATTTCCGTACAGGAAGCAAAACAAATTGCTGAGCGTTTTGCACCGGATGACAATTATTCCATTAAAGTAGTCAAGAGCGGAAAAAAAACAAATCGCGACGTGTATAGCATCAGCATGAAAGATCCAGACCATAATGCGGCGATTTATATGGACATTACGAAAAAGGGCGGGCATCCAGTTTATTTGATTCAAAACAGAGAAGTGAAACAACAGAAAATCAGTTTGAATGACGGATCGAACCGTGCACTCGCCTTTTTAAAGAAAAATGGATATGAAACAGATGACTTGGAAATTGATGAAAGTGCTCAATACGATAAAGTTGGTGTCTTTTCATATGTTCCTATTGAAAATAAAGTCCGGATGTACCCAGAAGCCATTCGTATGAAAGTAGCCTTGGATGACGGCGAGGTTGTCGGATTTTCAGCAAGAGACTTCCTGACCGCCCATAGAACAAGAAATATACCTAAGCCTGCTATAACGGAAGCAGAAGCAAAATCTAAATTAAATAAAAATGTACAAGTGAGAGAAACAAGGCTCGCTTTAATTACAAATGAACTTGGCCAAGAAGTGCTATGCTATGAAATGCTTGGAACAATTGAAAATGACACATTCAGAATGTTTATAAATGCTCAAGACGGATCTGAAGAAAAGGTTGAAAAACTTAAAAATGCAGAACCTATATACAAAGACCTATAAAAAAAGGGGAAAGGACTAAATGTCTTTTCCTTTTTTCATTGCATGTTCTCATAAAAAAGAATGTATTCGATAATAGAGATTGTAGAAAATCTATTTTTAGAATACAGAAAATGAGTAAAAGTTGTTAAGGGCGAACGGTGATGTTACATAACGATATGGAAGTAACGGCAAGAAGGCTTCTTATCGTTTTATAAGCAGCATAAAAGCTAAAGAGAAGGAAAAACTTCAAATGATTTGTCTTAAAGTGCGCCCTGTGAAATGAAACAAATCCAGCGCATGCAAGAACTGGGCGTGCAAATTCAGCCTGCAAATATAGAAGGGTTTCGCACACTCCTCTATCATGTTACTTCAAGTCTTTCTGAAGAAGAGAACATCTATCAAATAGAAACAGAAGCCGTTGTCAGTCGAATCGCTTGACGATCTGAAATCAAGGAAACGCAAAAGACAAAGGAGTCGCAGCCAGTGACACCGGTTCCCGCTCTAATATTGCGTCCTGCGCCGATTAAATAAGAGAGGAAAGGCAAGGATGGAATAAACATTTGCAGACCCTTCCATACTATATGTAATGGAGGTGCTCCGATGAAAACATTTGAACGGCTGCTGATTAAATTATTGTTCATTCAGGTCATTATTTTATTTGGTGTCCAGGTTCTTTTTCACTATGAGCATATTGAGCCTTATGTATCAAAAGTGATTCAATATGAAGGGGTGGATAAAATGGAGGAGAACAATAAGATTGAAACTTTCAAACATTAATATTCATCAATTTTTCACCCTTTTTCCTAAAGTTCGTGATACAATCCATAGAGGAGAAAAGAGCAAGGAGAGGAATTATGGAAAAGAAATTATCGATTGCAATTGACGGCCCGGCAGCTGCGGGGAAAAGCACTGTTGCCAAAATTGTGGCTGAGAAAAAATCGTACATATATATTGATACAGGGGCGATGTATCGGGCGATAACGTACACAGCTTTACAGGAAAACGCTGATCTGACCAATGAAGAAAAAATAGCCGAGCTGTTAAAACAGACGGACATTGAACTGATTACAACAAAAGAGGGACAAAAAGTACTCGTTAATGGCACCGATGTAACTGAGGCGATCAGAACAGATGCAGTCAGCAACCAAGTTTCAATAGCGGCGAAGCATAGAAGCGTCAGAGAAGAAATGGTAAAGCGCCAGCAGCTGCTTGGCGAAAAAGGCGGCGTCGTCATGGATGGGCGTGATATCGGGACTCATGTGCTTCCAAATGCAGAGGTGAAGATTTTTCTGCTCGCATCTGTAGAAGAGAGAGCGAAGCGCCGTTATGAAGAAAATGTGAAAAAAGGCTACAATGTTAACTATGAAACATTAATCGAGGAAATTGCAAGAAGGGACAAGCTTGATTCAGAGCGCGAAGTATCTCCGCTGCGAAAAGCAGAAGATGCTCTTGAAATTGACACGACGTCCCTTTCCATTCAAGAAGTGGCTGATAAGATCCTAGAGGCAGTAGAACAAAAGTCCCGCTGATTATAGGGAATGCAAATTTTTTTGAAATTTTTCAACGAAGAAAGAATGTTATCGCTTGACAAACCTGTCCTTTTATTAGAAGTTAATACTAATAAAACTTTTTATTGATCATTCAAAAAACTTTTTGGGTGATTCTTTAATACATATTCGGCTAAAAAGCGGACATGTTTATAGGTTCAGCTTTTAAACCGTTTTAATTAAGCTGTGTAGGTTTGGACCAAGGAGGTTATTCAAATGACAGAGGAAATGAATCAAATTGATGTTCAAGTGCCAGAGGTTGGAGATGTAGTGAAAGGGATTGTGACAAAGGTAGAGGACAAACATGTGGATGTTGAAATGATCAATGTTAAACAGTCCGGCATTATTCCAATCAGTGAATTATCAAGTCTTCATGTAGAGAAAGCATCGGATGTTGTAAAAGTAGACGACGAGCTTGACCTGAAAGTAACAAAAGTGGAAGACGATGCTTTGATTTTATCTAAACGTGCTGTTGATGCAGACCGCGCTTGGGAAGACCTTGTAAAAAAATTCGAAACAAAAGAAGTGTTTGAAGCGGAAGTGAAAGATGTCGTGAAAGGCGGTCTTGTCGTTGATATCGGCGTTCGCGGGTTTATTCCGGCATCGCTGGTTGAAGCGCATTTCGTTGAAGATTTCACTGACTATAAAGGAAAAACATTGTCTCTGCTCGTTGTAGAGCTTGACCGTGACAAAAACCGTGTGATCCTTTCACACCGTGCTGTTGTTGAAAGTGAGCAAGCAAATAAAAAGCAAGATCTTCTTCAGTCTCTTGAAGTTGGAAGTGTGCTTGATGGTAAAGTACAGCGCCTGACTGATTTTGGCGCATTTGTTGATATCGGCGGTATCGACGGACTTGTACACATCTCACAGCTTTCCCACTCCCATGTAGAGAAGCCGTCCGATGTTGTTGAAGAGGGACAAGAAGTAAAAGTGAAAGTATTATCGGTAGACCGTGATAATGAACGTATTTCTTTATCTATTAAAGATACTCTTCCGGGACCATGGAGCCAAATCGGCGAGAAAGTGAAACCTGGTGATGTGCTTGAAGGAACTGTACAGCGCCTTGTCAGCTTCGGTGCCTTTGTTGAAATCCTTCCGGGCGTTGAAGGTCTTGTTCATATTTCTCAAATTTCCAATAAACACATCGGCACACCGCATGAAGTCCTTGAAGAAGGACAGACTGTAAAAGTGAAGGTTCTTGATGTGAATGAAAATGAGGAGCGCATTTCATTAAGCATGCGTGAACTAGAAGAATCGCCTAAAGCTGATCAAGAGGATTACCGTCAATATCAAGCGAAGGAAGAAACAAGCACTGGCTTCCAGCTTGGAGATCTGATCGGAGATAAGCTGAATAAACTAAAATAATTGGTGATAAATGTGACTCGAGCAGAACGGAAAAGACAACACATCAACCATGCCCTGTCCACCGGCCAAAAGCGGGAAACAGGTCTTAATGATATTGCGTTTGTTCATGTCAGTCTGCCCGATCTTGCATTAGAACAAGTTGATATTTCCACAAAAATCGGCGAACTTTCAAGCAGTTCGCCGATTTTTATCAATGCAATGACTGGCGGCGGCGGACAACTTACATATGAAATAAATCAATCTCTTGCACGAACTGCACGTCAAACTGGAATACCGCTTGCTGTCGGATCGCAAATGTCAGCATTAAGGGATCCTTCAGAGCGTGCTTCTTATGAAATCGTTCGAAAGGAAAACCCAAACGGACTCATTTTTTCCAATTTGGGAAGTGAGGTAACAGCTGATCAGGCGAAGGAAGCAGTTGAAATGATCGAAGCGGATGCCCTGCAGATTCACTTGAATGTCATTCAAGAAATTGTAATGCCTGAAGGAGACAGAAGCTTTAGCGGCGCTTTGGACCGAATTGAGCAAATTTGCAGTCAGGTCAGGGTGCCAGTCATCGTGAAAGAAGTCGGCTTTGGGATGAGCAAAGAATCGGCAGGAAAGCTGTATGAAGCTGGTGCTGCAGCTGTTGATATTGGCGGCTACGGAGGTACAAATTTTTCGAAAATTGAAAATCTCCGAAGACAGCGGCAAATCACTTTTTTTAATTCATGGGGCATTTCAACAGCGGCAAGTTTAGCGGAAATCCGCTCCGTTTTTCCCGCAAACACAATGATTGCCTCCGGCGGCCTTCAGGATGCGCTTGATGTCGCAAAGGCTATTGCGCTTGGAGCCTCTTGCACCGGAATGGCAGGGCACTTTTTGAAAACGCTGACTGACTGCGGTGAGGAAGGGCTGCTTGAGGAGATTCAGCTGATCCTTGAGGAATTAAAGATGATTATGACTGTACTGGGCGTCAGAACGATTGCTGATTTGCAAAAGGCGCCATTGGTAATCAAAGGTGAAACCCATCACTGGCTTACAGAGAGAGGGATCAATACATCCTGCTACAGTGTGAGATAAATGAGAAAGGCCCAAAACCTAATGAGTTTTGGGCTTTTTGTGTTATGATTTTCGCTTTTTAAATCTGCCGTTTTGCTCAAGAGCTGTGGCTCCGTCATAGTGAATGGAATGGTCGCGATCTGATTCGACTCTTCCTGAAGCTTTCAGTTTTTTCTCTTGTCTGTCTTTTCCCATGATCATACTCCTTATTCTGTGATGGATTGTTTAAAACATGCGATTTTGCTCCATACTGGGGGTATGGAGGATGCAAGATGGAACAATTTTATTACTATTGGTCAATGTGGTTTTTGTGGGTGCTGACAACCTTTATTTTTGAAAAGACGAAGAAACGGTATGCCGTCTCTGTCTTTATTTTGACTAATATGATTCTAAGCATACATGACTTTACTTTATATTTTCCCCTGAATGCTGCATATCTGATGTTTTTCGTCTGCGGATGCGTTTATGCCGGGTATTTGAGAATGTACCGTATTCGATATCTCATGGCCTGTTTGACGCTTGTTAGTGGGTATGCGTTTGTCTATCTTTTTGCATTATATGATCCGGTTTGGTTTATCATAAAACCTGAGTGGACTGCCGTTATCTTACTTGTGCTTTTAACAGCTTCGGTTGAAAGGACTTTCGAGAAGCAGCTTGCCTTATTTGTCTTAGGAATGTGCCAAGGCGAACTTGTGTATTCATTTGTGATTCAAAAGCTGGCCGGGGTTTTGGCCGTAGGCGGCTTTCAATGGCTGAATGCTTGTTCAGCGGGCATGATATTGCTGTTTGGCATATCTAAATATGAACAGCTTGCAAGTCAGGTTAGTCAAAAAAGCAAAAGATCAAACAAAGGAGCTACCAAAATGTCATGAGTGATTATATCTATCCGATTATTGCCGGGGTCATTGCCGGAGTTGCGACAAGGCTTTATATGCTGAAAACGGATTACCGCCAGTATCCGACCTATGTCCATGGAAAAGTCATTCATATCGCATTAGGGCTGATAGCGGCTGGTTTAGGGGCCATTATTATGCCGGCGCTTTTGCAGGAGGAATTTACGGCCATTACATTTTTAACATTGGCAGCAACGCAATTTAGAGATGTCCGAAATATGGAGCGGAATACGCTGACGCAAATGGATTCGTATGAACTTGTGTCAAGGGGAAGCACATATATTGAAGGAATTGCCATTGCGTTTGAAAGCAGAAATTATATTGTGATCTTTACAGCACTTTTGACCACCTCTGCTTATTTGTTTTTGTCGATTTGGGCTGCGGTCATAACGGCTTTTGTTTGTTTTTTGCTGGCGATGAAATTTATGTCGGGCAGTGTGTTGAAGGATATTGTAGACATCAAGTACATAGAGCCTCATTTTGATGGTCCGGGCTTGTTTATTGATAATATCTACATGATGAATATCGGGCTTTCGGAGAAACAGGAGTTGATTTTAAAGAATGGCATGGGATTTATTTTAACGCCAAAAAACTTTAATTCTGCAGCGACAATTGCCAACCTGGGGCAGCGCCAGGCCATTTTATTTGATGTTTCCAATGTGCTCGGTGTTTATCGTGACTCAGGCGAGCCGTCTCTGACACCGATTGCAAAACGGGATTTAAATGATGGAAGAGTGGCGGTCTTTGTGCTGCCGCAAATTCACCATCCCGACACGGCTGTTCAGATCATCAGTAATGTCCCCACCTTGGAAAACGCGATCAGAATGCCGGCGGAATTTATCAAAAATCAGGATAAGGTGATAGGATGAGTGAATCCCTCTCGAATGTCATTTTGTCTGTGATCACAACGAACCGCAATCGGGCTGCAGGAGGAGCGCCTGTCTTTTTCTGCAATGACCATAAGGAGATGGAGCTTTTCGCTAAAAATCTTGAGGCGATCCTAGATGGAATAGCGCACAGAATTGGTGATGATGTGTATTTGATCGTGAAACATTTTTAAGAATAGTTGTGATCCCAGTAAAAACTGATATAATAAATGAGTTAAGCCCTTCCTCTGAAGGGTTTCTTTTCATAAAAGTGAATGAAATGATTTTAATAACCGGTTGAAAATTTATGTAAAAATGAAAGCGGCTGGATCGAAAGGAAGGGTACTATGGGTAAACCTGTCGTAGCCATTGTCGGGAGACCAAATGTAGGAAAATCCACAATCTTTAACCGGATTGCGGGAGAAAGAATTTCAATAGTAGAAGATACCCCTGGTGTGACAAGGGATCGGATATACAGCTCGGCTGAATGGCTGAATTATGATTTTAATTTGATTGATACTGGCGGTATTGATATCGGTGATGAGCCATTCTTAGCGCAAATTCGCCAGCAGGCTGAAATCGCCATGGATGAAGCTGATGTCATTATCTTTATGGTGAACGGCCGTGAAGGTGTGACAGCTGCTGATGAAGAAGTAGCGAAAATTTTGTACCGCACGAAAAAGCCTGTTGTGTTAGCAGTTAATAAACTGGATAACACAGAAATGAGAGCGAATATTTATGATTTTTATTCGCTTGGCTTTGGCGAACCATATCCAATTTCGGGTACACACGGACTCGGATTAGGAGATTTACTTGATGCCGCTGCAGAGCATTTTAAAAACATTCCTGAAACAAAATACGATGAAGAAGTGATTCAATTTTGCCTGATCGGGCGCCCGAATGTTGGGAAATCTTCACTTGTTAATGCGATGCTTGGCGAAGAGCGTGTCATTGTGAGCAACGTGGCGGGAACAACAAGAGACGCTGTTGATACGGAATTTACGTACAACCAGCAGGAATTTGTCATTGTTGATACTGCCGGTATGCGAAAAAAAGGGAAAGTCTATGAAACGACTGAAAAGTACAGTGTGCTGCGGGCGCTGAAAGCTATCGACCGCTCAGACGTTGTTGCGGTTGTGCTGGATGGCGAAGAAGGCATTATTGAACAGGACAAGCGTATCGCCGGTTATGCACACGAAGCGGGCAAGGCCGTTGTAATCGTCGTAAACAAATGGGACGCTGTTGATAAAGATGAAAGCACGATGAAAGAATTTGAAGAAAATATCCGTGACCATTTTCAATTTCTTGATTATGCTCCGATTCTATTTATGTCAGCCTTAACAACAAAACGGATTCATACGCTGATGCCTGCGATTATCAAGGCAAGCGAAAATCATTCACTTCGAGTTCAAACAAATGTCTTAAATGATGTCATCATGGATGCTGTGGCAATGAATCCGACGCCGACTCATAATGGCTCTCGCTTGAAGATTTATTATGCAACTCAAGTTTCAGTGAAGCCGCCGAGTTTCGTTGTGTTTGTAAACGATCCGGAATTGATGCATTTTTCATACGAACGCTTTTTAGAAAATCGAATCAGAGATGCGTTTGGTTTTGAGGGGACACCAATTAAAATATTTGCAAGAGCTAGAAAATAAAAAGGTGTGAAGCAAATATGAAAAAAGTCACTATGCTCGGAGCGGGAAGCTGGGGGACAGCATTGGCTTTAGTGTTAGCTGATAATCATCACGATGTAACCATGTGGGGGCACCGTGCAGATCTAATTCATCAAATCAATGACAAGCATGAAAATAAGGATTATTTGCCGAACGTTAAGCTTCCTGAAACAATTGAGGCCACAACGGATATCGGGAAAGCTGTTTCGGACGCAGATTTCATTATCGTGGCGGTCCCGACAAAAGCAATTCGGGAAGTGCTGAGGCAGGCTGTGCCTTTTATAACGAAAAAGACAGTTTTTGTTCATGTCAGCAAGGGCATAGAGCCGGATTCGCTTTTGCGGATTTCTGAGATTATCGAAAGCGAGCTCCCGGCTGATATCAACAAAGATGTTGTTGTCCTTTCGGGACCGAGCCATGCGGAAGAAGTGGGGCTGCGGCACCCGACGACCGTTACTTCTTCTTCAAAGAGCATGCGGGCAGCGGAAGAGGTGCAGGATTTATTTATTAACCATAATTTCCGGGTGTACACAAACCCTGACATTATCGGTGTTGAAATCGGAGGGGCTTTAAAAAATATCATTGCCCTTGCCGCAGGAATCACAGACGGTTTAGGCTATGGTGACAATGCCAAAGCTGCACTGATTACACGCGGACTTGCCGAAATTGCGCGACTCGGAACGAAAATGGGCGGAAATCCGCTGACATTTTCTGGATTGACGGGTGTGGGCGATTTGATTGTGACGTGCACGAGTGTACATTCCAGAAACTGGCGTGCCGGCAATCTGCTCGGAAAAGGATATAAGCTTGAAGCCGTTCTGGAAGAGATGGGGATGGTGGTCGAAGGAGTCCGTACAACAAAAGCGGCTTACCAGCTTTCGAAAAAATATGATGTGAAAATGCCGATTACAGAGGCACTTCATCAAGTTCTATTTACCGGACAAAAAGTGGAAACAGCTGTTGAATCTTTAATGGCGAGAGGGAAAACCCACGAGATGGAGGATCTTGTCAATACGTTTGAAAATCAAGTGAAGTAAAAGTGTCAATCATATAAAAAAACGCATATCTTAATTGAACGAAAGCCCGAAAAAACAGAAGAACACCCAAGTCTAGGGAGCTCCTGAAACATTTTGCCGATTTAGGCAATAGAGGATGCATCTGTATGGCAAGTCGCATACTATAGCATCGAAGTCCAAGAGAGTGTTTCTTAAACGTGCAGGTGTATATAGTCAAGTTGGCTGAAGCGAAGGCCCCCCTCTTTGCTTCAGTTTTTTTGTTCTATCAAAGGATGGAAAATCTGGTTGATCTTTTCCGGCGCTGTATATTAAAATTTAAATATAACGCTTACACCAACATTATACATATCGGGGAGGCGCACTTATTGAGTCTGGCATTGATGAAAATGTGGTTTGCACTTGGGTCCATGGGTCTGATGTTTTTGGCTGTGGTTTCCATCTATTTGAGCCGATTTAAGTTTCAAAACCGTTTTTTGAAGATTGCGGTTTCATCGTTCGCTTACATGTGTATGCTCATATCTGGAATCATTGTATTTGTCGTGGTATTCAGCGGTCCTGTCAATGAATAAAGCTGTAAAAGGAAGTGCTGTATGGGTAAACTGAAGTGCGCTATGATTGTTGCGGCAGTCGTGTTTTTATCAGGCTGTTTATATCCAAATGAGCGGAAAAGCAGTGTGCATGCCGTTCCTTATCAGGACCAGTTAAAGCAGGTTCAGTCTGCTGTTGATGAATTTCAAAAGGCAAATAAAGGGCTGCTTCCCATTCAAACAAAAGATATGTCAACACCGCTATATCAAAAGTATCCGATAGACTTCAACCGCTTAGCACCGAGATATATGGCCGAACCCCCGAGCACCGCATATGAAAGCGGGGGAGACTATCAATACGTGCTTGTTGACGTAGAGAACAATCCGACTGTTAAATTAATCGATCTAAAGATGGCTGAAACAATCCGTGACGTAAAGTTGCGTGTTCAAATGTATCGCCAGAAGCATCGATATCCGCCCTACAAGGATGTGTTATCGCGTGATTTATTTACACTTGATGAAAAAAAGCTGGGAGATGGAAGCTCTCTTACAGTGGCAAGCCCAATCTCAGGACATTCTTTGCCGCTTATGATTAGCGGAGACGGAGAAATATATGCCGATTACCGGACTGAGCTGGCTTCTTGCCTCAAAAAAAGCAAAAAAACATTTAAACCCGGGGCTGAAATCCAGGATATGATTTGGCAAGAAACACCCTTTGTCCCTGTATTTTCTGTGAAATATACGGTAAATGACAAACAGGAACCTGTTTTTTTAGAAAATGATATAAAATAGGAATGAACCTTTCTCCCGTGCATACAAATAGGGAGAAAGGTTTTTTTATACTTTAATAGATTGAGGATGGGAAATTTTCTAAAGATGTCATATTGAAATAGGACAACGTCATACACATATAGTGTCCTGTGTTTGAGTGAAAGAGCTTAATAAAATTGAGAAGGATAGGAAGTCCGGGAGGGGATCACTTGGAAAAGGTCGATATTTTCAAGGATATCGCTGAACGAACAGGAGGCGATATATACTTAGGAGTCGTAGGTGCTGTCCGTACAGGGAAATCCACGTTCATTAAAAAATTTATGGAGCTTGTGGTGCTCCCGAATATCAGTAACGAAGCAGACCGGGCCCGCGCGCAGGATGAACTGCCGCAGAGCGCGGCCGGCAAAACGATTATGACTACAGAGCCTAAATTTGTTCCGAATCAGGCGATGTCTGTTCATGTGTCAGACGGACTCGATGTCAATATAAGATTAGTAGATTGTGTAGGGTACACAGTGCCCGGCGCAAAAGGATATGAAGATGAAAACGGGCCGCGGATGATCAACACGCCTTGGTACGAAGAACCGATCCCATTTCATGAGGCTGCTGAAATCGGCACACGAAAAGTCATTCAAGAACATTCGACCATCGGAGTTGTCATTACGACTGACGGCACCATTGGAGATATTCCGAGGAGTGACTATATAGAGGCTGAAGAAAGAGTCATTGAAGAGCTGAAAGAGGTAGGCAAACCTTTTATTATGGTTATCAACTCAGTCAGGCCTTATCACCCGGAAACAGAAGCGATGCGCCAAGATTTAAGCGAAAAGTATGATATCCCGGTATTGGCAATGAGCGTGGAAAGCATGCGGGAAACAGATGTGCTGAGTGTGCTCAGAGAGGCTCTGTATGAGTTTCCAGTGCTTGAAGTGAATGTCAACCTTCCAAGCTGGGTAATGGTATTGAAAGAAAACCATTGGCTGCGTGAAAGCTATCAGGAATCCGTAAAGGAAACGGTTAAGGATATTAAGCGTCTCCGGGACGTAGACAGGGTTGTCGGCCAATTCAGCGAGTTTGAGTTTATTGAAAGTGCCGGATTAGCCGGGATTGAACTGGGCCAAGGGGTGGCTGAAATTGATTTGTACGCGCCGGATCATCTATACGATCAAATCCTAAAAGAAGTGGTGGGCGTTGAAATCAGAGGCAGAGACCATCTGCTTGAGCTTATGCAGGACTTTTCTCATGCGAAAACAGAATATGATCAAGTATCCGATGCTTTAAAAATGGTCAAACAGACGGGATACGGCATTGCAGCGCCTGCTTTAACTGATATGAGTCTCGATGAGCCGGAAATTATACGGCAGGGTTCGCGATTCGGTGTAAGGCTGAAAGCTGTCGCTCCGTCAATCCATATGATCAAAGTCGACGTCGAAAGCGAATTCGCGCCGATCATCGGAACGGAAAAACAAAGCGAAGAGCTTGTGCGCTATTTAATGCAGGACTTTGAGGATGATCCGCTATCCATCTGGAACTCAGATATCTTTGGAAGATCACTGAGCTCAATTGTGAGAGAAGGGATCCAGGCAAAGCTGTCGTTAATGCCTGAAAACGCACGGTACAAATTAAAAGAAACATTAGAAAGAATTATAAACGAAGGATCAGGCGGATTAATCGCCATCATCCTGTAATACCGAAGGACCTCTTTATAGAATAGGAGGTCTTTTTTTCTTTGTTCTTATTAATGGAAAAGGAACAAAGAATAGGATGAAAAAAGGAAAAAAAGGAATATTTGTTCGGTAAATCACGTTAAATCCTTGACGAGCAAGGGATTGACGCTTTAAAATGCTTGATATGGCTTTTTATATGTGTTACTCTACATACAGAAATTCTTCACTTTGTTGGACAAACATTCCTCAAAGTGCAGTTTTTCTTAAAAAGCCGTTTAATTGTCTTTCTTGCCTGCTCTGATTTTTTCTGGGACAGGTTTAGAATCAGACTGAACTGTGAAGAAATGATAATAAACGAACTGACTGTATTCCTTTTGGGAGGAGGTGAAAGGCATGAACAAAACAGAACTTATCAATGCGGTTGCAGAAGCAAGCGAATTGTCTAAAAAAGACGCTACAAAAGCAGTTGACTCTGTTTTTGATACGATCTTAGATGCACTTAAAAACGGTGATAAAATTCAACTGATCGGTTTTGGTAACTTTGAGGTGCGTGAACGTTCTGCACGTAAAGGACGCAACCCTCAAACAGGTGAAGAAATCGAAATTCCAGCAAGCAAAGTACCTGCATTCAAACCAGGTAAAGCGCTTAAAGATGCAGTTGCCGGAAAATAATTGTGAATATAGATCGTGTATGCATCTAGCTTACATACACTTTATTTCTTCACAGAAAAGCCCCTTTCTAAGGGGCTTTTCATATTTCAAGAGCATAGGAGTCCTGACAGGCATTCGCTTTGCTTTTAGCGGGGCATGTGTGCTAGAATCGAAATTAAATGTATTCATTGGTGGAGGACATAGAACATGAAAGAAGTTAATAAAGAGCAAATCGAACAAGCTGTTCGTCAAATTTTAGAAGCAATCGGGGAAGATCCGAATAGAGAAGGCCTTCTTGATACGCCGAAAAGAGTCGCAAAGATGTACGCTGAAGTATTCTCCGGCTTAAATGAAGATCCAAAAGAACATTTCCAGACTATCTTCGGTGAAAACCATGAGGAGCTTGTTCTTGTAAAAGATATCGCGTTTCATTCTATGTGTGAGCATCACCTTGTACCCTTTTATGGAAAAGCACACGTTGCATATATACCGCGAGGCGGAAAGGTCACAGGACTCAGCAAACTGGCACGCGCTGTTGAAGCAGTTGCAAAGCGTCCGCAGCTTCAAGAGCGTATCACGTCTACAATTGCGGAAAGCATCGTAGAAACGCTTGATCCGCATGGCGTAATGGTAGTGGTTGAAGCAGAGCACATGTGCATGACAATGCGCGGTGTCAGAAAACCAGGTGCAAAAACTGTCACTTCAGCAGTAAGAGGCATTTTTAAAGATGATGCCGCTGCCCGTTCTGAAGTATTGGAACATATTAAACGCCACGACTAATAAAGATAGAGGGTGCTATAAATGAACGAAAAGCATTCAAGTGATTTTGTCGTCATTAAAGCGGTGGAGGACGGAGTGAATGTGATCGGCCTGACAAGAGGAACAGACACAAAGTTTCATCATTCCGAAAAACTTGATAAGGGAGAAGTAATCATTGCTCAGTTCACAGAGCATACTTCTGCTATTAAAATCAGAGGAGAGGCTCTCATTCAAACCGCATACGGAGAAATGAAAAGCGAAAAAAAATAAGCTGGCTGTCCCCGCTGTTAAATGCAAATGTTCGCAAACAGCGGGAGGATACAGCCAATTTCTTTTTTTTATGCTATAATGATACCTGCGTAAGTGAATGAAAAGATAATACTCATACATAGATTAAGAAATAAATGTGAATTTGGGGACAAGGGTGATATTTTTGCAAGACATCTACGGAACTTTAGCCAATCTGAACACGAAATTAAAACAAAAGCTGTCTCATCCTTATTTAGCGAAGCATATTTCTGCGCCAAAAATTGATGAGGATAAGCTTCTTCTTTTTCATGCTTTATTTGAAGAAGCTGACATAAAAAGCAACGACAGAGAAAATTATATTGTAACAGCGATGCTTGTACAAAGCGCCCTTGATACCCATGATGAAGTGACAACAGCCAGAGTCATAAAACGAGACGAAAACAAAAACCGCCAATTGACTGTTCTGGCAGGTGATTATTTCAGCGGGCTGTATTACTCTTTACTATCTGAAATGAAGGATATCTACATGATTCGGACGCTTGCTACAGCCATCAAAGAGATCAATGAACATAAGATTCGTCTGTATGACCGTTCTTTCAAGGATGAACATGATTTTTTCGAAAGTGTCGGCATCGTTGAGTCAGCATTATTCCACCGGGTATCGGATCATTTCAGCCTTCCGCGCTGGAAAAAGCTGTCGAGTGATTTTTTTGTGTTTAAACGGCTTATGAGCGGAAATGATACATTTCTGGATGTGATCGGCAGTTTTATACAGCTCGGAAAAACAAAAGAAGAGATATTAGAAGAGTGTTTTAAAAAAGCGAAAAACAGCATTGAGTCACTTTTGCCTCTGAATTCACCTATTCAGCACATTTTATTAAACCGTCTGAAGACAATCAGCCAAGATCAAACCTATCATCAGAAAGTGGAAGAAGGGTAAGCCATATGCAGGACTCAAAAGAACAGCGCGTACACGGAGTATTTGAAAAAATATATAAAAACTATGATCAAATGAACTCTGTCATCAGTTTTCAGCAGCATAAAAAATGGCGTAACAAAACGATGCGCATCATGGATGTAAAAGAAGGCGCCAAAGCACTTGATGTCTGCTGCGGAACAGCTGACTGGACGATCGCGCTTGCAGAAGCAGCGGGCAAAAGCGGCGAGATCAAAGGCTTGGATTTCAGTGAAAATATGCTGAGTGTCGGCCAGAAAAAAGTAAAAGACGGCGGATACAGCCAAATTGAACTGCTGCACGGAAATGCGATGGAGCTTCCTTTTGATGATGATACATTTGATTATGTCACGATCGGCTTCGGGCTCCGCAATGTCCCCGACTACTTGACTGTACTGAAAGAGATGAGACGTGTGGTTAAGCCAGGCGGCCTTGTGGTATGTCTGGAAACGTCCCAGCCGGAAATGTTCGGATTCAGACAGGCTTATTTTATATACTTTAAGTATATGATGCCGTTTTTCGGGAAACTGTTTGCCAAGAGCTATAAAGAATATTCCTGGCTTCAAGAATCAGCCAGAGAATTTCCTGGAATGAAGGAATTGGCAGGCCTGTTTGAAGAGGCGGGTCTGAAAAATGTCAAATATCATTCGTTTACTGGCGGAGTCGCTGCCACGCATATCGGATGGAAATGAAAACATAGATGTTTGGGTGAATGATATGAAATTTAAAATGGCCTACTCTTTTTTAAATGACGATATTGATGTGATCGAAAGAGAACTTGAACAAACCGTACGTTCCGATTACCCGCTTTTAAGCGAGGCGGGTCTTCACCTGCTGCAGGCCGGAGGGAAACGTATTCGGCCTGTTTTCGTGCTGCTTTCCGGCATGTTTGGGGATTATGATATTAATAAAATTAAATATGTCGCTGTCACGCTGGAAATGATCCACATGGCATCTTTAGTTCATGATGATGTTATTGATGATGCGGAACTTCGCAGAGGGAAACCGACAATCAAAGCAAAATGGGACAATCGCATTGCAATGTACACAGGCGATTATATGCTGGCGGGATCTCTTGAAATGATGACGAGAATTAATGAACCGAAAGCCCATAGGATTTTGTCACAAACGATTGTTGAAGTCTGTCTTGGGGAAATCGAGCAGATCAAAGACAAATACAACATGGAACAAAATCTCCGAACTTATCTTCGCCGCATCAAAAGAAAAACGGCGCTCCTTATCGCGGTCAGCTGCCAGCTCGGTGCCATTGCGTCCGGAGCCGATGAAAAGATTCATAAAGCTCTGTACTGGTTTGGGTATTACGTCGGCATGTCTTATCAAATCATTGATGATATCCTTGACTTTACTTCAACTGAAGAGGAGCTGGGCAAACCCGTTGGAGGAGATTTGCTTCAAGGGAATGTTACATTGCCAGTGCTGTATGCGTTGAAAAATCCAGCACTGAAAAATCAACTTCAATTGATTAACAGTGAGACAACGCAGGAACAGCTTGAGCCGATCATTGAGGAAATCAAAAAAACGGATGCCATTAAAGCATCTATGGCAGTAAGCGAAATGTATCTGCAAAAAGCTTTCCAAAAACTAAACACGCTTCCGAGAGGGCGTGCACGTTCGTCTCTTGCAGCGATCGCAAAATATATCGGTAAAAGAAAATTTTAATTTTGTAGATATTAAGAAATTTCTCCACCCCCAATTGATTAATGATCAGAAAGATGTTACGATTTCGGTGTGCAATGTGAAAGCCTATACATACATAATGATGGGGTGGAGAATATGATGGAAAAGACTTTTATCATGGTGAAACCAGATGGTGTCCAACGTCAGCTCATTGGGGATATTTTATCCAGATTTGAACGTAAGGGCTTGCAGTTAGCTGGTGCCAAGTTAATGAGAGTATCTGAACAATTGGCTGCGAAACACTATGCCGAACATCAAGGGAAGCCTTTCTTTGGAGAACTTGTTGAGTTTATTACTTCAGGCCCTGTATTCGCAATGGTTTGGGAAGGCGAAAATGTCATTGAAGTGACGAGACAACTGATCGGAAAGACAAATCCTAAAGAAGCTTTACCTGGTACGATTCGGGGAGATTACGGCATGTTTGTCGGAAAAAACATCATCCACGGCTCTGATTCTCTCGAAAGTGCAGAACGCGAGATAAACAATTTCTTTAAGAATGAAGAATTAGTATCATATCAGCAGCTCATGGCTGGCTGGATCTATTAATCATTGTGAAAGTATGTAACAGAGCCGGTGCCATCTGATGGGCCGGTTTTTGCTTTCTTTTGTAAAGGCTTACATCAAAGGGGATAAAGGGGTTAATGGCAGCAGTGTATCAGACTCATGTCTCTCCCTACGAACTAAAATCAGCTGAAAAGCTGATTTTTTTATGGAAACCATACTATTTACTGATAAAACAAGCTATACTAGGACAAAAAGATAGCGAGATTGGGAGAGTAGAGAGATGGATACATACAGTGTATTTACAACGAAGTGGAAACAATTAACTGGAGTTGATCTGACATTATATAAAGAAGCACAAATGAAGAGAAGGCTGACGTCGCTATATGAGAAAAAGGGCTTTCAAAGCTTTAAGGACTTTGCGGCTGCATTGGAGAAGGATCAGGCTCTCTTAAATGAAACATTGGACAGAATGACGATCAATGTTTCAGAATTTTATCGTAATTATAAAAGGTGGGAAGTTCTTGAGACTGCTATTCTTCCGTTAATCAAGAACAATAAGCCTTTAAAGATATGGAGTGCCGCTTGCTCAACAGGTGAGGAGCCTTACACACTTGCCATGCTTTTAGAACAGCAAAAAGGTCTTTCTGGATTTCAGATTTTGGCGACAGACCTTGATGAAAAGGCACTGGAAAAAGCGCAAAATGGCGTTTATCAGGAACGTTCTTTACAGGAAGTGCCCTCCTCTGTGAAGGATCGCTATTTTACTCAACATGCAAATAGAAGCTATGAAGTAAAACCGGAAATTAAAAAGAATATTACATTCAAAAAACACAACCTGCTGGCAGATCGTTATGAACAAGACTTTGACTTGATCGTGTGCCGCAACGTATTGATTTATTTTACAGAGCGTGCGAAGGAAGAGCTGTATTTAAAAATGGCACATAGCTTGAAAAAGAATGGAGTACTTTTTGTCGGCAGCACCGAGCAAATCTTCAATCCAGAGAAATTCGGTCTGGTTCCAGCTGATACATTCTTTTATCAAAAAAGATAGACTGACTTTTTGCTGAAAAATATGTTATAGTGGTTTTACTTAAAAGCGTTAATGTGATGAAGGGAGAAGAGGTTATGAGATATTTAACAGCCGGAGAATCACACGGTCCCCAACTGACAACCATTATTGAAGGTGTGCCTGCCGGGCTTTACATAACGGAGGAAGATATCAATTTTGAGCTTGCCAGACGCCAAAAAGGCTATGGCCGCGGCCGCCGAATGCAGATCGAAAAAGACCAAGCGAAAATGATGAGCGGGGTGCGCCATGCGCGTACACTTGGTTCACCAATTGCTCTCGTTGTTGAAAATAATGATTGGAAGCATTGGAAAAAAATTATGGGTGCGGCTCCGATTACAGAAGATGAAGAAAAGGAAATGAAGCGCCAAATTTCCAGACCGAGACCTGGGCACGCTGATTTAAACGGTGCGATTAAATATAATCACCGTGATATGAGAAATGTGCTTGAGCGCTCTTCAGCAAGGGAAACAACTGTCAGAGTAGCGGCAGGCGCTGTCGCGAAAAAAATTCTCTCTGAGCTGGACATTAAAGTGGCGGGCCACGTATTGCAAATTGGCGCAGTTAAAGCTGAAAAAACACAATATGCGTCAATCGAAGACCTGCAGCGTGTAACAGAGGAATCTCCGGTCAGATGCTACGATGAAGAAGCGGGCAAAAAAATGATGACTGCCATTGACGAAGCGAAGGCAAATGGAGATTCAATCGGCGGGATTGTAGAAGTCATTGTTGAAGGAATGCCAGTAGGCGTGGGCAGCTATGTTCATTATGACCGCAAGCTGGACAGCAAGCTTGCTGCAGCTGTGCTGTCAATTAACGCGTTTAAAGGCGTGGAATTCGGCATCGGATTTGAGGCGGCAGGTCGAAATGGAAGTGAAGTCCATGACGAGATCATTTGGGATGAGGAAAAGGGATATACCCGTGCGACCAACAGACTCGGAGGACTGGAAGGCGGTATGACGACAGGAATGCCAATTGTTGTCCGCGGAGTCATGAAGCCGATCCCGACTTTGTATAAACCGCTGAAAAGCGTAGATATTGAAACGAAAGAACCGTTTTCCGCCAGTATCGAACGTTCAGACAGCTGTGCCGTGCCTGCCGCAAGTGTTGTAGCTGAAGCGGCTGTCGCATGGGAAATTGCGAACGCAGTTGTTGAACAATTCGGCTTAGATCAAATTGACCGCATTAAAGAAAATGTGGAGAATATGAGAAAACTGTCGAGGGAATTTTAATGAAAACACTGCATGTTCAAACCGCTTCCTCGTCGTATCCTGTTTTTATTGGGAAAGGTATCAGAAAAGAGGCTTGTGAACTATTAACCTCTTTAAACAGGCCTTTAACACGGATTATGCTTGTCACGGATGAAGAGGTGGACCGCCTGTATGGTGATGAAATGCTTCGTCTGCTGCAAGAAAAGTGGCCTGTGCAAAAAGTGACGGTGCCGAGCGGAGAGCAGGCGAAATCCATGGACATGTACACAGAACTCCAGAGTGAAGCGATTCGTTTTCATATGGATCGCTCCTCATGCATCATCGCATTTGGCGGCGGTGTTGTTGGTGATCTTGCCGGTTTTGTGGCAGCTACTTTTATGCGCGGCATTGATTTCATCCAAATGCCTACGACGCTTTTGGCGCATGACAGCGCAGTCGGAGGCAAAGTAGCCGTAAACCATCCGCTCGGAAAAAATCTAATCGGTGCGTTTTATCAGCCGAAGGCGGTACTATATGATACTGACTTCCTGCGTTCTCTGCCTGAAAAAGAGCTTCGGTCCGGAATGGCAGAAGTGATTAAACACGCTTTTATCTATGACAAAGCGTTTCTGGAAGAGCTGTTGAATATCCGCTCCTTGCACGATATCACCAGCGATCGGCTGAATGACATGATATTTAAAGGCGTCTCCATTAAAGCGTCTGTCGTGCAGGAGGATGAAAAAGAAGAGGGGATCAGAGCTTACTTAAACTTCGGACATACGCTTGGCCATGCGGTTGAGGCGGAATATGGATACGGACAAATCACTCACGGTGATGCCGTAGCCCTTGGAATGCAGTTTGCTTTATATATAAGTGAAAAGACAGCAGGCTGTGAAATGGATAGAAAACAGCTGATCAGCTGGCTGAAAAACTTGGGATATCCAACTCAAATAAAAAAAGAGACTGAAACCTCCGTTCTAGTGGACCGTATGATGAATGATAAGAAAACCCGAGACGGGAAGATTCAGTTTATCGTTCTTAACGAATTAGGGAAAGTTGCCGATCACACATTTTCCAGAAATGAACTTGAGAGCTGGCTGCATAAATGGCGATTGGAGGAGACATCATGATGATTCGCGGAATTCGCGGAGCAACAACAGTTGAACAGGATACAGAAGAAGAAGTGTTACAAAAAACAAAACAGCTGTTAGAGAAAATCATAGAAGAAAACAAAACGAAGCCGGAAGATGTTGTTCAAATTCTTCTTTCGGCGACGCCTGATTTGCACTCTGTTTTCCCGGCAAAAGCTGTCCGTGAGCTTTCTGGCTGGCAGTATGTGCCGGTAACCTGTATGCAGGAAATGGATGTAACCGGCGGTCTGAAAAAGTGTATAAGGGTTATGATGACCGTTCAGACAGACGTTCCTCAGGATCAGATCAGACATGTATATTTAGAAAAAGCCGTCGTATTAAGACCCGATTTATCATTGACAAAAAATACTGAATTGTAATACGATAGGAACAGCTTAGAAATACACAAGAGTGTGTATAAAGCGATGAAAATGAGTTGAGTTAGAGAATAGGGTAGCAGAGAATGAGTGTAGTTGAGCTGAGACATGTATGTTTATTCTACCCAAAAGAAGCCTTTCTTTTGGGTTTATTTGTTATATAATGTTTTATCCTCTCATGCCATCTTCTCATTCTCCTTGCCATAAGGAGTGAGAGTAATGAATTTCCAATCCAACATTTCTGCATTTTTACAGGACAGCTTGTCCTACCGCACGATACCGATCGTGGAGACCTTCACAGTCGATACGATGACACCCATTCAAATGATAGAGAAGCTTGATAGGGAGATTACTTATCTTCTAGAAAGCAAGGATGATACATCCAATTGGTCAAGATATTCGTTTATCGGCCTGAATCCGTTTCTCACAATTAAAGAAGAACAGAGACATTTTACAGCTGTTGATCAGGACGGCAGATCTCTATACACAGGAAACGAACTAAAAGAAGTGCTGAACTGGATGAACACCACATACAACATCAAAACGCCAGAGCTAAGTATCCCTTTTGTCGGAGGGGCTGTCGGGTACTTAAGCTATGATATGGTCCCGATGATTGAGCCTTCTGTTCCTGCCCATACAAAAGAAACAGAAATGGAAAAGTGTATGCTGTTTGTTTGCCGGACATTAATAGCGTATGATCATGAAACCAAAAACGTCCACTTTATCCAATATGCAAGGCTCAATGGACAAGAAACGGAAAACGAAAAGATTGATGTGTTTTACCAAAATCATCAGGCGCTTCAAGAGCTCATCGGAAAAATGATGGATCCAAAAAACATAAAAGAACTGTTTCTTTCGGCTGATTCATATAAGACACCCAGCTTTGAGACGTTATCCTCTAATTATGAAAAGTCAGCTTTTATGGCTGATGTAGAAAAAATAAAAGAATATATAAAAGCGGGCGATATCTTCCAGGGCGTCCTATCACAAAAATTTGAGATTCCGATAACATCAGATGCCTTTGAGTTATATCGTGTGCTTAGGATCGTCAACCCTTCACCGTATATGTATTATATAAAGCTCCAAGACAGAGAAATAGTCGGCAGCTCGCCGGAACGGTTAATTCACGTTAAGGACGGGCACTTGGAAATCCATCCGATTGCCGGTACGAGAAAACGGGGCGCAGATCAAGCGGAAGATGAAAAACTCAAAATGGACCTGATGAAGGATGAAAAAGAAAAAGCGGAACACTACATGCTCGTTGATCTTGCCCGGAACGATATTGGCAGAGTAGCAGAGTATGGATCTGTTTCTGTGCCGGAGTTCACAAGCGTTGTTTCTTTTTCGCATGTTATGCACATTATTTCAGTGGTGACAGGGAGATTGAAAGAAGGAGTTCATCCTATTGATGCTCTAATGTCCGCATTCCCGGCGGGTACGTTAACAGGCGCTCCAAAAATCCGTGCCATGCAGCTTTTGCAAGAGCTGGAGCCCACTCCGAGAGAGACATACGGCGGCTGCATTGCCTACATTGGATTTGACGGTAATATCGATTCTTGCATTACGATTCGCACCATGAGCGTCAAGGACGGCGTCGCATCGATTCAAGCAGGTGCTGGTATTGTTGCAGATTCTGTTCCGGAAGCTGAATACGAGGAAAGCTGTAATAAAGCCGGTGCACTGATGAAAACAATTCATATTGCAGAAGATATGTTTCATAGCAAGGAGGATAAAGCTGATGAACAAATTTCTACAATCGTGCGTTGACGGAAAAACACTTACTGCTGGTGAAGCAGAGGCACTGATGAATATGATGATGACAGCGGAGATGACGCCTTCTGAAGTGGGAGGCATATTGTCTATCCTTGCTCATCGGGGAGAGACGCCAGAAGAGCTTACAGGCTTTATGAAGGCGATGCGGGCACACGCTCTGACTGTCGATGGACTTTCTGATGTTGTCGACACATGCGGAACCGGAGGAGATGGCATTTCCACTTTTAATATCTCAACGGCATCGGCGATTGTTGCTTCAGCAGCAGGGGCGAAGGTTGCTAAACACGGCAACCGTTCTGTCTCTTCAAAAAGCGGAAGCGCTGATGTTTTAGAGGCGTTAGAGGTTCCTATTCAAACCACTCCTGAACATGTCAAAAGCAGTATTGAAACAAACAACATGGGTTTTTTGTTTGCACCGCTTTATCATTCGTCTATGAAATATGTCGCTCGGACTAGAAAAGAATTAGGCTTCAGAACGGCATTTAATCTGCTTGGACCGCTCAGCAATCCTTTGCAGACGAAGCGTCAGGTGATCGGGGTCTATTCCTCTGAAAAAGCGGGATTGATGGCAAGTGCACTGGAGACGTTTCAGCCAAAGCATGTCATGTTTGTATCAAGCCGTGATGGTTTAGATGAGCTTTCGATTACAGCACCGACCGATGTGATTGAATTAAAAGACGGAGAGCGTCGGGAATATACCGTTACACCCGAAGATTTTGGTTTCAAAAATGGGAGACTTGAAGATTTACAGGTGCAGTCGCCGAAAGAAAGCGCCTTTCTCATTCAGAATATTTTTGAAAATAAAAGCAGCAGCTCCGCTTTATCTATTACCGCTTTTAATGCAGGGGCTGCGATATATGCGGCGGGAATAACAGCTTCGCTGAAAGAAGGAACAGAGCTGGCGTTAGAGACGATTACAAGCGGAGGTGCGGCTGTGCAGCTTGAACGACTAAAGCAGAAAGAGGAAGAGATCTATGCTTGAAAACATCATCAAACAAAAGAAAGAAGAAGTAAAAACATTGGTCCTGCCGGAAGAGCAGCCTTTCGAAAAACGTTCATTTAAAGAGGCGCTGGCAAGTCCGAATCGGTTTATCGGGCTGATTGCTGAAGTGAAGAAAGCATCACCTTCAAAAGGGCTTATTAAAGAGAATTTTGTCCCTGAACAGATTGCGAAAGACTATGAAACTGCAAAGGCCGATGCGCTTTCTGTTTTAACAGACACCCCGTTTTTTCAAGGGGAAAACAGCTATTTATCAGATGTGAAACGTGCTGTTAGGATACCTGTACTCAGAAAAGATTTTATTATTGATTCTCTTCAAGTGGAGGAATCAAGAAGAATCGGAGCGGATGCCATCTTGTTAATCGGCGAGGTGCTTGATCCTTTACATCTTCATGAATTATATCTTGAAGCAGGTGAAAAAAAGATGGATGTCCTGGTAGAGGTTCATGATGCCTCGACACTTGAGCAAATTTTGAAAGTGTTCACGCCTGATATTCTTGGTATAAACAATCGAAATCTAAAAACATTTGAAACTTCTATAAAACAGACAGAACAAATTGCATCTCTTGCCCCGAAAAAATCACTGCTTGTCAGTGAAAGCGGAATCGGTTCTTTAAAAGATTTAACATTTGTCAAAGAACGTGGTGCACGTGCTGTGCTAATCGGTGAATCATTGATGAGACAAACATCACAGCAAAAAGCCGTCCATGCTTTGTTTGAGGAGTAAGGTATGAAGAAGCCGGTATTAAAATATTGCGGTATAAGGTCACTGCAGGATTTGCAGCTTGCAGCGGGATCGCAGGCTGATTATCTGGGCTTTATTTTTGTTGCTGAAAGCAAACGAAATGTATCTCCGTATGATGTGAAAAAATGGCTGAGTCAAGTTCGTATCGAAAAACAGGTTGCGGGTGTTTTTGTTAATGAATCGATAGAGAAGATGTCACGCATTGCTGAAGACTTGAATCTCGATGTTATTCAGCTTCACGGTGATGAAAATCCAGCGGAGGCCGGTGCGCTTCGTATGATAGCAGATTGTGAAATATGGAAGGCGCTTCATCATCATGAGAACACGCTTCACGAAATAGCCCGCTTTAAAGATGATGTGGACGGATTTGTCATTGATTCATCTGTCAAAGGGGCAAGAGGCGGCACAGGTGTTTCTTTTTCTTGGGACTGTGTGCCGGAATACCAGCAGGCGGCTACAGGCAAACGATGTTTTATCGCAGGCGGTGTGAATCCGGATACTATCACAGACCTATTGACATATAAGCCAGCAGGAATTGACCTTGCCAGCGGAATCGAAAAAAACGGGCAAAAAGATCAGAATTTAATGAGGCTTTTAGAAGAAAGGATGAATCGATATGTATCTATATCCAAATGAAATAGGAAGATACGGTGATTTTGGCGGGAAGTTTGTGCCCGAAACACTGATGCAGCCGTTAGAAGAAATTGAATCTGCATTTAAAGAAGTTAAGGATGATCCAGCTTTTCGTAAAGAATATAATCAGCTGTTACATGACTATTCCGGACGGCCGACTGCATTAACATATGCTGATCGAGTCACAGAATATTTAGGCGGGGCAAAGATCTATTTGAAACGAGAAGATTTAAACCACACAGGTTCTCATAAAATCAATAATGCCCTGGGTCAAGCGCTGCTTGCGAAAAAAATGGGCAAAACGAAAATCATTGCTGAAACCGGTGCCGGTCAGCACGGCGTCGCCGCTGCAACAGTTGCAGCCAAATTTGGCTTTTCCTGCACTGTGTTTATGGGCGAGGAGGATGTTGCCCGCCAGTCACTGAACGTTTTCCGAATGAAGCTTCTTGGGGCGGAAGTAGTGCCAGTAACAAGCGGAAACGGCACATTAAAGGATGCTACAAATGAGGCGATCCGTTACTGGGTTCAGCATTGTGAGGACCACTTTTACATGATTGGATCAGTTGTCGGCCCGCACCCTTATCCGCACGTGGTCCGTGAATTTCAAAAAATGATCGGTGAGGAAGCGAAGGATCAGCTGAAACACCTTGAAGGCTCCTTGCCTGATAAAGTAGTGGCGTGTGTAGGCGGAGGAAGCAATGCAATAGGCATGTTTCAAGCATTTTTAGATGAAGAGGTTGATCTGATCGGAGCTGAAGCAGCAGGGAAGGGGATTGATACTGCTCTTCATGCCGCTACAATTACGAAAGGAACCGTAGGCGTTATTCACGGTTCATTGACTTATCTCATTCAAGATGAGTTCGGGCAAATCATTGAGCCTTACTCCATTTCAGCAGGACTCGACTATCCAGGAATCGGTCCCGAGCACGCTCACTTGCATAAAAGCGGCCGTGTCATTTACGACAGTGTCACAGATGAAGAAGCGGTGGATGCGTTAAGGCTCTTGTCAGAAAAAGAGGGGATTTTGCCGGCAATTGAATCTGCCCATGCATTAGCGAAAGCATTCAAACTCGCCAAAGAGATGGAGTGCGGCCAAACGATTCTCATCTGTTTATCAGGGCGGGGAGATAAGGATGTCAACACATTAATGAATGTATTGGAAGAAGAGGTGAAAACGCATGTTTAAATTAAACCTTCAAGCATCAGAGAGATTGTTTATCCCGTTTATTACGGCGGGCGATCCATCGCCCGAGGTTTCGGTTGAACTGGCGAAGTCTCTCCAAAAAGCGGGCGCTACGGCATTGGAGCTTGGTGTTGCATACTCAGATCCGCTGGCAGACGGTCCGGTAATTCAGCGGGCTTCAAAGCGGGCGCTTGATCATGGAATGAATATCGTCAAGGCAATCGAATTAGGCGGAGACATGAAAAAAAACGGAGTGAATATTCCGATTATCCTCTTTACGTATTATAATCCTGTGTTACAATTGAACAAAGAATACTTTTTCGCTTTACTGCGGGAAAATCACATTGACGGTCTGCTTGTTCCAGACTTGCCATTAGAAGAAAGCGCCAGCCTTCAAGCAGAATGCAAGAACCATGGGGTGACGTATATTTCTTTGGTTGCGCCGACAAGTGAAAGCCGTTTGAAAACCATTATTGAACAAGCCGAGGGCTTCGTCTACTGTGTATCTTCTCTAGGTGTGACTGGTATCCGCAATGAGTTCAATTCATCCGTGTACCCGTTCATCCGGACAGTGAAGGAACTGAGCACTGTTCCTGTTGCTGTAGGATTCGGTATATCAAACCGTGAACAGGTCATGAAGATGAATGAAATATGTGACGGTGTCGTCGTGGGAAGTGCGCTCGTCGGAAAAATAGAAGAATTAAAGGAGCGGCTCATCAGCGCTGAAACGAGAAACCAAGCGCTGCAGGAGTTTGAAGATTACGCGATGACGTTTGGCGGCTTGTACAGTTTAAAATGAGGTGACTGGATTTGCGAATCAAAGAACATTTAAAACAGCTGAAGCCTTATCAGCCAGGTAAGCCGATTGAAGCAGTAAAATCAGAATATGGCTTGGATAAAGTTGTGAAGCTTGCTTCAAACGAGAATCCGTATGGCTGTTCGGAAGTTGTAAAAGAGGCACTTCATCATGAAATTCAACAGCTTGCGCTTTATCCGGACGGATATAGCGCCGCTTTACGGACAAGGCTCAGTGAGCATCTCAATGTCAGCGAAACATCACTTATTTTCGGAAATGGTTCAGATGAAATCATTCAGATCATCTGTCGGGCATTTTTACATGATAAAACCAACACGATAACCGCTGCCCCGACTTTTCCGCAATATAAACATAATGCGGTCATAGAAGGCGCTGAAGTTCGCGAAATCGCACTTCGTCCTGACGCCTCACATGATTTAGACGCCATGCTGGAAGCGATTGACGAACAGACACAAGTCGTTTGGATATGCAGCCCGAATAACCCGACTGGCACTTATACAACGGAAGGGGAATTGCTCGCATTTCTGGAACGCGTCCCTTCTCGTGTTCTCGTTGTTCTTGACGAAGCATATTATGAATATGTGACAGAAGAAGATTATCCGGAAACTGTGCCGCTATTAAACAAATACTCCAATCTGATGATTTTGCGGACATTTTCAAAAGCTTACGGCCTGGCAGCGCTTAGAGTCGGGTACGGAATTGCTGACGAGAACCTCATTCGCCAGATTGAGCCGGCGAGAGAGCCGTTTAATACAAGCCGTCTGGGCCAGGCTGCGGCGATCGCAGCGCTTGATGATCAAGCGTTTATTGCTGCCTGTGTCGAGCAAAATAAAGCAGGCCTTCAGCAATATTATGATTTTGCGAAGGCTCATGGTTTAAAGTGCTATCCTTCACAGACAAACTTTGTGCTGATTGATTTTAACCGTCCTTCTGATGAACTGTTTCAGGCTCTGCTGGAAAGAGGTTATATTGTCCGGTCGGGAAATGCATTAGGCTTCCCGACATCACTCCGAATTACGATTGGAACAAAAGAGCAAAATAAAGAAATTATTTCTATTTTAGATGAAATTTTATAAGAGGTGATCTCATATCACCTCTTTAGTCTATAAGCCAGGTGATGATGGATGAATCGAATGAAAGATACCATATTCCTCGCCGGCCTGGGGTTGATAGGCGGTTCGATTGCGTTAGCGATCAAAAAAAATCATCCCGGCAAACGGATCATCGGAATTGATATCTCTGAGGAACAGGCAGTAGCTGCATTAAAATTAGGTGTAATTGACGAGTGTGCGGATTCGTTTATTAGCGGTGCAAAAGAGGCAACGACAGTAATCATTGCGACCCCTGTTGCGCAAACCCTGCTTATGCTCGATGAACTGGCTCATTCAGGGATAGAACATGAGCTTTTGATTACCGATGTCGGAAGCACAAAGCAAAAAGTGGTTCAATACGCTGATCAAGTGCTGCCTAGCCGCTATCAATTTGTCGGAGGCCACCCGATGGCAGGTTCACATAAATCAGGGGTGGCCGCTGCGAAGGAATTCCTGTTTGAAAATGCATTTTATATTTTGACGCCCGGACAGAAAACGGAGAGACAAGCGGTAGAGCAATTGCAACATTTGCTGAAGGGTACAAATGCCCATTTTGTGGAAATGTCACCTGAAGAACATGATGGCGTTACGAGTGTTATTAGTCATTTTCCGCATATAGTCGCAGCAAGCCTCGTTCACCAAGCCCATCATTCTGAAGAACTTTATCCGCTTGTTAAACGTTTTGCAGCTGGCGGGTTCAGGGATATTACAAGGATTGCATCAAGCAGCCCGGCCATGTGGCGGGATATTTTATTACATAATAAAGATAAAATTTTGGATCGTTTTGATGAGTGGATTCGTGAAATGGAGAAAATCCGAGCATATGTAGAACAGAAAGATGCGGAACATCTATTTCGTTATTTCAAAACGGCTAAGGATTATCGCGACGGGCTGCCGCTTCGGCAGAAAGGCGCGATACCTGCATTTTATGATTTATACGTGGATGTTCCTGATCATCCTGGTGTGATTTCTGAGATAACAGCTATCTTAGCTGCGGAGCGCATCAGTATCACGAATATCCGCATTATTGAAACACGAGAAGATATTAACGGAATTTTAAGGATCAGCTTTCAGACGGATGATGACCGGAAGCGGGCTGAACAATGCATTGAAGCCCGGGCTGAATATAAAACTTTTTATGCTGATTGAGGTGGAGATTTAAATGAAAAGAGAAAAGGTGCAGGTCTTACATGGAGAAATACACGTTCCTGGTGATAAATCCATTTCTCACCGCTCTGTCATGTTTGGTGCGCTGGCAAATGGCACAACAACTGTTAAAAACTTTTTGCCGGGAGCGGATTGTTTGAGCACAATCGATTGTTTTAGAAAAATGGGTGTGCAAATTGAGCAAAATGGCAGCGATGTCGTCATTTACGGTGAAGGAATCGATTCTCTGAGGGAGCCAGAAAGCTTTTTAGATGTCGGGAATTCAGGTACAACAATTCGCCTAATGCTCGGTATTTTGGCGGGCCGTCCTTTTTACAGTGCAGTAGCCGGAGATGAGAGCATTGCGAAGCGCCCAATGAAGCGCGTAACAGAGCCTTTGAAAAAAATGGGTGCTAAAATCGACGGAAGAGCCGGAGGAGACTTCACCCCGCTATCTGTGAGCGGCGCTTCATTAAAAGGCATTGATTATGTATCACCTGTTGCAAGTGCACAAATTAAATCCGCTGTTTTGCTGGCCGGATTACAGGCTGAAGGGACAACAACCGTCACAGAGCCTCATAAATCCCGAGACCATACGGAGCGAATGCTTTCTGCCTTTGGCGTTAAGCTTTTTGAAGATCAAACAAGCGTTTCTATCACCGGGGGCCAGAAAATGACAGCTGCAGATATTTTTGTTCCTGGAGACATATCTTCAGCGGCATTTTTTCTTGCTGCAGGTGCAATGGTTCCAAACAGCAGCATTGTATTGAAAAATGTAGGTTTAAATCCGACTCGGACAGGTATCATTGACGTCCTTCAAAATATGGGAGCAAAACTTGAAATCAAACCGTCTGCTGACAGCGGGGCAGAGCCATATGGAGATTTGATCATCGAAACGTCATCTTTAAAAGCTGTTGAAATCGGAGGAGACATCATTCCGCGCCTGATTGATGAAATCCCTATCATCGCGCTTCTCGCAACTCAAGCGGAAGGGACCACTATTATTAAAGATGCGGCAGAGCTTAAGGTAAAAGAAACAAACCGCATTGACACCGTGGTTTCCGAACTTCGTAAGCTGGGTGCTGAGATTGAACCGACAGCAGATGGAATGAAGGTTTATGGCAAACAAACATTGAAAGGCGGCGCAACAGTGTCCAGCCACGGGGATCATCGAATCGGAATGATGCTTGGCATCGCTTCCTGTATAACGGAAGAGCCGATTGAACTCGAGCAGACAGAAGCCATTCACGTTTCTTATCCAACCTTCTTTAAGCATTTAAATAAGCTTTCTAACAAATCCTGAGGTATTTTGCTTCAGGATTTTTTGTGCGGATTGTCTGTGAAAATCATATTCTGAGGCAAAAAAACATAGCTTGTCTTATAAAGAGAAAAGAAAATTGAAAAGGGGGGATGCGCTTACTTACAAGCCGGCAGGTCAGCGAACTGCTTTACTGTACTGAGGGGCGATTCTTCCTTTTTTCATTTTCTATCACAAAAACTTTTGGTAAACTAATAACACTCAATAATTCCCTGCCGTACAGCAAGCATCTTATTTGCCGGGGGCTTTTCTCTGAATTATGATAAGGATAGCCCTAACAAATAAAGCTTTTTTGTATGGTTGATGTTGTATAGGAAAAGAAAGGACCGGTTCGATTTGAATACATTGATTCAAGAAGCCATAAAATTAGTTGAAGCAGGTGAAACAGAAAAAGGCCTCAACACTCTCTCAAAAGCTGAGAAACAGCTTCATGATGAAGACAAAGCCATTGCAGCCCAGCTTTATTACGAGTGGGGTAATGTGGAGAAAGCGATTTCGCTGATCAGTGATTTACATGATTTATATCCAAACGAGACAGAACTGACGAATTTTTATGCCGAACTTTTAATAGATATTGACGAAGAAGAAAAAGCCCTTACTGTGCTGGAAACCATTCCGGAAACAGATCCATCATATCCGGAAAGTTTGCTGCTTATGGCAGATCTTTATCAGATGCAGGGGTTATTCGAAGTCAGTGAACAAAAGCTTTTACAAGCAAAGTCCATTCTGGACAGTGAACCCATCATTGATTTTGCACTGGGGGAACTTTACTTTACGCAGGGAGCCTATGCAAAAGCGGTTCAATATTTTAAAACAACGGCTGAGGTGCAGAGTGAGATTGGGGGCGTTAATGTCCATCAGAGACTGGCCGAATCGTTAAGTACCTCAGGTGAATTTGAGGATGCCATTCAATGGTATGAGAAAGCCGCTGATGAGAATCCTGATCCTAACACGATTTTTGGTTATGGATTTACAGCATTACAGGCAGGGCTTGTGAAAACAGCTATTAAGCAGCTGTCTGATTTAAAAGAGCTTGATCCTTCTTATTCTTCACTTTATATGCCGCTTTCGAAAAGCTATGAAGCTGAAGGAATGTATGAAGAGGCATTCAAAACGGCAAAAGAGGGTATCAATTACGATGAGTATAACAAAGAGCTTTACCTCTATGCCGCAAAAATGGCCTTGAAAATCGGGAATCCAGAAGATGGGAAAAATCTACTTCAGGAGGCGCTCGCGCTCGATCCTGGCTTCGTCGAGGCCCTTCATACACTTCTTGCTGTATATCATAAAGAAGAGGATTATGAACAAATCATTGATCTGATTCAAGAGGTTAGCGGCTATGGAGAAGAAGATCCGAAATACAATTGGTATCTGGCGAGCGCTTATACCGAATTAGAGGAATACGAAAAAGCAAAACAATCTTTTGAAACTGCCTTTCTTCATTACAGGGAGGACAGAGATTTCTTATATGAATACGCAAGCTTCCTGTTAGAAGAAGGTCTGCAAAAAGAAGCGTTGCCGCTTTTGAAAAAGGTTCTTGAAATTGACGGGGCCAATGAAGAGCTGGAAGAAACGATTTTGCGAATCGAGGATGAATTTTCTAGGTAAGCAGGAATGCTCACCATATATGTGGAACATATAAGTATATAAATTATACGAACGATAGAGGAGGGAATTACATGCAGACCCCTGTTTCTGTCAATGAGAAAAAAGATTTTATCCGTTGGTTTTTAAACCATTATCAGTTAAAGCGCCGAGAATGCGTTTGGATTTTGAACTACTTAATGAGCCATGATTCTCTCATGGAGAAGGTTCATTTTGTGGAGCAGGCCGAATTTTGCCCGAGAGGCATCATTATGTCAACACATTGTGTGGAAGAAGTTCCGTTTCGGTTCTATAAAGAGAATATCATGACAACCGACGCTGAAAAATCTTTTCATGATATTAGATTAAATAAGCAGCAGGATTTGTTTATCCAGCTTAATTTCCGTTCAGCTTACAGCTCACCTGAGTATGCGGCTGTATTGGAATCCAATCCTCATATTCCGAAGGATCTGTTTGGAAACAAAAAAGATCAGGGACTGGCTGAACAATTTTTGGAGCATGCTATTTCTACCTTCCAAAGAGAAAAATTATTAAAAGACATTGATGCCGCGTTAGATCGTCATGATAAAGCTGCCTTTGAACAACTATCGCGCCAATTGAATCAGCTCACATAATATGACCAGCCTTGCAGCGTATTGCAAGGCTAGTTGTCGTAAAGGGGGAAAACAATGAGGTGGAGAATCAGCGATGCCAAGGACTATTTACAATCTAAAGATTACATTGATACCGCTATCATTCCAATAATTAACATAAAAACAGGGAGTCATTTTAAAATGGCGGCTGAGAAAGGCGAGTTCATTCAGCTTCTGGCAGAAGAACTGGAAAGGCAGTTAAAGGGACGGGTATATTTGCTGCCCCCTTATACATATGTTGATAGAAATGAAATAACTGTTCAAGGGCTCAAGAATTTGCGGGAAGAGCTGATATCAGAATTTTCTCATGTTGTACTGCTTACATCTGAAGAAAATTGGAAAAGTGAGGATGCATTAGGCAAAATCATTGTTACGCCGTCTATACCATTAGAGCATGTAAATGACTCCTTAAAAAGAAAAATATTAGATGAACGTACCGCTGAAATTTTGAACGTTTTGTTACAGTTGTGGAGCAATATATAAAAACACTTACATTTCCTTATAAACAATATTTTGGCTATATTGACCTTGCTGAGAGATTCATATATTATGAGGGTGTCTAAAGGTATTGCAATATTTTCTATTTTAGTCAGTTTACAGGGGTGTTCTAGAGGGGGGGAGAAGAGATGGGCAAACATGATATATCCAGACGTCAATTTTTGAATTATACGCTCACAGGCGTAGGGGGGTTTATGGCGGCTAGTATGCTCATGCCGATGGTTCGCTTTGCACTCGACCCGGTATTAAAATCGACAGGCAAGCAGGACATGGTTCAGGTTGTCAGCGTAGATGAACTGACAAAAGAGCCGCAGCGCTTTGATTTCAAAATTAATCAAGTCGATGCCTGGTATGAATCAGAAGAGTCAAGATCAGCCTGGGTCTTCAAAAATGGGGAAGAAATTGTAGCACTTTCGCCAATTTGCAAGCACTTAGGATGTACGGTGAACTGGAATAGTGATCCTAAAAATCCGAATAAATTCTTTTGTCCATGCCATTATGGACTCTATGAAAAGGACGGCACCAATGTCCCGGGCACACCGCCGCTTGCGCCTCTTGATCATTATGAGCAAGAAGTAAAAGACGGCTTCCTGTATCTTGGAAAAGCAAAGCCTAAGGGGGAAGGGTGACATGCTGAACAAAATTTATGACTGGGTAGATGAGCGGCTTGATATTACACCGATGTGGAGGGATATTGCCGATCACGAAGTACCGGAACATGTAAATCCCGCTCACCATTTTTCGGCGTTTGTGTATTGCTTTGGAGGGCTGACGTTTTTTGTAACCGTTATCCAAGTGTTATCTGGAATGTTTTTAACGATGTATTATGTGCCTGATATCAAAAATGCCTGGGAATCGGTATATTATTTACAAAATGAAGTGGCATTCGGTCAGATCGTCAGGGGGATGCATCATTGGGGTGCGAGCCTAGTCATTGTAATGATGTTTTTACATACACTTAGGGTCTTTTTCCAAGGGGCGTATAAAAAGCCGCGCGAACTGAACTGGATTGTCGGTGTCTTGATCTTTTTTGTCATGCTCGGGCTTGGCTTTACAGGCTACTTGCTTCCTTGGGACATGAAGGCTTTGTTTGCTACAAAAGTCGGGCTGCAGATCGCTGAAGCCACGCCTTTAATCGGGACGCAAATCAAAACACTCCTTGCGGGGCATCCGGATATTGTAGGAGCCCAAACGCTGACTAGGTTTTTTGCGATCCATGTATTTTTTCTTCCTGCCGCATTGTTCGGGCTCATGGCTGCACATTTTATTATGATCCGGAAGCAGGGGATTTCAGGACCGCTTTAAAATCTTGATCTGCGAATAAAAGGGAGGGGATGACATGCACCGGGGCAAAGGGATGAAATTTGTGGGCGACTCAAGGATACCGGCTGAAAAAAAGCCGAACATACCGAAGGATTATTCGGAGTATCCCGGCAAAACAGAGGCTTTCTGGCCGAATTTTTTGTTGAAGGAATGGATGGTCGGCGCTGTCTTTCTGATCGGTTTTCTTGTTTTGACGATAGTGCATCAGCCGCCTTTAGAGCGGATGGCGGACCCGACTGATACTGGTTATATTCCGCTGCCGGATTGGTATTTTCTTTTCTTATATCAGCTGTTGAAGTATGAATACGCGGCCGGAAGTTTCACAGTGGTTGGTGCCATGATTATGCCGGGGCTCGCTTTTGGTGCGCTGCTTTTGGCGCCATTCCTTGACAGAGGAACAGAAAGAAGGCCGTGGAAGCGTCCTGTTGCTGTCGGTATGATGCTTTTGGCTATTTCCGCAGCTGTATTTTTGACGTGGCAGTCAGTTGCTACTCACGACTGGGCCAAAGCAGAAGAACAGGGGAAAATCACAAAAGAAGCCGACATTGACACCAATACGGAAGGATATAAGGTTTTTAAGGAACAGGGCTGTATTTCTTGCCATGGAGATAACCTCCAAGGGGGAGCGGCCGGACCTTCGTTGGTTGACAGCGGACTGAAGCCGGAAGAAATCGAAAAAATCGCTGTTGAAGGGAAAGGTAAAATGCCGGCAGGCGTGTTTAAGGGGAATGATGAGCAGCTCAAAGAACTTGCGAAATTCATTTCTGAAACAACCGCAAAATAACGTATTGTGAATTGTGAAATGGAAGGATATACTTTTATTATCAAAAGCTGACTCGGCGTCAGCTTTTTTATATGGAGACATTATTTTTACAGACTGAGAGTTGATTTGATGTGAAATGGTTTCAATATGTATTAGGGCAGCGGCCAATGCTTATTCTTGTCTTAATGATCAATTTTCTGGGAACAGTTTACGGATATTATTGGTACTTGCCGCAGCTGGCAGAAACACCGGCACGCTTCCTGATTTTTGTTCCGGACAGCCCGACAGCAACGTTTTTCTTTCTGTTTGTGCTGCTCGCCTTTATTATGAAACGGAATGCTTCGCTCTTTGAGGCGCTGGCGCTCGTCACCCTAGTGAAATATGGCCTGTGGGCGGCCGCTATGAATTTTCTTGTATTAGGTGTAACAGGTGACCTGCCGTGGGAGGGGTATATGCTGATTGCCTCGCATTTTGCGATGGCAGTCCAAGGCGTGTTGTACAGTCCGTATTTTCGTTTTTCTTTTTGGCATCTTGCCATTGCTGCAGTCTGGACACTGCATAACGATGTCATTGACTACTTGTTTGATATGATGCCGCAGTACTCTATGCTTTCTGATTATATGACTGAAATAGGGTACGGAACATTTTGGCTAAGCATTTTTTCAATCGCGCTTGCTTACTTCCTTGTGGTCTCGAAAAAGCAAACGAAGCTTGAGCTGATGTAAAGACAATGTTGGTCTATCCTTGTCCCTTTCTTCATATTCTGTAAGGAGAGAGAGTGGGAGGGACCTGCATGAAACGAAAGCTGACGATCTGTTTGTTGATTGCTCTTATTTTTTATAATGGAAATGCCAAGGCTGCAGAGCGGGGAAGCCTCAAAGAGCTGAACGATTTATCTGATACGATTTTTCAAATGACCCGCCAGTCAAAATATGAAGAGGCACTGCAAGTCCTTGCTTATTTTGAAAAAACATTAAAATCTGCTGAGAAAAAAAATCAAGACCTCATGTTAACTGGAGCTCAAATTCGTCAAATTACATTGGGCTATAATGATATGGTACGGAGTTTGAAACAGGCTGATACATCAGATGAGCAAAAACGGAGAGCAGCCGCGCAGTTCAGAATGCTGATGGACGCTGTTGATAATCGATCTGATCCGCTTTGGAGCTCACTTGAAAGACCGATTATGGAAGCCTTTGCTGAACTGAAGCAAGGTGTTCAAAAAAATGAAAGTACGAGCTTTCATGAAAAATGGAATGAATTTATCAGTCTATATGATTTGATTTACCCCAGTCTTACAATTGATGTATCAGAGGATCAGCTTGAAACTGTCGGAAAACATATAGACGTCATTGGGCAAGAGGAATTTCAGCAAATGACTGAGAGCACAAAGCTTGAGCGGCTTTCTCTTCTCCAGCAAGATCTGAAAAATGTATTTGACAGGGTGGAAGAGGATGATGCCGATCCGTCTTTACTCTGGGTGATCATCACCACCGGCAGTATCATCATTACAGCTCTGAGCTATGTCGGCTACAGAAAGTATAAAGCGGAGAAAAATAAGCTAAAAAAACGGGATTACCCTAAATAAGGAAAAGAGGCGGCTGCAGCCGCCTCTTTTTTATCAAATGTCAGCGCGGAAGCGGATTTTTATTTTCGTCCAGCGTGAATCCTTCTCCAAGCACATCGTGGACATCGCTGACCGCTACAAAGGCATGAGGATCAATTGTGTTAATCACACTTTTCAGCATTACCAATTCGTTTTTCGGCACGACACAATAAAGCACATCTAAATCCTCTTTTGTATAGGAACCCTGCCCTTTCAAAATGGTGACGCCCCGTTCCATTTCTTCAAGAATCTTTTTCTGGATCAGATCGTTTTTCGCAGAGATAATCGTAGCGCCTTTAGCAGCGTATCCGCCTTCTTGAATAAAATCAATTAATCTGGCAGCTACAAATACAGCCACAAGGGTATACATCGCTTCTTTGTAGGAGAGATAAGTAAGCAAAGACAAAATGATGACACAGGCATCGAAAGCAAACATCGTTCTTCCCATAGGAACCCCAAAATACTTATTGACCAAACGGGCGATGATATCAACCCCGCCTGTTGTCCCGCCGAACTTAAAAATAATGCCTAATCCGGCTCCGATAAACACGCCGGCAAATAAAGCAGCGAGCGCTAAGTCGTGCTGAAGCGGCATGTGTATTTCATATCGCTGAAAGATGCTGAGGAACAGAGACAAAGCTACTGTGCCGACAAGGGTATAAACGAACATTGTCCTGCCAAGCAAACGCCAGCCGATAAAAAAAATCGGAATGTTCAAAACCAGATTCGAGATAGAGGGGCTGATATGGAAAAGGGCATAAAGCAGAAGTGTAATACCTGTAAAACCGCCCTCAGCCAGATTGTTCTGCATATTGAAGTGAACTAAGCCAAATGAAAAAATCGCTGCTCCGATTAAAATAAAAAATATGTTTTTTAATCTAATTTCTCCCAGCATCACACAAAACCCCTTTTCCTTCCATTAGATAGCGTTTATATTATAGTGGATGAAAAAGAAAACAGCAAACGTGCTTAAACATTTGTCAAACGTATCTGAATTAGCTAACATGTAAGAGGATGATAGGAGGTTTCGTTTAGTGAGTGATAAAACAATGAAAGACATACAGGCTGAAGTAGATCGTTATATCGGCCAATTTAAAGAAGGATATTTCAGCCCGCTTGCCATGATGGCGAGGCTGACCGAAGAACTGGGCGAGCTTGCCAGAGAAGTGAATCATCGCTATGGTGAAAAACCAAAAAAAGCGACTGAAGATGATAAAAGCATGGAAGAGGAAATGGGTGATGTGCTGTTTGTATTGGTTTGTTTAGCAAACTCTCTTGATATCTCATTAGAGGAAGCCCACGACCGAGTCATGCATAAATTTAATACGAGAGATAAAGACCGCTGGACCAGAAAAGAAGAAGGAAAGTAGAGGAGATCAAGATGCCAAACGAGACAATTAAAGTAGTCATTGCAGGACCGCGTGGAAGAATGGGGCAGGAAGCTGTTAAATTGACGGAACGAACACCTCATTTTCACCTTGTCGGGGCCATCGACCACACATACGACCAGCAAAAGTTATCAGATGTGATGGCTGTAGAGTCAGATGCTCTGATTTACACTGATATCCGGGCCTGTTTTGCAGAAACACAGCCCGATGTCTTAATTGATTTAACGACGCCTGAAATCGGGAAAATACATACTAAAATCGCATTAGAGCACGGCGTTCGCCCGGTTGTCGGAACAACTGGATTTTCAGAAGCTGATCTAAAAGAGCTCATGACCTTAACAGAAGAGAAAGGCATCGGAGCCATCATCGCTCCAAACTTTGCGCTTGGTGCGGTGCTGATGATGAAATTTTCGAAAATGGCTGCCAACTACTTTGAGGATGTCGAGATTATTGAGCTTCACCATGACAAGAAGCTTGACGCTCCAAGCGGAACGGCGCTTAAAACAGCGGAAATGATTTCAGAAGTCCGTCAAGAAAAGCAGCAAGGACATCCAGATGAAAAAGAAATTCTCCCAGGAGCGAGAGGGGCGGAGCAAAACGGCATTCGCTTGCACAGTGTCCGTCTACCGGGATTGATCGCACATCAGGAAGTCATGTTTGGCATGGATGGGCAAACGCTTCAGATTCGCCACGATTCCTATAACCGTGCTTCTTTCATGTCTGGTGTTAAACTGTCAGTCGAACAAGTCATGAAGATTGATCAGCTTGTATACGGCTTAGAAAATATCATTGATTAGACAGGGGGATGAACGATGAAAATTGCTTTGATCGCGCATGATAAGAAAAAACAAGATATGGTTCAATTTACGACTGCCTATCGGGATATTTTGAGTCATCATGATCTATACGCAACCGGTACAACAGGATTGAAAATTCAAGAGGCGACAGGTCTTCAAATTGAACGTTTTCAATCCGGCCCTTTAGGGGGAGACCAGCAAATCGGCGCATTGATCGCGGCCAATGCGCTCGATCTTGTCATCTTTTTGCGCGACCCGCTGACCGCGCAGCCGCACGAACCGGATGTCTCGGCATTAATCCGGTTATGTGATGTGTATTCCATTCCGCTCGCTACAAATATGGGTACTGCGGAGATTCTTGTCCGCACACTTGATGAAGGTGTTTTTGAATTCCGAAACCTTCTTCGGGGAGAAGAACCGAATGTATAATGCTGACGTTCTTGCGTTTGGCGCCCACAGCGATGATGTCGAGATCGGAATGGGCGGCGCAATCGCGAAGTTTGTCAAACAAGGAAAAAAAGTCATGATATGCGATTTAACTGGAGCAGAACTTTCTTCAAACGGAACGGTCAGTTTACGTAAAGAAGAAGCTGCTGAAGCAGCACGTATATTAGGTGCAGATAAAAGAATTCAGCTGACGCTTCCGGATCGCGGCCTGATGATGAGTGACCAGACCATTCGAGAGATTGTCAGTGTCATCAGAACCTGTCGGCCCAAAGCGGTCTTTATGCCGTATAAAAAGGATCGCCATCCGGATCACGGCAATGCAGCTGCACTGGTGGAAGAAGCAATCTTTTCCGCAGGAATCCACAAATATAAAGACGAAAAAAGCCTTCCAGCACATAAAGTAAACAAGGTTTACTACTATATGATAAATGGTTTTCATCAGCCTGATTTTGTCATTGATATCTCAGATACGATAGAGGCCAAAAAACAAAGCCTTAACGCCTACAAAAGCCAGTTTGCACCATCAAAGGATTCAGTTTCAACACCTTTGACAAATGGCTATATTGAGATGATTGAAGCGAGAGAAAAGCTTTATGGCAAAGAAGCGGGTGTGGAGTATGCTGAGGGTTTCTTTTCCAAACGGATGCTGATGCTCAATCATGATGTGTTTGGGGGCAAACAATGAAAAAGTTGAAAATAGGGATCACATGCTATCCGAGCGTCGGAGGCTCAGGCATCATTGCGACAGAACTGGGGAAGCAGCTTGCTGAAAAGGGACATGAAATACACTTCATCACGTCAAGCATTCCGTTTAGACTGAATACATATCACCCCAATATTCATTTCCATGAAGTTGAGGTTAATCAATATGCTGTTTTTAAGTATCCTCCGTATGATTTAACATTAGCAAGCAAAATCGCTGAGGTGGCAGAACGAGAGAATTTAGACATTATTCATGCTCATTATGCTCTCCCGCATGCCGTGTGCGCTTATCTTGCGAAGCAGATGCTGAAACGCCATATCGGCATTGTAACCACCTTGCACGGCACGGATATCACAGTGTTAGGCTATGACCCGTCTCTAAAAGACCTTATCCGTTTTGCCATTGAGGCATCAGACAGGGTGACTGCTGTCTCTTCAGCGCTCGCAGCTGAAACGTACGATTTAATTAAACCGGAGAAAAAAATTGAAACAATTTATAACTTTATAGACGAGCGTGTATATCTGAAGAAAAACACTGCGTCGATTAAAGAGAAACATGGGATTTTACCAGACGAAAAAGTCGTTATCCATGTGTCCAACTTCAGAAAGGTCAAACGTGTGCAGGATGTTATCCGTGTGTTCCGTAATATTGCCGGCAAAACGAAAGCGAAGCTGCTTTTAGTCGGAGACGGTCCGGAGAAATCAACAGCCTGTGAGCTTGTCAGACAATATGGATTGGAAAACCAAGTATTAATGCTTGGAAATCAAGATCGTGTTGAGGAACTTTATTCCATTAGCGATCTAAAGCTGCTGCTGTCTGAAAAAGAAAGTTTCGGCCTTGTCCTGCTTGAAGCGATGGCTTGCGGGGTGCCTTGTATCGGAACAAACATTGGCGGTATCCCAGAAGTAATTAAGAATAATGAGAGCGGCTTTTTAGTGGATGTGGGAGATGTTGCAGCAGCAACAGCCTGTGCGCTGAGTATTTTAGAAGATGAACAACTAAGCAAGCGGTTTACAAAGGCGGCAATGGAAATGCTAAAAAATGAATTCTCTTCACAAAAAATTGTCAGTCAATATGAACAGATTTATGCCGATTTAGCAGAACCGGAGTGATGACATGGAACAAGTTTTTAATAAAGCACTTCCCGTACTCTACAACTTAATCGAAGCGGGCCACCAAGCTTATTTTGTCGGGGGAGCAGTTCGTGACAGCTACATGAAACGAACCATCGGAGATGTCGATATTGCAACTGATGCGGAGCCAGATCAAGTAGAAAGGCTGTTTCAGCGGACAGTTGATGTAGGCAAAGAACACGGGACAATTATTGTGCTCTGGGAAGATGAAACTTATGAAGTCACGACATTCCGGACTGAATCAGAATATGAAGATTATAGAAGACCGTCAGACGTGCAATTTATCACATCATTAGAAGAGGATTTAAAACGCAGAGATTTGACGATTAATGCGATGGCTATGACAGCGGATGGGAAGGTGCTTGATTATTTTGGCGGTAAAAAAGATATTGATCAGAAACTGATTCGAACCGTCGGAAAGCCTGAGGACAGGTTTCAAGAAGATGCGCTTCGTATGCTGAGAGCCGTACGTTTTATGAGTCAGCTTGGCTTTACGCTTTCATTAGAAACAGAAGAAGCCATTGCGAAAGAAAAATCACTGCTATCCCATGTATCAGTTGAACGAAAAACAATCGAGTTTGAGAAACTGCTGCAAGGAAGAGGCTCCGGGCAGGCGCTCCGCACACTCATTCAAACGGGGCTTTACGAAGAACTGCCTGGTTTTTATGATAAACGAGAGAACCTGCTCGCGGCGAGTGAGTTTCCGTTTTGCTGTTTAACATCCCGTGAAGAGCTTTGGTCTGCGATTTTAATTCATCTTGAAATAGATTTGAAAGACGCGCCGCTTTTCCTGAAAGCTTGGAAGCTCCCGGGAAAAGTGATGAAGGAAGCCATTCACATTGCCCATACGTTTGGACAGGCTCTGGACGCCATTTCAATGTATAAAGCTGGAGAAAAATCACTTCTTTCAGCAGTCAAAATAGCACAGCTTCGGCAAAACAAAAAACTGGATGATGAAAAACTAAAGGATATTCAAAGCGCTTATCAAAGCCTGCCGATCAAAAGCCTTAAGGATCTTGATATCACTGGCAAGGATTTGCTTGCGCTTCGCGACCGGCCTGCCGGGAAATGGGTGTCGGAAGAATTACAGCGGATCGAGCAGGCTGTTGTGACAGGAAAGCTCTCCAATCAAAAGAAACACATAGAGGAGTGGCTGAAGACATGCGGTCAACATTAAGAATAGACCTTATTGAATTATTTTCTCAGGCCGGAAGTGAGTTTATTTCCGGCCAAAAAATCAGTGACGCCCTCGGCTGTTCCCGAACTGCTGTGTGGAAGCATATTGAAGAGCTTCGTAAAGAGGGCTATGAAGTAGAAGCCGTTAGAAGAAAAGGATATCGGCTCATTAAAAAGCCTGGTAAACTCAGTGAAAGTGAGATTCGCTTCGGTTTGAAAACAGAAGTGATGGGCCAGCATCTTATTTATCAAGACATTATATCAAGCACACAAAAAACGGCGCATGAGCTTGCGAATAATAACGCACCTGAAGGCACGCTCATAGTGGCTGACAAACAAACAGCTGGCAGGGGGCGGATGTCTAGGGTATGGCACTCTCAAGAGGGGAACGGCATCTGGATGAGCCTGATTTTGCGGCCAGACATCCCGCTTCAAAAAACACCGCAGCTCACATTGCTTGCTGCAGTAGCTGTTGTGCAGGGGATAGAAGAGGCAGCAGGCATTCAAACTGATATTAAATGGCCTAACGATATTTTGATTAACGGAAAAAAAACAGTCGGCATCTTAACAGAAATGCAGGCTGAGGAAGACCGCGTACGTTCAGTTATCATCGGGATGGGCATTAACGTAAACCAGCAGCCTGATGATTTTCCAGAGGAACTGAAGGACATCGCGACAAGCCTCAGCCAAGCTGCCGGAGAAAAAATTGACCGGTCCGGTGTCATCCAGCATATTTTACTTTGCTTTGAAAAAAGGTATCGGGATTATATGACTTATGGTTTTACGCCGATTAAGCTTTTATGGGAAAGCTATGCGCTGGGAATCGGCACAAATATGAGAGCCAGAACGTTAAAAGGAACCTTTTACGGGAAGGCGCTAGGTATAGACGATGAAGGCGTGCTTCTTTTAGAAACGCAAGAAGGTATCAAAAAAATTTATTCTGCCGATATTGAACTGGGTTAATGTGTTGGTACAAGCCCGTTGATTTTGGTATACTTCCATTGGGCAGTATCGCCTGCGAACTGCACCTATTATAAAAATAGATAGACATTGCAGCAGTCTGCCTTGATCCAAAAAGGACTGGGACAGAGGGATGACACTCGCCGAACTTTAGAAAGTGAAGAATCCTTCTCGTTAAACAGAAGGTTTTTTGGCTTGTAAAAGAAAACGGCAGCTCATCTCCTCTAAACATGAGGAGGAGAAAACATGAAAACAAAACTCGATTTTCAAAAAATGAAGGAGACGGAAGAACCGATTGTCATGCTGACCGCTTACGATTATCCGGCAGCTAAGCTTGCTGAACAAGCAGGAGTTGACATGATTTTAGTCGGGGATTCACTCGGAATGGTCGTCCTTGGCCTTGATTCAACTGTCGGTGTGACAGTTGCGGACATGATTCATCATACAAAGGCTGTTAAAAGGGGCGCGCCGAACACCTTTATTGTGACAGATATGCCATTTATGTCTTATCACCTGTCTAAAGAAGATACGCTGAAAAACGCAGCGGCTATTGTTCAGGAAAGCGGTGCCGATGCACTGAAGCTTGAGGGCGGAGAAGGCGTGTTTGAATCCATTCGGGCATTAACGCTCGGAGGCATTCCAGTAGTCAGTCATTTAGGCCTGACACCTCAGTCTGTCGGTGTATTAGGCGGGTATAAAGTACAGGGCAAAGATGAACAAAGCGCCAAAAAATTAATAGAAGACAGTATAAAATGTCAAGAAGCAGGAGCGATGATGCTTGTGCTGGAATGTGTGCCAGCAGAACTCACAGCTAAAATTGCCGAAAAGCTAAGCATACCGGTTATCGGAATCGGGGCTGGTGTGAAAGCGGACGGACAAGTTCTCGTTTATCACGATTTGATCGGCCATGGTGTTGAGAGAACACCTAAATTCGTAAAACAATATACGCAAATTGATAAAACAATTGAGACAGCAATCAGCGGATATGTCCAGGATGTGAAACATCGTGCTTTTCCTGAACAAAAACATTCCTTTAAAATGAACCAGACAGTGCTGGACGGCTTGTACGGAGGAAAATAAGATGAGACAGATTACAGGTATTTCACAGCTGAAAGAAGCCATAAGACAATATCAGTCAGAGGGGAAATCAATCGGATTTGTTCCGACAATGGGATTTTTGCATGAGGGGCATCTAACCCTGGCAGACAAAGCAAGACAAGAAAATGACGCCGTTGTTATGAGTATTTTTGTCAATCCCGCGCAATTCGGTCCTAATGAAGATTTTGAAGCATATCCTCGGGATATTGAGCGGGATGCGATTCTTGCAGAAAATGCCGGAGTCGATATTCTTTTCACCCCTGATGCTCAAGAGATGTATCCCGATGAAAAAAATGTCACAATCCATGTTGAAAGACGCACAGAAGTATTGTGCGGACGCTCAAGAGCAGGGCATTTTGACGGTGTTGCAATCGTTCTGACAAAGCTGTTCAATCTTGTACAGCCGACCCGCGCTTATTTCGGTTTAAAGGATGCACAGCAGGTGGCAGTTGTTGATGGCTTAATCAGCGATTTCTTCATGGATATTGAATTGGTTGCAGTCGATACGGTCAGAGAGGAAGACGGTTTAGCGAAAAGTTCCCGCAATGTATACTTAACAGCTGAGGAAAGAAAAGAAGCGCCTAAGCTGTACCAAGCCCTTCAAACAAGTGCGGAGCTGATTAGAGCAGGTGAAAAAGATCCTCAGGCAGTGATCAACGCTGCAAAAGAAATGATTGGAACGACAAGCGGCACTATTGACTATGTGGAGCTTTATTCCTATCCAGAACTCGAGCCAGTGAACAATATTGAAGGAAAAATGATTCTGGCTGTTGCAGTTGCTTTTTCAAAAGCGCGTTTAATAGATAATATCATTATTGATATTCGAGAAATGGAGAGAATATAATATGTATCGCACGATGATGAGCGGTAAGCTTCACAGGGCAACTGTTACGGAAGCAAACCTGAATTATGTGGGAAGCATCACAATTGATGAAGATCTTATTGATGCGGTGGGAATGCTTCCTAATGAAAAGGTGCAAATTGTGAATAATAATAATGGAGCACGTTTGGAAACATATATTATTCCTGGCGAACGCGGAAGCGGCGTCATCTGTTTAAATGGTGCAGCAGCACGCTTAGTACAGGAAGGAGATAAGGTTATTATTATTTCCTACAAAATGATGTCAGATCAAGAAGCGGCAGGTCACGAGCCGAAAGTGGCTGTTCTGAATGATCAAAACAAAATTGAACAACTGCTGGGAAATGAACCGGCCCGTACAATTTTGTAGAAGAAAAGCCCCCTTTATCGGGGGTTTTCTTTTAAGATTTTGAGAGTAAAATGGTTTTGCCGCTCCATTTCCGTACAAAACGTGTTACACTTTTGTCGTATGCAAGAATTGAGGTGTCCATTTTAATGAATAAGCAACGGTTCGTTGTTATAGATGTAGAAACAACAGGGAATTCGCCGAAAAAAGGCGATAAAATCATACAAATCGCAGCGGTTGTAATTGAAAATGGACAAATTACTGAGCGGTTTTCAAAATACATTAATCCAAATAAATCCATTCCTGCTTTTATTGAGCAGCTTACTGGAATCTCTAATCAAATGGTAGAACATGAACAGCCGTTTGAGGCTGTCGCTGAAGACGTGTTCCATTTGCTTGACGGCGCTTATTTTGTCGCCCACAATATCCATTTTGACCTTGGGTTTGTCAAGTATGAGTTACATAAGGCGGGCTTTCAGCTTCCGGACTGTGAAGTGCTGGATACTGTTGAGCTCTCCCGTATTGTTTTTCCAGGATTTGAAGGGTATAAGCTGACCGAATTAAGTGAGGAACTTCAGCTGCGGCATGAACAGCCGCATCGGGCTGACAGCGACGCTGAAGTGACAGGGCTTATTTTTTTGGAAATCCTTGAAAAGCTGCGGCAGCTTCCTTATCCGACATTAAAACAGTTAAGAAGGCTTTCGCAGCATTTTATCAGTGATCTGACGCATTTGTTGGATATGTTCATTTATGAAAACAGACATACCGAAACTCCCGGTTTTGTGCGCTTTTCTTCCTTTTCTGTCAGAGAACCCGAATCAATTGATGAGCGTGTCAATGAAGACGAGAACTTCTCGTATGAGATTGAAAATTGGGAAGCGGGAAATGAAGAAGCGCTGTCAGAGTTAATGCCTGGATATGAAAAAAGAGAAGGCCAAATGATGATGATGAAAGAGGTGGCTGACGCGTTTGCCAATCGTGAGCATGCGTTGATCGAAGCTCCGCCGGGGATCGGAAAAACGATTGGCTACCTTATTCCGGCTGCGCTTTTTGCCAAGAAATCAAAAAAGCCGGTCATAATCAGCACATATTCAACGCTTTTGCAGCAGCAGATTTTGACAAAGGACTTGCCGATTGTCCAAGATCTGTTTCCATTTCGGGTAACAGCAGCTATTTTAAAAGGACAATCGCATTATTTATGTCTGCATAAATTCGAGCAGGTGCTTCATGAAGATGATGATAATTATGATGCTGTATTGACAAAGGCACAGCTTCTCGTTTGGCTGACAGAGACCAATACAGGAGATGTAGCCGAACTGAATTTGCCGTCGGGCGGAAAATTGCTGTGGGACAGATTGGCTTACGACGATGAATCTTATAAAAAAAGCCGCAATGAGAATGTGATTGGTTTTTATGAGCGGGCCAAACAGGTTGCCATGCGTTCCGATTTGGTGATCACCAACCATTCTCTTTTGCTGACGGATGAAGCCAGTCCGAAAAAAAGACTTCCTGAAAGCGGCACATTTATCATTGATGAAGCACATCATTTTGAACGTGCGGCAAGCGAACATTTAGGAAAAAGAGCCACCTACATAGAGTTGCATTCTAAATTGAGCAGAATCGGCACTTTGAAGGAGCAGGGACTTCTAAAAAAAATGAGGCAGTTATTCCAGCGGTACAGCCTGCCCGTTGATTCCTTTTTCGAATTGGAAGAGTGGATTCAGCACATTCAAGCAGAAAGTGATGCTTTCTTCAGCTCCGTACATTCTTTTGTCAAACGAAGAAAACCTAAAGAAGACTTAAACCGTCTAGTTTTTAAGGTGAATAAAGACAGCAGCCAAGATAACAGCTGGCCAATTTTAAAGGATGGAGCGGAGAGGCTTTGTTCCATGCTGACACATTTGCAGCAGCTTTTTGGGACCCAGTCGGCTCTGATGGAAAAACATCTGACGAGTATGAAAAGCAAATCTGTCTTTTTAGCGGATGAATATCAACGAAGTATGAAAGGCTTGCAGCAGTACTGCCAGACACTGCAGAAGCTGTTCTTTGGGGCTGAAGACGATGAAGCGGTGTGGATTGAAATTGACGCAAAGGGAGCGAAAAATGCGGTCGCCATTTACGCCCAGCCGCTTGAACCCGGCGAACTTCTGGCAGATCAATTTTTCGCGCGTAAAAACAGTGTGGTGCTGACATCTGCAACCCTTACAGTCGAAGATTCTTTTCAATTTATGATTGAACGGCTTGGGTTAGCTGACTTTTACCCGCGGACCATGAGAATTGAATCGCCTTTTTCTTACAATGAACGCATGCAGGTCATGATTCCAAAAGAAATGAAATCAATCCAAGATACTGGGCAAGCAGAATTTATCCGGGATACTGCTCGTTATATCGAACTGATGGCAAAGGAAAAACAACCAAAAATTTTGGTGCTGTTAACGTCCCACGACATGCTGAAAAAGGTTCATCAGGAACTCAAGCACACCATGAGTGCTTCTGGCATTCAACTTTTGGCACAGGGAATTACAGGCGGAAGTCCCGGGAAACTGATGAAAACTTTTAAAACATCTAATCAGGCGATCCTGCTTGGTACAAACCACTTTTGGGAAGGTGTTGATTTTCCCGGTGATGAGCTGACAACGGTAATGATCGTGAGGCTTCCATTCCGGTCCCCTGACCATCCGCTTCATGCTGCAAAATGTGAGCTTGCCCGCAAAAAAGGGCGGAATCCGTTTCAAACAGTATCACTACCGGAAGCTGTGCTGACTTTCAGACAAGGAATCGGCCGCTTGCTGCGGACAGCCGGAGACAAAGGCACGATTGTCATATTAGACAGACGGATTAAAACGGCTGGTTATGGACGGCTGTTTCTTGATGCTTTGCCCACAACCTCTGTATCTGAAATGACTGACAGTGAGCTTGAGGCTTACGTTAAAGGGGAAAATAAATAAAAGCCGCATGAAGCGGCTTTTGCGGTGTGGGAGTAGGATGGTGTTTTATTTAAAAGCGGTTGTGCCGCTCTGTGATACTAGTATGGCGTGACTTGAAATGGAGTATGACTAACAATATTTGTTCAAACTGGAGGACGAAATGATGGAAAGCAAAATCGAAATTCTTTCAACAATTACTGTAGAGCATTCTGATGACTTGTATAAAATTGTAGACACACTGAATCGAACACTGAAAAGAGACAATTTGATGTTCGGCCTTGCGCTGGATGAAGATGACAAAAACCAAGCCGTTTTTACCATTTATCGTACGTAGGTGAGAAGATGAGAAAAAAAGCATTAATATTTACTGTCATTTTTGGTATTATTCTTTTAGCAGTACTTCTTGTCTCGGCACACATTTATAAATCAGCTATGGCACAAAAGGAAGACGGACACGAAGCGGCAGTTGCTGAAGCAAAAAAAGAAACCGATCTCTCCAACGTTGATCAAGTCGAAACATTTGTCGGTAAAGAGAAATATTATGTCGTAAAGGGAACGGACAAAAAAGGCAGCAAATTCTATGTGTGGGTTCCTGCTGACAAAAAAGCAAAAATTCTCTCGAAAGAAGCAAAAGAGGGGATCTCGGGAGACAAAGCGGCAAAAATCATACAGGACGAAGGGCTGGTTTCAAAGCAAAAAGAGGTCCATCTGGGAAGAGAAGGAAATGTTCTGCTTTGGGAAGTAACGTACTTAGACAAGGAAGCTCAATATAGTTTAAGTTATGTGGACTTTACAACTGGAAAGATTCTCAAAAATATCACGCCTTAAGACGAATTAGGGGGAATTCAAGTTGAAACTGGCAAAAAGAGTATCCGCATTAACACCATCCACCACACTGGCAATCACAGCGAAAGCGAAGGAATTGAAAGCAGCAGGCCATGATGTCATCGGCTTAGGGGCAGGCGAACCTGACTTCAATACACCGCAGCATATTATTGATGCCGCTGTACGTTCTATGAACGAAGGTCATACGAAATACACGCCTTCAGGTGGTTTGGCTGAACTGAAAAACAGCATTGCAGAGAAATTTAAACGTGACCAGAATATTGAATACAAACCGTCTCAAATCATTGTCTGCACTGGTGCTAAACATGCTCTGTACACCCTTTTCCAAGTGATTTTGGATGAAGGAGATGAAGTCATTATTCCAACACCTTATTGGGTAAGCTATCCCGAGCAAGTGAAGCTGGCTGGCGGAAAGCCTGTTTATGTAGAAGGTCTTGAGGAAAATCATTTCAAAATTTCTCCTGAACAGCTGAAACACGCGATCACGGAAAAAACAAAAGCGATCGTCATTAACTCTCCGAGCAACCCGACTGGTGTCATGTATACGGAAGAGGAGCTGACAGCGCTTGGTGAAGTATGCCTTGAACATGACATCCTAATTGTGTCTGATGAAATTTATGAAAAACTTACATATGGCGGAAAGAAACACGTTTCCATTGCGCAGCTGTCTGACAGTCTGAAAGAACAGACCATTATTATTAACGGCGTGTCAAAGTCGCACAGCATGACAGGCTGGAGAATCGGTTATGCGGCTGGGGCTGAAGACATCATTAAGGCGATGACGAACCTTGCAAGCCATAGTACATCAAACCCGACATCGATCGCACAGTATGGAGCGATTGCGGCTTATAATGGGCCTTCAGAGCCTTTGGAAGAAATGAGAGAAGCTTTTGAACATCGATTAAACACGATTTATGCACAGCTCGTAGAAATCCCTGGGTTCAGCTGTGTGAAGCCGGAAGGTGCTTTTTATTTGTTCCCGAATGCAAAAGAAGCAGCTCAATCTTGCGGCTTCAAAGATGTAGATGAATTTGTCAAAGCGCTTCTTGAGGAGGAAAAAGTGGCAATTGTTCCTGGATCGGGCTTCGGTTCTCCTGATAATGTCCGTCTATCTTACGCCACATCGTTAGATCTTCTTGAAAAAGCGGTGGAAAGAATAAAACGTTTTGTAGAAAAGCATAGCTAACAGAACAAAAGCGGCTGACAAAAAAGCCGCTTTTGTTCTGCATTGACCCGGTTAGTTAAGAGCGGGTATAATAAAGTGATGATAATAGAGTTCGGGAGAATGGTCTTCCGAATGTCTTTCTTGTTTTGGAGGGAAATATGTTGAAAACAACAATCAACCAAGTGTATAAGCACGTAGGTGAAGAAGTAACGATCGGTGCTTGGGTCGCAAATAAGCGTTCAAGCGGGAAAATCGCGTTTTTACAGCTGCGCGACGGTACCGGTTTTATTCAAGGTGTCGTAGTAAAAGCAGAAGTAGAAGAGAGCATGTTCCAAACAGCTAAATCAGTGACACAGGAAACGTCACTCTATATAAAAGGGGTTGTCAAAGAGGACGAGCGTTCCCCGCTTGGTTATGAACTAGCTGTGACAGGGATTGAAGTCATTCACGAAGCGACTGATTATCCCATTACACCAAAAGAACACGGTACGGAATTTTTGATGGATCACAGACATTTATGGCTCCGTTCAAAACGCCAGCATGCGATCATGAAAATCCGTAATGAAATTATTCGCGCGACTTACGAATTCTTTAATAACGAAGGCTTCGTAAAAGTAGATCCGCCGATTCTGACTGGAAGCGCACCAGAAGGAACAACAGAGCTCTTTGCGACTAAGTACTTTGATGAAGATGCTTACCTGTCTCAAAGCGGTCAGCTTTACATGGAAGCTGCGGCAATGGCATTAGGGAAAGTATTCTCTTTCGGGCCGACGTTCAGAGCGGAAAAGTCTAAAACAAAACGCCACTTAATCGAATTCTGGATGATCGAACCGGAAATGGCGTTTGTTGAATTTGAAGAAAACCTTCAAGTACAGGAAAATTATGTTTCATTCATTGTGCAATCGGTTCTTAAGAATTGCAAAATTGAATTAAACATATTAGGAAGAGACACGTCAAAACTTGAGCAAATCAAAGCGCCGTTCCCAAGAATCACGTATGACGAAGCCATTGATTTTCTAAAAGAAAAGGGCTTTGATGATATCGAATGGGGAGATGACTTCGGAGCGCCTCATGAAACAGCGATTGCCGAACACTATGACAAACCGGTTTTTATCACTCGCTACCCGACGGCCCTAAAACCGTTTTATATGCAGCCGGCTGCTGACCGCGAGGATGTCGTGCTTTGCGCTGACCTGATTGCGCCGGAAGGCTATGGAGAAATTATCGGCGGATCTGAACGGATTCACGATATGGAACTCTTGGAAGCGCGTCTTAAAGAACATGGACTGGATTCTGACGCCTATAAATGGTATGCTGAACTTAGAAAATATGGATCAGTTCCTCATTCAGGCTTTGGCCTTGGATTAGAGCGGACAGTAGCATGGATTAGCGGAGCGCCTCACGTTCGTGAAACCATTCCGTTCCCAAGACTGTTAAACCGTCTATATCCATAATACATTCAAATGAAACAAAAAAAGAGTCTCCTGCAAGGGAGACTTTTTACAGTAAAGGGGAAATCATGATCCTTTACAGTAAGAGGTGTGACGATGAAAAAACAACAATTTATTGATATGCAGGAGCAGGGAACGTCAACCATCCCTAATCTGCTGCTTACGCATTATAAACAGCTCGGGCTTAATGAAACAGAGCTAATCCTCCTGTTGAAAATCAAAATGCATTTAGAAAGAGGCTCTTACTTTCCTACACCGAACGAACTGCAGGAAGGTATGTCAATTTCTGTTGAAGAATGCACAAGCAGATTGCGAATGTTCATTCAAAAAGGCTTTCTGTTTATTGAAGAATGTGAAGACCAAAACGGCATCAAATTTGAGAAATATTCTCTTCAGCCTTTATGGGGCAAGCTGTACGAGTATATGCAGCTTGCCCAGACGCAGACACAGGTTAGAAAAGCAGAAGGGGAACAAAAAAGCCTTTATACGATTTTTGAGGAAGAGTTTGCGAGGCCCTTATCACCTTTGGAATGTGAAACACTGGCAATCTGGCAGGATCAAGATCAGCATGACGCACAGCTGATCAAACACGCGTTAAAAGAAGCGGTATTATCAGGAAAACTTAGTTTCCGTTACATTGACCGGATATTGTTTGAGTGGAAGAAAAACGGATTGAAAACTGTGGAACAGGCAAAAGTCCATAGCCAAAAATTCCGGCGTGTGCAAACAAAGCAGAATGAACCGCAAAAAGAGTATAAAAGGCAGGTTCCTTTTTACAATTGGCTTGAACAATAAAGTGAAAAGGTGACAAACATGTTAAATCTAAAGCAAATTGAATTCTGTTTAGACAAGATAGGCGACATGTTTCCCCACGCAGAGTGTGAGCTGGTTCATTCCAATCCTTTTGAATTAGTGGTAGCAGTCGCTTTATCTGCGCAGTGTACAGACGCACTTGTAAACAGAGTGACCAAAACGTTATTTCAAAAATATAAACGCCCTGAAGACTATTTGGCTGTTTCGCTGGAAGAGCTTCAGCAGGATATTAAATCAATCGGTTTGTATCGCAATAAAGCGAAAAATATTCAAAAACTAAGTAAAATGATTATTGAAGATTATGGCGGGGAAGTGCCGAGAGATCGTGATGAGCTTGTCAAACTGCCTGGTGTCGGAAGAAAGACCGCCAACGTCGTGGTATCCGTTGCCTTTGGCGTACCGGCCATCGCCGTGGATACCCATGTGGAGAGGGTCAGTAAGCGTTTGGGCATCTGCCGTTGGAAGGATTCGGTGCTGGAAGTGGAAAAGACGCTCATGCGTAAGGTTCCGAAGGAAGACTGGTCTGTTACCCATCACCGGCTTATTTTCTTTGGCAGATATCATTGTAAGGCCCAGTCACCGCGCTGTGCGGAATGTCCGCTCCTTTCTCTATGCAGAGAAGGGCAGAAGAGAGAGAAAAAAGGACTGGTGAAACGATGACAGAAGCAAAAGAAGTACTGGCTACCTATGAGCAATACTTGCGCAGTCTTGGCCAGATGAGCTCTGCGGATATAAAAGAAACCTTGAAGATGAACCCTGTTTATTTTGATTTCCGCACGGAAACCCAAGTTGTTTTGCCATGGGAAGACAGCGGCAAGTATGTTCCGCTTTTGTTTGAAGTGTGGGAAGACATCAAAGAATCGCTTCTCCCAGTTTTTCAAACACGAAAATCGAGATGTGATCAAAACGACATGCTGAAGGGCATTGTGTGCTTGCTGGCTTCGCTCCACTGGACAGCGGGCGAGCGGGTGAAATCGCTGGATTGGGCAGAACTGACGGATAAATCATTCCCCGCAAAGCCGATCAATTGGCCTGAACGGGTAGAATTTATTCTTCTAAAGCCGACCCAATACCATTGCTTTATTCAGCTTGATGAGCTGTTTACTGAAATGAAAAAGCACTTTTATAAATATCACGCGATAAATCGATAAAACCTCCCCGTAATAGGAGAGGTTTTTTATGAAGAAAAAAAGCCGTCACCTTTTGGGTGACGGCTTTTTGTTTAATTTGTTTTTTTAGGTGATGAGTTTGATTGCGGTTTGTCAGATGGATCTGGTTTATTTTTGTTGGGATCAGAACCGGATGATTCATTCGTGCCTGAGTTTGAATTGCCATCTGACGTATCTTGATTGTTGCTGTTATCGTTAGATTGATCTTGGTTACTGTTGTCGGACGGGTTGTTATTTGTATTATCTTGTTTTTTATCTTGATCTTGATCGTTTGTTGAATCATCAGTTTGATCTTGATTTTTCTGGTCATCTGTTTGAGAATCATCAGTTTGGGAGTCATCCTGAGATTTATCTTCATCTTGCTTTTCATCATCGGTTTTCTTTTCGTCGTCTTTATTTTCTTCATCCTCAGCCTTCGGTACTTCATAGAAAGTAGCGGCTGTATCACTGCGAACATCATCGCTGATCGCTGTTACTTGGAATTTATACACAGATCCAGGCTTCACATCAGATATGACGACTTCTTTTGCGGAACTGTTCTGGATCTCTGAGTAGCTGCCGTCATCGACAGACTGCTTCACTTCAAAGGTAGCATCATCGTCATATTTCCAGCTTAACGTCAGAGACTGATTGTCTTTATCATATTTTACGTTTAAGTCAGTCGGTTTATCTGTTTCTTTTTTTTCATACGTTTTAGAAACAGAGGAAGGAGCAGTGCCTTTTACAAAGTACTCTGTGAGCTTTTTGTCGCTTGGTGTATTTGGTCCTGCCAATTTTGCCGGGTTAGAGCCTTTTTCTACAGTAGCTTCCTCTACACTGTCAGGCTTCTCGAATGCTCCGCTTCCGTTATCGACATCGGCGATGAGCTGGGCGAATAGACGTTTTGCCACCTGCTGCTCTGGACTATTCAAAGATTTTTTTCCTAGCTTGTTGTTAGAATCTACACCTGTCCATACAGCGGCTGTATATTGAGGGGTATATCCCACAAACCAAGAATCAGGTACGCCGCCTGATGCAATATTATATTGCTTTAAATATTTTTCTTCAAAGTTTGTTGTACCTGTTTTACCTGCAACTTCCACATTCGGTACTTGTGCAAGTCGTCCAGTACCTGACTTAACAGCTGTTTTCAGCATATCTGTAATCATAAACGCAGTATAATCGCTCATGGCTGACTTAGATTTTGGTGTTAAGTCAAGCTTCGTGCCATCATTAAATTCAATTGACTTTACAAAATGCGGTTCATTATATGTTCCGTTATTGCCGAATGCACTGTATGCCCCAGCCATTGTCAGAGGAGAAACACCGACATTGCCTTCTCCGAATCCGCCGATAGAATACGATTCATATACATGTTCTTTATCTAATCCTAATCCCAATCCGTTAGCAAAGTCTACCGCTGCGTCTTTTCCGACTGCTTGGAACGCTTTTAAAGCCGGGATGTTACGAGATTGTGCCAATGCTTGGCGCATAGACATTGGTCCATTATATTTACGGTCCCAATCACGGATTGGTTTTCCGTTAGAATACGTATAGGCTGAGTCATCAATTTGTTCGTATGTGGACCATTTCTTATTTTCAATCACTGGTCCGTAATCCAAAATCGGTTTTATGGTCGAACCAGGTTGGGCCTCAGTTTGAGTAGCATAGTTAAAGCCGCCGACCGGCTGATTGCGTCCCGCGCCAATCGCGCGGACTTCTCCGGTTTTTGTATCGAGAAGGGTAACGCCGCCCTGCATGCCTTCAGTAAATCCGACGGTGTCTCCGTCCATTAATTCATCTAGTTTGTCTTGTGCTTTTGTATTTAATGTCGTGTAAATCTTCAATCCGTCAGTGCCTGGATTGACATCAGATTTTTCTTCAATTTCTTTCATGACTTCTTCAACAAACGCACTGTATTTATTTGAATTTGTTTTTTCATATTCCTTCTGTGATACAACGCCTTCATCTTTCACTGCCACTTTTTTCGCTTTGTTAAATTGAGAATCAGAAATAAATCCTTGTTTTTTCATTAGACTGAGTACGATGTTCCGTCTTTTTTCCGATTTATCCGGGTTTTTAACGGGATTGTACGCTGTCGGGCTTTGCGGCATACCGGCAAGTGTCGCGGCTTGTTCCACAGTCAACTTGCTTAAATCTGTGACACCGAAAAATTCTTCCGCCGCTTTTCCGATTCCATATGCTCTAGGAGAGAAATAAATCCGGTTTAAATACATTTCTAAAATTTCATCTTTAGAGTAATTGCGCTCCAGCTGAAGTGAAAGCCATACTTCCTGTACTTTCCGTTTCATTGTTTTCTGTTGGGAAAGAAGGGAGTTCTTAACGACCTGCTGTGTGATCGTACTTCCGCCTTCAGCGCCAAAGCCATCTGTAAAGTTGGCGACTAAGGCGCCTCCGATACGGACAGGGTCAATCCCATGGTGCTCATAAAAACGGGCGTCTTCTGTTGCAATAAACGCTTCTTTTACAACATCAGGAATTTCATCTATCGAGACGTAACTCCGCTTTTCAGACCCATATTCAGCGATTTCTTTTCCATTTTCATCATAAATTGTCGATGAGTAGGGTGTTTTCAGTTTGTTTTCGTCTAGTTTAGGTGCATCTGAAATCATGACGGCAAATGTAACGGCACCGCCGACTACGCCTAAAACAAACAGAATGAGTAAAGTGAAAAGGGTCTTTTTAAACAACCCACCTTTTTTTCGTTTTTTATTACCTTTTTTCGGTGAAGGATTCGATTTGCTGTTTGCTTTTCGTCGAGCTTCACGGCTGTTTAATTGATCTGACATCACATCTCAACCTTTCGTTAATCAACCTTTCGCACTTGATGATGGCGAAAAATAAAGCTGTTCAATAATACTAATATAATCAATTCTAGGTGCATATCCAAGAGAAATCGGATATGCGGCTTCCTCTAGCTCATCTTTTCGAATTGATTTTCTGCCGTTTTGTTCTTTTCTGTTCCAGAAAAAAAACAGCTTATCGGCTTCCAAAAAATAAACTTGGTCGAAAGCGGATATAATAACAAAACAAATACCGTCTTGGGCCTTCACCTGCTTCATATGCTCAATTTGATGGTCATGGAAATTCTGCAGGGGGAAAGAGGTTTTGTTTTTCGTTTCTTTCGCCTCAAAATCAATATACCGTCCTTTGTAAATCCCATTATAATCTGTAGTCGATGATTGTTTAAAGTAAGCTTCTTTAATCACTGCGGCGCTTCTTTTTGGGTAATGGACATTTACAATTTGAACAGGTGTCGGCTTTTTGTGTATGACGGCTATTTGGTTTGTCAGATAATACTTATTCGTTTCGTTTAAGTCATCTTCGAGGGTCATTCCGCGATTACTGTAAGACGGGGCCCTTTTTTGACTGTTTTGGGATGAAACCGAATGTTTCGGCTGAAACGTTTTTCCGTTAGGATACCGAATCACTTTCTCATCCTCCTTATTAAACTATTCATGACGGAAGTGAATGAACATGCACGGACAACAGAGCATCGGAACGCTTTTGAGCCGGATTGAGCGGGAGACAAAAGTAAAAAATATAGATAATATCTCAAGAACGAATGCATATAAAGCGTTTTATGATCGTCATCCAGAGATCAAATGGTCGCTATTGGCATCCTTCGTATCCCGCAATGCCGGCTGGTCAATGACTGACTTAAAAGGCAGTCTGTTTCAGCTCGGACTTCGTGAGAGACAGCAAAAGTGGTTCTTTTTGGCCTATGAAAGAGCGAACTGGCTTATTTTTTCGGATGCCTATCCGCAGCTTCTCTTATACCAATGGTCAAAAATAATCGGTAAACCGCTGTTTCATTACCTGCCTATGTTTGGCGTCTCACAATTTATGAGAGAAGAATGGACCCGTTTTTGGTATGAGCGAAACACAGAGCGCCTAATGTATGCCCTCATCATAAATGAACAAAACACTATCCAAACACCTATTATACAAAATCCTTCGTTTAAAAAGAACGTTTTTGACACGATTCCTTTTTATTTAAGTGATTGGTTTCATTTTAACACGGTTATTTTTCCTTCTTCAGATGGGCTTCTTTACGGGATTTCAGTGAAACGTTTTTCCAAAACAGAGGAGAGGATCAGGCTGGGAAAGCAGCTGTCTCAATTGCTGTTCAGCCCCGAATTGTTTTCCTCATTTTATCACTTTTTGCACACAGTGCCGCATACAGGTTCCCGTTTTGATATGGAAAAAATGATCGGGGTCAAAAAAAGAACATCTCCTATGCTTAGGACATGCTATCCAGAGTTCATTCACTCATTAGACGGAAAGAAAACTGATTGGTTTCATGGAAAGATAAAGAAAGCGTTCTTTAAACGTGAAGTATTGCCGAAGCAGATTGAATTGACAGACTGGTATCTGCATAAAAATCGCCAGCTTCATGCGCTTTTCGCGGTCGAGCATTGGCTGAAAAAATAAAGAAGCAAGGAAATTCCTTGCTTCTTACGTAGAAGGGCGGTTTGGGCCGCCCAATTTTTTATCTAAAGAGTCGATTGCTTTTGATTCAGTCTTTTTTTGCTGGCCGGCTTTTTTCGGTCTTGTTTTCATACGGCACCTCCTCACAAATATCGTTTGCATTAAGAGGGAGGATCATACAATGTTTGCGGGTGTTTTTGTCGAAAACGTCAGCTTTTTGTGGAATACCTGTTTGTTTGGCGATTTGCTTCTAGTTTTGTCAGGAGGAAGGAAAGAGCCTAAAGAGCAAAGAATGTTAACCGGGAGAGACGAAGAAAGGGAGGTACACGAATGTCCGGTTATGTAAGCAAAACAGATATTCTCCGTATGCTTTCTGATATGGAACATGAACTAACTCGAGCTGAGCAAAGCCTGAATCATTCTTTACATGCATTTGAAGCTGAGGCGCGGGAAACGAAAAACGATCGTCTGCGCGTGCTGGAAGAAGAACTCATGGACCTTCATATTTGCATCAGTGAGCTGTATCAATCGCCTCGGCATAGGTATGCATTTGAAAAGGTATATCGTATCAGCTGAATTTGTGACTGAAATTTGGTACGATATGCATTGAGGTGAAGGGTATTGCAATCACAAACATTGCTGGAAATGACCAAGCAAATGATTGAAGCTGCTGAAAAAGGCGCTGATCGATATCAGGAAGGAAAAGACAATGATCATTCTTATGATTTTTTTGATACGATAAAGCCTGCAGTTGAGGAGAATGATGAGCTTGCGAATAGCTGGGCGCAAGGGGCATTTGAATGGATAAAAGCCAGCCGGCCAAAATATGTGCATAAAGAGCAAATCGAGACCGTAAAGGATCATTTTTTGGAATTGGTCCTTCAATCATACGTTCATCATATTCATAAAAAACGATTTAAGGATATCACGGAATCTGTCCTTTATACGTTGCACGCAGTAAAAGATGAAATAGAAAGAGAAGACAGCCGGTAGAGGCTGTCTTCTTTTACGTTTGTTATAGGGGGCCGGCTGTTAATTCAGCTCATATGCCGGGCTTTCTGCTCCATTTGCTTCGAGAACCTTCATACTGTAACGAAACTCAGTTATGCTGAGATGTCCTTGAATATAGAGGAACTTGGCAAAGTCCATCAGTTTATTCACACAGTCTGTTTCATATTTCTTCATTTCTGCAAAACGTTTGCTTAAGTATGATACGTTCATTATGGTGCATCCCCTCTCATCTGTATTGAAAATATGGTACCATAATGATTCGACTTTTTTCTGTTTTTAAAAAATTTAAACTTTCGACAAAGTTAGACAAATGCAAATCAAGACATGTGACACAAATAATAGATTTCACTCATACATATATAGAAGAAAAAACATGTTGAGTTTAGGGGGAATCGCAATGAACAGGAGTTCTCAAAGCTATCCTCAGCAAATGGGCTACTATGATCCTCAGCAAATGCAAGGGTATTATCAGCAGGCTGCTGCACCAGGGCCTGGGCAATATTACCCGATGCAGTATGGACAGCAGGATTATTATGATCCGTATACTCCAAACCCAAACCAGTCAATGCCTATGCAGCCGCCTATGTTTTCTAACCCTTATCCAATCCCAAGGCCTAATCAACAGCAGCCCTCACAATTTCAAAATATACTATCGCAATTCAAAAAAGCCAACGGACAGTTTGATTTTAATAAAATGATGGATACGACAGGCCAAGTGATGAGTGCAATGAATCAGTTCGGATCATTAATAAAGGGAGTTACCAGCTTTTTCAAATGATGAAAGCATGAATGAGTTACTCATTCATGCTTCTTTTTTGGAAAGAAAAGCGTCATCGTCTGCTCATCCCAAGATGTTTCCATATCTTCTTGGTGTACTTCATAAGGCAGCTGAACCGTTCTTGTCATGCTTGTAAAAGTGGCCTCATTATGCTGTTTTTGTTTCTCTTGAAGTGTTACATGCAGATATCTTGATTTTACATCAACGACGATATCACCATCCCGAAACGTCGCCGGAATGGTGATATCGACATACAGTCCGGTCTCTCTTTCCCTCAGATCTATGGTTGTCTGCACATCCTCTAAACTCGAGTTGATCAGGTTTTGAAACCCGTTTAATAGGTTGCCGAATGCTGAAGATTGAAAAAGAGAGTCAATTGCCTCTGTGATCATTTCTTCTTTCTTTTGCAGTTCATTCTTTTTGTCATCATGAAATTCCAAATCTGCCACCGCCTTTTTTTATCAGGTTATGCGTCAATGCCAGATGTTGTTATAAATTGAAGCAAAATTGAAAGTGTGGTTAAATAGGGGTGAATGAAGGGATAACGGTTGAAGCGAATGAGAAGGGAGAAAACACATTGCTGAAAAAATTATTCGGAATGGGAAAAACTCAGGAAAAAGTAACAGAAGAGGTTATTTATTCTCCGGCAGACGGGACGGTCATGAACTTGACAGATGTGCCGGACCCTGTTTTTTCACAGAAAATGATGGGAGAAGGCATAGCGGTAGAACCCTCAAACGGCGAAATCGTCTCACCTGTGGAAGGTGAAGTGATCCAGATTTTCCACACCAAACATGCAGTTGGCATTCGGACACGCTCAGGAATAGAACTGTTAATCCATGTTGGCCTGGAAACGGTTAATATGAACGGAGAAGGATTTACTGCCCACTTAAAAGAAGGGGACAAAGTGAAGGTCGGTGATCCGCTGATTACGTGTGATTTGGAGTTAATAAAAGAAAAAGCGAGCAGCACAGTCATTCCCATTGTAATCATGAATGGTGAAGCTGTAGGATCTCTTGTGCCGGCAGACGAAAAGGCTGCCCATAAAGGTAAAACAAAGCTCCTCACAATAAAAGCGAAATAAGCAGGGCATATGCCTTGCTTTTTTTGTTCGACTGTATAAAATTTGCACCTAGCCATACAAACAAATATTCGGTAAACTGTACTTGACAAAGAGGTGTAAAGAATGAAAAAGAAATCACTGACTGAGCTCATTTCTGAGTTAAAAGGAAATGAAAATGTTGTGAATTGGCATGAAATAGAGCCTCGTGAAGCAAAAACAAGGCCGATGCCTGAAAGTATAGATGAGAGAATAAAAGCAGCCCTTTCAAAAAGAGGCATTGATGCACTATATACCCACCAATTTTCCGCTTTTCAACATGTGCAAAAAGGAGAAAACATCGTTACTGTGACGCCGACCGCATCAGGAAAAACGTTATGCTATAATCTCCCAGTCCTGCAGTCTATCGCCCAAGACGAAACAAATCGGGCGCTATATTTATTCCCGACTAAAGCGCTGGCACAAGATCAGAAAAGCGAGCTAAATGAAATCATTGATGAAATGGATATTGATATTAAAAGCTTTACATATGACGGGGATACGTCTCCTGCAATCAGACAAAAGGTGAGAAAAGCAGGCCATATTGTCATTACAAATCCCGATATGCTGCATTCTGCCATTCTTCCGCATCATACGAAATGGGTCAGTTTGTTTGAAAACCTTAAGTATATCGTCATTGATGAGCTTCATACATATCGCGGTGTATTCGGGAGCCATGTGGCGAATGTGATCCGGCGGCTGAAACGGATTTGCCGATTTTATGGAAGTGATCCGGTTTTTATTTGCACGTCCGCAACAATTGCCAACCCGAAGGAATTGGGAGAACAGCTGACAGACAGCCCTATGCGGCTGGTCAATGATAATGGTGCCCCGACCGGACGGAAGCATTTTGTATTTTATAATCCGCCAATTGTGAACAAGCCTTTGAATATTAGAAGAAGCGCAACAGCAGAAGTAAACGAACTGGCGAAAGAATTTTTGAAAAACAAAGTGCAGACGATTATTTTTGCCAGAAGCAGAGTCCGGGTGGAAATTATCTTAAGCCACATTCAGGAGCTTGTGAAAAAAGAGCTTGGGACAAAGTCAATTAGAGGCTATCGGGGAGGTTATCTTCCGAAAGAGCGAAGAGAAATCGAAAGAGGTTTGAGAGAAGGCGAGATTTTGGGAGTGGTCAGTACGAATGCCTTAGAGTTAGGCGTTGATATCGGCCAGCTCCAAGTATGTGTGATGACGGGTTATCCTGGAAGTGTAGCCAGTGCATGGCAGCAGGCGGGACGAGCTGGCAGAAGACACGGTGAGTCTTTGATTATCATGGTTGCCAATTCAACGCCGATCGATCAATATATCGTGCGGCATCCCCAATATTTCTTTGAGCGTTCGCCGGAATCTGCAAGAATCAATCCGGAGAATGTAATCATTTTGGTAGACCACTTAAAGTGTGCGGCTTATGAGCTTCCCTTTAGAGCTGATGAAGAATTCGGTCCGATGGATGTAAGTGATATTCTTGAGTATCTTCAGGAAGAGTCTGTTCTTCACCGAAACGGCGAACAATATCACTGGGCAAGTGAATCGTTTCCCGCTTCAAATATCAGCCTGCGTTCGGCCTCACAGGAAAATGTTGTTATCGTTGATCAGTCTGATATTGCGAACGTAAGGATCATCGGTGAAATGGATCGTTTTAGCGCGATGACGCTTTTGCATGATGAAGCGATCTATTTGCATGAAGGCGTTCAATATCAGGTAGAGAAGCTTGACTGGGACCATAAAAAAGCTTATGTCAGAAAAGTCGATGTCGAATATTATACGGATGCCAACCTGGCAGTACAGCTAAAGGTATTGGAAATTGATAAAACGAAAGAAAAAAGCTGTCTGTCATTGAATTACGGTGACGTAACTGTCAATGCCCTGCCGACTATTTTTAAAAAAATAAAAATGACCACTTTTGAAAACATCGGGTCCGGTCCGATTCATTTGCCGGAAGAGGAACTGCATACAAGTGCCGCATGGCTCGAAATGAAAACAGCAGACGAAGATATCGGGGAAAAGACGCTGGAACAGCTGCTTCTCGGCATCTCAAATGTGCTGCAGCATATTGTCCCTGTGTATATTATGTGCGACCGCAATGATGTTCACGTCGTGTCACAAATCAAAGCAGCTCATACCGGATTGCCGACGATCTTTTTATACGATCATTATCCGGGCGGAATCGGTTTAGCGGAGGAAGTTTTCAAACGTTTTTCAGATATTAATGAAGCGGCGAAACAGCTCATTAAACAATGTCCTTGTGATGATGGCTGTCCATCTTGTATAGGTACCGAAATAGAAGGGATAAAAGCAAAGGAAAGAATTTTGCAGCTGTTGGATCAAATGTCGTGAGGAGAGAGGTAGGATATGTCATTAAAAGGGAAACTCCAGCGAATGAAAAAGCATATGGTGCTCGGCGATGGAGAACATAAAACAGAAGCAGGCAAACAAGAAAACAATATCGCTGAAATCCCGTTTTTAGAAGAGTGGGAGGCTTTTGGCATGACGCCTTTTTTCTTCGAGGATGAATACTGCCTCATCAGAGAGGTAGAATATCCGCTTTCTCATTGCCATGGATTATACAGTTTTTCTGAGCTTGATGAAGTGATCGACCTGTGGAATCAAAGCAGCCTGTCACATACGCTGTCAGCAAAAGGGTATAACAAAAACAGCCTCTTTTTCTTTGATACAGAAACAACTGGCCTTGGAGGCGGAGCTGGAAATACAATTTTTTTACTTGGTCATGCGAGAGTATACGAAGACAGAGTAATAGTCAAACAGCATCTTTTGCCTAAACCCGGGAATGAAGTTGCCTTGTATCAAAGCTTTTTAAGCGAGGTTGATATTACATCACTTGTGACCTACAACGGAAAAGCCTTTGATTGGCCGCAAGTAAAAACAAGGCACACATTGATCCGTGACAGACTTCCAAAGCTCCCGGAGTTTGGCCATTTTGACCTTCTGCATGGAGCAAGGCGTCTGTGGAAACACAAAATGGACCGCGTATCACTTGGAACAGTTGAAAAAGAGGAGCTTGGCATTCAGAGGGAAGAAGATACACCGGGCTACTTGGCGCCAATGCTTTACTTTCATTTTATCAAAGCGCAAGAGCCTGACCTTTTAAAAGGTGTCCTGCATCATAACGAAATGGATGTACTATCGCTCATTTCATTGTATATTCATATGTCTAAAAAAATCCTTTCTGAATCACATGCGCCACAAGAGCACCGGGAAGCTTATGCCATGGCGAAATGGTTTTTGGCCCATAAAGAAACGAATCAAGCGGTCAAACAGCTGGAAAGGCTTAAAGAACAGTCGTTTGAGGATCAAGACAAAGCGCTGCTCGATCTATCGCTCCTGTACAAGAAACAAGACCGGTTTGAAGAAGCAGTGCCGCTTTGGGAAAAACTGTCCCGCTCTCAAAACCAGAAGTGCAGATATGCTGCTGTGATAGAACTTGCAAAATATTTAGAGCATAAGACAAAAGCGTTCGGTAAAGCTTTGCATATAACAGAATCATTACTGAGCGATGCGGCATTTTTATCAGAAAAAGAAACAGAAAAACTGCATGTGAGAATCGCTCGGCTGAAGAGGAAATATTCCTCTTGAATATTCCCCGGGAAAGCGCAAAAGACGACTTGTTTCGGCAACGATTTTTTTTGCTGAATACGCATTGAATTTGTTGTAGAATAGCGGCGAATCCTGTAAAATAACGTTAGTTATTTTTAAAGGGAGAGTTGGTATGTATAAGGGTGTTTTTTACTTGTTCTTTGTTGTGGTTTTTTTGATTGCTTTTGTGTTTTCAAACTTTAAAGACAGCTTAATTGCACACTTTTAAAATAGGTCTTTGCATCAGAACATGTACCCTTTCATTTTCATAGCTTAGTATTGTAATAAAGTTTATGGAAAGGGGATTTCATCATGCATCACTGCAGACCGCACATGATGGCGCCGATTGTCCATCCTACTCATTGCTGTGAACATCATACGTTTTCAAATACGATCGTGCCGCATATTCATCCACAGCATACGACAAATGTAAATCACCAGCATTTTGAGCATGTTCACTACTATCCACACACTTATTCTAGCTTTGATCCGACAACACATCAGCATTTTCAGGCAGGAAAACCTTGCTGCGACTAGTATTGAATCGTGCAGGCTGATTGGTGTAACACGCAATGATAAAAATGGGGCCCCGCAGGGGACCCCATTTTTAAAAAGTAGGTGAAAATATGAAGGTATTGGCAATTACAGGATATAAACCATTTGAATTAGGGATTTTCAAGCAGGATGATAAGGCATTGTACTACATAAAAAAAACGATTAAAAATCGGCTGATTGGATTTTTAGATGAAGGTTTAGAATGGATTTTAATCTCGGGCCAGCTTGGAGTAGAACTGTGGGCGGCTGAAGCTGCATATGATCTGCAGGAAGAATATCCTGATTTGAAGGTAGCTGTCATTACCCCTTTTTACGATCAAGAAAAGAACTGGAAAGATCCTAATAAAGAGCTATATGAAGCTGTTTTAGCACAGGCTGACTATGAAGAAAGCCTGACTCACAGGCCTTATGAAAGCCCGCTTCAGTTTAGGCAAAAAAACCAGTTCTTTATTGAGAAATCCGATGCGCTCATGCTGTTATATGATTTAGAAATGGAAGGATCCCCAAAGTATATGCTTGAGACAGCAGAAAAGCGGCGCGAACAGGATGGCTATCCTATTTACTTTATCACAATGGATGACTTAAGAGTGACAGTAGAGGAAGACAGCTACTTATAACAAAGAAAGAGAAATTTGACAAGCGTGCAGATTTCTGAAAAAATATATGTGATGATTCACGATACGAGGTGAAAAAGATGCTTGCTGATAAAGTAAAGCTTTCTGCGAAAGAAATTTTGGAAAAAGAATTTAAAACAGGCGTTAGAGGCTACAAGCAAGAAGACGTTGACAAATTTTTAGATATGATCATTAAGGATTATGAAACCTTCCATCAAGAAATCGAAGAACTGCAGCAGGAAAATCTGCAACTGAAAAAACAGCTTGAAGAAGCCAGCAAAAAACAGCCTGTGCAATCTAACACAACGAACTTTGATATTTTAAAACGGTTGTCCAACTTAGAAAAACACGTTTTTGGCAGTAAGCTTTATGATTGATCGCACTTGAAAAAATGGTGCTTGTAAATTGCAATCAGTTGTTATATAATAATTCATGTTCTTAACGTTCGGGTAATCGCTGCAGATCTTGAATCTGTAGAGGAAAGTCCATGCTCGCACGGTGCTGAGATGCCCGTAGTGTTCGTGCCTAGCGAAGTCATAAGCTAGGGCAGCCTTTGAAAGGCTGACGGCAGGAAAAAAGCCTACGTCCTTTGGATATGGCTGAGTATCCTTGAAAAGTGCCACAGTGACGAAGTCTCACTAGAAATGGTGAGAGTGGAACGCGGTAAACCCCTCGAGCGAGAAACCCAAATTTTGGTAGGGGAACCTTCTTAACGGAATTCAACGGAGAGAAGGACAGAATGCTTTCTGTAGATAGATGATTGCCGCCCGAGTACGAGGTGATGAGCCATTTGCAGTACGACGGAACAAAACATGGCTTACAGAACGTTAAACCACTTACATGTTAAATGATGAAAACAAGCTCTCCCGTATAAGGAGAGCTTTTATCTTGAAAAGAGAAAAGTTTTAAAAGACAGGGTGATACGATGACGAAGTATACACTAATTGCAACGGCGCCGATGGGCATTGAAGCTGTTGTTGCAAAGGAAGTACGAGATTTAGGGTACGAATGTAAGGTCGATAACGGAAAAGTTATTTTTGAAGGTGATGCGTTTGCCATTTGCCGTGCAAACCTTTGGCTTAGAACAGCCGACCGCATAAAGGTTCAGATAGCTTCTTTTAAAGCGAAAACATTCGATGAACTGTTTGAAAAAACGAAAGCGATTAACTGGCGCTCATTTATACCTGAAAACGGGAAATTTCCTGTTATTGGGAAATCTGTGAAATCAACACTTGCAAGTGTGCCTGACTGTCAGCGAATCGTCAAAAAAGCGATTGTTGAAAAGCTTAAGCTGCAGTCTGATAAAGCCAACGACTGGATTGAAGAAACAGGTGCCGAGTATAAGGTGGAAGTTTCTTTATTAAAAGATCAGGCGGTTATTACGCTGGATTCATCCGGGACAGGCCTTCACAAACGCGGATACCGTGTTGATCAGGGCGGTGCTCCGATAAAAGAAACACTTGCTGCCGCTTTAGTGCAATTAACCAATTGGACCCCTGACCGTCCGTTTGCCGATCCTTTCTGTGGTTCCGGAACGATCGCGATTGAAGCTGCACTCATCGGTCAAAACATCGCCCCGGGATTTAACCGTGATTTTGCCTCAGAGGATTGGGAATGGATCGGTAAAGACCTGTGGGACAAAGCGCGGCTTGAAGTCGAAGAAAAGGCGAACTATGACCAACCGCTTACGATTTTTGCTAGCGATATAGACCACCGTATGGTTCAAATCGCAAAAGAAAATGCAGAGGAAGCAGGCTTAGGGGATTTAATCCAATTTAAGCAGATGCAAGTCAAAGACTTCACGACAAGTCTCGATTTTGGCGTGATTGTTGGTAATCCGCCATACGGAGAGCGTCTCGGCGAGAAAAAGGCCGTTGAGCAGATGTATAAAGAAATGGGACAGGCGTTCGAACCACTTGATACTTGGTCTGTGTATATGCTGACATCAAATGAGAATTTTGAGGAAGTATACGGCAGAAAAGCGACGAAGAAACGAAAGCTTTTTAACGGCTTTATTAAAACGGATTATTATCAATACTGGTCAAAAGTAAGACCGCAGCGCAAAAAAACTGAAAACGCATAAAAAGAAGACGCGCTAAAGCGTCTTCTTTCATCTTTCAGCCATATTCTATCGTTACCAACGGTGCGCTTTCGCGTTGCTTCTTAAAATAATGTTGGTTTGGGACATTTCAGTGTGACCGTTTACTTGAGACTTAGAACGTTTAGGCCGCGTCCAATTGTGGTGAAACAGTTCAGAATGCTGATCTAATCGATTTCTATAACTCATGTCAACATCACTCCCTGATAGAATATTGTTGATAAGACGGATAATCCGGATACGGAATATCAAATGTAGTTTGTGCACATTTCGATGATAACATGCAGATAGCATGTATATAAATTGAAACATTCGCATACAATGATGATTATTTCCGTAAGAGGTGATCTCATGTTGAACAGCGAACATTTTAATCGCATTCAAAGGGCGCTGGACACAACGGCAAACGAGCTGAATGAGCTCAAGGCTGATTTGTCTCCGTCTGTGATATCGCATGCGCAAAATGATTTAGAAAAAGCGGTGGAACATATTTACTCAACAGACCATCCGTTTTTATCATCGCATGTGATCAATCGAAAGTAAGCTGCAACAAAAAACTTGGCATTGCCAAGTTTTTTTATTGTATTCATTATCAGGAAATGATATTATAGATGGTCTGAATGCCGAATAGTTAGGGGTTGGAGTTGGGTGACAACATCACGTTTGCCTTTTTCTTTAACGAAAACAAAGAATTTTTATGAAGAATTGAACAATTGGATTGGTGACGTGTTTTACGATATTCTTCCCGAAAAAGGATTTGACCTTCGGGATGAGCAAGTATTTATGGCTTTTCAGCTGGAGCGGGCGTTTAAAGAGAAAAAAGTCATGTTCGCCGAAGCTGGAGTGGGAACGGGGAAAACGCTGGTTTATCTTCTTTTCGCGATCAGCTATGCAAGATATGTCGGCAAACCTGCCATTATCGCTTGTGCTGATGAAACATTAATCGAACAGCTTGTGAAAAAAGAGGGCGATATTTCAAAGCTGGCTGAGCATTTGGATCTGAAAATTGATACAAGGCTATCGAAGTCACATGAGCAATATTTATGCTTGAAGAAGCTTGAAAAAACGATGCAGCGGTCTGATGATGATAAATGGCTTGATCTTTATGAGTCCTTACCGTCATTTGTCCATGAATCACAGGCGATGCAGCGATTCTATCCGTACGGTGACCGTAAGCAGTACGCAAACCTATCGAATGAAGAGTGGTCTGAAGTAAACTACGATTCATTTCAGGATTGCCTGACTTGTGATATGAGACATAGATGCGGCTTAACGCTTTCCAGAGATTATTACCGTAAATCAACGGATTTGATCATTTGTTCTCATGATTTTTATATGGAGCATGTGTGGACAGAAGAGTCACGCAAACGAGAGGGCCAGCTGCCGCTTTTGCCTGATCATAGTGCAGTTGTATTTGATGAAGGGCATCTGTTGGAATTCGCTGCGCAAAAAGCGTTAACCTACAGAGTGAAGCAGTCTACGCTTGAGTTGTTTTTAGAACGTTTGCTTCAAAATGACATCAGAGAAGAGTTTGCTGAACTGATTGAAGATGCACTTGCTGCGAACGATGAATTTTTCTATGTGCTTTCTGAAGAATCAAAGGAAATAGCCGGTTCACACCGCTTAGACATAAAAAATGAGCAGCGTGTCAAAAAAGCGGCAGACGAGCTGTACCGTTTGCTTGATAAAATCGGAGATGCGCTTGTGTTCGAGTCTGAGATGTACACGATTGATCAATACGAGCTGTCAGTTGTAGAGGAATATGTTGAACAAATGGCATATTCATTATCTCTATACCAAAAGGATGCGATCAGCTGGCTGGAGAAAAAGGAAGCGGAATCTACCTTTGTTGTAATGCCGAGAACGGTTGCGGAAGTGCTCGGCGAAAAAGTATTTTCTAAGAAAATTCCTTATATTTTTTCTTCTGCTACGCTGTCAGAAGGCGGTTCGTTTGATTACATTGCCGACAGTCTCGGGATTCGTGATTATTTGTCATTAACTGTTGATTCACCTTATGATTATGATGAGCAAATGACGGTTAATCTATATGCCAAAACAGATATGGCTGCTGAACAAAAAACGGCTGAAACGATTGAAACGATCAAACGGTATAAAGGCCGGACGCTGGTGCTTTTCCCTTCTTTTGAGGAATTAAACGAGTTTAAGCAGCTCTCGGCGGCTTGGGAGCTGCCGTATCCGATTTTCTTTGAAGGTGACGAGGAAATCAGCAGCTTAGTGGAGAAATTCCAAGAGGAAGAGGAAACAGTGCTTTGTTCTGTTCACTTATGGGAAGGGCTCGATATTCCTGGTGACGCATTGAAGAATGTTACCATTTGGTCATTGCCGTTTCCGCCGCATGATCCAGTATTTACAGCGAAACGAAACGGGACGAAAAAGGATCCGTTCGAAGAAGTTGATCTGCCATATATGTTATTACGCGTACGGCAGGGCATCGGACGCCTCATTCGTTCGAATCAAGACAGCGGCTCGATTCACATCTACGCTGCCGGAGAAAAGGAACGCATCATTGATGAAGTCAAAAAGGTCCTGCCTGTTGAACCGCATATGATGTAAGAGGAAAAAGCTGACGGCTGTGTTCGTCAGCTTTTTTCATTTATCAGCGGATATATTGTGAAAGACGCTAATTGTTACCTTGTTGGAAATAATTTAGATGAATGGAAAAGCCGAAAACACCAATTCCTAAACAATCAAATGAACAGCAGCTGAACAAAGATGGCTGCCGCTGAAATTCGGCCCCTTATCCAAACCATTTGACTTTCATATTCCCTTCCATTAGCCTGTAATGGAACGGCTAGAATAGGGAGGGAATAGATATGGAGATACATACATATGAAAAGGAATTTTTTGATCTTTTAAAAAGAATCTCACATTATAGCGAAGCGGTTGCATTAATGCACTGGGACTCCAGAACAGGTGCGCCAAAAAACGGCTCAGAGGATCGGGCCGAAAGCATTGGTCAGCTTTCGACAGATATATTCAATATTCAAACATCAGATCGGATGAAGGAGCTGATCGATGCTCTGTATGAACGATTTGATGACCTGGCTGAAGATACGAAAAAGGCAGTGGAGCTTGCAAAAAAAGAGTATGAAGAGAATAAAAAAATCCCTGAGGCTGAATACAAGGAATATGTGATTTTATGTTCAAAGGCAGAAACCGCGTGGGAAGAAGCGAAAGGAAAATCTGATTTCAGCTTGTTTTCCCCTTATTTAGAGCAGCTGATTGAATTCAATAAACGTTTTATTACATATTGGGGCTATCAAGAGCATCCTTATGATGCATTGCTTGATTTATTTGAGCCAGGTGTCACGGTAAAGGTGCTTGATCAGCTGTTCTCCGATCTCAAGGAAGCGATTATCCCTCTTGTTAAGAAGGTAACAGCTTCTGGGAATAAGCCGGATACAAGCTTTATTGCAAAAGTGTTCCCGAAAGAAAAGCAAAAAGAGCTCAGTCTGTATTTTTTACAGGAGCTTGGCTACGATTTTGATGGCGGACGGCTTGATGAAACGGTTCATCCGTTTGCTACTACAATGAACCGCGGAGACGTTCGGGTCACAACGAGATATGATGAAAAAGATTTCCGCACAGCGATCTTTGGCACCATCCATGAGTGCGGTCACGCAGTATACGAGCAAAATATTGACGAAGCGCTGAGCGGCACGAATTTGTCAGACGGCGCATCAATGGGAATCCATGAATCTCAATCATTGTTTTACGAGAATTTTATCGGTCGCAACAAGCATTTTTGGACGTCGTACTATAAGAAGATTCAAGAAGCATCGCCGGAACAGTTCAAGGCCATCTCCCTGGATGATTTTGTCCGGGCCATCAATGAATCAAAACCTTCATTTATTAGAGTTGAAGCGGATGAATTAACATATCCTCTTCATATTATTATCCGATATGAAATTGAAAAAGCGATTTTCAGCAATGAAGTGTCTGTGGAAGAACTGCCCGTGCTTTGGAATCAAAAATACGAAGATTATTTGGGGATTACACCGCAGACGGACGCAGAGGGGATTTTACAGGACGTCCATTGGGCAGGCGGAGATTTTGGCTACTTCCCATCCTATGCGCTCGGTTACATGTATGCGGCTCAGCTGAAACAAAAAATGCTCGAGGATCTGCCGGAGTTTGACACTCTCTTGGAAAGAGGAGACTTTCATCCGATTAAACAATGGCTGACAGAAAAGGTGCATATTCATGGAAAACGGAAAAAGCCGTTAGATATTATTAAAGATGCAACAGGGGAAGAGCTGAATGTACGCTATTTGATTGACTATTTGTCAAATAAGTACTCGAATCTCTATCTGTCATAATCAAAAGCCTGTCGGTATAGCCGTCAGGCTTTTTTATGCGGAAAACACGAATGATTATTAATGAAATAAAAGTAAAGTTCGGGTATTTTGTTTTTTTATCTATGCACGGGACGAAAATCTTGATATAATTTAGTACAACATCATAGGTACACTCATATAATCGCATGGATATGGCATGCAAGTTTCTACCGGGCACCGTAAATGTCCGACTATGAGTGAGCAATGAGACCGCACATGTACGGTTTTTTGTTCTATCAGCATTGCTTGCTCTTTATTTGAGCGGGCAATGCTTTTTTTATTCTCATAATGGAGGTAAGGCAGGATGGAAGCATTAAAACGGAAAATTGAGGAAGAAGGCTTCGTATTATCCGATCAAGTATTGAAAGTGGATTCGTTTTTAAATCACCAAATTGATCCGCTGCTTATGCAGAAAATCGGAGACGAACTTGCGGCCAGGTTTGCAAAAGATAACATTACCAAAATTGTGACAATCGAATCGTCCGGAATCGCTCCTGCTGTGATGACGGGTTTGAAGCTGGGAGTGCCTGTTGTCTTTGCGAGAAAACATAAATCATTAACACTCACCGACAACTTGCTGACAGCATCTGTTTATTCCTTTACAAAGCAGACCGAAAGTCAAATCGCAGTCTCAGGAACCCATCTGTCGGATCAGGATCATGTGCTGATTATCGATGATTTTTTGGCAAATGGACAAGCGGCGCATGGGCTCGTTTCGATTGTGAAACAAGCGGGGGCTTCTATTGCAGGACTTGGCATTGTCATTGAAAAGTCATTTCAGCCTGGAAGAGAAGAACTGATAAACCTTGGTTATCGGGTGGAATCTTTGGCAAGAATTCAATCTTTAGCAGAAGGAAAAGTATCCTTCGTACAGGAGGTTCATTCATGAAAAACGGATTCGGCAAAACGCTGTCTTTAGGTATACAGCATGTGCTCGCCATGTACGCCGGTGCCATTGTCGTTCCTCTGATTGTCGGAAAAGCGATGGGACTGACTGTCGAACAGCTGACCTACTTAGTGTCGATTGATATTTTTATGTGCGGTGTGGCTACACTTCTGCAAGTGTTGAGCAACCGATTTTTCGGGATCGGGCTTCCGGTAGTGCTTGGCTGTACATTTACAGCAGTATCGCCGATTATTGCGATAGGAGCTGAGTACGGGGTTTCAGCGGTTTACGGAAGCATCATCGCGTCAGGTATTCTCGTTATTCTGATTTCGTTTTTCTTTGGAAAGCTAGCATCGTTTTTTCCGCCGGTCGTGACAGGCTCAGTTGTTACGATTATCGGTATTACCCTTATGCCGGTAGCGATGAATAACATGGCCGGCGGTGAAGGAAGTGCTGATTTCGGAGAGCTTTCCAATCTTGTTCTCGCCTTTGTCGTATTGAGTATCATTGTGCTTCTATATCGTTTCTCAAAAGGTTTTATCAAATCCATCTCCATTTTAATCGGTATTTTAATCGGGACATTCATCGCTTATTTTATGGGAAAAGTTCAGTTTGATAACGTTTCGGATGCTGCAGCTGTACAAATGATTCAGCCGTTTTACTTCGGCATGCCGTCTTTTCACGCAGCACCTATTATCACGATGTCCATCGTTGCCATTGTCAGCCTTGTAGAATCAACGGGTGTTTACTTTGCCTTAGGTGACCTGACGAACCGCCGTCTGACAGAGAAAGATTTGTCTAAAGGCTATCGCGCTGAAGGACTGGCTGTGCTTTTGGGCGGTATATTTAACGCTTTTCCATACACTGCATTCTCTCAAAATGTCGGGCTCGTACAGCTGACAGGAATCAAAAAAAATGCCGTTATTGTGGTCACGGGTATCATCTTAATGGCATTTGGGCTGTTTCCAAAGATCGCTGCTTTTACGACCATTATTCCATCTGCTGTTTTGGGCGGTGCGATGGTGGCGATGTTTGGAATGGTGATCGCTTACGGAATCAAAATGCTTAGCCGCATTGACTTTGCAAAACAGGAAAATCTGCTGATTGTTGCCTGTTCAGTCGGTCTGGGCCTCGGTGTGACAGTTGTACCGGATATTTTCAAGCAGCTTCCTAGTGCCTTAACGCTCCTTACAACAAACGGTATTGTCGCTGGCAGCATTACTGCTGTCATCTTGAATATCGTATATAACGTATTTTCTAGAGCTGAAAAAACAGAACGAAACGCTGATGCCATTGAGCAAAAAACAGCAGTCTAAACTCCGCCGCGGCGGAGTTTTTTTGTATATAAAAAAGATGGTTGCGGCACAATGTATGCAAAGAGGTGATTGCATGGCGTTTATTTTATCTATCGGAACAAGTCTCCCCATGAACGATGTAAATCAAGAAAAAGCGATTGAGTTTGCCCGCTATATGTTTCAGCATTCTTTTAAGGATATTGACAGGCTGTTAACCTCCTTTAAAAATGGGCAAATCCAATCAAGACAATTTGTCAAGCCGATTGAATGGTATAAAGAGGGTCACAGCTTTGAAGAAAAAAATCAAATATACATAGAAGAAACGCTAAAACACAGCAAAGAAGCTGTTCGCGAGTGTCTCTCTCATCCTGCATTTATTGAAGATGCCATTCCTTATGAGAAAGTAGATGCTGTGTTTTTCGTCTCCAGCACGGGTCTTTCCACACCGAGCATTGAGGCGCGTCTCATGAATGAACTGCCGTTTTCTCCATATACAAAACGGATTCCAATTTGGGGGCTGGGCTGTGCAGGCGGAGCCAGCGGACTCGCGCGCGCAGCAGAATACTGCAAAGCGTATCCCGAGGCTTTCGTGCTTGTCATTGCTGCTGAGCTGTGCAGCCTGACATTCCAGCCGGAAGACAAAACGAAAAGCAATCTGATTGGCACCTCACTTTTCGGTGATGGTATTGCCGCAGCTTTATTATGCGGAGGAAAAGCGGACCGCAGGGTGTCGAAATTGAAGCTTGCCCCGAAGGTAATAGATTCCCAGTCTGTTTTGATGAAACAATCAGAAGATGTAATGGGCTGGGATTTTACCGATCGGGGGTTCAAAGTCATTTTTTCTAGAGATATTCCGGATTTGGTGGAAAAATGGCTCAAAACAAATGTACAAGAGTTTTTGGCAAAACATTGGCTGACATGTCGTGATATCAGTGTTTTTTTGGCACATCCAGGCGGAAAAAAAGTAATCGACGCATACATTCAAAGTCTGGAGCTGACGCCAGAAAAGCTTTCATCAGCTCAATACATATTGCAACAACATGGAAATATGTCTTCAGCCACAATATTGTATGTCATCAAAGACCATCTGTTAAACGGACATAAAAAGGAAGCTGAACGGGGGCTGATTGGCGCATTAGGACCTGGGTTTTCATCAGAGCTGCTGTTATTCAGCTGGGAGAAGGGGGCTTGATTTATGTTTTGGTTGTTAATTGCTATTCTCATTGCGCAAAGAGCAGCTGAAATGGCAGTAGCCAGACAAAATGAACAAAAGGTAAAGCAACAAGGGGCAATGGAATTCGGGGAGAGCCATTACCCATATATGATCATCATGCACATCCTTTTTTTCCTGTCATTAATGGCGGAAGTGCTGCTGATGAACAAACAGCCGTCAAGCTGGTGGATCGCTATCGCGGTTGCTATCGCAACCGTTCAGGCAGTACGTTATTGGGCGCTTTGTTCCTTAGGGTCATATTGGAATACGAAAATCCTCGTCGTTCCAGGTGCGGAGCTTGTGAAAAAAGGCCCTTATAAATGGATGAAGCACCCTAACTATACCGTGGTCATCTTAGAAATTGTATTGATTCCGCTGCTGTATCAAGCGTACGTTACGATGTGTCTGTTTTCCATTTTAAATGCCGCAATGTTAACAGTGAGAATTCGTACAGAAGACAAAGCTTTAGAGGAATACGGTATAAAATAGAGATTGAAAATCATTCTCATCCATGTTAAAATGAACATGAAAAAGATTCTCAATCAGGATGGTGAAGCAAATGACAATGCTGTTTTTGTTTGGGGCGGTCTGTACATATAGTGTGTTAATTGGATTTGTATTAAAAGGAATCTCTAATAAATCGGTTTCATGAATCTAAGAATCATTTAAGTTTTCAGATTTTTGCAGAAGCTGCCGTAATGGCGGCTTTTTTCTATTCTCTTAAAGAAATTTGGCTCATTCTTGTGTAAAATGAGAAAAAGGGTTATATTCAGATCTTTCAAAAAAGGTTCACAATTGATACGGCGCAAAGGGGTTCAGATTGATGACAAAACATAACAGAAAACAGCTTTTGCACAAAACAGGAGAACTTTACAAGCACCTCATTGAGAATCAAGACGACCAAAGGGCGGCTAAACTGGCAGCAGTTATGAAAAAAGCAGCTGATGAGGAAATTTATATCGCGTTTACCGGGCATTATTCAGCAGGGAAGTCGTCACTGCTGAACTGCCTGCTAATGGAGGAGATTTTGCCGACAAGTCCGATTCCGACAAGCGCTAACACTGTTGTGATCAGAAACGGTGAAAAGCGAGTTCGGCTTCATACAACAGACGGGGCGTATGCTGAGCTGGAGGGATCTTACCAGAAGGAAAAGGTGCAGCAATATTGCAAAGACGGCGAACAAATTGAAAGCGTTGAAATTTTTGACCGGTATACTGAGATCGATTCTGGGGTAGCGTATATTGACACCCCTGGGATTGATTCTACTGACAACGCTCATTTTCTGTCGGCCGCGTCCATTCTCCATCAGGCAGATGCGTTGTTTTACGTCGTTCATTATAATCATGTGCACGCTGAGGAAAATGTGAAGTTTCTCAGATCGATAAAAGAAAGTATTCCCAATGTGTATTTTATCGTAAATCAAATTGACCGCCATGACGAGACGGAGACTCGCTTTGAAGACTATAAAGTGCAGGTAGAGGAGATGCTTTGCAATGAAGGCATTTCGAAGGAAGCGCTCTATTTTACGTCAGTGACAGAACCAAACCATCCGTTCAATCAGATTCGGCTTCTGCGAAAAGAATTAAAAAGAATAGAGCGGCAATCAAAAAACAATTTGCAGACTTTAACCGAACAAAAAGTCCACAATCTGCTGAAGGAACATACGGAAATGCTTTTGAAAAACGAAACAGACGGTCCAAGCTTTGCTGAACAGCTTGATACACAAATGGCACTGGTCCAATCGCTGCGTGATCAATTGGCTGAGACGGCAAAACAAACGACTAGTGCAGAAAACAGGATGAAAGAAGAAATCAATCTCATCTTAAAAAACGCCAATCTGACACCTTTTGAAATGCGTGAGCTGGCAGCTGCATACCTAGAATCAAGAGAGCCTTCTTTTAAAACAGGTTTATTCTTTTCGAAAGCGAAAACTGCACAGGAAAGAGAGAGAAGAAGGAATGTTTTTTTCTCTGATGTGACAAAACGGACAGAGGCTGAAGCGGATTGGCATATGATAGACACGCTCCATGACCTTGCGAAGGCATTCCATGTTCATACCGCTGAAAGTGAACAGCGCATACAGGCCTATTCCACTCCGCTTGAAATTGACATCATTGAACGTGCGGTCAAGCAGGGGGCAGCTTTTTCCTCTGAATATGTATTGCAATATACAAAAGACTTGGCAGAGCTTATCCGCAAAGAAGCGAAAAGAAAAGCGGCAGACATCATAAAGCCGCTGGCTGAGATGGTAAAAGAGCGTGTTTTCAAAGACATGCAAATGATTAATGATCGGCTGATTCAGGAATCGGAAAAACTTGCCCTCCTGCAAGAACAGGCCCAATTAGAACATAATGCACGTGAAAAAGCCGATCGCATGTGGGCCATGTGGGAAACGAAGCCAGGAAATCCAAAGCAGGTAGACATGGACTGGTTTAAAACGAAGAAAAAAACAGTGCCAGCTCCAGAGCAGAAACAAAATCAAGACCAGAAAACGCTGCAGCCGATGCAAAAATCAGAAATCAAAACGGGGCAGGGGTACCGGCTTCAAGACCAAATCAAACGCTTTCACATGTTGTCTGATCTTTTAGGAGAATACAGCGTGTTATCGAAGCAAACGGCAGCATTTCAGGAAAGGATTAAAAGACTTGAGGACCGGAATTTTACACTTGCGCTTTTTGGGGGCTTCAGCTCGGGAAAATCGTCATTTGCCAATGCACTTGTTGGTGAAAAGGTACTGCCGTCTTCTCCAACGCCAACCACAGCCACCATTAACAAAATCACAAAACCAACCGAAGTGCATCTAAATAAAACAGCTGATGTCGTGTTTAAGTCGGAAGCTGATTTAACGGCAGACATTATGCAGCTTACCGGGATACAAGAAGAACCCGCAGGCCGCTCTTTCACCGAAAAGTGGGAAAAGGCCGTCAAAAAAAGCAGGCTTCAAAAAGAACATATCAAATTGATCGACAACTTCCTGCTCGCACATGAAAAGTATCAGCAATATATACAGGAACAAAAGAAATTAACGATACCGCTGTCTGAATTAAAGCCGTATGTGGCGGAGGAGGCAACAGCCTGCGCTGTAAAAGAGGTGACGGTCTATTATACATGCCCGCTCACTGAAAAAGGAATTACAATCGTTGATACGCCAGGCGCAAGCAGCATGAACAAACGGCATACAGAGCTGGCGTTCCAATATATAAAAGATGCTGATGCATTTTTTTATATGACCTATTATCAGCACTCCTTTTCGAAAGGAGACCGTTCATTTTTGCGGAAGCTTGGGCTTGTAAAAGAATCGCTCAGCACAGATAAGATGATTTTCATCATTAATGCAGCAGATCTTGCAAAAGATAAAACAGAGCTCGAAACAGTGACTGATTATGTCAGCGCAGAGCTTGCAAAAGAAGGGATTCACAAACCGCAGCTCTTTACCGTATCAAGTAAGGAGGAACTGCTGGGAAAAACGGAATCATTTTATAATCAGTTTCAGAAAGTAAGAAATCACTTAGAACGCTTTATCGAAGTGGATGTAAAAAAAGCGTCAGCTGCACAGCTCAGTTCGGAAGCAGACAAACTATGCGAAACTGTTTTCCAGCTCCGTCAATCTCAGCTTCAGTCCAAGGAGGAAAAGGAAGAGCAGAAACAGCGCTTAACTTTGTCATATGAGCGAGCTGCTGCAGAGATCGAAAAACGACAGAACTCAAAAACCATCATTGAGAAAGTGAAAAAAGATACAAAAGAACAGCTTTATCACATTACACAGCGATTATCCTTTTTTGCGAATGATTTATTAAAATCAGCATTTCATCCCGGGCTTCAGAATGGGGATTGGAGAAACAATGTCGGTAAGGCGATGGCCGCCGCCTTACAAGAATATCAGTTTGAATATGTTCAGGAAATCAAAACGCTTGACGTCCGCATGAGCGGTTTCATTGAACGGCATCTTGCCGAAGAGTGGCTGGTAAGCTTTCAAAAAACATTAAACGAGGACGGTTATTTTTCCATTTATACAAATGATCAGCATTCGAAAGGCATTCAACTGAAGGAAGTTGCACCTGAAATAGCTGCACATGCCTTTGAGCAGGAACAAAAAGGGATTAAATCACCAAAGCACTTTTTTGAACAGAAAGGAAAAGCAGCCTTTATCGAAGCTGTGCGGACGAAACTCAATAAAATCACAGAGAATTGGGTGAAAAATGAAGAGGAAAGCCTCCTTTCTCATTACACAGATCATCTCAGCCGCTTGCAGGAAGAGATGGCTGAAAACGCAATGAAACAAATAAAGGATCAAAAAGAGACATATGTAAGGGGATATGAGCAGGGGGAACAGGCGAAGGAGATTGAAAAGGCATACCGAGCATGTATCTCCTGGCAAAGATCAGATCATTCAATAAAAATGTAAAATTCAGTTGGCGTGTCTGACAAGTCATGATAGACTAAATAGAAAAAAGCGAGATGAGCGATTCATGTCAGAGGTACATAAAGCAATTTCAGCACATTCATCAAAACAGCATGAGCATATCAAAGCATTTGTACGACTTGAAAACATGCGTGAAATGGCCATTGAAGAAGCGATTTCAAAATGCAAAAACGATGAGCCTTTTACGACAGATGCCATTAATGAAATAACCGAGCAAATGAATCAGCTCGCCAAAAAAGGCATTGTCCCGACAAGACGCCTTGTGTCAAAAGAAATGGTCAGAGAATACGCAGGCAGCCTATAAGCTGGATGATCCTGTCGCGAGTGAATCTCTTGCGGGAAGCATATACTATATGTATCCGACGTAAGGGGGGATTCATGTTGGGCAGAACAAAGCTGGGAAACAGAAATGCACAGGCCAATAACAATGCCAAAAAGAAAAATGGGTTTCAAACCCATTTTGACTCTTACGCAGGACGCGAAGCTGAAAAGCTGATCGCCAGCAACAAAAGACATAGCGACTGATTTGTCGTCGAACAGCATCTCTTATTGGAGAGATGCTGTTTTTTATTTTGCGCTGCTTTATGGTAAAATAGAAGGAATGAAAGAAAAGGGAGTTAATTTATGAATCAAAATAAACTATTGCTGGTTGACGGCATGGCTCTTTTATTCCGAGCTTTTTTTGCAACGGCTGTGCATCGCAACTTTATGATAAATGACAGCGGAGTGCCGACGAACGGTGTCAATGGTTTTTTAAAGCATTTGATCACATCAGTTGAAACATTCCAGCCGACACACGTCATCTGCTGTTGGGACATGGGAAGCAAAACGTATCGAAATGATCTGTTCCAAGATTATAAGGCGAACCGCAGTGCACCCCCAGAAGAACTGATCCCGCAGTTTGAGTTGGCTAAGGAAGCGGCCGCAGAGCTTGGTATTATAAACATTGGATTTGCCAGGTATGAAGCGGATGATTGCATCGGAACACTTGCCGCTTTGTTTGCTAATGAAGCTGACATCACGATTGTAACGGGAGACAGAGATTTGCTTCAGCTGTTAACAGATGAAGTGAGCGTGGCCTTGCTCCAAAAAGGAATTGGAAATTATAAAGTTTATACAAAAGAGGCTTTTTATGAAGAAACAGGCATCCTGCCGAAGGCCTTAATTGATATTAAAGCGCTTATGGGTGATTCCAGTGATAACTATCCTGGCGTCAGAGGGATTGGCGAAAAAACAGCCTATAAACTGATTCGTGAATACGAAACGATTGACCGGTTATTAGAAAATCTTTCGCTTCTTCCGAAGGGACAGCAGGGGAAAATTCAGCAAGGTTTGAGCGATTTGGAGATGTCGAGGAAGCTTGCGGAAATTCACTGCTCTGTGCCGCTGGTCTGCACCTTGAATGATGCTTTGTTTACTCTGCAAATGGAGCAGGCGGCTGCCATGCTTCGGCGCCATCAAATCAAAGGAATTGAACGTATGCTTGAAAAATTGAACGCTAGAGAGATCGTATAGATCTTCTCTAGCGTTTTGTATTGCTTTTTTTGGCTCTTTCCTCAAGCTCGGTTTTAGGGTCATTATGTGTATTACCATCCAGGTCGCCCTGTGGAGTTGCACCGCCGGTCAGCCGGCCTTTATTTTTCTTTTTCATGTCAGTCACCTCATCACTAGGATGACCAATGATCCAGATTTAATTCTTATCATTCATCCAAATCGCGTTTTTTGCGAGCAGATCGGCTTTTTGGTTTTGCTTGCTTGGTATCCATTTGATGAAAAAAAGAGGGAAGCCTGCTTTTAATCGGATGATCTCCTCCACATATGGTTGAAACAATTTATTTTTAACCATTTCAAACTCAGCTGCACGCTCCACGATATCTGAATCAGTTCGAAAGGAAACAGATTGATACCCGCGCTTTGCACATAGCTTCATTCCTTCAATTAATGCAAGAAATTCAGCTTCCTGGTTTGTATGTATTCCGACTGGAATAGAGAAAGATTCTGCTTTTCCTTCATGTTTAATGAAAATGCCGATACCGGAAGGCCCGGGATTACCAGCGCTTGCGCCGTCTACATATATTTCAGCAAGCATTATGAACTCCTTTCATCATTCGGTATCATTTTTTTGGCTGTATAGGCATATGGCAATGAAATCAAAGATACCGCAAACTTAATCAAATATGTTGAAATAAAGATATGAAGCCAAATGTTTGGCGGATAAATGCCGAGAAAAGCGACGCTTGTAAAAATAAATGTATCCAACAGCTGGCTGACTGCTGTACTGCCGCCGTTTCTGAGCCATAAAAGCCGATCGGAAGGAAATATCCTTCTGATTGCCGAATATACATAAACATCCAGTGTTTGGCTGAAGATAAAGGCAAGCAGACTTCCTAACGCGACGCGTGGAAGGAAGCCGAAAATCGTTTCCAGCGCGGTTTGTGACATGTCGCTGGAGGCCGGTTCAAAAAGGAGCACGCCCTGCATGACTGCTGTCAGTGTCAGAAGGGTTGAGAATCCGAGCCATACCGCTTTTCTGGCTTCAGCCGGTCCGTATTTTTCATTCAGCACATCTGTCGCAAAAAAGATTGTGCCGTACATCACATTTCCGAGTGTTGCTGTTAAGCCAAACAGTTCTACTGTTTTGACCACTTGAAGGTTGGCACAGACTGTGGCAAAACCAATCCAAACAAACAGTCCCATTTTGCCAAATCCTTTATAAAACAAGAGAACAATGATAAAATTAATGATCGCAAAAACGATCCAAAACAAGTTGTTAAACAAAATAAAGAAGCTTCCTTTCCGGGATAAGATTGGTTTGATTATAGCACAAGCCCTGCAACTAATGAAATGAATGGTAAGGTGATATCAATGAAGCTCAAACCGCATATGAAAATAGAAGCAAAAGGAACGGGATCTGTCTCGTTTTTGGGAGAAGACTGGCTGACAGCACAGCAGGCCCGTATGCTTGCGAGAGAACTTGGCCGTTTTCCATACATGAAAGAACTCGAATTTGAAGATGAAAAAGGCGGCAGCTGGTCGCTGAAGGAATTGGAAAAGTTGACAGAGGAGCTTGCTCATGAGCCTGATGACATTACTGTTTATTTTGACGGCAGCTTCGATAAGGAGAGCGAGCTGGCCGGACTCGGAATTGTCATTTATTATTCATTAGGAGGAATCCGGCATCGTTTGCGAAAAAATAAAAGTTTCCGGCTGAAAACCAATAATGAAGCTGAATACGCGGCGCTTTATGAAGCGATAAGGGAAGTAAGAGAGCTTGGGGCAAGCAGAAATTCAATTACGATCAAAGGGGACTCGCTTGTTGTGCTGAATCAGCTTGATGGCAGCTGGCCTTGCTATGACCCGTCTCATAATGAATGGCTGGACAAAATAGAAGCACTCCTTGAATCGCTGAAGCTTACTCCAACCTACGAAACCATACAGCGGAAAAACAACCAGGAAGCTGATGGACTCGCTAAAAAAATTCTATCCCATCAATTCGTGGAAAGCCACACGACATTAGACCGTAACGGAGATGACGATATTGGATAAGAAAATGATCTTTAAAGAACTGACAGAATTGCACGATGAATATTGCAAGGACTGTTTTATCAAGAAGCAGTTCCGCAAAGAATTTGGCAAAACCTATGCGCATTCATTTTGTATTAATAAATGTACGGTTGGTGAAAAGCTGAGAGCCTACGGCGATGTTTTAACCAATCACTAAACAAAAAAACCGCAGAAGCTGCGGTTTTTTATTGTTTGAACTCATCAAGCTGATGCTGACTGTCATCCAGAAGCTGTTGCTGCTGTTGTACAAATTCAGAATCATCCAGAGCTGTCAGCTCTTCAGATTGCGATAGTTCTCTTGCATCCTCAATGGCTTGGTATGCGGCATCAACTAATGTTGTGCTTCGCCCTCGCGTCGCAGCTCCTGTCGTTTTCTGCGCTGTTTCCACCGCCAGTTCTAGCTGCCGTTTATCAGTAAAGCCAATTTGATCCTCATTATGAAATTCTGAAGTCATAAAAAACACCTCCGCACTTATTTTGCAGAGATTTTTTGAAATTTATGCACCAAAATAGAAAATAAAATAAAAATAAGCCGATATAACTATTGAACCACAAAAAATAGGACTGTTTTACTATTTGAGGTATCTTGGCAGAGAAGGGGAACGCAGTTATATGGATGATAAAGACTTGAAGTCGATCCTTCACAAAACGTTTGTAGAAATATACAATGATTTAGAAGAACTGGCGGATATCGCGAAAAAAGGGAAGCCGTCAATGGAAAAACATATTGAAGACATTGAGCAGAGGTGCAAACAAAATATTTTGGCGATTGAAATCCAGATGAAAATCAAATAGGAGAGGCATTTGCCTCTCCTATATTTGTCATCTCATCATCATGTATTGAGTTTAGAGTTTTACAACATTAGAAGCTTGAGGTCCACGATTACCTTCGACAATTTCAAAAGAAACTTCTTGTCCTTCTTCTAATGATTTGTATCCGTCTCCTTCGATAGCTGTGAAGTGAACAAATACATCGTCTCCGCCTTCAACTTCAATGAAGCCGAATCCTTTTTCGTTGTTGAACCATTTTACTTTACCGTTTTGCATATTGCTTAATTCCTCCTAGTACTGTAGCACATGAGTGCTAAAAAAAATTTTTGTCATCATTTAACGGTGATTTATTGTTAAATGATGGTTCAACTATACACCATATGAAAACATGCGTCAAGTTGTGAAACTGCTTATTTTTCAAAAGAAGGCACATTTCGAAAAAGAAGTGTAACCGTTATTATTAATGGATGAATATAAATAAAAAAAGAGCACACGATTTTCGTATGCTCTCCAGAATATTGATTAAGATAATGCTTTGGCTTTTTGTTTATCTGTCATCATTTCAGATTCCTTCAGAATATCCTCTAAAATCACTTCGGAAGAGTTGGTTAAGTGAAGAGCCTTAATGTTTTTCTTCATGCGACGTAAAGTATCTTCATCTGCAAGAAGGGAAGTGACTGACTCGAGAATCTCTTCATGACGATTCACGACGATCGCAGCTCCTCGATCCTCAAAGAAGTTTGCATTTTCTTTTTCCTGGCCAGGCACGGGTTTGTACAGAATGACGGGCACACCGATGGCAGTTGCTTCTGTCAAAGTAATGCCTCCGGGTTTTGTAATCATGCAATCTGTGATTCGAAACAGCTCATCAATGCGCTCCACATAGCCGAGAACTTTTAATTTGTCACTGTTTTCTGATTCAAGCACACTTAAAGATTCTTTCAAAGCCGTGTTTTTTCCGCACACAACAACCACTTGCACATGATCATCTTTAACAAGGTTTTCACACAGCTCTTTTACGTTTTTTAATACACCGTGGGCACCTGCCATGATCAAAAGCACTTTTTTGTTCGGTGTAAGATTGTACTTTTTATATATCGGTTCCACCGGCATGGATTCTTCAAATTGGGGCCTGATAGGAATTCCGGTAATTTTTACGTTGCTTGGATGAGTGCCGATCTCCAACAGTTTTTCCTTTACATAATCTGTTGCCACATAATATTTATCCACGTTTTCGTGAACCCAGATTTTGTGAAGGCAAAAATCAGTCATAACGTTAAAGGTAGGAATGACTCTCCCTGTTCGGCGTCTGTATTCCGGCACGACGATCATCGGAAATGTATTAATAATAATATCGGGCTGATGTTTATCAACAAGCTCGCCCAATCGTTTATTTCCCATTTTGAAATAAATATTGAATTTGCGTTTATTATAGATTTTGTCAACTCCGTAATAAAACAAACGATAAAACTGTTTCCCGATTGAGAAGCTTTTTAAATAAAGGTATTGAGTTACCTCTGAAACAATCGGATTTGACTCTTGGTACAAATTAGAAACTGTAACATGCTGAAAGCCGAGCCGTACACATTGCTCATAAAGCGTTTTGGCTACCTGCATATGTCCATTTCCGTAATTTGCAGTCAAAATTAATATTCTTTTATTGGTATTCAAGTAAATTCACCTCAATGTAATCAACAACAAGCAAGCTTCATGCATCGTAAGGAGTTAATGTCTATACATAAACATAACACAAATACATAATCAAATTAGTAATGCAGTAAAAAATTAAGCTAGTTTTAAAAGATTTGGATCCCAGTATGTTAAATTTTTGTTATAGGCAGACTGAATCAGATGTATTTTATCATATTTTTTGCTCAGCGTATCACTATAAAAAAAATTAGTCCCATTCATAAGGAGTTTCTTGGTAAACGTAATAATTCAGCCAGTTCATAAACAATAATGTCGCATGCGCTTTCCAGCGATTCACTGGCTCTTTGCTTTCTTTTGCAAAATAGTGCTTAGGCGCCTCGACAGTAGAAAGGTTTCGTTCCAAATCTCTTTCATACTCTTGAAGAAGCGTATTTGTATCATATTCGGGGTGCCCTGTTAAAAATACTTGTTTTTCGTCTTTTGACACAATTAAGCAAACCCCAGCTTCCTCTGATGCGGATAGAATATGTAAATCAGGCACTGCTTGAAGCTGTTCCATATTTATATCTGTATGCCGGGAATGCGGCACGTAGTATAGCTCGTCAAAACCTCTTACCAATCTTTCATGTTTTGAAAGAACTGTATGTTCGAACACGCCGAAGACCTTATTCGGCATTTGAATTTTTTCCACTCCGTAATGATAATACAAACCTGCTTGAGCTCCCCAGCAAATATGCAAGGTTGAAGTAACATTTGTTTTGCTCCACTCCATAATCTCTTTGAGCTCTTCCCAATAAGAAACATCTTCAAACGCCAAATGCTCGATCGGCGCACCAGTGATAATCATGCCATCAAACTTCTTGTGACGGATATTGGAAAAAGTCGTGTAAAATTCGTCCAGGTGTTCTCTTGCAGTGTTTTTCGGCGTGTGTGTGCTTGGGATTAAAAATGTAAAATGAACTTGTAAAGGCGAATTTCCAAGCAATCTGAGAAGCTGAGTCTCTGTTTGGATTTTTTTCGGCATCAAATTCAATATGATAATTTTTTGCGGCCGGATATCCTGATGAAATGCTCTGCTTTCATCCATTACAAATATATGCTCACTCTCAAGCACCTGTTTTGCCGGCAGGTGTGTTGGTATATTTATAGGCAACGTGCCACCCCCATCATTTCCCCGTCTGATTTTCTTCATTATAGGAATTTTTACGCCAATTTTCAATCTATCTATATGTGTTAAGGGGAGAAACAACAGAAAACTCTTTAAATAAAACGCATAGATACGCCTTTTGGTTTCACCGTAAAATAATTTTCCATCGGGATTACAGAAGGGGATTGGAGCGTTTTATAGAAAGAAAAGAGATAAAAAATGAGCCTCATGAAGAGCTGGGGGTCACATGCATTTTGAATTGAAATATAAAAAAGGTAAAATAATCATCAGCAGGGGGACATAGGAGGGACTTATATGTCGATATATGAGATGAAGGTACGTACAATTACAGGGAAGGACATGACACTTCAGCCTTTTGCCGGTAAAGTGTTAATGATCGTGAATACAGCGAGTAAATGCGGTTTTACTCCTCAGCTTAAGCAGCTTCAGGAGTTATATGATACATATCAGCAGGAAGGCTTAGAGATCTTAGGGTTTCCCTGTAATCAATTTATGAACCAAGAGCCTGGCGACGAGACAGACATACAGAATTTCTGTGAAACAAATTACGGTGTTACGTTTCCTATGTTCTCGAAAGTAGAAGTGAATGGAAAAAACGCCCATCCCCTGTTTGTGTATTTGACAGAGCATGCGAAAGGGATGCTTGGAACTAAGGCGATCAAGTGGAATTTCACGAAGTTTATCGTGGACAGAAACGGAGTGGTTGTTGGCCGCTATTCTCCAAATACAAATCCGAAAGAACTGGAAGACGTGATCATAAAACAATTAGGGCGATAAAAGGGTGATTTTATGAAGGGATGTAAGCACAAAGAGCAAATCAGGTCATGGGTTCAATCTGTCCTAACGGGTGAGAGCGCTGGGCATGATTGGCATCATGTATTAAGAGTGGCAGAACTTGCTGTGTATATTGGAGAAAAAGAGAGCCGGATTTGCTCATTGTGAAACAGCAGCGTTGGTTCATGATGTGATTGATGACAAACTCCCTGAGACGGTCAGGCTTTCTCTAGGTGAAGTATATAATCAGCTCGTTTTTTTCGGAATCGAAAGAGAGGCTGCTGACAGAGTGATTCACATCATCACAAGGATGTCTTTTCGGGACAGAAAAAAGCTTGATGGCGAGCCGCTCTCGATTGAAGGAAAGGTTGTGCAGGACGCTGACAGGCTTGATGCGATCGGTGCTGTAGGTATTGCCAGAGCTTTTATGTTTGCTGGGGTAAAAGGACACGGTCTTTACGGTGATGATCAAAGCGCCTATGCTCATTTTTTTCATAAGCTGCTTCGATTGAAAGATATGATGAATACAGAAACTGCACGGGACCTGACAGAAGAAAGACATGATTTTATGGTGCAGTTTATCGGCCAATTAGAAAAAGATGCACCTGGAATAGATGCCAAAACGTCGTAATAGAAGGCTTGGAGCGACTATGATAGAATAAGTCACAGATATGCTATAGGAGGACGATCATGAAGATAAAATCAATTGAACCTACGCCAAGCCCGAATACGATGAAGGTCATCCTGACAGAAGAGCTTCCGGCAGGCAAAAGCAATAACTATAAACAGGATGAAGCAGAAGGCGCACCGCCAGTTATAGCGGAAATCCTTAAAATAGAAGGTGTTAAAGGGGTATACCATGTCGCTGATTTTCTTGCTGTTGAACGGAATGCGAGATACGACTGGAAAGACATTTTACCGCAAGTCCGCACTGCATTTGGGATGGAAAGCGCTGAAAGCAAAGAAGAAAACCGCTCTGAGCAAGAATCTTTTGGAGAGGTGAAAGTTTTTGTGCAGATGTTCAGCGGCATTCCTATGCAGGTCAAATTGACGGATGGGGAGCGGGAAGAGCGCTTCGGCTTACCTGAACGCTTTCAGCAGGCGATCTTAAAACTCAGGTCTGAATCGTCAAACGTTGTGTTTGAGCGGGCCTGGAAGGAGCAAGGTGTCAGATTCGGCGATTTTAATGAAATCGGTCATGACGTGACAGAAGAGCTTCAGGCTGCTTACAGTGATGAACGGCTGAAACGGCTGGCAGAAGCTGTTGCTGAAGGAACGGGAGAAGCAAAACAAGCTGTACAGCGCAAAGCCTATAAAGTAACGCTTGACATGCTTGATGAAGAAGACTGGAAAAAGCGTTATGCACACCTCGAACAGATGGATCCGAAAGAAGAGGATATCCCGGTTTTACAGAAGGCGTTGGATGATCCGAAAGTATCCATCAGAAGGCAGGCTGTTGTGTATATAGGAATGATTGAAACACCTGATGTTCTTCCTTTATTGTATAAAGCGCTTGAAGATAAAGCTGTCTCAGTCAGAAGAACGGCCGGAGACTGCCTGTCTGATATAGGTGATCCGCAAGCCATCCCCGCTATGATCAAGTCGTTAAGCGATTCCAGCAAGCTTGTTCGCTGGCGTGCGGCTATGTTTCTATACGAAGTCGGCGATGAAAGTGCAATTGAAGCATTGCGAGCTGCCGAAGATGACACCGAATTTGAGGTCAGCCTTCAGGTGAAAATGGCGCTTGAACGTATTGAGCATGGAGAAGAAGCAAAAGGTTCGGTTTGGAAACAAATGACAGAGAGCAGAAAAAAAGGCGAATAATAAAAAGAAAAAGGCGCAGATGATGCGTCTTTTTTATGTGAATTGATTTTTTATAAAAATTATTGCGAATATTGTTGAAAAATACCCGAAAACTATTTATAGTAAGTAACAATATTAATAGTTGGAGGGTTCACATCGACAGAAAGCTATATAAATATAAAAACATGAAGAAAACAACTAAGGCGAGGGCGGCCCTGTATTTCATCTATTGCAAAATCAGCCCGAAATAAACTGAAAATTTTTAAAATAAAATCCAATCTAACAATTGAAAGAATATAGGGGGATCACCATGGCAGAATTACGCAGTAACATGATCACACAAGGAATTGATAGAGCTCCGCATCGCAGTTTGCTTCGTGCAGCAGGTGTAAAAGAAGAGGATTTCGGCAAGCCGTTTATTGCGGTTTGTAATTCATACATTGATATCGTTCCCGGTCATGTTCACTTGCAGGAGTTTGGGAAAATCGTAAAAGAAGCAATCAGAGAAGCCGGCGGTGTGCCATTTGAATTTAATACCATCGGAGTAGATGATGGCATCGCAATGGGGCATATCGGTATGAGATATTCGCTGCCGAGCCGTGAAATCATCGCTGACTCTGTGGAAACGGTCGTATCCGCACATTGGTTTGACGGAATGGTCTGTATTCCGAACTGTGACAAAATTACGCCGGGAATGCTTATGGCTGCAATGCGAATCAACATTCCGACGATTTTTGTCAGCGGCGGACCGATGGCGGCAGGAAGAACTAGTGACGGGCGAAAAATCTCCCTTTCTTCAGTATTCGAAGGGGTAGGCGCTTACCAAGCCGGAAAAATTAACGAAAATGAACTTCAAGAGCTTGAGCAGTTTGGATGCCCAACGTGCGGGTCTTGCTCCGGCATGTTTACGGCAAACTCAATGAACTGTCTCTCCGAAGCACTTGGACTTGCCTTACCGGGCAATGGAACCATTCTCGCGGCATCGCCAGAACGCAAAGAGTTTGTCAGAAAATCGGCTGTACAATTGATGGAAACCATTCGCAAGGATATCAAACCGCGTGATATTGTTACTGAAAAGGCGATTGATAACGCATTTGCACTCGATATGGCGCTCGGAGGTTCAACAAATACCGTTCTTCATACGCTAGCTCTTGCAAATGAAGCCGGTGTGGAATACTCTTTAGAACGCATCAACGAAGTTGCTGAGCGCGTGCCGCATTTGGCTAAGCTGGCACCTGCTTCAGATGTGTTTATTGAAGACCTTCATGAAGCGGGCGGCGTGTCAGCGGCTCTGAATGAACTTTCCAAGAAAGAAGGAGCACTTCATTTAGATGCCCTGACTGTTACAGGGGAAACACTTGGAGAAACCATTGCCGGACATGAAGTGAAGGATTATGACGTCATCCATCCGCTGGATCAGCCATTCACTGAAAAAGGCGGTCTCGCTGTTTTGTTCGGTAATCTGGCTCCGGACGGCGCTATCATTAAAACAGGCGGCGTACAAAACGGAATCACGAGACACGAAGGGCCGGCTGTTGTATTTGATTCTCAGGATGAGGCGCTTGACGGTATTATCAACCGGAAAGTCAAAGAAGGCGATGTTGTCATCATCCGATACGAAGGACCAAAAGGCGGACCTGGCATGCCGGAAATGCTGGCGCCTACGTCTCAAATCGTTGGAATGGGGCTTGGGCCAAAAGTAGCTCTGATCACGGACGGTCGTTTTTCCGGGGCCTCCCGAGGACTCTCAATCGGCCACGTATCACCAGAGGCCGCTGAGGGAGGACCGCTTGCCTTTGTTGAAGATGGAGACCATATCATTGTTGATATTGAAAAACGTATTTTGGATGTGCAAGTGCCGGAGGAAGAGTGGGAAAAGCGGAAAACCAACTGGAAAGGTTTTGAACCGAAAGTGAAAACTGGCTACTTGGCACGTTATTCTAAACTTGTGACAAGCGCCAACACCGGAGGTATTATGAAAATCTAGGCAGCGGGGAACACTTTCTTCTATTTTAAGGTGTGAACATTTGAAATCGAGTCCTCTCTATAGTATCCTTTACTTCATATGAAGGATACTAGAGGGGGCTTTTTTTTATGTCAATGGCTTATGAAGAATACATGCGCCAGCTTGTTGTGCCGATGCGCCGCGAGCTGACGGGAGCAGGTTTTGATGAATTAGCAACAGCGGAAGAAGTAGAAAACTTTATGGAGAAGGCAGAGGGCACAACTCTTGTCGTCGTTAACTCTGTGTGCGGCTGTGCGGCTGGCCTTGCACGTCCTGCGGCAACACAGGCAGTTCTCCAGCATGACAAAACACCTGACAATACGGTGACGGTATTTGCGGGCCAAGATAAAGAAGCCACTGCAAAAATGCGTGAATATTTTACCGGCCAGGAGCCTTCTTCACCGTCTATGGCTCTTTTGAAAGGAAAAGAAGTCGTGCATTTCATTCCGCGTCACGAAATTGAAGGACACGATATGGAAGAAATCAAGAAAAATTTGACTGCTGCCTTTGATGCACACTGCTAAATGCCCGTTTTCCGGGCATTTTCTTTTTGGGAGTACAAAAGATGATAACAACAAGCTATAGACCGTCTGAACACACCATAAAAACCGCAAAGCAGCTTTCAAAAGAGCTGCATATGCCATATTGCAGCCGAAATAAACAAACGGTTGAAAATCTGCTGAAGTTAGCTGAACACGATTTGCTTGTGGTCGGCAAAGAGAGATTTGAACTTTATACGACACAAGGTGCCAAATTCTTTTTTCACCCGAATACAGCAATGTTCAGAGCCAAACGCTTCATACGGGGCGAGCGGGAGCCGTTGCTTCAGGCAGCTGGTTTATCGGAGGGAGATACGTTTTTAGATTGCACACTCGGGCTGGGCTCAGATGCCATTATTGCAAGTATGGCAGTAGGCGAAACAGGTTCAGTGATCGGGATTGAAAAAAGCAGTCTTGTCTCCGCGTTGGTGAAGTTGGGACTGCTTTCATGGGAAACGAAGATAGAAGAGCTTCAGGCTGCAATGAGAAGAATCCAAGTGAAGCATGGAGATTCATTTAAATACATTAAGCAGCTTCCTGACAACTCGGTTGACGTGGTTTATTTTGATCCGATGTTTCATGAGCCTGTAGAGACATCTGACGGCATCGCACCTTTACGGGATTTGGCAGAAGATTCAGTTTTACATGAAGAGTGTATTAAAGAAGCGGTGCGCGCTGCCAGAAAAAGAGTTGTGCTGAAAGACCATTGGAAAAGCCCGAGGTTTGAACAGTTTGGCTTTAACGTCATGAAAAGAAAAACAGCGCTTTTTCATTATGGTGTCATCGAAGCCCGTGATTGAATTCACGGGCTTTCTGTCAGTCGGTGACTTCCATGACGACAAAGTATAACAATGTTAAGAGTGAAACTGTGGCAAATAAAGCGTCAATCATGCAGAAAGCCTCCTTTCACAAAAAATTGTAAGCGTTTTTACAAGAAGTGCAAAGTACCGAATCTCCTAATTTACATATCAGTTTCATATCTTACATGACTTGCATGTTTAGGGTGTGCTAAAATAAGAGAAAAGTGAAAATAATACAGAGAGGAATAAGCAGTCATGAAATTGTGGATGAGAAAGACTCTTGTGGTTTTATTTACCATCGTAACATTCGGGCTCGTATCTCCTCCGGCTGCTCTTATGGCAGACAAGCCCTCCGGACAGCCGAGCAGTCTTGAGCAGAGTGATTACACCGCTTTTTATGATGAGCATGAGCTGTACGATGATGATACATCGGAAGACAGGCAAGACCCTGAACTGCTTTTTCAATTGTACAAGGAAGAGCTCCTTGACAGTGCTGAGGATCAGTCTTTTTTGAAATTCGGCAGCAAAATCTCTACTGTCATTGAGGATGACTATCGGAAAGAGATTCTGCCGCAAATTGAAAATGTAATAAGTAATTATTTAGCGACATTGCAAGATAATGAGGCATATCAAGATGTAGTGATCTCGAGCACGCCTTCAGGGGGCAAAACGGAAAAAATATTCAACGTTTACAATCGGAAGACTGGAGAAGACCTCCTTAGATTTCACGTGCGCAGAGACCATCCGCCTCACGACGGCTACTGGTTTAATTTTCACTATCATTCAGCAGAAGATAGATTTCAATCACATCATGAGCTTGGGAGCATTTACTGGGACCGCAACACGCCTCCCAACTGGATGAGTGCGTAAAGGAGATGCCATTAGACATGAAAAAGTACACAATGAATGAAATGGTCGATATAACTAAAGATATGCTGCACAAACGCGGTGTTATGATAGAAGATATTGCGCAGATTGTTCAAAAACTTCAGGAAAAATACAATCCAAATCTGCCGCTCAGCGTATGTATGGAGAATGTAGAAAAAGTGCTGCACAAACGTGAAATTGTTCACGCTGTTTTGACAGGCCTTGCGCTTGATCAGCTCGCCGAGAAGAAACTTCTTCCGGAACCGCTGCAGCATCTTGTTGAGACGGATGAACCGCTTTACGGCATAGATGAAATTATCCCTCTTTCAATCGTCAATGTGTACGGATCGATTGGCTTAACTAACTTCGGTTATTTGGATAAAGAGAAAGTTGGTATTATTAAGGAACTTGATGAAAGTCCGGACGGGATTCATACCTTTTTGGATGATATTGTGGCAGCACTTGCGGCAGCGGCGGCGAGCAGAATTGCCCATACACATCAGGATCTGCAAGATGAAGAAAAAGAACAAGATGAAAAGCCACTCATTAGGTGACAATAAAAAATCATTTCTGGGTTCAGAAATGATTTTTTATTGTGTTACACTACTAGAAGATTACTTTTAAAGGATGAAAAAAATGAAACAATATATGGAGTTATGCAGACATGTCGTAGAGCATGGTGAAAAAAAGGGAGATCGGACAGGCGCTGGAACAATCAGCACCTTCAGATATCAAATGAGATTTCAGTTACAGGAAGGCTTTCCGATAAAAGGAGTGATCAGCGTATGATTTCGTTCATTTTTGCGATGGATGCCAACAGGCTGATCGGCAAAGACAATGATTTGCCGTGGCATTTGCCTAATGATCTTGCGTATTTTAAAAAAGTAACATCAGGGCATTCAATCATTATGGGCAGGAAAACATATGAATCGATTGGACGGCCGCTCCCAAACCGGAAAAATATCGTCGTCACATCAGCGCCGGCTTCACAATTTCCGGGATGCACGGTTGTCAGTTCGATAAAGGATGTACTGGACATATGTTCAGACTCTGAGGAATGTTTTGTGATCGGAGGGGCTCAGCTATATACAGCGCTGTTTCCTTATGCAGACAGACTGTATATGACGAAAATTCTTCACGAGTTTGAGGGCGACCGACATTTTCCCGAATTCGATGAGACCGATTGGAAGCTGGTTTCAGCTGAGAAGGGAATCAAGGATGAAAAAAACCCTTACGATTACGAATTTCTGATATATGAAAAAAAGAATTCTTCTGAATCAGGAGGATTTTAATTGTTCCGCTACAGTTTGCTAGTCGTTTATATTGTATATATGCTGTTGAAACATATGAAACAATTATTTAATCAAAGGATGCTTGACCCTCGTCTTTCATACAAAAAACAGATGACGCTTGTTTATGAGCAGCCAAAGGCGTTTTTGGAAGGCTGTATCGGCATTACCGGTTCAGTTGTGACGATCCATCAGCCTGAGCAAATACCGCACGGTCCTGTTTTGTATGTGCATCCCCGTTTACATGTGACGGAACTGGCCTTAATTGCTGGATATATTGAGGAACCGGCCGGCTTTATTGCCAAGCCAAAAGCATTTCGCCTGCCTTTTGTCGGGCAATGGCTAGATCGGATGGATGTGATCTCAGACGGCGATTCAGAAAAGGTATATGAAGATGTGACGAAACAGCTGGAAAAAGGACAAAGTCTGATTCTTTCATTAAATGGTTCTATAGATCCTGTAGCGCTTGCAAGCCGCCATCAGCTTCCATTGGTAATGGTGGAGACGAAAGGAACAGAAGATCTGCTAAAGGGATCGTTCTTTAAACGGTTAAAGCCTGCAGATATTGAATTGTCCTTTTCAAAAGCCTGGATACCTGCAAATGAAAAACAATTAAGAGCATAAAAAAGCGCAGTCGTTAAGACTGCGCTTTTTGCTATGAAATGAATGGCACCCTTACACAATAAAACAGGACACAGAAAAACATCGCAGCGCTTCCGCCTAATACAAAACTGTGCCAAATGGCGTGATGGAAGGGGATCTTTTTCCAAATGTAAAAGATCGTTCCGACAGAGTATAAAACGCCCCCCAGAAAAAGAAGGCCGAATCCCGCTCCGCTCAGCGAAGCATATAAAGGTTTAACCGCAATCATCATCAGCCAGCCCATGATCAAATACATGAAGGTTGACAATAGGATAAAGCGTTTCACGAAGAAAATTTTAAAGACGATTCCGCCAAGGGCAAGAGACCAGACGATAATCAGCAAAGTGAAGCCGAGTGTGCCTTTTAGCGGCCCCAGCAAAAAAGGGGTGTAGGTTCCGGCGATCAGTACGTAAATGGCGCTATGATCAATAATCTCTAAAATATCCTTCGTCTTTTTATGTGTGATGCTGTGAAGCAGTGTGGAGCTTAAATATAACAGCAACGTGGAAACACCGAATATCGTAAAGCTGACAATATCCCATGCGGACCCGTAATGAGCCGCAAATATGATCAAAAACACTAATGCTGGTATAGACAAGATCACACCGATGCCATGTGTAATTGCATTGGCGATCTCTTCTTTGATTGTAAACAAGTGCATTCTCCTTTCAATCTCTAGATTATTTGATGTTTCAGTGTTTCTAAAAAACTCAGTCCCTCTAATGTAATTTTAGTGCCGGCGCGCCCGCGGCTTTTAGTAAGATAATCTTTGTTCTCTAAGTAATCGAGACGGCTTCTGACCTGCTGCGGAGTTAACGAAGTTTTGCTGTTTTTGCTGTGTTCCGAAATGATTCTTCTGCTGGCTGGTTCTCCTTTTTCGTTTAATATTTTTATGGTTTCCAAAATAAACAAAAACTCAGCTTTTTCCATTAATGTAAGCAACTTCACTTTTTTCTTCGATGCTTTTTCGTCTATAGCGTCCCTCATATATGGCGGCAGGTCATATGGATGAACGGTTCCCCCGTTTGAGACTGCCGCCATATAATGTGCGGCGTTTTTTAATTCCCGGACATTACCTTCAAATGGGTGCTGCTCAAGCAGCGAAAAAACTGAGGGATCGATTAACATTTGCTGCCCTGAATTTGAGAGAAAATACTGTGTCAAAAGCGGTATATCGCTTTTACGTTCAGACAATGCGGGCAGTGTGAGTGTTAAAATATTCAGTCTGTAAAATAAGTCTTGCCTGAAAGTTTGACCATCTGCGCATCTAACTGTGGAAGCACAGATCAAGCGCGGTTTCTCTGTGTCTGAATCAAGTGCTTTTAGCAGTTCAGCCTGTACAGAAGCAGGCATGCGCCAAACTTCATCAAGAAATAGGGTTCCTCGCGCCGTTTTTTGATATGCACCTGAGTGTCCATTAAGGCCAAAAAGCTCATGCATAAGGCTTTCTTCAGTATGTGTGCTGCAATTGATGCTAATATAGGATTCGTTATTTCTCGAAGATTCCTGGTGTATTGCTTGTGCAAAATGATTTTTGCCTGTTCCGATTTTTCCTGTGATCAGAACTGGAAACTCCGATAATGAGAACTGCTTGGCGATTCGCTTCGCTTCCAGGAATGTTTGATGTTCTCCAATTAGATGTTGAAATGCGCTGGATAGTAGTGTGGTATTCATCAATTGGCTCCTTTTGGTTCTAATTGGTTTATTATATCATGCCATTTGGCTGAAAACATCCTTTATTTCCGATCTTCTTTTTTTCTTAGACATTCCAAGGCACCACAGACACAGATATTGCGTAAGAAATCTGTATTTTTGAAATATAAAATAAAAATAACTATCTTATTTTTTGAATATTCATGTTATAATGGCATATTAAATAGAGATTTAAAATAAGAAAGGAATCTGTACATGAAACCGTTGCTTAAAGAAAACTCTCTCATTCAAGTGAAAGACATTTTAAAAGCGCATCAAAATGTAAAAGATGTTGTGATCCATACACCTTTGCAAAGAAATGACAGACTTTCGGAGAGATATGAATGCAATATCTATTTGAAACGTGAAGATTTGCAAGTTGTCAGATCATTTAAGCTCCGAGGGGCTTATCATAAAATCAAACAGCTTTCCAGCGAGCAGACTGAGAATGGAGTTGTATGTGCGAGTGCCGGAAACCATGCCCAAGGCGTGGCGTTTTCGTGTAAATATCTTGGCATTCACGGGAAAATCTTTATGCCGTCTACAACACCGAGACAAAAAGTGTCTCAAGTTGAACTGTTCGGAAAAGGGTTTATCGATATTATTTTGACAGGTGATACGTTTGACGATGCGTATAAAAGCGCTGTTGAGTGCTGCGAGGCGGAATCCCGGACGTTTATCCATCCTTTCGATGATCCCGATGTGATGGCCGGACAGGGGACGCTGGCGGTCGAGATTTTAAACGACATTGATACGGAGCCGCATTTTCTGTTTGCGAGTGTCGGAGGGGGCGGACTTCTCTCAGGTGTAGGTACATATTTGAAAAATGTGTCTCCTGCTACAAAGGTAATTGCCGTTGAGCCGGCGGGTGCGGCCTCCTACTTTGAATCAAACAAAGCCGGGCATGTTGTCACCCTTGATAAAATTGATAAGTTTGTCGATGGAGCAGCTGTGAAAAAAATTGGGGAGGAAACGTTCCGAACGCTGGAATCTGTCGTCGATGACATTCTCCTCGTACCTGAAGGAAAAGTATGTACGTCCATTCTTGAATTATATAATGAATGTGCGATTGTTGCTGAACCGGCTGGAGCTCTTTCTGTCGCAGCGCTTGATTTGTACAAAGAAGAAATTAAGGGCAAAAACGTGGTGTGTGTGGTCAGCGGAGGCAATAACGATATCGGAAGAATGCAGGAAATGAAGGAAAGGTCATTGATTTTTGAAGGACTTCAGCATTATTTTATCGTCAATTTTCCGCAAAGAGCAGGGGCGCTCCGTGAATTTCTTGACGAAGTCCTCGGACCTAATGACGACATTACAAGATTTGAATATACGAAAAAAAATAATAAAAGCAATGGACCTGCCCTTGTCGGCATCGAATTGCAAAATAAGGAAGACTATGGACCGCTGATTGAAAGGATGAACAGAAAACCGTTTCATTATGTAGAGGTAAATAAGGATGAGGATTTGTTCCATTTGCTGATCTAATTTTTTTGCTGAACCGCGTAAAATGACAGACAGCCCGGCTGGCATTGTATATAATAGAAGAAAAACAAAAAAGAGGATTGATTAGCTTGTTACTCAAAAGCCTAGAGTTCAAACGCAGTGATGGGATTCAGGTGAAAGTGACAGAAATACCTGTATTAAAGGAAGATGAGCACTATTTCTTTATGTTACATCATCATTTGCAAATCTACTTAAAAGAAGTGTTTTCATCAAACTGCAGGGCAAAAGTGTATTCTTTCCGACATTATATGAAGCGCCGAATGAAATGGACAGATTATCAGGCTGTTTTTCATCAAGAGGTGTTAAAGTACAACGCTTAATATGCCGTTTATCACCTGTATGTTCCTCAATTTGCTAATTGGGGGGCATGCAGGATTTTTTTGCCCAATATCGAATACAAACATGGGACGCAAGCAGGCAAGGGTGATTTCGAAAAAACGCTTTTATGTTGGCTGGAAAGGGTGAAAGTCATGAAAGTGATCAAGGGTTTAACGGCAGGACTGTTTGTACTGTTTTTGTATGCCTGCGGAGGACAACAGATTAAAGATCCGCTCAATTATGAGGTGGAACCCTTTATCTTTCAAAATCAAGATGGAAAGAACGTTTCTTTAGAGAGTTTAAAAGGAGAAGTATGGCTGGCGGATTTTATTTTCACCAACTGTGAGACTGTTTGTCCTCCGATGACCGCTCATATGACCGAGCTCCAAAAAAAGCTGGAAGCCGAGAAGATAGATGTCCGTATCGTATCATTTAGCGTTGATCCAGAAAATGATAAGCCGAAACAGCTGAAAAAATTTGCTGCAAACTACCCATTATCGTTTGATAACTGGGATTTCCTCACGGGGTACAGCCAGAGTGAGATTGAGGCGTTCGCGCTTAAGAGCTTTAAAGCGATTGTGAAAAAGCCGGAGGGAGAGGACCAAGTCATTCATTATTCTACCTTTTATTTAGTAGGACCGGACGGCAAGGTGCTGAAAGATTATAATGGAGTGGAAAATACACCCTACGGTGACATTATTGACGATGTGAAAACAGCCAGTGTACTCAAGTAAGCTAGCAGACTAGGCATTTTCAAATCTGCTAAAACATGATACACTTTCCACTAGTAGAATGGGAAGGAGCAACAAGATTGAAGCTGCGCATAGCACTCATGGCCAGTTTGATTTTGCTTCTTACTGCTTGTACGGGTATACGTACAGCATCTGAGGGAAAACAACAAGCCCATGAACCGAAAACGAAAGAGCACATTGTCATTGCAGCTGTCGGAGATTCGCTGACAGAAGGAGTCGGAGATCTCGAAGGAAAGGGATATGTTGGCAATGTTGCGGATTCTATCCGATCAGATAAACAAGTCAAAACGGTAGACGTGAAAAATTATGCCGTGAAAGGGAACCGTTCGGACGATTTGTTAGAGAAACTAAAAGATAAAAAGGTTCGAAAAGGCATAAAGGACGCAGATTATGTCTTTTTTACAATTGGCGGTAATGATTTGATGAAAGTCCTTCGCCAAAACTTTCTGCAATTAACCATTGAACCGTTTCAGGAAGCGGAAAAGCCGTACGAAAAGCGCTTTAAAAAAATTATTTCTGAAATTCGAAAGCTGAATGATCACGCTGAGCTCATTTATGTCAGCATGTATAATCCATTTACGTTTACGTTATCTGAATTAAATGAAATAAACGGAGTCGTCACTGATTGGAATCATATTGCTGAAAAAGAGCTGAAAAAAGATAAACATGCAAAAATCATTCATATTGAAGACTTGTTCAATAAAAAAAGTGACAGCAGCCGAATTTCTGAGGACGATGATTTTCATCCTAATGGTACGGGTTATTCCCTTATCGCGCAGCGTGTCTATCAAGCCATAAAAAAAGAAGGATTACCGAAAGAATAGGGTGACATCATGAATATGTGGAAACGATTGTTTTTTATATTACTTACAATCAATATTGTCCTGGCTGTTGGGTTTACAGTCCTTGTTATGCTGCCGGGAAAACAAGCACAGGTGAAAGAATCAACCAAGAGCGAATACGGATTTCAAGTGACAAGCACAAAAGAATCATTAGCTGCGTTTATCAATTCATATTTAAACGACAAAGCATCAAACAAGCTTGATTATAAAGTAGAGATTGAGGATGATGTTCATGTCGCAGGGAAAATAAAAGCTTTTTCGACATCCATTGATGCGTTTGTCGCTTTCGAACCGACCGTGAAAAAAAATGGAGATGTGGAGCTGAATGTGACGAAATTTTCATTAGGGAAATTGAGTATTCCCATTAGCTTTGTGTTAAATTATATGGGCAGCTTTTACGAATTGCCGTCATTTGTGCATGTCCATCCCGGTGATAAAAGCATTGAAGTTCGTCTGTCAGAAATGCCTTTAACGAATGGAATGTATGTCAAAGCGGATAAAATAAATTTAGAAAAAGATGAAATTGAGTTTTCCTACTATCATCCTAAACAATAGAGGTGACTGAAAATGAAACGTATTTATCAGTATTTCAGTTTATTATCCTTTACATTTTCTCTGTACTTCGGCTGGCTTGCATATCATCATCTGGCCGCTGAAAACATGGACCAAATGTACTTGAATATTTCCTATTGTACCTTGTTCCTAAGTGTGATGGTGCTTACATTCGGTATGAAAGACCGAAAAAAAAACGGATAAATCATGAAAAAAGAGACATGAAACAACGTCTCTTTTTTCATGCGGCCAGATGAAAATTTGAGAACATAAGGAGAAAAAATGAAAGCATACGATTTTACAGAAGGGAACGTACTGAAACAGCTTGTGCTTTTTTCAACACCTATTATGCTGGGGAACGCATTGCAGGTTTCTTTTCAATTGATAGACAGTTTGTGGATTGGAAATTTACTAGGAGCAAAGGCTCTTGGGGCAGCTGCGGTATCAAGCACAATTGTTTTAACTATGCTGTCTTTTATTTTGGGCCTTAATAATGCGACATTAACGATTTTGTCACAGCAAAAGGGGAAAGATGATGAAACAGGAATGGAGTCGTATATTAACGCTTTTGTGGTCTTATTAACAGGTTTAAGCATCGGATTCGGAGCGGCCGGTTTTTTTCTGTCAGATCCCTTGCTTCGTCTGCTGAAAACGCCTGAGTCGATGATACCGCTGGCTGAGACCTATTTACAGATTCAATTTATCGGTATTTTATTTTTGTTCGGTTATAACTTTATCAGTACTGTATTGCGGGCGCTCGGTGACAGCAAAACACCTCTCCGGTTTATTGCGTTTGCCGTTGTGCTGAATGCGGTATTGGCACCGCTCTTTATTTCTGTGTTCCGTATGGGAATAGCGGGAGCTGCTTATTCGACGATTTTGTCCCAAGGTATTGCGTTTCTGTACGGATTGTTTTATGTCATCAAACACAAGCTTGTGCCATTTTCTATTCCGCGAATGCCCAAATGGGGAGAGTCCGCGCTGATTTTGAAACTTGGGATTCCGGCAGGCCTGCAGATGATGGTGATTACAGGCGGAATGATGGCGATTATGAGTGTTGTCAATTCATACGGAGAGCACGTGGTGTCAGGTTTTGGCGCGGTGCAGCGGCTCGACAGCATCATCACACTTCCGGCTATGGCAGCCGGTACGGCGGTTAACAGTATGGCAGGTCAAAATATCGGAATAGGAAACGATAAAAGAGTAGGAGCAATTGCGAGACTAAGTGTGATAGCTGTTATTTCTTGCATGCTGGTGATTGCAGTGATGATATGGGTATTTAGTAAAGAGCTCATGAAGTTGTTTATCAGCGAGCCAGATGCGATTGCATTTGGTGAACAATATTTGCGGTGGATTGCTTTCTTCTATCCTTTTATTGGGATTAATTTCGTGCTGAACGGAATTGTCAGAGCTGCGGGAGCGATGATGCAGGTCTTAGTTTTAAACGTAATATCGTTTTGGGTGTTGAGGTATCCGTTCACCGCTCTATTTTCAGCATGGCTTGGACAGAAAGGAATTGGGCTCGGAATCGGAATGAGTTTTTTATTAAGCAGCTGTGCAGCATTTTTGTATTACAGATACGGTCGTTGGAAAACAATGAAACTGTTTACTGAAAAATAAGGAAGCGCTGTAAAAAGCACATACCCTTGTGTGGAGGTATGTGCTTTTTTTAACGGTTTTTATCTAGTTTGCTGAAAAGCTCAATTAATGAGGCTAGTTCAGCGTCACTGTAACAGTCAAAACGTTTAAAGAAATATTCCGTTTTTTTCTCGTTGAAATGCTGGAGGACTTTTTCGCCTGCTTCAGTGATATGAATACGGATAATCCGTCTGTCTTCCTTCGATCTGATTCTCGTAATCCATTCCTTTTCGACCAGCGCATCAGTTACAGCCGTAATGTGGCTTGCCGAAACCTCTAAAATAGGCGCAAATTCGGTTACTTTTTTAGGGCCTTGATCATTGAGAATTCGCAAAATGGTGAATTCATTCCGTGACAGTTCTTTATCTAGAATCTCATTGATTTCATTGCGTATTTGTTTAAAGACTTTACGAAGTAAAGTTTCCATATCGTACATCATCTGTGTTCTTACTTTCAAATTTGTGAACCTCCATTACATAAGCATATTGCTTAAAACCTATAGATTTTTATGAAAAGCAGAATCGTTTTCATTCTATTTTTACATGCTATAATATAATAATACCACGTATTAACAAAGGAGGCACCAGTATGTCTGAAAAAAAAGAAATCGCCACATTTGCAGGAGGCTGTTTTTGGTGTATGGTTAAACCTTTTGACGAACAGCCGGGAATTGAAAAAGTGGTGTCCGGGTATACAGGCGGCCATACTGAAAACCCTACGTATGAAGAAGTGTGCAGTGAAACGACAGGACATCGTGAAGCCGTTCAAATCACATTCCGTCCCGATGTGTTCCCTTATGAAAAACTGCTTGAATTATTTTGGCAGCAAATCGATCCGACAGATGCCGGCGGCCAGTTTGCTGACCGGGGCAGTTCCTACCGTGCCGCTATTTTTTATCATAATGATAAACAAAAGGAGCTTGCGGAAGCTTCCAAGCAGCGTCTGGAGGAAAGCGGAATCTTTAAAGATCCGATTGTAACAGATATTTTAAAAGCTGAACCTTTCTACGAAGCGGAAGGCTACCATCAGCATTTTTATAAAAAAAATCCAGGGCATTATCAGCGCTACCGAACAGGTTCTGGACGTGCCGGATTTATCAGCGAACATTGGGGGGCGAAGTAAATGGCGAATCATAAAGAAGAAAAAATTCAGTCACTAAACCGGATGCAATATGAGGTGACGCAAAATAACGGCACGGAGCCGCCGTTTCAAAATGAATTTTGGGATCATAAGGAAGAAGGGCTGTATGTAGACATTGTGTCCGGTGAGCCGCTATTTACATCTAAAGATAAATTTGATTCCCACTGCGGATGGCCAAGCTTTACAAAGCCGATTGAAGAAGAAGAAGTAGAAGAAAAGGTAGACACGAGCCACGGAATGATTCGCACAGAAGTGAGAAGCCGCATTGCTGATTCTCATCTTGGCCACGTATTTAATGACGGGCCGGGGCCAAGCGGGCTTCGTTACTGTATAAATTCAGCTGCGCTGCGATTTGTGCCGAAAGAGAAGCTGAAAGAAGAAGGATACGAAAACTATCTTCATCTCTTTGATAAATAAGATGCAAAAAAACAGGCCTGCCTACTGGATAGACAGGCTTGTTTTTATGCCTTTTTTTCTTGATGCAATTCTTCAATGATCTGGGCAATCCTGTCTATTGTAATAAGCGGAGCTTGATCTGATTGATATCCGGGAAGAGTGACTTTGCGAAAATCGGGATGTTTTTCCGGCTCGGGAAGGATTGCATAAAGATCACCCCATTCATACAGTGATTCAATTTCATGGGGAGATGTTAATTCTTCATGAAGCTTTTCACCAGGGCGTTTGCCGACTTTTACTGCGGCTGGACGAGGGAGTCCGTGCTTTGATGCATATTCCTCAAACCCATGAATCAATTCTTCAAGTCTTAATGATTCCATTTTAAAAATAAAAATTTCTCCGCCTTTGGTAATAGCAGCTGATTGCAATGTTAGTGTAGCTGCGTCATCTATTGACATGAAAAATCTGGTCATATTTTTGTCCGTGATGGTCAGCGGTTCACCTTCCATCATTTGTTCAAATAAAATAGGGATGACTGAACCCCTTGAGCCGAGAACATTTCCAAAACGAACCGAACAAAATACGGTTCCTCTGTTTTGAATATGGCAGTTTGCTTGATGAAACAGCTTTTCAGATAACAGCTTCGTAGCACCCATTGTACTCACAGGAGATACAGCTTTATCTGTACTTATGTTGATAACATGCTGTACTTGATGTAAAAGGGCAGCCTCCACTACATTTTGTCCGCCGATGAGATTGGTCTGGATGGCTTCAAATGGATGGTTTTCACAGGTGGGAACCTGTTTCAGTGCAGCTGCGTGAAAGACGATATCGACTCCTTTCATCACCTGATTCACTCTTCTATGATCGCGCACATCTCCGAGTACAAATGAAAGCCGCTTATCTTCAGCATATTTTTGACTCATGACATACTGCTTACTGTCGTCTTTGCTGAATACAATCACCTGTTTTGGAGTAAGCAACAAAAGGCGTTTGACAATGTGACTTCCAATTGAACCCGTTCCGCCAGTGACTAAAACGATTTTGTTATGGAAAAATGGTTTTAGTTCTGCTGTTTGCTGTTTAGACATGGCTTATCCTCCAACTCTCGTTTCTCTACCATGCATCATATGTTCATTTTTGTTTCTGAGTTAATGATAGCAACCAATAAAACAAAATTTAGGGGAATGATTATGTCATAGAGTGTTCTTTTGAATAACAAAGACACAGGCAGAATCAATTAAACTAAATAAACTGTGTGCTAAATATTCAATATAATAATATGACGCGCTTCAAAAACAAATCGACAAAGTCATCCTACGCACCCTGCAAAAGTGAATGATATTAGAAACACTAAATAGGTTAGGTCTCTCTGTCAAACAATGTATATATTTTAAAATGGAAATAACAGTAATAAAGGAACGGAGACCAAGTGACAATGTTGGTAAACACCGCGGGATTGCTGCCTAGCTTGACACCACTTTCTTACAGCTCATCATGTGAATGGGGAGTCTCCTTTTAAAGGCATAGTGTAAACAGAGACAGATAAAAAATCGTCCATAAAATGAACGATTTTCAAGAAAGTTCCAGATGAATTGCCTTTAGCTTTGCAGGAAGCGCATCAAATGTATTTGCGGGTACGGTTTCTTTGTAATTGGCTGCCGCTGCTTTATGCCGTTCTTCAGGATGGTTGATATAGAAATCGGCTTTTTCCTTAAAGTCGTTCAGGCTGTGATAAGAAATAAAGGATGAAAAAGGATAAGCCGCGGGTAAATCTGTTAATTGAAATGCTTCACATGCAGCGATATCAAACGCTCGGTTATTTAAACTAGCATTTTTGATGCGAATGTGATTTTTGTTGAGAGGGAAATGATAAGGTCGATGTGCATTGATTACGATATCTGCCCCGTTATAATAATGAACAGCCTGTTCGGGTGGAATCCATGTGCTGATGACATCGATATGCGGCTGTTTGAGCACTTTTTTAGGCAGGTATTTTCTCCATTCCGTGCCGATTACTCGCACCGTGTAAGGCAGATGTGCCGTTTCTTTTATAAGCTGAACCCGATTAGAGTAAGGATAGCCGATGATAAGCAGATTTGAATGGAAAGAGTGTTCTGTGTCCATTTTTTTAAACAGCCGATGATGAACTGGAATCGGAATATAATAGACATGCTGGTAGCCACGCTCCCGATAATAGAGAGCGGCATTTTGATCAATCGTTAATATGGCGTCAGCATGCTTTATCACCTGAAGACTGATATCTATATAAAATGGATCTTCGGTCAGCCAAACATACACGGGCACATCCTTACTCTTTAACCAGGTTAGCCAGTCGTAAGGAACGCGGTCTCCAACCATCATGAGTGCGAGGTCTGGCTGAAATGCTTCGATCTTCATTAGAGATTCTGCTTCCGGTGTATCTGCGGACATATACTCTGTATCAGTGGTCCGAAAACTTTCTGCAGCCCAGCGATCAAAATAATTGTAAATTCCTCCGTATCCCGACTGGATATATAAAACTTTCATCAGATGTTAGGAAAAGAATGTAACGCTTTCTACTTTGTCTACATCAATTAATGTTGTAGCTTGACCTGCCGGAGTGACGGAGCTTTCCTGTGTGACGTATACGATACCGTGAACTTGATCGAAATATACGAAGACTACCGGTCCGATCATGTCACCGGAATCAGTTACAAGACTGATTGTAGTGCCTGGCGTGGTTCTGGCAAAAATCCATCTGGGCGGAAGGGAAGGGTCTAAAAGAGATTCTGCCGCAGCAGTTTCTCTTTCATCTATTTTTTGGTCAATGGCAGCTTCAAGCATATCTTTAAGATGATTATCCACGTTTACTCCTCCTTCTGTTGCAGTTGGAAATAAAGGGTTTAAAAGAGTTTTAATCAAATCCTTTTTCAACTGTGCGTTTTCAGAGCTCATTACATACACCTCCTATTCAATAGTGAACTCACGTTAATCATATTCCTCAGCCAGCCATTTCGTATGAGCCGAACGCCGTACCTGATCTATTTTTATATATTTAAGAAAAATGCTGATATTTTAAAAGAGTGGACATAGCCCGTGCCATAAATCGAAGTCAGTTCATATTGTGAAATAGAGTATAAGGATAAGGGAGAGGGCTTGTTTGGATTTAGAGCAACACGTGAATTAAGAGGAAAACCAAGATAAACTACATTTTTTCTGCTTTTGCTGATTTTGCTCATGCGTCAGTCATCTGCTGAAGGAAATCCATCTGATCTCAGACGCCAGCTCGTACTTGCAAAAGAACTTGGCGTACCGGTTTCAGCAGTTCATTTGCCGAATGGAATACGCTTTAAAACGTCATCGTAAAAGTGATTCTGACAGATGTGGTTGTTTTTCAAAACCCGGTAAACTGAGGTGCTTTTTAAATGATGTCAGGGGCTCTGCTTGCTGCGGAGCCGTTTTTATGTTTGACGATGGGGGCTGTTTAGGTGGGAGAGAAAGTGTCTATTATTTTAACTAGTTACAACAAACCTGATTATTTGCAAAAAGCGATTGAAAGCGTCATAAAGCAAACCTATGCTTTGTGGGAGCTTTTGATCATGGATGATCATTCTAATGAAGAAACAACCGCGATGATTCACAGGTATCTTCATGACAAGCGCATTCGTTATCAAAACAGTTTTATACATCCTGCAGAACGATTAAAAACAACCCGTTATGCCACATTAATTAATGATGCACTCCCATTTACTGATGGCGATTACATTTCCTATCTCACCGATGACACTGTTTATCATCCTGAAAGGCTGAGCCGGATGGTGCAGACGTTTTCAGATAAGCCTGAGGCACAGGCGGTCTACTCAAAACAGAAAGTTGTACATGTAAACGAACGGGGAGAAGAAATCTCACATTTCTATAGAAATGCCGATGCAATACTTGATCAGGCTGCATTTCAAGTCGATCACTGCTCAGTTATGCACCGCCGTTCGTTACTTGATCGTATTCAACATAAATATGGAAGCTATTGGGATGATGATATGAAGCATTGGAATCACGGGGACTCAATTTTTTGGTCCAGAATCAACAACTTTTCCCCATTTCTGCCGATAAATGAAGTATTAGATACAACCTATAAAACCCCTGATTCATATCAAAATGCCTCTCGGTTTCTGCCCGCCGATTTGATTGACGGCTCTTTTGTAAAAGGTTCAGATCGACAGGTGTATTTTCTAGAGCGGGGTGTAAGGCATCCTGTCGGGGAAAGATGGTGTCCGTTGTATCTAAATCGTACTGTGGCGGTTCCAGACCCATATTTATTCCAATATAGAACCGGGGAAATTTTAAACATTCCGAATTACATTTTAGTAAAGGAAGCTGACCGGCCCGAAATATTTTATATCGAATCCGGAAAAAAAAGGCGGATTGTCGGTCAGTATGCTTTTCAGTTTTATCAATTTAAAAGAAAAGACATACTGACAATTGAAAAAGAAGAACTAGATATGATGCCGGAAGGGCTGCCGATTATGCGGGAACGCTCTGAATTGATTGAAAACCCGCCTGGGCGAAGGTTGTTTTTCATAGAACGTGAGCCATTTTTGTTTTTAAACGGCGTTTTTCATCCGATTAGTAAACAAGTAGCAAGGAAGTTCTTTTTACATCAGAAGCCAATACCCTCTTCTTCCCTAAATATTAGGGAATTTATAATTGGAAAGCCGTACTATCCGGTGTACGATGAGATTATAAAGAAATTGAATATTGCAATTGAATAAAGGCATAGGTCATAAAAAGGAGACGTTCATGACAGGTCATTATGCAAAAACGGAACATCAATATATATTGTTAACGTCTGAATCGGCATCGTTTGAGCATTACAGCATTTATAGAGATCCGAAGCTTCCGCATATTTTTTCTCATAACTTTGTGCAGCTTCATGATACATTTCCATTGGAGCGGCTACTGAACTTTTTGCCCTCCGTACCAAAGCTGCTTGATGCGAATTATCTTCATTTAAAAGCGTCGCCGCAGCATGTTTTTCCGCTCGGTTTAAAGCAATCGCTTGTCAAAAGCGGGTTTGTCGTCGAGGATGAGCTGTTATATGATATGAAGCTTCGTGACTGGAAAGGGCAGGTTGGGCATCCGTTAACGGCATGGGGAACGGCAAAAAGTCTTAGCGACGGATCATCTATTATGAAAATTTATGATTCCATTTATATAGGAGAAGCGCTCGCTGAACAAAAAATAAAAAGAAAATATCCTTTTTATGAATCAGGGACGATCATCCTTGTTGTTTGTTACAGCGATGAGTCGCAGAAGCTTCCTATCGGGTGCGGTGAGCTGTTCATTCATCCGAAAGAAAAAACGGCTAAAATGGAAGAAGTGGCTATTTTGGACCAGTTTCAAAGGAAGGGCTACGGCGGTATTTTAGTGAAAGAAATGCTGTCAATTGCCAAATCGCTAGGAATGGAAGCTGCCTATTTAGTGACTACAAGCACTGATGGCGCAACCCATTTTTACGAAAAGCTGCTGTTTAAAAAATATGAGCGGATGCATACTGTTTTTCATTATTTTCTTGTATGAAATAGGCGTTTGCACAAACCATTTGGGACTTGGCCCGCATAACATGCCATATATCGTGATAAGAAAGGATGAAAAACAGCATGTATGGATATCCTGGGTACGGTTACGGATTTGGCTGCGGGACAAATACGTTTGTATTGATTGTCGTCTTGTTCATTTTATTAATTATTGTAGGAGCCGCTTTCATTTGCTAAAAGTGTGCAAAAGGGCCTTTCCTCCAGAAGGGCTCTTTTTCGATGACATGGGGCGTCATGACGCCATTTGGACACTCATACAATAGATCAAAAGGTGGGAGTATGAGCAGTTATCTGATAAACCTTCGGCTATCGGCGGTTAATTATCAAAAGGTTCATATGTATCAGACCGGAAAAAGATATTTTGAGGGTTCATCAGGTGCGGTGACATACAATATTGGCCACGGGGGCCGGGATATGACTGAGAAGCTGAAGAGCAGCTTGATCAAGTAACTTTTGTCTGCTGCTCTCAGTTTGCGAGCATGCCTGCCGAGCAATTGGCTGCTCTCTTGGCGCAGGAGTTGCGGGGAGATGTCAACTGGTCTTTTTGTCAACAGCGAATAAGCGCTAGAAAATGCTATGAAGATCTCCATTCAATATTGGCAGGGAAAAAGAAAATGAAAAATCTATCTTTTTGTTTAGCGGAAAAAGTTTAGTGTATTGAGTTAGATTTACCTTATAAATGTGACGCTAATCATAAATGGGGTTTGTCTAATTTTCATTATTGTTTTATTTCTTCGCTAAACTCAATTTTAAAAGGAGCACCTTGATTGAGGGATTAACCTATAAATAAGATGCACAAAAAACACCTTCAAGTTTGAAGTTGGATGATTGTTATCCGACATTAGAGTAGGGGTGTTTTAGTTATCCGCTTAAAGTGAAACAAAAGGGTGTGGACACTTGGCGGGTGCCTATGAAAGAACAGAAATGAATATGAAGAATAAGACGCAGATGCAGACATGGGCTGGAAAACTGCCTGAAAGCCTGACATATCAGTAGCTCATGGGGATAGAAAGGATTCTGAAACGCAATTATTTTGATTTCTTCTAAAAGGTGTTCGGTATTCTTTTGTTGTAATTTTACACTTGAACTGTATAATAGAACAGCAAAAGACAGACATCAGGAGGGGAAACCCATGAAATCCTTTTACCATTATTTATTAAAATACAGACACCCGAAACCTCAGGACAGCATCAGTGAATTTGCCAATCAGGCGTATGAGGATCACAGCTTTCCGAAAACCTCAACCGATTATCATGAAATCAGTTCATATTTAGAGCTGAATGCTGATTATCTTCATACAATGATGACGTTTGATGAAGCTTGGGATCGATACGAGGCAGAAGTGCACAGCAAATAATTGATTCATCCGCAGATCACTGGATCACTGCGGATTTTTTTATGTCTTTACCCACTCTATAATTGGATATTCCCTTTGGTTTTCATGCCCATGCGAATTTGCGTCACTCGGCATACGATAGCGTATGAGAAATGTTGCGGCGAGGGGGAGACACCATGAAGCAAAATAAACCGAAATTTCAAGTAGGGGATATCGTAGTCGTCATTATGTATGGAACAGTCGGCACTGTCACAAAAGTACACCAAATTGATAAACACTATCTTTATGAAGTCAATCATAATGAAGTCTTATACTTTGAATCGTCTATTCAGCTTTATAAAGATTATGAAGGTGTCATTGTCGACATGGAAAAACTTGATATTGAGTATGAATTCCTTATTGGGGATGTCGTTTATGTAAAAGATTATGGAAAAGAACTCTTTCGCATTATTGGCCATAGAACAGAAATTTGGAGATATTTAGAAGATGGGTGGGAAGATATCATTTATGAGCTGACTCGTTTAAAGGATGGAGAGTGGCTTGAAACGGAGGAAGAGGATCTCACGCTGGTGCTGAGAAAATATGAAATGGACCAGTTTGTCCATCAGCTTTTGTTTGTCCACTATGTCGGAGAAACTGGCCATGAGATCGGCGAAGATATTGCATCGTCTGCTCTTCTTCAGTTTGAAGGCGATGGTGATGATCAAGATACCCTTCATATCCTTGCTGTATCAATTGTAGATGAGCTTCTGGATATTTATAATGACTACAAAATTTTGTACGACATGTTTCAAGATGAAGAATATAAAGATATGATGATTTTTGTTTTGGAAAGTTTAAAAGAGCATTTTAGTTAGTTTGCGAATAAACAGATCAAAACATATAAAAAATAAGGCAGACAGCCCCAAATCATTACATGCGTCATTTTTTTGAGCGTTTTTTCCATGAGAATATCAAATCTGTCTCCGTCCAGTGCTTCCATCATTTTAGCAATCATTTTCGTCAGCCTCCCATGGCTTGTTTTTATTCAATGTATATGACTGAAAGAATTGTTTAGAACCTGGGTATAATTCAGCCTGTTTTTTCATAAAACATAAAAAAGGAGGCGGTACGGAGATGAAAGAAATAGATCTTGTAATTGATACGGAAGAAATCGCTGAATTTTTTTACAGAGAGCTTGCAAGACGGGGCTACATACCGGGTGAGGATGAGCTGTTTGAAATCGCCGATATTACCTTTGATTATTTGATAGAAAAATGTATGATAGATGAAGAGCTGGATGAAGATGATTGAGGCTTAGAACCGGAGCGGTTAGCTCCGGTTTTGTTATTCGTGTTCTATGATTTCTGTGAAAAACGAGGTGATCTAATTGTTGTACAAGCCCGTTAGTCTGTTTCTTTTCTTTCTTTTTCTAGCTGCGGTCATTCATACAAATGCTGTTCAATCTGCAGATGAAGCGATAAGTAAGGCAGCTATTTTGATCCGTAAGCCATGGCTTAATGATGTCATGAAAGGGATCTCACATCTTGGTACTTCTTCTTTCCTGCTCCCTTTTATCGTAATCATTGGGGCCGGTCTGTTTTTTTACAGAAAAACATGGCATGGTCTTTTGATTCTCTTGGGATTCGGGGTCGATCGACTGTTAAACACAGTCTTCAAAGAATGGATTGAACGAATGAGGCCTGACTTTGCGCCATTGGTTCATGAATCATCCTTCAGCTTTCCGAGCGGCCACTCTATGAACGTTGCCTATGTCTACCCAGTTGCTGCTTACTTTTTCATAAAACATTTCCCGTTTTTGACCAAACATAAAAAAATAGTATATACCATTGCTGGTGTCATTACAGTTTTGGTCGGCATAAGCAGGGTCTATCTGGGGGTTCATTTTGTGACAGACGTGTTAGGAGGCTTTAGCTTCGGCTTATTTCTGTTTTTCCTAGTAAAAGGTTTTGGCGAAAAGATGAAGTTGTTTCGACAAAAATAGAGAGAGGAGAACGTGGCAAAAACGCTAATATGTTAAAGAAATAAAAGGGAGGGGATCTTGATGATGTTATCCGTGTTTAAAAAGAAGTCTTGTTTCTATGACGTGACAATATTCCAAACACCCCGATTTGGCGAAAAAAAGGGCTATAGAGCCGTCTATCGAACTGAACTCAACGGGAGCGATCATCAAGACGTACTGAAAAGAGCATTTTCTTTGTTTAATGTATTTGACACCGTTCCAAGTGATTATGCTGCGAGATTTATGGCCACAGGGGACGTGATTCTGATTGATGAAGGCAGAAAAGGAAAAACATATTATAAACTGCTTCCCGCTGGATGGAGAAAAATCAATCGTCTGATTGTACAAACGACATAACAAAAAGAAAACTGCGGATTTCCGCAGTTTTCTGCAGTTTAAGGCTTGCGTTTGGCAGGGGAATGCTCTTTCTCGTGTGCCTCTTCAGCTGCAATCACGTCTTTTGCAGGTATATGATTGTTCTTTTTTTGGCCGGTGATCCGGTTGCGCTGTTTTTTACCCATGTCTCATCCCTCCTTCCTGCGGTTAGGTTTTCAAATAACCGGCTCAATTATCCTGTTTTTCTCAGGAAGTGTCCAAACCATTCCGTAACATTTCTTTTTTTATAATATTCCTTTATAATCAATGCTGAAGTTTGTCTCATCATGACATTCGTTGTAAAATGAACGGACTGGATGATAATTTAGAGGAGGATATGAGATGAGTGTACATATAGGTGCTGAAAAAGGCCAAATTGCGGATACAGTGCTTTTGCCGGGAGATCCTCTCAGAGCAAAATTTATCGCTGAAACATATCTAGAAAATGTAGAATGCTATAATGAAGTCAGAGGCATGTATGGATTTACGGGTACATATAAAGGAAAAAAAATCTCCGTACAAGGTACGGGAATGGGCATTCCGTCTATTTCAATTTATGTGAATGAATTAATTCAAAGCTATGATGTGCAAAATTTAATAAGAGTAGGCTCTTGCGGTGCTATCCGTAAAGATGTCAAAGTGCGGGACGTCATTTTGGCTATGACTTCCTCAACTGATTCGCAAATGAACAGAGTCGCTTTCGGGAGCATTGATTTCGCGCCTTGCGCAGATTTTGAGCTTCTGAACAATGCCTATGCTGCTGCCAAGGCTAAAGACGTACCGGTGACTGTAGGAAGCGTATTTACAGCTGATCAGTTCTACAACGACGATTCGCAAATTGAAAAGCTTGCAAAATACGGAGTGCTTGGCGTTGAGATGGAAACGACTGCACTATATACATTAGCGGCGAAACACGGAAGAAAAGCGCTGTCAATTCTCACCGTGAGCGATCACGTATTAACAGGAGAAGAAACGACAGCGGAAGAGCGTCAAACGACATTTCATGATATGATAGAAGTAGCTTTACACTCCGTATCAAAGTAAAATAACTCAAGAGGCGTGCTGGGTGCCGGCAGCCTCTTCTTTATGAATGCGGAAACGATTGATAAAAGGAAGGTAATGTAATATGAAAAAGCCTGGTAAATGGTTTTCACTGGCTGCCGCTCTAAGCGTAACGGCAATCGTCGGAACCGGATGCAGCATGTCAAACGGAGATGCTCAAAAGGATACGAAAACCACAGCAGAAACAAAGCAAACAGAACAAAAAACAGCTGACAGCAAAAAAGCAAACACTCAGGACAGTGCGTTTTCATTGGAAAGCAAATATTTCAATGATGTTAAAAAGGTGGACGGTCTGGAAACCATTCAAAATCCAGAAAACATCCTTGCGCTCGTCAATAAACAATACGCATTGCCAGGAAACTATGAGCCTAGTGATCTAGTCATTCCTGATGTAGAGTTTTCTTTTGCGGAAAAGATTCAAAAACGTTATATCAGAAAGGAAGCGGCCGACGCATTAAAAACGTTGTTCGATGCTGCGAAAAAGGAAGGCTATGAACTGGCAGCTGTCTCAGGCTACCGTGCATATGACAGACAGAAAGTCATTTTTGATAATGAAGTCAGCTTAAAAGGGGAAAAGAAGGCAAGGGAAGCGGTCGCTTATCCAGGAGAAAGCGAGCACCAAACAGGACTTGCGATGGATATCTCCAGCCGAAGCAATGGTTTCGAGTTAAATGAAGCATTTGGCGGTACGGCCGATGGAAAATGGGTTCAGGACAATGCCTATAAATATGGCTTTATCATTCGCTATCCGAAAGATAAAGAAGATATTACGAAATATGAGTATGAGCCATGGCATCTGCGCTATGTAGGCAAAAAGGCAGCGAAGGTGATTCATGATCATGATTTAACGCTGGAAGAGTACTTTGAAAAAGTGAAGAAAATTTAAAAGGAAAAGCCCGCTTACGATGAATAAGCGGGCTTCATTGTGTCTGGTTGTTCTATGATTACCAGAAGAATAAACCAGCCAGAGCGACCCCTGTAATTAAACCGAGGGAAATACCGTAAGCCGCTCCATAACCCCAATAACCGCCCCAATATCCGTAACCGAAACCTCTTGGCCCTCCGCCGGTCGGAGCTATAAAAACTCTGTCTCTTGTGACACGGGTAATTTTGCCGACGTGAACTCTTCCGCCTCTCTCTGTAATCCTGACAACTCTACCTTGATGGTTTCTGCAAAGATGATAATATCTTTCCAATATTGTTTCCCTCCTATCCTGACTTTCTATCAGCATATGATAGATGGGAGAAAAAGGTTGGACGAAAACAGGGGGGGATTCGCCGTTTTACTTGTGCGCGATAAAGATACAATGCCCTAAATACTCACTATATATCTGCATGAGTTCATAATGTGTTTGCAGCGTATCATAATAAATAGGAGCAATCGATTGCGATAAATCCATTTCTGTCGTTGGTTCAAATTCCATGTCATCCGGAAGAAGTGTTATCGCCTCAGTCCTTTGAAAGCCACAAGACTTCAAGGTTTTATGCCACTCAGCTTCTTCATGTAAGCAAGTAAAACCGTAGAAATCCATCATTTGCTTTTTTTCTGCTGGGGGCATTGGTTTTTTTAAGGCTGCTTCTATACCAATCAGCATCCCGCCGGGGGTTAATACTCTTGCAATTTCTTGAAGAGAGGATGTCAGATCGGAAAAACTGAGGACCGATTCTGACAGGACGCAGGAAAAGGACTCAGAAGAAAATGGGAGGTGTTCCAGCTCTGCCTGATATGCAGGGATGGCAAGCCCTTCATTTGTAAATCTATTTTTCGCTTTCTGAAGCATAATAGGGTCTTTATCAACGACTGTTACAGGATACAGTAAATGTCCTAAGTAAGCCGCGGTTTGGCCTGTTCCGCATCCGGCATCAAGAATCGGCTGATTCGGGGAAAGTGCAGCCTTTTGCAAGATTGCTTTTGAAAAAGCCAGCCCGCCCGGATGTGCTCCAGCGACACCGAATAAGGACAGCATTTCTAAATATCGGCTCAATATTGAATCCTCCTTTTTCCTTATCATATGTTGTATAAAGGTATAGGTTTATGAAAAGCGAAAGAAGGGCGTTTCTCTTTCATTTCTGCTCCGAGTTGACGAATAAGGATTCGTCCATGATAATATTGTAAGAAGAAAAAGGTGGTGTTTAATTGAAACGGCAATTAAAACTGTTTTTTATTGTGCTGATCACTGCGGTTGTCGCTTCAGCGCTTACTTTGTTTATTACGGGCAATTCAAGCATCCTAGGCCAAAAATCAGCAGGCATAGGAGACAGCAAGTTCGGCAAATTAAATAAAGCGTATGAGCAAATCAAAAGTGATTATTACCAAAAAACAGACGATGACAAATTAGTAGACGGAGCAATTAAAGGAATGATTCAATCTCTGGATGATCCGTATTCCACGTATATGGATCAAGGGGCTGCAAAATCATTCGACGAGACGATTTCTGCATCCTTTGAAGGAATCGGAGCCCAAGTAGAGGAGAAAGACGGAAACATCCTTATTGTGTCGCCCATTAAAGGTTCTCCTGCTGAAAAAGCCGGAATCAAACCGAGGGACCAAATTCTAAAGGTTGACGGCAAAAGCGTCAAAGGTATGAATGTAAATGAAGCTGTTGCTTTAATCCGCGGCAAGAAGGGCTCAAAAGTGAAGCTTGAGCTGAACAGAGCCGGAGTCGGAAATATCGATCTTTCCATTAAGCGCGATACCATTCCTGTAGAAACCGTCTATTCAGAGATGAAAGACAATAACATCGGCGAAATCCAAATCACTTCTTTCTCTGAGACAACTGCTAAAGAGCTGACGGATGCGATTGACGGTTTAGAGAAAAAAGGCGCCAAAGGCTATATTTTAGACTTAAGGGGCAACCCGGGCGGCTTAATGGAGCAGGCGATTGCAATGAGCAACCTGTTTATTGACAAGGGTAAAAACATCATGCAGGTTGAATATAAAAACGGCTCAAAAGAAGTCATGAAGGCTGAAAAAGAACGAAAAGTCACTAAGCCGACCGTCGTTTTAGTTAATGACGGCACAGCAAGCGCTGCGGAAATTATGGCAGCTGCCCTTCATGAATCGTCAGGCATACCGTTAATCGGTGAAACGACGTTTGGTAAAGGCACAGTGCAAACAGCAAAAGAATATGATGATGGCTCCAACGTCAAGCTGACAGTTGCTAAATGGCTGACTGCCGACGGCGAATGGATTCACAAAAAAGGAATTAAACCTCAAGTGAAAGCAGAACTGCCTGATTACGCGAAGCTGCCGTATTTGGACGCGGATAAAACGTATAAATCAGGTGATTCAGGCACAAACGTCAAAGTTGCACAGCAAATGCTCAAAGCACTTGGCTACAAGGTAAAGGTTAACAGTTCGTTTGACCAGGACTTTGTATCTGCCGTCAAACAGTTCCAGAAAAAAGAGAAGCTGAAAGAAACAGGCATACTGACTGGCGATACAACAACAAAGTTAATGACAGAACTTCAAAAAAAGCTGTCTAATAATGATACGCAAATGGAAGCAGCAATTAAAAAACTGAAAAAAGAAATGTAAAAAACCATACGCGGCAGCCGCCGCGTATGGTTTTTTTATGCACCCTTTTGATTCGGATTAGCATCTTGTTTTTTACCAAATAACCCTTCAATAACAGGATTGGATCCTGCCTTTTTAACGAAAAGCGGATTCAAAATAACGACAGCGATCATGTTGGCGGCCAATCCCCAGAATCCTTCATAAATGCCATGTGCGGATTGAGTGGTATACACAATAAACGTAACTGCAAGACCGACTAATAATCCGATAACCGTCGCTTCTTTCGTTTGATGCTTCCAGAATAGGCTGACAACAATTGCCGGGAAGATTTGAACCATTCCGGACACACCTAATAGCTGGAGTGTCACTAAGGCAGTCGGGAAAAGCATTCCGAACAGAAGCGCGAGACCGATGACCACAAACACCATTGAACGTGTGACTAAGGTCAGCCTGCTTTGAGACACATTCGGATGAATCAAATCACGGTACAAGTTATTGGCGAATAAATTGGATGCTCCGATTGCCATGATCGAACAAGGAATCAAAGAAGCGAGAGCAATTGTAGCATATGCAAAACCTTGTGCCACGCCGCCGTAAGATGTTTGAATCAAATGAAGCAGCGCCAGTCTTGGATTTGTATCTTCCGGCAGAACAAGAAAGGCGATAAACCCAAGAAAAATGACCAAAATTAACACAATATTATAAAGCGGTAAAAACATGCTGTTTTTTCTAACTGTCTCAGCGCTTTTTGCTGTGAAAACGCCTGTAGCGGCATGTGCCCACATAAAAAGTGCCAGAGCGGAAACGATAGATGCTGTGATAAACCAAGGAATGCCTTTTGGCCCTTCTGCAGGTATCGTCAGCATTTGCGGCGCTTCCTTTACTAACGTATCAATCATCGGTGTCCAGCCGTTAAAATGAATGAGGGGGAGGGACACCACCATAAACAGCATAATCACCCACACTAAAATGTCTTTAATAATCGCTGTAAATGTAGGCCCTTTAATCCCGCTGAAAAATGTGTAAAGAGCAACAAGAATAAATGAAATGATGACAACGAATTGTACATTAATATATCCGGTGCCGGCAACTTGAAGTGTATCTTGAATGCCGCTCAGCTGAAGGCAGATATACGGAATAAGCATGAGCACACCGACGATCGCAACAAGGCTTGCTAAAAGCTTACTGTCAAAACGTTCCCGGGCGTAATCCGCCAGTGTTGTTAATTTATGAACTTTCGCAACTTTCCAAAGTTTTGGCAGAAAGAAGTAGGCGATAAAGTAAGCCAACACAGAATAAGGGATGGCGAAAAATGCTACACTTCCGCCTGTATAAGCAGTACTGGTCAGCCCTAAAAAAGTATAGGCGGTATAGAGGTCAGCACCTACTAAAAACCAGACGAGAAGGCCGCCGAAGCGTCTGCCGCCGACAGACCATTCCTCTACCGAAGTGCGTGAGGATTTGTCTCTTCCGGCAAGAAATCCGATACAGACCACGGTTAAAACGATAATAGCTGTAATGAGAAGTGCAGTGAGATTCCCTTGCATTATTTAAGCCCTCCATCTTTTTTTTGCATCTGATAAATGCCAAACGAGCATAACGGCGTAATGATAATCCACAGCAGCAGCCAAAAGTGGAAAAAAGGAAGGCCGAATAGAATCGGTTCAATTCGATTCACAAGCGGTAATAATGCAAGTTGTGCGAATGGCAAAAGAATGAGAATAACAATAAGTGCTTTTTTAACCATTTACTTTCCTCCTGAAACATGATAATGCTCACTATAATAGCAGTTGTAAGAAAAGATCACAAGATAATTATTAGAAAAAAATGATTTTTTCAATTATTTAAACAAAACACATCGTTTGCATCCTTTCTTTTAAGGGTTTAAAATAATGGATATCTTGAAATCGAGATAAATAGGAGTGAGAAAATGAAAACAGAAGGATTACACCATGTCACAGCATTTGCCAGAGATCCGCAAGAAAACTTGCGATTTTATACAGAAGTGCTTGGACTCAGGCTTGTTAAAAAAACGGTAAATTTTGATGATCCGGGAACATATCATTTTTACTTCGGGAATCACAAGGGTGATCCCGGTACAATTATGACCTTTTTTCCGTTCCAAGGAAGCGGACAGGGAACGGTAGGCAAAGGCCAAGCGGGTCGGGTGTACTTTTCAGTTCCCAAAGGCTCCCTGGCTTTTTGGAAGGAACGTCTTGAGAGCAATGGGCTGAATCTTGAGGAGAAAACATTATTCGGTGAAAAGAGTCTTATTTTTAATGATACGGAAGACCTTCCGCTAGCCATCATGGAGGGTGTGAATAGCGGCAACAGCGAGTGGACGCCTGACGGCATTTCAAAACACGAAGCCATTACAGGAATGAAAGGGGTACTGCTGTATTCCCATGACCCGCAGGCGACGATTCAATTGTTAACAGAAAGCCTCGGATACATCAAAGCGGCGCAAGAAGGCCAGATTGTCAGACTGACATCTTCAGCAGCCATTGGCGGCGTGGTTGATGTACATTTACATCCTGAAAAAAGAGGGGTGGGAGGTTATGGCACGGTCCATCATATAGCGTTTCGGACACCAAAAGAGGAACAGCCAAACTGGCTGCCTGTCATTGCAGAAAACCATCTTCCTTCCTCAGAAATTCTTGACAGAGAATATTTTACATCCATTTATTTTAGGGAAAAAGGCGGTATCTTATTTGAAATCGCCACAGATGAACCGGGCTTTATGACAGATGAAACGCTTGATGAGCTGGGGACTTCATTGAAACTGCCTGAATGGCTGGAGAAACATAGACAACAAATTACAGACGTTTTGCCTAAACTTTAAAAGGAGGAATTTATGATGAAGCATATTTATGAAAAAGGAACATCAGATAACGTACTTTTGCTGTTGCATGGCACTGGCGGAAATGAACACGATTTGCTTTCATTAGGACGGTTTATAGATCCTCATGCCCATTTGCTGGGTGTCAGGGGATCAGTGCTTGAAAATGGAATGCCGCGGTTTTTCAGACGTCTGAGTGAAGGTGTCTTTGATGAAAAAGACCTCGTGGAGCGGACAAGAGAATTGAAAGATTTTATCGACGAGGCTGCAGAAACGCACCAATTTGACCGCGGCCGAGTGATTGCAGTCGGTTATTCAAACGGCGCAAATATTGCGGCAAGCCTTCTATTCCATTATAAAGATGTGGTAAAAGGGGCTATTCTGCATCATCCGATGGTGCCGATTCGCGGTCACGAGCTGCCTGATATGACAGGGCTTCCTGTTTTTATCGGTGCAGGTAAATACGACCCTCTCTGCACGAAGGAAGAATCAGAAGAGCTCCATCGCTATTTACATGATAGCGGGGCATCAGCCTCTGTTTTCTGGCAGGATGGAGGCCATCAGCTGACGCAGCATGAAGCTGAACAAGCTCGCGAGTGGTACAAAGATACGATTATATAATGAAAAAACCTTAGCCCGGCTGCCGGACTAAGGTTTTTCATATCTTTACAGCCAAGTTGACACTTTTGAAAGCGGCAAACGGTTGCTTTGGTGAGCGGGTTTTACTGCTTTTCCGATTGAGATAAGCATAACCGGAACAAAGCGCTCACTGATATCAAATTGTTTCTGGAATTGTTCTTTGTTAAATCCGCCGATTGCGCAAGTGTCATAACCTTTGGCTTTTGCGGCAATCATAAGCTGCATAGCGGCTAAAGAAGCATTTAAGAATGCGGAATCACGCGCGAATTCTCCGCTTTGGTAAGCACCGTTAATTTGGCCGAGCAATGTTTGTTTAATGTCATCTGTAATATAACCTTGGCTTGCTAATTCAGCGTAAACTTCTTCACCTTTGTCATTTGCTTTTAAATCACCTAAAATAGCAACAACAGCAGAAGACTCAATAATTTGTTTTTGATTATACGCTACAGGAAGAAGCGCCGCTTTTGATTCATCACTGTGGAATACTGTAAAATGCCAATGTTGAAGGTTCCAAGCTGAAGGCGCTTTAGCAGCAAGATCTAATAACTCAGTCAGCTCTTCTTTAGAGATCGAGGCATTTGTATCATATTCCTTCACAGATGCACGTGCCTGCAAAACATCCAGAGTATTCGTCATAATGTTTCCTCCTTCGGATAAACGTGGTATGATAATAGAAAAGTTAGAAGCTTACTAAATGTAACTTGAAGATTATTGTAAAGGTTCATTGAATACATGTCAATCGATAGATGAAGGGATGAAGACTTGTGGGATATACAATGTGTCCTAAAATGGAATCGGCTTTCTCGCTGCTGGGAAAACGATGGAACGGTCTGATCATCCATGTGCTTATGGATGGGCCGAAACGGTTTAAAGAGATAACAGAAACAATACCGATGATCAGCCAAAAAATGCTGGCAGAGCGCCTTAAGGAGCTTGAACAAAACGAGATTGTCGAACGTCAGGTTCTCCCTGAAACGCCGGTCAAAGTGATCTACACGCTGACGAATAAAGGAACAGCGCTTCAAGCTGTATTCCAAGAGATGCAGGTGTGGGCTGATCAATTTTGTGAGCCTGGTGATTCAGTGTGCGAAGAAGAGAAATAAGGAAAGAGGCGCCAGGTACTGAGCCTTGTTTCAATAATAAAGCCATGTAAGGGATTGATGCCTTACATGGCTTTTTATATTTCTGAAATGATTTTTACGATTTATAAGTAGGTATAGGGCAATCTGTAAAAAAGATCGTAACGTTTCACTTGGCATGAGCATGTATCTCGCCATGCAATGTACAGTCAGATCCCCGTTTACCTTACATTAGCCCAATCGTTTTTCTCCATTGTTGAATACGTTACGAATAGGCAGACAAAAGGAGGAAAAATCATGTACCCTCATCATTTATATTATCGTGAGCACCCAGATCCAGTCGGATATCCGGCGCGCAATCCTTTCTTGTTTGGGGCTCCTTTAGTCGGCGGCTTATTAGGCGGTTTTCTCGGGAGTGCTCTGTTTAATGCTCCTCGCCCCTATGCCTACCCGCCTGGCCCTTATGGATACGGAGGCGGAGCGTACGGTTTTGGTGCCGGCGTGCCATACGGCGGATATCCCGGCTTCTATTAATAAAAACGGCCTGCATAGCGCAGGCCGTTTTTTATCGGATGATTTCTACCTCGGACATATTGTAATCCTGCTGCTTTTGAAACATAACTTCCAGAAGGTCATCCTTATAGACAGCTTTTGTTCCTTTGCGTTTGACTAAACATGGGAGGGGAATTTTTTTTTGCTGACCTGTATGCGGAAAATCGTCTAACCATAATTCGTGAGATGTATGTTTGATTCTCATCTGTTCCAGCTGATCTTCATTGATCGGCACCTTTATAAACACATGGTCTGCTGTTTCGAATATATCAACATCGGGTTTAGGTTCAGGTTTATCGTGCTGTTCTTTTTTTGGGAGTGGATCACGGAAAGGAAATTGAGCTGCATAGTCACTGCCGAATACACTTTCCATCACACGATTTACATAGGTCTCCACTTCTTTTGGATCCGCTTTTTTTAAAGCATCTTTAGAAAATTGGTTGTGGAAAGGAAAGTATTTGTTCCACTCAAACATCGTCGTCACACCCTTTCTTCATGGACAAAATAGTATATGCCCGCCTGATCTTTCACGTGATATAATATAAGATGCTCTAAAGAAAGGCGGGAATTTACATGCGAAATTCAGAAACAAAAAAAGGCGTTGTTTACACAGCTGTTTCCTTTATTATGTGGGGGTTGTTTCCGCTCTATTGGAGGCTTCTCGAACAGCTGCCGGCTCTTGATATTTTGGCTCACCGTATGGTATGGTCTTTTGTTTTTATGTGTATCGTGCTTTTTTTCTTGCGGCAAGGAAAGAGAGGGTGGCAGGAACTGCGCTCTTTGAAAAAGAACGGGGGCATCCTTTCTTTATTTCTTGCGTCTATCCTGATTTCGATTAACTGGTTTGTATACATATGGGCTGTCAATCATGGCTTTTTGCTTGAGGCTAGCCTTGGCTATTATATAAATCCGCTTGTATCAGTGCTCCTTGGCATTTTATTTTTAAGGGAAAAACTGAATCGCCTGCAACTGGTGGCAGTTTCGATTGCGGCGGCGGGCGTCATCATCTCTGCGTTCCAATATGGATCTATTCCTTATGTCGCGCTTCTGCTCGCATTCAGCTTTGGTCTTTATGGGTTAAGTAAAAAAAGAACAAATCTGCCGAGCGCCATCGGTTTAACACTGGAAACGCTTTTGATTATGCCATTTGCTTTGGGATATTTGCTGATGAGCGGCCATGTTCAGCAAACGGCTGCAGAAAGCGGAGGGATGTGGCTGCTTCTCTTTTTTGCTGGTGTATTTACGGCTTTGCCGCTATTATTGTTTGCAGAAGGAGCAAAACGGCTGCCGCTGTATCAAGTCGGTATTTTACAATACATTGCACCGACCATTACCTTACTGATTGGGCTGTTTGTTTACCATGAACCATTTTCAAGCTCAAAGGCTTTTACATTCAGTTGTATATGGGCTGCGCTCATCTTGTTTACGTTTGCACAGGTAAAGTGGAAACGGGCGTCAAAAAGCCATTGAGGCCTTTGGCTTTTCAGCTGATGCGTATATTATGTATAATCATTTCATGTATGTAAGACATAAAGGAGCACGACGATGGACAATGATAAAGAGATAGTGAAAGCCTACGCTTCACTTTGGAATAACCGATCTCTCGCAAGTGATGACGCCGAAGCGCTAGCAGAGGCGATTGATCTTGAGCTCTTGGATAAACGAACACATCCGAGACTCCGAAAACCGCTGCTGGAAAAATACGTTGCCGCAATCCAGCGCATTGTGAATTCACAGCTCGAACCAGCTGCAAAATATCAACTGGTCAAATTACATACAGAACGTGCAGAGCATGTAAAAGAAGAAAGAGGGGAGCAATTATGAAAGCAATCATAAAAGAAGATGTGCAAGCATCTTTAGAGCGATATGCGGACCGTCCTGTGTATATCCATTTAGAAACCACAACCGGTTCTTATTCAGCGCACTTAAACGAGAAAAACATGACAGTTGTTGCTTATATCCGCAATGCAAAAGTTACCTACCATCAGGCAAAAATCAAAGGCAGCGGACCTTACCGTGTCGGCTTAAAAACAGAAGAAGGCTGGATTTATGCTGAAGGCTTAACTGAATATACAATTGATGAAGATAACCGTTTATTAATGGCGGGACACCTGCCGGGCGGTAAACTGGCTATTTCTCTGCAAATCAGTGAAAAACCGTTCACAGTTTAAAGAAAAGGGTGAAAAATAATGAACGAACACGTACTTGTAATCCTGCCTCACCCTGATGATGAATCATACGGAGTGGCAGGCCTCATTGCCTTAAACAGAAAAAAAGACATTCCGGTTACGTATGCCTGCGCCACTTTAGGTGAAATGGGCAGAAATATGGGCGATCCATTTTTTGCGAATCGGGAAACATTGCCGCTTCTAAGAAAACAAGAGCTCATCAATGCATGCAAAGAGATGGATATCAATGACCTTCGTATGCTTGGACTCCGTGACAAAACGCTTGAATTTGAAGACGATGAATATTTAGCTGATATCATGGAAGAGATCATAGATGATGTAAAACCAAGTTTAATTGTCACATTTTATCCTGAACACGGTGTACATCCTGATCATGATGCATGCGGGGAAGCGGTTATCCGTGCATTGTACCGCAAAAAGAAAGAAGACCGTCCGCGTACAATCTGTATGGCCATTACACGCAATAGAGAAGAAGTTCTTGGCGAAGCTGATGTCGTACTTGATATCAAAGAAGTAGCTGATATTAAAATGAATGCGTTGAAAGCTCACCGCACACAAACAGAAGGCATGCTCAGAGAGCTTGAAGAAAAGTTGAAAAACAATGAACCTGTTATGGCAACATGGTTTGAAGAAGAAATATATTGGACGTATCAATGGAATGATTAATCAAAAAGGTATAAGGCCTTAAGCCTTATACCTTTTTTAATTTTAAGTCAGAAGCAATCGCTGAAGCGAGGGTAGATCGCAAGGAAATATCTTCAAAAGACAAACCTAGCTGAACAGCGGTTTGCGCGATTTCCGGGCGGATTCCCGACAACGTGGATGAAACACCGATTAAACGCAATGCTTCAATCAGGCTGAACAGCTGGTGGGCAACCATTGTATCAATAATAGCTACTCCTGATAAATCAATATACAGCTGTGTCACCTTTTTTTTCGCACATTGATGCAAGGTGTTTTCCATAATCAGTTTGGCGCGCACTGTATCAATATCTCCGATTAAAGGCAGCAGTCCGACGCTGTGAAACAGCACAATCACTGGTGCGCTTAATTCAGTAATCATATCTTTTTGCGCTTTAAGCTGAAGGCTCGTGTTTTTATACACTTCTTCTATAAAGATATGAATCACTAGATCGAATGCTTTAATGAGAGAGTGATACAGGTCCTCGGCTTCTTCGCCTTTTACAGTATCCTGATGGAGATGGACAAATTCCTTTACATAGGAAACGTATAAATCTCTTACCCTGACAAACTCCCGGATAATATAGTGGATCGGAGTTTTTAAATGCTCTTGATCCTGTGTCACTTCAATGGCCCAATTTTGCAGGATAGGCAGGTATACCTCCTCATCGTCTATAAAAATGCGATTTATTTTATAATTGAAGGCAAGATTTTGGCTCTTTAAATTTTGAATGATAGTAGGATCTGTTGATGCATAAATGGAATTTGGGTCAGTCTCTTCGATTGTTTCGTACCATGTTGAGCTGATCGTTTCTGCATGCTGAGATAGATATTCGAATAATTTCTTGTTTTTTGCCATGATTGTTCACCTCTTTTAGATGTATAGTTTTTGCGAATAACGTTTTTGCAGTTTAGCCAGCCTGAAAAACAGCCCGACTGCCCCGGCGGCGAGACCTGCAATTAACCCGATCCAATAGCCAAAGGCGCCAAGATTCGTGAACGTACCGACCGCATAACCGACGGGAAGGCCAATGATCCAATAAGAGACAAATGCGGCTGCAAGCGTATAATTCACATCTTTGTACCCTCTGAGCGTTCCTTGGATCGGCGCGGCGACAGCATCAGAAAGCTGAAAAAACAGCGCATAAATTAAAAAGTGCTGTGTCAGCCGGAGCACATCGGGATCAGAAGTGTACATGCCGGCAATTTGCTCTCTAAATAAAAGGATACAGGCTGCAGTTAACAAAGAAAAGCCAATCGCCATTACGATGCCGATCACGCTATATGAGCGTGCATCCTTAAAACGGGCTGCACCTGCTTCAAAACCGACTACAATTGTTAAAGCCATGGACACGCTGAGCGGCAGCATATATAAAAGTGAAGCAAAGTTCATGGCTGCCTGGTGAGAGGCGATAGTTATTGTATTAAAATGGCTCATCAGAAGCGTGACAGCTGCGAAAATGCTCGTTTCAAAAAATACGGCGAATCCAATAGGAAGCCCGATTTTCAGCATGTTTTTACACGCGCTCCAAGAGAACTTATACATTGTAAGAAAAATCCCGTATTCGGCAAACGGAGCGGATTTATGAATGATGAAACAACTGATGATGCAGATACACCAATATGTGAGCGCGGACGCTATACCGGCGCCGACACCTCCAAGAGCCGGCATCCCGAATTTCCCGAAGATGAATACGTAATTCAATACAAAATTGATCGGAAGAGAACTAAGTGTAATCATCATGGTAACTTTCGTTTTCCCTAATGAGTCAATGAATGATCTCAAGACGGTGTAGACAAATAAAGGGAAAATACCTAGTGATAAAAAGCCTAAAAAGTGTTTGGCAATCTGATGTACGTGTGTCTCAAGGTGCAATCGTCCAAGAATAAGGTCTACTGTAGCATATCCAATCGCTAAAACGGCGATGCTAAGAAGCGCGGCCACGTATACAGACTGCAAGACAGTAAAGGGTATTTGCCGTTTATTTTCAGCGCCTAATAACTGAGCGACAATGGGTGTGACTGCCATTAAAATACCTGCAAGTCCTGTATAAACGGGAGTCCAAAGGCTTGAGCCTATGGCCACACCGGCTAAATCAGCGGGACTGACTTTCCCTGACATCACCGTATCTAAAAATGTCATAAGAGAAAGCCCCGCCTGAGTAATGAATATCGGAATGAAAATATGCAAAAGCTGTGTAATCTTTTGCCGGGCATTTCGAGTTTCTTTCATACATTGATCTCCGTTTCTTTTTCATAACGAGAGAAATTATAACATTTTATGTATAAAAAGCAATGAGCGCCAGGTCTATTCTTTTTTTGTGGGCTTCGTTTTTCTAAACATTTGGGCATAAATAAAAGCAAGTGATATTACGCCTAAAAAGGTGCAAACATACTGGATGATTCTTTCGATTTCCATTCTTTACATTCCTCCTTTACCTATAGAATGTGCATCAATAAGATTAGCATGCGTGAAAAGTTGGACATTTGAAAAGGAGTTGAAGATCTATGCGATACGTACAGATAACAGAACATGCATTTAAGGAAAAAATCCAACTGTGTTTAGAGCAAATACTAGATGATTCATCGCTGATTTTGAAAACACTTCATGAAAAAGACCAGTGCCTTCTTTGTGAATTAGATGAATTGGGGCGCCTTTTTCAGGAGATGCAGGGCATCGCATCCTCCTTTTATTTGCAATCATACATTGAGCAATTTACGCCCGCATTTATCGAGCTGGCCAAGGCGATTAAAGCTCTATCAGAACATAAGCATGGCGCTTTAATTGTGATTGAAAGATCGGAACCGGTTGAACATTTTATTCAAAAAGGGACATTTCTCCATGCGGAGATCAGCGCTTCATTAATTGAGAGTATCTTTTTTCCCGGAAATCCTCTTCATGACGGCGCGTTATTGGTGAAGGAAAATAAACTCGTCTCGGCAGCGAATGTCCTCCCGCTGACTACAAAGGAAGTGGATGTCCATTTGGGAACCCGGCATCGCGCAGCTCTCGGTATGTCGGGATATACAGATGCACTTGTGCTCGTTGTGTCGGAGGAGACAGGAAAGATGTCATTTGCAAAAGACGGCGTATTATATCCGGTGATTTCGCCGAGAACGTAAAAATAAATAAAAGGACATAATGAATAAACCTATCATGAGACAGATTGACTAAATGTAGCGTTTTTTTAAGCCTTCACGTTCAGTTGAATGTTTTTGTCTTCCAAGAAAAGAAAATATAAACTAGTAAAAAAGTTATATTGAATAAATATTAATAAAGTGAAACTCTTTACCTTATTTTGTATTTGTAGTACCTTTTAAAATATTACGTACATTTTAAAAGAAAGGGTGCTGCCGCATGGCTAATGTATTAATGATCGGTTTCCCTGGTGAAGGGCATATTAATCCGTCTATCGGTGTAATGAAGGAGCTAAAATCACGCGGGGAACAGATTACTTACTACGCAGTGAAGGAATACAAAGAAAAAATTGCCGCTCTTGGTGTCGAGTTTCGCGAGTATGATGATTTCCGGGGAGATTACTTCGGAAAAAACGCAACCGGAGATGAAGAAAGAGATTTCACTGAAATGATCTGCGTCTTTTTGAAAGGCTGTCAAGATATCGCGGCTCATATTTATGATGAAGTCAAACATGAATCGTATGATTATGTCATATATGATCACCATCTTCTGGCTGGAAAAATGATTGCCAATCTGCTGAAGCTCCCGCGGTTCTCATTGTGTACAACCTTTGCCATGAATGAGAAATTCCTCAAGGAAATGATGGGCGATTACGTGAAAGGATCGATTGAAGATTCGCCTCATTATAAATCTTACCAGCAGCTTACAGAAACGTTACATGCTGATTTTCAAACAGAGATCAAGAAGCCTTTTGACGTCTTTTCTTCAGATGGGGACTTGACGATCGTCTTCACCTCAAGAGAATTTCAGCCAATGGCTGAGCAATTTGGCGATCGGTATGTTTTTGTCGGCCCTTCCATTGCAGAAAGAGTCGAAAACAATGACTTTCCATTTGATCAAATAGACAATAAAAATGTGCTGTTTATTTCGATGGGAACTATTTTTAACAATCAAAAGCGGTTTTTTAATCAATGTCTCGAGGTGTGTAAAGATTTTGACGGTAAGGTTGTGCTTTCCATTGGAAAACATATTAAAACAGATGAGCTGAATGATATTCCAGAGAATTTCATTGTACGCCCATATGTTCCTCAGCTTGAGATCCTGAAAAGAGCCCGTTTATTTGTGACCCATGGAGGAATGAACAGCACAAGTGAAGGCCTGTATTTTGAAACCCCGCTCGTTGTTATTCCGATTGGAGCTGACCAATTTGTCGTAGGACGCCAAGTGGAAAAAATCGGCGCAGGAAAAGTGCTGAAAAAAGAACAATTATCTGAGAGTCTTCTAAAGGAAACAATTCAAGAAGTGTTGAACAATCCTGTGTATACTGAAAAGGCGGAAGACATCGGACAATCCCTGAAAGCAGCGGGCGGCTCTAAAAAAGCTGCTGACAGCATTCTTGAAGTTGTGAAACACAAAACACAATCAGCAGATGCATAATATAGATGCCTGTTCTTATCAAAAGAACAGGTTTTTTAGCTGTTACATCTGAAAACCGAGGAAGGGATTTAACGTACTGATAGAGAATTGATTAGAAAAACAAACAAGAAAGGAGGAATTTTTGCTTCGTTTATCATTAAAAATTATTTTGCTCCCGTTTAAATAGTTCCTTAGACTTTCGAAAAATAGATGCAGTTTATATACAATGTTAAGTATTTGAAAGGTAAAAGTCGAACAATGCTGAAATTGCTGCTACATGTTTGGAAAGTGTGTAACTTGGTGAAAAAGTGACGATAAAATGGAAGTATGTTATTTTTCATAATTTTTATATTGCAAATAGTTTAGGAGGTTAAATGAATGAAAAAGAAAATTGTAGCCGGCTTGGCTATGTCCGCAGTAGTTGGGTCATCGATGGCCGCGGCACCCGCGGAAGCAAAAACGATAAAAATAAAAAGCGGTGACTCTCTTTGGAAACTTTCCCGGCAATATGATACGACAATAACAGCGCTGAAATCTGAAAACAAATTGAAATCAACGGTGCTTTATGCCGGACAAAGTCTTAAGGTTCCTGAGAGCAGCAAAAAAAACACGCCATCCTCAACAAGCTCAAGCTCAAGTGAAACCTCAACATACACAGTTGCATATGGTGATTCACTTTGGATGATTGCGAAAAATCATAAAATGAGTGTTTCGGAACTTAAAAGCTTAAACAGCTTATCCAGTGACCTCATTCGCGCAGGGCAAAAGCTTAAGATAAAAGGGACAACCAATTCAAGTGGCTCAAGCAAATCGAAGAAAAACAGCGAGTCCATTTCTTCAGGCTCTCCGAAAAGTACATACACGGTTAAGCTTGGTGATTCGCTATGGAAAATTGCAAACAGTTTACATATGACTGTAGCTGAATTGAAGACCTTAAATGGGTTAACATCAGATACGCTTTACCCTAAACAGGTACTGAAAATAAAAGGGAACAATCCATCTAAGGGCAAAAACAGTGAAAATATCGGTTCAAAAAACCCGTCAAACATCAATTCTTCAAAAACAACTACATACAAAGTAAAAGCTGGCGATTCGCTGTGGAAAATCGCGAATCAGCTTGGAATCACTGTGCAAAGCATCCGCGATATAAACAAGCTATCGTCTGATGTCCTGCATATCGGACAAGTTCTAACCATTTCAGGTTCAGAAACAACAAAACCTAACCATTCAAATCTAACAAAGCCAAAAGACAACTCAGGATCAAATGTCCAAATAGGCTCGAAGATTGACAGAATGATAGCGGAAGCAAAAAAATATGTCGGGGTGCCATATCGCTGGGGAGGAAACACGCCAGCAGGTTTTGATTGCAGCGGCTTTATTTATTACCTCATTAATCATGTATCATCGGCATCGAGACTGAGTACGGCGGGCTATTGGAATATCATGCAAGAAGTCAGCCAGCCTTCAGTCGGAGACTTTGTCTTCTTTACCACATATAAATCCGGTCCATCGCACATGGGGATTTATCTAGGCGGCGGGAACTTTATTCATGCAAGCTCATCGGGCGTCGATATTTCCAATCTCAGCAATTCGTATTGGAAAGAGCGTTACTTGGGTGCAAAAAGTTACTTTTAAATATGAGTGTGACAAAAAGCCTTTTTATAGGCTTTTTTTGTTTATTTCCGAAAATGATTGACCACACTGTTAGAAAAAACAAGGAGGAGACAGTATGTACCGTCTCTTGCTGTTGATGATAGCGGCTGCACTGAGCGTTGCGGGATGCGGGCAAAACCCTTCGGACCCTCCTAAGCGGATACCAAAAAAAAAGGCTGTTGAAACATCAGCGTTTGACCATCACGTTCAGCTGTTCAATCGTGAAGGCAAAGCAGTCGGTTTTATAGAGATTAAAGAATCGGATGATGAAGGCCTCGATATTCACATTTCTGCAAACAGCCTGCGCCCCGGCGCTTCTCTCGGCTTTCATATTTATGAGAAAGGATCATGTGTCAGGCCGGATTTTGAATCAGCGGGAGGCCCCTTTAATCCGCTGAATAAAGAACACGGTTTCAATAATCCGATGGGTCATCATGCCGGAGATCTGCCCAACCTTGAAGTCGGTGCTGATGGAAAGGTGGATGTCATTATGAATGCGCCGGATACCTCAATGGAAAAAGGAAGTAAACGAAATATCCTTGATGAGGATGGGAGTGCGTTTATTATTCATGAACATGAAGACGATTATTTGACAAACCCAAGCGGCAATTCAGGGGCGCGAATCGTCTGCGGAGCTCTTTCCGGCAATAGTGAGAAGCAGTAATGGTCATCCAAGCCCTTTTGTATTGAGCATACAGGGGCTTTTTTAGTATACTCGTTAATGGAATACGAATAGGAAAGGGACCTGTCTATGACAACTCGATTACAGCACTTAACATTGCCGGAAGAGATACAACAAAAGCTTTTATCATATAAAGACCAGCCGATTTCTCCAGAGTTTCAGTCGCTCATCGGGGCGTCAGGCTATGAGGCGGATGATGAGGCGATTTTATTCGACGCCATTATCGCACTAGCCATGGGAAAAAACGTTCTGCTGAAAGGGCCTACGGGCTCAGGAAAAACGAAGCTTGCAGAAACATTGTCCAACTATTTTCATAAACCGATGCACAGTGTCAACTGTTCGGTTGACTTGGACGCTGAAGCACTGGTCGGCTATAAAACGATTGAAAATCAATCAGGCCAGGCAACAATTGAATTTGTGCCAGGACCAGTCACTAAAGCCATGAAAGAAGGCCATTTTCTTTATATAGATGAAATCAATATGGCAAAACCAGAAACACTGCCCATTTTAAATGGTGTATTAGATTACAGAAAAATGATGACGAATCCGTTTACAGGAGAGGTCATTCGAGCTAAAGGCGGATTTGGAGTTATTGCGGCCATCAATGAAGGCTATGTGGGAACCGTTCCGCTGAATGAAGCATTGAAAAACCGTTTTGTCATCATTGATGTGCCATATATCAAAGGTGAACTGCTGAAACAAGTGCTTATGTCTCAGTCCTCCCTGCAAGACGAGACAATGATTGACCGGTTTATCATGCTTTCCTCTGATTTGATCGTTCAAGCCAATAACGGCCAGGTGTCTGAAGAAGCGGCATCCATCAGAGCGTTAATTGATACATGTGATTTAGCCGCTTATATTCCGCCGCGTCGTGCCATTGAGCGGGGGATTGTAGAGAAGCTTGATGATGATCGAGAAAAGGCAGCAGTCCGAAATATCGCAGAAACTCTGTTTGAATGAGGGAGCTGCGATGAAATTTATTAAATTTAACGACAGCACAATTGATTCGTTTCTATTTATGATGCTGACTGATTTAGCCAAAACACTTACCAAGAGTGAAGCGGTAGAAGTGGAGTATGGCGTTCAGTCCTATTACAACCCGTTTGAAAAAAAAATCTATATGAGCCACTTTTGGAAAGACAGGGCAGCTGAGGATATGGAAGCGGGCCTGAAAAGCGACGTCTACCTGCGTTCGGTAGGAACGAGATACAGTTCACTGCATGAGTTTGCGAACTTTTTGGATGATATTCATCGAAGTCTTAAGTTCAAAAGCTTTGCCAAGCAGCTGTTTATGCTGCTAGAGGACATCAGAATTGAAGAATGCATCAAACGCGAACGCCCTGGTACGAAACAAGTCTTTGCCAAAAGAAAAAACATGTACAGAAAGCACTTCTCCACCCAGCTGACTTTAAATTTGGAACGAAGCATTTTTACGGATGCACTCTTTTGCGCGATCTATATGAAGCTTACGACCGAGTCACCGCTTGAATCTCTTCCGTCTATGCGTGAGGACATCAATCTGATGCGCCCATTTATAGAGCAGCAGCTCCTGCGCGTGTATGAAGCAAATTCGACTTCCCAGGTTCTGAGTTTGGTTGAAGATCTCATGGACGGACTTGAAGAGATACTCGATAAAGATATGCTGAACACGTACTTCTTTTTGCCTGAGCTTGATTACGCAAAAGCAGCAGAAAATCCGTTATTTGAAGAAGAGAAAAAAGCGCCGAAACTGAGTGATGATATCACACTTCCGAAAAAGTCAGATGGTAATGAAGATATTCATGAGGAAGAAATGCCGACGTGGCACAGGGAAACAGAAGCACCAGCTAAAAGCTTCCTTCAATTTGATATCGAACACGGCGCGAAATCAGACATAGGAAAAGACGCTTCAAGAGAAGGAGACGATGGTGATCAAGCCCTTGGCTCTGTCCAAGGATCAGCCAGGCAAACAAAACGGAAAGATTATTCCAAGCTGGAAACGCTGGAGTCCCAGAAAGATCAGCCAAACGGGGCGGGTATGGCGGACGGAAAAGAAAATAAATACGCCTTTCCGATTTACAAAGAACCGCAGCCGGCAGCAAGTGAAGAAGAACTTACGTATAAAAAGCAGGCAAAAACGATTGAATCATATCAAAAGCGTTTAAAACAAATGATTCAAAAAACGCTGGAGCATAAAAAAACATCGCCAAGAACAGATTTGCATGCCGGGCGGCTGAACAATAAACTGCTCCGTTATTTCACTGAGCGGAATCCGCGGCTGTTCTACAAAAAGCAGGAGCCGTCTTCCGAAATTGACGCGGTTTTCACTTTGCTGGTCGACTGTTCAGCCAGCATGTTTGACAAAATGGACGAAACAAAGCGGGGAATCGTACTTTTTCACGAAGCGCTGAAATCGGTAGCGGTCCCGCATCAGATTGTCGGCTTTTGGGAGGATACAAACGATGCGACGGAAACAAGCCAGCCTAACTATTTTAATACAGTTATTCCTTTCAAATCATCATTAAGACAGGAATCGGGACCGGCGATTTTGCAGCTTGAGCCTGAGGAAGATAATCGTGATGGCTATGCAATCCGGCAGATGACGAAAAAAATGCTGCAGCGCAGCGAATCACAAAAGTTTTTAATCGTCTTCTCGGATGGCGAGCCGGCGGCGTTTGGCTATGAACAAAACGGAATAATCGATACAAGTGAAGCGGTTATTGAAGCTCGTAAGAGAGGAATAGAAGTAATAAATGTTTTTCTCTCCAACTCAGAAATAGAAGAATCGCAAATGAAGACCATTCAGGACATGTACGGAAAATTCAGTATATTTGTTCCAGATGTTGATCAGCTCCCGGATGTTCTGTATCCGCTGCTCAAAAAACTGCTCCATAAAAGCATAGGGTAACCCTTTATCCTGTGCTTTTTGCTGTTCCTTTTTTCAAATGATTAAATTTTTTGTTTTTTATAAAGATTTTTTACTGTTTTGTGAACAATCAAGGTAGAATCAAATTGTAAACAGTGGTAAAATACCATTGGAAGCGTTTTTATTACATAATTTTGGGCACAGCGTTCGAAAGTTATTTTAAGATAGTGAATCATTCACTTGATTATCTAAGTTGGGGGTAATATTCAAATGTTTCAAAATAGTATGAAACAACGAATGAATTGGGAAAATTTTTACGGTCCGAACCTCGGCTATGCGCTGGAGCTTTACGATCAGTATACTCAGGATCCGACCAGCATTGATCCGGATCTGAAGGAAATATTCGATGAGCTAGGTGCTCCGCCAAGCGATATAAAAGAGGTCTCGGGAACAAAAGAAAAGGGACATGTTACAGCCGATCTGGTTCAAAAGATCGCATCCGCAGTCAAACTTGCAGAGGATATCCGAACCTATGGCCATTTAAACGCTTCCGTCAATCCGCTCAGAAAGGACGGGAAAAAGAGCGAACTCTTTCCATTATCCGATTACGGGCTAACAGAAGAAGAAATAAAAGCAATACCTGCGTCAGTGATTTGCAAAGACGCTCCTAAAAACATTACGAACGGTTTAGAAGCCATTCAGTATTTACGGAATACGTATAAAAGAACGATCTCGTTTGAATTTGATCATGTGCATGATTTCAAAGAGCGTGAGTGGCTGACAAAGATGATTGAATCCGGTGAGCTGTTCCAGAAGAACACTGCCGAAAAGCTGTCGGCTGTTTTAGAAAGACTGACAGAAGTAGAGGGGTTCGAGCAGTTTTTACACCGCACATTCGTCGGACAGAAGCGCTTTTCCATTGAAGGATTGGACGCTCTTGTCCCAGTGCTCGATGATATTATTGCACAATCTGTCAAATCAGGCACAACAAGTGTCAACATCGGAATGGCGCATAGGGGGCGCCTGAATGTCTTGGCACACGTGCTCGGCAAACCGTATGAAATCATTTTTTCTGAATTTCAGCATGCACCGAACAAAGATCTTGTCCCATCTGAAGGTTCAATCGGAATCAGCTACGGATGGACAGGGGATGTTAAATATCATCTAGGGGCGAATCGGGAGCTTCAAGACGCTGAGACAAAATCAGCGCGCATTACGTTGGCAAACAATCCGAGCCACTTGGAATTTATCAATCCGATTGTTGAAGGCAGCACGAGAGCGGCACAGGAAACAAGAACACAAAGCGGATACCCGGTGCAGGATGAAACGAAATCACTTGCCATTTTAATTCATGGAGACGCTGCATTCCCCGGGGAAGGAATTGTTGCTGAAACATTGAATTTAAGCTCTTTAATAGGGTATCAAGTAGGCGGTGCGATTCACATTATCGCCAATAACATGATCGGGTTCACAACAGAAAGCGCTGAATCAAGATCGACAAAATATGCCAGTGATCTGGCAAAAGGCTATGAAATTCCGATTGTTCACGTGAATGCGGATGATCCTGAAGCATGTCTCTCAGCTGTTAAGTTTGCAGTTGAATACCGAAAAACATTCAACAAAGACTTTTTGATTGACTTGATCGGGTACAGACGTTACGGACATAACGAAATGGATGAGCCGTCCACCACTCAGCCGATGCTGTATGATGCTGTCAGAAAGCATCCGACTGCCAAACAAATTTTTGCCGAAAAGCTCGTAAATGATGGCATCATTACCGAGGAAGTTGTCCAAAACATCGAAACAACGGTAACGAAGCGCATTGAAAGTGCTTATCAAAAAGTGCCTGCTAAAAAGGAACATATCGCCAGTGAAATAGAACTTCCGGAGCCTGTTTCAAACGGTTTCCCAGATGTAGACACATCCATTGATTTTGATGTGCTTCGCAAATTGAACGGCGAATTGATTAATTGGCCCGAGTCATTTCATGTTTTCGGAAAACTAAAGCGCATTTTAGAAAGACGCGCCAAGGCGTTTGATGATGACAGAAAAGTGGAATGGTCTTTGGCAGAATCCCTTGCGTTCGCTTCTATTTTGAAAGACGGAACACCGATTCGTTTAACAGGGCAGGATTCTGAACGCGGAACGTTCGCTCACAGAAACCTTGTGCTTCATGACAGTGAGACAGGCGAAGAATTTGTGGCGCTTCATCACTTATCTGAGTGTGACACATCTTTTGCGGTTCATAACAGCCCGCTGTCTGAAGGATCGGTTCTCGGGTTTGAGTACGGCTATAACGTGCATTCACCGGAAACACTTGTCTTGTGGGAAGCGCAGTTCGGAGATTTTGCTAACGCCGCCCAAGTGTACTTTGACCAATTCATTTCAGCCGGACGCGCCAAATGGGGGCAAAAATCCGGATTAGTGATGCTGCTTCCGCACGGATATGAGGGGCAGGGGCCTGAGCACTCAAGCGCAAGAATCGAGCGTTTTCTGCAGCTTGCCGCTGAGAACAACTGGACAGTTGCCAACGTGACAAGCGCCGCGCAATATTTCCATATTTTAAGAAGACAGGCTAAAATGCTGCTTCGTGAAGAAATTAGGCCGCTCATCATTATGACGCCGAAGAGCCTTCTTCGTAATCCGAATACGGTCTCCGAAGTGCAGGAGCTCAGCGAAAGCCGCTTCCAGCCTGTGTACGAACAGTCGGGTCTTTCTCATGACTATGAAAAAGTAACCAGACTTGTACTATCCAGCGGTAAAGTATCTATAGACATCAGCGACTATTTTAATAAGTTAGAAGACGGTAAAGAGTGGCTTCACATTGCGAGAATTGAACAGTTGTATCCATTCCCGGCAAAAGGAGTCAAAGAATTATTTGCAAAACTTCCGAACCTGAAAGAAATCGTATGGGTGCAGGAAGAGCCGCAAAACATGGGGGCCTGGAGTTATATCAGCCCGTATTTGACAGAAATTGCACCACAGGGAGTAAGCGTTCAATATATTGGACGAAGAAGACGATCCAGCCCTGCGGAAGGAGATCCAACGGTCCATAAAAAAGAACAGAAACGTATTGTATCTGATAGCTTGACTCGCAAAAACTAAGGGGGAAATGAAAAAATGGCGGAAATTAAGGTACCTGAATTAGCAGAATCAATCTCAGAAGGAACAATAGCCCAATGGTTGAAGCAGCCTGGTGATTATGTAGAACAGGGTGAATATCTGCTTGAACTGGAAACGGATAAAGTAAATGTCGAGTTGACAGCAGAAGAATCGGGTGTACTTCAAGAGGTATTGAAAGATTCGGGTGATACCGTCCAGGTCGGGGAAATAATCGGTACGATTTCTGAAGGCGCAGGAGAAAGTTCTGCCTCTGCTCCTTCAGAGAAAGCTGAAAGCAAGGAAGAACAGCAAACAGAACCAGCGGCACAAGAGGTGAGTGAAGAAGCGCAAACCGATGCAAAATCAAGAACGGTCGCTTCTCCTTCAGCCCGTAAGCTGGCGAGAGAAAAAGGAATTGACCTTTCTCAGATTCCAACGGGAGACCCGTTGGGAAGAGTGCGCAAGCAGGATGTCGAAGCGTACGACAAACCTTCGAAGCCGGCTACTCAGCCAAAACAGCAGCAGCCTCAGGCGCAAAAAGCACAGCAAAGCTTTGACAAACCCGTCGAAGTGAAAAAAATGTCACGCCGCAGACAAACGATTGCAAAACGCCTCGTAGAGGTACAGCAAACATCAGCGATGCTGACTACATTTAACGAAGTAGATATGACGGCTGTCATGAATCTCAGAAAACGCCGTAAAGATCAATTCTTAGAACAAAACGAAGTGAAGCTCGGATTTATGTCTTTCTTTACGAAAGCGGTCGTCGCTGCATTGAAGAAATATCCGCTCTTAAATGCGGAAATTCACGGAGATGAGCTGATCGTTAAGAAATTCTACGATATCGGGATTGCTGTTGCAGCTGAAGAAGGCCTTGTCGTTCCGGTTGTACGGGATGCGGACCGTCTGACATTTGCCGGAATCGAAAAAGAAATCGGCGAGCTTGCGAAAAAAGCGAGAAACAATAAATTAACCCTTAGCGAACTCCAAGGCGGTTCTTTCACGATTACAAACGGGGGGACTTTCGGGTCACTCATGTCTACCCCGATTTTAAACAGCCCTCAAGTCGGCATACTGGGCATGCATAAGATTCAGCTCCGGCCTGTAGCCATTGATGAAGAGCGTTTTGAAAACCGTCCAATGATGTATATTGCTTTATCTTATGATCACCGGATTGTAGATGGTAAAGAAGCTGTAGGTTTCCTCGTGACAATCAAAAATTTACTTGAAGATCCTGAACAGCTTTTATTAGAAGGATAATAAAAAAGGTACATCACTTCATCGTGATGTACCTTTTTTGATATGGGGATTTAAAGAGACAGATTGCGGTTGTTTGATGTTGCTTGTTTCTTTTTCACTTGTTTTGACCAGTATGTTGCAAGCATGGAACCAGAAAGGTTATGCCACACACTGAATATCGCACTGGGAACAGCAGATAGCGGTGAAAAATGCGCTGTAGCCAGTGCGGCCCCCAGCCCTGAGTTTTGCATACCAACTTCGATTGCAATGGCTTTTTGAGATGGATAATCCATTTTAAAAAGCTTTGCGCAAAAAAATCCAAGTAAATATCCGATACCATTATGCAGGATGACAACAGAAAAAATGAGCGCGCCTGATTGAAGCAGATTTTCCCGGTTGCCGCTGACAACAGCAGAGACAATCGCAACGATGCCAATGACAGAAACGAGCGGGAGGGCATGTACTGCTTTTGCCACTTGTTTTCTGAAGCACATTTGGACGATTACGCCTGCAATGATCGGAATTAAAACAGCCTGTAAGATCGAAATAAACAAAGACCCCGGTGAGACAGGCAGCCATTCCTTAGCAAACAGCATAATCAAAAGGGGTGTTAATACAGGAGCCAACAAGGTCGAAATTGTGGTAACAGCAACAGAAAGGGCTGTATTTCCTTTTGCTAAAAATGTCATGACATTAGAGGCTGTTCCCCCAGGGCAGCAGCCGACAAGAATAACACCTACTGCAATTTCAGCTGGAAGTCCCAATCCAAATGCAAGGCCAAAAGCAACGAGCGGCATGATGGTATATTGAAGAATCACTCCGATTATGACATGCCAAGGTTTTCTGACTAGTTCTTTGAAATCATCGGCTTGCAGTGTAAGACCCATTCCAAACATGATAATGCCAAGAAAAATCGTAATATAAGAACTGATCCACGTAAAAAAAGACGGGAAAGAAAATCCCAGCACGGCAAAAACAATCACCCATATGCCAAAGGTTTGCCCTGCGAAATGACTAATTTTTCTAATGATGCCCATCAAAACACTCCTAACCCATGCAAGAACCGCAGCAGAAATTCTTACAGATAATTTGAAACATTCTCTTATTATAATGATTTTTCTGAACAATTCAATATCTATAAACAAATTGCTTTTAGAGTAAAACAATAAATATATTATGTAAACTAATTAAAATGTTCTTGACTATATAAGAAGATATTCTTACAATGAATCTTTATAATGGTTAGACAAATTAGGAGTGATAGGGTGAAGGAAGCGAATCAATGGTCTTCGAAGCTCGGCTTTATTTTAGCCGCGGCAGGATCAGCTATCGGGCTCGGTGCGATATGGAAATTTCCATATGTAGCGGGAACTAGCGGAGGAGGCGCGTTTTTACTAATTTTTATTTTATTTACGCTTTTAATTGGACTGCCTTTACTGTTAGGTGAATTCATCATAGGCAGAAAAACACAGAAAGACGCCGTACAGTCCTATAAAACACTCGCTCCGAAAAAGAAATGGCATTGGATCGGTTATTTAGGCATGGTGACATGCTTTATTCTTTTATCTTTTTACAGTGTCGTCGGCGGGTGGATTTTAATTTATATTACAAAAGGCTTTACTGGCGGTTTATCGCAAACATCTGGTTTTGATGAGATATTTGCAAATACGATTTCAAATCCTTATATGGCTGTAGGGGGCCAGCTGCTCTTTATGGTAGTGACCATTCTTGTTGTTGCAAAAGGAGTTAGCAGCGGAATTGAAAAAGCGAGCCAAGTATTAATGCCGGCGCTTTTCATCTTATTTGTTGTTTTAATGGTTCGTTCAGTTACACTGGATGGCGCAATGGAAGGGCTCAAGTTTTTCTTGATGCCTGATTTTTCAGCGATTGACGCCAATACGATTTTATACGCGATGGGCCAATCCTTTTTCTTATTAAGTGTCGGTGTATCTGTCATGGTAACGTATAGCTCTTATTTAGAGAAACAGGAAAATCTGGTGCAGTCGGCTGTATCAGTAACTGTATTGAACATGCTTGTTGCGGTCATGGCGGGTATTGCGATTTTTCCAGCTGTATTTTCATTCGGCCTTAAACCAGACCAAGGGCCGGTTCTGCTATTTAATGTGCTGCCGACTGTGTTTAATCAAATGCCATTCGGAATTATCTTTTTATTAGCATTTTTAATTCTATTTTTATTTGCGGCACTAACATCCGCTTTTTCAATGCTGGAAATTTTAGTCGCAGTCCTTTCAAAAGGTGATGTTAATAAGAGAAAGCGATTCGCTTGGTTAGGCGGAATTGCTATTTTTATTGTCGGAGTGCCGTCTGCATTATCATATGGTATCTTAAGTGATGTCTCTATCTTTCATTTGTCCATTTTTGATGCGGCAGACTATCTCGTGAGCAATATTTTAATGCCATTAGGCGCGTTGTTAATTTCTATTTTTGTTCCGTTAAAAATTCCGAAACAGGATCTATTCGACGAGCTAAAAAGCGGTTCTAATCTCAAGCGGAAGTGGTTTGCGGTTTGGCTGCTGCTTATTCGTTATCTATCTCCTGTTGCCATCATCATCGTATTTTTGCATGTGATCGGCATTTTTTAAACATGAAGCCCCTGGGAAAAGGGGGCTTTTTTTAGTAAAGTTTCCAAACGACTTCTTTTGCTTGCTCGAAACGTTTTTCTGCCTCGCGCCAATCTACAACATTCCACCAATGATTGACATAGCTTGCCCGGTCATTTTTATATTGCAAATAGTAGGCATGTTCCCAGACATCAAGCGGTAAAAGAGGGATCACATCCCATTGGCTGAAGAGCTGGTGCTTTTCTGCTGCTAAAATCTCCAGCCGTCCCGAACGAGGAGCCCAGACCAGAATGGCCCAGCCGACACCTTCAACTTTTTTAGCGGCCTGAGAAAAATGTTCTTTAAAAGCAGAATAGCTTCCAAATGAAAGGTCAATCATTTGAAATAATGCGCCTGTAGGACGCCTTTTTCCGTTTGGATGCATCGAAAACCAAAAAATACTATGCAAATAATGGCCTGCCCCATGGAAAGCAAGCTCTCTCTCCCAATGAGTGATCAAGTCATAATTCTTGGCTGCTCTCGCTTTTTTCATCTCTGTCTCAGCTTTGTTAAGACCGTCAACATAGCTCTGGTGGTGCTTCGTATGGTGAAGGACCATGATATCGCGTGAGATATAGGGCTCTAAGGCGGAATATTTGTAAGGAAGCTTCGGCAGCACATGTTTTCCTATTGGAACATAGGCGCGCCGTTCACTTGTACCTTCTGATTCTGTAATATCCCGGTAAAGAGCAGCAGCCTGCTGATACCAATCTTCTTCTGTTGTTTGGTGATCTTCCAGCGCTTCAATCATTTCGTCAATTTGGTTTTCAAACAGATCAAGCTGTCCCCGTTTTTGGATCTGATCCTTCAAAGCTTCACACCAGTTGAACATCTCCGTTTGATAGGCTTCACGTTTCATTTGCTGTCTCCTTTTCAATAGAATTCAAATACCTCCCGACCGCCAGCAAAGAGAAGACATATGGATAACTGTGATAGCGGATATAAAATTGCTTTGGCAATCCGATTCCTGCCGGATAAGCCAAGCTATCGGCGCTATGAGAACTCTTATTAATAAGGTATCGCATACCCTTCACAACAGTTGGGTGTTCGGATTTTTCGTATGTGAGCAAAGCGTCTAAAGCCCAGGCCGTTTGTACAATGGTCCCTTTATGAAGCGGGACGTACGTCTTGGCTTCCGCACTTTTACAGGATTCCCCCCAGCTGCCGTCATCAAGCTGTATGGATTTGAGCCAGCGTAAGGCCTTTTGTATAGCAGGGTGCTTTCGGCTAACCCCGCAGGCATGCACACCTGTAAGAGCAGCCCATGTGCCGTAAATGTAGCAAACACCCCATCTCCCGTACCATGATCCGTTTTGTTCTTGATGTTCGAAAAGCCAGTTCACAGCGTGCTGAATTTGTTGATGTTTCTCTGAGAAACCGCCACTTTCGCCTAAAAAATGCAGCACACGCCCGGTAAGATCGGGAGTTGAAGGATCAACTGCCGCGTCCTCGGCTGATTCAAGGGGGAGAAGGCGGATGAGAGGGTGGTTCACATTTTTTTCAAAAGCAGAAAATCCGCCATCATGATTTTGCATTGATAAAAGCCAAGACACTCCTCGCTCCCAAGCTAAAGGAGAATAACTGCGGGGAATCGCTTTTAAGACGGCAGCCGTATCGTCACAGTCGGGATTATTTGTATTGATATTTGAAAAGCCCCAGCCGCCGGGAACTGCACTTGGATTTTTGACAGACCAATCTGCGATTTTAGTATGCTGACGTTCCAGCAAAAAGGCTGTTGCTTTTGTAATAGAGCCGTCTTTTTCGTCCATGCCGTTTTTTTGAAGGGCATAACTGATCAGGGCTGTATCCCAAACAGTTGAAGTAGAGTTTTCCAGATAAGGAATCCCGCTGCATGTTGTGACAAGGGATTTGATACCATTAATCGCTCTTCTGATAACAGGGGAGTAGCGTGACACACCTAGTGACAGAAGACTGTAAACCATAAATATGGTTGCGCTCGCATAGCTGTATAATGTTCCGTCTTTTTCGATTCGGTCCAGCATATATGTTTTAGCTGTCTGTAAGCCCAGCTGTTGAAAAGCGAAAGGTGCCTGAAAAATGCGCTTCCAATGTGACCAAACAGACGTGAGCTTTCTTTCTTCAAAAGCATCAGAACGAAGCCAAGTGAAAGGGTTTTTCGTCATGTGCGGATCGAGATGGTGAAGAGATGGAATATTGCGGTTTTTAAGAACAAATCGCTGATTGAGTGTGACAGCCATAGGAGCAAAATGAATCCGGGCATATGCGCTGAACTGATAGAAATGAACCGGTAACGTCGGGGGGAGCGCCATGAGTGATAAGGGTAAATGCAAAATAGGCCAAGGATACAGACCGTTTGCGGCAAGCATCCATTTTGTCATGAAATGAACATGTCTCAAACCGCCATGTGAAATGATAAATTGTTCAGCTTTTCTCATGTGCGGGTCAGACCTGTGAAAACACCCTGATGCCAGCATCCCGATATACCCTTGGACGGTAGCTGTTATATTTCCGCTCCTTTCATCGGGGTAGTTGATGAATGTCCCATCGGGCTGCTGTTTTTCGCGAATGCCGGCCGCAAGCGCTGATACCAATTCTTGTTCATTCTCACCTTCATCCAGCGAGGTGAGGAGCAAAATAAAAAAGGAATTTGTCATCATTGGTCCTTCAAAGCAAAATCTCCACGAACCGTCAGCGTTTTGCCTGTCTTTTAACGCTGTAATGGTTTTCTTTTGATAACGCCTCACTTCCTCCTGAAGTGTGCCCATCACGTTCAACTCCTTCAGAAGCATATATATTCAGCATCTTTTACCGCCATTACAGAAAGAAAAAAACTGCTGGCGGTCAGCAGTTTTTTGACATACATGTTAGTCTTCGAGATTTATCCAAACACTTTTAACTTCTGTGTAGTTATCTAAGGCATATGATCCCATTTCTCGTCCGAGTCCGGACTGTTTATAGCCGCCAAAAGGAGATGCCGCATCAAACACATTATAGCAGTTCACCCAGATGGTTCCTGCTTGAAGGCGGTCAGCGATATAATGGGCGTGCTTGACGTTTTCTGTCCATAGTCCGGCCGCGAGTCCATATTCTGATTGGTTTGCTCGTTCAATGACTTCATCGACTGTATCGTACGGAATGGCAGTCAGCACAGGTCCGAAAATTTCTTCTTTTGCGATCGTCATCTCGTCTTCAACATTCGCAAATACAGTCGGTGAGACGAAATATCCTTCTTCAAAAGGACAGCTTCCGCCTGTCACTGCTTTTGCTCCTTCGTCTTTACCTTTTTGAATATAGGAAAGAACACGTTCATGCTGTTCCTTACTCACGAGTGGGCCGATTTGCGTATCCTTATGAAGTCCTGCTCCTTGACGGAGTGATTCAGCATAAGAGACCATCTCATTGACGACTTCATCATACTGTTCTTTATGAATGAAGACACGTGAGCCTGCACAGCAGACTTGCCCTTGATTAAACATCACGCCATGTAAAGCGCCTGGAATCGCTTTTTTTAAGTTGGCATCAGGCAGAAGAATATTAGGAGATTTTCCGCCCAGCTCCAAGGTAACGCGCTTAATGCTTTTCGCAGCCGTGGACATGATTTTCTTTCCGATTTCAGTTGATCCTGTAAAGGCAATTTTATCAACCGCTTCATGGTTTGTTAGCGCGTCTCCGGCATCTTCACCGAATCCCGGAATGATATTGATGACACCGGCAGGGAATCCGGCTTGGTCAATTAACTCTGCTAAATAAAGCGCCGAAAGCGGTGTTTGTTCAGCTGGCTTGAGCACGATTGTACAGCCTGTTGCAAGAGCCGCGCCCATTTTCCACATCGCCATCAGGAGCGGGAAATTCCATGGAATGATCTGGCCGACGACGCCGACAGGCTCATGGCGGGTGTAATTAAAATAAGCGCCGGAAACTGGAATCGTCTGCCCAGTTATTTTTGTACACCAGCCAGCGTAATAGCGCATATGTTCAATAGCCAGCGGTATATCTCCATTTGTCGTTTCATTTATCGGTTTTCCGTTATCAAGCGTTTCAAGCTGAGCAAGCTCAGTTTTATGCTCTTCCATTAAGTCAGCCAGCTTATACATCAGTCTGCTTCTTGAAGCTGGAGACATTGTTCTCCATTCGCCTTGGTCAAAAGCTTTCCGGGCAGCTTTAACCGCTTTGTCCACATCCTCAGCCTCAGCTTTATACAGGGTCATTAATGTCTCGCCGATCGCTGGGTTGGGCGTATCAAAGGTTGCCCCTGAGGCACTCGGAACAAACTTTCCGTCAATATAAAGCTTCTTTGTTCCTTGTAAAAATGTCTCCAGCCTTTTTGTCACTTGCATCGTTAAAGAACTCATCCGTAACAAACCTCCATTCAATTTTTATGGTCTGTTTTGAGACTCTTGGTGATAGCACATAGATTCATTGATTGAATAGCAGAAATAAACTGTGATATTTTCCGGTAAAGTAAGCGCATACAAACATTCTATAATAGGAAACAAGGCAAAATCAATGAATAACTGATATTGCAATTTACAAAAGAAAAAAGCTACAATAAGCTTATAGATATGTAAAGGAGATTTCGTTTATGATTCATAACAATTGGCTTGAAAAAGAAACAATCAAAAAGGTGAAATGTGTGCAGACCAACGCTAAAAAATATATTGTGAACCGCGTTTTAACGCCTGGAAAAGAATATGAAGTGAAAAACGAAACTGAGGAATTTCTCTTTGTCATCGACAATACAAATAAAGTTGGCGGCTATTATAAAGAATACTTCCAAGAGGTTTAATGCTTGCATAAGCAGAGAATTTAAAAAATCGCAGCCTGAGCTGCGGTTTTTTCTATGGGTGAAACAGGAAAAATAAAACAAAACCAATGAAAAACTTTAAAAATATTGCTGAATATTGAAACTTTTTCTCTGCGCGTGCGTATTACATGTGACAATCGTACAAAAGCTGAAAAACATATCAAAAATTTGAAAAATGTAATCTGTTCGTAATGGTTTAAATGTCTTCTATGTCGTATTCTTATATAGGGATAAAGGACTTATTTTTATGTAGTGAACAATAAAAAACAATAGATACATGCAGAAAGAGGGGTTCTTCATTGGGTATTTTTTCTGTTAGCAGATCAACGGATGCAAAGAAGCTTGAAGCTTTGCTTGTTGAGGGAGAAAGAATAGAATCGATTTATAAGCTCCGGGTAGACCACATTTGCTTTACAAATAAGCGGATTATTTTCTTTGACAATAAAATGTTTTCTAAAAAGAAGGTTCGTGTATTCCTTCCATATAAATCAATTGAGAGCTTTGCGATCCAAGAAGCGGGCATATTTGACCCGGACACTGGACTTTTATTGATGACCAGAAGCAAAACGTTCGAATTGGAATTTGCCAAAGACACCGATTTAAGCGAAGTTCAAGCGGTGCTGACAAGGCACTTGTGCAGCTGAATATTGATGAGCCGGCCGTTTAAAAATGGTAAGGCTTTTTTTATATACAAAAGAACAGGGCATGTCAGCCCTGTTCTTTTTACACGACACTGTTTTTCGCTGAGTTCGAATCGACAACATCTGCATCTAACACATTTGAAATCGGGATGACAAGGGGAGTAAAGTCGCCATTTTCTTCTCCAAAACCTTGGTTGATTTTAGCTGATAAAAAGTAATCGACCTGCTGATATGGTCCGAGTGTTAAAGACGAACCGCGATCCATCGTATTGATTTTAAATCCGCCGACGTTGACGACGGAGGGCGAAAAGAACATTTCGTCACTTCCTTTTGATCGAGTTGACCGCATCACTTTCAAAAGATGCAGGAGAATCAATTTGGTCCCTGTCATCCACATGGCTTTTGGTGCCCATAAAACCGCTTGCATCTCCAAAATTTTGTCCGTAGCCTTGATTTTTTTTATCTGAATTTTGCCAATCTGCCAATAAATTTTGTCCTACATTTACCGCTGAAGCATTTTCAAAGGAATTAATTTTGAGCATGAAAATATTAATATTGATATACGGAGTTGGTTGAACCACAGGAAAACCTCCTTTCTATAGTTGTATGCCGGCGGTTATAAAGTATGTTAAGACAGGGGGCTTCAAATGGACTTCGAAAAGATGAAGCAGTGGATGGAATTCGCACAGCAGATGTACGGCGGTGATTTTTGGAAACAGGTATTTGATGAAGATCAGAAAACCCCTTTTATGACAAATGGCCAATCTCCGTTTCCGTTTTCGCAGCAGGATCAGCGAAGGAAAGAAGATCATTCATTTCCAAGTATGGATATTGTAGATACCGTTACAGAGGTACAGTTTTTAATTTATCTTCCAGGCTACCGGAAGCAGGATGTTCACATATTATCTTATGGAGATTATCTAGTCGTGAAGGGACAGCGTTTTTCCTATTTTAATGAACAGGACTTTTGTCAAAAAGAGGGGAAATACGGAAGTTTTGAGAAGAAAATCCCGCTTTCCGACCATCTTCATGGAAAAATGAGTGCCATTTTCAAAGACGGAATCCTATACATCACCATTCAAAAAGACGAGAGTTAAGCGAAAACAGTTGTTATTGATGATTGATTTTCATACTGAGCGCATCTGTCCCATCACGATCATCAATTGATTCAATAGGAATGACGATAACAACAAAATCTGCGTTTTGTTCCCCAAAACCGTTATTTCTTTTAATCGCAGAGCACTTATTTCTTATATCCGCGGAACCGAAAGTAAGAGATGAGCCGGTGCCAATCGTGTTATTTTTGAAATGAGAAATGTTGATGCAAGTCGGAAGCATGAAAACCTCTCCTTTCTGTGGGGTATACCTCATTATATATTGCAGACAAAAGAGGAGTATGCAAAGGGTCGTGATGTCATGAAAAAAATGCTCCGTTCGCTGATCAGGCATTGTATGAAACCAGAGCTTGACAAACTGCGTGAATATGAAAAAAGACTTTCACTGCTTGAAAAGCAAAAACAAAGCAGCAACAATGAATCTGACGAAACCTATATACATATTGAAACGCTGCATGTCGAAAAAATTGATTATCATCTTGAATTCGGCGAGCTGACCATAGATGAACTCAGCGGAAAACTAAATATAGGAGCAACATATTATATACCGCCAGAAGAGAAGGACAAAAAGTGCCAGCGAAAACCAGAAACACCACCATCCCCGGCGGTCACGATCCGTTCAAAAAAGCAGTAGCCCACCTTTTTATCAAACCTTCCATGTTTGACAGGCGGTGAAACGGGAAACAGGATAGAAAGGAGAGGATATACATGGCATTGACAAAAGAACAAACACAGCATCTCTATCATAAATTGCTCGATATGCAAAAAGAATTGTCTGGCGAGAAGAAGAAAACAGAATCAATGACAGAAGAAGTGGGCGAGCTTTCCAATGGGGTTGACAACCATATGGCAGACCACGGCACACTCGTCACAGACCGGATGACAGATCAAACGGTGAGAGAGGTTGACCGGGAACTATTGGAAGAGGTCAATCACGCATTACAAAAAATGAAAGACGGAACGTACGGCGTATGTGAAAAAACCGGTCAAGACATTCCTTACGAAAGGCTTGAAGCGGTTCCCTATGCAAGAATGACAGTTGACGCTCAAGCTGATATGGAGGATGATCTGGACACAGATGCTCCATCATACGAAAGAGAGTTTCACGAACAAGTAAAAGATCTGTCCAATAAAGAAACGATTGACCAAAAAAGTTCACAGACATATGAGATTTTGGATCGTGAACAGGATTCGAAGTGAAAATGGCAAGCAAGTACACCGATATAAGTGAGGTGCACTTGCTTTTTTTTTATGAAAAAATCTCATATTCGAAATAAAGTGATTGACTTTGCGTAAAAAAGAAAGTAACATACTATTTGTAAGTAAATATAAAAAGTTTACCAGGAGGAATACAAATGTCTACAGTATTATTTGTAAAATCAAGCGACCGTACAGCCGAAGAAGGCGTTTCAACTAAACTTTACGAAGCTTTCTTAGCTTCTTATAAAGAAAACAACCCTGCTGATGAAGTGGTTGAATTAGATCTTCATAAAGAGAACCTACCTTACCTTGGAAGAGATATGATTAACGGAACATTTAAAGCAAGCCAAGGAATGGAAATGACAGAAGAAGAGAAAAAACAAGCGGCAATTGCTGACAAATATTTAAATCAGTTTGTAAAAGCTGACAAAGTTGTTTTCGCATTCCCGCTCTGGAACTTCGCAGTGCCAGCAGTTCTTCATACTTATGTTGATTATCTGTCTCGTGCAGGCGTTACATTCAAATACACACAAGAAGGACCAGTTGGTTTAATGGGCGACAAAAAAGTTGCGCTTCTTAACGCACGCGGCGGCATTTACTCTGAAGGACCAATGGCTTCACTTGAAATGTCATTAAACTTCATGAAAACTGTTCTTGGTTTCTGGGGTGTTCAAGACGTGCACACAGTTGTTATCGAAGGACATAACGCAGCACCTGATCAAGCACAAGCAATCATTGAAAACGGTTTACAAGAAGCAAAAGATCTTGCTGCAAAATTCTAATTACGACAAAACTCCTATCCATGCGATAGGAGTTTTTTTGCATACATTATAATAGAAGAAAGTGATCATCCGTTTTTACTGTACTGGCTGTTTTTTTCTATTGTGATATATTTTTTTGTTTGTCGAATAATCATATATAATAGCGAAATAACTGTTTTGATGGGTGAAAAAAATTTTTCTAAACAATTGTTCCACCCCCTTGATAAAAATCGACTGATGGTGTACTATATAAAAGAAGCTACTTTGTACGTATTGTTAATTAAGTTTTAACCTTTAAGCTGTAATAGGGAGTTTTATATCGAAACTGGAATGTCATGCCTCCATTGAAGAGGACGACAGGAATGTTTCTGCAAACACCCACTTTGAGGAGTGGTGGTTTAAAACTTTCTTACTTGCATACGGCAAGATGTAGCGAAAGCCATTTCCCTTTGGAAATGGCTTTTTATTTTGTCTGAAAAGAGCAGGCGTACTTAAAAATTCAATTTCTGCACGAAAGAAATGCAGGCTGTTTATTTATGATATGATGGGAGAAATTCAAGGTGAAGCGAGGTTTACACGTTATGTTACAAAGAGCCCAATCCCTGCTGGCTCATTATTTTGGTTATGAAAAACTCCGCAACGGGCAAGAAGAAGCGATCCGCTCGGTGACGGAAGAAAAACAAAACACGGTTTGCATTATGCCGACGGGAGGAGGCAAGTCGATTTGCTATCAAATTCCCGCACTGATGTTTGAAGGGACAACGATTGTCATTTCGCCTTTGATTTCCTTGATGAAAGATCAGGTAGATGCTTTGGAAGAAGCGGGAATTAACGCCGCCTACATTAACAGCACACAATCCAATCAGGAAATATATGAGAGGCTGAATGGACTGAAAGAAGGGGCCTATAAGCTTTTTTACATTACCCCAGAGCGATTAACGTCCCCAGAGTTTATTCGGATTTTGCAGGGCATTGATATTCCTTTAGTCGCAATAGACGAGGCACACTGTATTTCTCAATGGGGCCACGATTTCAGGCCCAGCTACAGAAATATTGAAATTTTGTTCCATGAATTACAGGACAAACCCGTCATTATGGCATTAACAGCAACAGCAACGCCTGAGGTTCATGAGGATATATGCAAACAGCTGCATATTCAAAAAGAAAATACGGTATATACCGGGTTTTCCCGAGACAATTTAACCTTTAAAGTTGCAAAGGGAGAAAATAAAGACCGTTATATTGATGAATATGTGAAAAACAACAAACATGAAGCAGGCATTATCTATACAGCGACGAGAAAAGAAGCTGATCGGATTTATGAGAGATTGAAACGAAATCAGGTCAGTGCAGGACGATATCACGGAGGTTTGGCTGATAATATGAGAAAAGAGCAGCAGGAAAAATTTCTTAATGATGAGCTGCAAGTGATGGTCGCAACCTCTGCTTTTGGAATGGGTATTGATAAATCTAATATTAGGTTTGTTCTGCATGCTCAAATTCCGAAAGATATGGAAAGCTACTATCAAGAGGCTGGACGAGCTGGGCGAGATGGCCTTCCCGGTGAATGTGTACTCCTGTTTTCACCACAGGATATTATGGTGCAGCGTTTTTTAATTGAACAATCAGAGCATGAAGAGAAACAGAAACAGGATTTAAAAAAGCTGAGACAAATGGTCGACTATTGTCATACGGAAGACTGTCTGCAGCGTTTTATCCTAATGTATTTCGGAGAAAAGGAGCCTGATATGTGCGGACAGTGCGGAAATTGCACTGATACAAGGACGGCTCATGATGTGACACGGGAGGCGCAAATGGTCTTATCGTGTATTATTCGCATGAAAGAACGGTTTGGCAAGACGATGATTGCCCAAGTGCTCGCCGGCTCTAAAAATAAAAAAGTTCTTGAAAACGGCTTTTCCAATCTCTCGACATACGGGATCTTAAAACACCAATCAGTAGGAGAAATCAGTGATTTTATCGAATTTCTCATTTCTGACGATTTTATCAGAATGTCAGATGGAACATTTCCGACTCTTTTTGTCAGCAGCAAAGGAAAAAATGTGCTGAGGGGAGAATGTTCGGTTACGAGGAAAGAAGCGTTAAAAGCTGAAGCGATTACGGAAAATGACGAGTTGTTTGAACGATTGCGGATGGTTCGTAAAGAAATCGCGGCAGAGCAGGGTGTTCCTCCTTTTGTCGTTTTCTCAGATCAAACATTAAAAGAAATGTCAGGGAAACAGCCTGTAAATGATGAAGAACTTTTGTCTATCAAAGGAGTCGGAGAACAAAAAAGAGCAAAATACGGCCGGCTTTTTTTACAAGAAATACAAGCTTATGTACAGGTAACAGACTAGAAAAACAGAAAAACAACCTTTTTTTCTATAAAAAACACTTTTTATTTTCTCTTTTTTCCCTCAAAATAAAAAGACTTGCAAAGCCTATTATATCAGGGGATCAGCAAGTCTTTCCAGCAGAGAGAAATCCTTCATGTAAAGGAACTGTAATCTAAATCAAATCTTTTTGTTATTGATTTGACATTTGCATGTGTTACGATATCACCTGTTAGCCGCCAATAAAAAGCTAACAAGGGAGGATTTACTTATGAAGAAGACGATTATGTCCTTTGTAGCAGTTGCTGCACTTTCAACAACTGCGTTCGGAGCTCACGCTTCTGCAAAAGAAATCACGGTGCAAAAGGGTGATACGCTCTGGGGAATCTCTCAGAAAAACGGAGTGAACCTAAAGGACTTAAAAGAATGGAACAAGTTAACTTCTGATAAAATCTTTACAGGAGATAAGCTGTCCATTTCTTCAGAAGAAACAGCCACTACTGGGCAATATACAATTAAAGCGGGAGACACGCTGACAAAGATTGCTCAACAATTCGGAACAACAGTGAATAACTTGAGAGTTTGGAATAACCTAAGCTCTGACATGATCTATGCTGGATCACCACTTTCAGTAAAAGGTCAGGCAACAGCAGCAAACGCAGTTACTGAGAATACGCAAACGAGCGCACCTCAAGCTGAAACAAAACAAGAAGCTGTGCAAAAAGAGCAACCTAAACAAGAAACAGTACAACAACCAAAAACAAAAGCTGCAGCAACAACTTCTGCTCCTGCAGAAGAAAAGGCTGTTCAATCTAATACAAATCATCATGAAGCTTCAAAAGAACTAACAGTTACTGCTACTGCTTACACTGCTAACGACGGCGGCATTTCCGGCGTTACAGCAACAGGCGTTGACTTAAATAAGAACCCGAACGCGAAAGTGATCGCGGTGGATCCTAATGTGATTCCGCTAGGTTCTAAAGTTTATGTCGAAGGTTATGGTGAAGCAACAGCAGCAGACACTGGCGGCGCTATTAATGGAAATAAAATTGACGTCTTTGTACCCAATAAAAGCGATGCATCTAATTGGGGCGTCAAAACTGTAAATGTAAAAATCTTAAACTAATTATATAGACTGTGATGAAAGACGCGAGCTTTGGCTTGTGTCTTTTTTTGTTATGTTTAGAGAGGTTTTTGCTGTGTGAAAAATGGGTAGATGGTAAATGCACCTGTTATCTGACTATTTGCAGAAGGAGTTGCTGGCCGTTGCTTTGGATTGTTGTATCTTTTCTGGCTATTAATATTGGGATATTTCTATTTTCATGGCAGAGAACAAGAAAGGTTAACTTAAAATCGTCCGATGGGTATTTTCTCGGAGGGAGAAGTCTTACTGCGTTATACATTGGAAGCTCGCTGCTGTTAACCAATTTATCAACCGAGCAGATGGTCGGGTTAAATGGACAAAGCTATGCAGGGTCTATGACAGCGATGTCATGGGAAGCGAGTGCACCGCTCGCATTAATCTTCCTTGCACTTGTCTTTCTGCCCCGTTATTTGAAAACAGGAATTACCACGATACCTGATTTTTTGGAACAGCGATTTGACCAAAGAACAAGGCAGATTGTTTCTGTGCTTCTTATTATTGGCTACGCAGTTTCATTCCTGCCGACAGTACTTTATTCAGGGGCTCTCGTGTTAAATCAAGTGTTCCATATTACAGAGACACTCGGCATCAGCACATTTATGGCTGTGCTGCTGATATCTATGATCATTGGCATAACAAGCTGCTGTTATATCTTTTTGGGCGGCTTGAAAGCTGCTGCCTCAGCTGATGCTATATATGGAATCGGATTAATATTAGGCGGTTTTTTTATTGTGATATTAGGTGTCCTTGCAGTCGGACAAGGCAGCTTCGGGGGCGGAGTGGCACAATTGACCTCTTTACATACGGAAAAACTCAATTCCATTGATGTCAGCAATTCGGCAGATGTGCCATGGCCGACGATTTTAACAGGACTATTAGTGAACAACCTCTTTTACTGGGCTGTTAACCAAGCAATCGTTCAGCGGACATTAGGAGCGAAAAATCTAGCTGAAGGACAGAAGGGCGCTCTTTTAGCAGGTTTCTTTAAACTTATCGGTGTGTTTTATTTAGTCGTTCCAGGAGTTATTGCTTTTCATTTATACGGGAGCGGAATAAAAAATGCTGACAGTGTTTATCCTCGTCTGATCGTCGATCTATTGCCGGTATCCCTCACTGGTGTATTTGCGGCTATTTTATTCGGAGCGATTTTGAGCTCGTTCAACGGCTCCCTGAACAGCACCATCACCTTGTTTACGCTGGACATATACAAACCGTTATGTAAGCCTCATGCGGATGAAGCTGACCTCGTCAAAACAGGGCGGATTTTCGTCGCGATTCTTGGAGGTATATCAATTATCATTGCGCCCTTTATTTTATATGCGCCATCAGGACTATACAGCTACCTTCAGGAAATGTTCGGATTTTTTAATGTCCCGATATTGGCAGCGGTTGTCGTTGGTTTCTTTACAAAAAAAGTGCCGGCTTTAGCTGTGAAAATAGCGATACCAGCACACATTGTTTTATACGGCCTGTCAAAAATCTATTTAGGCCACATTCATTTTCTGTACATTCTTGCTGTACTCTTTCCATTTTCAGTTGCTGTTATGCTATTGACAGGGAAGCTGTGTCCCAGAAAAACAGAATATCAGATTGATCACAATCCACAAGTGGATATATCGCCTTGGAAGCATGTAAAGCTGGCGTCCTGTATTCTTATCGTTTTGGCCGCGGCGACGTATCTTTTGTTTTCTCCTTGGGGAATTGCAGATTAAAAAAGGATCTTGGCAGGTGCTAAGATCCTTTTTTATTTAAACCAGCCTTTTTCCTTTGAACGGGTAATGGCTTCTATTCGGTTTTTCACTTCAAGCTTTTCTAAAATCATTGAGATATAATTTCGCACCGTTCCATTTTTGATGCTCAGTTCCTGAGCGATTTCTTTTGTGTTTTTTCCGTCAGCCACAAGTTCAAGCACTTCTTTTTCTCTGTCAGTAAGAGGGTTTGCCTCACTGTATATGTCCTCCATCAGTTCAGGTGCATAAATGCGTTTTCCGTTCATGACGCTTCGGATAGCGCTTGCGAGTTCTTCGCTCGGGCTGTCTTTTAATAAATAGCCCTTGACGCCTGCTTTAATGGCTCTTTGAAAATAACCGGGTCTGGCAAAGGTGGTTAAGATGATTATTTTGCAGGCCGTGCCCTTTAACTCTTCAGCTGCTTCAAGCCCTGATTTCCCTGGCATTTCAATGTCCATCATGCATATATCAGGCTGATGTTTTTTGACAAACTCAACAGCCTCTTGCCCGTTTGTGCCTTTTCCGACGACTTCCATATCGTCTTCTAAGTTTAGAAGCGATCCTAAAGCGCCCAAGAGCATTTGCTGGTCTTCCGCAATAAATATCCGAATCATGTAAGTCATCCTTTTTTGTTTATTTTGAGATATTAGGAATGGACATGGTAAGCTTTGTGCCGTTTTTTGTATCAATATGAAGGCACCCGTTTGCAAACTCAAGCCGCTCTCTCATGCCAAGCAAGCCATGTCCTTTTGAAAAATATTTTTCCTCGCCTTGAAACGTTCCATCATCAGTCACTGTAATGATAACTTCCTTCCAGAGCTGCTGAATGTCGATTCGGCATGTCTTAGCCTGACTGTGTTTGACGACATTAGTAACGGCTTCCTTTAAGCACATGCTCAAAATGTTTTCATTAAGCAAGGAGATATTTTCAGGCCACTTATCTTCTTCGTAGATAAACGTAATGCCGGCTGCTTCAAGAATTTGTTTGATGTTTATGATTTCATCCTCGAGCCGGATACCCTTCATAGAGGATACGATTTTTCTGACCTCATTTAAAGAAGTTCTGGCAGTTTGCTGTACGCTTTTCAGTTCCCGTGTGGCTTGTTCGGGATCTTTGTATATTAATTTTCGCGCCAAGTCGCTTTTCAAACCGATTAAAGAAAGCTTTTGCCCGAGTGTATCGTGGAGATCACGGGCAATTCGCTGCCGCTCTTCTAATTTCACCAGCTCGGCAATCCGTTCATTGGCATCCTCAAGTTTTTCCTCCAGCCGATCGCGCTCCTTGCGGCTTCTTACGCTGAAGGGCAATAAAATCGCGCTGATGAGGGTAATGACCACAAAAGGAATTTGCGTCAGGAAGAATTCCTTTTTTAATACGAGACTGAAATTAGCCGCAACGGCTGCGCTTATTAAATGGACATAATATAAAATATGAAAAGGGACGCGCTCTTTTATATTTCCAATAAAATAAGCGATAAAAAAAGCAAAATAAATATAACTGAACAAGGTAATAGAAGCGGTTGAAATGCCGATTAACAGAAATGCCCACAAATAAACAGCCCAGCCTTTTGAGACAAAAGCAAATCTATATACTGAAAAAAATAAAAGCGTCAAAATGATTCCGACGATAATAATAAGTGTAGATGATGACTGCCATATAAAGTAGAAGGGGAGGATAAAAAATATCGTCCATATATAGGGCGTAATCCCGCTTAGTTTTTGAAATATAAAATGTTTTTTGCTCATGATATTCCCTCATTTTCAACTTCTCATCTTATATGTAACTTTATCACTGCGACCGCCAGATTGCACCCTCGATCAGTAAAAAAGGAAGCCTTCTTGTAAAGAAGACCTCCTTCATCATCAGGCATATTTCCGCTGTTTTTGTTTTTTTGTTGAATCAGGCAGAATGCTGGAAGGTACATGTTTGATATCACGAAACGACACAAATTGTTTTTTGTCTTCATCCCAAAGGTGGAATGCTAGTGACTGCAGGCTTGTTTTTAAGGTGATTGTCGGTACGTTTTTTAATGGTTCGTGATGTTCATGCGCAACTTCAAGCTTATAATTAGGCACTTTAGGACTCAAATGATGAACATGGTGGTACCCAATATTGCCTGTAAGCCATTGAAGCAGTTTCGGCAGTTTATAAAATGAACTGCCTTCCACGGCTGCCTGGACATAGCTCCAGTTTTCATCTGCTTCAAAATAAGAATCTTCAAAGGTATGCTGCACATAAAACAGCCATACACCGATTGAACCTGAGATCAGAAAAATAGGACCTTGCACAAGCAAAAACGATTGCCAGCCAAAAATCAGACAGCAGGCAGCAGCCAAAGCCGCAATGGCCAAATTCGTAAGGTGTGTGTTTATACGCTCCTTGCGTCTTGCACCTTTTTTGTTAAAGCGGTTGGTGATTAGAAAAACATAAATCGGTCCGAGAATAAACATAATAAACGGGTTTCTATAAAGTCTGTATGCAAGCTTTGTTCGTCTGGATGCAGCTTTATATTCGTTTACGGTTAACATCCACAAGTCTCCTGTTCCGCGTTTATCCAGATTGCTGCTTGTCGCATGATGAATCGAATGGCTGTGCTGCCATTGAAGATAGGGAAACAAAGTCAGAACACCTGTCAGAAATCCGAGAATATGATTGTAGCGTTTTTGTTTAAAAAAAGATTGATGGCAGCAGTCATGAAAGATGATAAAAATTCTTGTCAAAAAACCTGCGGCAATTACGGTTAATGCTAACGTAAGAAGATAGGAGACGTTAAGGCTGAAATAAGCCAGAAACCATAGTCCAAAGAAAGGGATAAACGTGTTCAAAAGCTGAATCATGCTATTTTTTGTTTCAGGCTGAGCAAAAGCGGCTACTTGCTTTGTCAGCTGTTTTTGTTTATGAGCAGTGGTTTGTTCAGTCATCATAAGTATCCTCTCGTCGTGTGTCTCTATTTAGTATACGCGAATGAGAGGAGTCCTTTGTAGTAGCACACATCATACACTGCATATGACACTTGTCATACCTCGAGGAAAGTTTGTATAAACGATTACGCAAAAAAAGCTTGTAAAAAAGAAATTTACAAGCTGATTAATGTTTATTGATCCATATTCGTGCTGCACCTGAAACAGCTTCAATTCTGCATGTTCCCCCTATAGGAAAGGTGGCAATTGGTGAGGTGTGTCCGGCATTTATATTCGCGATGATCGGCAGGCCGGATAATTCTTTTTTTGTTTCAATCATGGCTTTCACAAGATCGATTGATACGTTTGATGCTTTTTGAAATCTGCCGATCAAAATTGCCTTTACATGAGAAAAAGCGGGGAGGTGGATGAGTGATTGCAGATCACGGTCAAACATGTGGATGTCTGACATATAATCATCTTCTATCAATAAAATAGTATTTTCTGTTTCTGGAAAATACTCCGTTCCCTGCAGCAAATTAAGCGTGCATAAGTTTCCGCCAATCAAGGTGCCTTCCGCATATCCCTCTTGAATCACAACAGGGCCGTTATGAGGATAAAATCGCCTGTTTTCTTGATCCAAATACCAGCGGTCATCGCTCCATTCGCTCGAAGGATGAATCTCAAACGGGTCGTCGGAAGCGCAGCAAGAAAGAAAATAATCTTTTGTATAATCGAGCCCTTTTTTCATTGCAAATGTTGAAAAGTGGGGACCTGAATACGTAACAAGACCTGTTTTTTGATAAAGGGCGTTGCTGAGGGCCGTTATATCGGAATAGCCGCACAGAATTTTTGGATGCTGTTTGATTTTTTCGTAATCAAGATAGCGCAGCAGCTGATTTGAATTAAAACCTCCGAGTGTCGTTAAAATCGCTTTGACACCTGAATCGAAAAAGGCAGCGTGCAGATCATAGACTCTTGATTCGATAGAGGAGGAATCAAATTCGTTCCTTTCATTTGCATGTTCAGCGATGGTTACTCGATAACCTAAGCGTTCTAATGTGGTTTTTGCTTGAATTTTTGCTTCATTTGATAATGTAGACATGCTGGTCGCGGGAGACACGATCCGGATTTCGTCTCCCTTTTTCAGTTTTGAGGCGAACATAGCACCCTCCATTAATGGTTTTATACCATTACAGCATATCTTGACTCTTTCTTCTAGACTTTTTTACAAATCAACCCACTTAATGCTCCCTGATTGGGTATCATGATCGATGCATACTTTGAATTGATGTTTTTCATAAAAATGAATTAGCCGGTCTACATGATCCCAATCCCGTTTGGCAATGTCACCGGTGACTTTCGGAATATTGCGGTCTCTGGCGATATCTTTTAAGTATTTCATGCAAATGGAACCAAATCCATGATTCGGAGGGCCTTTTATATCACCGATATGAATCGAGTCATTCTTGTAAGATGCTACAAGTGAAAAACAGCCTTTCCCTCTGTAAGCCGTTTTACAATCGGTAAGCATAATTTTGCATGTTTGGCCATCATCAATCGAAGAAACGATCATCCACTCTTCATGTGTCGATTGATCAATACCAAGCACTCTGGCATCTTTAGATAGATCCTTTATATTCTCCTGCATGCGATAAATCTGAAATTGTAAATCTGTTAGTTCTTCCTCAAGTTCTTGACGGTTTTTTTCATTAACAGTAAACAAGATCAATCTCCTTTCAAAAATCAGCTTAGAAACACAATTACCAATTGTATTAGATGAGAGGGGCATTGTAAATAACAAAACCATTATTACTAAAAATTAGCGAAAGTCAGGTTTGAGCATTTATAGGAGAGGAAAAAGAAAACTAACCTGTGAAAAAGGAGGAATCGGAATGGCGATTGATTCATTGATTAAGAAATTACAGTATGTCCAATTAGAGCCGCCGGATAAAATTCTCTCCCTGTACCTCAATACAGACATGAGAGATCCAGATCAGCAGGGGGGAGAATGGAAAATTGCCTTAAAGTCAGGATTCAGCAGATTAAAAGAGTATTTAGCAATAAGTGATCCTGAGGAAGAGAATTGTCTGGAAGGAATCAGAATGAAAATTGATCAATACATTAAGGAAATGGGGAAAGACATACCTCGCAGTCTCATATTTTTTGTATCCGATAGCGGCATATGGGAACCCATTAAGCTTCAAATCCCTGTAGAAACAAGATTTTACTGGGAAGAAACAGCCGTTTTGGATCAGTTAAAGGATTTGCGCCAGACGTATCCGAGCACAGCGTTTATTTTAACCCAGCAGCATGAAGTGAAAATTATTGAAACCGTTTTAGGGGAAATTGAGGCGGTGGAGCATTACGAGTATGATATCATCAATGAGTCTTGGGAAAATTGTCATTCCTCTGTAAACGAAGCGGTACCATTTGAAGAAAACCAAATGAGGGAACATGTAACGGAAAATCAAACAAGACTGTATAAGCGGCTGGCTGCCGACCTTGATCAAAAAGCTGCCGCAAAAAGATGGGAACGAATGGTCATCGCCGGTGATAAAGAAACAGCTGATCTATTGGATCAGCATATGAATAAACCGATTCATTCAAAAATCCAAAAGAACTTATTGAATGAAAATGAACATAAGGCTGTTGAGCATTTAATCAAAGAGGCATAAGTCTGACAGGGCCGGGGCGAAAAGCCGCCGGCCTGAAGTGTGTCTAATTTCTGACGAAGCAATCGAAAACGTTGACATCTTCTTCGAATTTGCATACGATTTGGATAGCCAGTACAAAGTAGGAGAGGTCACCAAATGAATCAAACAGAAAATAAACCGAAAAATTATACAGGGATTGTCCTTACGCTGACAGTTCTGATTAACGGTTTAATCGCAGTGCTGTTTTTTATGCCTAAATTAGATCAGTTCAGCCATGCGAATATTCACATTTTGCCTATGCTGAATGCGATATTCAATAGCTTTACGTTTATCTTCTTATTGGCCGCGCTGATCATGATTAAACAGAAAAACATTAAAGCTCATAAACGCTTTATTTTAGCCGCATTTACAACAACATTGCTATTTTTGATTTGTTATGTGGTTTACCATTCGATTGCGGAGAACACACTCTATGGCGGAGAAGGTATTATGCGCCCGATTTACTTCTTTATTTTAATTACGCATATCTGCCTTTCTGCAATCATTGTGCCGCTTGCGCTGTTTACGCTGATTAGAGGATTCAGCATGCAGGTGGAGCGCCATAAAAAAATTGCCAGATGGACAATGCCTCTATGGCTGTATGTGAGCCTTACAGGTGTTATTGTATATCTGATGATATCACCGTATTATTAAAAGCCATACGCAGTATGGCTTTTTTTGAGCTTGTAAAGATGACAAAAGCCCAAAACGAAATTGGGCTTTTGTCAGTAAATTGATAGACTCTTATTTATGAGCCTTTGATTCCATCGTTTCAAGTGTTGCAACCTGCAAAGATTCTTCAACAGTTTTTGTTTTTTCTTTTACTTTCTCTGCATACGTGTAATCGCCATAGCAATAAGGATAGCGAAAATTGCTCGCATTTCCCCCGCAAGTATACAGATCAGGATTTTTTTTGACTTGCTGCTCGGAGTATTGTTTTGCCAATTCCTCAGTATGCGTTCCTCCATGTTCAGCTACAAAATCAATGTAACCTGCCCCCATGTTGTAGCTTTGAATAATAGTATCCAAATCCACACCCTTTTCCTTACCGGTCTTGTACATAAGGGTAAATTGCTTGATGCCTTGTTTAACACTGAGTTGAGGGTCTGTTATCTCATTGCGTTTTAACCCCATAGATTCAGAGGACTGCATGGGATCATCGCCTTTTCCTTTTGACTCCTGATACATCATGCCAAGAATGAGTGATGTATAATTAGGGAGTCCTTGGTTTTCAAGTTCATCTTCCACCAGCGGTCTATAATCGGTTAAACGTTCCAAAACAATCATTTTCGTATCGATCGGAAGTTTTTTGATGAGGTCCCGGTTGGAAGACAGCAAGACCAATAATAGTGTGGCGATGACAAAGACAAAAATCATCAAAAAGCCCGCAGCAGCGAAACAGCCTTTTCTCTTTTTCTTCACTGTGTTTCACCCTCAATATGTAGAGCAGTCTGACTTTTTCATTATGACATAGAAAGATATATCAGACCAAGTAAAAACTTGATTTGAAACATAAATTTAAACTATGAGATTGAATAGAAACACAAGCGGGCTGGTTTGCACCCGAGCACATTTGGTATAAGATAAAACTATGAATAAAGAAAGGTGAGACAGATGACTGAATTTGAAAAAACAGAACGGACAGCTCCTGATTTGGACGAAGAAACTTTGTTTCTAGTCGCGCAAACATTCAAAGCACTCTCTGACCCTACAAGGATTAGAATCCTTCATTTATTATCCCAGGGGGAACATGCGGTAAACGGAATTGCAGAAAAACTGAATTTATTGCAATCCACAGTGTCCCACCAGCTCAGATTTTTGAAAAATCTGCGGCTTGTCAAATCGCGCAGAGAAGGAACGTCGATTTATTACTCGCCGGAGGATGAACACGTTTTAGATGTCCTTCAGCAAATGATCCATCATACACAGCATGATTGAAAAAGACATCCTTGCTTCATCGCTGTCAGCGTGCAAGGATGTCTTTTTCTTTATTATGCCCGTTCTGATCGAATTCGTTTTTGCTGAGCTTGATGACAAAAGAAGAAAAACCGATATAATAAACGGCGATTAGAAAAAAGACGCCAATTGTCAATGGGTCTGTTCCGATTGACTGACTGTAAGATTCAAGACTGTTCAAATCAGGCGGGGTTCGATAAAGCTCTGTTACTCGATATAGAAATCTTGATAGAAACAAGGTTAAAAGAATCACTTCTACCCAAATATGAGTCCGAAAATAAATTTTTCCTCTGCGTTTTTCAAAGGAGATGTTTTTCTTTGCGAAAAAGACGAGGAGCCATCCGCCGAAAATGCCGAAAATGAGATATCCATATAAAAAAGGGTGAATGATGCTGAAGATTGAAAGAGCAAGAGCTAACAGCGAGAAAAGAATCATACGGGTAAACAGCCAGCGAGGCTTAAGCGGCTGATATCCGATGGATCTTTTCATTTTTTTATACAGAAAAAAGATGATAATCATGGCAGGATAAATGCTTTGAAGTGTAAGATGCATGATGTGAAATCCCCTCCGTTGAGAAGTGTATGCTTATCCGGTATGAAATAGTAGCTAAAATCAATACTGAACAAAAAAAGAAGGGGAAACCCTTGTTTTCATAATATATGCAAGATGTATTTGGGCGGCATAATCGATATGCCCAAGCTTATTTAACATTTTAAAATTGTAAAATAATGAAGGAAAGGAGCACAGCATGAAACTGGAACGTTTGTTAGCGATGGTTGTGTTATTAATCAGCAAAAAACAGGTGCAGGCCGCTGAACTTGCTGAGCTGTTTGAAGTATCTGTCAGAACAATTTATCGTGATATTGAGACGATCAATAGAGCTGGTATTCCGATTGTAACCTCACAGGGCTCCGGAGGCGGGATCAGCATGATGAATACGTACCGGCTGGAGAGAGAGTGGCTGAAAGAGGAGGAGCTGTTTGCGATCGCTTCCGCTTTGCAGAGTGTCTCATCTATGTATGAACCAGCTTCTCACAGCAAAGCTTATCAAAAAATCAAACATCTCATACCGGAGCAGTCTGCTGAAGCATTTAAGCATCAAACTGAAAAATGGTTTATTGATATGACGGCTTGGGGACAGACTGAAGATCAAAAGGCGCTTCGTGAGACTATCAGCGCCGCCATCGATCGATTGTCAACGGTGTCATTTACATATACAAATGCAAGCGGAGAAACACTTTATCGTGAAACAGAGCCTTACACATTGGTTTGCAAGACAGGGTACTGGTATTTATACGCCTATTGCCTGGTTAGAAATGATTTTCGCTTTTTTAAACTGAACCGAATGAAGGATCTGACTATTTTACATCAGTCTTTTATCAGAAGAGACATACAGCTGGAGACGTTGCCGTGGGATAAAAATTGGCATCAAAAGGACCGTTTAACTGAACTTGTCATTCTTGTTCAGCCGGCAGCACGTCAGCGCATACGTGAATGGTTCGGAAATGAGGCTCTTCATTGTGATGAAGATGGAACCTGCCGGGCGGTAATTTCTCTTCCAGAAGATCAATGGCTGACAGGTTTTTTGCTGCAGTTTGGAAAGGATATTGAAGTTCTCCAGCCTTTTCATATACGGGATAAAGTAAAAGAAACCATACAGCAGATGCAAAAAATTTATGAAACCTGACACACTGCTGTCAGGTTTCTTTTTTTATAATCTAGGTAAAAAGGAGGGATCTTATGAGTTTTTCACATATGACATACTTAGAACAGAAACGGTTTGCCGGACTGTCACAACGGACCAGCAATGCATTGGAAATGACGGAAGACCGGCGGATTCCGGCCCTGTGGGACCAATTCTGGGAGCAGGATATGAGCGCTCTATTTTCGCTAGCTGAGAAAGACCAAAGCATTATCGCTCTATATTCCAATTACGAACAGGAGACAAATGGATTTTACACGTTTTCGGTTGGAACGTTTCAGGAGGAGAGCGGTACTGTTCCGCAACCTTATGAGAATATTAATTTGCCGGCTTCTGCTTATGCTGTTTTCACTTCTAGAACCGGTCCTATTGAAGAGGTTATACTTGAAACGTGGAAGGAGATTTGGACGTGGGATCAGCGCCATCTCCGCACGTTTACAGGTGATTTTGAAATATATGATCAAAATGCAGCAATACCTCAGCGGGCACAAGTTCGTATTTATGTAGCCATAAGAAAATAAACTCTTGATAAACTAATGGTATTAGTTAATAATAAAAACTAATACCATTAGTTTTTATTAGGGGGAATGAAAAGATGAGAGTTACTCAGTACCAAACGGTTTGGCAGCTGACTTTTTATCCAGCATTGTTTCCAGTCAATTGCTATTTAGTAGAGGAAGAAAACGAAGTCACCCTGATTGATGCCGCACTTCCGGGCAGCTATAAAAGAATCATTCAAGCTGTAAATCAGCTGGGAAAACCGCTTCAGCATATTTTACTGACCCACGCCCATGGTGATCATGTCGGATCGCTGGATGTATTGACACAAGCATTTCCTTACGCAAAGGTGATGATCTCAGAACGGGATTCTTTCCTGCTGCAAGGCGATACATCCTTGCGTCATGATGAGCCGCAGACACCTATTAAAGGAGGCATTCCGAAACACGTGCAAACAAAGCCTCACCAGCTGCTGAGGGGAGGCGAAACAATAGGTTCTCTGCTTGCAATTTCTACACCGGGCCATACACCGGGCAGCATGTCATTTCTTGATACAAGAAACGGCACTGTAATAGCGGGAGATGCGTTTCAATTGCGAGGAGGAATCGCTGTATCAGGCCAGATAAAATGGACATTTCCTTTTCCCGCCTTCGCGACATGGAATAAGGAGGAAGCTATTAAAAGTGCACAATTGCTCGCCGACAAGGCGCCTTCGTGTCTCGCGGTTGGACATGGGAATTTCTTGAGATCACCCGAAGAGCGGATGAGACAGGCGATCATAAAAGCAAAGAAAGGATGACGAGAATGTCACCGAGAATAGGATTGAGCCAAAAAATGATTGTAGACGCCGCAGCGGAGATTGCCGATCAAGAAGGTTTGAATAGTGTCACGCTTGCCGCTCTGTCTAAAAAAATGAATGTGCGCCCTCCGTCGCTGTATAATCATATCAACGGGCTCAAAGCGATCAGAACAGAGCTTGCTGTCAGCGGGCTGACAAGACTTTATGAACAAATGGCAGTCTCCGTAACCGAACAAAAGGGAGATGCCGCTCTGCTTGCTTTAGCTCATGCCTATGTTGATTTTGCAGTTGAGAATCCCGGATATTATGAGGCGTCTTTGCTTAAGGTTCAGGACGAAAGGGCGGAAATCGTCTCAGAAGAAATTGTCCGGCTGGTGTCAAAGCTGCTCATTGAAAACGGCTATGCTAGTAATAAGACTGCCATTCACGCGACAAGGGGGCTTAGAAGCTTGTTGCATGGCTTCACAGCTTTAATTGCAAAAGAAGCATTTGAACGTGAAGAGGATGTTTCAGAAAGTCTGTCATATTCAATCCGCACATTTTTGTCAGGTTTAGTGATAAACAATAAAAATATTATGTAAACCAATAAAAAGATGTCCTATATTTCTGAATATTGATATAATATTAGGCAGTATACGTAGGGGAGAGACATTAGTCAATGAATGACATTCGCAAAATTGAGCGGTTAGCGGCAGCTTCATGGCCGCCATATATTCAGAAAAGCATGGGAAAATGGCTTCTCAGAGCGAATTTTGACGTAACCAAAAGGGCGAACTGCGTGTGGACATCAGCGGAAATACCTAAAGGAGACTTCCGAGAAGAAGCCGAGCATTTTTATAAAAGCTTAGGCTTGCCCGTTTGTTTCCATATCAAATGCATCTCCGAAAGGACTAGATGCTGCATTGGCAGACAGTGGTTATGAAAAGGCGGATGAGTGCTTTCAAATGACAGCATTGTGCCGGGATATTATGAACCATACTGAAGAAAACAGGCAATTTACATACAAGTGGAAGCCTGATCCGTCATCTGTTTGAATTTATTCGTTTGGAAGGATTTTCGCTGGAGCGGCATCAAGGCTGTACAAACAATTTCAAGCGCATGCCGCCTTACGATATATGGACCAAGGAAGCCAGACAGCCCTGCTTTGAACGGTTTTTGTCATTGATGGTTATGGCAGACTTAGCAATATCGTTGTAGCCGAGGAGGACAACGCATGTTTTTACAAATGTTGAAAGAAAATCTTGCGGCAGTTTCTTTATATGAAAAAATCGGATTTTCGACTATATCAAAACACCATAACCGGATCAAAAGATGACCACAGGGAGGGGCTTGCTGATGGACTCGCTTCAAGAGATTATTTGCGAAAAACGGACATATACACGCCTCTATCATTCACATAAGCACGCGTACAGCCAATTTCTTTTTCCGCTTGAAGGGAGTATTGATCTTGAGACGGAGGGGCGCGAGGTGACATTAAAGCCAGATCGCTTTATATATATTCCGCCTGAGTGTGAGCATCGTTTCCGTTCAATCGGCAGAAATGAATGTCTTGTACTGGATGTTCCGCTTTATGCGCTAAAAATTGATGAGGATCATGCCGGATCGGGAATGGATGCTGGGCTAGATCCTTTCTGGTCTTCAATCAGGTGCTTATTGACAGAAGAAGAAAAGATCGGCACAGCAAATTCGCTACATATGCTTGTTCAATACATAAAAGAAAAGCTGCAATCCCATTCTTACGCCTCAATTGCCTATATTCACAGCCATTTATTTGAGCGGCTGACGATTAAAAAGCTGGCAGATATCGAGCATTACCACCCAGCCTATTATTCAAGCTGGTTCAAGAAGCAGACGGGGAAGTCGCCGCAGAACTATATCGCTGACCTTCGCCTTGAGGAAGCGAAACGAATGGTGATGGAGAAAAAGGAAACCCTTACTGTGGTGAGTGAGGCGCTGGGTTTTCAAAATCTTTCTTCATTTACAAGATGGTTTACAAAAAATACAGGCACACCGCCTGGGTTATATCGAAACACCTTATATTCGGATAAAAAATGATAGTGCTTTGGATAAACGAATTTTGAATATCTTTTTTATAATAGGAGAAAAAGGAGTTATTGATATGGCGGTCATTGAGGACTTTGAAAAATTGGATACCAGAACTGGTACTATTGTAAAAGCGGAGGAATTTCCTGAAGCCAGAGTCCCGGCGATTAAGCTTGTGATTGATTTCGGAGCAGAAATCGGCCTGAAACAATCAAGCGCGCAAATCACGAAGCGTTATCAGCCGGAAAATCTCATTAACAAGCAAATCATTGCAGTCGTCAACTTTCCGCCGCGCCGGATCGCTGGATTTAAATCGGAAGTGCTGGTCCTCGGCGGCGTTCCCAGCCATGGTGATGTCGTCCTATTGCAGCCGGGTCAGCCCGTTCCAAACGGCACAAAAATCGGATAACGTAAAAAAGACGTTTGCCTAAGGCAAACGTCTTTGCGTATTGAGGCGATGCACCACACGCCACATTCGTGTGCGCCGCAAGAGCATGTACATCGACTTACACAATTCAGCTCATCGCTATATGAATATAGCATGGCGGGTGGAGGAATGCAAGGGTTACTTTTTATATATGAGTGAAATAGATATAAAACTTATCTTATATTATCGAAAATAAGTGAAAACACACAATTTCTATTCCAATATTGTTAATTTGTATGATAATAATAAGGTTGCGTTTTATCATCCAAACTTAGAAAAGTGACTTAACTGTGACCTGAAGCACCGTTTTGTGAATGTGAATAAATGCTGTTAAATCAATAGAAGCGTACTAAATAATAAGGTGAATACAGGGTGGTGTGCTTATCTATGAAACGATTCGTACTGAAGCACAACAACGCCAGAATGTTAATAAAGGTGTTTCAGGAGACGGTCAGGCTTTAGACTTTGTACCAACTGGTGGTTTTTCTAAATCTGATACTAAATGGAATGGATATTGTGGTGTAGAAATTAAGAAATTTATTGCTTATCCCAAATCAATTGGGTTTGAGTGGGAATGAGACTGGAAAGGTTTTGTTGATCAGCCACATCTTCAATTTAACTATAAAGGCAATAGCACAGATACCTTTGTAAAGAAAGCATCCTCTAAACCTTCAAAATCTACAAATTCAGGCATTAAATCAGTCGGTAAGATCAAAATTGTCGGTGTATTAAATGCTGCAATTATCATGGACAAACCAGATCGGATTAACGCTAAGAATGTTGGTACAATTGGGCTTGGTAAGGCAACTGATATCGCTAGGTCTGTTAGAGGTTCAAACAATTCTAAAGGATACTGGGAGATCATTCATAACGGTAAACGCCGATATGTGTCTGGTCAGTACAGAAAAATAGTTTAAGTAAATAAAATAGTTCCCTTGAAAATTTTAGAGGGAATTCTTTTATTTCCTTTTTAATATTCACATGGCTTATCTTCGCATTCTGGTTTTTCTTTAGCATCAACATAAGATGATGTTATAGTGTCATTTGACTTGTCATAAATCCCCAAAACTCTTTTCCTTTGTTACTATTCAAGTACCCCTCTGCATTAATACCACCCATTGGGTCTATTTCATATTTGTCCGAGAACTCAATTTTATCTATACCTTCATAGTTAGCATTTATGTAATCAGTCATTCGTTTTTTAGCTTTATCAAATAGTTCTAGTTCTGCAGTCTTAACTTTTTCTTGCTTTTCATCATATTGGTGTTTCATGTATATTCCTCCAACTGCTATTAGAGCTAAAGTAGTAAGTATAATGATGGGGTTCTTCATAAAACCATCCTTCTTGCCGTATAATGAGTGGATTATCATTTTTTTGAAAAATCTATTGAAGTGGGTTAAGAAAGGTATCCGACCCTTTGATAATACGAATGAGTTTTGAAAAAGCATAAAAGACCCCCTCTACACTATGGTGAGGGGTTGTATACTTAATATTCACATACGTCATCTTCGCATCCAGGTTTTGGTTTAGCATCGATTCTAGTCAAGCCTATTTTGTCATTGCTTTTATCATATAGCCCCCAGAAATGTTCTTTCTTTGCTCCGTATGTACCTTCCACTGAAATACCACCCATTGGATCTATTTCATAATCCGTTGAGAAGTTAATTGGATTTACGTTACTATAGTTAGCTTCAAGATAGTCAGTCATTCTTTTTTTTGCTCTCTCAAATAACTTAACTTCTTGGGCTTTTGCTTCTGCTTCCTGATTTTCATCATATTTATGTTTCATAAATAGCCCCCCAAGTGTTAAAATAACAATTGTTATTATTAGGATAATTATGGGTTTCTTCATAAAACCATCCTTTCCACCTTTTATTTTACAATAGGACAAGAGCTATGTACATGAGTGAAAAATATGACATTCCTAACCTATCTGATGAAATTTATTACTATCTAAATTCTGTCACCTATAGAGATAAGGAGCTTAAACGAGCGAATAAAGATAAAAAACCCTTAATAACTGAGGATAAAAGGAAAGCTTTTTACGTAGATAAAATCAAAAAAGATCCAGATACAGGCCTAGATGTTTACGTATTTGTTCAAGCGAAGAAAAAAGAAGGTAAATGGATAAAACCAAAAGAACCTGAGAATGAGAAGTATTAAAACTAAATAGTTAAAATAACCCCTTCATAAATTGTGAGGGGGTGTTTTTATTTGAATATACTTCTAAATAAATTACCCGTTGCTTTACCTGCAGCACGTCTTGCTATACGTTTACCTAACGTACCATTTTTCGCTGCTTGAACGTCTCCTAAGATACGTGAGGACTTATACAGAAGGCTTCTAATCTTACTGATACCCATGTTATCCCATCCCCTTGTAAGGTGGCTTAGTTATTCAATCTTTCTTCAAGATCATGGATACGTCTCTCTAAGCTAGAGAATTTCTTATCGTTATAACTATGATTACGCTCAATTCACATAGAGGAAAATGAATTCGTTTCCATTGTTAGAAAGAGCTGTTCTGGTAAAGCCACTTTTCTAAAAAATCGGCCACTTAGATTCTTCAGATGAAGGTAAAATTGAGATTTTAGGCTATATCTTTCAAAACAATGTGCTCATGGATAATGAAAACTGTATTAACAAATTTGTTGCTTTCCACAACACACGCAAAAGACTTTGACAAAAATAAGCTGTCTGATTCTCTAGAGATGGTCGGCTTAGATAAAAGCTTCCTAAAGAAAAAGGTATACCAGTTAAGCGGTGGTGAGCAACAGCGTGTATCTGGATGCTGTATAATTATACAACATGTGATATACATAATTTGGAGATTGAGTTTATGAATTTTGGTGATAAAAAGAGCATCTTAAAGACTGTAGGGAACGTATTTATGGTTCTTGTTCTTATCTCATTATTTGTTTGTGCGTTTTCCAATGATTCTATTGGATGGTATGTTAAGATCACTTCTAATTTGATGTTAACGATCTCTTATGTTTGCTACGCTTTAATTTCATTGCAGCAAAAATGGTTCATTTTAACTTTGATTATCTCCTGGCTAGTGATTATTTTTTTTGTATTCTAAATCAAGAAGGCTGCTGTTCTACCTTCCTTTTTTTTTATCGGAAGTATAAACAGCAGGCATCTTTATGTGTTCTAACTGCAAGAGATACGAAACATGTGCCGAAGGAGGACAACGCTGTGTGGAAAGCTTTAATACAGTTACTCAAGAAACAGAAAAATCAAAGTTCAATCGATGAAGGTTATATACAGGTTCCAGAAAAGGATATTAATCTAGAATTAAAACAAATGATATTTGGGCTGGAAAGTCTGGGGGAGGCAGTATCTGAAAAGCTGCAAAATAAGTATGGAGGTGTTTTTGAAGCTCAGGGTAAACTAAATCTCATCATCAAAGTTTGTAGAGACATTGATGGTGATGTAATAAATGATTTAACAGCTGAGAGCTGTTTGGAAAAAGAATACCGCTCACAAATAACAATTAATTATTATCAACCTGCAAAAGCCTATGATGAAGATCTAGACTGCATCACAATGGATTTGTGGTATTACTACGGTGGCTTTATAGGAAGCAGTTGTGGAACATTATTCGATTTGAATCATAATGACTTAGAGAAAAAATTGAAGAGGTTCTAATATTTTTACTCAATGATAAACAAGCCGAGAAATAAAAAAGAAAGCCGCAAAGGGCTTTCAATTACCGCTCACATGCATAGTTATCATGATCCCTATCCATTTTAGATTGATAAGCAGGGTGGGAGCTAGGCACGCCATGCGGATATTTCTTTCTTAACTCAGTGCAATTTTCAAATGTTTCTACTTCTCTAGCTGATTTTGAAGAAGCTTCGTTTTCATTTGTAGTCGAAGCATCACTTGATGTCTTTGGAGGTGTAGGCTGTGAAGTTGCCGGTTTGGATATTGTTGCTTTTTTAACTGCAGTGTTTTTCTTTTTCACGCATCCATTAAATCCTCTGTCAGTCGCATAGCCATTCTTACTCCAAATCTTCAAGTCCTTGTCTTCCGCAACTTGTTCATCTTTCTTATACGTGTCTAAATACTTCGTATTTGGTTTATATACATATGCTACTCTGGCCAATCCTTCTTTTAGCAATGTTTCCTGAACAGATTTGCCATCAACATAAACATAAGCCAACAGTCTTCCATACTTATCTCTGCGATCGCCTTTATCAAATTCAAGTTGCAGCTTACCGCTGTTGACTAATTCCTTGTTTCGCTTTGATGCATCTTCACCGTATGGTTGAACACAAGAATTTGGTTTCTTCGTTTCAGGTGTATCAACGAGCAAGTAGCGAACAGTGTCTACTTTTCCGTTATAGCTTACTTTAATCGTATCTCCATCAACTGCTCTATTTAATGTTACATCAACCAATTTTTTATGATCTTTTTTCTTAGCTTTCTCAGCAGTTTTTTCTTTAGCAGCTTTCTTTTGGCCTGTCTTCCGTTCTGCATCCTTAGACGCTTGTGGCGTTTCTTTTTCTGTATTTGCTTTTTCAGCATCATTTGAACTGCAAGCTGCCAACGATAAGCTCAAAGCAAATGCAGCAAAACCTAATAATACTTTCTTCAACTTCATTTCCCCTTTTACAATGTTTATTCTCTGTTTATATCGGTAAACCATCAATCATTATAATCCTATATCCAATGATTGTGGATTTATTCCCCCCCTGATTATATTGAAAATTCACTGAATTCTAGTCAAAAGGGAAATGTTTCTATACTAGGAATCAAAGCTGAAAACCTAATGATCAATTAGCAGCTATCCAAAATTGGAATTTCAATCTAAGGAATTAACGATGTTTTCCTTGTTATCAATAGGGGTGATTGACTTGACTAACTTTGTTCATAAGACTGTAAATGGCTTGAAAAGTCTTTTAGATGAAAAAGGGGCCATTACATTATTTTGTTCTAAAGGATATATCATGGAGTTCCTTGTTACGTTTACAAAGGACAAAGCAACCCTGAATGACATTCAAAGCTTTGAGGCTAAACACCAGCTTACCCTTCCAAAGGATTATCAGAAGTTCATGACACTACATAATGGTGCGAAAATTTTTCAAATTCTTTCTGATGGGGAGAATATAGGTGGAGGACTTTATTTATTTAGCCTTGAAGAGATTGAAGAGGAACTAAAATATGAGGATTTATTTGAAGGTATCAATGGTATCCCAATTGGTCATTTATTAGAAGGTTGTCATTTGATGATCGACAAAGATACATTGGATAAAGGGGATCCCAACTATCTTTTTATATTAGAAATAGGAGAGTATACACCATTACATTTAAATTTTGAGATATTTCTAGATCGGTATATAGAATCCAATGGGGCGACTTTTTGGGAATGGAGCTACTATATCGCAAAAAATTATTATAGAACACGATAAGCACGATGTATAAGACAGTCAGTTTTGGCTGTCTTTTTCTGTTATTCAAACAAATAGTTGTGGTAAAATTTACATAGAGTAGGCTTGAAAGGAGAATGAAATGAAGGTATTTGAAGCTGATTCATTGCTCTCTGAAGCAGATAAAAGAACCAAAGAGTACAAGGAACTAAGATCACAAATGGTGAAGCTCAGAAAAGCGTTTAAGGACGTAGCTGACCTAGATAACAGCGAGTTTTCCGGTAAGGGTGCTAACAACATTAAAGCGTTTTATCATGATCATGTCGGTGTAACAGACCAATGGATTGATTTAATTGACATGAAAATTGCTTTCTTAAGCAGCATTTCTGCAAAGCTTGAAGAAGCCAAGATGTCTGATGCTTACATAGAAGAATCTTTTTTAGAACATGAGTTGGCTAATGCTTATACAAAATCAAAAGCGATTATGTCTGAACAAAAGAAAGCGATGAAAGATATCTTACATGATATCGATTATATTCTTCCGCTTGATTTGTTCTCGACAGAAACCTTTAAAGACGAACTTTCTTCTGCAGATAGCAAACGTGAAAAAACAATCGATAAGCTAAACAAGCTTGATGAGGATTTAAAAACAGAGTACGTAGGGACTGAGTCAAACGAACAATTTATTCAGCAAGATTTTAAAAAGCTACAGGAATCAACAGGCAAAGGGAAGAACGCCACTCCGATTCACTATAATGCCAAAGCGTATAGAGAAAGTGACATACATAAGAAAAAAGGCGACATAGAGAAGCATTCTGAAGCTTACTTAAGCGTGAAGAAAGAAGAAGCAAAAGAACGAGAAATTAAGGAATTGAAAAAGAAACTTAATGACGGTGTGTCGGATCCTGATGAATATTTAGAGATTGCTAAGAAAGTAGGATACGAGAATCTTGAGCCAGCTCAAGTGCAGCTTGCAGTGCAAATTGAACAAGCGAAGCAGCTAGAAGGAGCAGGAGAAATCACCTGGGATATCGTAAAAGGTGTAGGAGTAGGCTTATATGATGTAGGAAAAGACACTGTAACCGGCATATGGGACTTCATCACCGATCCAGGAGAAACACTCTCAGCACTTGGCAATGCAGCTATGCATCCAGTGAAAACATACGATGCCATTTCAGCAGCAATTGAAGAGTCATATCAAAAGGATATGACGAATGGAGATGCCTATTCTAGGTCAAGGTGGGTAACGTATGCAATTGGTTCAGTAGCTGTAGCTATTTTTGGAACCAAAGGTGCAGGAGCCATTAATAAAGCAGATGCAGCGGGGAGGGTCGCTTCTAAAGTTAGCAAAGCTAGCCAAAAGCTAAAAGATGTCTCAATTGCTGATTTATTGCCCTATAACCCACGTTATAGTGTTGTTCCAGCTGGAGGAGTTCCTTATAATGTAGTTAACAGCCGAGGATTAAAAGAAAGTATATTAAACTTTGCCAAAAAACAAAACAGTGTCTATGGCACTTCCTCAACTGGAAGAAGGCTTCCGGCACCTAAAGTACCTCCTGTAACTGTTAAATACGGTGAACATTATGCAAAATGGTCGAGAAGAAAGACACTAAAGCCTAACGTTATATATAAAACAAAAGAGGGCTATTCTTATAAAACCGACAACTATGGAAGAATTACAAATGTAGATGCTGATTTACAATTAGGCGAGGGGAAACGAAATCAATATGCTCAGTCTAATGTTGGTAAACCGCAAGATCGTCTACCAGATGATGATGGAGGCCATTTGATCGGTAGTCAATTTAAAGGATCGGGTGAAATTGATAATCTAATAGCCCAAAACAGCCAAGTCAACCGTTCTGGTGGAGAATGGTACAAAATGGAGACTGAATGGGCAAATGCATTAAAAGAAGAACCTCCAAGAAAAGTTAAAGTGAAAATTTCACCTGTTTATAAAGGTGATTCACTAAGACCAGATTCTTTTGAGATAATGTATCACATTGAAGGAAAAGGGTTTTATGAAAAGATTATAAAAAATAAACCTGGAGGTTGAGCAACGTTGGAGACAAAACTAAACAATCTATACAAAGAGATCGCAGAAACAGTAAATGAAATGATCCCCGAGCAATGGGAAAAGTTTTGGTTTTATGCACAAGTTTCGGAAACAGGAGGAGGAACTTATTTTTATTACAATACTCCTGACGAGCCACAAAATTATAAGTATAGCTTAGAAGTACCTTTTATTTTTACAATTGATGAAGACGACTTTACTGAGAAAAAGAGAAAGTTGTTTGATCTGAGCGAGAAGCTGCGAGATGTGTTCAAGGAGAACGATCAAGAATTGTGGTATTCGTTTACGTTAAGTCTTGAAAGAACAGGCAAGTTAAACATTAGTTTTGATTACACTGATTGGTTCAGCACTGACTACAGCTTCAGTGACCAACAAATCATATGGAAACATAAATATCTAGGTGAGGAACCGTCTGATACTTCTCTAAAAGGGATAATTGAGAAATATAAAGCTGATTATCCTGAAAATCCGATCTGAGTGAGGTAAGAGAGTGGTCTTCCGTGATATTTTTGAAAAAATGAACAAATTTGATTTGAAGTATTACACTTCAAGTAATGAACAAGAAAGCAAAAGAAAAATCAAGGCATTTGAAAACGAATTAAACATAAACCTTGATGAGGTGTACAAAGAATTTGCAATAAGATATGGTGGAAGCACGATACAAGCAGATAATGTTTTATTTCCAAGCTTAGAAGAGAATTCATTGGCTAGTAATAATCATTTAAGGTTAGGGCTATTTTATGGGTTTGGGGTAGATGATAATGACTTTGATGTTAAATCAATGACAGTTACTTATGAAGAACAAATGCCAGACTGGATTATTCCGCTTGCTGATGGTGATGGAGGAGACCAAGTTTGTCTGGGTGTGAAAGGAGAAGCAACAGGGAAAGTTTATTTTTGGGATCATGAATTGACAAATGGAGTTAAAGACACATTTTTGGTCGCAAATTCTTTCTCTGACTTCATTCAAAGCCTGTTTATTGCAGAGACATCAGATGAAGAAGATGACGGTATTCTTTTCATGGAATTAGATGATGACTTACTAAACAGTTAAGCAAAAGTATTGCAAAGAAATGTTTAAGCTCTCGATAGGAGAGCTTTTTTATTAAAGTACAATGGTTGATTAGAATTTAGCCGAGATAAAAGGGGTTAGTTTTATGTCGGCTAAATAATTTATTAGGAAAAATTCGAAAAAGAAAAGCAAAGTATGGAGATGAACCGAACTCTCCCGCCACAGAAAAAGAAATCAATAAATTTGAAGCGGAGGTTGTAGGCAAGTTTCTAATAAATGAGATTCCAACAGGTTATAAGGAATTCCTTCAAAGTGTAAACGGATTAGACTACAATGGTTTAGTGATTAACGGGATCGACAATGATTTATTGGAAGAAGAAAAAGATGAAGAGGTTTACGGCTTTCTTGAAACAAATGAACTTTGGCACGAAAATGATGAGCAGAAAAAATATCTGTTTTTTGGTGACTCAGATACAGCTTGGTATTGTTTAGATGTAATTCAGAATGAATACATACTTAGAGCTTGATAAACCCTCTGGAACGCCGATGAACAAATTTGATGATTTTAACGCCATGCTAGCTGATGCAATGAAAGTTAGTTATGAATAAATACAAGGAATAAAGTTTTCCATGAACATTGAGGAGAATAGTGAAAATGTATGAGGAATATAGTAAGCAATCTTTACCGTCAGGAAAATATAGGGAATTGTTAGGGAGTGCAATCTGTGTTTTCAACTCTAACAATGCATTTATCATTGAAAATATACTTAACAAAGATGAGGAAAACAGCTTTAATTGGTATGAATTAATTGATTATACTTCTGGTCAACTTAGTCAACCAATAAAGAAAACTATAACTAAGTTTTCAGATACAAAAATCACTTCTTGTTTTTCTGAAGTTATTGAATTGAGAAATAGAATTATTCATAGCTTTCAAATAACTGATGTTGATGGTAAACAGACTTTAGCAACTAAAAATAAGAATGGAAAACAGTTTATTATTACAGAGGATTACCTTTATAATTTTATTAAAAAGAACGAAGAGTTAAGTAATCTCCTTCATGAATTTAGAAGGTATTAGATCTTTCAGGAAAAGGGCCGGCGTCTTTTTCAAACCATTCCACACATTAAATTAGAGATAAGGTGTAAAAGATTGTGAAGGAGTACATTTAAATTATCGGATGCGTTAGTTGACCAACAACCAACATTGTTATTGTGATAAGTGAGATCATATGGTACTAAAAACGATATAAGTTTACTGGTTAACGAATAGTTTAAATATAGTGTTTGACAAAAGTGAATAAAAATAAGTAACATTCTTTTTAGACGGTTGTTAAAAGAGGACTACAATCTAAATAAAATAATGGTTTTATCCATAAAACTAATGAAGCTCTCGCAATGAGAGCTTATTTTATTGGATTAAATAATTAAAGTGACAGACGTTTTCTAATCCCGTTTTATAACTGAAACTTTTTTTATTTAAGCCCGTATTAAAAGTAAGTTCAGTGAGAAGGGGAGAAGCTTAATTGGAGTTATTAGTTATTTGGAATTGGATACAACAAAATGGTATTCTTACTGCAGTGATTACGGGTGTAGTTGCATTGCTATTCAACCAAAGACAAAAAAGTATAGAACGATTCTACTCTCAATCAGGTGAAACATTAGAAAAAATTTTGGAGCCAATGTATTATTCTCTAAAAGAAATAAAGAATGAAGAAGATGAAAACCATAAAATGATTCTTATAGAAAAATTTTTCGAAGAGTATAGTGGGAAAAAGGGGAAGTTATCAAAACTTAGAAACATCTTATTGATAGACCAAATTTTGAACATGGAAGATTGTTTCAGAGAGTATTTTTTAAACAAGAATGGCGAGAATAGGAAAAAATTATTCTATAAAATGAGAATGTTAGATCAAGCAGTAAATAAAGAATATAGAAGTATATTTGTTACTCTAAACAAGAATTATAATTGGTATAAAGTTCTTTTTAGAACGAATTATATTTTAAGCGCTGTTTTTGTTTTTGTTAGATGGTTTAAAGAAACTCTAGCTTTTTTTGTCGGTGCTTCAGCATTTGCTTTTATACCCCTTCTATATGATAAATATTTAGGCGAACACGTTTTAGGGAATTGGTTAGAAGCAAATAAACTTATTTTTGGACTTTCTATTTCAGCTCTTTATATCTTTTGGATAATACATTATTTCCTTTTAAAAGATACAATGCAAAGGAAAGATGAAATATCTTTGTTTCAGGAATGGTTTGATAAAACTAAGCTAGGGAAATGGACTAACAAGAATGTCTGGGGAAAGATTGGGAATTGGAATGTTGAAAGACGAGCTAGAAGAGTAAGAAATGATGAAGATGTATAAAGGCTTGTGCGCTATTTTAGATTCAATATAACGTTACAAGAAACAATAAAAAAGCTTCTTGAGGTTTATGTAATGCATTTCACGGAAAATGTGTTATAATCAGTTTTATACATTACAGTGCATTTCTTTATGAGAATTGCATAAAAATAAAAAGGTCAGGGTGTTGGCGCACCCCAGCTCTGTACAAAAAGCTGCCCATCAAAGGGCTTGCTCGATGTGGTTTCTTGGTAGACCTATCCCTTCAGGTTCTGACGCTCAAGGGAGGTCTATTTTTTATTTATATACGTCAACAGGGCGATTATAAACGACCCGAATGCAAGCATCAGCATTAATGCCTGAAATGTTGACATAGCATCACCCCCTTTCATTAGGGGATGATCAAGACTCCCTTGATTGAGCAAACTAAATGTACAGGAAATATTATACTATACATAAATGTCCTTATCATTTAAAATTCACAATAAATTGATAATATGAAAAGAACTTGCAAAATGCAGGTTCTTTTTCATTTTAAATACTAAATATCTGTATCGAACTGTCGATATTTAACATGTAAACTTGTTCCAAGGGTGATTTAGGAAATGAAAAAGAGAATTACATATGTACTGCTTGCTCTTCTAGCAGTTGTTACTTTTGCTTTCACTGATGTATCAAAAGCAAAAGCAGCAGAAGCATTACCGCTCTACTATCTACAAATCACAGGGATTACATCAGACGGAAATGAATTTGCTTGGGATAACATCTCTTCTCGTCAAACCAAAGCCCCAAAGGTTTTGAAGGGTAATAAACTATATGTGAAAGCTCGGTTTATGGGTTACACAGAGTTTAAAGTTATCACAGGTAAAAATGGAAAAAATCTATTGTATGATGGTACAGCTAGGCTGTACCAATCTGATGCCATTCTTGGACAGAATAGAGTGGTTATAGGTTGGGATAACTATTTTGAGATTCCAATGGACGCACTTCAAGATAATTCTATACAGATTAAAGCATTAAGTTCAGGCGTCACTTTTATCTACAGCCAAAAAATTGATTTTGAAAGAGAGTGAACAGGGTGATTAGTACTTCTAATTATGATGTAACAAAAGATCCAAAGTTCTTATCATCTTGCAGATTAGCTACAGAAGGGTATGGTCAGAATAATACTCAGCAATCTTCTATAGGTTTTAACGAGTTTTGTGAAAAACTTGAGAAAAATGAGATTGTTAAACCTGAGAACAAAAAAAGCACGCTAGATTTGAATAAGTCTTTAGAAGACTGGAAATTAAGATTTACTGCAGGAGGAAGCCTTTCTGCAATGGATTCACAGGTATTAGATATTATCAAAAAAGCTTATAACTTAGGCATGGTTAATAAAGATAATATGCTGTTGCGAAATGAAGCAATTAGTACTTATAAAAATTCTATTTAAATAATGAAAACAATGCCCCGCTTAAATAAAGAGCTGGGTGTTTTATTTATTGAGGTTGTTTTCTCGTAAATACTTTTGATGTTCTTTCTCCAACTTATCAACAATATCATCTTTGAATATATAAATTTTATATTTTTCCCTTGCTTCTCTAGGCAGATTATCTTTTAAATATTCACGTCGCTTTGCTTCTCTGTTGGTTTGGTCCATGCCAATTATAATTGCCGGATCTGTTTGTCCAATTTGCACACTAAATAAACCAAATTCGTCCCAAACACTTTTCAAAACTTTAGTTATATGTTCATATATTTAGAAAGAAAGCGTACCGGCAACTAAAGTTAGGACGCTATTTTTTGTTATGGCATCTAAATAAAATAACAATTTCAAACTAAAGGAATTAAGATATGAGAAAACGTTTGATAGGGCAATATTTACGAGCTATGCAAAATCGAAAACACAGTACGATGAATGAATATGAGTTTGCAGGACAGTATTTATGTCGCATTAAGAAATTTTAGTGGGCTTCTTCGATGGATGAAAAGAAGGATTTCTGGGTAAAAGTTAAGAAATTAGTTAATAGATGAAAGTGACCATTGAACCGTTCGATAAAATAGCAGTATTAAACATATAGGAGGCAGTAAAAGACACAAGTAATTTTATATAAAGGAAGTGGATAGTTTGAGTAACTTTAGACCTAATTTTCATATTACGCCTGCCAGTGGTTGGATGAACGACATTCAACGACCGTTATATATTGACGGAACACATCATTTGTTTTATTTGTACAATAATGACTTTGATTGGGGAGGTAACGGCACAGAGTGGGCGCATGTTGAGTCTGTGGATTTAAAACATTGGAAAAGACTTCCCACAGCTATACCGAAGTACACAGATGATGCTGGAGACCCTTGGTCAGGGAGTACTGTTGTAGACAAAAATAACACCGCTGGATTTGGAGAAGGAGCTATAATCGCACTATTGACTATGCCAAAGCCTGATTATCAATGCACCCACCTTTGGTATAGCGTAGATGGCGGCAACAGTTTTAAACATTACAATCCTGATTCAAGTTCCACGAAGCCACAACCTGTAATGAAAAACCCAACAGGAGGATCAGACTTCAGAGATCCAAAAGTAATTTGGCACGAAGACACCCAAAGCTGGACAATGCTGCTTGCAGAGGGAGATAAGATAGGTTTCTATAAATCCGAAAATCTGAAGAACTGGGAATATATGAGCGGATTTGTAAGGACTGATATAGGGGTTGTTGAGTGTCCTGACATCTTTCAGATCAACTTAGATGACGATCCAAACAATAAGAAGTGGGTTCTTATGATCGCGGCTAACGGGTTTAATTATGGGTTGACAACAGGATCATGCTACTTTGTAGGCGAATTTGACGGTGTGGCGTTTAAACCGGAAACTGATATTGAATGGTTGGAGAAAGGCGCTGACTCTTATGGGGGTGCTACTTGGGATGCACCGTATACAAATGGTAACTATAGATATTATATGTCATGGATGAATAATTGGGCTTATGCATTAGACCTTCCTTGGAAAGTATACAATGGGAATGGAAGTATAGTAAGAGAGCTTCGTCTAAAAACTATTAATGGTATACCTCAAATTGTTCAACAACCTATCTGGGACTTATCAGAAGGCTTTGATGAGGTGCTGTCATTAAATAATGTTGACCTTTTTAAAGACAATGTTATTCAACAGCATGACTTAAAATCGTATATTGTTGATTTAGTCATAGCATTAGATGGTGTTACCAAAGGCAAGTTTGGTATAGCTATTCGAGACGGTGTAAATCACACTGACTTGGTTTATGATGTCTCAAGCAATGAGTTTGTTTTCAATCGTCAGCAGAGTGGAAAAGTAATTGACAAACCAGAATTCTATAATCTGCAACGAACAACAATTCCACCTAAAGACGGACGCATTAAATTAAATATAGTTATAGACAACAGCACTGTAGAGTTGTTTATAAATGACGGTGAACAAGTTTTTTCAAATATGATATTTCCCGAAGAGGATTCAACAGGGTTTCGTATATGGACTGATGATTTTATGTTAATTGAGAGATTGTCTATAAAGAAGACAAACGAGAATTTTATAGACTGATGCTAAGAAAGAATGTTGAGGGACTTTATTTGCAAAAAAATGCGAATCAAAAGAGTTCACACGAGGATGGCGATGGTGGTTATGGGTTGTACAATAAATCTGAATAAAACAGCAGTTTTCATTGGGTAAGATCCCGCTGTATAATAAAGGACAAAAGGGATTGCCATCTTCGATACGCAAAACAATCAGACACGGGGAATTAGAAAGGAGCTATAAACATGCAAGTTTTAAGGATCATATTTGTTCATGTCTTGTCTGCGTTATCAGCTGCTGTTGTTTATGTTTTTGGCATTGATTATGATGGCTACATTCCATACTTCTTAATAAGTGCTATTCTCTTTATCTTTTATTTGATATTTGCATCACCCGTTCAATATTTCTTAAATCGCAGTCCAAAAAGGTTTAACCTGAAATATTTACTCATATACATACTCTTTTCAATCTTAGTATGGTTATTCTTCGGTGCAATAACTGATCCAAAGAGTACTATAGACTTTTTAATGGGATACGAAATTTACTTATTTGGCATTTCATTCGCTGTAATCTTTTGGCTCTGGGACTCAATTTTTCTGCAAAGCAAGGTAAAGATAGCGACTAAGTAAGATTAAATATCTTAGAATTTCCCATTTAATTAAAACAACTTATCAAAAAAATTGATTTTTCATAAATATATGGGCATTTATAGCTTTGCTGCTTGATATCCTTTAATAAGTTTTACTCGGGTAAAAACAGTAAGAAGTATCAGTTACGTTATCTAATATTAAAGATGATATTAATCAGCAATTGAGTTTGAAGTGGGTTATGAAAAGAGAAGAAAGCCTGGATCCGTTATGGGGGAAAAGCAAATACAAATAAGGCTCTCAAGTGATCCTGAGAGCCTTATTTGTACGGCGCTTCACAAAACTGGTTTAAAGGACATAAATCATAAAAATCCCCCTCCCTCAAAATCGAGAGAGGGGGGGGAATAATACATCGTCAAGAAGTATGACCTCTGCTTGCAACTTCAAATGAATGGTCAGCAGTATAACCAATACTGGCTGTATGTCCTCTGCGTGCTTCTTGTACATCTTTTTGAGTGTTGACTGAATAAATGCTTATAAACCCAAATAAAACAACGGCTAAAATAAAGACAGATGCATGCTTACGTTTCATAAAGACAATCCCCTCTCTGAATTTGTTTGCGAGCGTAAAGCACTTTCTCATAAAAAGCAACAGCTGCTTTACGTTCTTCTTTCTCATTGTAATACTTCGCCGCATCTAATGCTAAATCCTCCACGTCTGAAAACATTGACTTTAATTCTAAGTAATTTAGAATGGAATTTAATTTTTCTTTGTCGTTATCTACATATAAGGCATGAATGAATTCAAACATTTTTGTCATAACCTCATTGTTAAAATTAGTGGACAAAGACAGACCATGTGCACACCAAGAAATACCCTCGAAGTGGTTTCTCATTTTAAATGTGGTTTTTGTCAACATGAGTAAGATGTCTAATAAACGATTTGAGTGCTCATATCCATTATCTTGGTATACTCTAATACCCTCCTTAAAGTACTTAGTAGCCTTTTGATAAGCTCCCTTAGCAAATGAACATAGGCCAAGATTATAAAGTGATGATCCGATTAATCGTGACATATCGATTTCTCTTGCTTTGTCTAGAGCATCTTTAAAATGAGGGATCGCTTTTTCAGGATAGTCCATATCCAAATAGTTCAGACCGATAACAAATAAGCACTGAATAACTCTTACAGTGTAGTTTTCATGTGCTCTATAACTATCGATCGCTTGAACAATGTGATACATCGACATATGTGTTTGCTTCATATGATAATAAACTTCTGCAACTTTATAGTGGAACTCTGCTCGTTCAATCTCATCTGCAACAAGTGATAATTTTCTCTCGGCTTGCTTATAGAAGCTTATGGCATAAAGATATTCGTATTGTTCAAATTCATTCATCCCCCGGAAAAAGTTAAAATAATATTCAAGAATCCCTTTTAAATCAGTTTGACTGCTTTCGATCTTTTCTAATAAGTCTGAAATGTTAGGGCGTTCTTCATTCATTGGTTTTGGTTCAAGGTAATCAAGCATCAATTGATGGCGAAAGCACATGAGAGAATAATACAGCAATAAATCTTGATCTTCTTTCATATATCTTATTTCTTCCTCAACTTCAGATTTCAATATTTCCGAATCTGGGACACTAAATAATCTTATGTATTTATACCACTCATTTATTTTTACACCAACTTTAGAAGAAGAGATCATTTGCTCCAACACAGGCCCTCCCTGAATGTATCTTATATACTAAATATGTAATATTTTATCATGTTTAAAGAAGTAAGGAATATTAATATTATCTTAAAAAAAACGAAACAAATACTCTCCTCAATTAAAAAAGGACAGGAGGTTGAATCATAATCCATTACGAAGACATTAGGATGAGTGAGTTTAGAACTTTCTTACATTTACTGAGCGGCTTAGCTGCAATGACTTTACAATCTATATCTATATTGTATGTCTTCTTTATATGAAATGGTTCGAATGTACAAATATTACTCCGTGAGATTTAGGAATAAGACCCCTCACCATATAATTTTTAGGTAATTGTAATTAAATTACAATTATTCTTGATTTTTACTTGTGAATTCATGATATTATGTTGAAGGGGACGATCAAAAGTTTGGCGTTAGTAATGAAGGATGTTTTAAAAATATGCGATTGCTACCTCATTTTAATCTCAGAAAAAATATTAGAGGAGGTAACATATGTTTAAATTTAAAAAGAAGTTCTTAGTTGGCTTAACGACAGCTTTGATGGGTATTAGCTTGTTTTCGTCAACCGCGTCTGCTGCCGGCACAGACTACTGGCAAAATTGGACTGATGGAGGCGGAATCGTAAACGCTGTCAATGGGTCTGGCGGGAATTATAGTGTGAATTGGTCCAATACCGGAAATTTCGTTGTTGGTAAAGGCTGGACTACAGGTTCCCCATTCAGGACCATAAACTATAATGCCGGAGTTTGGGCGCCGAATGGCAATGGATATTTGACTTTATATGGCTGGACGAGATCACCTCTCATCGAATATTATGTAGTGGATTCATGGGGTACTTACAGACCTACCGGAACGTATAAAGGTACTGTAAAGAGTGATGGAGGTACATATGACATATATACAACAATACGTTATAACGCACCTTCCATTGATGGCGATAACACTACTTTTACGCAGTACTGGAGTGTCCGTCAGACAAAGAGACCAACTGGAAGCAACGCTACAATTACTTTCAGCAATCATGTTAACGCATGGAAGAGTCATGGAATGAATTTGGGGAGCAATTGGTCTTATCAAGTCTTAGCGACAGAAGGATATAAAAGCAGTGGGAGTTCTAACGTAACAGTGTGGTAACAGATCAACTTTAATCAGAGGTAGCTAACGGGCTGCTGATCGTTCCTTGAGACATTTTTCCACCAACTGTATTTGTGAGTTACTAAGAGAGGCAACAGCCTTTTGCCTCGAATCTAGTGAATGATTATTAAAATCGTTAGTAATGGTTTAAGGCCTTTTTCTACTAGGAGAACAGCTGAAGGTGAGGTATTCTCCATCAGGCTTTATAACTTTCTCTATAAGTTCAGCAGACATTAATATATTGATTGAGCTTTGGCCTTAATATGTATCATCAGATATAAAATGGGTTAACCATGATGTAGGTGATTGTCTATTGTTGTAAAAAGAGGCAACAGACTTATTTAAGTGACTGTTCATCTCTTGTCTGCGTTATCAGCTGCTGTTGTTTATGTTTTTGGCATTGATTATGATAGCCGCATTCCATACTGCTTAATAGTATTATTCTCTTTATCATTTAATTTATTATTTGCGTCGTCTGTTCACTATTTCTTAAATCGCAGTCCAAAAAGGTTTAACCTGAATATTCACTCCTTAGTCTGGTTGGGCCAAGTGCTTGTTATTACTCAGCGAGTAGCAGAGGGGATACATAAGAAAACTGCATAAATAAGGCAAAGAGTTATAACTCTTTGCCTTTTGGTGTGTTCCTTAACCGATTCGCAATAGTCCCATTACATTTACGGCAATAGACAGCAATACAATGATGAAAGCGATCTCAAGTAAGAGGATCATGCCGATATTCCCAAATGGTATTTCTCCAGATTAGATTAATTAGTTAAAAGTGATTTTTTATTTAGAAAAGAGGATGATACTGATGAGGGTAAAACGAAAATAAGGATAAGCAACATTACATAAGGAGAGTTATTAATCGTTGAAGTTTAAAAACAGAATAGCGGGAAAAGAGGTTAATGCGGCAGAGAAGGCTTGCTTTGGTGAGTCTAGCTTTCTTTACCTAATACTTCGCAAGGTTACGAAGCTATATAAGTATATCATAGACAAGAAGTTTTTTACAATCATAGTCACATTATTGTTGGTATTGTTTAATATCAATTCAGTTCTAGCTGCAGATAAGTATGGCAATTTTAAAGAGTTAAAAGCAAATGAGTCACTTTTGAGCTATAACATTTTTACTGCCAATGTTGATAGGCGTGTACTTATTTTGGCTCCTCATGGAGGAGGCATTGAAGGAGGAACTAGTGAGCTTGCAAGAGAATTAAGCAAGTCTTACTCTACCTATCTATTTGAAGCTTTAAGGATACCAGGAGCTTCTGAATTTCATATTACAAGTGCGAATTTTGATGAGCCGCAAGCTTTAGATTTATTATCAAAGCATGATTTGACACTCTCGCTTCATGGTTATGCATCAAGGAAAAAACACACATTAGTCGGTGGGACAGACAGAGTAAAAGCAGCAAAACTTACATCATTACTTAATAGTGCAGGTTTTTCTGCAGAATTGCTGTCTGAAGACTCTCGTTTAGCCGGTACAAATGCACAGAATATCGCTAATAAAAATAGAACTGGTATGAGTATTCAACTTGAAATAAGCAATGGACAACGAAGAGAAATGTTTAACAAGTTTACACTGGCTGGACGGGATGGAACGAAGAATCAAGTTTTTTATGACTATATTGCTGTTCTAACTAAATTCATTGATGAAAATGTGTATGATAAGGATAGTATAGCACGGCAACTATGATGAGTAAATTCTTGCGGGGCTATGTTTGTGACTTTTTGATCACTGGAGAATTGATGCATTTAACAAAAATCAAATTGAAACTAATGGCCAGGAAAAATTTTTACTGAGAAGTAAGCTGGACCAGTCTAACAGCATAATATGGTCCAAGTTCACATTAATTTGTGAACTTTTTCAAATTAAAATGATAAACGGTCAGCCGTATATAACTGAACAACATAGGAGCACACCTGCAGCAAAAAGCAGAACACTTTTTTTGATCATTTTTGGTTTTTTACTTTTTATTTTGTTATCCTTAAAATTTTCGACTGTTTATTTACCTTGCGTTTTGCTCTTTTCTTTCATTGCAAATTTTGTGGTGTTTTATATTAGTCTCATCTTTTTATCCACCAATAATAACAAGACCTGAACTTGTATACAGGGGTTTCGGTTGCCTCATAGATATGAGAGAGGGTTAAATGACTCAACCTTAACAAAGAATATGAATACTTTTTGAGTTAATGAACAAAGTAAATTGATAGACTCATTATCAAATGCCCCTGAACTGATGGGGCGTATTTTTATTATATGTCCATTTATTAAGAAAAAGAAAAGTAAGATACAGAAATTTGAAACAATAACAGGAGCAGAGCGTATATGATAGTAAAGTTTCCATTTTAATGGCGTAATTTGCTATTTTGTTTAGTGCTTACATGGATGATATGAAAGGAGTATTCAAATGCAGCTTCACCAAACCCAAAGCGGAAAACAAAACCATCATCTTAAATGGTGGGCAATTGCCTTGCTCGGCTGGGGAGCGTTTGTATTTGCTTTGTTTTTTGCCACTTTTATCGGTTCGATGGTCCGCCAAGCAGGAGCTTCCAACCTTTTGCAGCAAGGTATCCAAGCAGGTTTAGTGTCATTTATTACTGTTCCGTTACTCTACATTCTTCTTAAACGGTTTTCTTGTAAACCTTTCTTCTCAATCGGACTGTTTGGATGGCGGCAAGCCGTTCCAAAAGCCATAATGGGAATCATGTATGTCATTTTACTCTCCGGATATGGATTCGCTATCGCCCATTTAATGGGCTGGATCAAAGTTACACAATTTCACTTTTCTGCTCATTTAGTGACAGCGCTGCTTTTAAACATGATTATCGCTTTCTTTTATGAAGCTTTTCCAGAGGAATTAACTTTCCGCGGGATTGTGTACAACGCTTTACACAGGCGATTTCATTGTTTCATAGCATTACTCCTGCAACCCATCCTATTTGTGCTTGCCCCTTTAACTGTAAGTGGTTTGCAATATATAGCAGGGATTGAGTCACCTGCTATCACATTAGGTTACATCGTTTTATTGTTGTCTTTTGGATTCATTCTTCAGCTCCTGCGTATCGTAACAGGAAGCTTGTGGACATCTATAGCCTTTCATCTAGCCTTTCTCGAAAATTCACGATTCTTCGTCCTGCAAGGAAATGAACGTTTTATTACCTATACAGAAATGGTTCCAGGGACAGGAGCACTGTTTGTGATCTTTTTTATGTTGCTGTTTGTCGGTACCCTGCTTTTAGTACCTGCAGGAATAGCTCGCTGGCGTAATGATAAGAGAAACCGCAAAGCAGTCATATCTGATTGAAACAACAGTTTTATACATAAAAGGTGAATGGGGTTAATACGAAAATATTGAATTTTATTACTGATAATATTGTCTGTGAAACTGGTGCTTTTTGTTTGGATAGTGGATGTCGAGGTAATTGATATGGAGGTAAAAATGTCTTTTTTAACAATTGTTGAATTCATTTCAATGTTAACTGTATGCGGTTTAACCGTATGGACTTTCAAAAGACAAAAAAATGTGGATGCAGATGTATTTTTTTATGCTAGTTTCATGATTTATTTGCTTGTAGCTGAAGTTGCTGTCTATGTCATATTTCAGTTTGTTTAAGAGTTTTCAGTCGTAAAAAGCATGTATATCAAGTGACAGCTGACATATAGAAGTGAATAAAGAACTGCGTGAGTTGCTGATACCTAAAGAAGTTTATAACCGCAGGGAGATTTTAATTTTGAAACGGGTTAAATAATAAAGTGTAAAAAAAGAAGGGATAAGTCATTAAAAAGCTAATTGTACTTTCTGGATTATTGGGAATATTATTATCAATTGTTGGGCAATTATTTGGAATTTTATCTGATTTATTTATTTCGGGTAATGCTCGGTATATAGGGATTTTAGCGGGAATTCTTATGTTATTTAATTTGAAGGTAAGCAAAATCGAAACGCAATCATTTATCATTAACTCAAGTACCGCAATCGGAATTATAGGTGCAGGAATTTTCTATTTTCCAGCTGCAATTGTCAATATCTTAATTGGATTTAAGCTGAACAAAAAGTTAAAAGAAGAAAAGATGAAGGAGTTATAACATCATTATTTTTAAAACAGTTATTAAAGCTAATGTCTCACATGCAGACTTTAGCTTTTTTATTGGGGATATTTAGTTGTCTGCGATGCTGTCTTCCCTCAGCTGAGGGAAGGCATTTAAAAGTGTAAACAATAAATGGGAAGAAATACATTAAAGGGAGGGCTGATGTTCATACTAATGCTCGGGAGGTACACTGATGATACAAATTTGGATTGCTGGTCTTTTATTATTAGCTCAACCGATCGAGCCGCCTGACAGCTTAACGATCACACAGCAAGGGCGGACGATTTCTGTTGTCACTCGTGAAAACTTTACAATGCCTCTTCCCGGTACCCCAATGATTGATCGAGAAAAGTACGATAAATTCATCCAGCAGTTGGATCAGCAAGTGTACCGGGAGCCAATAAATGCTGTACTCAACGATCATGGCAGCATTACCCCGGGCAGGGTTGGTTACAGGTTGTATCAACAGGCGTTCCTGGAAAAGTTTTATGCTTATTTCTATGGACAAGGCTCTTCTCAAGTAGAAGTGCCGGAATTAAATATTTATCCAAAAGTTGATAGCGAATTGCTTGCTCACATCAGCACGCAACAGCTTGGTCAGTATGTAACTTATTTTAATTCAAATAATAAAAGCCGATCGCACAATATTTCCCTTTCTGCAAAAGCGATTGATAATTATGTTATTTTCCCTAATGAGACATTTTCATTTAATCAAGTTGTAGGGATAAGAACTCGGGACAAAGGATACAAGAGTGCGCCCATTATTGTTAAAGGTGAGCTGTCGGAAGGGGTCGGCGGAGGGATTTGTCAAGTATCATCAACACTATTTAATGCAGTCGACCGTGCAGGGCTGCGAATCGTTCAGCGCTATTCTCATACAAGAAGCGTGCCATATGTTCCGCCAAGACGTGACGCAACAGTAAGCTGGGGAGGTCCTGACTTTCTCTTTCAAAATCAATATAACCAGCCAATACTCATTCGGGCCAAACGATATGGAGGAAGTATGATTGTTACGCTGTACTCTTCAGATGTGATCAATAATAAATTGAGAAAGGTTCCTAAAGCACCATCTCAAATCCCAAAAGAAATTCATGCTGAACGGCAATAAAATACTTTTCTTGGACAATCTAATGAAAAAAGAAAGAAGGGATAAATGAAGTGAAGAAGGTGTTATTTTCCTTGTGTGTTCTGTTATTTGCTTTGAATGTTGTTCAATTAAAAGCGCACGCCCTTACTTTTACGGTGCTGCCTATCACACAAAAAACAGAACAATGGTCAGTAGAAGTGAGTGAGGCAAAAAAAGTGAAAGGTTTTGCGAAACGTGACGAAGGGAGAAATCATGTATATTCCTTGGAAGTCAAAAACATAGGCGCAGAAGCAGCTGCGGTGGAGGTGGAATTGTATAGAAACGACCCTCATTCAATTACAAGATTTTCACTTTTTAGATGTCCTGGTGAAAATTGTGTCCAGCAAAAAATGGATGAGAAAACCTTAGCTGCAAGTTTAAATAATCGCTCGCCATTGAGATTTAACTATTTTATGCTGGCAGATAAGTCATCTGAATTAGAAGTTGTGATTATGTGGACGCAAAAGGGAGAAGAGGGACGGCGCTTAAAACAAACCTTTACATTCACCGAAGATGGCGTTAATTGAGCTGTGAACAATCACCTCAGGAGAAAGGACAGGGGCGGAGAGAGTCAAAATAACGAGAAAGGATGGTTTGAATGATTAAATCGATTACTTTGCCAGAGGAAAAAACGAAAATAATAGTCGGAAAACCAATCAAAAATGAGTCAAGCGTCAAAGTGACTGCAATTTATGACTATAGAGAGGAACCAGAGGAAGCTTTTTGGGTACATTTATCCGATGGAAGTGAAATGTTTGTTGATGACACCAAAGTCTTTATTGAATATGAATAGAAAAAACAACATTTTAGTTTGTTTTGCATAGCTACAGACTGTTGCATAATTAAAAAACATCTCAGTTAACCGTTAAAGACCTTTTATTTCGAAGTTTGCTAAGTCAAGATTTAGGTGTTTCAATTGTTTCACTAAAATCAAAAAGTCAGGCATTCGCCCTTTTTTAAACCTTTTGGAATATCTTCAGGATGAGCAATTTTCTATTGTTTACAAGTGAAATGCAGCCTCACTTAAATGATCCGGAGTTACAATAATGTCAATTTGATATCATGATCCTCCCTATAGCCAAACTCTATATTGCAACACGGAAAGTGCCCATACCTCATTATATCCGCAAACTTAACTTGTATATATGCTTCTGCTAAGACTCATCTCTCTCTTTGATACTGTTCACAATTGTAATCATCTTATTTTTCACATTCATGTGAGCCTAAACATATGGTTTTTATCGTTTTTGTTTAGTGGAAAAGCAACTACTTGTTGAACGCAGTCACAATCACACCGATTACGTTCAATAAGAATTGGTTTTTTCAGTAACATTTTGACCTCACTTTCCTACTAAAAGGATGAGGGAAGTGAGAATAAACATGAAAAAAAAGAAAAACATGAAAAGGTGGCTGCTGATAGCTGCTGTATTTTTGATAGTCTGTATTGTATCAATCCTTGTCATGATATCAGGAAACAAAGTGAAATATGAAGGCAGCGGCAAAAGCGGATTATGGGTTTCTAATCTTGAAAAATCAGGAAAGACATCAATTGGACCGAATTATTTTTTTAACCTGTATTGGCAGGGGAGTAAGAAGGATGAAAAACAGACGGTAGTTGAAAGAATTACTCTGTATGTGGATGGCAGAAAGTATCAAGATGATAACGTAGGGGAGTATAACTTGTCAGAATACACTGGTGAAGAAATGCCAGGTGGAGGTCAAATGGAAGACCACATTGCTACATTTGATTATATGCCTGAGGAGGAAGTGGTCGGGCATGAAATCTTGGCGAAAGTTGAGTGGAGGACAGGCGAGAAAAGACAAACAGAAGAACTCAAATTACATCAGAAGCCATGGTATAAAAAATAGTTTATTTGATGAGCAGGTGATCACATAAGTGGTCACTTTTTTTGCAGGTTTCTAGGCACAGCAATATGAGAACTTGCATAGGCTGGAATAAAAACCTGTAAATTTTTAAAATGAGGTGCTTGCTGTTGGGAAAACAACCAAACAATCATGAAGGCAGAAACGTGCCGCAGCCTATTCGAAGTGATGGAGCCGGAGCGATTGACGCGGGTCCACGAAATGTGATCCGGGATATTCAGAATCCGAATATACTTGTTCCGCCTGTTACAGATGACGGTATGATTCCAAACTTGAGATTTTCATTTTCAGATGCTCCCATGAAATTAGATCATGGCGGCTGGTCACGTGAAATCACCGTCAGGCAGCTGCCGATTTCGACCGCACTTGCAGGAGTAAATATGAGCTTGACTGCGGGAGGCGTACGTGAACTTCATTGGCATAAACAAGCCGAATGGGCTTATATGCTTTTAGGACGTGCCCGCATTACCGCAGTTGATCAAGAGGGACGAAATTTCATTGCTGATATCGGTCCAGGCGATCTTTGGTACTTTCCCGCAGGAGTTCCGCATTCGATTCAAGGCCTGGAACATTGCGAGTTTCTGCTCGTCTTCGATGATGGAAACTTTTCAGAGTTTTCAACGTTAAGCATTTCAGATTGGTTTGCACACACGCCCAAAGATGTTCTGGCTGCAAATTTTGGTGTCCCAGAGAATGCGTTTCGCTCTATTCCTTCAGAACAAGTGTATATCTATCAAGGGAAGGTACCGGAATCGGTCGCCAGTGAAGGTATTCAGTCACCTTACGGAAATGTCCCCTTGACCTTCAAATATGAGTTGCTGAATCAAACTCCCATTCAAACGCCTGGCGGGAGCGTGCGAATTGTGGATTCTTCCAACTTCCCGATTTCTAAAAACATAGCGGCAGCACTTGTTCAGATAGAGCCCGGCGCTATGAGAGAGCTTCATTGGCATCCGAACAGTGATGAGTGGCAGTATTATCTGACAGGACAAGGACGCATGACAGTGTTTACCGGCAACGGGACTGCCCGTACATTTGATTATAGAGCAGGTGACGTTGGATACGTGCCTTCTAATGCAGGACACTATATACAAAACACGGGCACAGAAACGTTATGGTTTTTAGAAATGTTCAAAAGTGACCGCTATGCAGACATGTCGCTCAATCAGTGGATGGCATTGACGCCCAAAGAATTAGTGCAAAGCAATTTGAACGCAGGATCAGCCATGCTCGATTCCCTGCATAAGGAAAAAGTGCCTGTTGTGAAATATCCTGACATGTAAAGAAGGTAACTGTCCTACAATCGTTTTCAATTTTTATTAAGTGAAGCGCCGGGATGATCATTAGAATACGATAACTCGTGTTAAATCCCTATGTAAGAAATGTTATATAGGGTTTTTCTGCTTGAATAGGAATGTTGCGACCTTGAAAATGAATACGTGGAAATGATAACCATTATCTGATCACAATTTTTAACACAACGAAAACTGTAGTCTTTATTATTGATTACGCAAAATGAAAATGGCCTTTAAGAAGGTCGAGAATGAAATCACTCACTTTTCTATCTAGTTTCTTGTGTCATTGCCATCCGGGGACAATGGCTAATGGACTGATAATACTTTTCAATTTGATTGACAGTCAAGCGGCGACAAAACATTACATAATAAGTGTAAGTACAATTTTAGGCATCATAGGTGTAGGATTTAGGAGGAAAAATAGATGGATTCACTTCAATGGACTTATATCATTTTTACAATCATAGGTGCTACAGGTTTTATAAGTTTAATGTGGTTCAGTTATTTTTCTGACAGAACTGAAAAGTGAAGCGAATTTCATTCTGCTGTTGAAGAATAGCAAAGTATCAATAAGGGATGTAAACCTTTAAATAACTAAATGATCTATGTACTAAATTTTCAATATAAAAGAATAAAACTGCACTAAGCAAAAAAATACTTAATACTAATAAAAAACACAATGCTACTCATCAGCGGCTCAGGTGTAAATTCACTAATAATGAAGCCTGACATGCATCATTATCATAAGAAAACAAAAATATACTGCCGCGATCGACATTTTGTTTTGATATCAAGTCATGTCCATCCATAAAAACGCTCGGTTGGAATGGGGCAGTGTTTGCAACAGGCGGTTTTCAAAAGAATGGTTTATCGGTTATTGTTTCAAATGAGCCAAGCTTTTTTTGTCTCTACAGTTCAAATGATGCAAAGACAACATGATTTGTTACAATAAAAGTGTAGTCACGATAACTCATTGCGAAAGGGGAATAATTATGACCAAGACAGCAATCGTTACGGGTTCTGCAGGAGGATTAGGAAGAAGCATCGCAGAGAGACTATGCCAAGATGGTTTTCAGGTAGTGCTGCATGATATTAATGAAACACTGCTGAATGAAACGGTTTCAGATTTTAAAGAGAAACACTTTCAAGTGATTGGAGTAACGGGTGATGTATCAAAACGTGATGACCAATTCAATTTGGTTAAAGAAGCGGTAGATCACTTTGGCGGTTTAGATGTTTTTATTAACAATGCGGGGATTGAAGCTGTTTCCCCATTTTTGGAGATAACAGAAGAACAGCTGAATAAATTATTTCAGGTTAACGTCAATGGAGTTGTCTTTGGCACTCAAGCTGCCGCTGACCAGTTTATGAAACAAAACACAAAGGGTAAAATCATTAATGCTTGCAGTATAGCGGGACAAGAGTCATTTGAAATGCTGGGAACCTATTCAGCGACAAAACATGCAGTGAAATCTTTTACACATTCAGCTGCTAAAGAGCTGGCAAAGCATAAAATAACAGTGAACGCATATTGTCCCGGAGTTGCAAAAACAAAAATGTGGGATAGAATAGATGAAGAAATGGTGAAGCATAGTGATGATTTGCAGCCGGGAGAAGCTTTTGAAAAATTTTCTTCTGAAATCGCTCTAAAGAGATACCAAACACCTGAGGATGTTGCCAATCTGGTATCATTTTTAGCTTCAGACGCTTCAGATTATATCACTGGTCAGGCGATAGTAACTGATGGCGGACTGGTATATAGATGATATCTTTATATTTACGAGAGCCTGATATAATAAAGCAGTTCTTGTGAAAAAAGGTGCTTTGTTTGAAGGGGATTTCTTGAAAAAAGTAAGCATACAAAAGAGGCCGAGCGTTTTACGCAGGCCTCTTTTGTATCAGTAGCCAAATACTAGTGTTGTACTTTGTGATCCGGCATATTTCGTAACGAATTCTTTTGTATATTCCGGTGTTTGCACACGGTAGCTGTAATGAGACCAAGGATTCCAAGAAGTCAGTGGAGAGGTTTGCTTGTTGAGAGATGGATAGCTGCCTGTATCCTTAAAATAACCTGTGCCTTTGTCATCGAGGATACCGCCTTTTTCACTGCCTTTTCCAAAATAATTATATTCGGAATATATTTTTGCTTTTGTGGCAATCGTGATCGCCTGGTTAAAGTTGTTGCTGTAATTGTTTTTAACATGAAAATAACCGTATCTCATGAGGCCAGGGCCTCTTACATATAAGTTTTCAAAGTAATTGTTGGCGATTGTCATGTGGGGATAGCCGTCATATTGATGCTGCGAATCATCTGGATATCCTAAAATCAAGCCATATTTATGATTCGCAAATTTTGAGTTGCTGATGGTGATATAATCTGCCGATTTTCCGATATACAGAAGTTTGTCCAAATCATTGCCGCTTGCACTATAGCTGTGACCTGAGAATGTGACGTGATCAATCCAATAGTTGATGCCGGAATCTAAATAAAGCTGGATATCGTTATTTCCGTTAATCTGCGGACTGTGTTCAAAAGTCAGGTTTTGAAAAATAACGTTTTCGGAGGAAGGTGAAGTTGTGAGAAAAATGTTTTTCAACGTTTTTTTCGCGTAAGAGCCTACGAGTGCTTTATTTGAGCCAATGGTGACTGTTGTTTTTGAAGATGTGGTAAGATTATTTTGAAGGACTAAAATTTTCGGAGTGGCTCCTCCTAGATGTGCCTTTAAATCATTTACACTTTGAATGTAAACAATCTGACCATTTTTTCCGCCCGTTGTGCTCGCTTTAGACATTCCTTTTTCATTTTTAGCATTTCCAGCAAATCCTAAGAGGCCATTCGTAGAGGTATTTGGAAAATCAACGGCTCCAAACGTTTTTTCAGGCAAGAGAACCAATAACAAACTAAAAACTGCGAACCATAAACAAAATCGTTTCATCATACGCTTCCTTTCTAATGTAATCATTTCCTTGTGAAGATTATCATTTCATAAAATGGTATTATTTGGTAGTTTCTATTTTCCTAATTTATAAATATACAAACTGCGCTAAAAGACATACTAACAATTGAAAACAGAAGAAAGGGTTGATGCGCCATTGACTGCAGCAACATACCGAAACATCCTGCTTATTCTTTTATGTTTAACAGCTGGAATCGTGGATGTAATCGGATATCTTAGCCTTGGACATGTGTTCACGGCCAATATGACTGGGAATATTGTATTGCTAGGGTTAGGAATCGGCAAATCCCTTGAAGCTACAGTTTTTCATTCATTGATCGCGCTAATCGGATTTATAGGCGGTGTGATGATTTCGACACTGATGGTCGGAAAGGCAGAAAACACCCTTTGGCCTCCTGCTGTGACTAAAGCACTGGCACTTGAAGCATTCATTTTATTTGTCTTTTCTTGTCTTTCTTTTTATTCGGCTTTTGTTCCTGTATACATTCTTATTATTCTCTTGAGCATTTCCATGGGGATACAAACAATGGCAGCCAAAAAATTGGGAGTCGCAGGCATTACTTCAATTGTGTTAACGGGAACACTGGCTTCTCTATTAGAGGATTTGTCCAATCGATTATTTTTTAAGAAAAAGAAGAAAACATTTTTAAGAGATACTGTGTTAAGAGCGCTGGCGGTTGTCTTTTATTGCCTTGGGGCTTTTATTGTAGCTTTGGCTAATCCTGAATTTCATAACGTCATCATTTGGGTTCCGATCGTGCTGATATTTGGCATCATGATGACAGCTAAGTTAAAACTGAGCGGGGAAAAATAAGAGCTGCAAACAGCTCATTTATTTTGTTTATGGTTATGCGGATGCTATTCAGAAATGCAAAATAAGAATTTCGTCTGGTAGGTATGTGCGTTCATTCGTTGTATCTTTTTGAAAAAACTGCCTATGTGTGATGAATCTGCCTTACATAATCTATGAATCTATGTCCTCTTTCAATGAAGGTGGGTTGAGACTTATGATGAAAATGATTCTCATTTAAAGTCTGAATTGAGGAGGACATGTATGAAAAAGAATCTCAGTGCAATTGTGGGTATGGTTTTGTTGATGATCCTTTGTTTTTCTCCGCAAGCTTTGGCCGCATATGATGACCTGCATGAAGGCTATGCAACGTATACGGGGTCAGGTTATTCAGGAGGGGCTTTCTTGCTGGATCCAATTCCTTCTGATATGGAGATTGCCGCAATTAATCCGGCAGATCTCAATTACGGGGGAGTGAAAGCGGCACTTGCAGGCTCTTATTTGGAAGTTGAAGGTCCAAAAGGAAAAACAATTGTCTACGTAACCGATCTGTATCCAGAAGGCGCTCGTGGAGCTCTTGATCTGTCACCGAATGCTTTTCGAAAAATTGGTGATATGAAAGACGGAAAAATCAACATTAAATGGCGTGTTGTCAAAGCTCCAATCACCGGTGATTTCACGTACCGGGTCAAAGAGGGCAGCAGCAGATGGTGGGCTGCAATTCAAGTCAGAAATCACAAGTATCCTGTTATGAAAATGGAATATGAAAAGAATGGCAAGTGGATTAACATGGAAAAAATGGACTATAACCATTTTTCCGGCACTCATTTAGGGGCTGGTTCTCTCAAAATCAGAATGACCGATATCAGGGGGAAAGTGGTGAAAGACACCATTCCGAAGCTGCCTGAAAGCGGAACGTCAAAAGCATATACAGTGCCGGGGCATGTGCAATTTCCAGAATGAAAAATACGAAACAGCGGACTTTTTCCCGCTGTTTTTTTCATACAAACAGATATCAATTATCAGCGTCTCTTTGCAGAAATGTTTTAATCATGTTCACATGCTGCTGCTTGGGATAGCTGGTATACAGTCTGCTTGAAATCCGAATAGGATCCCCGAAAAAGTATCTTTCATAGTGAGTTTGCCTTGTGCCGAAGGAACTCATCGTTAAATCCCACGCTAACCGGAATATTTTCACACGCTCAAAAGCATTTGTATTGACTGCTTGAAGGTATTGGTCAAGATCTTCCGAAATCTCTGAGTCAAACGCGTTTTCTGTCGGCAGCGTTACCATTCCGCTGGCACCAATTAACTGAATAATTTCAGTGAAACGAGGATATAGAGTTGGAATGATTGTACTGATGACTTGAAGAGGAATTAAACTGGGACGCATATAGCCGGCTTCATCTAATTGTGCGTCATTTTCTGATTTGTCAATGAGTGCTTTGATTGTCTCCAATCCGACAATGATTTCGGAGAGCTTTTCTTGTATATGCTGATATTCAGACACATTAATGGTGTCGACCAGAAGCTGTGCAACTCCTAATAGAAATTCAATTTTGACCATTTGCCTAATGACGACCTGATGAAAGGTAAAGGCATGAAAAGAGCTTTTCGCCATAAAATCATTAGCTGCTTCAACATTATCGTAAAAAAACACACGATTCCAGGGTACCAACACGTGATCAAAAACGACGATTGAATCCATTTCTTCATATCTTGAGCTTAAGGGATGATTAAAGGTCGACTCGCTTAATACAAATGATTCTCTTGTGATGAATTTGACACCTTTTGTATTAGAGGGAATCGAAAAAGCAAAGGCTTCATCCTTTTCAAAATAAAATTTTGGTGCCGAAAAAACCAAGATTTCATCAGTTAATCCACCTTGAGTTGCAAGCAGACGTGCGCCTTGAATGATCAATCCTTTTTCCGTTCTATCAATGACTTTAGCTGATATCGGCTTTTCACTGATTCCAAAATAGGACTGTGACCGGTTCACTTGGGGGGTAATGAATGTATGGGTAAAGGAAAGGTCGTTTTTAGCGGCTTTCTGATACAAGTTTAGTATGTGTTCCGGAAAGCAATTCTCTTTTTCTCGTAAAAGCTCTGCTGATGATGCAAAGCTCATCATCACCGTATTCATATAATCCGGACTTCTCCCCATCATTCCGTGAGTATGTCTAGCCCACTGTTCAATCATCTTCCTTCTTTTACTCAAATCGCTCTTGGTTTTAGGCTGGAGATAGGAAAGACCAATTCGCTCATAATCTCCAGAAAGACGATAAGTCATTTCGTTTATGAACTCATCTTTCGTTTGCAAATCATAAAGAGAGCTTTTTGTTTTGATAATTCCTTTAAACGCAGGATGTTCAGAAATGTTACCCTCTATTTTTTTGCCATCATACCAAATTTCGTTTTCTAGTTTGTTCAATCGGTCAATGAATTCTTTTCCATTGATAATCCCCATTTGACGTTTCGCTCCTTCAAATATGCTGCGTATGATCATTATATTTTCGAAAGAACTGCCTGTTCAGCCAATTTGAGATAGGAAAAGCCTTTTTTAATCTGTTTTACTATTTGATAGCTCCCATAGATTTTACTGAGGTGAATTTAAAACGGAACTAACTGCCTTCTGTCAAGTCAGCTCCGCTTGAATACTAGTCTAGATTTTGATCGATCGTTCCTTCAAAATAATCATCACTGACTTGTTCATGAGTTTCAGCCAACCCTTTTTCTAATTGCGTGGTTCCTTTATAATCCGAGGGATCAAAATATCGTCCGGCCACATCCGTGGTGTCGCTTCTGTTATGACTTTCAGTTTTTGCATTTTGTTGAACATCATCTTCCTTGCCTATTGAAGAAAATCTTTTATAATCATCAGGTCTGTCGGCTTCATTTTTTTGAGTCACTTTACTTCCTCCAGGTTATTGAATTTTTAGTGTGGGTATAAAACGTATTTCATTGTTTTAGATCGCCTTTACCTAATTTTCCTGTTTGTTTCACTCCTTTACGAAAAGTGTTGAATATCACCTCTTTTATTCTGTCTGTTAGGCAGGTATTCATTCACTTTTTTCATTCGCGGTTTTGTCGATCAAAAGAGGCATCTTCATACCAGTCATATTATTTAATAAAAAGAACGTCATGTTTGAAACCTTCTAGTAGCGCATGGCGTATGGCATGTTGGGGTAGACAACTTGATGAAAGAAATACAAAGGTTTAGAAATGAATTAATCAAACAGGAAGGTGAAAAAATGAAAAGCACTGCAGCATATTATGTAATGACATTAGGGCTGTCCAGCCTTACGTTTGGTTTAATTTTTGGAGATATTCTTTTTTTATTATGTTTGGCGATTTGATCATTGCATTGATTACGGCAGCCATTGCTTTCTTATACGGCGTTGTGATGTATGGCCTTTTTGCTTTTCCGCTGCAAATGATATTGCAGAAAAAAGCGAAAACATTCAATGTCATGCATCTATTGATTTACATTGTCCATTGTCATTGCTTTTATCGCAGCTTTCCTGCTTTTTGTTATCGGTTATCCTGAGTCAATAGCATGGGCATTGCAATCGTACTTTTATTATATGGTAAGTATTGTAGCTGCACTGATCTACTGGTTTTGGGATTCGCTAATTCTTTATAAGCGTACAGTTTCCACGCATCAAACAAATCGGAGAAACTGAAGCTGAAGAAAAGCCCGCCTGGCGGGCTTTTTGTTATAACTGTTGAAAAATTAGGCACAGTACGTATCAATCATTTTAACCCGCATACCTTTTTAGCGTTTATGCAATCAGATACAGTAACCCCAATAAGAGCCATCTCTGCGATAGCAATGGCAATAAGAGCTACACCGTCAGTTGCAAGAGCTGCCATAATTGTGAAAAACGCACTTGCTCCGAATAAAAGCCATTGCCACCAACTCATGGTATGCTTCAAGGATTGAAGGATCTTTGACACAAGACTTCCACCGCTCAATGCAATTTTAAGAACCAGCTTGACTGCTAAGCTCGCCGTTTCTTTGGCGGTTGTTGATTCAGCCAATCTGACAATATCAGCTTTTAATAATTGTTCCAATGGTTCTATGGCAGCACTAGCGGCTTTAATCGTCGCTCGATTGATGATGCTTCTGAATTCGCCAACCCCCAATGCCAAAAAGACACAGTCCAATCCGACCACACCCCACAAAAGTCCGCAATCTAGTGCGCTGCTATTTAGTCTTTGCGGTTGTATGGCGTCCACCTCATCCAGGTTGGTCCAATCTACATTTCCGCCATTTGTGTTGGCAAGAAGCTCTTGAAAGGTAGCAGATTGTATTTTTGCGTCATCAGGAAAGTGGCTTTTAAATTCTTCGAATTGTTTCTCTGTAATGTTTGGTTGGTCACCGGTCGTGGTCATCATTAAAACACTCCTTGTCCAACATATTTTCAGGAATATTTTGCGCAAGAGCTGAAGCATTTATTCAGTATATAGGTTTTAGAAAGAGAATGTGGTGCCTCATGTCAATTAATGTTGGGGGAGGTTTAATCGGTAAATTTGCATTATCTGATCATTGTTCCGCTAAAATTGCTCCGCTCGCTCAACCCGTTTCCAGATACAGATGTATAAAGCCATGAAGACAAAAAATTCGGGGATATGTGAGTCACAGAGCGCTTTGGCTGATCCGGTCCTGTCACCTATTTGAGCTTCTTAGAGAAGTGCCAAAAACACAGAAGCTTAGTATAAGAGATAGAGTATGGCTGGTCTGTATACGATATCATCGTTGGCTGAATGTAGACAGGATATTTGCTAGTGGGAAGCGGAATGAAAAGCTCTACCGGCACTTTAAATGTCTAAAAGCTGCATCAATCAAGCATAGTAATAAGGTACGTCATCAAATCGAACTGGAGGGGCCTGCTGCTTGTTTCGTGACTACAGCATTTTTTAAGACTCAAGACACCGATCTTGCCGCAGGCTTTCAATGATAACTTTGTACTGTTTTCATGTGGAGAAAACTAGAGTGCTTCCGGCAGTCACAATCGAGACGATCAGATTTGATCTCTGCATTAGGCGGGTAATAGTAGGTGCGAAATTCGTATTTCTGATGAAAATGAAATGTAAATACTTCGCAAGAAAATGCAGGTTCTCTTTAAGCAGCTGCGGCTTACAAACAAGTCCTCATTAAAAAACGATATCCCATTGTTCATTCTGGTCGTAACAACGGGATATCATTCTCTTTATCTGTGATGTAAATGTCCTGCCTGCCACACTTCTTTGACTGCTTGAGGAACTTCTTTCACTTCAACTGCTGTTTGTTTGATGACGTTTTTTTTCATTTGCACATCCTGCTGAATCCTCTTTTGTTTTTGCGTTAGCAGATCTGCTTCCATTTTTAATGCATCAACTTGTTTTTGCATTGCCTGTGTAACAGAGGTGATTTCCTTTAGTGCGGGATCTAATTTTTTCTTATTTTGAAGTACATTAATCCCTAAGAAAATAACTGAAACAGCCAATACTGCGATGCTGATATACACAATAACCATATGTTATTCACTCCTTTTCTTATGTCATTACCCTGTTTCCGCTTTTTTAACCAGAAGAATGATGTTCTTTCAGTTCGTTTGATTTGCGTATTGGACTTATTCTACTTATAATGTGATATCGTACATATGAAACAAAGAAAGGGTGCTTCAATTGCAAAATTTACAAAAGAAAACCGCTCTTATCACAGGCGGAGGCAGAGGGATCGGCCGTGCTACCGCTCTTGCGCTTGCGAAAGAAGGCGTGAATATCGGATTAATTGGCCGGACTGCGGCAAATGTTGAAAAAGTGGCTGAAGAAGTCAAAGCTCTTGGTGTAAAAGCAGCATTTGCCACTGCAGATGTAAAAAATGCCGAGGAGGTTAACCAAGCTGTAGCTCAAGTGAAGGAACAGCTTGGAGATATCGATATCCTCATTAATAACGCAGGCATCAGCAAATTTGGCGGTTTCTTAGATCTGTCTGCTGATGAATGGGAAAATATTATGCAAGTCAACCTAATGGGTGTGTACCATGTCACTCGCGCGGTGCTTCCAGAAATGATCGAACGCAAAGCCGGAGACATTATTAATATTTCATCTACAGCAGGCCAAAGAGGAGCAGCTGCGACAAGTGCTTACAGTGCATCTAAGTTTGCTGTTCTCGGATTAACTGAGTCTCTTATGCAAGAAGTGAGAAAACATAATATCAGAGTCAGCGCGTTAACACCAAGTACTGTCGCTAGTGATATGTCTATTGAATTGAACCTAACAGACGGTAATCCTGAAAAGGTCATGCAGCCAGAGGATCTTGCTGAATACATGGTGGCACAATTGAAATTAGATCCGCGAATTTTCATTAAAACAGCTGGATTATGGTCAACAAATCCGTAAAAATGAGAAGCTTGTCATGCGACAAGCTTTTTTTATTACCATTTAAATTGAAGAGAACGATAATAAAGGTTATAATAGAACTAAAAAAACTATATACTAAATGTTCATTTGATATTTTATTTTTCTGCTTTTCCTCTTATATGTAATGAATACAAGATAACTGGATATAACAGTCTTTAATATAAGAAGGAAAACAATAATATAAAATTGAATATTTAGTACATGGTGTTCTCAGTTATAAAGGAAGGAGTGCGTATCATGAAAGAAGAAAAAAGAAGTTCAACTGGTTTTTTAGTTAAACAGCGCGCATTTTTGAAGCTTTATATGATAACAATGACAGAGCAGGAGAGGCTCTACGGATTAAAGCTGCTTGAGGTGCTTCGGTCTGAATTTAAAGAGATTGGTTTTAAACCAAATCATACAGAAGTATATCGGTCTTTGCATGAGCTTCTTGATGACGGGATATTAAAGCAAATCAAAGTAAAAAAAGAAGGTGCCAAACTTCAGGAAGTCGTTCTCTATCAATTTAAAGATTACGAAGCTGCCAAACTATATAAAAAGCAGCTGAAAGTTGAGTTGGATCGCTGTAAAAACCTGATTGAAAAAGCGATTGCGGATAATTTTTAATAGAAACAAACACCCGCACAGCAATGTGCATCGGGTGTTTTTGTTCTGCAAGATACATATTTGTCGAAAAGAAACAATACACATCAGTGATGACCTTCACACTTGACATCATTTCCACAAGTGGTAACATTTTAAACGTGTGGAAATGCGAACAAAAAAGCGAACAAAGGAGATGTTACCGATCTTTGATCAAAAAAAAGTAGCTTTTATAGGAGCAGGATCTATGGCAGAAGGAATGATATCAGGTATCGTTCGTGCCAACAAAATCCCGAAGCAAAACATCTGCGTTACAAACCGCAGCAATACAGAGCGATTAGCGGAACTCGAACTTCAATATGGAATTAAAGGCGCCTCGCCGAACCAAATCCGTATTGAAGACATGGATGTGCTTATTTTGGCCATGAAGCCAAAAGACGCTGAAAGAGCTCTGTCATCATTAAAATCACGTATTCAACCCCATCAATTACTATTGTCGGTCCTTGCCGGCATAACAACCTCTTTTATTGAACAATCATTGCTTAATCAGCAGCCAGTTGTCAGGGTAATGCCCAATACCTCCAGTATGATCGGCGCATCTGCAACAGCCATTGCGCTGGGCAAGTATGTATCAGAAGATCAGCGGGAGCTGGCTGAATCATTGCTTGGATGCATGGGTGAAGTCTATACAATCCAAGAAAATCAAATGGACATATTCACCGGGATTGCGGGCAGCGGACCCGCGTATTTTTATTATTTAATGGAATTCATCGAAAAGACAGGTGAAGAGGCAGGCCTCGATAAACAATTATCTCGAAGCATCGGCGCGCAAACACTTTTAGGTGCCGCAAAAATGCTCATAGAAACAGGAGAACAGCCTGAAGTGTTAAGAGATCATATCACATCACCGAACGGAACAACAGCTGCAGGGCTGCACGCCTTGAAAAAGAGCGGCGGCGGAGAAGCGATTTCTCAAGCAATCACGCATGCTGCAAAGCGTTCAAAGGAAATCAGCAACGATATTGAAAAAACAACAGCCCTGCTATCAGGAGTGATCAAGTGACACCTGATACAAACATGCAAAGAGTCGTTGTGAAGATTGGAAGCAGTTCATTAACAAGCCTTCATGGAGAAATCAGCATCCGAAAATTAGAAGCGTTGGTCGATCAAGTTGTCAAACTCAAAGACGCAGGCTATGAAGTGATTTTAGTGTCGTCTGGCGCAGTGGCCGCTGGATATCGGAAGCTCGGGTTTATCCATAGACCGAAGAAGCTTCCGGAAAAACAAGCATCCGCCTCAATCGGCCAGGGCCTGCTGATGGAAGCTTATTCAAAGCTGTTTTTGGCACACGGCTATGTTGCTTCCCAAATTTTAATTACGAGAAGCGATTTTTCTGATGAATATCGTTATAATAATGTCCGGAATACAATGAGTGTACTCCTCGAACGCGGCATCATCCCGATTATCAACGAAAATGATACAGTTACTGTCAATCGGCTGAAGTTTGGCGACAATGATACGCTTGCAGCAAAAGTTGCGGGATTAATTGACGCAGATATGCTTGTGATTTTATCAGATATCGACGGACTATATGACGGCAATCCGCGTACAAATCCAGAAGCAAAGCGGATGAAGCGGGTAAGCGAGATAACGGCTGACATCGAAGCGTGTGCAGGTGACTCAGGCAGCGACATCGGTACTGGCGGCATGCGCTCTAAGCTTGACGCGTTTAAAATTGTAATGGCGTCTGGCATTAAAGGATTTCTTGGCCAGGCAGATGCAAGCGATATTTTGTATCAAGCCGTTCATGAAGAAGCGGAAGGCACTTACTTTGAAGCTGAGGGAACGCTTCCGTTAAATCAAAAGGAGCAGTGGATCGCTTTTAACTCCGGCCCGGAAGGCGAACTCATTTTATCAGATGATTATCCGCAAAAAATCACAAATGGCCAATCGAGTTTAGATCTGGATGGTGTACAGGAGATTAAAGGGAAATTCAAAAGCGGATCAGTTGTTCGGCTGATGGATTCACAAGGAGCAGAAATTGGGCTCGGAATCGTCAATTACTCTTCTGTACAGCTTCAAGAACCCAAAGAGAAGGAAGAGCTGAAAAACAAAACTGTGATAGATCAGGAAGCATTTGTTTGCCATGTGGATTTATCTTTGCCTGTAAAATAATTTTCAGTAAAAAAACCCGAAGCTTCTTTAAATAGAAGGTCGGGTTTATTCTTTATTGATACTGCTCTAGTTTAGAGAAGAATTGAATGACAAACTCATAAAAATCATTCGCAGACGGAGCAAGCTCTCTATTTTTCGGTTTGATGATTCCTACAGTTCGTTTTACCTGAGGAAACTCAATTGGAATTTTCACAGTGAAACGCGGTATCGTTTCAGCAAAAGTGCTTTCCGGCAGAAGGGTAACGCCCATTTCAGCGGACACCAAGCCTTTAATCGCATCCAAATCCTCACCTTCTGTAGAAACGAGAGGAGCAAAACCAGCTTGTTTGCAGGCGTCAATTGCCATTTTTCTAAGCACATATCCTTCCGGGAATAAAACAAATTGGTCGTTGCGCAAGTCGATTAAATGAATTGTTTTTTGTTTGGCTAACGGATGATTTAATGGAACAAGCGCGTAAATCTTTTCTGTGAATAATATGTTCCCTGTTATGTCAGGGAAATTCGTCGGCACCGGTCCTAATAAGGCCAGATCAATATCACGGTTTCTGACAGCTTCAATCAAAAATTTATAGGAGCCTTGACGCAGCAAAAATTCAACGTTCGGGTATTCTTCTTTAAATGCTGAAATGACAGTCGGCAAAAGCTGGCTGGCAAGACTTGTAGGAAAGCCGATCCTTACCGTTCCGCGATGGGGATCAAGATACTCATCAATTTGTTCTTTGGCATAATCGATGGCTTTCATCGCCGTTTTCACATGATGTAAAAATTCTTTTCCGATCGGCGTGAGTTTGATATTTCTCCCCTCACGCTCAAATAACGTCACATTTAATTCTTCTTCAAGATTTGCAATTTGCCTGCTGATTGCAGATTGGGCCACATGCAAATGATCAGCGGCTTCTGACACGTGTTCTCTTTCAGCTACTTCCATAAAATAACGCAGTTGGCGCAGCTCCATTTTTATCTCACATCCATCTATCTCATTTTGAGATTCTTTTGATCTAAATTATATATTGTTTATATCGTTTTGAAAACCTACAATGATTATAGAGTGTTAGATTTTATGACCGTTATTATCGGAAATTGATCGGGGGAGTGGAATTATGACATACAATCAAATGCCAAAAGCTCAAGGTCTCTACCGTCCTGAATTTGAACATGATGCATGCGGAATCGGCCTATATGCACACTTAAAGGGCAAACAAACGCACGACATCGTCAAACAAGGGCTTAAGATGCTTTGCCAGCTAGACCACAGAGGAGGCCAAGGCAGTGATCCGGATACAGGAGACGGAGCTGGCTTGCTGGTGCAAATCCCTGATGCTTTCTTTAGGAAAGAGTGTAAAGACATCAATCTGCCGGAAAAAGGGCGTTATGGGGTAGGAATGGTCTTTTTCTCACAGAAGGAAGATGAAAGAAAAAAAATCGAAAAGCACATTAATGCACTGATTGAAGAAGAAGGCCAAACCGTTCTTGGATGGAGAACTGTACCTATAAATGTCAGAAAAATCGGAACAGTGGCGCAAAAAAGCTGTCCATTTGTCCGTCAGGTATTTATCGGCGCAAGCTCGGACCTGAAGGACGATTTGTCTTTTGAACGAAAGTTGTATGTCATTCGTAAGCAGGCTGAAAACTGGGGAGTAACGGAAAGTTTTGATTTTTATTTTGCCAGTCTTTCAAGCCAGACCATTGTGTACAAAGGTCTGTTAACACCTGAACAGGTTGATGCTTTTTATTCTGATTTGCAGAATAAAGCATTCGTTTCTGCTTTTGCGCTTGTCCATTCACGTTTCAGCACCAATACATTCCCGACATGGGAAAGAGCGCATCCAAACCGTTATTTGGTTCATAACGGTGAAATCAATACCCTTCGCGGAAACATCAACTGGATGAGAGCGCGTGAGCAGCAATTTGTATCAGAAAGCTTCGGTGAGGACTTAAACAAGATTCTGCCGATTCTCAATGCTGACGGCAGTGACTCTTCCATTTTGGATAACGCATTTGAGTTTTTTGTGATGGCTGGACGCAAGCCGGCACATACAGCAATGATGCTTATTCCTGAACCATGGACAGAAAACACACATATGTCTAAGGAAAAAAGAGCGTTCTATGAATACCATAGTTCATTAATGGAACCGTGGGACGGACCGACAGCCATTTCTTTCACTGACGGAAAACAAATCGGTGCGGTCCTTGACCGGAATGGTCTTCGTCCGGCTCGTTATTATGTAACAAAAGATGATTATATTATTTTCTCATCTGAAGTAGGCGTGATTGAAGTGGAGCAGGAGAACATTTTATATAAAAACCGTCTCGAACCTGGAAAAATGCTTTTAATCGATCTGGAAGAAGGCCGGATTATTTCAGATGAAGAAGTCAAAACACAAATTGCGACTGAGTATCCATACCAAAAGTGGCTTGAAGAAGAGCTTGTCCAAGTAAATCCAGATCCTGAATCAAGAGAGGAAGAACAGTTTACAGATCTTCTTACTCGCCAGAAGGCATTCGGATACACATATGAAGATATTCAAAAATATTTAATCCCTGTCATTAAAGAAGGCAAAGATCCTCTCGGTTCAATGGGTAATGACGCGCCGCTTGCCGTTTTGTCAGACCGTGCGCAATCTCTGTTTAACTACTTTAAGCAGCTGTTTGCACAAGTAACGAACCCGCCGATCGATGCGATTCGTGAGCAGCTTGTGACATCAACGATGACCTGGCTCGGGGCAGAAGGCGATCTTCTCCACCCAAGTGAGCGAAACGTTCGCCGCATTAAACTGTATACACCTGTTTTATCCAATGAACAGTTCTACGCATTGAAAACGATTGTTCATCCTGATTTAAAAAGCCAAAAAATCGATGTGCTGTTTTCAGAGGATCTTGAACGCGGATTAAAGGATATGTTCACACAAGCAGAGAAAGCCGTCAATCATGGCGTAAGCTTGTTAATTTTATCAGATAAAAAGATGAACGAACGTCTGACACCAATTCCACCGCTACTGGCAGTCAGCGCGCTGCATCAGCATTTAATCCGCAAAGGGCTGCGTACAAAAGTCAGCATAATTGTGGAATCAGGCGAAGCGCGTGAAGTGCATCATTTTGCAGCTTTGATCGGTTATGGAGCGGATGCGATCAATCCTTATCTCGCTTATGCGACCTACAAGCAGGAAATTGATGAAGGCCGTTTGGATATCAGTTATGAAGAAGCAGTCAGCAAATATGGAAAAAGTATCACTGAAGGTGTCGTCAAAGTGATGTCCAAAATGGGAATTTCAACTGTTCAAAGTTACAGAGGCGCCCAAATCTTTGAGGCGATAGGCATCAGCCGAGATGTAATTGACCGCTATTTCACTGGTACAGCATCACAGCTCGGAGGCATCGACATCAAAACAATAGCGGAAGAAGCGCAGCACCGCCACCGAGAAGCGTATCAGGATGATTACAGCAAAACGCTTGAATCAGGAAGTGATTTTCAATGGAGAAACGGCGGTGAGCATCACGCGTTTAATCCGAAAACGATTCATACGCTGCAATGGGCGTGCCGCAGAAATGATTACAAGCTGTTTAAAAAATATACAAAAGCGGCAGATGAAGAACGTATCGGATTTTTACGGAACTTGTTTGCATTCGACGGAGACCGTAAGCCGCTGAAACTGGAGGAAGTCGAATCCGCTGAATCGATTGTCAAACGCTTTAAAACAGGTGCGATGTCGTTTGGATCCTTGAGTAAAGAAGCGCACGAAGCTTTAGCAATTGCTATGAACCGTCTTGGCGGAAAAAGCAACAGCGGTGAGGGCGGAGAAGATCCAAAACGTTTTGTTCCAGACGAAAATGGCGATGACCGAAGAAGTGCGATCAAACAAATTGCATCCGGACGTTTCGGTGTCAAAAGCCATTACCTCGTCAATGCAGATGAGCTGCAAATTAAAATGGCGCAAGGCGCGAAGCCGGGTGAAGGCGGACAGCTCCCTGGCAACAAGGTATATCCTTGGGTTGCTGATGTCCGCGGATCAACACCTGGTGTCGGATTAATCTCACCGCCGCCGCACCACGACATTTATTCGATTGAGGATTTGGCCCAGCTGATTCATGATTTAAAAAATGCCAACCGTGATGCAAGAATTAGCGTAAAGCTGGTGTCAAAGGCAGGTGTAGGCACAATCGCTGCAGGTGTTGCCAAAGCGACTGCAGATGTCATTGTAATCAGCGGCTACGACGGAGGTACAGGCGCTTCTCCAAAAACCAGTATTAAACATACAGGGCTTCCATGGGAGCTTGGTTTGGCAGAAGCTCATCAAACGTTAATGCTGAATGGGCTCCGCGACCGTGTTGTGTTAGAAACAGACGGAAAGCTTATGACGGGACGGGACGTTGTAATGGCTGCATTACTCGGAGCTGAAGAATTCGGTTTCGCAACGGCTCCGCTAGTTGTACTTGGCTGTGTCATGATGCGCGCCTGCCATTTAGATACATGTCCTGTCGGAGTAGCGACACAAAATCCAGAGCTTCGCAAAAAGTTCATGGGAGACCCTGATCACATTGTGAACTATATGCTGTTCATTGCTGAAGAAGTTCGTGAGTACATGGCTGCTTTAGGCTTCAAGACATTTGATGAAATGATCGGCCGCACTGACGCACTCAATGTGAGTGAACGGGCGAAGGCGCACTGGAAGGCAAGCCAGCTTGATTTGTCTACACTTCTTTATCAGCCTGAAGGCATACGGACATTTCAATCGCCGCAAAATCATAAAATTGATCAATCACTGGATGTCACAGCAATTCTTCCGGCCGTACAAAAAGCCATCGAGTCTGGAAAAGAAGCGGATATTTCAATTGAAATCAACAATACAAACCGTGTAGCCGGAACGATAACAGGCAGTGAAATTTCAAAACGCTATGGAGAAGAAGGGCTTCCAGAAGACACGATCAAGCTGCAGTTTACCGGATCAGCCGGACAAAGCTTTGGAGCCTTTGTTCCTAAAGGAATGACGCTTTATTTGGACGGAGACTCAAACGATTATGTCGGAAAAGGGCTTTCTGGCGGAAAAATCATCGTCAAGTCACCAGAAGGATTCAATTATGCTTCAGATGATAACGTCATTATCGGAAACGTGGCCTTCTACGGTGCGACAAGCGGTGAAGCATATATTAACGGACGTGCGGGTGAACGCTTTGCCGTTCGGAACAGCGGTGTAAATGTGGTTGTAGAAGGTATTGGCGACCACGGCTGTGAATACATGACTGGCGGAAGTGTGATCGTACTCGGTGATGTAGGCAAAAACTTCGCTGCAGGTATGTCCGGCGGGATCGCTTATGTTCTCACCGAAGATGTAAAGGCATTTAAACGTAAATGCAATCTTGAAATGATTTTATTTGAATCATTAAAGGATGAAAAAGAAATCCAGCACATTCACACAATGCTTGAAAAACATGCTGCCTATACAAACAGCGAAAAAGCAGCAAACCTGCTTGATCAGTGGGGAGACAGCGTGAAAAAATTCGTTAAAGTCATTCCGAAAAACTATAAACAAATGCTCGCAAGTATTGAAGAACAAAAAGCTGCAGGTTTATCAGATGAAGAAGCTGTCATGTACGCTTTTGAAGCTAATACAAAACCAAAGCAGAACACGGTATCATCAGGTCAAAAACAAGCGGTAGTACAGTAAGGAAGGGGAGAGGAATATGGGAAAACCAACTGGATTTATGGAGATCAAACGAGAAAAACCTGCTGAGCGGGACCCTCTCACTCGCTTAAAGGATTGGAAAGAATATTCTGCTCCTTTGTCAGAAGAAGCATCAAAACGGCAAGGAGCACGATGTATGGATTGCGGTACACCGTTTTGCCAAATCGGTGCAGACATTAACGGATTTACATCCGGCTGTCCGATTTACAACTTAATTCCTGAATGGAATGATCTTGTCTATCGAGGCAGATGGAAAGAAGCATTGGAGCGTCTTTTGAAAACAAACAATTTTCCTGAATTCACAGGGCGGGTATGTCCTGCTCCTTGTGAAGGATCATGTACATTAGCAATTTCAGATCCGGCCGTATCCATTAAAAATATTGAACGCACCATTATCGATAAAGGATTTGAGAATGGCTGGATTCAGCCTAGAATTCCTAAAAAACGAACTGGCAAAAACGTGGCTATCGTTGGATCAGGCCCGGCTGGACTGGCAAGTGCTGATCAGCTGAATCAAGCTGGGCATTCTGTCACTGTTTTTGAACGTGCAGACAGAGCGGGCGGCCTTTTAACTTACGGCATTCCAAACATGAAGCTTGAGAAAGGCATTGTAGAACGCCGAATTAAATTGTTGACGCAAGAAGGAATTGATTTTGTCACAAACACAGAAATCGGTGTTGATATTACAGCTGATGAGCTGAAGGAGCAATTTGATGCTGTGATTTTGTGTACAGGCGCGCAAAAACAGCGGGATCTATTAATTGAAGGGCGAGATTCAAAAGGAGTCCTTTACGCTATGGACTACCTGACACTTGCGACAAAAAGTTATTTAGATTCTAACTTTAAAGACAAGAAATTTATTGATGCCAAAGGGAAAGATGTCATCGTAATCGGGGGCGGCGACACGGGAGCCGACTGTGTAGCTACTGCACTGCGGCAAAAAGCTAAAAGTGTGCACCAATTCGGCAAACACCCGAAACTTCCGCCAGCCCGAACGAATGACAATCAGTGGCCTGAACAGCCGCATGTCTTTACGCTTGAATATGCGTATGAAGAAGCAGAAGCAAAATTCGGAAGAGATCCGAGAGAGTACTCCATTCAAACAAAAAAATTGGTAGCGGATAAAAACGGAAAGCTGAAAGAGCTTCATACCATCCAAATGGAAAAAGTGAAAAACGAGCATGGAAAATACGAGTTCCGCGAGCTGCCCGGAACGGAAAAAGTATGGCCTGCTCAGCTTGTCTTCATCGCGATCGGCTTTGAAGGCACAGAACAGCCGTTGCTGAAACAGTTCGGTGTTGATTCTGCAAACAACAAAATCAGTGCAGCATATGGGGATTATCAAACAAATATCGATGGCGTATTTGCCGCAGGGGATGCAAGAAGAGGTCAAAGCTTAATCGTATGGGCGATTAATGAAGGCCGTGAAGTGGCGCGCGAAGTGGATCGATATTTGATGGGGAGTTCAGTTCTTCCGTAAATAAAGGGGATTATCATATAAGAGAAACCGCCTGTATACCAGCCGGTTTCTTTTTTTATTCCATCATAATTCCGATGTTTCCAAACTGTCTGCCTTCCTGCATTCTCGTATATGCTTCAAACGCTTTTTCTAAAGGGTATGTGCGATCAATTACAGGGCGCAGCTGATGTTTTTCAACGAAAGCGAGCATATCGTAAAATTCCTCACAGCTTCCCATCGAGGTTCCCAATACATTGATCTGAGGAAAGAATAAAGAGCGCACCGGAAAATGGAGGTCGTCCCCTGAGCTTGCCCCAAAGCTGACAATACGCCCGTTCGGTTTAACATGGCGAAAGTATTCCGAAAAGAGGGCGGGTCCTATGCTGTCAAGAACAACATCAGCCTTTTCTCCCTGCAACTGTTCATCCCAATTGCTGTAGCTGTTAAAAGCATAATCAGCACCTAGATGGAGCGCTTTTTTTCTTTTCTCCTCACTGTGGGATGTCACGCTTACTGTCGCTCCGATCGCTTTAGCCATAAATAAAGCATAGGTGGCAACTCCGCTGCCGATTCCAGGAATCAAGAGATGATCACCTTTTTTCAATCGGGCTTTTGTAAACAAGGCTCGATATGCGGTTAAAGCGGATAAAGGCAAAACGCCTGCTTCTTTCCAGGATAAATACGAAGGCTTTTTGAAGGCATTTTGCGAAGGGATGATCACGTATTCAGCAAGCGTTCCGTCAGATGGTCCTCCCAATATATCCGGAACACGCGGTACATTCTCTGTCAAATCCCAGTTCAATGTCGGAAAAATGATGACTTCTGTTTGAACAGATACGTTTTTGACGCCTTCACCAACCTCTTCAATAATACCGGCACCGTCAGAACCTAGTATCAGATGAGGATCTCGTTCAGATTTGTTATTCATCAAAAACAGATCACGATGGTTTAGACCTGCAGATTTTAATTTTACTTTCACCTGTCCATATCCAGGCTTTTTTGATGGAACGTCTTGCAATGATAAGCCCTGAAGTCCTGCTTTTCCGTTGTGAATAATAGCTTTCATGCTGTCTGCCTCCTCATTGAATTGTAGTTTCATATCTTTACATATTTTACATAGCGGTTTTCTTCAAGTAAAATGAACAAAAATGATAGCTGATATCACTTTTAATCATAGCGAGAAGGTGAAAGCCCGTGGAAAGCAGAGATTTAAAGATTTTTCAGGCTGTTGCCCGTGAAGGAAACATAACGAAAGCAGCTCAAATGTTGAATTATGTTCAATCGAATGTGACAGCCAGAATTCATAACCTTGAAGAAGTTTTGAACATCAGGCTTTTTCATCGAACAAATCGCGGGGTCAAGCTGACCGCTGCCGGAGAAAATCTTTTACAATATGCTGATCAAGTGCTATCACTGCTAGATGAAGCTGAAAAATCGACACAGATGAGCAGGCATCCGAAAGGACCTTTACGGATCGGATCGCTAGAAACAACAGCGGTAACACATCTGCCTGAGCATGCGGCCTCCTTCCTCAGACGTTTTCCTGAAGTTGATTTATCAGTGAACACAGCTGATACGCACAATTTGATTCAACAGGTTCTAGATCATGATGTTGATGGCGCTTTTGTATACGGACCGGTTGAGCACACGGATATCAAACAAATTCCTGTTTTCCGTGATGAATTGGTTTTGATTTCATCACAGGAAGGAGCGGCGGAAGACATGCTTCGGCAGCCGATGCTCTTTTTTGGAGCTGGCTGTTCTCATCGTGCCAGAGTCAAAAGATTGCTGGAGGATGCAGGCATTCAAAATCCAAAAATCATAGAGTTTGGTACATTGGAAGCCATTATAAAAGGTGTTTCCGCTGGTTTGGGCACGGCGCTGCTTCCGAAGTCTGCAGTCGACTGCTCTGAACAACATACGAATGTATGGATTCATCAGCTGCCAGCAGCATATCAAGACTTAGAAATTGTATTTATATTTAGGAAAGACTTTTACATTACGAGTGCGTTTCAGAGATTTATGGATGAGATATGCGAATTGAAGAGATGAAGCCTGTTGTGCTGCGATCATCAGGTATAAAGGTCTGTATTCAAAAAAACTGTACTCGTGTGAACCGAGTACAGTTTTTCTTTTTATTTCCGCTTTAAATTAATACCGATTGCCGCGCCATTTCTGCTTGAATCAGCTACGCCTTTAAAGGTGCCGTTTTCATGGTCAATCGAAATACTTTGTACGTTTCCGATATCCACGGGGTTTTTGCCGAACTTGTGGCCCATGCCGTTTAGCTTACTAAGGATATCTTCAGGAACTCCATCTTCGTAACGATAAGAGCTCATGCTGTTTGTGTAAATTCTCGGCTCTTCAACTGCTGCTTTTAATTCCATGCCGTATTCGATGTGATAAAGAATGGTTTGCAAAACAGATGAAATAATGGTGGCCCCGCCAGGAGATCCAACAGTGAGAACAGGTTTGTCATCCTTAAATAAAATCGTCGGGGTCATGCTGCTTAAAGGCCGCTTGTTCGGCTGTACTTCGTTAGCTCCGCCTGGAATCGCATCAAAATCCGTTAGTTCATTATTTAAAATGACGCCGTAATCAGGGACCATAATACCGGTTCCGAATAGCTGTTCAATTGTCGTCGTATAGGACACAACATTTCCCCAGCGGTCAGCAACTGTAAAGTGGGTTGTTTGGCCTTCTGCTTTGTCTTCAGGCTGTTCGACTTGCTTATAGTTTGCAGATCCTTCTTGGTATTTCCAAGGATCACCGGCTTTCGGTTTTTTATTGACTTGATCTAAGCTGATTAATTGTTGGCGTTCTTTAATATAATCGGGGTGAAGCAGGCCTTTGAGAGGAACGTTTACAAATTCGGGATCACCCGCATAAGACGCGCGGTCGGCATAAGACAAATGCATCGTTTCAGCAAGCAGCTGATATTTTTCCCATGAGCGGACATCGTATTGTGAAAGGTTAAAATCATCAAGTGTTTTCAGCATTTGTAATAAGAAAATACCGCCAGAGCTTGGAGGAGGAGGAGTAGCGATTTGATAGCCATGATAGTCTCCCCAAATCGGTTCATCGATTGTAATGTCAAAATTTTCTAAATCCTTTTCTGTCATTGATCCGCCGAAATCCTGCACTGTGTCAGAAAGCGCTTTGGCAAATTTCCCTTCATAAAAAGCATCAGTGCCTTTTGAACGAATGAGCTTAAATGTTTTTGCCAAATCCTTTTGGATCAGTGTATCGCCTTCTTTAAGCGGCTTGCCATTTGGCAGAAATACATCTTTTGCAGCAGTCTGCGAGAGCTTTTCCTGATAATCAGAAATGGCGTCGGCCAACACCGAATCAATCGAAAAACCTTTTTCAGCGAGTTTAATAGAAGGGGTGATTAATTGCTTCATAGAACGGGTTCCCCATGTACTCAGGGCTTTCTCTAGTCCTTTCAGTGTACCCGGAACACCTACGGCAGTACCTTTTGTCACACGTTCAGAGAAAGGGATTGCTTTGCCGTCTTCATTGAGAAACATATCGGAGGTTGCACCTGCTGGCGCGCGTTCACGGCTGTCGATGATTGTTGTATCCTTTGTTTTTCCGTCATACACCATCATAAAACCGCCGCCGCCAATACCTGACATCATCGGCTCTGTTACGTTGAGTGCAAATTGAATGGCAACCGCCGCGTCAATGGCATTTCCTCCTTTTTTCAGTACATCAGCACCGATTTCTGAAGCGAGAGGATGTGCTGTGGCAACCATGCCATCTTTTCCAACATCTACTTGTTTGTACTCATCATAGCTTTTGGGCGGTTTTTTCGCTTCTGCATGAAAAGGGACACTTCCAGCGACTAACAGAACACTAAGCAGAGCTATTAAACAGACGTTCCACCTTCTTTTCATGTTCTCCCTCCTATATGAAGCTGTTATGTTACAATCTTAGCGTAAGAAAATTACAGCATTTTCACAAGTGACAAATGGTATATTATATAGAATATCCATCCGCTTTTTTGGGCGGAATTAATTATATTGTTATGAGTCATGTGCTATATTAGAATCAGTATACGGATGAAGAAAGGACTGCTATATGTATTTAACGATTAAAGAAACAGCAGAATATGCAAATCTTTCAGAGGATTATATTAAAAGCTTGGTGCTTGAAGGAAAAATCAGAGCCGTTCATGACGGTGATCAATTTTTGATTTATAAAGGACAGTTCAAAACGCATCTTGAACAGCTGGAGAATTACAAAGCGCTTGTACAGGAAATATTAAACGAACCGATCCCGGAAGATATTGATGTAAAGGATGAGGATTAGGACACGATTTCAAATTGTGTCTTTTTTTGTATGTTTTTTTAGAAGTAATAGAAAAATGGGAGTCTCAGAATTCGTTTTAAGAGGCTTTTAAACAAATTATAGAGGTATAAGTATCAAATCAATTAAAAGCTTTATATGGGCGCTTTATTACCTTTTAAGAGGGGTAGGGGTTTTTGGAATCTTTTCAACTTCTGATGTAACACTATGTATATTATGTTACATAAAGACCGCGACACTTTGACATTCAATGTTTTTTAGCTATAATAGTAACATAGGCCTCAAAACGTTACATAATGGTTTTTAAGGAGTTTTTGGATGCATATTGTACAGCCAATTCGCAGTTTAGAGAAAATCCAAGACGTAAAACAGTATTTGCTTAACAAAAACAAGCGTGATTACTTTTTGTTTATTTTCGGCATTAATAGCGCGCTCCGTATTTCAGATATTCTGCCGCTGCAAGTGAAGGATGTGAAAAACAAAGATCATTTATGGGCAACTGAAAGCAAAACGAAAAAGAAAAGGAAGATTTTAATTTTAGAATCACTGAAATACGAAATATACGAATATACAAAAGATATGAAAGAAAACGAATATCTCTTTAAATCTGCCCGAACCAGAAAGCCGATTTCACGCATTCAGGCCTACAGAATTTTAAGAGAAGCCGCTGCGGCCTGCGGACTTGAAGAGATAGGGACGCATACACTCCGGAAAACGTTCGGCTATCATTTTTACCAACGGACAAAAGACATCGCCGAGCTGCAGAGAATACTCAATCATTCATCACCATCCATTACGATGCGGTATATCGGAATTGACGAAGATACAACAAGGGCCGCGTATAAAGTTTTTGGAGGACTCTAATACAAATTGCTTGAAAATATCGAGCATCAGAGCTACTATATAAATATCCAAAGCTCTAGTAGCACAGCGGATAGTGCAGCAGTTTCCTAAACTGCAGGTCGGGAGTTCGAATCTCTCCTAGAGCGTTTTTTAAATTAGATGGGTTCAGATGAATCACATCCATAAAGCTTCTAAACCCTTGTGAAACAAGGGTTTTGGCTGTTTCTAGGCGTTTTTTAACTGAACGAAAATACGGTGGAAAACGATGTGAATTTATTTCTTTTTGCACAATTTTTGTACTACAATCAACCCAATGAGGAAATAGAGAATCGTTCGACAAATTTTGCAAACTGTTACATTCCTAGCTCTCTTGTTTGATAATAAAATAAGAGGTGAAAGTTATGAAAATTACAGTGGACTTTTGGTTTGATAATGAAAATGTAAGGACAGCTAAAGTAAATGCAGAATCTGAGAAGGCACTTATAAAAGAATTACAAGCATGTGATCATTGGTATGAGTATGAAAATGGTAAGCGTATTACAAGTATTAATATGCGACTTGTAACGCAATTTGATGTAAAAGCGAGATAAAGTCGATCAAAAAGCATCTTTCGGGGTGCTTTTTATTTATAACGCCATATATTTTTAGATGTACACGAGTTATTGAAGGCAAGGAATTTTTTAAGGGAGGGGCCCCTTCTCAGTAAACCGCTTCGAGCAAATTGTTATCGCCGATTTATCGGCAATAAAAGAAACCCTTATTAGAAAGGAGATGGGTTTCTTTAATAACTATATTGTTTAATTTGTTCAGCAATTTGTTCAAGCCATTCCAATGGAGTAATACCATCTTCGGAAAAGTATATACCATCCGCTGCTTCTTCTATAAATTCATTTTTATCTTCTTCAGAATAATCATTATTTAAAAACTCAGTTAGTGCCATGAAATCTCTTTCTTTCAGGTTTTGTGTCGCTTCATTTAAATATCCATCAAGAGCACTTGCCGGAGACTCTATATCCTGATGGAAATGTCCGCCGAGAAATCTAAATACAGGATCAGAAACTTTAATTTCAATCATTACTTATTAACAGCTAGCCTCCTTTAATTCTGCAATTACTTTTTTCAACCATTGTAAGGGAGTTGAATCAATTGCCGGAAAATAAATTTCCGAGTTTAATTTTATAAAACTCTCTTTTTCTTGATCAGGGATGTCTTTATTTAGAAATCCTTCACAACATTTTATTGTAAAAACTAAGCATTCTTTGCTTGATTCAGCTATAAATTCCTCCAACGCTTGTTCTGGTGAACCTATGTCTTGATGAAATGTTCCTTCTAAAAAATCACTTAATTCTTCCAGATTATCATCATTTTCATACATTGTTATTCAAGACTCCTTTATGCCAGTTAAAATAAACTCTCGATTTTACTCTTTTTCAATAGCAACATCGAAAGACCATCGAAGCGGTCAAGCCGTCCCGACAATGCACGAGCTTACACAAAGCTAAACGTGAAGACGTCCCATTGATCATGTCTCAAAAACAGCTCTTCAGCAGCTTGCTTTTTTTGTTAAAATAATGGAAATGAGAGGGGGGATCATATGGCATTACTACGCTTTATAAGCTTGTATGGAATAACCATCATTATACTGATGGCCATAGCGAATTTTGCTCCTTTCTTGGCGATGCCGTTATACTATGTTGCCGTAGCTGTATTAGTCTTTCTGATTGTGTATCTGATATATTATTATACCCAAAAGGTTAGAAGGGGGCACAGGTAAACAAATTGCACAATGAATAGGTGGATTCTTTATGCCAAAGAAAAAGCACCTCCAAATATGAGACTATGTCTAATATTTGGGGTGCACTTCATACGCAGGGCGTTTTTTCTTATATAACGGCGTCAAATTGGTTGACTTTCCATTTATTATTTTCTTTTACAAATGTCACTTTTCGTTTCGCTGCAGGTGATCCGTCTAAAGTAGGAACGGTAAATTCGTATGTGATTGTGCCGCCTTTTTTAGAAATCAATTTAGCAGTTGATTTTTTCCAATTCAATAAGTTATCTCCGTCGCCGATCGGAACGGCTAATTTTCCTTTTGAAACAGTGAAATGATAGTCTTTAAAGCCCTTTTCGATTGCTGTTTTTGTAAAAATAGGAGTTAAGTAATGTACTGCTTTTGCTTTAGTGCCTAGATCACTGCACATGTACACATATTGAAGATTTTGATGCTCAAATGTACCTGATGGGCAAGCCGCTTTTTTTGCTTTTGGATCATGGCCGCTCATTGTGTTCCAAAAATGCTCTCTAGCTGATAGCGCCAGCTGCTGTGCTTGTTTTTGTGATAAATCCCCTGATGTATTTTTTGCAAATGCATTTGTGCTTAATGATAGGATAAGTGCAATCGTTGTTAGAAATAGAAAACATTTTTTCATTGTGGTTCACTCCTTTAAAATCTCTTTCTCTTATGTTACAAATGTTACAATAATTACGGAAAGATTACAATACTTTTGCATAAATTATTTTTTATTCTTTTACTCACAGATAGATAGGTTCCTGCTTGCTAGTTTATTCTTCATAAGCTGAAAAGATGTGTAAAAATAAAAGAATCGTGAAGGGTTTCATATATACAATGATGAATAAAAACATGTTGCACTCCTGTTTTTGTCAAAAGAACAGGGGTATAGTTTACAAACGAATCCAAATAAAGGAGTCTTTTCAATATGGAAACATCACAAGAACAGCTCGGAACTCAGAAGAAAAGCAATCCATCTGTCTGGAAGTCTATGTCACTCTTTTTAGTACCGCTGTTGCTAAGCAATGTCTTGCAATCAGTCGGCCAGTTGGTGGGGATGATGGCTGTAGGCAGATGGCTTGGCGTTAATGCGGTTGCAGCTGTATCATCCTTTTTCCCGTTATTTTTTCTTTTAATCTCATTTACAATTGGGATCGGTTCAGGAAGTTCGATCATGATCGGACAAGCCTACGGGGCGAAAAATGAGGAGCGGTTAAAAGCTGTGGTCGGAACGACGCTCATATTTACGTTTTTATTAGGGGTTGTGTTAGCTGTCATCGGCAGTATTTTCACCTTGGATATTCTTCGATTAATGGGCACGCCTGAAAACGTTATACATGTCAGTGCCAGCTATGCACGTATTTTATTTTACGCTATGCCGTTTATGTTTTTATATTTTGCTTATACAACATTTTTGCGCGGAACAGGGGATTCTAAGACACCGTTTTATACCCTGATTGTGAGCACGGTCATTAACATAGCGCTTTTGCCTGTCTTAATCCTTGGCATGTTCGGTTTTCCGAAACTGGGCATATACGGCTCCGCATATGCGACTGTCATTTCCACGATTGCGACTTTTCTCGTGTTATTGGTGTATTTGCGAAAACGAAACCATCCGCTGCAATTTGATAAAACAGTGCGTCGTTATTTGAAAATGGATAAGGAACTGCTTGCACTCCTGCTGCGCCTCGGAATTCCATCAAGCATTAATATGATTCTCGTCTCATTATCAGAGATAGCGGTTATTTCATTCGTCAATCATTACGGTTCTAATGCGACAGCTGCATATGGCGTGGTTAACCAGGTAGCCAGCTATGTCCAGATGCCGGCCGTCAGCCTTGGCATCGCGGTGTCTATATTCGCTGCGCAATCGATTGGAGCAAACGAATTTGATCGCTTAAAGCAGGTCATTCGCGTCGGGATTTGGCTGAATTATATGATTGGCGGCGTGCTGATCATTCTGATCTATGTTTTTTCACAGCAGATTTTGGCATTATTTTTAACCGAGAAAGAGACGCTGTACATCGCTCACCGTCTCTTGATGATTACATTGTGGAGCTATTTGCTGTTTGGAAATGCACAAATCATTTCTGCGACGATGCGGGCAAGCGGAACGGTTTTATGGCCGACCATTATCAGCATTTTCGCCATTTGGGGAGTAGAGGTGCCTGTTGCATTCGTGCTTTCCCACTATACAAAACTTGAAATACTCGGCGTCTGGGTTGGCTATCCAGCTGCATTTGCCGTCAGCTTGCTATTGATTTATGGATATTATCAATTCGTGTGGAAAAAGAAACAGATTACACGTCTCATCCAATAGTGTTCTAAATCGCACCGTTCATCGTTTGAACGGTGTTTTTTTTATTTATATAGGGAAAACATACAATGGAGGACATATAGCACAGTATATTGAATTCTTATACAACAACAATGATTGAAGGAGAGGTTGAGTACACATGGCTAATGATATTGAGAAAATTACGTATTTAGGAACCCCTGCCATCAAAGCAGGCAACGAATATATAGAAATGATTGTCGTTCCCGAGTGGGGCAGCAACGTCATTTCTCTTGTGGACAAAACGACACAGATGCAGCTTTTGCGTGAACCGGAAACAGCAGAACGGTTTCATGACACACCTGCGTTGTATGGCATTCCAATCCTCTTTCCGCCTAACCGGATAAGTGACGGTACATTCAGTTTCCGGGATAGGGTGTATCATTTTGATATCAATGAAAAGGATAAACACAACCATCTTCATGGGTTTCTCTATCAAGAAAAATGGAATGTAGTGACGATGAAACAAACTGACGAAGAAGTGATAGTTGAAACTGAAATTGATCTTTCAGAGATCCCTCATGTGTATAAGCAATTTCCGCATCATGCCGTCGTTCGGATGACATACACATTAAAAGGGAACACTCTATCTAAACAGGCGACGGTCATGAATAAAGGAAAAGAAGCGTTTCCTTGGGGAATCGGCTATCATACTGCATTTCTGTTTTCAGAAGAAAGCTCGTTATTCTCGCTGACAGCCGACCAGCAATGGGAGCTGGATGAGCGCATGCTGCCGACCGGGAAGCTGATCGATGTACCGTATAAAGAAGCCTTGCATGAAGGGACAGATTTACGCCACAAGCAGCTGGATGATGTCTTTTTATCTTCTTATCAGAAAAGAGGCGGAGAAAATCAGGCAGTCATTTATCATCAGCAGACGCATATTAGCATGATTTATAAGGCAGATGACCAATTCAAACATTGGGTCGTATACAACGCGGACGGAAAACAGGGATATTTATGTCTTGAACCTTACACATGGGTGACAAACGCTGTGAACCTTAATGTGTCTCCATCAGTTTCTGGTTTACAAGTGCTGGAGCCAGGAGAAGAAACGACAGCTAAAAGCAGTATTACCATTGAATTAAATCATCAATAGCCAATGATCAAGCGTCAGAGAGGCGGGGTAAAAAATGAATAAAAGCGTAAAGCATTATGTTGCTGTTTTGCTGCTTTTCGCCGTTGCTTCGGTACCTTATATGGATCAGGATGCACAAGCGGCTGAAAAACAAGATGCACTTGCCGGGCAGATCGATAAGGTTTTAGCTGAGCATCCTGCACTCGACGGCGCAATGGCCGGTATCACTGTTCGCTCTGCGGATACTGGAACTGTTTTATATGAGCATTCAGGAAATATCCGAATGAGGCCCGCCTCTTCTCTGAAGCTTTTGACAGCGGCCGCGGCACTTTCTGTCCTTGGCGAAGACTATTCCTTTACAACCGAGGTCCTGACAAACGGCACACAAAGAGAGAAAGAGCTGAATGGAAACCTTTATTTGAAGGGAAAAGGTGATCCAACACTTTTAGCATCTGATTTTGATAATATGGCTGAAAAATTGAAACAATCGGGTGTAGATGTGATCAAAGGTGATCTGATTGGTGATGATACGTGGTACGATGACATCCGATTAGCGCCTGATTTGCCGTGGAGTGATGAATATGCATATTACGGCGCGCAAGTTTCTGCTTTAACAGCGTCCCCGAATGCAGACTATGATGCAGGCACTGTAATTGTAGAGGTCACCCCAGGTAAAAAAGAAGGGGATAAGCCTGCTGTTTCTGTATCTCCAAAGACAGATTATGTAGCGATTAAGAACAATGCTGAGACTACTTCGTTCGACCAAAAGAAAGACCTTACAATCGAAAGAGAGCATGGGAAAAACACGATCACAATTGAAGGAAGTATACCAGCTGACGCAAGCAAGACAAAAGAATGGATTGCTGTTTGGGAGCCGGCCGGATATGCTTTGGATTTATTTAAGCAGGCACTGAAAAAACAAGGGATTGTTGTAAAAGGGAATGTCAAAATCGGCGCTGCACCTGATTCCTCAGACATGCTGATCTCTCATCACTCAATGCCTTTGTCAACATTATTTATTCCGTTTATGAAATTAAGCAATAACGGACATGCCGAAGTGCTCGTAAAAGAAATGGGAAAGGTGAAAAAAGATGAGGGAAGCTGGGAAAAGGGACTCGAAGTATTAAACAGTACGATTCCGACATTTGGTGTCAATACCAAGTCGCTCATATTGAGAGACGGATCGGGTGTCTCCCATATTAATGCTGTATCCTCAGATCAAATGTCACAGCTGTTATATGATATTCAAGATGAAAAGTGGTTCTCAGCTTATCTACATTCTCTGCCTGTAGCGGGCAATAGTGACAGAATGATAGGCGGAACGCTAAGGAATCGAATGAAAGACACTCCTGCACAAGGAAAAGTAAGGGCAAAAACCGGATCACTAAGCACGGTAAGCTCTTTATCCGGATACGCAGAAACCAAGAGCGGAAAAACCCTTGTTTTCTCAATTCTTCTAAATGGATTGATTGATGACGAGGATGGAAAAGAGATTGAGGATCAAATCGCTGTTATCTTAGCGAATCAATAATTGCGCCAGGTTGCACCTGTCAACTAACAGAATAGCAAAGTACCTATTTTATTATTTTTGGTGCACATACAGCATGCGGAAATAACGCGGACATCCTCCTTGACACTTTAGACAAGACTTCAATCAAGCAATACTGCGGACAGGGGCCATTCTCTGTCCGTCTTTCTTTTTGTATAAAGAATGGATAGAAGACACGGGGGGATAATAACACCATTCTTTTTTTCTTGGAGGCTTGTCATGGATCATCTTTCTTTGCTTACTTTTATCATGCTGTTTCTAGCCAGTTACAGGCTGACACATCTCATTGTATTTGATAAAATTACAGAATTTATCCGAAAACCATTTATGAAAAAGAAAAGAATTGTTGATCAAAACGGGCATGTGAACGAAAAAAGCGTTCCGGCTTCTAACTTTGGATACATGCTCAATTGTTATTGGTGCGCAGGTGTTTGGTGCGCTATCTTGATCGGACTTGGGTATCTTTTTTTGCCCCGGATTGCTGTTCCAGTGATCTTTATTTTAGCCATCGCAGGAGCACAGGCAATTCTTGAAACAGCTGTCGGTGTCGGCGTAAAACTCATTGATGTGTTAAAGAGCCTGCAAACCATGATAAATGATAAAAAGTCCTAAAGCAGCGTAACAAAGTGCTTCAGGACTTTTTTGTTTCTTCCATTCGATTAAGCACCCTTTTACCGCCCGGGAATACCGTATTAGCGAATAGTGAAAGTGATGAATGGGGGAGAAGAAGCAATATGAAGGTTTGCCAAAAGTCGATTGTCCGTTTCCTTGTCAGCTTGATCATCGGAACGCTTATCATCTCCATTCCGTTTATAGCTAATGCGCAGCCTGACAGGGAACTGAGAGCCGTATGGATTGCCTCTGTATTAAATATTGATTGGCCGTCAAAGAAAGGGTTATCAGAAAAAGAGCAAAAGCAAGAATATCTCAAACTGCTGGACGATGTCCAAACAATGGGAATGAATGCCGTTATTGTGCAAATTAAACCGACGGCAGACGCCTTTTATCCGTCCGCTTACGGACCTTGGTCTGAATACTTAACCGGCGTCCAAGGGAAAGACCCCGGCTATGACCCGCTTGCATTTATGATTGAAGAAACCCACAAGCGAAATTTGGAGTTTCATGCATGGTTTAATCCTTATCGGATAACGATGAATCATACAGATCTCAATAAATTGTCGGTAGATCACCCGGCACGACAGCATCCAGACTGGGTTGCCGCGTATGGAAAGCAGCTTTATTATCATCCAGGCATTCCTGAAGCTAGAGATTTTATCGTCAAAGGTATTGAAGAAGTGGTAAAACGTTATGATGTCGACGCCGTTCATATGGATGATTATTTTTATCCTTATAAAATAGCCGGACAGGAATTTCCTGATCAAGCACAGTATAAACTATACGGAAAAGACACTTTTTCCAATATTGATGACTGGCGGCGGGATAATGTAAACCAGCTTGTCAAACAACTCAACCAAACCATTAAAGCAGCTAAGCCTTATGTCAAATTGGGCATCAGTCCCTTTGGTGTATGGAGAAACGCTGCGGATGACCCAACCGGATCAAATACGAAAGCAGGCGTCACCAACTATGACGACCTGTACGCAGATACGAGACATTGGATCCAAGAAGGCGACATTGATTATATTGCCCCGCAGATCTATTGGAGCATCGGCTTTAACGCAGCAGCTTACGACATACTTGCTGATTGGTGGAGCAATGAAGTCAAAAATAGGCCTGTTCATTTATATATTGGCCAGGCAGCTTATAAAATCAATAATAACGTTGATCCGGCATGGTCCGATCCTAAGGAGTATGTGAAACAAATCACCTTAAACCGTCAGCTTGAATTTGTAAAAGGAAGCATGCATTTCAGCCTTAAAGACCTCAACAAAAATCCGCTTGGCATCAAAGACCGCCTCATCACCGAGCTTTACAGCAAGCCGGCACTCATTCCGCAAATGCCTTGGCTTGACAGTACAACCCCACAAAAACCGAAGCTTACAAAAATCACCAAAAATAAAAACGGCAATCTTCTGCACATCCAAGATCATCCAATCAATCAAACATCAAAAGAAACCGCCTATTATGCGATTTATAGAGCCGAAGGGAATAAGAACAAAACATTAGTTGGAGCCGCAAGGAAAACCCATGAACAGCAAACCTTCGTAGATAAGACAGCAGACCCAAACAAGAAGTATACGTATTATGTCACTTCAGCAGACCGACTTCATAATGAAAGCCAGGCTGCCGAACAAAAAACAGAATAAGAGAAAGAAGACACTATTTAAGCAGCAAACGGGACAGCGGAAATCTTCAGTAATGAAGCGTGATGAACGACTCAAAAGGAAATGACGTTTATCAACAAAACGCATCCAGTTTAACCTGGGATAAAAAGAAAGAACTAGGAGCGCCAAAAGCGCTCTTTTTAAATTTACGATAACAACATTATGTAAACTAATTATCTTTGCATAAAACGCTATGTTTTTTAGAATAGTAAATAAAGGCTGCCGCTCCAATAGCGGCAATGGTCAGTTCATCATAAAAAGGGGCCTACATGATGTATCATTTATATTCACATAACGACCTGGACGGAGTAGGATGCGGAATTGTGGCAAAATTGGCATTTGGGAAAGATGTTGAGGTCCGGTATAACTCTGTCAACGGCTTAAACGTTCAAGTGCAGTACTTTTTAGAAAAAACGAAAGAGAGCAACAGAAAAGACGCGTTATTGATCACCGATCTCGCCGTTAACGAAGAAAATGAAGAGAGATTAAATGAGTATGTTCATGCAGGCGGAAAAGTGAAGCTGATTGACCATCATAAAACAGCGCTTCATTTGAATGAGCATGAATGGGGATTTGTCCAAGTGGAATATGATGACGGTAGACTCACGTCTGCGACAACGCTTTTATATGGCTATCTGGTGGAAAATGATTTTCTAAAACCGACAAATGCCTTAGATCAATTTACAGAGCTCGTCCGCCAATACGATACATGGGAGTGGGAACGATACGATCAAAAACAAGCAAAGCGGCTTAATGATCTCTTCTTTCTGCTGTCTATTGATGAATTTGAAGAAAAAATGATTCAGCGCCTTTCTGCACATGATGAATTTTTCTTTGATGATTTTGAAGAAAAGCTGCTTGATTTAGAAGAAACAAAAATCGAGCGCTACCTACGCAGAAAGAAAAGGGAGATGGTGCAGACCTTTGTTCACGAACATTGTGTAGGCATTGTTCACGCAGAATCATACCATTCAGAGCTGGGAAACAGGCTCGGAAAAGAAAATCCGCACCTCGATTACATTGCGATTTTAAGTATGGGATCAAAACGAGTCAGCCTGCGCACCATTCATAATGGCATCGATGTGTCAGAAATCGCCGGCCGGTACGGAGGCGGAGGGCATGCAAAGGCATCCGGATGCTCAATAACTGACGAAGTCTACGAATTGTTTGTGGCTGAAGCATTCCGAATCGATCCAGTCCGACCTGATGCTTTTCGTAATATGTATAACCTCAAAGGATCGGCGAACGGATCATTATATCAAAATCGCGATCAAATGAGATTTCTTCTGTTTCCTTTAGATAACGAGTGGAAAATTCAAATGAACGGAGAAACGCAGGATGAGACATTCGCCACATTTGAAGAAGCAGAATGGTTTCTGAAAAGAAATTATGCAGCATCACTCGTGCGGGATGAAGTATTTGTTGCATTTTTAGCGGAACATGTAAAACTGGCAAATCAGCATCGCAGATAAAAAATATGCATAGGGAACAATCATCCCTATGCATATCAACTAGCTACCGTTTAGAGAAGGCTGCACGTCGTTTTTTTATTACAAAGTAAAGAGCGATAACGACAACAGCAAGTATCATAATCGGTGTTGTATAAGTGCCAGCAATGTTTTCAACGTGATCCCATCGGCTACCGAGCTGAATCCCTAAATAAACAAACAGGATAGACCACGGAATGATAGCAAGCGCCGTTAATACCACAAATTTAGGAAACGACATTTTGGCAATGCCTGCGGGAATGGATATCGCATGTCTGACAACCGGTATAAAACGTGCTGAGAAGACAACTCCGGCGCCGTACTTTTGAAACCAGTTTTCGGACATGTCGATATGATGCTTTTTAATCAATAAATACTTCCCGTATTTGTCCAAAAACGGCCTTCCGCCATAGCGACCGATCCAGTAAATAAAGATTTGGGCAATGGTGCCCCCGATAACACCCGCAATAATGGCGCCAATAAATCCAATCGTGCCTTCCGATACCATATAGCCGCCATAGGCCAAAACAAGCTCACTTGGAATAATCTCAATCATTAACCCAATCGCAATACCCGCATATCCCATACTCGTCAGCCATGTTAAAATTTCGCTTATCAAACTGCTCACATTCTTCACAACCTGTCCTAATCTTTTTCACTATTATATGACTGATTGACGCACAAGATGGTTACAATTTTTTTATCGAATCATTTTTTTGCTTCCTATACTGGATAGCCTTACAACAAACAGGTGCAGCAAACTGCGGCACAGGGCAGGCAGTAGTCATGTGCGGCGGACATACCGCTCAAGAGTTCTTGTATTTTTGAAAACATTGTTCACGAAAAATATGAAAAAACTCGGATTTTGAAAGGGGATTTTGGAGAATGGTAACGAAATATCTTATCATCAAGAGAACAATGCAAACAGAAATCAGCATAAGAAAAGCCGGGATTCAATAGAATAGTTTGAGAAGTTCCGCCTCTCCCTGCCAGTTCGTGCAAGACTGGTCCAAAGCCATTTGTTTCAAATGATAATTGCAGCTCGCATTTCAGCAATGCGAAAGATCATTTTATTGCCCCAACGCAGAATCGTCAACATGTTCTGTATCGTATTTCATTTTGCAGATTTTCCTCACCTAGATCCATAAAGTGCAATCAGTTTACAATCCTTCACAGATACACAAATGGATGTTTACAATATGTTATTTCTGACACAATTGTGCCAATAGACCTAAATTATATGTACACAGTGAGCGCGGTCTCAATGAAGATGAGTCGGTAATAGCCTTTTTATCCCGCACCTCTCTCTTCAAGATTGGTTTTTCTGTGTCAGTCCAATCTTGATAATGTATCCGGTTCTCAAACCATAATTCGTCCCAAAGTATTATACATATATATTATAATCATGCTAGAATGTTAGATAAAGGTATATTTTGAATAAATTTGTATTTTTCGTTCGATAATTGGAGGGATCTCATGAACAATCTTGCCTTTTTATTTCCTGGACAAGGATCTCAATTTGTAGGAATGGGCAAACAATTTTGGAATGATTTTGTGCTCGCAAAGAGATTATTTGAAGAAGCGAGCGATGCAATCTCTCTAGATGTAAAAAAACTGTGTTTTAACAGTGATATGAATGAATTGACAAAGACAATGAACGCCCAGCCCGCTATTTTAACGGTCAGTGTGATTGCTTTTCAAGTGTATATGCAGGAAATAGGGGTTAAGCCACGCTTTCTTGCAGGTCATAGCTTAGGCGAATATTCAGCGCTTGTTTGTGCCGGCGCACTTTCTTTTCATGATGCTGTCACACTTGTAAGGCAGCGGGGGATTCTGATGCAAAATGCGGATCTTAAGCAGCAGGGAACAATGGCCGCTGTGACGCAGCTCTCTCTTCAAACATTGCAAGAAATGTGTTTGGAAGTATCGACAGAAGAAATTCCTGTGGATATAGCCTGCATGAATTCAGATCAGCAGCATGTGATTTCCGGACACCGGCAAGCTGTGGAACGTGTCATCAGGCTGGCGGAGAAGATGGGGGGGAAATGTACTTATTTGAATGTTAGTGCACCTTTTCACAGTTCGATGATAGGATCAGCATCCGAACAATTCCAGACTGTATTACACCAGTATTCCTTCCGGGATGCCGCATGGCCGATCATTTCGAATGTCACCGCACACCCTTACAGCAGCGGGCATTCGATCAACGAACATCTCAAGCATCACATGGCGATGCCGGTAAGATGGGCAGAATCGATGCATTATTTGCTTTTACACGGAGTGACAGAAGCCATCGAACTGGGTCCAAAGAACATCTTAGCCAGTCTGCTGAAAAACATAACGAATCATATTGCCCCTTATTCTTTAGGACAGACATCTGATATTCACTTGCTTTCCAATTCAGCTGAAAGAAATAAAAATATTGTCCAATTACGAAAAAAACAACTGCATAAATTGATGATTCAATCCGTTATTTCGCGAAATTACAACAAGGATTCATTAGCTTATTCCAACATGACGACACCATTATTTACGCAAATCCAAGAGCTGAAAAAGAAAATGGACAGACATGCAGATGAGCTTTCAGAACAAGAGCTCGAACATTCGATCCATTTATGCAAATTAATTTGCGAAGCTAAACAGCTTCCGGCTTGGGAACAATTGCGAATTTTAAAATAAAGCGCCCAGGAGGGGACCTTATGTATACCAGTCAGTTCCAAACCTTAGTCGATGTCATTCGGGAAAGAAGCAATATATCCGATCGCGGGATCCGTTTTATCGAATCCGATAAAAAAGAAACAGTTGTCTCTTACCGCCAATTGTTTGAGGAGGCGCAAGGCTATCTTGGCTATTTACAGCATATCGGCATTCAGCCGAAGCAGGAAATTGTATTTCAGATCCAAGAAAACAAATCCTTCGTCGTTGCTTTCTGGGCATGTTTATTAGGAGGAATGATCCCGGTACCGGTCAGTATCGGAGAAGATGATGACCATAAGCTGAAGGTGTGGCGCATTTGGAATATATTAAATCATCCGTTTTTGATTGCCTCTGAAAAAGTATTGGACAAAATAAAGAAATACGCTGCAGAACACGATTTACAGGATTTCCATCATCAATTAAACGAAAAATCTGACATCATTCAAGATCAAACCTACGATTACCCCGCTTCGTTTTATGAACCTGATACGGATGAACTCGCCTTTATACAATTTTCTTCTGGATCGACAGGAGATCCAAAAGGAGTCATGTTAACGCATCACAACTTAATACATAACACGTGCGCCATTGGGACTTCCCTAGCCATTGATTCGAAAGACTCTTTCTTATCATGGATGCCTTTAACGCATGATATGGGGCTCATCGCCTGCCACCTTGTTCCCTTCATAACCGGAATCAATCAAAATCTAATGCCTACAGAATTATTTATTCGCAGACCGATTCTTTGGATGAAAAAAGCTCATGAACATAAAGCCAGTATTCTATCCTCTCCTAATTTCGGGTACAACTACTTCCTTAAATTTCTGAAAAACGAACCAGACTGGGATTTATCCCACATCAAGGTCATCGCAAACGGTGCAGAACCGATATTGCCGGAGCTTTGTGACGAATTTTTGACAAGATGCGCAGCATTCAATCTGAAAAGATCCGCCATTTTGAATGTTTACGGTTTAGCGGAAGCTTCGGTCGGCGCAGCCTTTTCTAAAACAGGGGAGGAATTTGTCCCCGTTTATTTGCATCGCGATCATTTAAACCTTGGAGAAAGAGCTGTAAACGTCAGCAAAGAAGATCAAAATTGCGCTTCATTCGTAGAAGTGGGTCAGCCCATTGACTATTGTCAGATTCGTATCTCCAACGGAGCAAATGAAAGAGTAGAAAATGGAATCATCGGCCATGTCGAGATTAAAGGAGACAATGTAACTCAAGGTTATTATAACAATCCAGAAAGCACAGACAGAGCGATGACTTCTGACGGCTGGGTAAAAACGGGCGATCTCGGATTCATCAGTGAAAGTGGTAACTTAGTCATTACCGGAAGAGAAAAGGACATTATTTTTGTGAACGGAAAGAACATCTATCCGCACGATATTGAACGGGTCGCGATTGAAATGGAAGAAGTTGACTTAGGAAGAGTTGCAGCCTGCGGTGTATATGATCAAAGGACACGAAGCGGAGAAATTGTGCTTTTTGTTGTTTTTAAAAAATCACCTGAAATATTTGCTCCGCTTGTCAAAGAGATTAAAAAGCATTTGTACAAGCGCGGAGGATGGAGCATAAAAGAAGTCCTTCCGATCCGAAAACTTTCAAAAACAACCAGCGGGAAGGTGAAACGTTATGAGCTGGCCAGACAGTATGAGGAAGGTAATTTCTCAAAAGAGTCTGCCGCCATCAATGAAGTTTTGGAGAGCAGTCAGGAGAAACCCGGACATACTCCCATTCATGAGATAGAAACCGAATTGCTGTCTATCTTTTCCGCAGTACTGGATGGAAAAAAGATTCACCTAACTGATCAATATTTTGATATGGGGGCAACTTCATTACAGTTATCACAAATTGCCGAGCGCATCGAACAGACATTTGGACGTGAGCTTGCCGTTTCCGACCTCTTTACGTATCCTTCCATCACTGATTTAGCGGCATATCTATCTGAAAACCATGCTGAAATCAAACACGACATGACAGTGAAACCAAGCCGTGTGTCGTCGAAAGATATCGCGATTATCGGGATGTCGCTCAATGTTCCGGGTGCATCGACTAAAAGTGATTTTTGGAATCTGCTTGAAAAAGGTGAGCACAGCATTCGGGAATACCCTGCATCTCGGCTGAAAGACGCGGCAGATTATGTAAGATCAATCCAAAGCGAATTCGATGAGAATCAGTTTGTGAAGGGCGGCTATTTAGATGAAATCGACCGCTTTGATTATTCGTTCTTCGGTTTAGCTCCTAAAACGGCCCAGTTTATGGACCCCAATCAAAGACTGTTTTTGCAGTCTGCATGGCATGCGATTGAAGATGCAGGCTATGCGGGCGACTGCATAAATGGGAGCCGGGTCGGAGTATATGCAGGGTACTCGAAGGTAGGCTACGATTATGAACGCCTTCTTTCTGCGAATTATCCTGACGAGCTTCATCAATATATTGTCGGCAATCTTCCTTCCGTGTTAGCAAGCCGAATCGCTTATTTCTTAAACTTAAAAGGACCGGCAGTCACAGTAGATACAGCTTGTTCTTCATCACTTGCAGCCGTTCATATGGCATGTAAATCCTTAATTTCCGGCGATTGTGAAATGGCTCTTGCCGGAGGTATCCGAACATCGCTCTTGCCAATGCGTATCGGGCTTGATATGGAATCTTCTGACGGGTACACCAAAACGTTCAGCAAAGATTCGGATGGTACGGGCTCGGGTGAAGGCGCGGCGGCAGTCCTGTTAAAACCTTTGCAGGATGCGGTTCGCGATGGAGACCATATATACGGCGTGATCAAGGGAAGTGCGATGAATCAAGACGGAACCACTGCCGGAATTACCGCACCAAATCCGGCGTCCCAGACTGAAGTCATTGAGACGGCTTGGAAAGACGCGGGTATTGCTCCTGAAACATTGTCTTTCATCGAAGCGCATGGCACGGGAACTAAGCTCGGTGACCCGGTTGAATTCAATGGACTTTGTAAAGCATTTGAAAAGTATACGGCAAAAAAACAATTTTGCGCGATTGGTTCTGTAAAATCGAATATCGGTCATTTGTTTGAAGCGGCAGGCATTGTTGGGCTGATCAAATCAGTTCTCATGCTGAATCATAAGAAAAACCCGCCGTTAGCGCACTTTAAGGAACCTAATCCGCTCATTCATTTTCACTCATCACCTTTTTATATAGATCAGGAAGCTGCGGAGTTTACATCCGGTGATGAGCCGCTGCGAGGCGGTGTCAGCTCTTTTGGCTTTAGCGGAACAAATGCTCATGTGGTGTTGGAGGAATATCCTTCTGAAAGTGAGTACACACCCGAGGACGAAAATGAGCCGCACTTATTTGTATTATCCGCTCATACTGAAAATTCACTCTATGAACTCGCACAGCAGTACCAGCAATATGTATCAGATGGCAGCCAAGCTTCATTGAAGTCCATTTGCTATACAGCCAGTACAGGCAGAGCCCATTTGGATCATGGCATTGCCATGATTGTATCCAGTAAGCAAGAATTATCAGATAAGCTGACAAGCCTTATGCAGAGGGACAGACATCTCCCCGGGGTACACATTGGTTATCGGAACTTGAAGGAAATGCTGCCCGCTCATAAAGAAAAGCTGAATAAAGAAGCCGCTGATCTGGTTGAGGAGCAGATACGTACACAGGATGAACGAATCACATGGCTAAATCGCGCCGCCGAATTATTTGTGCAAGGAGCTGTTATAGATTGGCATGCGCTGTACGCCGGTGAAACTGTACAAAAAACGCCTTTGCCCTTGTATCCGTTTGAACGGAATCGCTGCTGGGCTGAAGCTGACCAATTGCGTGTAAACGATGGCGAAGAGAGAGGAGAAGCGGCATTGAATATCAATCAATCGAAGGCGCATATTGAATCCTTCCTGAAAACGATAATCGGCAATGCTTCAGGTATCAAAGCGGATGAAATCGATCTGAACGCTCATTTTATCGGGCTCGGAATGGATTCTATCATGCTGTCACAGGTTAAGAAAGCCATCGCGGACGAATTTGGGGTAGACATTCCGATGGATCGCTTCTTTGATACGATGAACAACCTTCAAAGTGTCATAGATTACTTGGCTGAGACTATTCCATCTTCCGCTCCAGTTCAAGAGAATGTTCTGGCGCAGGAAAAACCAGTCATTTCAGAAACACAGCCAGAATCTGATCACAGAGTAGGTCATCAGGAGCATGCGCTCGAAAAAATAATCGCTTCTCAAAATCAATTAATTCAGGACACCTTGCAAGCTCAGTTAAATAGCTTTAATTTGCTAAAAAACGGCAGTGTGAATGAATCGGCTATGGCACAGCAGAAGAAATCAATACCTTCTGTCAAACAGGCGCCCCCGGCCGTCACTATAGAAAAGAAACCGTCTCAAGAGACGAAACCCTATGTTCCTTTTCAGTCTCAGAATCTGAGTGAACAGGGTCACTATACCGCACAGCAAAGACAATACTTAGCAGATTTCATTCGAAAATACGCAGAGAAAACGAAAGGTTCCAAACAATATACGGCCAAAACCCGGTTTGCTCATGCAAACAACCGCAACTTATCCAGCTTCCGTTCATATTGGAAGGAGATCGTATACCCGATTATTGCCGAACGTTCTGACGGCTCTAAGATGTGGGATGTTGACGGAAACGAATATATTGATATCACTATGGGATTTGGGGTAAACCTTTTCGGGCATCACCCGGCCTTTATTACAGAGGTTATCAACGATTCAACCCGTTCATCATTGCCTCCGCTCGGCCCGATGTCAAATGTCGCCGGTGAAGTTGCCGACCATATCCGCACGTGCACTGGAGTAGAAAGGGTCGCTTTCTATAATTCCGGAACAGAAGCTGTCATGGTTGCTCTTCGATTGGCGAGAGCGGCAACAGGAAGGAAAAAAGTCGTGGCCTTCTCAGGCTCTTATCACGGAACGTTTGACGGTGTATTAGGAGTTGCCAGCACAAAAGGCGGGGCTGCATCTGCGAATCCGCTGGCTCCGGGCATACTGCAGAGCTTTATGGATGATTTGATTATTTTGCATTACAACAATCCCGATTCACTGGACGTGATTCGCAATCTTGGTGACGAATTGGCAGCCGTACTGGTAGAACCGGTTCAAAGCCGCAGGCCGGATTTACAGCCGCGGGCGTTTTTGAAAGAACTGCGGGCGATCACGCAGCAATCTGGAACAGCTTTGATTATGGATGAAATTATTACCGGATTTCGGATCGGTCTCGGCGGCGCTCAGGAATGGTTCGGCATTCAAGCCGATTTAGTGACCTACGGGAAAATTATCGGCGGCGGACAGCCGTTAGGGATTGTTGCCGGAAAAGCTGAATTCATGAATGCGATCGACGGGGGAACCTGGCAGTACGGAGACGACTCCTATCCGCAAGACGAGGCGAAACGAACATTTGTGGCCGGCACCTTCAATACGCACCCGCTTACTATGAGAATGTCATTAGCGGTGCTTCGCTATTTACAAACCGAGGGAGAAGACATATATGAGCAGTTGAATCAAAAAACAGCCTATCTGGTCGATCAGTTAAATCGCTACTTTGAACAATCACAAGTTCCTATCCGCATGGTTCGATTCGGTTCTTTATTCCGGTTTGTCTCATCGCTTGATAATGACTTGTTCTTTTACCACCTCAACTATAAAGGGGTTTATGTGTGGGAAGGACGCAACTGTTTCTTATCTTCGGCGCATACCGCGGAAGATATTGAACATATCATTCAAGCCGTGAAAGACACGGTGAAGGATCTTCGCCGAGGCGGGTTTATTCCGGAAGGCCCGGATTCTCCTGATGACGGAGATCGTAAAAAGCCCGGAACGCGCGAGTTTTCACCTGAACAAAAACAATTGATTATGGCATCCCATTACGGGAATGAAGCTTCTGCGGCTTTAAACCAGTCTATTATGCTGAAAGTGAAGGGGGAGCTGCAGCATACGTCCTTAACACAAGCTGTACAGCATATCGTCGATCGCCATGAAGCTTTACGTACGGTGATTCATGCCGATGACGAGGTACAGCAAGTGCAGGAACGGATGACTATAGAAATACCTGTCATTGATTTTACCGGTCTCCCAGATGAGCATCGGGAGTCGGAAATTCAAAAATGGCTGACAGAAGATGCGAAGTGGCCGTTTGATTTCCATGAACAAAAACCCTTGTTTAGAATCCATGTACTTACATCAGCTCACAATGAGCATCTGATTGTGCTCACGTTCCATCATATCATTGCCGATGGATGGTCAATCGCCGTTTTTGTTCAAGAACTAGAAAGTAACTATACGGCAATTGTACAAGGAAAACCACTTCCGCTTAAAGAAGCTGCTGCTTCGTTTTATCAATATTTAGACTGGCAGCAGGCGCAGATGGATAGCGGCCATTATGAAGAAGGAGTCCGTTATTGGCGGCGTCATTTCTCTGAACCAATACAGCAGGCGGTCCTGCCGAGCGTCGCCTCTGCCCGTTATCCGAACGGGTATGAGGGGGACCGATGCACCGTCAGGCTTGGACAGTCTTTAAGCGCGGCTTTGAAGTCATTAAGCATTCAGATGAAAAATAGCGTATTTGTAACGATGCTGGGCGCATTTCACCTTTTTCTGCACCAGCTTACCAAACAGTCCAACCTTGTGATCGGGATTCCCGCAGCAGGTCAATCGCATATGAAACAGCATAATCTGATTGGAAATTGCGTCAATATGATTCCGGTGATGAACACGTCTTCTTCAGAAAGCACTTTATCCGGTTATCTTGGCAGTATGAAAGAAAACGTGAATCACGCCATGCGGTATCAAGCCGTTCCGATGACACTGGTGGCCAGAGAGCTCCCGCACGATCAGGTGCCGGATATGCGTATTATTTTTAATTTGGACAGACCGTTTCGAAAGCTGCATTTCGGAAAGGCAGAGGCGGAGCCCGTTGCATACCCGGTGAAATGCTTGCTGTACGATTTATTTCTTAACATAACAGACGCGGATCAAGAATATGTTCTTGATTTCGATTTTAATACGAATGTCATCAGTCCTGAAATCATGAAAATATGGGGTGCGGGCTTTGCGACATTGCTGCAAAAAATGGTTGAAGGAAATTCTGTCCCTCTTGACGCCCTGAGGATATTTACCGATGAACAACAGCGTGATTTACAAGAACTGTACGCCGAACACCAAAAGCAGATCATTTCAATCGCAGGCAATACGGCAAACTTCACTTACACCTACGAGCCGCCGGAAAATGAAACGGAGCGGCAGCTGGCGCGGATTTGGGAGGAGCTTTTCGGACTTGAACGGATTGGCAGATCAGATCGCTTCCTGACTCTGGGAGGAAACTCACTCCAAGCGACACTTATGCTTTCCAAAGTTCAGAAGACATTTCATCAAAAGGTTTCTATCGGACAATTTTTCAATCACCAGACTATTAAGGAATTAGCTCGTTTCATTCAGAACGAAACGAAAGTCATGCACCTCCCGATGAAGGCCGCTAAGAAAAAAGCGTATTACCCGACAACGCCGGCGCAGCAAAGAGTATATTTTCTGCACCAAATGGAGCCGGATCAGCTGGCTCAAAATATGTTCGGCCAAATATCAATAACAGGGCAGTACGATGAGCAAGCCCTGATTTCTTCTCTTCAGCAAGTCATGCAGCGGCATGAAGCGTTTCGCACATATTTTGACATTATTGATGGCGAAATCGTCCAGAAACTAGAAAACGAAGTGGATTTTAAGATTCATGTCCGGACGATGAGCCGGGACGAATTTGATGCCTATTCAGACCGGTTTGTAAAACCGTTCCGTTTGGAACAAGCTCCTTTGGTTCGCGCGGAGCTGATCAAGATTGATAACGAACAGGCCGAGCTGCTCATCGATATGCATCATATCATTTCGGACGGGTACTCCATCAACATCCTTACAAATGAATTACTGGCTTTATATCATCAAAAACCACTGCCAGACATTGAATTTGAATATAAAGATTTTGCAGAATGGCAAAACCAATGGCTGAATGAAGATGCCATGAAGCGGCAGGAGACATATTGGTTGGAACAATTTCAAGACGAAATTCCGGTCCTCCAACTGCCGACAGACGGTTCAAAAGCGGCGGAGCACTCCTCTGAGGGACAGCGTGTGACGTGTTCCTTACAGCCGGAAGTCATTCGCTCGCTTCAAGATTTGGCGCAAAAATCGGAAACGACTCTGTATACAGTGCTTCTTGCCGCCTATAAAGTGTTGCTTCATAAATATATAGGACAAGAAGATATTGTCGTAGGCACGCCTGCTTCAGGAAGGAATCATCCGGATATCGAAAGTATCATCGGTATTTTTATCCAAACGATCGGGATCCGGACGAAGCCGCACGCCAAAAGAACGTTTTCGGATTATCTTAAAGAAGTAAAGCGGCAGACGCTTGACGCTTTCGAAAATCAAGACTATCCATTCGACCGGCTTGTAGAGAAATTAAATATGCATCAGGAAACAACTGGAAAGTCTCTGTTTAACACAATGTTTGTGTTTCAAAATATTGAATTTCATGAAATCCGGCATAATGAATGTACCTTTAGGGTGAAAGAACGAAATCCAGGGGTCTCTTTATATGATTTGATGCTGACGGTTGAAGATGCCGGACAACAGATTGAGATGCATTTTGATTATAAATCGGGACAGTTTGAAAAAAGCACCATAGAACAGATGACAAAACACTATACCAATATTTTGAACAGCCTGGTTAAGCAGCCGGAGATGACGTTGTCTTCCATCCCTATGCTGTCTGAAGCCGAACGTCGGCAATTGCTGACTGATTGTAATGACACAAAGACACCATATCCGCATAACGAAACAGTTTCCCAATGGTTTGAAATGCAGGCGGAACAGCAGCCTGATCATGCAGCTGTTATTTTTGGCAATGAGCGGTATACGTACAAACAGCTCAATGAACGGGCGAACCAATTGGCGCGGACGTTACGGGCAAAAGGCGTACAAGCGGATCAATTCGTTGCCATCATCTCTCCGCATTGTATCGAGCTCATTGTTGGAATTTTGGCTGTTCTGAAATCCGGCGGCGCATATGTACCTATTGATCCTGAATATCCGGAGGATCGAATCCAATATATGCTGAGGGATTCAAAAGCGGAGATAGTATTGACAAAGCGGCAACTGCGGGATCTATTGCCGTATGATGGTGATATTGTGCTTTTGGACGAGGAAAACTCATATCATGACGATCGCTCAAACCTTGAATCAAAAAGCGACGCGCATGATTTGGCCTACATGATCTATACGTCGGGTTCTACGGGAAATCCGAAAGGTGTACTCATTGAGCATCAGGGGCTGTCTCATTATATTTGGTGGGCGAAACAGGTTTATGTGCGGGATGAAAAAACCAACTTTCCATTATACTCGTCTATCTCTTTTGACCTGACGGTGACTTCGGTATTTACACCGCTTGTTACGGGGAATACGATCATTGTCTACGACGGAGAAGACAAAAGCGCTGTGCTTGCTGAGATTATGCAAGACTCAAGAATAGACATAATCAAATTGACACCGGCCCATCTGCATGTCATCAAGGAGATGAATATAGCAGACGGCACCACCGTTCGGAAAATGATTGTAGGCGGAGAAAATTTAAGCGCCCGTCTGGCCAAAAGTGTGAGCGAGCAGTTTAAAGACCGGCTGGATATTTTCAATGAATACGGACCGACGGAAACTGTCGTCGGATGTATGATTTATCATTTCGACGCAAAACGGGACAAGCGGGAATTTGTACCGATCGGCACTCCTGCGGCCAATACCGACATTTATGTGGCCGATCCAAGCAGAAATCTAGTTCCGTTCGGGGTCATCGGCGAAATGTATATCAGCGGACCCGGTGTTGCCAGAGGGTATTGGAATCGCCCGGATTTAACGGCGGAGAAATTTATCGAAAACCCATATATTCCGGGAGCGAAGATGTACAAATCTGGAGACTTGGCTAAGCGATTGAAAGATGGAAATCTTGTGTATGTAGGCCGTATTGATGAACAAGTCAAAATCAGGGGGCACCGAATCGAGCTTGGTGAAATCGAAGCGGCGATGCACAATACGGAAGCGGTGCAAAAAGCCGCGGTGACAGTGAGAGAAGAAGCAGACGGCTTAAAACAATTGTGCGCGTATTACGTAAGCGACAAACCTATAGCGGCTGCGCAGCTTAGGGAGCAATTGACAGCAGAGCTTCCGGGCTACATGGTTCCATCCTATTTTGTCCGTCTGGAGCATATGCCGTTAACGTCCAACGGGAAAATAAACCGTAAAGCACTGCCCGAGCCTGAAGCGAATCTGCAGCTGACTGCTGAATATGTTCCGCCGAGTAATGAAGCGGAGTGCAAACTGACAGATTTATGGAGGGAAGTACTTGGGATAAGCCATGTGGGGATCAAACATAATTTCTTTGATCTTGGAGGAAACTCTATTCGCGCGGCAGCCTTAGCCGCCAGAATTCACAAAGAGCTGGATGTGAATCTGTCTCTCAAAGACATATTCAAGTTTCCTACCATTGAACAATTGGCTGATAAGGCATTACACATGGACAAAAATCGATATGTGCCGATCCCGGCCGCAAAGGAAATGCCCTATTATCCGGTTTCTTCAGCTCAGAGGCGGATGTATTTGTTAAGTCACGCAGAAGGCGGCGAGCTGACTTACAATATGACGGGGGCCATGAGTGTGGAAGGGACTGTCGATTACGACCGGTTAAACGCCGCTTTTCAAAAATTAATCGAGCGTCATGAAGCGTTGCGGACCAGCTTTCATTTATATGAAGGCGAGCCGGCACAGCGTATTCATCAGAACGTCGACTTTACGATAGAGCGAATTCAAGCAAGCGAAGAAGAAGCGGAAGACCGTGTGCTAGATTTCATCAAAGCATTTGATTTATCAAAGCCGCCGCTGATGCGGGCCGGATTGATTGAACTTGAACCTGCGCGGCACGTACTTGTGGTTGATATGCATCATATCATTTCTGACGGCATGTCCGTCAATATTCTGATGAAAGACGTAAGCCAAATCTACGATGGCAACGAACCCGACCCGCTTTCTGTTCAATATAAAGACTATGCAGTTTGGCAGCAATCGGACATTCAGAAACGGAACATCAAGAGCCAGGAAACGTATTGGCTGGATCAGTTTAACGGTGACATTCCTGTACTGGATATGCCTGCGGATTATGAGAGACCTGCCATACGCGATTACGAAGGCGAATCCTTTGAATTTCTTATACCGAAACACTTGAAACAGCGTTTAAGCCAAATGGAAGAAGATACAGGAGCAACACTATATATGATTTTATTGGCAGCCTATACGATTCTTTTATCCAAATACAGCGGACAAGAGGATATTATCGTAGGAACACCATCTGCCGGCCGGACTCATTTGGATGTGGAATCAGTCGTGGGAATGTTCGTTAATACATTAGTCATCCGCAATCACCCGGCGGGCCGTAAAACATTTGATGCCTACTTAAACGAAGTAAAAGAAAACATGCTGAACGCCTATAAAAATCAAGACTATCCGCTGGAAGAATTGATTCAGCAGCTGTATCTTCCAAAAGATTCAAGCCGTAATCCTTTATTTGATACGATGTTTGTGCTGCAAAATCTCGATCAAGCTGAATTGACTTTCGATTCCCTTCAGCTTAAGCCGTATCCATTTCATCAACCGGTTGCCAAATTCGATTTGACTTTGTCGATTCAGGCAGATCGAGACAACTATCACGGGTTGTTTGAATATTCAAAAAAACTGTTTAAGAAAAGCAGAATTGAGGCTTTATCAAACGACTACTTACACATCTTATCGGCGATTCTCGAACAGCCAAGCATTCTAATTGAACATATCGGATTAAGCGGTAGCATGGAGGAAGAAAAGAACATGCTGGATTCGATTCAATTGAATTTTTAAGGAAAAGTATTGATTTCTTTAAATTATATAAAATGAGGTGCTCCAATGTCGGTATTTAAAAATCAAGAAACGTATTGGGAAAACCTATTTGATGAAGATGACAGCTTAAGCGCATTCCCTATCTTTAAAGCAGCAGATAAAGCGTCATTGACCCGTACTGGCTATCAGGAAAAATATATTTGCCGTTCCTTATCACCGGACGTATCTCAAAGAATAATGACGATGGCTAATCATTCTGAAATGGCAGCCTATTTGATTTTATTAGCAGGGATTGAATGCTTGCTGTATAAATACACTGATCGAACGAACCTGATTTTGGGCATTCCAGCCGTATCGAAGCAAAAAAGCAGTCAGTCAGCCATTAACAGCATTGTCCTGTTCAAAAATAAGCTTTCAAGCGAGAGCACATTTAAAACCTTATTCGAGCATCTGAAAGAAGCTGTTACTGATTCTCTGAAAAATCAAAGCCTGCCGTTCCGAAAAATGGTCCAGCATCTACATGTAGAATACAATGATGAACGTCAGCCGTTGATTCATACTGTCGTTTCACTGAACGAAATTCATTCCTTGCGATTTAAAGAAGACACTGCAGCCGATACGCTGTTTCACTTTGATTTGGAGAACAACGGGATTCAATTGAAGCTTTTTTATAATAGCAATCTGTACGATGAGCGTTATATGGATCAAATTGTATCCCATTTGGATCAGCTGCTGTCCGTGATCTTGTTTCAGCCTCAAGCGCCGATCCATACGGCAGAAATCATATCCGAACCGGAAAAACAGAAGCTTTTGTTTGATTTTAATGACACCAGCGCAAATTACTCCGGGAGCAGAACTGTTTATCATTTATTTGAAGAGCAAGCAGAAAGAACGCCTGATCACAAGGCCGTCAAGTTTAAAAACGACCACATGACATACAGGGAATTGAATGAAAGGGCTAACCGTTTGGCAAGAACATTGCGTAATGGAGGGGTTCAAGCCGATTCGTTAGTCGCCATTTTGGCTGATCGTTCATTAGAGATGATCGTATCCATTTTAGCCATTTGGAAGGCTGGGGGCGCTTATGTGCCCCTGGACCCTGAATATCCAATAGAACGGCTTCAATATTTGCTTCATGATGCGAAGCCAGATATTCTCCTTGTTCAGCATCATTTAAAAAGCAGCCTCACCTTTGACGGCTTGACGATTGATCTTAATGATGAAACATCTTACCATGCCGATGACTCGTCATTATCATCAATAGCGGAACATAACCATTTAGCCTATGTCATATATACCTCGGGCACAACCGGAAAGCCGAAAGGGGTTATGGTCGAACACGGCGGCATTGTGAACTCGCTCCAGTGGAAGAAGGCATTTTTCAAGCATTCTGCCAAAGATCGCGTGCTTGTCTTGTACCCGTATGTTTTTGATGCGTTCATTTTAAATTTCTTCGGCCCGCTCATCTCTGGTGCAGCTTTGCATCTTTTGCCAAATGAAGAGAATAAAGATCTTTTCGCCATTCAAAAGGTCATGAAACAAGAAAGAATCACACATTTTTCAACTTCTCCCCGTCTTCTAAAAACCATGATCGAACATATGAACGCGGACGACTTCATTCATGTTCAGCATGTTGTTGTAGGAGGAGAGCAGCTGGAAACAGATACAGTTGAGAAGCTGTATTCTCTGCAGCCTCACATTCGAATTAATAATGAATACGGACCTACAGAAAATAGCGTCGTATCTACCTTTCACCCTGTTCAGTCTGCTGATGAACAGATCACAATCGGCAAACCGGTGGCCAATCACCAAGCCTATATTTTAGGAGCCCACCACCAAATCCAGCCAATCGGCGTACCGGGAGAGCTGTATGTCGGAGGAGCCGGCGTGGCCCGCGGCTATCTCAATCAGCCTGATTTGACGGAAGAAAAGTTTGTTCAGCATTTGCTCCTGCCTGACCAAAAGATGTATAAAACGGGTGATCTCGCCAGATGGCTGCCAGATGGAAGAATTGAATACTTAGGGCGAATCGATCATCAAGTGAAAATCAGCGGATACCGTATCGAAATCAGCGAGGTAGAGGCCGCCATGTGCCATATCGAAAATGTTCGTGAAGCTGTGGTTGTTGCGCGGGAAAACGAAGACGGAACTAAGCAACTGTATGCCTATTATGCCGGCGAGTCTTCTTTGACCGCTGCACAATTTAGAGACGATTTGTCCCGCAAACTGCCGAATTACATGATTCCCTCCTTTTTTATCCATTTGGAACATATCCCGCTCACTTCCAATGGAAAAATTGATTTGAAAGCTTTGCCTGCTGCGGAAGAAAAAAATATGCGGACGGATAACGAATACATAGCACCGCGAAACACAATCGAAGAACTGCTGGTGTCGATCTGGCAAGAAGTATTAGGGGAAGAGCGCATAGGAATACAGGATCATTTCTTTGATTTTGGCGGAGATTCGATTAAATCAATTCAGGTGTCTTCCAGATTATATCAAGCCGGATACAAGGTTGATATGAAGCATTTGTTTAAATCCCCTGCGATTGCTGACTTAAGTCAATTTGTAGAACCGATCGGCAGAATGGCCGATCAAGAGGAAGTGAAAGGCAGCACAAATCTGACCCCGATTCAGCATTGGTTTTTTGAACAAAAAATGCCGCAAGCACACCATTACAATCAGGCCGTCATGTTATATGCGCCGGAAGGGTTTAAAGAGGGGCCGCTTCGCAGGACAATGGAACACATCGCCTCACATCACGATGCCTTGAGAATGATTTTTGAAGAAACACCGAACGGATATGCACCGCGAATTACAGGAACAGATGAAAGTGAATTATACCATCTGGAAGTGATGGATTATAAAGGGGAAACCGACCCGGCTCAAGCGATCGCCGGTAAAGCGAATGAGATTCAAAGCAGCATGGTATTAGAGCAGGGGCCTTTGATGAAGCTTGGTTTGTTCCAATGTCCAGACGGAGATCATTTGTTGATTGCGATTCATCACTTGGTAATTGACGGCGTATCGTGGCGCATTTTACTTGAGGATTTTGCAAGCGGTTATGAGCAGGCGGAGCGCGGACAAACGATCCAGCTTCCGCAAAAAACAGACTCATTTCCATTCTGGGCAGATCAATTGTCCAAATATGCGACAGAAGCAGATATGGAGCAGGAGATTGCTTATTGGGCTGAGCTTTCAAGCATAAAGCTGCAGCCATTGCCTAAGGACAATATCTGTGAAGGTTCATTATTAAGTGACAGCGAAGAAGTGACGATTCAATGGACAAAAGAGGAAACGGAGCAATTATTAAAACAAGCGAATCGTGCCTATAACACGGAAATCAATGATCTGCTGCTGACTTCGTTAGGTCTGGCCATTCACAGATGGACAGGTATAGAAGACGTTTTCGTGAATGTGGAAGGACACGGGCGAGAACCAATTATTCCAGATGCGGATATCTCCCGCACGATAGGCTGGTTTACAAGCCAGTACCCTGTCGTACTGAGGATGGAAGCCGGCAAAGATCTGTCACAGCGCATCAAGATTGTGAAAGAAGGGCTGCGCCGTATTCCTGATAAAGGGATGAATTACAGCATCATCAAATATGTATCCGGACATCCGGAAGCTGCAAGCCTACAACTGAATCCGGAAATATCGTTTAATTACTTGGGACAATTTGATCAAGACCTGAAGCATCAAACGTTGCGCGTGTCGCCTTATTCCACAGGAGCATCGATGAATGAAAACCAAAAGAGAACGGCCGTGCTTGATGTGAACGGCATGATTGCTGAAGGCAAATTATCGCTGACACTGAGCTACAGCAATAAACAATACGAAAAATCGACTATGGCGCAATTTGCTCGCGGTTTGAAAGAAAGTCTGCAAGAAGTCATTGCGCATTGTGTAAGCCGGGAGCAAACTTCCCTGACGCCAAGCGACACCCTGTTAAAGGACATCACAATAGACGAACTGGAACAGCTTTTAGAGCAGACGCGTGAATTAGGCGAAGCAGAAAATATGTATCCATTAACACCGATGCAGAAGGGCATGCTGTTTCACAGCTTGTTTGATCCGAATTCAGGTGCTTATTTTCAGCAAACGATGTTTGATCTGCATGGAGATTTGAATATTGATTCATTTTCAAAAAGCTTGGATGGCTTATCGCAAAAATATGATATTTTCCGAACGAATTTTTACAGAGGCTGGAAAGATCAGCCGCTGCAAATCATATTCAAAACGAAAAAAATCGGTTTTCAATTTATTGACTTACGCGAGATGAAAGCACCACAAAAAGAAGAGATGATTCAGCAGTATGCCAGAAAAGATAAGATGCAAGGCTTCGACTTAGAAAAAGGCGCGTTAATGCGGCTGCTGATTCTTCGTACTGATGAAAAGGCCTACCGTTTCATATGGAGTTTTCACCATATTTTGATGGACGGCTGGTGTCTGCCGCTGATTACAAAAGAAATATTCGAGCATTACTTTGCCTTGCTTCACAAAAAGCAGCCTGAACAAACACCGATGACTCCATACAGTCAATATATTGAATGGCTCGGCCGGCAAGATGCAAAGGAGGCTATGCGTTATTGGGATCAATACTTGGAGGGATATGAAGAACAGACCAGCCTTCCTAAGGATCACCATGCGGCGGAAGAACGATATGTACCAGAGAAAGTGACGTGTGAAATAAGCCCCGACCTCACATTAAAAATGAAGCAAACGGCCGGACGGCGCCACGTCACACTGAACACGCTGCTGCAAACGGCATGGGCGGTTTTGCTGCAGAAATATAATCGAAGCAGAGACGTTGTGTTTGGAAGTGTTGTATCGGGAAGGCCGGCTGGAATTCCAAATGTGGAAACGATGATCGGCTTATTCATTAACACTATTCCCGTGCGGTTCCGATGTGAAGCTGGGACAACGTTTGCCGAGCTTATGAAAGACGCGCAGGAAAGGGCTATAGCGTCTCAACAATTTGAGACGCACCCGTTGTACGATATTCAAGCACGTACAACGCAAAAGCAAGATTTAATTACACATTTAATGATATTCGAAAATTATCCGGTTGATCAGTATATGGAAAACATCGGCCGGCAAAATGGATCATCTATTACCATTTCCAACGTGCAAATGGAAGAGCAGACCAACTATGATTTTCATTTGACCGTTATACCGGGCGATGCGATGAACATCCTTTTTGAATACAATGCCAATGTGTATGAGCGAGAAAGTATTGAACGGGTACGGAAGCATTTTATGCACATTTTGCAGCAGGTCGTGACTGATGCGGATATCCCCGTAGAGCAAGTGGAATTGTTAACGGAAGGTGAAAAAAGAACCCTTCTTCATACGCTGAACGACACGGCCGCATCGTTTCCGCAGAAACCGGTTTATCAATTATTTGAAGAGCAATCGCAGCGTACACCCGATCAAGCAGCCGTCATCGATAAAGACAGTCAGCTCACGTACGCAGAGCTCAATAAACGGGCAAACCAACTGGCGCGAACGCTAAGAGCGAAAGGCGTGCAAGCAGATCAGCCTGTAGCCATCATCAGCAGAAATAGTATCGAATCAGTGGTTGGAATCCTCGCCGTTTTAAAATCAGGCGGAGCCTATGTCCCTATAGATCCGGAATATCCGCAAGACCGCATTCGGTATATGCTGGATGACTCCGAAGCCGAAATCGTTTTGTTGCAGCAAGATATCAGGGAGCAGCTTTCTTATGAAGGCGTCACTATTTTACTTGATGATGAAAGCTCGTATCATCAAGATGCCTCTTATCTTGAACCGCTCAGCAGTACGAACGATTTGGCATATATCATTTATACATCAGGTTCCACAGGCAGGCCAAAAGGCGTACTCATCGAGCACCGCGGCTTGACCAATTATATTTGGTGGGCGAAAGAAGTTTATGTAAAAGGCGAGAAAGCCAACTTCCCGTTGTACTCGTCAATCTCCTTTGATCTGACGGTGACTTCTATTTTCACACCGCTTGTCACAGGCAATACGATCATCGTCTATGACGGAGAGGACAAAACAGCTCTGCTTCAATCGATTGTGCAGGACCAGAGGGTGGATGTCATGAAATTAACCCCAGCCCATTTGCAGGTTTTAAAAGAAATGAACATCGCCGATCAATCGGCTGTCCGGAGAATGATTGTGGGCGGGGAAAATCTAAGCACCCGGCTAGCCCAAAGTATTCATGAACAGTTCGAAGGCCGAATTGACATATGCAATGAGTACGGGCCGACGGAAACCGTTGTCGGCTGCATGATTTACCGTTATGATGCCGTAAAGGACAAGCGGGAATCGGTACCGATCGGAACAGCTGCGGCAAACATGAGCATTTATATCCTTGATGAGAATAGGAAACCTGCCCCGATCGGCGTCCCGGGAGAAATCTATATCAGCGGCGCTGGTGTGGCAAGAGGATATTTGAACCGTCCGGAATTGACGGCAGAGAAATTTGTCGATGACCCGTTTGAACCCGGAGCCAAGATGTATAAGACAGGGGATTTGGCGAAATGGCTGGCTGACGGAAACATTGAATATGCGGGCAGAATAGATGAACAAGTAAAAATCAGAGGCTATCGTATCGAATTAGGCGAGATCGAGGAGGCATTGCTTCAAGAAGAAGCGATCAAGGAAGCGGTCGTTACAGCAAGAGTTGATGTCCACGGGTTTAAACAATTGTGTGCTTATTACGTGAGCGGCGGACAAATAACAGGAGCCCAGCTCAGGAAACAATTGGCTCACAGCTTGGCGAATTACATGATTCCAGCTTATTTTATCGAGCTGGATGAAATGCCTTTAACTTCTAACGGAAAAATAAACAAAAAAGGGCTGCAGGCTCCGGATTTCGATCTGCAGGACAGAGCAGCGTACAAGGCTCCTCGAACAAAAATGGAAGAAATATTAGTTTCTGTCTGGGAATCGGTATTAGGTGCTGAAAATGTTGGTATTATGGATGATTTCTTTGATCTTGGCGGAGATTCCATTAAATCCATTCAAGTGTCCTCCAGATTAATTCAACAAGGATACAAAATGGAAATCAAAGATTTGTTTCAATACGCCACAATTGCCGAGTTAAGTCCGCATATTAAGCAGAATCTGCGTATAGCCGATCAAGGTGAAGTCAAAGGAGACGTCAGTCTGACTCCTATTCAGCATTGGTTCTTTGATCACATAACAGTCGATCCGCATTATTATAATCAAGCCGTCATGCTGTATGCGCCGGAAGGTTTCCAGGAATCAGCGCTTCGGCAAACCCTGCAAAAGCTTGCTGAACATCATGATGCGCTCCGCATGACGTTCCAGACTACGGAAAATGGCTACGAAGCACAGAATGCAGAGATTGCCCAAAGCGGACTGTACCACTTAGAAGTCCTGGACCTGAAAGAAGATTCCGATCCGAGGCGGACAATTGAAGCCAAGGCTGACGAGCTACAAAGCAGTATGAATTTAAGTGATGGACCGTTACTGAAAGCTGGGTTGTTTCAGTGCGCAGATGGAGACCATTTGCTCATAGCCATCCATCATTTAATTGTGGACGGGGTTTCATGGCGCATTCTGCTGGAGGATCTTGTTAGCGGGTACAAGCAAGCCGAAAACGGGCAAGTGATTCAACTGCCGCAAAAAACAGACTCTTTCCAATTATGGGCCAAGAGGCTTTCGGAATATGCACAAAGTGAAACCGTAAAACAAGAACAGGAGTATTGGGCAAAGATCGAACAAACCGAAGGAAAACCGCTGCCGAAAGATTTCCATGAAACACATACGGCTGCAAAAGACAGTGAAACAGAAACCGCGGAATGGACGAAAGAGGAAACGGAGCTGCTATTAAAACAGGCGAATCGCGCTTATCATACTGAAATAAATGATTTGCTTTTAACTTCTCTCGGTCTTTCCATATCGCATTGGTCAGGACTGGAACAGATCCCGATTCATTTAGAGGGACACGGAAGAGAACAGATTATGCAAGATGTGGATATCTCCCGTACGGTTGGATGGTTCACAAGCCTTTATCCGGCTGTCCTTCATATACAGCCAGGCAAAGAAATTTCTGATTACATTAAAACGACTAAAGAAGGACTGCGTCAAATTCCGCATAAAGGGATTGGATATGGAATAGCAAGGTACTTAAGCAGCACAATGCCATCGAAACTCAATCCTGAGATCAGCTTTAACTATCTAGGGCAGTTTGACCAAGATTTGCAGCAGCATGCGATTCAATTATCTTCTTATTCCTGCGGTTCCGACTCGAGCGGAAATCAAGCAAGACCGTATGTACTGAATATAAACGGAATGATCACTGAGGGCCGTCTGAGGCTTGTGATCAGCTACAGCCGCAAACAATACGAAAGAAAAACGATCAAGCGGTTATCAGAAACGATTCAAAGCCAGCTGCGGACAATCATTACACATTGCGTTCAGAAAGAACAATCAGAACTGACACCAAGCGATATATTGTTAAAAGGCATGTCCATTGACGAATTGGATCAGCTTCTCCTTCAACTGCCGCATTCAAGTGAGATCGAAAACGTGTATCCGCTCACCCCGATGCAGAAAGGAATGCTCTTTCACAGCTTGCTGGATGAGGACTCACATTCTTATTTTGAACAAGCATCGTTTAGTATTCAGGGAGAGTTAAAGATTAATTGGTTTAAAGCAAGCCTTGAACGATTATGTGAAACATACGCCGTGCTCAGAACCCGTTTTTACAGCGGCTGGAACGATACTCCTTTACAAATTGTCTATAAAAAGCAAAAACCGCAAATTCATTTTGCAGATTTGCGTGACATAGAGGAGCCTCGGCGCGAGGATGAAATCGCAGCCTATCAAAAAGAGGACAAGGCAAAAGGATTTGACTTGGCTCGGGACCCGCTGATGCGCATAGCGATTTTCCGTATGGAAGACCGCAAATATCATCTGATTTGGAGCTTTCATCATATTGTGATGGACGGCTGGTGCCTGTCTCTTATTACAAAGGAAGTATTTGAGCATTATTACGCTTTGCAAAAAGGCAGGGAAACAGAAGCGCCATCCGCCGCTCCTTACAGCGACTATATCGAGTGGCTTGGCCGTCAAGATCAGGGAGCGGCTAAACGGTACTGGTGTGAGTATCTTGACGGCTATAAGGGTGAAACGCGATTTCTTCATAAAAGACCGCAGCATGAACAAAAAGCATATGCTTATGCCAATGTGAGCTATGAATTAGACCCGGAACAAACAAAACGGCTGCAGCAAATCGCAAATCAGCATCAAGTGACATTAAATTCGTTGATCCAAACGTTGTGGGGAATTTTATTACAGAAATACAGCGGGTCTGGGGATGTCGTCTTTGGCAGTGTCGTGTCCGGAAGGCCGGCGGAAATCCCTGGGGCGGAACAGATGATCGGCCTGTTCATCAATACCATACCAGTTCGCATCCGCTGTGATGAGGACAGCTCTTTTATTGAAACGATGCAAATGGTTCAACAAAATGCACTGGCCTCCCAAGCATACGATACCTACCCTTTATACGAAATTCAGGCCCAAACGGAACAAAAGCAAAACTTAATTGATCACATACTGATCTTTGAAAACTATCCGATAGGGCAGCAGGTTGAAGAGGCAGGTCATCATGATACGGAACTGAGCATCACGAATTTTCATATGCAGGAACACTCCCATTATGATTTGAATGTGGTTGTTATACCTGGCGAACAGCTGGCCGTTCATTTCGGTTTTAATGAAAATGACTATGAAAAATCAGAAATGGAGCGGCTCCGCGGACATTTTGAACAGCTCATGCAGCAAGTATTACAGAATCCATCAGTCAAAATAGAAGAATTAGAGCTTTTGACTCAGCAAGAAAAAGAACATCTGCTCAGTCATTTTCAGTCTAGCGACATGCAATACCAGCGTGATCAAACGATTCATGAGTTGTTCGAGGAACAAGCGCATCGTACGCCGGACCATACCGCGGTTGTATTCGAGGGTAAACAATTAACCTACGGGGAACTGAACCGGCGGGCCAATCAGCTTGCGCGAACCTTGCGGGCAAAAGGAGTGGGGGCGGATCAGCTTGTCGGCATTATGACTGAACGCTCTCTGGAGATGATGATAGGCATTTTGGGAATTTTAAAAGCGGGCGGTGCATATTTGCCTATAAATCCTGATTCTCCGTCTAACCGCATCCGTTATATTTTAAATGATTCAGGCATCAGTGTATTGCTTTATCGCGGACAGCTGCAGGATAACATCGACTTCTCAGGGACATGTATCGATCTCATGGAGGAACATGCCTATCATGAAAATGACAGCAGTCTTGCACTCTCTTATCAGTCCAGTCAACTGGCCTATGCCATTTATACTTCCGGTACGACAGGCAAACCTAAAGGCACGTTAATTGAACATCGCCAGGTCATCCACCTGATAGAAGGGCTGAGCCGCCAAGTATACTCTGCCTATGAGTCGGATCTGAATGTAGCCATGCTCGCTCCATATTATTTCGATGCTTCTGTTCAGCAAATGTATGCTTCTTTGCTATTAGGTCATACCCTGTTTATTGTTCCAAAAGAGGTCGTATCAGACGGTGCAGCCTTATGCCGTTACTATCAGCAGCATTCTATTGATATTACCGACGGAACACCTGCCCATTTAAAACTCTTATTAGCCGCAGGGGATTTACAGGGAGTCACGCTTCGGCATCTTATAATCGGAGGAGAAGCTCTTTCCAAAACGACGGTAAATAAGCTCATGCAATTATTCGGCAAGCATGCCGCTGCGCCTGCGATCACCAATGTATATGGCCCTACTGAAACTTGCGTAGACGCGTCCTTGTTCAACATTGAGTATTCTGCCGATGCCTGGGCTCGCAGTCACATTCATGTCCCTATAGGCAAGCCGTTAGGCAATAACCGCATGTACATTTTTGATTCCAAAAAACGGCTGCAGCCGGCAGGCGTCCAAGGCGAGCTGTATATAGCAGGGGACGGTGTCGGTCGGGGTTACTTGAACCTGCCGGAGCTGACGAATGAAAAATTTGCGGCCGATCCGTTTGTCCCGGCGGAACGAATGTATAGAACCGGTGATCTGGCCCGCTTTCTGCCAGATGGAAATATTGAATTTATCGGCCGGGTTGATCATCAAGTGAAAATTCACGGTTTTCGAATCGAGCTCGGTGAAATAGAAACGGTCATGATGAACGTTCCTGATATACAAGAAACAGCCGCAATTGCCCTTAAAGACTCAGATGGAGAATATGATCTATGCGGATACTATACTGCGAACAAACCAATACAGATCAGTGAACTTCGTGAAAGGTTGTCCCGGCATTTACCGGCGTATATGATACCAACTCATTTTGTGCAGCTTGATCAAATGCCGCTGACGCCAAATGGGAAGCTTGACCGGCAGTTATTACCGGCTCCGGTCAAAGGTCGAGACAGAAGCACGGAATACGTGCCGCCGCAGACTCCGGCAGAAATCCAGCTGACAGCCATTTGGCAGGACGTTCTCGACTTAGAGCAGATCGGGATTCGAGATCACTTTTTTGATATTGGAGGACACTCTCTGCGGGCAACCGCGCTTATCGCAAAAATACAAAAGCAAATGCAGGTCCAAATTCCTTTGCGGGACGTATTCCGTTTCCCAACCATTGAACAGCTCGCGCGGGAAATCACGAAAACTGAGCTAACTGGGTATGCCGCTATTCCCGCAATTGAAAAAAGACCTTATTATCCGGTATCCTCGGCCCAAAAACGATTGTACATTCTTAATCATCTGGAAGGCGGAGAACTCAGTTACAACATGCTGGGACTGATGGCTGTCGAAGGTAAGCTTGACCGTGATAAGCTGCAACAAGCCTTCCGCACGCTGATTCAGCGTCACGAATCTTTGCGCACCGGTTTTAAAATGGCCGGCGGAGAACCTGTTCAGTATGTCTTAGATCACGCAAAGTTCGAAGTAGAGTGGTATCAGGCAGAAGAAAATGAAGCGGACATTTATATCCGCCAATTTATTCGTCCGTTTCATCTGGAGGAGCCGCCGCTGCTTCGCGTAGGGCTGATTGAATTTCAACCTGACCGAGGAATTCTCATGTTTGATATGCATCACATTATTTCTGACGGAACATCCATGAGCGTATTGATTAAAGAATTTATTCGGACATATAAAGGAGAGATATTGCCGCCTTTACGCATCCAGTACAAGGACTACGCAGTATGGCAGACCGGAGAAGCACGGTTACAGCAGATCCAAAATCAAGAAGCCTATTGGTTAGAGCTTTACAGCGGCGACGTTCCTGTCCTTCATCTGCCGACCGATTATATCCGGCCGTCGACACGTGATTTTGCGGGAGCCACGATGCATTTTACACTTGATAAGCAAAAAAGTGACGGGTTGAAGCAGCTGGCATCCCAAACAGAATCTACTTTATATATGGTGCTCTTAGCGTCTTATACATTATTGCTTTCAAAATACAGCGGTCAGGAAGATATTATTGTCGGCAGTCCTATAGCGGGGAGACCGCACGCGGATTTGGAACCGATTATCGGAATGTTTGTGAATACATTGGCGATGAGAAATTACCCTGAAAAAGGGAAAACGTTCACTCAGTATCTGTCCGAGGTGAAGGAGAATGCCTTAAAGGCTTATGAGAATCAGGATTACCCGTTCGAAGCGCTGGTCGACCAACTGAATATTGCCAGAGACTTGAGCCGCAATCCATTGTTTGACACCATGTTTGTGCTTCAAAACACGGAGCAGGAACAGTTAGAGATAAATGACATCACTTTTCAACCCTATCCAAGCGAACATACGATGGCTAAATTCGATTTAACCTTAACAGCTGTGGAAGCAGACGTTTGTATTCATTTCACGATGGAATATTTGACCGCTCTGTTTAAACCAGAAACGATCGAACGCATGATCGGTCATTTTGTGCAGCTGATTGATTCGATTATCAAACAGCCTGAGGCAAAGCTGGCCAGATTGGATATGATGACCCAAGCAGAGAAGAGTGACATTCAGCTACGATTTAACGATACCGGAATCACAGAAAAACATATTCCGCCAGCGATTCATCAGCTTTTTGAGCAGCAGGCTGCGCTTAACCCAGACCATGAAGCCGTCCTGTTTGAAAATCAGACGCTGACTTATCGTCAGCTGAATGAACGCTCCAATCAGCTGGCGCGCGTCCTTCAAGATAAGGGGGTAAGCACTGATCAGGCGGTTGCCGTTCTCACCGAGCGCTCAGCAAATATGATCATCGGCATTTTAGCCATATTAAAGGCCGGCGGAGCATTTCTTCCTATCGATCCGGAACTTCCTGATGAACGGCGGACTTTTTTGATGAAAGACAGCGGAGCCGATGTGCTATTGACTAGTGCTGGCCATACCATCCCGCGGCTCTTTGAAGGGGAAGTTCTGCTGCTTGACGATCCGTTACTATATCAAGGCGGTACCGACAATCTTCATCTTTCGTATTCGGAAAATGACTTAATGTACGTCATTTACACATCTGGTACAACAGGGAAGCCAAAAGGAGTTCAAATAACGCATAAAACGATGACGAATCTGTTCGTACATGAACGAGATCATACACAGCTGCGTTTTGACAGAGTGCTGCAATTTGCCGCCATGAGCTTTGATGTTTGCTATCAAGAAATGTTCTCCGCACTTTCAAGCGGAGGAACACTATGTATCATCAGCGATGAGGCAAAACGGGAAGTGCGTCAGCTCAATGAATTTGTCAAAAAGCACAATATACAGACAGCATTTCTTCCGACCGCGTTCCTTAAGCTCCTCGCCTCAGAGACACACTATTTCGAACCGTTTGCTGAGTGCGTGGATCACATCATCGCCGCAGGAGAACAGCTCATCATAACAAATATGCTGCGCGACATGCTGAGACGCCACCAGGTCACACTGCATAATCATTACGGTCCGTCAGAGACGCATGTCGTGACCATGTATACCGTTGATCCGGATAAAGATCAGGAACTTCAGCCAATCGGCAAACCGATTTCAAATACAGAGATTTTCATTTTGAATGAAGCAGGATCGCTTCAGCCTGTCGGAATTGTCGGTGAGCTATGTATTTCAGGGAGCAGTTTAGCCCGAGGTTATCATAACAAGGAGTCTTTGACGCTCGAAACATTCGTTCCGCATCCATTTGACCCGAATCAGCGGATGTACAAAACAGGCGATCTGGCCCGTTACCTTCCTGACGGAAACATTGAATATGCGGGAAGAATGGACCATCAAGTCAAAATTCGCGGTTACCGAATTGAGCTCGGTGAGGTGGAGGCCGCTCTTTTAAAACATGTACAGGAAGCAGTTGTCCTCTCAAAAGAAAATGCAGATGGGCAAAGCGATTTGTATGCTTACTTTACAGCGGAACAATCAGTTTCGATCAGTCAGCTAAAAGAAAAACTTGCAGGGCAAATACCAGGCTATATGATTCCGTCATACTTTATCCAACTGGAAAAACTGCCGCTAACTTCGAATGGAAAAGTAAATCGGAGAGCATTGCCAATTCCTGAAGCAGGTTTGCATACAGGAACCGACTACGTTGCTCCGCGAACGAGCATGGAAGAGCAACTGGTATGTATCTGGCAAGACGTTTTGAAGGTAAAAGAAATTGGCGTGAAAGATAACTTTTTCGATCTGGGCGGCCACTCATTACGGGGGATGACGCTCATCGCTAACATTCATAAGCAATTCAGCAAAAACATTTCTTTAAAAGAAGTCTTTCAATATCCGACCGTTGAAGAAATGGCAAAGATCATTACTGAAGCTGAGGACATCGGGCCGGAGACCATTCCGCCTGCCAAAGAAAAAGATGTTTATCCTGTATCCTCCGTGCAGAAGATGGTTTACTTGTCGACACAAATCGAAGGCGGCGAACTTAGCTACAATATGCCGGGAATTCTTACATTAGAAGGGAAAATTGATATAAATCGCTTACAAACTGCTTTTCAAAGACTGATCCAGCGTCATGAATCACTGCGTACCGGATTTAAAATGGTCCGCGGAGAGCCGGTGCAGGTGATCAAACCGCAAATGGAGTTCTCTATAGAAAGATATAAGGCAGCACCTGACGAGGTTGAGGAATGTTTCCGCGCCTTTGTTCGGCCATTCGATCTCAGTCAGGCTCCATTACTTCGGGCGGGACTCATCGAGTTGGAACAAGACCGGCATATTTTCATGTTTGACATGCACCACATCATAACGGACGGCGTCTCGATGAATATTTTTGTCGAAGAACTGATTCAATTGTATGACGGCAAAGAGTTAGCTCCGCTCCGTATTCAGTACAAAGACTTTACTGAATGGAAACATCAAAAAGAACAAAGAGAACGAATCAAGAAGCAGGAAACGTATTGGCTCGGTGTATTTCATGAAGAGCTTCCGTCATTCGAGCTGCCGAAAGATTTTGCGAGACCGCCTGTTAGAAGCTTCGATGGCAAGCAGCACAATTTTACACTTGATAAGACTGTCGTACAAGGTATAAAGCAGCTGGAAGACTTGACCGGATCGACCGCTTATATGATTTTGTTTTCTGCCTATTCCATACTGCTTGCTAAATACAGCGGCCGGGATGATTTCGTCATCGGTACGCCTATTGCGGGGAGACCATATGCAGATTTGGAACCCATCATCGGTATGTTTGTCAATACATTAGCCATCCGTACCGCTCCGATGGCAGAAAAGACATGTATGGACTATATAAAGGAAACGAAAGAAACGATGCTGGAGGCTTATGAAAATCAAGAATATCCTTTTGAAGAACTTGTAGAAAAACTAGGTGTAAAACGGGACTTAAGCCGCAACCCATTGTTCGATACGATGTTTGTCCTGCAAAACACAGAACAAACGGATATTGAAATAGACTCTCTCGCCGTCAAATCTTATGAACAAACGAATACAACAGCTAAATTTGATTTGCAGCTGACCTTCGTAATGGACAAAGATGAAATAAAAGGCAGCTTTGTCTACTGCACGAAGCTATTTAAAAAGAAAACCATTTCTGTATTGGCCGAGGATTACATCATGATCCTCTCGGCGATTTTGCGAAACCCATCCGTTCTTTTAAAAGACATTCAATTAAGCGAAAAAGTAAACAAAAACAAACATCTCGCAAGCACAATCGAATTGGATTTCTAATTATAGACGGCAGCGGCCGTCCCGGCACAATTGCCGAGGCTGCCGCCAGCCGCCTTCAAAACAGGAATGAAACCAACTGGAGGGATATGAATGTCAGAATTCAAACAACAGGAGTTGTTCTGGGGAAGTATGTTTCAAGCGGAAGACCGCCCCAGTGCATTCCCTTCGTTTCAAATGTCCAACACAGCATTAAAGCGTGATATAACGAGGGCATCTGACTGTATTCACAGCTCATTGAGTGAAGATGTATCACGCCGCATCCTGACCATGACGAATCAAACGCCGATGGCCGTCTATCTGGTTCTCCTGATCGGAATTGAAGCCCTGTTATACAAATACACAGGGGAAGAGAGGGTGATTACAGGGGTTCCAACCTTTGAAGACGAAACTGATGAGGAGCTTCGTTTAGATCAACTCCTGTTAATCAAACAGAATATCAATGCCGACAGTACGTTTAAATCGATATTCCAAGAACTGAAACATACGCTGGACGAAGCAATCTTATATCAAAACGTTCCTTTTGAGAAAATGGCCGGACAGCTGCCGCTGAATTACAATACAAATCATTTGCCGATCATCCATACGGTTGTGTCATTAGAGCAACTTCATTCTGATCGTTTCATAGAAACGGCTGCTTCAGATGCTTTATTTCAGTTTGCTATGGGGGAAAACTCGATTGATTTAAAGTTATTTTTTAATGACCAAACCTATGACCGCGAGTACATGATGCAGGTAATCGGACATTTAAATCGTCTATTTTCTATCATATTATTTCAGCCCGACCTCACCCTCGGCCAAGTGAATATGTTATCTGAAGCGGAGACAAATACATTTCTCCTTGACTATCATTATACGAAAACAGCATATCCGCGGGATAAGACAATTACTCAGTTATTCGAAGCGCAGGTAAAACGAACACCGGATCAAGCAGCCGTTATTTGCGGTGAAAAGAAATTCACGTATCGCCAGCTCAATGAACGCGCCAATCAATTAGCCCGAACGTTAAGAGCCAAGGGCATCGGGAAGGACCGGCTCGCAGCCATTATCAACGATCATAGCATTGAGCTGGTCGTGGGAATACTGGCCGTATTAAAAGCAGGCGGTGCCTATGTGCCAATTGATCCTGGTTATCCGAAGCACCGCATCCAGTATATAGTAGATGACTCCGAAGCTGATATCATCTTGACAGAGAGCCATCTCCGACAACAGTTGGATCTTTCAGGCCCAATGGTTTTCATTGATGAAGAAAGCTCTTACCACAAGGACAGCACTGACCTTGAACCGATCAGCAGTGCGAAGGATTTAGCTTATGTCATCTATACGTCAGGCTCTACAGGCAAGCCTAAAGGTGTGGCGATTGAGCATCAAGGCTTAACCAATTATATTTGGTGGGCCCGCAAGGTATATGTCAAAGGAGAAAAAACCACCTTTCCGCTCTATTCGTCCATCGCTTTTGATTTGACAGTAACATCTGTTTTCACTCCGCTTATTACCGGGAATGCCATGATTATCTACGGAGGCGAAAACAAGGCGGTCTTGCTTGAATCCATTGTGCAGGATCCAAGAGTTGATATTATCAAATTGACCCCGGCTCATTTGCGGTTATTAAAAGAAATGAACATTCCTTCTGAGTGCGCCATTCGGAAATTCATCGTTGGCGGCGACAATTTAAGCACTGGGCTCGCCCGAAACATCATCAGGCAATTCGGCGGCAGAATCGAAATCTTTAACGAATACGGGCCTACAGAGACAGTCGTCGGCTGTATGATCCATTCCTTTGATCCGCAACATGACAGAAGGGAATCAGTGCCGATCGGAACCGCCGCAGACAATATGAACATTTCTGTACTCGATAAGAGCATGAAGCCGATGCCGATCGGCGTCCCGGGAGAAATCTATATCAGCGGGGACGGTATTGCCAGAGGTTATTTGAACCGGCCGGAATTAACAGCGGAAAAGTTTCTGCCGCACCCTTTTGTACCGGGGGCAAAAATGTACCGGACAGGAGACTTGGCCAGGCGGCTTCCGGACGGTAAGATCGAATACCTCGGAAGGGCCGACCACCAGGTGAAAATTCGCGGTTACCGCATTGAAATCGGTGAAGTCGAAGCCGCATTTATTCATATACAGCCGATTCAAGAAGCTATCGTTATTGCACACGAAACCGATGGAGAAACATCTTTGTGCGCCTATTATACAGCACAGCATTCTTTAACCGTAAGTGAAATCCGAGAACATCTGTCCCGGCAGCTTCCCGACTATATGATACCTGCTTATTTCATACAGCTGACAGCGATACCGCTTACGTCCAACGGAAAAATCGATCGTCAGGCATTGCCTGCTCCAACAGCCAATCTCACAGGTGATACCTATATAGCTCCGCGGACAGAGCTGGAAAAAACCCTAACCGAAGTGTGGGAGTCGGTATTAGGCGCAGAACGCGTCGGAATCGACGACCATTTCTTTGAGCTTGGGGGAGATTCAATTAAGTCGATTCAAGTGACTTCAAGCTTATATCAATCAGGGTATAAGCTTGACATCAAACACTTGTTCAAGCATCCGACAATCGCTGGTGTTGCTCCTTTTGCAGAGCCGGTCACGCGAATTGCTGAACAAGGAGAAATCAAAGGCCGATCGCTGCTGACACCGATTCAACACTGGTTTTTTGCCCAGCAATATCCTGATTCGCACCATTATAATCAATCTGTCATGCTTTATTTCAAAGAGGGGCTGGACGAATCGAGGCTTCAAAAAGTCATGAAGAAGATTACAGAGCATCACGATGCTTTACGCATGGTTTATGTTCCGACAGGCCACGGCTATGAAGCCCGAAATCGTGGGATCGATGAAGGAGATTTATTCAGCCTTGAAGTGTTCTCATTACTCGAAGAAACCAACCCGGCTCAAACGATAGAAACGATCTCCAACGGCATTCAGCAATCCATCCAATTAGCCGAAGGACCTCTCATGAAACTGGGATTGTTTCAATGTCAGGATGGAGATCATTTGCTAATGGCGATCCATCATCTAGTTGTCGATGGCGTCTCGTGGAGAATTTTACTTGAAGATATAACATCGGCTTATGAGCAGCTCGAAAACGGTGAAGCGATCACGCTGCCTAAGAAGACAGATTCCTACCTTTTATGGGCTGAACAATTGAAACGTTATGCAGAAAGTCACGAATTTGAAGCCGAAAATCGATACTGGTTCGAACAGCAGTATATCCCGCCATATACATTGCCAAAGGACAATGAACAGGATGCTGGTCTGGCCAAAGACAAGGAAGCGATCATCGTCCAATGGACAGCGGAAGAAACCGAATGTTTATTAAAAAAGTCGAACCGGGCCTATACGACTGACATGAACGATTTATTGCTGACAGGACTTGGAATGGCTATCTATCGTTGGACCGGCCATGAAGACATTCTCATTAGTCTGGAAGGGCACGGCAGAGAATCTATTTTTCAAGACCTTGATATATCACGTACAGTGGGATGGTTCACAAGCCAATACCCTGTTTCTCTCCAAATCAAAGCGGATCAAGATATCTCACAGCGTATTAAAACAGTAAAAGAGCAGCTGCGTCAGATTCCCCAAAAAGGAATAGGATATGGTTTGATCAAATATTTATCCGATCATCCGAAAGCACCTGACTGGACAGGACATCCGGAAATCAGCTTCAATTACCTCGGCCAATTCGATCAAGATGTCCGAAATGGAAAAATCGAGATCTCCCCTTACTCCGGCGGGGAAATTGCCAGCGACAGGCATCCCATTACCTATGCGCTCGATATAAACGGCATGATTTCAGACGGGCAGCTCTCACTGGCTATCAGTTACTCTGGAAAACAATATCGAAGAGAAACAATAGAAAGATGCGCCGATCTCTTAAAGAGCAGCCTGCAACAAGTTATCGAACATTGTACAGCTCAAGAACAAATTCAACTGACGCCTAGCGATATTTCGCTAAAAGACATCACAATCGCAGAATTAGACCAATTTGCTCAGCAAACACAGCATATTGGCGACATTGAAAACATATATCCGTTAACCCCCATGCAGAAAGGTATGCTGTTTCACAGCTTAATCGATTCAGCTTCCAGAGCTTATTTTGAACAAGCCGCTTTTGATCTCAAAGGAGATTTGGATATCGAAGCCTTTACAATGAGTTTATCGCAGCTGGCAGACAGACATGAGATTCTTCGGACTCATTTTCATACGGATTGGAAAGATCAGCCTCTACAAATCGTATTTCGAAAAAAACCGATCGAAATAACCGTTGAAGATATTCGAACCATGAAGGATGAACAACGCGCCAAGTTCATCGCCGACTTTGTACAAAAAGATCAAGCAAGAGGATTCAACCTTACTCAAGATGCGTTAATGCGTGTCTCAATCCTTCGTACAGAGGACGACCAAGCACGAGTGATATGGAGCTTCCATCATATTTTAATGGATGGCTGGTGTATGCCTCTTATTACGAAAGAAGTGTTTGAAACCTATTATGCAATTCTCGATAGAAGGAAACCGAAACGGGAAGCCGTTCCCCCGTACAGCCGGTATATCGAATGGCTGGAAGATCAGGATCATAAAAATGCTTCAGCCTATTGGCAGAAATATTTGAACGGCTATGAAGGGAAGACTGTTTTGCCGAAAGAACCTGTTTCAAACCAATCTACTGGATATCACAAACAAAGGCTTGCATGTCATCTGGGAAAACAGCTTTCTGAGGAAATCAAACAGACCGCAAGCCAACATCACGTCACCGTAAACACTTTGATACAAAGTGCATGGGGCTTGCTGCTGCAGCGATATAACAACAGTCAGGATGTCGTTTTTGGAACGGTCGTATCCGGCCGGCCGGCAGAAATCGCAGGTATTGCATCTATGGTCGGTTTATTTATCAATACTATTCCCGTACGTATTTCCGCTCAGCCTGAAATGACCGTTGAACAAGTATTGAAGATGAGCCAAGATCAGGCACTGGCTTCTCAGGCATTTGATACATTTCCATTGTATGAAATACAGGCTCAAACCGAACAAAAGCAGCAGCTGATCAGTCATATTATGGTGTTTGAAAATTATCCGGTCGAGAAACAAATGGAGCACTTGAAACAGGATCGTGACGCGTTGAACATTCTCAATTTTCATATGGAGGAGCAAACCCATTACGATTTCAATTTCATTGTCATGCCTGCAGAAGAAATCGACATTCATTTTGTGTACAATGGCAACGTCTATGATCATGATAGTGTCAAACGGATGAAAGAGCATTTTCTGCAAATCATTAAGCAGATGGTGAAAAACCAGACAGCGCACATTCGAGATTTAGATATAGTGACAGCTGACGAACGCTCGCTATTTGTCGAAACATTCAATAATACGGCAGCAGAGTATCCAAAGGAAAAGACACTTCATCAATTGTTTGAGGAACAAGTGCAACGTACGCCTGATCAAGCGGCTGTTATCTTCGGAGAAAAACAGCTGACATACCGGGAACTGAATGAAAGAGCAAATCAACTTGCCAGGACATTGCAATCAGAAGGCGTGCATCTAGATCAGCCAGTCGGGATTATGTCCGAACGTTCATTGGAAATGATCATAGGACTCTTTGGGATTTTAAAAGCCGGGGGCGCGTATGTACCGATCGATCCGAGTTATCCAGAAGAGCGTATTCGATATATATTGGAGGATTCGGATACGAAGCTGTTGTTAACACAGAGTCATTTGAGGAAGGGCGTACCTTTTAAAGGGAAAGTGTTGGATCTGGAAGATCCGCGATTCTTCAAGGAAGATGCTTCGAACTTGAAGAAAACAGCCAGTCCGAATCACTTAGCTTATGTCATCTATACTTCAGGATCAACGGGCAAACCGAAAGGAGTGATGGTGGAGCACCGATCCGTCGTCAACCGTCTCGTTTGGATGCAGGAAAACTACCCGCTGGACAAGCAGGATGCCATTCTGCAAAAAACCCCTATTACCTTTGATGTATCGGTGTGGGAGTTGTTCTGGTGGTCGTTAACAGGTTCAAAAGCAGTATTGCTGCCAAACGGAGGAGAGAAGAACCCTGACATCATTTTAGAGACGATTGCGAAAGAAAATATTACCGTTATGCATTTTGTACCTGCGATGCTGCATGCTTTTCTCGAATCCATGGAGCAGAAAACCGACGACGAATTACAGAGAAAGCTGGCGTCATTAACATATGTATTTGCAAGCGGCGAGGCTTTAACGCCTGCGCACGCTGCCGGATTTCATCGCAGCATCACACCGGTAAGCGAGGCTCAAATCATCAATTTATACGGGCCGACAGAAGCAACGATTGATGTATCGTATTTTGAATGTGAAACGGGAGAAACGCTCGACTCAGTTCCAATAGGTAAACCGATTTCCAACATTCAATTGTATATCGTACAGCCTGAATCAGAACTTCTTCAGCCGCTCGGTGTGCCAGGAGAGCTGTGTATCGCAGGAGACGGGCTTGCGCGTGGCTACTTGAACCGTCCGGAGCTGACAGCTGAAAAGTTTGTAAATCACCCATTTGAAGCAGGAAAGCGGCTTTACCGGACAGGAGACTTAGCAAGATGGCTGCCCAACGGTAATATCGAGTATATAGGGCGAATCGATCATCAGGTGAAAATCCGCGGGTACCGGATTGAACTCGGCGAGATCGAAACGTCGTTATTACAACTCGATGCAGTCAAAGAAGCAGTTGTCACCTCAGTTGAAGAAAAGGGCTCCAAGCAGCTCTGTGCCTACTTGACAGGGGACAAAGCACTGAATGCAATCCATTTGAAGGAGAAATTGCTGCAAAAACTGCCTTTATATATGATTCCAGCCTATTTTGTACAAGTAGACAAGATGCCAATCACTAGTAATGGTAAAATCGACCGAAAAGCTTTGCCGGCTCCTGAGAAAAATAAGGTGGCCGGAACTGAGTACACAGCACCGAGAACACCAATTGAAAAACAGCTGGCTGAGATATGGAAGAGCGTTTTAGCCCTCAGTAACCCGGGAATAAAAGATCACTTTTTTGACGTTGGCGGCCATTCACTCAAAGTATTGCAATTGATTCATCAAATGAACGCCAATATGGGAATCAAAATGCATTATCAAGCCGTATACGATTTTCCAACCATCGAAACAATGGCACGCGCCATTCTAACCGAGGTGTTCGAATCCAAGACAAATAATGTATTTGTGAAGCTGAATCAGGAAGGTTCAATCCCTGTATTCTGTTTCCCGCCTTTAATCGGGTATGGGCTGGTTTATCATGAAATGGCGAAAAGGCTTGACGGCGATTGTACCGTCTATGCCGCTGATTTCTTGGAAGATCAGTCTCAAAAAGAGATCGTTGACCAATATGCAGAAAGCATGATGCGCATTCAGGAAAAAGGGCCGTTTGTTTTGCTTGGTTACTCCGCAGGATCAAATGTGGCTTTTGAGGTTGCTAAAACTTTGGAGCAGCGGGGACGTATCGTATCTGATGTGATAATGCTGGATTCTAGAATGACCGTTACGGTTACGCATTTATCGGAACAGGAAATAGAAGAGATCGTCCAACTGAATATGGACATTATTCCAGATTACTACAGAGAACTATTAACCATTCCTTCGATTAAGGATAAAATCAGAAGCTACCTTGCGTATCACAATGAACTGATCAATTCCGGCGCCATCAATGCCAACATACATCATTTGTTGTGCGGCGATTCGACCGATAGAGGGTGGTCGCAATCAACTGCACAGCAGTACCTTGAGTACAAATTAACAGGAGATCATGTGACAATCTTTGAACCTCAGCATATCGAAGAAAATGCAGATGCAATTCGAACGATTATCAAAAGGATTGCAGAACGGGTTCCTCAAGGACTTGCTGTTAATGAACAACTGTCAACGGAATCGTTTGCCGGAGATAGGAAGTTTCACAAAATATAAATAATCTAATACAACATGCCGCTGAGACAGTTAGCGGCCATTTTTTTATGAGAAAGAGGAGCGTAAAATCCTATGTTTGCAACAATTCACGCTAGAAATTTTCCATTTTTATGCATTCTTTACGACCTGTTGTCATCAAATTTTAAAAGAAACCCCATTTTAAGAAAAAGGAGGATGTTAACTTATGATGAAAAAACGCAGCGTATGTTTATGGGTTCTAGCTTTATTTTTATTATGGAGCTGCTTCACCGGGAAGTCTGCGTATGCCGTCAGTACCACAATTGCAAAACATGCAGGGAAATCAAATCCGCTGATAGACCATCATTTGGGAGCGGATCCGTTTGCACTGACATATAACGGAAGAGTCTATATTTATATGTCAAGTGATGACTACGAATATAATAGTGACAGGACGATTAAGGATAATTCGTTCGCCAATTTGAATCGAATTTTTGTCATCTCTTCTGCGGACATGGTGAACTGGACAGACCACGGAGCCATTCCAGTTGCAGGTGCCAATGGGATAAATGGCGGCAGAGGAATTGCGAAATGGGCGGGTGCGTCCTGGGCTCCGTCAGTCGCAGTGAAAAAGATAAATGGCAAGGACAAATTCTTCCTTTATTTCGCAAACGGCGGCGGAGGGATCGGGGTTCTCACTGCAGACAGCCCAACCGGTCCATGGACAGATCCGATCGGAAAGCCGTTGCTTACAACAAGTACACCAGGAATGTCCGGTGTTGTGTGGCTTTTTGATCCGGCAGTATTCGTAGATGATGACGGCACCGGCTACCTGTACGCCGGCGGAGGCATCCCTGGCGGCTCAAATCCAACACAGGATCAATGGGCAAATCCGAAAACAGCAAGAGTCATCAAATTAGGGCCTGATATGACCAGTGTTGTGGGAAGTGCATCTACGATTGATGCGCCTTTCATGTTTGAAGATTCGGGAATGCATAAATCTAACGGAACCTATTACTATTCTTATTGCATCAATTTCAGCGGCGTGCATCCGGCCGATAAGCCGCCAGGTGAGATTGGCTATATGACCAGCTCAAGCCCCATGGGTCCCTTTACGTATAGAGGGCACTTCCTGAAAAATCCGGGTGCTTTTTTCGGGGGCGGCGGCAACAACCATCATGCGGTTTTCAATTTTAAAAACGAATGGTATGTGGTGTACCATACTCAAACTGTCAGTTCCGCTCTGTTTGGGGCTGGTAAAGGATACCGATCTCCCCATATTAATAAGCTTGTGCATAATCCAGATGGATCCATTCAAGAGGTGGCGGCAAATTATACAGGCGTAACACAGCTTTCCAATTTGAATCCATATAACCGGGTAGAAGCTGAAACATTTGCCTGGAATGGACGCATTTTAACAGAGGCATCCTCAGCACCCGGCGGACCGATCAATAATCAGCATGTCACAAACATTCATAACGGAGATTGGATTGCTGTAGGTAATGCAGACTTCGGAGCGGGCGGTGCCAAGACGTTTAAAGCCAATGTAGCATCGGCTGCAGGAGGGAAGATAGAAGTTCGTCTTGACAGTGTAAACGGTAAGCTTGTAGGAACCTTGGATGTTCCTCCTACAGGCGGAGAGCAATCTTGGAGAGAAATAGAAACTGCGGTAAACGGCGCAACAGGTGTGCACAACGTATACTTTGTATTTACCGGAACAAATACAAGAAACTTGTTTCACTTTGATCACTGGCAGTTTACGCAAAGATAGCAAAAGCGACGAAGCTGATTGTTGCACAATTCAAAAAGCCATTCATCATATGGAGGAGAGGAAAAAATGATGTCATGCGTAAAAAAACCAATTTGTGTATTATTGATGTGCTTCACTATACTATCAGTCATATTTACCGGGCCAGGAGCTGCTGAAGTTTTGGCAGCAAGCGATGTAACCGTTAATGTATCTGCAGAAAAACAAGTGATTCGCGGTTTTGGAGGAATGAATCATCCTGCTTGGGTCGGAGATCTTACAGCACCTCAAAGGGAAACCGCTTTTGGCAATGGACAGAATCAGTTAGGCTTTTCTGTTCTCAGAATCTATATAGACGATAACAGAAATAATTGGCACAGAGAAGTTGCAACTGCAAAAAGAGCGATAGAGCACGGAGCATCTGTGATTGCCTCGCCTTGGAATCCCCCAAGTAACATGGTTGAGACCTTCAATCATAATGGGGATACATCGGCTAAACGGCTGAGATACGATAAGTATGCCGCATACGCGCAGCATCTTAACGATTTCGTTACCTTTATGAAGAATAATGGTGTGAATCTGTATGCGATTTCTGTTCAAAATGAGCCTGATTTTGCACACGACTGGACATGGTGGACGCCGCAAGAAATACTTCGCTTCATGAAGGAAAACGCCGGCTCGATTAATGCCCGTGTCATTGCGCCTGAATCATTTCAGTACCTAAAAAATATATCAGACCCCATTTTGAACGACCCACAGGCGTTTAGGAATATGGATATTCTTGGCGCTCATCTGTATGGTACTCAGATCAGTCAGCTCCCTTATCCTCTTTTCAAACAAAAAGGAGGAGGGAAAGAGCTGTGGATGACGGAAGTATACTATCCGAACAGTGACAATAATTCAGCAGATCGCTGGCCCGAGGCATTGGGGGTTTCAGAGCATATTCACCATTCAATGGTTGAGGGAGATTTTCAAGCTTATGTATGGTGGTACATTCGCAGATCATACGGTCCTATGAAAGAAGACGGCACGATCAGCAAACGCGGTTACAATATGGCGCATTTCTCGAAGTTTGTGCGTCCCGGCTATGTAAGGATCGATGCAACGAAAAATCCTAATGCAAACGTTTACGTGTCAGCCTATAAAGGTGACAACAAGGTCGTTATTGTTGCCATTAACAAAAGCAACACAGGGGTCAACCATAATTTTGTGCTGCAGAACGGATCTGCTTCTACAGTATCTAGATGGGTCACGAGCAGCAGCAGCAATCTTCAGCCTGGAACGAATCTCAATGTAACCGACAATCATTTTTGGGCCCACCTTCCAGCCCAAAGCGTGACAACATTTGTCGTAAATCGTTAAGGGCGTCTAAGCAAGCGATGCGCCGGGTATAATCTAGGAAACTTTTAAGCAAAACATTTGCTGAAATTCAACGCTCTTCTATAGTCTGAAAAAGCGATGTTCCAATCGGAATATCGCTTTTTTCATCTCGTATCTCGTTTGAAGCGTATGTTTCAAGGCCGAGGTAAATGACGAGAGAAGCATAACGATACAGTGCATCTGAAAAATGAAACTACCTGTCCCAAACATAGAGAACAGATAGCCTATAGAATAAATAAAAAATAGCAGTACTAAAATAATACGTCTAAAGAAACTAGAGTAGGATGCAGTATTCCCCGAGCTAACATTTTACCAATTTTTTGGGTTTGAGTTATTAGCAAATTGCATGATTAAAGAGAGTGCCAAATTGACAGCTCAAAATAGAATAAATATCTTACGAGGATAAAAAAGTGAAGGTCAAACCAATGGGAAACGAAGTATTTAATTGGGTTTACATGTTCCGAAGCACTCGAAAAAGGAAATGATTTAGAAGTTCAAATGAAGTATAACTATATCTATATTTTAAATTATACCTATTTAATCGGTATAAAATTCAGAGAGAAGAACCTTTGCACTGCATAGTCATTGTTGTTTTGATAATAGAAAATGCATATTAATATTCCGTTATACAAAAAATGGTCCAAGCGAAAACTTGTTAAGCGCAATCTCAACTAAATAGATGAAATAGCAATATTGTGATCATAGTAGTGAGGCTGTTGATACTCTTATCAGCAGCTTTTATAAAACGTTTTTCTGGCTATGAATTGCTATTTCTCGCCATCTTTAAATTCCTTCATTAGCATACTCTTCTCAATCTAAGATATGTAAAACCTTCATTCAATTGCATTGAGTCCCCCGAGAATCTTCTCTGTCTTTATATAAAGCCCAAACCTCATTCTATTGATCATCCAAGAAGCTATTTACTGCTTTCTCTTTTTTCGGGTTCGATACTCACTGATATTTACATAAACAGATATAAAAAATGATGCAGAGGCATTCACCTTTTTTCGTTTTAGCTAGCAAAATGAACGATCGCTGGAGTTTTTTCTGCATATGATAGCTGGAACTATTCAAAAAGGCAGGGGATGAAGTTGAGTGAATGATGTGATTGTAAATGGAGGTTTTGAAACAGGAAATCTGACGGGCTGGGCGTCTGCAAATACGTCTGTTATTAATACTTTTGCCCACTCTGGAAGTTATTCCGCACAGTTTATCAGTAGCCAGCCGTATGCTTTTTTAGGGCAGGTGGTGCCTGTCGTTTCTGGGCAATCTTCGGTATTCATCGTTTCGCTTAGAACGATTGAAAATAATCCAAGTCCTCAAGTAACTATACAAATTTTATTTTTTAACAATGAAGGGGAAGAGATTGAAGGAGGACAGGAAATTATCATTGCTTCCGGAAGTTTGCCAAATATCTCATTTAATACATGGAATGAGATATATAGAACAATTGAAACCCCCGCGGAAGCAGTAAACGCAGTGATAGTAATAAGTAAAACTACTACTGGATCTGTTCTAATTGATGATGTTTCTTTAATAGAGTCTGCCGGGGAGATTGGCCCTACTGGACCTACCGGGCCGACGGGTGTAACTGGCGCTACGGGACCTACTGGATTAAGAGGAGCGACTGGAGCGACTGGGCTTACTGGCGTAACCGGACCGACTGGGCCGACTGGAGTTACTGGACCTACTGGACCCACTGGATTAAGAGGAGTGACTGGGCCGACCGGGCTCACTGGTGTAACCGGACCTACTGGGCCGACCGGAGTTACTGGCGCTACCGGACCTACTGGACTTACTGGAGTAACTGGACCGACCGGGCTCACTGGCGTAACCGGACCTACTGGGCCGACGGGTGTAACTGGCGCTACCGGACCTACTGGACTTACTGGCGTAACTGGGCCGACCGGGCTCACTGGCGTAACCGGACCTACTGGGCCGACGGGTGTAACTGGCGCTACCGGACCTACTGGGCCGACTGGGGATACTGGTGCTACCGGACCTACTGGACCTACTGGTGATACTGGTGATACTGGCGCTACCGGACCGACCGGGCCGACTGGTGATACTGGGGCTACTGGACCGACGGGACCAACTGGTGATACTGGCGCTACTGGACCGACGGGACCAACTGGAGATACCGGTGCCACTGGACCAACTGGGCCAACTGGTGATACCGGACCTACGGGACCAACTGGTGATACCGGGGCTACTGGACCGACGGGACCAACAGGGCCGACTGGGGATACTGGTGCCACTGGACCGACCGGACCTACTGGGCCGACTGGAGCCACCGGCGCTACCGGACCGACCGGACCAACGGGGCCTACAGGTGATACTGGCGCTACCGGACCTACTGGGCCTACTGGGGATACTGGACCGACTGGCGCTACCGGACCTACTGGGCCTACTGGGGATACTGGACCGACTGGCGCTACCGGACCGACCGGACCAACGGGGCCTACAGGTGATACCGGTGCTACCGGTGCTACTGGACCTACTGGTGCCACTGGATCTACCGGACCGACCGGGCCAACTGGCGCTACGGGACCTACTGGGCCTACTGGGGATACTGGACCGACTGGCGCTACCGGACCTACTGGGCCTACTGGAGATACTGGCGCTACCGGACCAACCGGACCGACTGGGGATACTGGGGCAACCGGTGCAACTGGACCGACTGGGCCTACTGGGGATACTGGTGCTACCGGACCGACTGGGCCTACTGGGGATACTGGTGCTACCGGACCGACTGGGCCTACTGGGGATACTGGCGCTACCGGACCTACTGGACCGACCGGACCAACTGGTGATACCGGGGCCACTGGACCTACTGGGCCAACTGGTGATACCGGACCTACGGGACCAACAGGTGATACCGGGGCTACTGGACCGACGGGACCAACAGGGCCGACTGGGGATACTGGTGCCACTGGACCGACCGGACCAACTGGGCCAACTGGAGATACTGGCGCTACTGGACCGACGGGACCAACTGGTGATACCGGTGCCACTGGACCAACTGGGCCAACTGGTGATACTGGCGCTACTGGACCAACTGGTGATACCGGGGCTACTGGACCAACTGGACCTACAGGTGATACCGGGGCTACTGGGCCGGCTGGGCCAACTGGTGATACTGGCGCTACCGGACCGACTGGAGCCACCGGGGCTACTGGGCCGACCGGGCCAACTGGTGATACTGGCGCTACTGGCGCTACCGGACCTACTGGGCCGACTGGAGCCACCGGCGCTACCGGACCGACCGGACCAACGGGGCCTACAGGTGATACTGGCGCTACCGGACCGACTGGGCCTACTGGGCCTACAGGTGATACTGGCGCTACCGGACCGACTGGGCCTACTGGGCCTACAGGTGATACTGGCGCTACCGGACCGACCGGACCAACGGGGCCTACAGGTGATACCGGGGCTACTGGACCTACTGGACCAACTGGAGCCACCGGCGCTACCGGACCTACTGGGCCTACTGGACCAACAGGTGATACCGGGGCTACTGGACCGACCGGACCTACTGGGCCAACTGGTGATACTGGCGCTACTGGACCGACCGGACCTACTGGGCCAACTGGAGATACTGGCGCTACTGGACCTACTGGACCAACCGGACCTACTGGAGATACTGGAGATACTGGCGCTACCGGACCGACTGGAGCCACCGGCGCTACTGGGCCGACCGGGCCAACTGGTGATACTGGCGCTACTGGACCGACTGGACCGACTGGGCCAACTGGAGACACTGGCGCTACCGGACCTACTGGTGCCACTGGTGCCACTGGTGCCACTGGATCTACTGGACCGACTGGAGATACTGGGGCAACCGGTGCAACTGGACCAACGGGGCCGACTGGAGATACTGGACCGACCGGGCCGACGGGGCCGACTGGAGATACTGGACCTACTGGACCGACTGGACCAACGGGGCCAACTGGCGCTACCGGATCACCCACACAAATTTTCTTTGGCCAAACAGAAACACAACAGCAAGTATATCCTCCATTGAACTCAGAAATGAACTCAGAAACAACAATACTCACATTAACAGTTCCTGTAACAAGTGGCCAAAGAGTAAAGGTTGACCTATCAGCGCATATTATAGCTAACACTACAGAGAATTATAGTATTACCGGCTCTATTCGATTAAGGAGAAACGAAACATTGTTAGCAGAAATTCCTTTTGCCAGATCGGGGTCAAGCGCAGGGGCACAAAGCTTTGTAGTTTCCACCACTTATGTTGATACTGCAACAAGTACGGAGGATACAGAGGATAATGTATATACTGTTAATGTCATTATTACAGATCAATCAAATATAACAACAGTCGATGCAGCTACTCGAGCTGTAAATGGTGTACCATATGTATAAACTGCATTAAGCCTTTGACCTTTAATCGTTCAGCTTGTAGAGAAAACAATGTTTTTTCTACAAGCTTTTTTTGTTTTTTTAAAAAGACCTCCCACATCTTTTAGCTGATACTCTTTCATAGAATCGACAAGTGACCCATTTATCGATTTCCATGATGTTCATCATCAGAGCCAACTTGTTTCTGCAGAATATCTTCAAAGTATTTTTTGTTTGATAGGATTCTTGAATCATGGGGACGGTGTTGTAATGCTGATTCATTATGTTGGTAGGCAAGCTGATACTTACCAAGCTTATCGTAGCAAATAGCTAATTGGAGGTGGGGCAGCCAGGTGGCGCAGGCACGATTTTGAAAAGCCAAGCTATCTGTGTCTTTGTTTTCTAAGGCTCTTTCATACCAATAGACTGCACTTTGAAAATCGTTTTTTTCTAAAAAAGAGAATCCCAGCCTGCAGCAGGTTTCGGCTCTAGGCGGCCCATAGACGAGCGTGTGAAGCACCCAGCTTAATTCTTTTTCCTTCAGCCCCAATGAATGATAACAATCTGCTAATTTATTGCATGCTCTAATATTATCTTCTACCCATCCCTGTTTTGTTTTCAAAAAACGCAAATAATACTCAATTGCTTTTTCTATTTTCTCATGATCATACAATTCATTCGCATAGTAAAATAAATCTCTTGGCGAAAAATCCTTTCCCGAAGAAGCCATGTTCTCATAAATCCGCAGATTTCTGTCCGCGTCATGACTAAGTGGCATGTGAGAAACTGCGACTTCACTGTGATAGAGGTTTCCATTAACTTCTAAATATTCATGGACGGCGCCAATCCACTTCAAACCATTTTCGCGTTTTACAAGTCTGTACCTTCTTAAGCTGGATGTGACGTTATGATCTTCATCAAACGCCAAATGGTATTTCATTGAGACTGCGTCAATGCGTGGATCAAGCGTTCTTTTTAAATCCAATAACAGCTTTTGGTCCTTCTCGGTAAAGATGTCATCGGCATCAAGCCATAAAATATAGTCGGCCGTTGCCTGCTGAAACGAAAAATTTCGGGCTGCCGCAAAATCGTTGATCCAAGCAAAATCAAAAATGCGGTCTGTATAACGAGCAACGATCTTTTTCGTCTGGTCAACTGAGCCGGTATCCACAATGTTAATTTCATCAACTATCCCTTGCACAGAATCTAAGCATCGTCCAATAACAGCTTCTTCATTTTTCACAATCATACATAAACTGATTGAAATCACATAGCCATCTCCGTTTCATCCTGTTTTTTCTTTATGACATGAACAAGCATGTAATCAATACGGGCATGTATTAATAAGTGATCCAAAGACTAACCAAATTGCCCGGCAAGGAACTAAAGTTTTTGTAAAAAGAGCTGTATGTTTGGTTCAGATCGGTGGAATGAGAGATGAGGGGATTTATGTTATAAAGATATTCAGGAAATAGGGGATTTATGTTGCGAGGTATTATGATGAAATGAGTGTAAGTTTATGAAACGCATAATAATAAAGAGAAAAATGCACCTGTATAGGCTATAGATAAATGGCAAGAATCTCAATCGAATCAAAAATTGAAAAAGGTCTTAGGGTAGGGGAAGCCACATAAGCCGCCGATCACTAATTGATATTTATTTAAGTCTGGTACACTGAAAGAAATATAAAATAGAGTAAGAGATAGCTTAATTAACATTTTGGCTCCCATATGAATTATGAGAAGTATCGCTGAAAGATTCTTTAGAACTCTTGAAGAAGATTATTTTCATTTAGGAACTTTTAAATTCTTCTTTAAGAAGAAAGATATGGTTTAAATCTTTTATAATGATATTCATATTTCAATACTATTTGGCATATGAATGGATTATCGGTATAGTGTGATTCAATTCACACTTCACACAATGTCAAAAACTTTCTTTTTGTTGCTCATCTTTACAGGGATAAATGTATGTATGTCATATTCACCACTTTTATTAATGAAGGGGAACAAGACAATGAAAACGTATGACGCATTTCCAGAACCAATCGGCCGCTATACTGTCGGTCGAACCCAGATGGATTTTGAGTACACGGCATCAGATCACTCAAAAAGAGAACTGACGGCGTTTGTGTACTATCCGTCCGACAGCAGCGAAGGTAAGAATACATCAACGTACATGTTTCCTGAGGTCTACGAGATGTTTAATGAGCAGCCACTTGTCACTGAGTTGAAGGATGTTTTCTCTATAGATATCAAGACCCAATGTTACGACGACCACGCTCTCTCCGAGAAGGAAAAGCGCTATCCGGTGTTATTCTATGTTTGCGGCGGGGGCGGTTCTCCAGAATGGGGTACAGTGATCTGTACAGACTTGGCAAGCATGGGATATGTTGTGGTAAGCATCGGCCATCAGAATAGCACGATGTATAAGCGTAAAGATGGACGTCTGTTTAATATATCAAAGGACTTTTCGGATGTCATTTTGGCGTTTTCTGAAGATCCGGAGATGCGGAAATTGTCTGGTAAGATGGAGATGCGGCCTGATGATGAAACGGCCATTGAAATGTGCCGTAACGTGCTTACACTGCCGATAATTAGCAAGTTAACAAAGTATTGTGAATTACAGGCGGAAGATGTAAGGTATGTAGCCGATTATCTTTACAAACTGGACTCTGGAGAACTAAATTCCATCTTTAAAGGCAGATTGTTGCTTGACATCGGCATGGGCATAGTCGGACATTCTTATGGAGGACCCACGACGGCGATTGTTTGCCGGGACGACGACCGATTCGTCTGTGGAATTGGCTTGGATAGCGGTGCGTTCGGCCTTCTCGACAGCGACCTGAAGAAACCCTTTTTGCTGCTGTTTTGTGAACCGAACTATAACATGAATGCGATCATTGGCGCTAACAATAGCATGGAAACCTATTATTTCTCTGTTGATCGTGCTGCGCATTTAGATTACTGCGACATCGTGTTTACCAGTGTGAATGAGGAAATCAGAGGCGAACGGGATGCTATGGAGATGCGAAATCTTATTACAGACTATACGAAGAACTTTTTTGCTCATTACATACTGCAGAAGACAGCAAATGTAGAAAGTCTGACATACGATGGCGTGCACTTGATCAAGAAGACCAGCAACAAGTGACATAACCGAGAGATTGCTGATAGCTGATAAATGATGAAGAATTCAACTGAAACTGTAATGATTGGATAGACGAACAACTAACTGAAAAATCTTTATGACCGATTATATTGAGGACGTAAAGGTTTTTTTGATATTACAAACAAAAAGGGTGAAACTGTAGGTAAGATGAAAATTAATGCGTAAACGCAAATTCGATTCTTCTAGTTTACATAATATATATTCTAGGAAGTAAACAAAATAAATCATTTCCTGTCTCAATAACTAAGTATACTTAAGTAAATGAGACAGAAGCAAAAATTTAAAATTTTACTGTTCAGTATGTTCAAATTAAAAAAATGGCGTTTTTAATTCATCATACACGGCTTCCAAATCCTCAAGCGTCATATCACCATAAGCACATTTAATAGCCGAGTCAGCAAATACATCATAGTCATAATCTGTAGAAAAATGTTGCTGTAGCTGTTGTTCGTAAACTTCGATCTGTTCTTTTTGATGTTGGACGTCTTTTTCCTTACCTGGATAGTCGGGGCCATTTATTGCATTATTCATTTTTTTGAACAGCATCATATACTGTTTCAAAGTGTCATCCACAACTTACATCCTCCTTGTTTTGCTATAACGATAAGATGATGAAAACGGACACCATTGCTGATGCCCGCCAAAAGCTAAACCATTTGGGTTCTTTCCCAAATCAGTTTTCCATGATGATATCATGTGATATTTTTCGCCGTTTTAAACATAATTAAGGAGAATTAGCGTTATTTTTCATGTTTAGATTTGGTTGAAGTTTATTTCTTCTCACCTGCTGTAAGACTGTTTTTCTATTTCAGTTGATGTTTCAGTTTTTGCTTGCGAGAATGCTTTCTCTTACAAATGTACCAGAATCGGTTAGTTGTGATAACGGCCAGCCGCCTGTTTTAGAGGCTCCTGGCTTTAAAGCTGAAGAGGTTTCCTGTTTATCGGAAAGATTCCAGTTCACCCAGCTGATATTTTTGCTATTGAGGTAATTGAGCCATTCCCGCGACTGGTCGAGGAATACGCCGCCATTTCCTGAAGCATCGCTTGTTCCCCATTCCGTCACAAAAAGAGGCGCTCCTTTGCTGAGAGCATAGTTTGCTTTATCACGTAAAGATTGGCCGTGTGTTCCAGCATAAAAATGAAGCGCATACATAACATTTGCATCCTTCAACTGATCATCGGCAGCATCATTCACATCCTGACTCCATGTACCTGTACCGACAATGATGGTATTGTCAGGATCATTTTTACGGATAACGGATATCACTTCTTCCGCATATGGTTTAATATCACGTTTCCAATTCACATCGCCGTTTGGCTCATTCGCAATTTCATAAATCACGTTTGGTGTGTTTGCGTAAAGGCTTGACATTTCCTTGAAAAATTCTTTTGCCTTCTCTTTATGTTGATTTGGATTGCCGTCACTTAAGATATGCCAATCAATGATGACATAGATCCCCAGCTCCTTTGCCGCTTCAACCGCTTCTTTTACTTTATTTTTCACAGATGGATGATCAATATAACCGCCCTCTGCCGTATACATCGCTGCCCGGAAAACCGTAATGCCCCAATCGTCTCTCAGCCATTTTAAGCTGTCTTTATTGACATAATCACCATACCATTGCAATCCGTGTGAACTGATTCCCTTTAGCTGTACCGCTTTGCCATCTTGATTGACTAGCTGTGTGCCTTTTATGCTCAGCTGCCCATTTATGGATACCGGGGTTTTTCCCCCTGCTGCAGTTGCTTTTGAAGCAGGCATACCGCTGATTGCTAGTAATACAATGAATAACACTGCAATTAATTTAGAGACTGAACGTTTCATATCATTTTTCCTCCTTTGAATGATGATGAAAAACAATAACTCTAGTAATTTACGCTCTCCTCCCCTTTCGCTTTTTTTAGCACGGTCTCATTGTAAAAATCTTTTATGTGATTGTCTATCAACCTAATTTCTTGTTTTTATGCAGGTAAAAGCCAATGAATTTGCTCTTTTTGTCTTATTTCAGGTTCTGCTCATACCTATGATCCCATGTAAAAAGTATGTAATTAGGACTTACACGTTACTTTCATGATGACTCAAAATATCTTAACAAACGAAAAGCTGCATTCAATTGATTGAATGCAGCCGGGTTTTTATGCTTCTTGCTTTTCATCTCCCCAAGTCTCAGTGTTTTTCAGACCAGGGATGTTTTTCGCTTTAAATACAGGATCAAGTCCTTGTTTACGCTGTTTTGCGTAATCTTTATATACTTTATAAGCAACGTTTGAGAGCAGCATAATTACAATTAAGTTAATCAGTGCCATGATGCCCATAAAGAGGTCCGCCATATCCCACACAAGCTGGAATCCTGCGACACATCCAAACACAACCATAGCAATAACTGCAATGCGGTAAATATTCAGCCAAGTTTTGCTGGTTTTAATGAATTCTATGTTTGTCTCGCCATAATAGTAGTTTCCGACAACTGAACTAAAAGCAAACAAGAACATTGCGATAGCAATAAAACCAGGCGCCCATCCTCCAATATGGTGACTCAGCGCAGCTTGTGTCACTTGGATGCCGTTCCCTTTTGGTGTTACACTGTACAGCAAAATGATAAACGCTGTAGACGTACATATGATAAATGTATCGAAAAACACGCCCAATGTTTGGATAAAGCCTTGCTTTGCCGGATGCGAAACATGAGCTGTCGCAGCCGCGTTAGGTGCGCTCCCCATTCCCGCTTCGTTAGAGAAAAGTCCGCGCTGTGCACCGATGACGATGATAGCCCCTAATCCTCCGCCGACCACTTGTTCAAATCCTAAAGCGTTTTTGACAATTGTTGCAATAACGCTCGGAAATACAGCAATATTCGTAAATACAACAAATAAAGCTATGAGAATATAAAGACCTGCCATGACCGGAACAATCAATTGTGTTACGGCGACGACGCGTTTTAAACCGCCGAAAATAATAAAAGCCGTTAAAACAGCAAGAACGATAGCCACAACTGTTTTGTTCACATGAAAGGCGCCATCTAACGCTCCTGCAATCGTATTGGATTGAACAGCGTTAAAAATCAAACCGAATGATACGGTAATTAAGACTGCGAATACAATGCCAAGCCACCTGACTCCAAGGCCCTTTTGAATATAGTAGGCCGGTCCGCCGCGGAAATCGTTTCCGTCCTTCACTTTATAAAGCTGTGCTAACGTGCTCTCAACAAAGCTTGAAGCCATGCCTACAGCAGCCACCACCCACATCCAAAATACAGCTCCGGGTCCGCCCGTTGCAATCGCTAAGGCAACACCTGTTAAATTCCCTGTACCGACTCGTGATGCGGCAGAAATAAAAAACGCCTGCATAGATGAAACACCTTTATTTCCTTCCGGTTTCTCACCTACTATTCTGAACATTTCAATAAAATAACGGAATTGGATAAAACCAAAACGAAGTGTAAAAAATAAGCCAAGTCCTATTAAAATATAAAATAAATATTTCCAGATAAAATGACTTGGAATATTGATCAAGCTATTGAAAAAAGACTCCATATTGACCTCCCGTTTTCATCAATTCATAGTGAATTCATATTCGATGTTAGATTTTTTAACATAACGAGTCTTATTATATCACAATATGTCGAATTAGGAAGTTTTTTTATGAAGATTATTGTTCTAGCCTGAAGCTTACTCCTTTGTTCCCCGCTCTGTTATTTTCCTATGAATAAAGATATTTCTTGTAAGCTTCCCCTCCTCTTTCACAATGTAAGATGTCTCTCTAATAAATAAATTCATAAACCTTACACAACAATCATATCTTTTAAAATGTGTTTTTGTTCACAGCGACAACCGCTTATACATACACTAATAAAAAAATTCCTCTATCAAAAACAAACAGAAAGATATATACTTAACAAAGTGAATTTTATTTTTAAATTTAATAAATCAGGTTTACTTCCAGCATGGATTAGGGTATTTTTATAAAAATATTCAGTAATATTAAAGGAGGGAGAGATCATATGAAAAAAGTAACGATACTGAAAACATCCATCTTATTCTTGGCGATTGCCAGTTTTCATTTGTTCTCGATTCCCCACGCCTTTGATATCGGTCATCATTACAAAGCTGTATCCGACCAGCAGGAAATGCATGAAGTAAAAGCCGGTCAACACGCTGATGATGAGAAAAAATCCATCACAGGGGCATTTGCGCTAACTGCTTTATGGGCAATGGCTGTTCGGCTTCTGACTGCTGAAAGCAAAAGCACAGGATATTCCCGCAGACGCCAGCGAAAAAAAAGCTTTATACTAGCCAAATTTTATCAATCGTCTTATTTCGACAAACTTCATGTTCAACATCAACCCATAATATAACAACCATATGAGGAGGCTGTTAAACATGTTGTTTATCTTGAGAATGGTGATTTTAGGCTTATTTTCTTTTACAGCGCTGAATTTATTTGTATGGCAAGGAATCGAATTTATTCATGCCTTTACAGATCTATTCACCAGTCATGAAAGCTAATTGCATAAACGAAACCCGCTCATGCATCGTGAGCGGGTTTTTTATTACTGTTCAGTATGAAGGCTCCAGACAGCTGTGACTATTCCTGACTCTTCTTCATCAATAAAGAAAGAGCCATTGCTGTATCTGTCATTTGTCCGTAGTTCTTTTGCCTGCAGTTCTTTCCTGTCACCTTTTTCGGTTTCCGCTATAAATCGCTGTTTGAGACCACAAGTAAACAATGCTACGACACGGTGAGGATTTTTCTTCAGTTCTCTCAGCATAACGACACCGCGTTTTGCACGGGATGTTCTTTCAAACTCAGAAAGACCCATGCGTTTCACTGCTCCCCGCTGTGTAAACAGAACAACCGAATCAGATTCTTGAAGTATCTCTCCGGAAACAACAAAGTCATCTTCCTTTAAGTTAATCCCTTTGACACCTGCGGCACGCGCGCCAACTACATTTACTTCGTCTTCTCCAAACCATAAGCCGTACCCTAGGTGAGTTGCCATAAAGATCTGGCTTTCTCCATTTGTTACATGGACATCAATTAGTTCATCTTCACCCTTTAGATTTAAGGCCACAAGCGCCTTAGAATAACGCTGTGCTTTATAATGGGTGAGCTCTGTCTTTTTCACCATACCGTTTTTCGTAAAGAACAACAGATACGCCGATGGATCAAATTCTTTTATCGGGATAGCCTTTACAATCGTTTCATCACCGTCAATGGTGATAATATTAGAAAAATGCTGGCCCATGTCCTTCCATCTGATATCTGGCAGCTGGTGAACCGGACAATAGATATAACTTCCTTTGTTCGTAAAGAGCAGCAGCACATCCGTCGTATTCATTTCAAATTGGTGCAGCATCCTGTCCGTATCTTTCATTCCGAAATCCTGGCCATTGGAAGCGGCAAATGAGCGCTGGCTCGTCCGTTTTAAGTAGCCGTCTTTTGTAACGGTCACATATACATCCTCAGACGCAACCATGACTTCAAGGTTAATCTTAATTTCCTCAATTTTTTCTTCAATCACAGATCGTCTCGTGTCTGCATATTTCTTTTTCAATGCCTTTAAGCTGTTTATGATCACATTTAACAGCTTTTTATCATTGCTTAAAATCGACTCGAGCTCTTCAATTTTTTTGCCGAGCTCTTCTGCTTCCTCTTTCAATGCTGTGATATCAGTATTGGTTAAACGATATAACTGCAAAGACACGATAGCTTCAGCCTGAGGCTCTGTAAAGTCATATTTCGCGATCAAGTTGTTTTTAGCGTCACGTTTATCGCTTGAAGAACGAATTGTTGCAATGACTTCATCCAAAATAGACAAAGCTTTCATAAGCCCTTCTACGATGTGATGTCTGTCTTTTGCTTTTTGAAGCTCATATACGGACCGGTTTGTCACGACTTCCTTTTGGTGGCCGATATACGCATCTAATATAGACGGCAGACTCATGAGCATTGGACGGCGATTGTGAATAGCCACCATATTAAAGTTATAAGTAATCTGCAAATCGGTATTTTTATATAAGAAATTCAAAATGCCTTTGGCATCCGCTTCTTTTTTTAGTTCAATGACTACTCTCAGCCCAGTTCGATCTGTTTCATCGCGAACTTCAGAGATGCCCTCAACTTTTTTATCAATGCGGTACTCGTCCATTTTTTTCACGAGGTTGGCTTTGTTGACTTCAAATGGGATTTCTGTAATGACGATTTGTTCACGTCCGCCTCTGATTCCTTCAATTTCAGCTTTTCCGCGGATAATGATTTTTCCTTTTCCGGTCTCGTAAGCTTTCTTTATGCCGTCAACGCCTTGGATAATACCGCCTGTCGGAAAATCTGGCCCTTTAATGACTTCCATCAGTTCATCAACAGAGCAAGATGGCAGTTGAATGCGTTTAATGACGGCATCAATGACTTCTCCCAAATGATGCGGCGGAATGTCTGTCGCATATCCTGCTGATATCCCTGTCGACCCGTTCACCAAAAGGTTTGGAAACATTGCCGGGAGCACGACAGGCTCCTTGCTTGTATCATCAAAGTTCGGTACAAACTCAACCGTGTTTTTGTCAATATCCCGCAGGAGCTCAGAAGCGATCGGAGATAACCGCGCTTCTGTATAACGCATGGCTGCCGGAGGGTCTCCGTCGATGCTTCCGTTGTTCCCATGCATTTCAATTAACACATTTCGCACTTTCCAATCCTGGCTCATCCGCACCATTGCTTCATAAACCGAACTGTCACCGTGCGGATGATAGTTACCGATGACGTTACCGACCGTTTTGGCAGCTTTCCTGAAGTTTTTATCAAACGTGTTTCCATCTGTATGCATCGCGTACAAAATTCTGCGCTGTACCGGCTTTAAGCCGTCTCTCGCATCAGGAAGCGCCCTGTCTTGAATAATATATTTACTGTAGCGTCCAAAACGGTCGCCGATCACCTCTTCTAATGGTAAATCATGAAATAATTCTGGCTGTGACAACATTAAACCTCCTCAGCGACCGATAAGTTTTCATTTTCCAAAATATTGCTTTCTTCATCTAAGCCGAAAGCGACGTTTTTCTCAATCCACTTTCTGCGCGGCTCGACTTTGTCTCCCATTAGCGTCGTGACACGTCTCTCAACACGTGCCGCATCATCGATTTTAACCCTAACAAGCGTACGGGACTCCGGATTCATCGTCGTTTCCCATAACTGGTCTGCGTTCATCTCCCCAAGACCCTTATACCGCTGAATGGTGTAGCCTTTACCGACTTTTTTCAGGACATCATCCATCTCTTCATCAGACCATGCATATTCAATGATCTCCTTTTTCCCGCTTCCTTTACTGACCTTATATAAAGGCGGCAATGCTATAAACACTTTGCCATGCTCAATGAGCGGCTTCATATAGCGATAGAAAAAGGTAAGAAGCAGCACTTGAATATGAGCGCCATCCGTATCTGCATCAGTCATAATGATGATTTTGTCATAGTTGATATCATCGACTGAGAAATCCGCTCCGACTCCCCCGCCGATCGCGTGAATGATCGTATTGATCTCTTCATTTTTAAAAATATCGGCAAGCTTAGCTTTCTCTGTATTAATAACTTTACCGCGTAAAGGCAGTACCGCTTGGAATCTGCGGTCTCTTCCCTGCTTGGCTGACCCGCCTGCAGAATCTCCCTCAACGAGATACAATTCATTTTTTGCCGGGTTTCTCGAACCGGCAGGCGTCAGCTTACCGCTTAATGTCGCTTCTGATTTTTTTCGTTTTTTGCCGCTCCTTGCTTCTTCACGGGCTTTACGTGCCGCTTCACGCGCCTGGCTCGCTTTGATTGCTTTTTTAACAAGAAGCGTTGCAGTATCCCGATTTTCCTCTAAGAAGTAAGCAAGCTGCTCAGAAACAATCGCATCGACTGCTGATCTCGCTTCACTCGTACCGAGCTTTCCTTTCGTTTGTCCTTCAAATTGAAGAAGCTCCTCAGGAATCCGAACAGAAATAATGGCTGAAAGCCCTTCTCTTATATCAGTGCCTTCCAGGTTTTTATCCTTTTCTTTCAGCAAAGCCACTTTTCGCGCATATTCATTAAAAGCACGTGTCATCGCTGTTTTTGCACCCGACTCATGAGTTCCGCCATCTTTTGTTCTGACGTTGTTAACAAACGATAAAATGTTTTCAGAATAGCCGTCGTTAAACTGGAACGCAAAATCCACTTCGATTGAATGGTGCTCTCCCTCAAATGAGACCACTTCAGACAAGGCGTCCTTTTCCTCATTTAAGTAAGCGACAAACGCTTCTATGCCGTTTTCATAATAAAAGACCTCATGCTGGCCATTACGCTCGTCAATCAGCTCAATTTTTAATCCTTTTAATAAAAACGCAGATTCTCTTAAGCGCTCAGAAAGCGTTTCAAAATTATAAGTTGTTGCGCTGAACATCGTGCGGTCTGGCTTAAAATGCGTGAGCGTTCCCGTCTTTTTTGTTTTGCCGATTTTTTCGAGAGATGTGGCCGGTTTTCCTCCGTTTTCAAAGCGCTGCTGATAAACGAAACCGTCCCGTTCAATAGTGACCGTCAGCCATTCAGATAAAGCATTCACGACTGATGCACCGACACCGTGAAGCCCTCCGCTTGTCTTATAGCCGCCTTGGCCGAACTTTCCGCCGGCATGAAGCACTGTTAAAATCACTTCAGGGGTTGGTTTGCCGAGTTTATGCATTCCGGTTGGCATGCCGCGGCCTCTATCCTGAACAGAAATACTGTTGTCTTTATGTATTTTGACGATAATGTGATCTCCGTGGCCGGCAAGCACCTCGTCGACAGAGTTATCTACAATTTCATAAACCAAATGGTGCAAGCCCCGTGCGTCGGTAGAGCCAATATACATCCCCGGCCTTTTTCTAACGGCCTCAAGGCCTTCGAGCACCTGTATGGCATCTTCATTGTAATCAAATTGCTGTTTTCTAGCCAAACGTACAAACCCCTTTCAAAAACTAACATTGTCTTTCTCTTTTTCAGTGTTACACATCAATTGTATAAAGTATTTTTTATAAACCTCGTCTCGGTGCCGGTACTGTCTTGGACTCCTCATTATAACCAATATGTATGCAATCACAACATAGAGCTAACGAATCAGTTCGCAACATATCGCCTAGTGCTGTTTTCACACCATAAGAACGTATGTTTGTTTATTATATATAAAGCAGCAGACCTTCGCAAATCGAACGGCCGAAACCAGCTAGACAAGGTTTTCAAAAAAAGCTGTTCAAGCTTTATTGTATCTGTTTCATCGTAATACGCAAACAATATCTTAAAATTAAAAAGCAAAAATCCTTGAATTCACAAGGATTTTTGCAGTTCTGCATCTATTTTGTTACAGCATGCGCAACTTTTATGCACAGATCCATAATAACTGTTCTGCCTTTTTCCTTTAGCATCTCGTAAGCTTCTTCGTTTACAAGCCCTTGCTGTGCCCAAAATACCGGAGCATCTGTCTCCAAAAACTCTTCTGCCACGCTCGGCAGCTGTTCTGAGCGCCGGAATACATTGACGATATCAATCGGACCGTCAACCTCTTTTAAAGATGAAACGGCTTTGACACCAAGTGCCTCATCAATTGTAGGATTGACGGGAATGATGTCATAGCCTGCATCCTGCATCGCTTTAGAAACCATATATGACGTTCTATCTGGCCGGTCTGAAAGCCCGACTACCGCGATTCGCTTGCTTTGATCAAGAATCTCTTTTATTTCCGCTTTGGAAGGGTTTTGCATCATAGACCACTCCTTTTTCATCTATTTTACACGATCAAAACGAAAGAAATCAAAATATGATACACGTTTGATTGGATGGATTATTAAACTTTACAAAAAACGTATCATCAGATCATGATATCTCATGTTAAAATAAAGAGAAGGGATTTTGAAAAAGGAGAAATGTAGATGTTAATTGCTTTATTGATTATTTTGGCCTACTTGATAGGCAGTATTCCATCTGGCTTAATTGTGGGCAAGCTTGCTAAAGGAATTGATATTCGGGAGCACGGCAGCGGTAACTTAGGTGCGACCAATGCATTCCGTACGTTGGGCGTAAAAGCTGGTTCAATTGTGATCGCCGGAGATATTTTGAAAGGGACGCTGGCAACTGCATTGCCTTTTCTCATGCTTGTTGATATTCACCCGCTTCTAGCAGGAGTTTTTGCGGTTTTAGGCCATGTGTTTCCCATTTTCGCTAAATTTAAAGGCGGTAAAGCCGTGGCCACATCCGGAGGCGTTTTGCTATTTTACGCACCTTTGTTATTCGTCACGATGATCGCGGTATTTTTCATCTTTTTATACTTGACTAAATTTGTTTCTCTGTCATCGATGTTAACAGGGATCTATACTGTGATATATAGTCTCTTTGTCCATGATACGTATTTATTGGTTGTGGTCATCCTGCTCACTATCTTTGTGATATACAGACACCGGACGAATATCAAACGAATTATTAACAAAACAGAACCTAAAGTGACATGGTTATAAAACTTCTCTTTTGACACAGAACAGTCTAATACGTTTATAATAGAGGAAATTCACGAAATTCACATGATGAAAGAACAAAGGGGTGTTCTGTTATGAATCTGACAATTAACGAAGACGCGCTGAATTGGTATAAAGAAGAGCTCGATTTAGAAAGCGGAGATCAGGTTCGCTTTTTCGTTCGCTACGGCGGCTGCAGCAACGTTCAAAAAGGATTTTCCCTCGGAGTGTCAAAAGATTCTCCGCAAGAAGCGGGAGCTACTGCAGAAGCGGGAGGCATCATTTTCTTTATTGAAGAAAGTGACCTATGGTACTTCGATAATCACGACCTTCTCGTCAGCTATTCAGCGGACGCTGATGAACCGGTTTTTGAATACCAATAAAAAAGAGCGCACATGGCGTGCGTTCTTTTTTTATAAATGAAATCTTATAAGATGGTCTGTCAGGTTTTCTTGCTCCAAAATGTATTTTTGTGTCTCACCCAACAGATCAAAGTGAGGAAAATCACTTTTTTTATGTATCCATTCTTTTTGTAAACCGTACGCCGCTCCCCACTGAATCAGTTTATCAATATCTGCACAGCCTGCTTTTGTCACAGTCTTTGCTTCCGGAAACCGATCATCCAGCCAGTAATGTGTTAAAAATGCAATTTCTCCTCTTTTCACCGCTCGTTTCCACCGGTTGAGCTCCTCACGTTTCACACCAAACGCCATATCTCGTTCACTTCCCTATTTTCTGGCCTTTTCATATGCCGCATGCCAATCAGGGAAAGCTTTGCGAAACTGAATAGGCTTAAAACTCTCTTTATCCACGCAAATATGAGATGAGGTGGCTTCTATAGAAAGCTCACCGGCCGGATTATAAATATGATAACCATAAACGGTTTTAAAGCCGTTGTATTCCTCTATCCATGTATTCACAACAGCTGTTTCCCCATAATGAAGCGGCTTTTTATAGGAAATATTGATATCAACGACTGGTGACAGAACGCCCCGCTTTTCCATATCACTGTATAAAAAGCCTAAGTCCTTAATCAGCTCTGTTCTGCCGAGCTCCATCCACACAAGATAATTTGCGTGATAGACAATTCCCATTTGATCTGTTTCTGCATAACGAACTTCTATTTCTTTTTTTGATACATGCAAATTATTCTGCTCCCTTAACGTCAATTTAGCCCCATTTTACCATAATCAAATCAGAAAGAAAAAAACCAGGTTTCCCTGGTTTTTAAGAACGGTATCCGTTTTCTCTCGCTGCGGCTTCATCTTGAATTTCATTGCGAAAAGCTTCGATGCTCTGTTCGCGCCTCGCATTTTTTTGTTTAATTCGCTGCTTCTCTTCTCCTGAAGCAAACTCCATTGATGCCTCTGATTCCTCTATGTTTTCAATAGTATTTTGAACCATATCCTGCAATTTTTCTACATTATCAGAACGATCATCAGGATTAGGCTGCTGATATTGGTTTTGGTTCTTTGTCATTGGGTTGTACCTCCTAAAAATAAACTCAATTCGGCGCTATTCGCCTTTTGTTTGCATGATGATCGGCCGCTGTCCGGACGTATCGTGCATTTTTTCCCCTTTATTGGCTTTATATTTTACAGGTTTTGTACCCAAGTGGCTCGGCGCATATTGAGGCTGGCCGTTTTTTTTGTTGTTTCCCATGTGTATCCCTCCTCAACAGATAGGATTCTCAAAAGGAGGGGTAAACATGAATACAAATTAAAGGTTATTTTTGTTTAAATCGTTGTTCAAGCTTCTCCTCAAGCTGATGTAAATACTCTGTGTTGGTCATCAGCTCTTTTTTGTTTTCCATGACAAGCTCATGAAAAGAACGTTTTCTCATCTTCTTCACTCTTCTCACCTCCGCATTATCTTTTATTTTTTCCAATTCTGAAAATTGTAAGCATATGTGAGCATAAAAAAAACCGAATCTAATCAAGATTCAGCTTTTGTTCCATTTCTTTTTTTGTCATAGTGCCGATATGTATGTCTTGAATAACGCCTTTTTCATCTAAGATATACGTCGTTGGATATGACAACACATTATAGTCAGCATTGATCCCTTTTTTATCAATCAAAATGGGAAACGTTATCTCATACGTATCAGCAAAAGCCCGTACCGGTTTCTCACTTTTCTCAGCTGAAGTGAAATTAACCGCTACAACCGCAAGTTTGTCTTGGTGCTCTTTTTGCAGCTGTTCCATCGCCGGCATTTCTTGGCGGCACGGTTTACACCAAGTCGCCCAAAAATTGAGCAAGATTTTTTTTCCTTTTGAGTTCTGTAAAGAATAGTTCTCTCCTGATAGCGTTTTCAAATAAAAATCAGGCGCTTGCTGCCCAACTTCAATTCCGACTTCTTTTTTGCTGTATGTTTGGTACAGATTCCATCCCATATAACCTGAAAGCATGATAAGCACGATCCCTGCGAGCCATTTTTTCAGCATATGCCACCTCCGCAGCACACTTTTTGTCATCAAAAGAAGAGAAAGCGAAATGCCTTCTCTTCCTATTGAGTCATCAGGACTGTTTCATTTTATCACGCAACACCATTTGCAGGATGCCGCCATGGCGATAATAATCAATTTCCACTTCACTATCAAAGCGGACAACTGTCTCAAATGTTGTTACATTACCGTCTTCATTGATAGCTCTTACTGTCACAAGGTCACGAGGGCGAACCGTTTCATCCACATCAACCTCGATCGTTTCTTTACCAGTTAAACCAAGTGTTTCTGCATTTTCACCTTGTTTAAATTGAAGCGGCAGCACACCCATGAATACAAGGTTGCTTCTGTGAATTCTTTCAAAGCTTTCAGCAATTACCGTTCTGATGCCGAGAAGGTTTGTTCCTTTTGCAGCCCAGTCACGTGAAGATCCCATACCGTAGTCTTTTCCTGCTAATACAGCAAGACCTGTTTTATCTTCTTTGTATCTCATGCACGCATCATAGATGGATGTTACTTCACCCGTCGGCCAGTATGTAGTATACCCACCTTCTGTTCCGGGTGCGATTTGGTTTTTAATTCGGATATTTGCAAACGTTCCTCTCATCATCACTTCATGGTTTCCGCGGCGGGAACCGTAAGAGTTAAAGTTGCGAGGGGAAACGCCTTTTTCTTGCAGGTACTTTCCGGCAGGCGTGTCTTTTCCGATCGCCCCAGCTGGAGAGATATGGTCAGTAGTGACTGAATCGCCAAACTTACCGACAACACGCAGACCTTTTAATGGCTCAACCTTGCCTGGTTCAACAGACATTTCTTCGAAGAATGGCGGATTTTGAATGTAAGTTGATTCGTTATCCCATTTATACAGTGCTTCATCCGTTGTTTCAATCTTATTCCAGCGCTCGTTATCATCAAATACCGTTTCATACTCTTTGCGGAAGAGCTCAGGTGTAACAGTTTGCTTAACAAGTGAATTAATTTCATCCATTGACGGCCAAATATCGTTAAAGTAAATATTCTGACCATCTTTGCCCACACCAATCGGATCGGTTTTTAAGTTAATATTCACCGTTCCAGCCAGTGCATATGCCACAACAAGCGGCGGAGAAGCAAGATAGTTTCCTTTAACAAGCGGGTGAATACGACCTTCAAAGTTACGGTTTCCAGAAAGGACTGATGTAATCAAAAGGTCATTTTTTGCAACTGCTTCTTCAATTTCTGGTGAAAGCGGACCTGAGTTTCCGATACATGTTGTACATCCGTACCCAACAAGGTTAAAACCAAGCTCTTTCATGTATGGAAGCAGACCTGAATTCACAAGATATCCTGTAACGACTTTAGAACCCGGTGCAAGTGACGTTTTCACGTAATTAGGCACTTTAAGCCCTAACTCTACTGCTTTTTTCGCTACGAGCCCGGCTCCGATCAGCACGTACGGATTAGAGGTATTCGTACAGCTTGTAATCGCGGCAATGGCAATCGCCCCTGTTTTCATCACGGTTTCTTCGCCATTAAGAAGTTTAAATTTAATTTCTTTTTCTTCTTCTTCTGGCTGTAAACCGAATCCTTGGTTACCAGCAGGGCTGACCAAATGTTTTTTAAATGTTTCTTGCATAGCGGAAAGAGGTATCAAATCCTGAGGGCGTTTTGGCCCTGATAAGTTTGCTTCAATTTGAGACAAATCAATTTCAACCACATCAGTAAATTGAGGGTCTTCCGCATCTGGCGTGTAGAATAATCCATTGCTTCTGCAATATGCTTCTACCACATCAATATGTTCTGGATCACGGCCTGTCAGACGCAAGTAATTAAGCGCCTCTTCATCTACTGGGAAAAATCCGCATGTAGCGCCGTATTCCGGAGCCATGTTCGCAATAGTTGCACGATCTGCAAGCGGCAGTTCAGCCACTCCCGGCCCAAAGAATTCAACAAACTTGCCGACAACGCCTTTTTCACGCAATACCTGTGTCACTTTTAACGCCAAGTCCGTAGCTGTTGTTCCGTTCGGCAGCTTGCCGACAAGTCTGGCGCCAATTACTTCAGGAACTGGGAAGTAAGAAGGCTGTCCAAGCATCCCTGCTTCAGCTTCAATTCCGCCGACACCCCAGCCAAGAACGCCGATGCCGTTAATCATTGTTGTATGGGAGTCCGTTCCGACAAGCGTATCAGGATACGTTACAAGCTCGCCATCTTCTTCAATGGCATGGACGACACTTGCCAGAAACTCCAGGTTTACCTGGTGTACGATACCTGTTGCAGGCGGCACTGCCTGATAATTGTTAAACGCTTTCTTTGCCCAGCTTAAAAACTTGTAGCGCTCTGCATTTCTTTCGAATTCCAAGTCCATATTAATCGCTAATGCATCTTCTGTACCCGCTTTATCAACCTGAACAGAGTGGTCGATAACGAGATCAACAGGAATTTCAGGGTTAATTTTATCAGGATCTCCGCCGACAGCTGCCATCGCTTTACGCAGTGAGGCAAGGTCTACTACTGCTGGAACTCCTGTGAAGTCTTGTAAAATAACACGAGACGGTTTAAACGGAACATCGATTTCCTTTAATTCGGCAGTTCCCCATTTTGCCAAGTTTTCCACGTGTTCTTTTTTGATGACGAATCCGTCAACTTGACGCAATACAGATTCTAAAAGAACTTTAATGGAATAAGGAAGTTTCGATACCTTTCCGACACCTGCATCTTCTAATGTCTTTAAAGAGTAGTAATGATAGGTTTTTCCATTTGTAGTAAACGTTTTTCTCGCTTGGAAAACGTCTTTTGCTATCGTTTTTTGCTCGTTGGTCATTCTCCAAAATCCCCCTTCAGATCAGATCATTCTCAGATGAACATAAATTCCATCACAATTTCCTCACAATTTCATATTAAAGCAAAATCATACATAAGTAAATATCAATGTTTTTATTAAATACAATAAGTTTGTCTTATCAGAAAAATATAACGGTAATTATTACTGTTTATACTCTCTCATATTACGTCGCAAAAGGAGCCATATTATGATTGAGGTGATAATGATGGTCAAAAGAAAAGCAAATCATGTCATTAACGGAATGAATGACGCGAAAAGCCAAGGCAAAGGCGCCGGCTATATCGAAAACGACCAGCTTGTACTGACTGAAGCCGAACGCCAAAATAATAAAAAAAGAAAAACCAATCAATAATTTCTGATTCTTTTAAGGAGGTTCTCATATTATGACCAATAAAAATACAAGTAAAGATATGCATAAAAATGCACCTAAAGGACACAATCCGGGTCAGCCGGAGCCTCTCAGCGGCAGCAAAAAAGTGAAAAATCGAAACCACACCAGACAAAAACATAATTCAAGCCATGATATGTAAGAAAAGCAGGCCTTAGTGTCTGTTTTTTTATGCGCTCACCCATTTCTGATATTCCGCATATGATGTAAAGCAAGGCTGATATGCGGAGGAATGCTTCCATGACCCATTCAAAACGTAATGATGCCAATGATAATGATTTCGATAGTATGGATGAATGGCTTCGGCAATTTTTTGAAGACCCTTTCGCCTGGTACGATGAAACATTGCCTATTGATTTATATGAAACAAGTCAGCAGTATATTATTGAAACAGATCTGGCTTTTTTGCAGCCGACACAAGTTACGGTTACCCTGTCTGGATGCGAGTTCATCTTAACAGTTAAATCGTCAGGGCAGACTTTTGAAAAACAAATGATGCTTCCTTTTTATTTTAATGACAAAAACATTCAAACTGAATGCGAAAATCAAATACTCACAGTTGCCGTTAATAAAGAAACAGAAGATGGTTCTTCTTTTTCTCTTCAATTTCCACTCAGCTAACATAAAAAGTCACTTTCATCCCCTATTATGAAAGTGACTTTTTTTCCGTCCATTTATCGTCAAATACCTTCTAGTGACTCTCCCATGGCCAAATAGCAGATTCACTATACAATAGAATATGATCTATTATCTCTTTTGACTAGACATCTATCATTTTTTTCTATTCTTTTTTTACTGTGTTCTTCTATTCTTTCTTCGTTTACAATATGGTTAGAATAAGGGGGAATGATTGATGCTGGAAGGATGGTTTTTGTGGTTTATTCTATTTTGGGTGATCACGATGGTTGTCTTATTATCAATCGGCGGTTTTTTTATGTTTCGAAAATTTTTAAAGCGTTTACCGAAAGAAGACGGCAGGTCAGAGCTTGATTGGCAGGATTACTATATTGAAAGCAGCAAGCATTTGTGGAGTATTGAAAACAAACAATTTCTAAATGAATTGGTTTCCCCGGTTCCAGAGCTTTTCAGAGATGCAGCTAAAGCCAAAATCGCAGGTAAAATCGGTGAACTGGCAATAAAAGAAAAGGTGTCAAAGATTGATCAGCAACTGATAATCAGAGGCTATATTCTCGCAACTCCTAAAAGAGACCATACCTTTTTAAAAAGGCATCTGCGCGACAAAAAAATCGATCTCGAGCCTTATCAGACCCTTCTTAAATAAAAAACCTTTCCTGATAAGGGGAAAGGTTTTTTAATTCATTTGAATATTAGATGACTGCAGCTCGTTATTAAGTTTTCGATATGATAAATACATAGCGATTCTCCACGGCACAATCATACCGAAAGCCAAAATCCAAAACATTCCGCTCAGTGCACCGTAATCGATTGATGTACTTAAGATCGATTTCATCACAATGCGGATCACCAAAAGACCGACTAATATAAAAACAAATGCTTTAGAGCGCTTCATGTAAATTTCATTATTTTTAATTTCAAACTTAGAGGTTTTAATGAGAAAAATAGAGAAAACCACGCCTAAAGTGATTGATTCTAAAAACTCTGCACCAGTGACCCAAAAGACCGGAAATACAAACATTAACGCTCCCGTACTCATAAAAATCGGCGGAAGAATGATTTTTTTCGGCGAAACAGGCTTGTCAGAGGACTTTATTCTGACCACCATCACAGATACAGCCATTAACACAGCAATAATCGATGAAACTATTATCATCATACATATCATTCCTTTGTTTCTCGGAGTGTTGACACTATATACTATACTCCAAAACAATAAAAAAAACCATTTTCAAAAGAAATGACTTTCATTCCCCATAACGCGGCTCACAGCTTCTAACACTTTTGTTTCCTCAAATGGCTTCACAATGAAATCCTTTGCTCCCAGCTCAATCGCTTCTGTTACAATTCTTTGCTGGCGCATGGCGGTGCACATGATCACCTTCGCTTTAGGATCAAAAGCTAAAATATCGTGCAATGCCTTAATGCCATTTTTCACCGGCATTGTAATATCCAGTATTACAATGTCAGGCCGCAATTTTTTATACAGGTCTGCGGCTTGTTCACCATCCTCAGCTTCACCTGCGATTATGTATTTTGCCTTTTCTAAGATCTCTCTGATTTTCACCCTCATGAACTTGGCGTCATCCACAACTAAAACTCTTGTCATATTCCCCTCCAGCAGTCGATTTCCATAGATAATAGGCTTGTTGTGCCGAAAAACAAAAGGACTATTAGCAATACGAAAAAGAATTCACCGTCAAAAACCAGTAAACCCTCCAAAAAGATCTGACAACAAAATAATGATCAGGCTCATCCAATCAAAAAATAACAGCACACCAATCATGATCATCAAAACGCCGCCTGCTTTCATGATCAAAAGCTGGTTCTTTCTTATCCATTTCAGCTTTGTCATGAAGAAAGACAATAATAGAAACGGAAGAGCAAAACCGAGTACATATAATATCATGTACGGTATTGCTGATCCAGAATTAGTAGCTGCAAGTGTGATAACAGCACCTAATATCGGACCGGTACACGGTGTCCAACCTGCCGCAAATGCCATCCCGATTAAGATGGAGCCTAAAAACCCGCTTGGTTTATGCTTAAAATGGATTCTCCGCTCTTTCATCATCATCTCAGGCCGAAACACGCCAAGTGTAATGAAACCGAATAAAATAATAAACAACGCACCAATTTGCCGAATCGCATCATGATAATCCCTAAACAGGCTGCCAATAAAAGATGTTCCATAGCCTAAAGCGATAAAAATGATGGAAAAGCCGAGCAAAAAACACAAAGTATGAAGCAAGCTTCTTTTTTGCAGCAGCAGCTTTTCTGTTTTCACATCATCCAAGCTAACCCCTGTAATATATGACAAGAAAGCAGGGTAAAGCGGCAGGCAGCAAGGCGAAATAAAGGATAAAAATCCAGCTCCGAATGTCAAAAAATAATTGATGTCGCCCATATCATCATCCCTTCAAAATTTGAAAATCCTTCAAGTTATGACAAAATCATTTCATTTTTTTAACACTTTCCCTTGAAGGATTTCTATTTTTCAAAAAAACTTATATAATTTAATTTGACATTGAGATATTGTACTCCTTCTCATTTGAAAATTAGTATAATTATGGATATAATATAAATATTCACTTTTAAGATCTATGTATGAAAGGATACATCCCTGTGATTAGAGAGCATCTATTAAATGAAATTGAAAAAAAAAGAGCAGAGCTGCTGCAAATTGTCATGGCGAACGGAACGACATCACATATTACGATAGAGCTCAGTCAGGAGCTTGACCATCTTCTCATACAATATCAAAAGCAGCGCCTTCGAGCAGTAGCGGGTGATGAATGATGACAAAATAAAAAACCCGTATAAGGGTTTTTTATTTTATAACCATGTTTCTCTATATCATAATCTTTACGTATTATTTCGCTTGATTATTCATGGCTTTCATCATTTGATTGATTTTCTTTTGAGAAGGTTTCATTCCCATTTGCATCATCATCATGCGTAACATTTGTTCATTAATAGGCGGATTCTTTTTGAGATAGCTCATCATATATTTACGAGCAATAAAAAACCCGAGTGCAACACCTACGAGCAATGCAACAACGCCCACTAGGATGCCAACCCATAAAGTCATTTTATTTCCTCCTTCATGTTGTCTAGTTTAAAGTGTACTAAACCAAAAGCTATTATACAACATTTACATCTCTTTTTCTTCGGTTTTAGACAAAATTTCTTACCTTCACTGGATTTAGCCATCCATAACGCTTCGAACTGAAATCCATAGCCAGAAAGCAAGGGCTTACTTTTCTCAATACTTCAAAGAAAATGGTTTCTGCCGCGTAATCACCCGAAGCCACAATTTCTATCATGTTTTCCTTCATTATAAACGTCGCGTGGCCTTTTGCCTTAGGCAGGGCTAATCTATAAATATAATCCAGCTGCCTGTAATCCGTTTTGTTTAAATTCATTTTTAGCCTCTGATGCATATGTAAAATTGGGATTGGTTGTGTAACATATTGAATCTGTTTTTCTGTCATTTCATACTGCTGTTTTGTCAGGCTTGTCCAATGATAGTCTTGAAACAGCTCAAACATAACCGATTCCCGTCCGAAATAGTGATTAGCAAACTCCTCTTTTATCAGGTACGTGTAGTAGTGACGTTCCATCTTTTCATCCCCTTTTCCAGCAGCATTTCATTTGCTCTCTATTATACAAAAGAAGAAAAGAAAGAATTGTCTATTACTGTTAAACAGCCAATACTATTTTTGTCGGATAAACAAGAAAAAGAGGATGATTTGACTCATCCTCTTTAAAAAATCTTTAGTTATTGAGTAATGCTTTCACTCGGCTCACTACATTTGGTACTGTGAAGCCGTATTCCTTGATGACGGTGTCGCCAGAAGCAGATGCGCCGAATCGGTCGATACCGAGCACATCTCCTTCAAGGCCTGTGTATTTGCCCCATCCAAATGATGCGCCCATCTCAATCGCAAGACGTTTTCTCACATCCGCAGGAAGGACAGTGTTTTTATATTCGTCAGATTGTTTATCGAAACGATCCATTGAAGGCATGCTGACAACAGAAACATCGATATTTTCTTTTGCTAATTCAGCCTGCGCTTCAACCGCAAGACCTACCTCAGAGCCTGAAGCGATGAGAAGAGCGTCAGGTGTTTCGTTTTTAGATGCAGAAACGACATATGCACCTTTTTCTACTCCCGTCAATGCTTCTTCCGCTGTTTGGTCGATCGTAGGAAGATTTTGGCGTGTTAATACCAGCGCTGTTGGCTGATCAGTGCTTTGCACTGCCATCTTCCATGCCGCCGCTGTTTCATTGCCGTCTGCAGGGCGGATTAAGGAAAGGTTAGGCATCGCCCGAAGTGAAGCAAGCTGTTCGACAGGCTCATGGGTCGGGCCGTCTTCACCTACTGCAATACTGTCATGTGTAAACACATAAGTGACAGGGAGACCCATTAATGCTGCAAGGCGAATCGCCGGACGCAGGTAGTCAGAGAAGACAAAGAAAGTTCCGCCAAATACACGAAGTCCGCCATGAAGCGCCATACCATTTAAGGCTGCACCCATTGCAAATTCACGAACACCGAACCAGAAGTTTTTACCTGAGTAATCAATCGGTGTAAAGTCACCTGTATTTTTAATTGTTGTTTTGTTTGATCCGGCTAAGTCAGCAGATCCTCCGACAAAAAAAGGTATTTTTTGCGCAAGCCCGTTGAGAACTTCTCCGGAAGATGCACGAGATGCCAAGCTGCTTCCTTTTTCATAAACAGGAACCTCTTGATCCCAGTCCTTCGGAAGCTCTCCTTTGATTGCCAGTTCAAGCTGTTCTGCAAGTTCAGGATAAATTTCTTTATATTTAGAGAATTGGGTGTTCCATTCCTGTTCCTTTTTCTCTCCTGATTCTTTAACTGCTGCAGCAAAATGCTCATATACCTCTGACGGAACATAGAAATCTTCTTCATATGTCCACGCATAAGCTTCTTTTGTTAACTTGCTTTCTTCTTTACCAAGCGGTGCCCCGTGAACACCAGAAGTGCCGGCACGGTTAGGTGAACCAAAACCAATTGTCGTTTTCACTTCAATTAATGTAGGTTTTTTTTCATTTTGACGTGCTTTTTCGATAGCTGCTGTTAATTCTGCAATGTTGTTTCCATCCTCAACATAAAGGACTTCCCAATTCATTGCTTCAAAACGCTGTTTCACGTTCTCAGAGAAGGAGCGGTCGAGATCTCCATCGAGTGAGATGTCGTTAGAATCGTATAATACGACCAAACGGCCAAGCTGAAGATGTCCTGCGAGTGAAGCGGCTTCGGAAGAAATACCTTCCATTAAGTCACCATCACCGCAAATACTGTATGTATAATGATCGACTACGTTAAATGAGTCACGGTTGTAAGTTTCCGCTAAATGGCGTTCAGCGATAGCCATTCCGACTGCCATGGCAATCCCTTGTCCAAGCGGACCTGTTGTTGCATCAACACCGGCAGTATGTCCGAATTCCGGATGTCCAGGTGTTTTGCTGCCCCACTGGCGGAATCCCTTAAGATCTTCAATGCTAAGATCAAACCCGCTTAAATGAAGCATGCTATATAAAAGTGCTGATCCATGTCCAGCAGATAAAACAAAACGGTCTCGGTTAAACCAGCTAGGGTTTGCCGGGCTTACATTCATAAATTTTGTCCACAGCGTGTATGCCATAGGAGCGGCTCCCATTGGCATCCCTGGGTGACCAGAATTCGCTTTTTCAATTGCGTCTATTGACAGTGTACGAATGGTAGCAACTGATTTCTTTTCAATTGTATCCATAAAAATCCCCTTCCTTATATGTTGTACCCTTTCATCATAAATGTCTGACGACTTTTTCTCAACTGTTTCAGCTTAAATTTGAGAGAAACTTGTTGAATTTTGTCATAAGAGAGTTTTAGCTATAGTATAGGCAAAAGAGGAATACGATATTTCCGTATTCCTCTTATATTAATGAAGTTTGTTATTTTTTTGTTCTTTTTTTAGCTTTTCAGGTGTTACATCATTGCCTTCTGGGTCAATGATTTTTACACTTTTTAACGTGTTTTTCATAGAAGAACGAAAACCCTTCAGATACTCTTGACGGAGTTTTTGCTGTTCAGCTTTTTCTTCTTCTGTTATCACGCCAGCTTTGGCTTTAGCAGCAAGTTCATTAATTCTGGCAATTTTCGCGTTTGAAATCATGTTAAACTCCTTTATTGCATTTTGTCTATATAGTACTAGATCAAAAAGAGTTTTACAACTGATTCATTCGGCTGTCTCGGCATTCTCTGTGTATTCCTGAAAACGCCTGTGGACGGTCGCTTTAGATACATCATAGCCAAACCCTCTTAGCGTCGCCGCAATTTCTGCGAACGTCAGTTTATTCGCCCTTAAGCGGACGATCTCTGATATGGGGACCTCTATTCTTTCTTTCCCACTGTTTTCATGTTGGTTTTTTAGGTTTTTTTGCGGTTTAAAACCGTTTTTAACTGCACGCTTCATTCCCCGCTTAATTTTCATATTGTGAATTTTCCGCTGATATTCTTCCACAATGCTTACGATCTCCAGTACCATCGAGTCAGCCTCCGAAAGCTCCAATTCCCCTCTATGAGCCGTTGTATAGACTTTCACACCTTCTCTGTAAATACAATGAAGCAATGCAATTTTCGCATTGCCTCGCCCAAGCCTTGTCTCATCCTGAATTAAAATGACATCAATTTCAATATTCTTGATCTCATCAAGCAGCTCAAATACACCGTCCCGATCCATTTCATATCCGCTGGCTTTTTCAGAAATCACTTTGACGACTTCCATGCCGTTTTCGGCTGCAATGGCTGTAAGCTCCTCCACCTGCCGTTTTAATGAAGTCTCCTGCTGTTCTTTATTCGTGCTCACGCGGGCATAAATGAGTGCTTTCATTTTTTCTATCTTTCCTTTCTATCTTACAATTGCCAATTCATATGCATCTTGGTGCTTCTTTTTCAATGGAATAACCAACTCATCTCCCGGCTGGAGATCAGATGTCTGAAGATGATTTTTATCAGCTACCCATTCAATAAAATCATTTTTATTTATCTTTTTTGAATCTGATACCTGATCAGCAATTGACCAAAGTGTATCGCCTTGCTGGACTTCTATTTTAACATACTGATTAAGCTCCTGACCGCCACTCGTATATGACAGCAAAAGGATAACCGTGCTCAAAATCACTGTGAACAGACCGACAAAAATAATAGATTCTTTATTCATTATGATAACCCCCAATAGGAATGTTTGTTCGTTTTTATAATTTCAGTATATACGAACAAACGTTTCTGTCAATTGTTTTTTCGAACCTATGTTTGTACTGTAAGGAAAATCATGCTATAATCTTCTTAAAATCGACGTTTTGAGGTGCGAAAAATGACGAAGCTATCAAAAAGGCAACTTGATATCCTCCGTTTTATTAAAGCAGAGGTTAAATCAAAAGGATATCCGCCTTCCGTGAGAGAGATCGGAGAGGCTGTTGGGCTTGCGTCCAGTTCAACTGTCCACGGCCATTTGGCCCGTTTAGAAACAAAAGGGCTGATCAGACGAGATCCGACAAAACCAAGAGCAATAGAAATACTTGATGAAGAAGTGGACATTCCCCAAAGTCAGGTCGTTAATGTGCCTGTCATCGGGAAAGTCACGGCGGGATCTCCTATTACAGCAGTAGAAAATATCGAAGAATATTTTCCGCTTCCTGACCGTATGGTCCCTCCGGACGAGCATGTGTTTATGCTGGAGATTATGGGGGACAGTATGGTTGATGCTGGTATTCTCGATAAAGATTATGTCATCGTTAAACAGCAAAATACAGCATTCAACGGGGAAATTGTAGTTGCGATGACAGAAGATGATGAAGCTACAGTAAAACGTTTCTATAAAGAGGATACTCACATTCGTTTACAGCCTGAAAACCCAACGATGGAACCTATCATCTTGCAGAATGTCAGCATTTTAGGAAAAGTAATTGGCGTATTCAGAACTGTCCATTAATCTATTGATCTATTAGGTACGTGAAAAACCCCCTCTTCCTTTACGGAGAGGGGGTTTTTTATGCAAAAAAAAGCAGGCCCGCCCCAACTTTTAGGGGCGAGCCTCAATAGGAGGAAAAAGAACATCATGTTTACACCACAATTATCCTCCAAATAATTGTTGAAGTCAAGAAAATTTCTTTCCTTAAGGAAACTTTCATTAGAATACGGTCTGTTTAAAACATTAGACGTGATTTCCTTAAAAATGTTTCATACTCTTAGATCGTGGAATAACGTTGTTTTATGTTTATGAGAGGGGCGAGGAAATGATATTACAATGAAGATTTAGTACACAGTAATTTTTGTTCAAATCCCCTGAAAAAACAGCTCTCTTCTCTTTATCAGTGTGAGCTCAAGACAAAATAAACATACTGTATACCATAACTGCCCTTTTATCCGCACAATTGTGCAGTTTTTGAATACTTTTCTGCAAACACAGAAACCTAATCCTGAGCGCTAAAATTAAACCTGCTCCTGCTAAATTACTTCGTACTTAGTGTCAGGTAAATCGCTAAAGTGTAATCTTTTCTGAACAAATAGCGGCTCCCAAGATCATAAACCACAGCCCAAAAAATACAGCAAAACTTCTTTATCATACAGAATATTTATAAATATGTTCTACAGATGCTGTTTCAATAGCGCTTTTTCCTCTTTATTAATACCGGAGCTTGCCTTGAAGGATTCACATCTGTGAGTCCAGGACCAGTAAAATCAATCGATTTTCAATCGCGTTCATCTCATTCTCTGCTAGGCAAAATATTCACATGATATTTTACTTATAATTCTGCAAGCACATGATCTTCAATAGTAAATACAATATGGGGATAAGATGCCTTCATGTCATTTCTCGGGATGTATCCAAATGAGAAATTGAAAATAACAAATCGTTTTTTAAGAAAATTTCATGCAGCCAGCAAAAAATACCAGTGTAAACAAAAACGGATTGTTTAAAATATAGAATGTAACAGCGATGAACTTTTATCGGTTTGAATTCTATGACTTGTATTTTTTATCATTTGTTTACTGTTAATGCTTTTTTCACAAATAACACAATTTAGGTGGTCAAATGAAACATATCATTGCACTTGCTTCAAAGATTGCTTTCACTCTCGCCCTTTTATATTTGATTTTGGACAGAGTCTACCACGCGCCCTTTTTGAGTGTAATGTTTATTGCACTTTTCTTAGGTTTTGTTTCCTATCTATCCGGTGATATACTCGTTCTTCCAAGAACAAACAATATTTCAGCTTCATTGGCGGACTTTGGGCTTTCATTTGTTATTCTTTGGGTCTTTGTTTTAACCCAAACAAGAAACGACTTCCCGCCATTTGCAGCTGCTCTGCTTTCCGCTGCTTGTCTAACTGTGTTTGAATACTTTTTTCATCGATATTTGCTAAAAAATGTGCTGGATGAAACCTTTCGAAGTGAACTATCAGCCAAAGATCATACACTACAGTATCAAACAGAAGCTGCAGACGAGCTGTTTCCTGAGGTTACGAATGAGAAGCAGGAAAAATAGGAGGCTTAGTACCTCCTATTTTTCAATAGCTATTTTTGATAAAATGGGATAACACTTTTGTAAAATTATAAAACCTCTCATTTTGGGTAATAGATCTATCCTTTAAAGAAAACACTCCGAACAAAGATTTTCTAAAACCTGTGCTCATTTCTAACTGGATGCTCAAACCTGTTTTTGATTGATTTGCAATGTTATTCGGACTGACACCTGCACGCGGATGATCTTTATTAAGCAACACAGCAGGAAAACCTGCGTTTTGCAGTTTCTCAATTAAATCTGCCGCTCTCACGCGATCTGTACCGCCAACTTCGATTTGTTGATCTTCTTCTGCATACCCGTGCAATGAAATGACATATTCATGACTTTCCGTCATTTTCAGAGCCCGAGGCTCATCAAATTGTGTGCTCGTAATATGCAAAATTGAATTTCCTGACGATTTTAATCCTTCAAATAAATACATCGAGTACTGATTGCTTAATTCTTTCGCTACTTCACTTGTCCCGCCTTCGATACCTCCTCCATGAATCGCTAAAACTAGAACAGCGCTTCTTGTTTCTTTCGTAACAATGCTGTAATTCGCAGGATCTTCATTGTTTTTTAATGTCTCAAAATTCTGATATATATCTTTAGCATATATTGGAGAAATCGGAACGAATACCATGAAAATTAACAATAATTTCACAATTTTACAAGTTGATGGAAAACGTTTGACTATGTTACAATCAACTTGCTTCAAGGAATGGAGCAAACGGCGGAGCAGGGATACTTTGGTCGGTTTCATCTACTCCGCCCCTAAGTCCAAATCAACGGGCTGTCGAATTCTTTGAGGCTTTAGCACGAATTTCTCGTCCTCCTTGTTAAATTTTTGTTACATCCAAAATATTATATACCATTAGCCCGGGCGCTGTTCTTCACATTTTTGAATTTATAAAAAGTAAATGCACCCCTTTTTCCCATTTCCCATATAAAACAGAAAAAAAACGCACTTGCCTTTTTTGGCTCGCGCATTTTTATTCAGTTTCATGATTTTTAACTTTTTCTTATTTTCTCCTTTGCGGAATTGTTTTCACTTTATAGAAGTCAATGTCCAGAAACTTCACAGCAAAACCGCCAATCAGACCGGTGATTACAATCATCCAAGGAGATAGATTCTAAAAGGCTATTCAAGATCGCACCTGTCCAAACCTGAAAATAAAATGTTGAAAAGCACGATCCCCATTAGGTTAAAGAGGCATTCCAATGGGGAAAGGCACTTAAAATCCGCAAAAACGCAGGAAGATAACATAAATAACGCACGCATATCCTGCTAAAATTCCAGCTTAAAGCTTTCTGTCTGATCTGACATCTCCACAGGTATTCCCATTATCGTTTTTGGTTTGGAAACATAAACAAAGCGCATTTCTTCCTTCAATTGCTGAAACGCTTTTTCACTGACGACAATTTTAGCCGGCTTTCCTGGACTGTTATCAATGGCTGCTTTGATTTTTCCTAGCATAAAACTACCTCCTCTTTTAGATTTTAAACTAAAAATATAACCTCCTGAAACAAAAACGAAATAGACACTTTATACTCTCTCATTGTATGTTTTTTCTGCAAGCCTCTTTCACAGGCCACACTTTAGCCAATATTCATCAACAGATTATAAATAAGGCGTGCTATGGACATGATTACATAATGTATTATATGATTCAAATGAAAAATAATCTTATGTCAAGAGGGAAACAAAATGGACCATAACAATGAAAATTCATTACCGGATATTACGAAAAGCATTACTCTTGAGGCACCTATTCAAAAAGTCTGGGAGACAGTCTCCACTTCAGAAGGCATTGCCAAGTGGTTTATGCCCAATGACTTTCAGTTGAAGGAAAGACAAGAATTCCACTTACAATCACCGTTTGGACCGTCTGCATGTAAAGTTTTGACTGTTCAAGCGCCCGATGAACTTTCTTTTGCATGGGATACAGATGGATGGGTCGTTACCTTTCAATTAGAAGATTTGGGAGAAAAGACAAGGTTTACCCTTATTCACGGCGGCTGGAAGGAGCCAAATAACATTATCGGTAAAGCAAATGAGAAAAGCTCAGTCATTCATGAAAAGATGGATGGAGGCTGGACAGTCATTGTCAATCAACGCCTGCCAAAGGCTATTAAAGGATAGGGTGCTCTCTCTTTTGCATATACACCTCTGCTGACCGCCTTTTTTATGCTTGTGGTTTTTGATTTACCTGCGTAATCAGACATACAGCAGACAAACAGATATAAGATAGTTGATTTGAGCTGATGAATAATCGGCTCTTTGTTTTGACTTATTTTTGTATCATCTTTCTTTTTTCTATGATTTGGACAGCCCTTTTTTCCTTTAACGATATTAACTGTCCAAGCCGTATAATCTATTCGCCATATAATAAAGCGTATTAACAATAAAAGGAGGAGTAAATATGGGTTATTACAAAAAATATAAAGAAGAGTTTTATACGGTCAAAAAAACGTATTATAAGAAGTATTACGAATACGAGAAAAAAGACTATGATAAAAAACATGATGATTATGACAAAAAACATGACGACTATGATAAAAAATATTATGACCACGACAAAAAAGACTATGATTATGTTGTAGAGTATAAAAAGGAAAAGAAACATCACTAAACTCTATTTCCAGCTCCTCGTTTACAGTTTTCCCCCGGCAGATGCCGGGTTTTTTTAAGGTCTGTTGATGTAATATGAAAATTGCCTTACTAACTAAATTTTGCTTTGCATTGAAAATTTAGTACATAGTTTATTTAGTTTATATTAATGTGATTAGCTTTTCAACATAATTTCCAATGTTAGCAGGTTTGTTTTCTTTCGGTGAGTGTTAAAGAGGGATTAAAAACATATTCATGGTCATCGGCAATGAGCCTAAGTATTTGTATCGCACCCGCGGTTGAAATTTCACAATAGCTTTAGTATGATTTTAATTACTTATTCTTTTACTTCAATATAAATATATGAAAGCTTGGTTGCTCATATCCTTGGCTTCTTTTTATAAGTATAATTGTCGGAATATTCTTTTTATAACAAGCTATCATGTCATGTAGGGTGGAGTTTGTATGAAATACGCAAAAACAAGTCTTATCGGAATAATATTAGTAGTTATTGCTCTTCTAGTATCAATGTATTTTATGTTTAATACAAACGCATTGATACCTGCTGGTTATGATTTAGCCATTCATGGAGTTGTGATATCTCGAACAATTATGATCGCTTTTACTTTGTATCTAGTTTCAAAATTAGGATATTTTCTTCTTAATAAAAAAGATTAGCTATTTAAGCTGATCTTTTTATTAAGAACATATTCCCCGCGCCAGTCATCTTGATTTAGCTTTTCTCCACATTCTTTAACCTGCCCCCACAAAAGTCTCGCCCTTAAGTCGATTCTTTATTTATGCTACAACCGACTAAAAGAAGTGACCCTTCTCTCCCAACCCCTAACAGCTTCTCTCGCCTTCTCAACACCTGATCACTTCAACCTTGTACTACCACAATTTTTCATGGTATGATTTTCTATGAAAATTTTATCCAGAGGTGTAACTGATTTGTGTAAAAATAACAACAAAAAAAAGAAACGTTACTTAAATATCATCCTATTCTTGTTTAATTGTTGGCCTTGTTCTTGATATCATTTTTTATTGTCATTATTTTCATTTGAAAAACGACTGAATAAATCAATCGCCGCAGAGTGAAGAGGGTCTTCTTCACCCTCATCCTAAATGGCCTGCGGCGTAGTTTTCATCTCTTAAGAGGAATTGTTCGTGTCATTCTCTCAGCAGCCCACCGCAATTCTTTACCTTCTTCAATCTGATATAACACCATCTTTCGATCATATCACCGTTTAATAAAAAAGAGGCAGCATTAAACAGCTACCTCAAATGAAAGCTTGTCCCCGTGTTTATAGCTGATTAACTTGAAATCATCTATGGTAAAGTCATAAAAATCTTTGACTTCAGGATTGATCCATAATTCAGGTGCTTCGAACTGTTCTCTTTTCATTTGAATTTTCAAGTTGTCTATATGACGTGTGTATACATGGCAATCCCCAATGTTAAAAATATATTCACCAAGCTCATAACCAGTAACCTGAGCTACCATGCGCTGCAACACATTATACTGGAATACATTGAATGGATTCCCCAAGGCCATGTCATTGCTTCGCGCTCTTACCTCGAGGTGGATCTTTCCTTGCTTAACATACCATTGAGTTTCGTACACACATGGCGTTAAGGCCATTGAGTCTAATTCATCTGGATTCCACAGCATCGTAATGTGTCTCCGTGAAGATGGATTGTTCTTCAATTGATGTAGAAGATAATCAACCTGATCCATTTTTTCTCCATTAAGATTTCTGTTTTTCTTCCCCAGCTGAAATCCATATGCATGTCCAATGGTGCCATCTTCTTGTTTCCACTGATCCCAAATATGTACGCCCATCTTGTTTAATTCATTAACATCGTTCGATTTTAGCTGCCAAATCCAAAGCAATTCTTTAATGGCTGTTTTCCAAGCAACCTTTTTTGTCGTTAAAATCGGAACTTCCGAGTTGTCGAATCTCATTTGCTTACTGATGACACTTAGTGTGTGAGCCGGTGTTCCATCTGAGTCCCACTTCGTTCTTACATGAAATTCTTCGTCTGAGATTCCATTCGTCATAATGTCCTTTATAATTGAGTTGTATTGTTTATCGAATTGAGTCATAAAACCTTCCTTTATCCAATCTTTAATCTGAAATCTTTCTGTGCTTATTTTAACATTCTTATCTCCAATCTTGCTTACTATGATACATTAAATTTGCAGCAACCTTATAAGAAAATTCGAGCACTTTGAAGATTTTGTCGTTGTATTAATTGAAACTGATTAAGCCTTTTGTTCATTAAAATAGGGCTTATAAAGCTCTTTATTTGTTGGTAATGCTCTCTCTTTCCTCCTTATTCATTAATTTTTTAAAAGTATTCTTTTATTGAAACCTGAGTCAACTTCTTTTCCCTATTTATGTTAAAATGAATTAAAAAGGAAATTGTGGTGTATTTATGCTAGACTCAACTTCTCTCTTGCCGTACTTAATAGCTCTTTATTTTTGCTTTATATTTTATAGACTCATTAGACGAGTCCTTTACAAAAAAAGCCGGCTCCCCATCCATAAACATCTCGTTATCTTTTGTTTATTTGTTTACTTTTTCAACTTGATAAGTGTTACATTATTCCCTATGCCAATTGATGCTGATTTAATTAGGGATATGAAGTACGACACTTATATCCCATTTGTTTCAGGAAATAATTTTATCCCATTTCACTTTTTTGCAGACGTTTATCATGAAGGTTTACAATTTTATGTAATTAGATCTATTGGAGGAAATTTAATATTATTACTGCCTGTTGGCTTGTTGTTTCCTCTTTTATTTAAGAAATTAAATAATGCAAAAAGAATTTTGCTAATAGGTTTTTTCATATCTTTGTTTATTGAATTAACACAGCTTTCGTTTTCAGTGTATTTAGGTTCAGTTTACAGAAGCTTTGATGTAGATGATTTAATGCTTAATACCCTAGGTACTTTAATAGGGTATTGGTTCTTTTACATCTTAAGGAGATTTCATAAAAAATTGAGTTATCATATTAAGAATAACTCTTCATCAATAAACATTGAATAATTTTGATATTGTTTCATTTGATTATATATACCTTGGCTGTAATCTCCATTGTTCAGATCATACATCAAACAGCCAAGGTTTTATAATAGTTTATTTCGTTCCTGTTGAACCGAGCCCGCCCCTGTTTTCATTGTCCAAATGCTCAACTTCAACCAATTCTACTACTGGCATTTTCTTCATAATCCTAAACTGACAAATACGATCTCCCTTTTTAATTTCTGTATCACGTAATGCATAAGCAGGAAAGAACCAGAAATCGTTGTCACCCTTATATGACTCATCGATAACACCCATTGAATTTGTTTGAATCACACCAAAGTTCTTATATGTACTTGAACGCGGAACGACATGCGCTTCGTAACCTTCAGGAAGCTCCATTGCTACACCTAATGGGACAAGTTTGAATTCATCTTTTTTAATTGTTACATCTTTAGCTGCTCGAAGATCAATCCAATCTCCTTGCTCAATTTTGCTGATCCTTGTTTGTGTTTCATCTAGATATTTGATTTTAATTTGCATTGTCATTTGTATTGCTCCTTTAATATTTTTGAATGATCATTCAGCAAGACCCGCTCTTGTACTGTGTGCATCGGTTATAAATTGAACGTCTTCATAATCATACTTTAACGCATTGAAGGGGAACGTTTCAATGGCATTTTTGTTTTTTTACAGTAGATCAAGACACAGTTATGAGATGCTATCAAGAGGACAAGTTCGCAATTACGTCAACAAGCTCTTCAAATTTTGAAAACGAATTCCTCTTTTTATATCTCCCTGCTTAAACGTCTTCCTGATTTATGTAACAAGGAATCGACCGCATTGAGACGATTCCCTTTTTTAATTTTTGAGTATTAGTTCCATAAACAATTCCGCTCACAAATCATGTCCATATCGTTATAGCCAAATACCCCTGCACCTTAATGTGAGGGGTGTTTTCTGTGCACACAACATTTCGGGTTACAAGTGTTTTGACTGATACCAAATCAGGATTTAAATCAACACGGAAACAGATTATCTGCTTGTCCCGCTAATAGTCAGGATGTTAGACGTTACATCAGCGCTTCCATTACTTTGATATCCCTCTACAGTAAGCGCTGTCTCATACATCTTACCCATTGGCATTCCTAAACTTTCCCACTTCTTGAAGTGTTCGCTGACAGATACAGTTCCGCTCGTTCGCTTATTCTGCCGGACACTCCAGTATTGTTTAAAGGTTGTGATACCTATAATGGAAGGTTGATTGATTCGCTCGGTCTCATAAATGTCATATGTGCCCCCATCAACAGTAATTGTCCCCTTAGGTGTTCCGGTCGGTCTATAGGTGCCCCAGTTATCGACAATGTAGTATTCAACGAGCGGGTCCTTCGTCCATCCATACACACACAGATAAGAATTTCCGCCAGGATTGAAGGATGCGTTGTAATGAAATGATATGTTTCCTAGCTGCGAGTGAGTTTTGGTTGAATCGAATTTCTTTCCTTTTCGGAATAACGCATTTCCAATGTTATTCCACTGGGCACTAAATGCGCCGCCGCTATTGAGCGTCATACTTGTGTTTCCATAATCCTTCCACAATTCATAGTCATAGCCATCTTGGGAGCCGGTTTGATTGGAGGTGATTGTAGTTGCCGCCTGTGCGGACCATGCAGGTAATAACAGCGCGAAACTAAATAAAACAGCTAACAAACATTTCATTCTATTTTGTTTCATTTGGCATTCCTCCTCTTTGATTAGATTGTGTCTTTGTCTTAAGGACTTACCGGAATGTTTATTCTCACCACCTTTCAAAATGACAGAAGGCAGCAGATTACATTGTTGTTATATGATTGTTCCTGCAAGGCCATTGATATGATTAGCAGTTCATTTTCTTTCGCTATTTATCTTTAGTTTTTTCGAAAACGCTTCAAATCTGTATTGAGATCCTTTGTCTGAGTGTAAATGTTCTTGTACAAATCGAATAGTGTTTTATACTTTTGAACATTTTGTTCCTTTGGATAAAATACAGCAGCCTCACGAATAAACTGCTCTGCACATTCTTCAAGAGATTCAAACCAACCGCTTCCAAAGGCAGCCAGCATAGCAGCCCCCAAGGCTGGACCTTGTTCATTTTCTAACTTGATCACCTTCGTATTGAAAATATCAGCCTGCATCTGAAGCCACGTTTCATTTTTCGCTCCTCCGCCAATAGAAACAACAGTATGAACTGACTTTCCCGCTTCTCGTAATAACTCAATGGATTCATGTAAAGAGAATGTGACGCCTTCCATTACCGCCCGTAAAAAATGCTCTCTTGTGTGAGCCGCATCTATTCCGATCAGGCTTCCCCGAATAGAAGAGTCAGCATGCGGCGTTCTTTCACCAACCAAATAAGGAGTGTAAAGCAGTCCATATGCTCCTATGGGAATAGCCTCCACTCCCTGTAATAATTGCTCAAACGATTCGTTTGGTGCGAACGTTCTTTTAAACCAGTCCAAGCTATATCCTGCAGCAAGCGTGACACCCATCGCATAAAAAGAGTCCTTTTTTCCATGATTAAAAAAGTGCACTTTCCCTTTAAAGTCTCTTTCTTTATCTTCTTCATAGGAAAGTATGACTCCTGATGTTCCAATACTGCATAATGTTTTTCCAGCTGAAAGAATACCGGCTCCGATCGCACCGCAAGCATTATCTGCTCCACCAGCGAACACTTTTGTTTTTTCCAATAGCCCGGTCTTCTTCGCAACGTTTGGAAGCAGTGAGCCTACACAATCATGAGATTCAACAAGCGGAGGACAAATACTTGTAGAAATACCAAATCGCTCGCAAATCTCAGCGCTCCACTCCTTGCGGGTCATATGTAAAAGTAAAGTGCCTGCTGCATCAGAGTATTCGGTGTGAAGAGCACCAGTCATACGGAATCTCACATAGTCTTTCGGAAGCAAAAAAACTGCGGATTTTTTTAAAAGTTCAGGTTCATGTTCCTTCACCCATAATATTTTCGGTAATGTAAACCCTTCCAGCACACGATTTTTCGTGATGTCAAACAGATGATCGCCAAATGTTTCGGTTATCCTGATGCATTGAGGCGTCGTTCTCGTATCATTCCAAAGAATTGCATGACGCAATACCTGCAGATCCTGATCAAGCAGTACTAACCCATGCATTTGCCCTGAAAAGCTTATCCCGTCAATATCCTTAGCTTCAATGTTTGAGATAGAAACCAATTCAGCCAATGCACGTATGGTTTGCTGCACCCAATCTTCAGGATTTTGCTCACTATATCCCGCATTCTCTTGGATAAGCGGATAACGTTCGGACGTTTCTGCACAGACCTTTCCGTTTTGATTCACTAAAATGGTTTTAACAGCACTTGTCCCAAGATCGATTCCAATGACATACTTCACGTTTTCGCTCCTCCTTTCTAAATAAATCCCCAATTATGCAAATGACCCGCCATAACAATAAGAAAAAGGAAAGAAATCATGACGGGTATTCGGCGGTCACTTGGCTACTCCGCTATAACTTTTTGCGGCAGGATCTGGCGTTTCCTTTTCATTTGTTATCCTTCTAAAATATATTGATTCAATATCGCTTTTAACCGTTCCTGCCTTCCAGATTCGTTTTTAATTGATTGATTATTAAGCGCATATTGCTCAAGCGTTTTGAAATTAGCTCGCCCTTCTGTAATTTCAAGACCAATTCCTTCCGTATAGCTGCGATAACGATGTTGAATCACATCTTCAAACACACGATCTTCAATCAATTTATGGGCGACTTTCAATCCTCTTGCAAATGCATCCATTCCTGCAACGTGGGCATATATTAAGTCAACAGGTTCAAAAGAAGATCTTCTGACCTTCGCATCAAAGTTTAATCCGCCGCTTCCAAGGCCGCCATTTTGCAAAATTTCATACATTGCTAATGTCGCAGAATATAAATCTGTCGGAAATTCATCCGTGTCCCAGCCTAAAAGAGGATCACCCTGATTCGCGTCAACAGAGCCCAGCAGGCCATGTACTCTTGCCATGCGTAATTCATGCTCGAATGTATGTCCGGCTAAGGTAGCATGATTCGCTTCAAGATTTAACTTAAAATGATGGTCTAAGCCGTATTGCTTTAAAAAGGCAATCGTTGTTGCTGCATCTGTATCATATTGATGAGTCGTCGGCTCTTTTGGTTTTGGTTCAATCAAAAACTGCCCTGTATATCCGATTTCTTTCGCATAGTCCACTGCCATATGCATGAATCTCGCCAAATTATCAAGCTCCAATTTCAAATCGGTATTTAACAATGTATCGTATCCTTCACGGCCGCCCCAAAATACGTAATTCTCGGCACCAAGCTCTTTTGCTGTTTCTAACCCTTTTTTCACTTGTGCTGCAGCATACGCAAACACATCTGCATTGCAAGAAGTCGCGGCACCATGAACAAAACGGGGGTTCGTGAACATATTTGCAGTATTCCATAATAGCTTAATGCTGCTTGTTCTCATGTACTCTTTCATCATGCTCACAATAATATCTAAATTTTGATTTGTCTCTTTTAACGTACTTCCTTCTGGTGCAATATCTCGGTCATGGAAAGCAAAGAATGGCGCATCTACTTTTTCAAACATCTCAAACGCTGCTTCTACCCTTGCCTTCGCTAGATCCATGCCTTTATAGTGATCCCACGGTCTTTGCATCGTAGCAGCCCCAAACATGTCTGTGCCGTCAGCGGTGAATGTATGCCAATAGGCAATCGAAAATCGCAAATGCTCTTTCATCGTTTTTTCGCCGATTACCTCTTTAGCATTATAATATTTAAATGCTAAAGGATTAGTGGAGCCTTTCCCTTCGTAAACCACTTTGTTTGCGCTTCCAAAACTAACTGAACCAGAATGAGATTGAACCATGTGATTTCCCCCTTAAAAAATAAATTGAAAACATGATGACTCAAATCCAACACAATTTTCGCTGGATTGCAAACGGTTACAAGTTAGTTTGTCGTCTAAACAAACTAACTTATTTTCATCTTATATAACCTCTTCAGTATTTTCAATATTTTTTAGTTTTTTATGAACATATTAGATATAATAATGGCAAGATGAGCTATGAACGGTGTCTCATACTAAAAACTCAAACTAACATGAAAGACTATACAAATGGAGTGGATGAAGTGACTATCGCTGATCAAACCTTTGTCAAAAAAGTAAATCAAAAGTTATTATTAAAAGAAATTCTGAAGAATTCACCTATTTCAAGGGCAAAATTATCAGAAATGACTGGATTAAATAAATCAACTGTGTCCTCACAGGTCAACACGTTAATGAAAGAAAATCTTGTATTTGAAATTGGCCAGGGACAATCCAATGGCGGGAGAAGACCCGTCATGCTTGTTTTTAATAAAAAGGCTGGGTATTCTGTAGGAATAGATGTCGGTGTGGATTATATGAATGGCATTTTAACAGATCTTGAAGGCACGATTATTCTTGACCAACACCACCATTTAGAAAGCAATTCTCCAGAAACAACCAAAGACATGTTAATTGATATGATTCATCATTTTATTACGCATATGCCTCCATCTCCGTATGGGCTTATTGGTATTGGCATATGTGTGCCCGGACTTATTGATAAACATCAAAAGGTTGTTTTCGCTCCTAACTCCAACTGGAGAGATATTGACTTAAAATCTTTCATACACCAGAAGTTTAATGTGCCTGTTTATATTGAAAACGAAGCAAATGCTGGCGCATATGGAGAAAAAGTATATGGTGCTGCCCAAAAGTACGATAACATTATTTATGCAAGCATCGGCACTGGAATAGGCATCGGCGTTATCATCAATCACCACTTATATAGAGGCGTAAGCGGATTCTCTGGAGAAATGGGACATATGACAATAGACTTTAACGGCCCTGCATGCAGTTGCGGAAACCGCGGCTGCTGGGAATTGTATGCTTCAGAGAAAGCTTTAATAAATTCTCTTCAAACGAAAGATAAAACAGTGTCCAATCAAGATATCATAGATCTCGCCCACCTGAATGATATTGGCACCTTACATGCTTTACAGAACTTTGGATTCTACTTAGGAATAGGTCTTACCAATATTCTAAATACGTTTAATCCACAAGCTGTTATTTTAAGAAACACCATAATTGAATCGCATCCAATGGTTTTACATTCAGTTAGAAGTGAAGTTTCATCAAGGGTTTATTCCCAATTAGGCAATAGCTATGAATTATTGCCATCTTCCTTAGGGAAAAAAGCACCTGCATTAGGGATGTCATCCATTGTTATCGGACATTTTCTGGATATCGCTGTATGATTAAATTGTTATGATCAACACTCATCTTCAAAGATGAGTGTTTGACATTTTATTCAAAGCTGCTCCTATTTCTCGTGCTCATTATTTTTCTGTATAGCGAAAATATTTAAAGTCGGCCGGAATATGATGACCACTGGTATCTTGGCATTGCATCCCTACAAAGGCTCCTGTAAAGAAACCGCCTCCTCGGATGTAATCATCTGATAATTTTTTTGATTCTAATGCTATATCAATATCGTGCCAATCTTCTTTATTAAAAGAATAGCGATAAAAATATGTTTCTTTTTCAATCTTTACTCTTATATATACATACTTTACTTCACTAGGAATTACAATTTTATTTTTTAATGGCTGTGAAAAAGAAAAGTTATCACATATTGTTAATTCAAGAATGCGTCCAAGTTCTTCATCATGTGTGACTTGAAGAGCCGTCCAGTTCTCAGTATTGTAGTAGTTCACCAATCCAGCGGCTTGCTGAAAATTCTCCGGATAAAACTTAACAGCTGTTTCCGCTTCAAAATGGAAACTTTGCCAACGTCTAGCTACAAATGCCTGAGTAAATGTTGAGGTTAATGATTCATGACCGTATAGTCGTAAATGATTTGGAACTTGAGTCAATGAACCTAATTCTTTTGTAAACGGAATCCTTAATGTTTGAAAATGAATATTTAAGGTTGAATCATTGAATTCATCAACTTCCGGATAGGTTGCAGGAAATATTTTTTCAGGTATAGCAGGTGCTTCCACCTCTAAGCTTCCTTCTTTTCCGCCTGCTACGTAAGGCCATTCATCTTTCCAATAAAGTTTTTGAATCGCTGTTTCTCTGCCCAAAGGACAGTATCCTCTCTGCTGAAAAATTGAATCATCGTCTGGATGAATAGGACGTCCCGTTAAATGAGCTAAATACCACTCATCAGTATGTGTTTGCACAATGGATGCATGTCCGCATTTTTGCAGTGGATTTCCTGGATCATGCCATGACGTTAAGAGCGGGTTATCAGGATGAACTTCATAAGGCCCTTCAATAGTTGCAGAACGGGCAATTGTCGCAGCATGCTCGAACCGTGTTCCTCCTTCTGCGGTTAATAAATAATAATAGTTCCCGATATGATAAAGGTGAGGAGCTTCTGTCAGCTTTCTATCCGTTCCTTTAAAGATCACTTTCGGTTTACCGATTAGTTTTTGCTCCTCATCAGAATATTCCTGTATGACAATGCCTCCGAATGAGTGCCGATCAATACGCTGATCCCACAACATATTTAATAAATATTTTTTCCCATCCGTATCATGGAACAACGAAGCATCAAATCCCGAGCTATTTAATGTGATCGGCTCCCCCCAATCACCATCAATCGTGTCACAAGTCACTAAATAATTGTGGCAATCTTTCCAGGCGCCATCTACTACCTTAACATCCGTATAGATCAGCCAAAACTTTCCGTCGCTGTAACTTAAACATGGCGCCCAAACCCCGCCTGAATTAGGGTTTCCTTTCATATCTAATTGTGAAACTCTCTGTAATGGATGTGCAACTAATTGCCAGTTCACTAAATCTTTTGAATGGTGGATTTGAACGCCTGGAAACCACTCAAATGTAGATACAGCGATATAATAATCCTCTCCTACCCTGCAAATGCTTGGATCAGGGTTGAACCCTTTTAATACCGGATTTTTAATCTTCATTTAAAACTCCTCCTCAGCTTATGTCACGTATCAATTTTTAAGCCTTGAATTCATCGATATTATCCAAATAAACTTTATCTCTATTCTCTAATTCTCTTACCATGTTTTTATATTGTTTCTCATCTAAATTATAGAAATGAATATCCACCATCGCTAGAATCAGTAAGAACACAGGAATAATAGTTGTTGTAATTAAAATTCCCGTTAATGCCTCCGGCGTTTGCACCTGATTTGCCACATATCCAAACTTATCTAGGACCAGTCCTGGTACGACCCCTCCTAAGGCCATGCCGAATTTAAAGAAAAATCCGATAATAGCATATATAAGCCCTCCCATTCTTTTTCCGGTCTTATATTCTCCATATTCTATTGTTTCAGGAATGAGCGCCCACATATATCCTCCGGCAGTCAGACTTCCAGCAGCAGCAATTAACCGAAAAGAGAGGATAAGGAATACATTACTTGGGGGAACAAACAGTAAAGCTAAGAGACCGATTATATTCAGTAATAATGCATAGTTTAGTAATTTTTTCTTCCCCAATAATTGATGAAGCTTCGGAATAAAAGGTAGAATGACCAAAGCAGGCAAACTTCCTAACAGCCCATACCATTTCACTAAATCCGGCCTGTCTAAGTTATACGTTACATAATAGATGCCAACCGAATTACTGATTGAATTCACTCCAAAAATAATAATAAAGAAAATACTTAATACAACAAGCGGACGATTAATACGGAACTGCTCAAATATATCCGAAAATTTAATTTTCTCTTCAGATTTTTGAAGAGTGACGCGCTCTTTTGTGCTTTTAAAACAAAAGATTAAAAGGCATCCGCCTATGAATCCCATAATTGCCATGGTTAGCTGCCAGCCAAGAGATTCGTTGCCGGAAGTATCACTTAAATAAGCAGCAAGTAAGGGAACAAAAAATGCAACGACAAGTCCCCCAAGATTCGCAAACAACATACGAACTGATGTTATACTAACCACTTCTTGATTATTTCTAGTCATGGCAGAAGTTAACGCGCCGTATGGAACGTTTATCGTTGTGTATGTAAGCGACAAGCCAACATAGGTGATATAGGCATATATTAATTTTCCCATATCCGAAAAATCAGGGGTTGTAAAACAGAGTATTGCCAGTACGACAAATGGAAAAGCTCCGAATAAAAGATACGGCCTAAAGCGTCCAAATCTGCTATTCGTTCTGTCGACTATTGTGCCAATGAAAGGATCAGCGAGAGCGTCGATGATTCTAACCACTAAGAACATAGTTCCAGCTGTTGCTGCCGATAAACCAAACACATCTGTATAGAAAAACAAAAGATAAGTGGACACCGTTGCATAAATTAAATTACATGCAAAATCTCCAGATGCATATCCAACTTTTTCAGCCATTCTGATCTTCTTCACAGTTTTTTCACCGGGCATGATTTCCCCTCCCTTTTTGGATGAATACGAAACAGTATGGCGAATGAACGGTCGTAAAAGCGCTTTCAAAACAGCAAAAAATAATACCGCTTACTTTCTCGGCGCATTTTCTCCATATAAGCGGTTATCAGCAAGCAGAAGCGCACCTTATATACTTAGAAAAAGACAACAGTACTGGTTTCCTTCCCGTTACAACGAGCCTCATCCCCCCCTTCCATCCTTATTTAGCAAGAACCTTATCTTGGGACATATTAGTTTGTCGACTAAACAAACTAACTTGACTTCATATTATTAAATCCTTTCCGGTTTTTCAACGTTTTTTTCTGAAAAATAAAAAGTCCTAAGACAGATATTGATTGATGCCTTCATTTTATATTTCGTTTCTCAAACTTAAGAAAGATCGCGTATCAATGTAGCATCAGATGAGATGCTACATTGAAGAATTTGAAAACATGACTTGGCTAAATGCGATTTCAAACTCCATTAAACTGACGGTCGCGTTTCAACATTTATAAATCCACACTGCGAATGATTTATGTGATTTTCTCGCTTGTTCACTTATTTTATATCAGTAGGAAAGGTTCCTCTCCTACCACACGCCCGCTTCTAATGTTCTTCAGTCCGTTTATGAAATACACGAACGATGATTGCCGCAACGAACAATAATACGAACAATCCAAAAGCCATTGACCCATTTTTTAAGATCATCCCAAAAAACAATAATGCGAAACCTGACAAAACAAATAGTATTTTACTTAGAATATTGATCATTTACATTTCCCCACCATCAAAGAATATATTAATGTCAATCATACCTGCAGTATTCACACAAGCATAGCTAGCTGTACCTACTTGAACCCTGCCTTGAATGGCTAACTAGAGTGATGATTTTTCTGTTTTGTGAAATATAAAAAGCCAGAAAGTATAGAAGGAACTCTCTAGTCTATTAACTAATCTACCAGCTATAATATATAAAATTAATACCAAAATGAATAATAAACATTAATTCTGAATTCCTATAGTTATCTAATAAGGACTTGTTATAAACCTTAAGGTAATCATCAACAGTTAGCAAGTGATATGCCGCGCTGTCAACTTCAAAACCCCCTAGGTTATTATAGCAGTTACCTTTTCAAGTCAAAGAGCCGGATAATAACGGAACAATGTCTAACTCTTTAGATTTTTGGCTTTTTCTATAAATTCATTATAAAATCCATTTTATCCTACCTCATTATATATATAGATAGTCAGTTCATGCTTGTCTCAAGTCACGCAAAATGGTCATTGGAGTTTCCAAAGCCTTAATAATTTTTAGTATTTAATTGCTTTATCTTGTTCTGCAGAAAATAATGTTTGACATTTTTCTAATCCCCTTTTGCCTCACGTTTTCATACACACTAAATTGGGTAAAACTTTGCAGAGGTGATTTCTTTGATTCATGATCGTAAAGATACTCATTACGCTTCATTTCTTTTTTCAACCATCGTGATATTGCTGGCCGCCATCTTTCCTCAATACACGCCTTGGTTTGTAACAGCTTTCTTTCTAGGTTTTGCACTTATCTATACATTCCAAAAACATAAAACACGTTCGTCAAAAGCACTTTCTTATACATCGTATTTTTTGTTCATTGTTTCATTTACTTACTCTTTAGTTAATATGTAATCATAAGCCTCCCCGTTGTGGATTTTATCTTTACTCTTATTTCTCAGAGCTTTTAGGTCACCAAAAACAAAACTTGACCAAAGCCCGCTAAAGAATTATGTTCCGTCAATCGTAGAATTAGGTCTCCATTTCAAATTTGGTCATATTTTGGTCAAAGACCAAAAGTATTGTTCTCTTAATCTTTTGACCAAAATTTAAAAATCCCCTGACACCAATAGTGCCAAGGGATTGAAAGATTAATATTGAGACATATATTGTTCGCGCTCCCAAGGGTGAACTTGTGTCCGGAACATATCCCATTCGATTTCTTTTGCTTCGATGAAGTGTTCAAATAGGTGCTCGCCCATCGCTTTGACCATCACTTCGTTTGATTTGAATTCTTCTAGCGCTTCCGCAAGTGTTGCTGGGAGGTCAACGATTCCGTTCTCCATGCGCTCTTCTTTGTTCATCACATAGATGTTGCGGTCGATTGGAGCTGGCGCTTCCAGTTTGTTTTTGATTCCGTCTAAGCCTGCAGCAAGCAATACACTAAGTGCTAGGTATGGGTTAGCAGCTGGGTCTACGCTGCGTACTTCAACACGTGTGCTGATGCCGCGGGAAGCCGGGATACGGATAAGCGGACTTCTGTTTTGTGCGCTCCATGCTACGTAGCACGGCGCTTCATAGCCAGGAACCAGACGTTTGTAAGAGTTTACTGTCGGGTTTGTTACTGCTGTAAAGCTTGTTGCGTGCTTCACGATACCTGCAATGAAGTGTTTCGCTGTTTCACTTAACTCAAGATCTGCGTTTTCGTCATAGAATGAGTTAACGCCATTTGTGAAGAGTGATAGATTACAGTGCATACCGGAACCGTTCACACCGAACAGCGGTTTTGGCATAAATGTCGCATGCAAACCATGTTTGCGGGCAATTGTTTTGACAACTAGTTTAAAGGTTTGGATATCATCACAAGAGCGAACTGCACCAGCATACTTAAAGTCGATTTCGTGCTGACCAGGCGCTACTTCGTGGTGAGATGCTTCAATTTCAAAGCCCATCTCTTCAAGCTCAAGAACGATATCGCGGCGGCAATTTTCTCCCAAGTCGGTTGGAGCCAAGTCGAAATATCCGCCTTTGTCGTTTAATTCAAGCGTCGGCTCGCCTTTTTCGTCTAATTTGAACAAGAAGAATTCAGGCTCAGGTCCGAGATTGAAATCAGTAAAGCCGAGGTCTTCCATTTCTTTTAAAATCCGTTTTAAGTTGTTTCGCGGGTCACCTTCAAAAGGAGTGCCATCTGGATTGTAAATATCACAGATAAAACGTGCTACTTTACCTTTTTCAGCTGTCCATGGGAAGATAACAAATGTATTCAGATCTGGATACAGGTACATGTCTGATTCTTCGATACGAACGAATCCTTCAATAGAAGAGCCGTCAAACATGACTTTATTATCAAGCGCTTTTTCAAGCTGGCTTACAGGAATCTCAACATTTTTGATTGTCCCCAGAATGTCAGTAAATTGAAGACGGATGTACTTCACGTTTTCTTCTTCTACCAATTTTACGATATCTTCTCTAGTATACTTTGCCATTTCGTAAAACTCCTCCTCTTAAAAGGTAAATGTATATAGCAAAACAGTTGCTAACGGATTAATGAAAGAAACGGGACATGTCGCCTTGGCGGAATGTATTCCCTCGTTGAAAACGGCCGGCTTGCATGAGCTCGTTTTTCAGGAGCTTTCTCAGTTCGTCATCAGACAGATTATGTTTCATTGGTTTTTTCGTCTTCTCGTCTTGTTTTTGCTCCGGCTCGGCTTCCGCTTTCGCCAAAATCTGTTTAATTCCTGCCATGTTCACACCTTGTTCAATCAGATGCTTGATTTCTAACAGTTTATCTACATCATGGAATGAAAATAATCGTCTATTTCCTTCGCTTCTAGCTGGAAATATCAGTCCATTCTCCTCATAATATCGAATTTGTCTTGCTGATAACTCAGTTAACTGCATGACAATTCCTATTGGAAATAAAGGCATTGAGCGGCGAATATTATCACTCATCTCAATTTCCTCCTTTTCTTAACTTAGTTTCATTATAGGTCATGTTATATTTTGTGTCAATACGATGTAAGGATTCTTAACATCAAATTCAGTGAAATTTTTAAAAAATTTAAACTAATTGCTTTTCCATGAGTGAATCCACTGCACTGCATATCGCATTTTTTACGTGTGAATAGGTTAATCCTCCCTGAACATACGCTACATACGGCGGGCGGATAGGGCCATCCGCTGATAATTCGATGCTTGCTCCTTGGATAAATGTGCCCGCTGCCATAATGACATCGTCCTCGTACCCCGGCATGTAGGCCGGATAAGGCGTCACGTGGGCATTGATCGGCGATGCATATTGAATCGCCTGGCAAAAAGCAATCATCTTTTCTCTGTCAGAAAACTCAACGGATTGTATTAAATCTGTTCTTTTCACATCCCATTTGGGGTTTGAAGTAAAGCCTAGTTTTTCAAGGAACCTTGCAGTAAACACCGCTCCCTTTAAGCTTTGTGACACAACGTGCGGAGCCAAAAAGAAGCCTTGATACATCTCTTGGAGCGAGTAAAGAGATGCCCCCGCTTCTCTGCCGATGCCAGGTGACGTCATACGGTATGAGCATGCTTCAATCCATTTCTCTTTTCCGACGAGATAACCCCCTGTTTTCGCAAGACCGCCGCCGGGGTTTTTAATGAGAGATCCCGCCATCAGATCGGCGCCGACATGGCAAGGCTCAAGCTCTTCCACAAATTCTCCGTAACAGTTGTCCACAAAGACGATCAGATTTTCATTGATTTCTTTTACGAAACGGATCATTTCTTTTATTTCGCTAATTAAGAAAGATGGACGATTTGCATATCCTTTTGAGCGCTGAATGCCGATTACTTTCGTCTTCGGATTGATCGCAGCGGCGACTGCATCGTAGTCTATTTTTCCGTCTTCCGTCAGATCAACCGCATGATAGCCGATTTGAAAATCCTTTAGTGATCCAGCGTTTTCTCCGCCTCTGACACCTACAATTTCTTCTAACGTATCATATGGCTTGCCGGTTATATAAAGGAGCTCGTCCCCCGGTCTGAGAACACCGAACAAAGCAATCGAAATAGCATGCGTGCCTGAGATAATTTGCGGTCTTACAAGGCCCGCTTCTCCGCCAAACACATCTGCATAAATACTTTCTAGCGTGTCTCTTCCGATATCATCATAGCCGTATCCAGTAGATGGTGTAAAATGTGTGTCGCTTACTTTATGTTTTCTATAGCTTTGAAGCACTCTCCATTCATTGCGCTCGCTGATTTCTTCTATTTGTTTATGAACACCCGCAATATCCGCTTCCACTTCCATTGACGTTTTTTTTAATAAATTTCCGTGTGTTAATGTATCAAACATATTTTTGAGTTTCCTTCCTACATATACTTCTTTAATTCGCCGATAATACTTTGCTCCTCTTGTACATAGCCCGATATATCGTACCGTTCATTTTCTTCATTAAAATAGAAGCGGTCAACCATCGTTTCCGATTTGATTCTCGCAAGGAGTTTTCCTTCACTTGCCGGCACATGCGCTTCAAAAGACGTTAACAGCTCTTGGCGCAAATAGCGCTGAATCGCTCCTTTAAAGAGATCAGCGTCATCCTCACTTTTTGCACTGACCATAATATGATCCCTTCCGGCTGACGGTATAAAATCAGGCAGCTTTTGATCACGTTTATTGTAAGCTGTCAGGATCGGGATGTCATCGGCTTCTAGCTCCTCAAGCAAGCTTAGCACCGTTTTTTCGTGTCCGACGTAATCCTCATTTGAGGAATCGATCAAATGCAGGATCAAATCCGCTTCTTTTACTTCCTCAAGTGTTGACCGGAACGCAGCAATCAGTGTCGTCGGAAGATCCTGAATAAATCCTACTGTATCTGACAGAAGCACGCTGTAGCCGCTTGGCAGGACCATTTTTCTCGTCATCGGATCCAGTGTAGCAAACAGAAGGTCTTCTTCATAGCTGTCAGCACTTGTCAGACGATTGAACCAGGTTGATTTCCCTGCGTTTGTATAGCCCACAAGCGCAATTTGAAGCACGCCGTTTTTCTTTCTTCTTTCACGGTATCGGCTTCTATGGCGAATAACAGTTGAAAGCTGGGTATTGATTTCATGAATGCGGTTTCTGATATGGCGGCGGTCAGTTTCCAGTTTGGTTTCCCCGGGACCTCTCGCCCCAATTCCTCCGCCTTGCCGGGAGAGATTGATCCCTTGTCCCGTCAGACGCGGAAGTGCATATTGCAGCTGAGCCAGCTCAATCTGAAGTTTGCCTTCTCGCGTTCTTGCCCGCTTCGCGAAAATATCTAATATCAATTGCGTGCGGTCAATCATTTTCACTTCAATCGCTGTTGCCAATGACTTTAGCTGACTTGGCGACAGCTCATCGTTAAAGATAAGGAGATCAGCTTCAAGCTCTTCCACCAATGCCTTCAGCTCTTCTACCTTTCCTTTCCCTATATATGTAGCCGCGTCAGCCCTGTTTCGTTTTTGTGTGACGCTGGTCAATACTTTTCCGTCTGCAGTTTTTGTAAGAGATGCTAGCTCTTCCATGGAATTCTCAAAATGCTCATCTGTGATATGCGGCAGCTGACATCCGACTAAAATCGCTTTTTCCTGAATAGTTTCTTGTTCGTTCAAATGGATGTTCCTTTCTTTTGCATATTGGGCAGTAGTATTATCATACCAAACCCTGCATGTGTATACCACACATCGATTGCTTTGAAAAGCAGGAAATACTAGAAAAACAGACCTCCCAACAAAAGAGAGGTCTATATAGCGCCAGATGCCTCCTCTTGAATAGAAAGATCTTGGCTTTTAATCGTCATCAAGTCGCTTTTTAAGTATTGATCACCCATTAAAAGCCTCATGGCTTGCGCTCTGATCGATTTTTCGATCACATTTCTGACAAAACGGCCATTGCTGAATTTAATAGGGCTTGTCGTGCTTTTCACTGTCATTAAGTAATCTTTCAATTTCCATTCCGCTTCTTGACTGAGCTGATATTCTCTTTCATCGATCATTCGTTTGGCAATCTCCATAAGCTGGGTCACAGAATAATCCGGAAAATCAATGGAGATGGGAAATCTTGATTGGAGGCCGGGGTTTAATGAGAGAAAATGATCCATTTCCCGAGAATATCCGGCAAGGATTAATATAAATTCATGCTGTTTGTCTTCCATATGCTTTACAAGTGTGTCGATTGCTTCTTTTCCAAAGTCTTTTTCGCCGCCTCTTGCCAGTGAATAAGCTTCGTCTATAAACAAAATGCCTCCTAATGACTTTTTGATTAAATCTCTCGTCTTTTGGGCGGTGTGGCCAATATATTCTCCGACCAGATCAGCCCGCTCCGCTTCTATTAAGTGGCCTTTTGATAAAACATTCATTTCAAAGAACAGCCTGCCAATCAGCCGTGCGACGGTCGTTTTGCCTGTTCCCGGGTTACCTTTGAACATCATGTGCAGCGCTTGCTTCCCCACCTTCAGGCCTTGCTCCGCACGTTTTTGGTTCACAAAAATCCAGGCATATATTTCCTTGATATTGCGTTTCATTTCCTCCATCCCAACCAGTATGCTCATCTCTTTTTCGATTTCCTTCAAAATACCATGCTTCGCCTCATTTTTTTGCAATGCGGCTTGATATTCCGCCTCTGCTTCCGCATTCGTCAGCACTTGCTTTTGCCCGTTAAGAATAATGTTGATCTGTCCGTTATTTTTATATGTTACAGCGCGCTCCAACATTTTCACCTCTCTGTTCTCTCTATAAGATATTCAAGCGGATGCCGTTTGTGACAAACGCCTATCATTTGTCGAAGCAATTGCTTTTTTCGGGAATAATAAGGAATCCTGCGCTTTCCCGAGAAATACTTTATTTCTTATTGTATTCACGGACATCGGGTGGACAAACCAAGAGATTTTGTTTTTATTAATTTTGTAAGGAAGACAGGAGCTACGGAGATGTTAATATGCTTTTGACATATCAACATCCTACTCACGATTTCTATCATTCCTTGACAGTCAAAACAGCTCTGCTATCGAGACCTCACCCCAAGCGATACCCTTTGTTCATACCGTAGCCTGTTTTGCACGATGCTTTCAGTTTTAAACAGAAAGCAAACCAAAATACGCCCTTCTTTATTTTTTCTTCTATTAACAAAGAGGTGTCTTCACAAGGTTCATTTACGTTCCACGCGCTGACATAAAACCGAAAAGCGGATGAATAAAGATGAACCTGTCATACTCACAAACAAATGACCTATTCCTATAAAATGAAATGAAATGTCGCTACATGTTGAATTGTGCGCTTTCCCGAGAAATAATTTCCGCATATAAAAGGGTTATTTCCTCATGAATGATAATCGTACAAGCAGGCGCTGTGTCTTTTCATATTCTGTAATGAGGTGATAAAGAATGGTTAAGATTTTTATTGATCCTGGCCATGGCGGGTCTGATCCAGGCGCAATAGGAAATGGCCTTCAAGAAAAAACGTTAACCCTGCAAATCGCTTTCGCATTACGGACAATATTGTTAAATGAGTATACAAACATATCGTTGATGCTGAGCCGGACAAGCGACCGATATGTCAGCTTAAGTGCTCGGACAAACGCTGCAAATATATGGAGAGCAGATTTCTTTTTATCTATTCATGTTAACTCTGGAGGCGGTACAGGTTTTGAAAGCTACATTTATCCAAATGTGGGATCACCGACAACGACTTTTCAATCGACAATTCACTCTAATGTGATACGGGCTGTCAACTTAACCGACCGCGGCAGAAAAAGAGCCAACTTGCATGTTCTTAGGGAATCAGCAATGCCTGCGCTATTGACTGAAAATGGATTCATTGATAACTTCACGGATGCAAATAAACTGAAAATGAGCCGTTTTATTCAAAGCTTAGCGAGAGGCCATGCAAATGGGCTTGAGCGAGCCTTTAATCTTAAAAAAGCATTTAGATCTAGTTTCGCAATTAACGAATGGGGGCTCACTCGCGGGCAGAACAAAAGCTAAAGGCTTTTGATATGATTGTCCTTTTAATTGGCGCATTTTCATCCAAAACAATGCAGACACTTTTGCTGCCAAAGCCAGAAATACAGCCTTTAACGTTATTGCCGCTCTAGAATCATCATCAAGACGCGGACAAGCGTCTTATAAAAAAACCGGCTCCTCATTACGAGAAACCGGTTTTTTTATTAGAGAATATCTACAACAAATTGTGACCATGTTTCCAGACGGTTATAGATGTCGTCCCGTTTTAATTCAGAGACTTTCATCCATTTTCCCGCAATTTGCTCTTTCTCTTTGACTTCCACTTGTGAACCAGACTTTAATTGAAGCGCAGACAGAATACCGATATGCACTTTGCCGACACTGTTCCCATCATCATTGATGAGCCCCAGAGTGACAATCGCCTGTTTATCCTCTTCGTTGATTTGCAGTTCTTCGTCAAGCTCACGGTCTGTGTTCAGCTTTAAGACTTCAGCAAATGAGGCTGTCCCTTTAATCGAATTCATATGACCTCCAAAACCGAGAGAAAGCTTGTTATGAAGACGTGCTTCTCCTCCGCCGGCCAGCCGCTCATAAAGGAATACTTCATCTTCGCGCTTAATGATGACATAAGGAATCGGCTGCTTGAAATGCGGATCTTCTTCCGCATCTCCCCTTCTCATTACACGATAGCCAGCTTCGATCTGAGCCATGATTTCTGCTACTCTGCTGTCTTCACTGTTCACTCCCTGGAAGGTTAAGCTTTCTTTCTTAAACACATCATCGCGCGGGGCGACCAAAATCATTTCGTCCATTTTTCCCATGGTTGCTGCGTCCTCCTCATCTGAATCTCCAAGCCGAAAAGAGCAGATATTAAATCTGCTCTTTTTCATCTTCAAAATAAAAGTCATCGTCTTTAAGCGGCTCTACTGTCGCCTTTTTGTAGCCGTTCCCCTTCATAGAGAAGAAGTCATGTGATTTTGTTTTTGTATTTAATCCATTTAAAACGATTGGATTAATTTCTTCCTCTTCAAAGTATGGATCAAATCCTAGGTTCATCAACGCTTTATTGGCATTATAGCGAATGAATTTCTTTACATCGTGTGAGAGCCCGACTTGATCATACAAGTCTTCTGTATACTCAAGCTCATTTTCATATAATTCATTCAGAAGATCGATCGCAAATTCGCGAAGCTCCGCTTTTTTCTCATCTGTCTGCTTATTATAGATTTCCTGAGCAAGCAGCCCTACATAAACGCCGTGAATCGCTTCATCACGAAGAATCAGGTTGATGATTTCACCGCTTTGCATCAACTTCCCTTGGCCATAGAAGTATAACGGATAATAGAAACCGCTGTAGAAGAGGAAGCTTTCCAGATAGACGGAAGCGACCATCGCTTTGAATAGTGAAATCTCGTCATCTTTTTGAATAGCTTGGTAAAAGCCGACGATGACTTGCGCTTTTTTCTGCAAATATTTATTTTGTTTCACCCATTCAAAGACTTCATTAATCGTTTCAGTCGGCGCCAGAGTCATGAAAATATTAGAGTATGACTTCGCATGGACAGCGTTCTCCATCATCGCCATAAAGTTCAGCACCGCTTTCCGCTGGTGGCCGTCTACGTGTTCAGCCACGATCGGCATTCCCGTATTCCCCTGCTCTGTATCAAGAAGAGTAAGCCCGGCGAGTACCTTCATATAAGTGTCCTGTTCATTTTTCCCAAGATACTTCCATGTGAGGAGATCGCCGTTTAAAGCAATCTCTTCCGGAAGCCAGAACTGTTTCACGTTTTGGTTATAGAACATTTGGGTAAAATCGTCTTCATGCTTTGACCAGTTTGCTGCATCATAAATTTTTGTCACTATAAACTCTCCTTTAATCAAACAACACAAGAAAGGCAGCTGTCTTGCCCAGTATCTTTTGTTCTCGCATAGTAAATGGTTTTAATTCCTCTGTGATGTGCATACAGATCGATTCGGTTTAAATCACGAGTCGTCATTGTATCTTTTAAGAACAATGTGAAGCTGATTCCCTGATCAATGTGCTGCTGGATAGTCGCGATCATATCTACAACCTTGAACATGTCCATATCGTAGGCTTCTTTATAGAAGAACCAGTTATTAGATGCAAGCCCAGGCATTGGGTAGTACGTTTTTGAGTTGCCGTATGTTCTTTCTTCAATCCGTTCCATAATCGGCATGACAGATGCTGTGCTTGATTGAACATATGAAATAGAGCCTGTCGGCGCAATGCATAATCTGTAGCTGTGATACATGCCGTGTTCAGCAACAAATGCTTTTAGCTTTTCCCAGTCCTCTTTGGTCGGGATATGCATACCTTCAAACAGGTTCGCGATTTTTTCATATTTCGGTGAGAAATCAGTTGAAACGTATTTGTCGAAGTATTCACCTGTCGCATAAGTTGATCCTTCATATTGATCAAACGTTTCGCCTTTTTCTTTTGCGATTTCCGCAGAACGCTGGATGGAGTAGAAATTCACCATCATAAAGAACGTGTTTGCAAAGTCGCGAGCTTCCGGGCTTTCATACGCAATGCCGTTTTGCGCCAGGTAGCCGTGAAGGTTCATAGCGCCGAGACCGATTGATTTCATCGCTTTGTTTGCTCGTCTAACAGCAGGCGCATTGCGAATATCAGTCGTTTCAGACACGTGTGTTAAAGAGTCTGTTGCGAGCTTAACTGTCTTTTCGATTGATTTCTGCTCCATGACATTGAGAATGTTAAGCGAGCCCAGATTACAGGAAATATCCAAACCGATTTCATCTTCATCATCGTAGTCTGTGTATGCAGAAACCTGAGAAGCCTGTAGCACTTCAGAGCAGAGGTTAGAAAATTTCACCTTCGAAATATGGTTATTCGCATGCACTTTATTCACATTATCTTGGAACATGATGTATGGATAGCCTGATTCAGAACGGAGCATCGCCAGTTTTTCAAGCAATTTCCGCGGATTGATTTTTTCTTTTTTCACCCGAGGATTGTCGACAAACTTGTCGTACATTTCGTTCATGTCCATTTCATCCATGTGCTGGCCGTACTCTTTATAAATCGTGTGCGGATAAAATACGTAAGCCGCTTTGTCCTCACGTGCAAGCTCAACGAACTTATCCGGAATAACAACCCCGATTGAAAGCGTTTTGACACGTACATCTTCATCCGCTGAAATCTTTTTCGTATCAAGAAAATCATTGATATCGCGGTGGAAAATGTTTAAGTACGCCGCACCGGATCCTTGTCTTTGGCCCATTTGGTCAGCATAACGGAACGCATTATCGAGAAGCTTCATAACGCCTACAACGCCTTTTGTGGCATTTTCAACATCTTTGATAGCTTCACCTTTCGCACGAAGCTTGGACAGGTTAAGAGAAACCCCGCCGCCCAGTTTAGAAAGCTGCATGGAAATATCGATCGCCCGTGAAATGTCGTTTAATGAATCATTAACTTCAAGCAAGAAGCAGCTCACCAGTTCACCGCGGCGTTTTCTGCCGGCATTTAAAAATGTCGGTGTGCTCGGCTGATATTCCTGGTTGATCATCAAGTTCACATATTCTTTTGCTTTCTCAGTGTCGCCGTTTGCGAAGAATAGGGCAACAATGGAGATTCTGTCCTCATAACGCTCAAGGATTTTTGTCTTGTCATTCGTCTTCAAAGCATAGTCATTATAAAATTTAAACGCACTCATGAAGGAAGGAAAACGGAACTTCTTAGCGTAAGCTGTCTTAAATACTTCTTTAATATCTTCAAAAGAATAAAGGCTTAAGAATTCCTCTTCATAGTATTGGTTTTCAATCAAATAATCCAGCTTCTCTTTTAAATCGTGAAAGAAAACCGTGTTTTGATTGATATAGTCTACAAAATAGCTATGTACAGCTTCCTTATCCTTATCAAACTGGAATTTTCCATCTTTTTGGATCATGATTTCGTTATTTAACTGGATCCATTTTGGCACTTGATTTTGTGACAACTCTTTCTACCTCCTGAGTAAACAATTCAACGTCTTTAGATGTGCCGCTGAGTTCAAATTTGTGCAAGATCGGCACCTGATATTGTCTTGAAATGGTATCGGCGCTTTTTGCAAAGTAATCGCCCCATACTTTATTGCCGCTCGCAGCGACTCCTAACAAAAGGTGGGCGTATTTTTCGAGAAAGGTTTGTGTTGATGCCGGTACCTGACCGAAGTTTGTCGTGTAGGTGACCAAAACAAACGGAGTGTCTAGGTGGTCAATATCATCCACCTTGCGTATCTGCTGAAAGCCTATTTTATTCACAAACCGCTGGACATTCCCTGTCTTCGAATCAAATATGATTTGTACCACGTTTTATCACGACCTATCAAAAAATATGAATCTCTCATTATTAACACTATATATAGTATACTACCCTCTAGCAAAAACACAATATATAGATTTGTTTTTATGAAAAATTCATATTTTGATCATATCAAGCCAATAGGCACCCTCATTAGGGCCCAAAAAAGAGAGCAGAACGAGAATCATCTCTCGTCCTACTCGGAGTGTCGTGTTTAAGCCGATGTATATCATAACATGAAAAAAAACTGCTTAGTAGTCTAGATTTTTTTTTCTTAAACGATCACAGCGATTTTCACTCTCAACTGTTTCTTCTATTTCAACATCCGCCCCGATCTCTTCTAAAACCGCCTTTAAGGCGCTGATAATGGAGGCTTCTCTGATTAATTCTTTTCCATTCACAATAATACTTGTTCCGTATTCATAGCAAGAATCATCTTCGCAAGTTTCTTCCCAATGATTCACAATCACTTTATGCTTCATTTTTTCACCCTCTGTTTGATCTGTGTCTATATTTAGTTTAGCGGGTAGCATCCGCTTTGTAAATTCGGACGCTTGTGAATTTTATTCAAGCTCCATATCCAGATCCGTATATTCTTTTTTCAGCTTTACCTCATTGCGGGACTCATGATACTCATAAATTTTGATATAGCCGTCCTCCACAACCCCAAAATGATTATGTTCCAGCGGAAACGTGGTTGGCCGAGGCTCTTCATAACCTGAATTACCGCTATCTGTTTCAATAATAGTATCTTGATTCCCGCACGCACCGAACAGTAAAAAAACAGCTATCCACACAAGGGCTATTCTAATTCGCCTCAGTTCTGCTTCACTTTCAAACAAGGTCGCTTCACTCCCACAATCGGATTTTTATATGATATTCGATTCAGTCTTACATATGTTTGCCGCATAAAAAAAGACCGTGCCTCAGCATGGTCACTTTTCAAAAAACGGGTTCGATCTAAAAATGGCTGCCGAGGTCCCCCGACAGCCTCTCCATGCCTTGGCATGGAACTTTTTGGTCTATTCAAGTTCAAGCTGAACGTTCTTTTGCGGCGCAAACGTCGAGATCGCATGTTTATATATAAGCTGCTGCTTCCCTTCCGTTTCCAGCAATACGGTAAAATTATCAAAGCCTTTCACCTGACCGCGCAGCTGAAAGCCATTCAGCAAAAAAACAGTGACATACGTATTTTCTTTTCGGATTTGATTCAAAAACTGATCCTGAATATTAATCGGTTTCATGTTTCGTCCTCCTTGTTTCTCTATATCATACAGTTTCGATTAAAGTTCGAGGTTTCCTGCTATATGTGTGAAAATTTCCTTTTTTTTCAGCTCCATATCAACGGGCGGTGTCATATCAAACCAATCAACCTGCATTTTATTGCGGAACCATGTCAGCTGGCGTTTCGCATATCGTCTTGAGTTCTGCTTTAGCTGATCGACGGCATCAGAAAGCGTCACAAAACCGTCAAAGTATGCATAGAGCTCCTTATACCCGATCGCCTGTATTGACTGACAGTCTCTCACGTTCTGATCATAGAGGCGTTTCACTTCTGAAAGAAGACCTTCCTCCATCATCATGTCGACACGCTTATTAATCCTTGTGTAAAGCGTGTCTCTATCCATTGTCAGCCCGATTAACACTGCGTTATAGAGAAGTTCTCGCTTTTGCTCCTTCAAATGCTGAGACATTGTTTTTCCAGACGTATGTAAAATTTCCAGCGCACGAATGACTCTTCTTATATTATTGGGATGTATCGCAGCTGCCGCCTCGGGATCTGCTGCGGCAAGCTTGGCATGAAGGAATTCAGCGCCTTCCCGCTCCGCAGCCATTTGCATACTTTCTCGAAACGCAGGATCGTTCGCCTCTTCTGTAAATGTATAATCGTAAAGCACAGATTGTATATAGAGACCCGTGCCGCCGACAATCATCGGGAGCTTTCCTTTTTTGGCGATCTCGCTGATTTTATTTCTCACTAAACTTTGATAATCGGCAGTGGAGAAGGAATCTTTAGGATCTAAAATGTCAATCAGATGATGGGGTATTCCTTCCATCTCCTGTTCAGTGATTTTAGCTGTTCCAATGTCCATCCCTTTATATACCTGCATCGAATCTCCGCTAATAATTTCCGCGTTCAAGGATTTAGCCAGCTGAATACTTAAATTTGTTTTCCCCACTGCCGTCGGTCCGACTAAAATGACAACGGGCTGCTTCGTATTATTCAATATGTATCACTCTCTTTTAAAAATCTCCCCCCATTATAGCATTCATCATGGTCAACCACCTATCCATTTTGCCCTTTTTTTACACCGGTAAACATCTTCTACCACCCGAGCGGCTCATTGCCGACAATTTCTCTCGTCTTTCCTATCAAGACATGCTGATGTGTTTGTTTTTCATCATCTTTCGGATCATACACCACACCTCCGAACTGGATCTCAATCGGTTCATTATAGGCCAGGTATGTCGTTTCTTCGATTTCATGATAGTGGGTGCCGTCTGCTAAGGGAATCGCAGGCCCAGAGATTCCATAATACCGGTGAAAATGACCATTTTCAAAAGACGTAATTCCTGCAAAATAATGTGTATGCTTATCTGTATTTGATCCATTAGCAGGCTGAGTGAACCCTTCAATGCAATGACGATGCCCGTGTTCTCTCGTTGTTTTGATATGATAAGCATGTGCGTGAGGCGGTGATTTTGACCAGTCAGACTGATACAGGCCCAATGTGTCCACACCCTTCTTTCCTCGATTCGCCCAATCAAATTCGGGCAGCCTGAATACACTGCATCATCAACACTTTATTACAGGAGGAAAGAAAACATGAATGAGTTAGAGAATTTTAATCCTGAAGATACAAGAATTTTCGGAAGACCTTTTGGGTTTGGAAGACCTTTTGGATTTGGGAGACCTTTCGGATTTGGAAGACCTGGGTTTGGTTATGGTTTTGGCCGCCCATTCGGATTTTACGGAGGACCGTTTATCGGCGGCCTTGCGGGCGGGCTTTTAGGAAGCGCCCTATTTAACCCTTATATGTATGGCGGATATGGATATTACCCCTATGCTCCGTTTCCGTATTACTATTAAGTGCAAAAGACCTCTTCAAAAGGGGTCTTTTTTAAGTGTGTGAAAATGAATCTCTTGACTCATACATATACATACACTAATATTTTTCTAGCTGAAGTTCTTTTCTAAAAAAAATACAGTGAGGAGAATTTGTGATGTTGCTAGGATATATATTCCTCACGATTGCCATATGTTCAGAAACGTTAGGAGCAGCCATGCTAAAAATGTCTGACGGTTTCAAAAAGTGGAAGCCAGGCGCTTTAGTCGTGATTGGCTATTCCCTCTCCTTTTATATGCTATCGCTAACCTTAAAGTATATCCCCCTCAGCCTCTCGTACGCGACCTGGAGCGGTGTGGGTACAGTGCTGGCAGCAGTGATCGGTGTGAAGTGGTTTAAGGAAGAACTGAATGCCAAAGGGCTTATCGGGATTCTTTTATTATTATCAGGGGTCGTATTACTTAACTGGCAGTAAAGGAGTGAAGATGATGAAAGGATTGTTTTATTTGGCGCTCGCCATTGGATCGGAAGTTTTCGGGAGTACGATGCTGAAGCTTTCAGAAGGATTTACACAAGCTTGGCCCATCGCCGGCGTCATTGCCGGATTTCTTTCTGCTTTTACTTTTCTAAGCCTGGCCTTAAAAACAATTAACTTATCAAGCGCATATGCGACATGGTCGGGTATTGGAACGGCACTTACAGCCATTGTCGGGTTTTTGCTTTTTGGCGAAACCATCAGGTTAAAGGAAGCATCCGGTCTCGCGCTTATCATTGCAGGTGTGATCGTGTTAAATCTGTCGAAAGCCCGCACAAAAAGATCAAAAACAGACGGTCTGTGAGTAACCGTCTGTTTTATTATTCGCCAGCACGTTTTACGGAAGCTTCAAGCTGCAGGTCGACATTTCCTTGAATGGCACGTGAAATCATGCATGACGACTCCGCTTTTTCACAAAGCTTGTGCGCCAATGCGACATCTTCTTGTGAGGCATCGTATTTGAGCACGACGGAAGGACGGTGAATGATCTTTTTGTATGTAAAAACTCCTTTTGTGACGTCAACAATACCTTCCGACTCCATTTGCAGGTTTTTCTTTTCCAGCCCGCTTCTTTCCATCATTGCAGCAAGTGTAATAATGTAACAGGTCGCCGCCGCCCCGAGAAGCATTTCATCTGGGTTGGTCCCCTCTCCCGGTCCATCCATTTCTTTAGGGATGGAAATGGATGTGGCTAAGTTTCCGCTTTCGATCGTACCGACGTCATTGCGGTTGCCCGGCCAGTCCGCTTTTAAATAAAAATGATGATCTGCCATCGTATGTCTTGCCTCCTTTTATAATCCTATTTCAGTCTACTGGTCTCCACTTATTTTGTCTTCTGATCTGCTTGTTACGAATACTCTCTTTCAAGGACAGTTTTGATTGCACGCACATAATCATAAAATTCCCTATTTTTTGTGTATTTCCTATTTTTATAATAAAAATCATCAAAAAACGCTTCTCTCTGCTCACGACTGATCTCCAGCTGGATACTTAGCCCTGTTTCTCCTTTATTGTTAATATTGCCGGCACTCAATCCAGCAAGACCGCTTTGGGATGGTGCTAGTTCAGCAGAAAATCCTCTTCTCTCAAGGGCTCGCACGATCATTTTAGCCCGCTTTCGATCTGTGCCTCCAACAAGTGTATTCTTGTTCTCTCCTTTATAACCATGAAACGCCACAACGTATTGATGCTCTTTGATTTTCTTTTCAGCCAAGGGTTCATCAAAGTTAGTGCTTGTAATGTGCAGCGTTTGATTATCATCTGACTTCAGCCCTTCAAACAGGTATGTGGAGTATTCATGATTGAAAAACCGCACAAGCTCGCTTACTCCTCCTTCAATTCTTCCGCCATGAGGAGACATAATTAAAACTTTGCTTCCTTTTTTCTCATTATAAGAAATATCATAATCGGCTGAGCTTTCATTTTCTTCCAATCTGCTAAAATTTGCATATGTATCTGGTTGATTAGTTGGTTCAGGCTCTAGTGAGTAATGAGCATATCTCAAAAATAAGACAATGACTAAGACAAATATAACATTTAGTAAAAATCTTCTCATTTGTAACTCCTTTCATAAGAATGGCACGATTATTGATATGAGATCTAGTCAATAGGTTTTATCTTACCATTGTATACACGATATCATCAGTGAAAATGTTCCCGGTTTCAAAAAATCAATTGATGGTCACGATTAATAGCAGTTCGTTTTATACAAGAGTGAAAAAAGATTGAGAAGAAAGAGAAGAAAAGGTAGTATTATCCTGAATTGGAAATTAAGTATAAAGAGGTATAAGGAGAAGGTTATGAGTAGCTGTTCGACTACTGAGACGAACAGCCTGGTAACGGTTTATTGGCTCTCACAAAGTCGCAGGAAAGGATCGAAACCAACAAAAGGTTTTGATCTGTTATTTCGAAAAACATAAGTTTTGATTTGCGTTTTCCTTTTTTGTCTTACATCTCTTTTATTATTCATTCTGCCTTTCTTCACTATATAGTGCTGATTGGTATTTGGCTTTCCGCGGACCGATGCAAGAAAAATCCCTACAACCGCTCTCTCCTTGCCTGTTTGATATGACCACATCGCAACAGAAATTAGATTCTTATTCGATCATCAATGATTCTCTCACACTCTGAATCTTTCATACCCGATTTGAAGATGCTTAAAACAACTCTTAACCGTCTATTTATAAAAGACAAATAAACTTACATACCTGCTGTCTGTTCATAGAGTATACAGAGAAGCAATAAAACATAAGAAAATAACATAGGCGGGTACTCTGATCATTAGCTAGATTGGCCGTAAGGATAGGCATCTTGCAGCTAGCTTTACAAACCCTTCAAATAACCTTTTGGGTTTTTCAAAACCAAGCTGTGAGACTGGTTTTCAAAAGGCGAAGGACACTTTCAAAACACTTAAAGAGGAAGAAGAACATCTTTACAGCATCAAAACTGAACCAGAGTTTTCGATTCACCTTTGATCTGGCAAAAGGGCTTTAAGGATTCATTGACTGGGGATCACATTACTGCGGGAGCCGATCGGAATCGATCCAGCCACCGAAGTTGCAGAAATAGCAGCCAGAGTAAAACCCAATTCAATCGTATTTCTACTGCTTTTAAGAAAATACCGACGAAGCCGTTATATCAAGTCGTTAAAACCGCAAATTGTTTCATACATAGAGAATGAGCCAGCTCTTTTCTGTGTAAAAGATGAGGCAATTGGGAATAGTATCGTGTAGAGTAAAAGGAGGAATAGTGATGGCACATACGAATACACAACTTTCTCAATGGCTGGAATCAAAAGTCGGCCAGACGCTTGATATTAGAAAAGGTGAATTGACCCATGATGAAGAAATTTCAGATTTGGATCAGATTATTCTCCACCTTCAAAAAGTGGGCATACGCAGCACAAATCACCCTGATGATTATGTTGCAAAAGAAGAACTCGTTCTAGAAGGCGAAGGAACAACTTACACGGAGGAAGGCGATGTACCGCTTCCGCAAAACGCCTATGAAATTCCTTTATTAGGCGATATTCATATTCACCAAGAAAACGAAGGATTGAAGGTTGTAACTGATCGCGCAGTATATACAATTGATATCCAGGACAGCTGACAGACACCTTTCTCAGAATCATACAGCTGAGCGCCTTTGAGCTTTCATTCAAAGGCGCTTTTCTTTAAATGGATCTTTTTCAAAACTAACACGCGGAGTACATCGTTTATGCATTTTATACTTCGTCATGATCCGTTTCTTTTTACAGCACTATTCATATTCCCTCCCTCTCGTCTCTTATGCTTCTTCCACGCAAATTGATTCAACATGCTGCATAATGACACGTGTGACCCTGTCTGTATTCACTCGAACAGGATCAAGCATCGCATGCAATGCCAAACCGTCAATAAGCGCGTATAGTCTTTCAGCTTCAATGTCTTTATCAGCATTCCGCTTAAGTAAATCGGTTTCATCTAAATAGGCAATCAGATTCCGCACACCGCTGTAAATCCCGTCATGATTCGCATCAAACATATTCTTTTTAGTTCTGGCGTAAACCGTAAAAGCAAACCACACCTCCATCTCTCTACTTGATTCTTCATTTGTGGGGACAATTTCAAGCAAAATATGTAACACTTTTTCCTTAGGGGGCAAATCCTTCATAGCAATATCCTTAATTCGGGCCATTACCTTTTCTTGAACGAGCCTCATGGCAAAAACAAGCAGTTCATCCTGAGTAGAAAAATAATGGCGCAGCGCACCTAATGACAGTCCCGCTTCCTTTGCAATGTTTCTCGCTGAGGCTCCCTCCATCCCCCGTTCTAAAATCACACGCCACGTCGCTTCTGCAATTTGTCTTCTTCTTTTTTCATGATCAATTTGTTTTGGCATAGCCTTATTGTAGCAAGAATAAAATAAGAGGGCAATTTTATAATACAGTTGTGTTGCAAAAATAAAGATGATAACATATGATTTAAATAATACAACTGTATTGAAAAGAGGGGAATGGATTGAACGGTATCGCATGGATGATTGTCTTCTGTGAAATTGCGTTTTGGGTTGTGATTGTTTTAGGGCTGGCTGTACGTTACCTATTCAAACAGCGTACATTAGGACTGCTGTTTCTTGCCTTAACTCCTGTTATCGATTTGATTTTATTGGCGGCAACCGGTGCGGATCTTTATCGCGGAGCTTCAGCGACTGCTGCACACGGGATCGCAGCAGTTTACATCGGAATATCGATCGCCTATGGGAAACAAATGATTCAATGGGCGGATGAAAGATTTCAATATTACGTGACAAAACAAGGGTGCAAACCGCTGAAACGCTATGGAATGGATCACGCCAAACACTATCTAAAAAGCTGGATAAAGCACGTACGGGCTTACCTTATTGGCGGAGGGCTATTAGCAGGGATGATCTATTTCATCAATGATCCTGCTCGTACCGTGGCATTGAGCGGCATTCTTAAAATGTGGACAGTCATCCTAGGCATTGATTTCCTCTTTACCGCCAGCTATTTTATTTGGCCGAAAAAAGAAAAAGCGTCAAAGACTCTCAAAAGGTAACATAACAAAAATAAAAGTCCTTTCCGCTGGAAAAGGGCTTTTTGTCATTTATAAACCAGAACGTAAAATGGCGGTAATGATTTCAAAGCACAAATACGAAGCAGCAATCATTACTTTTCTTAGCGTTAAAGGTGAGCAGTAAAACTCCGAGGAGGATTCCTCCTCTCTCATGAAAAAGCAGGGCTGATCTTAAGTAATGATGTAAGCGAACGAGTTTGTTATCATACAGTCAATATATAAACAATATAAAAAAGCATTGATCTATTCTTTGAATAAATCAATGCTTGAAAAATGTATGGGCAAAATATATGGGCAAAGGGTATATTCCCCTTCGCCAAACCCCCGCTACATCACGCGTTTGAACATCTTTTCCATCTCATATGTCGAATGGTGAATGATAATCGGACGGCCGTGCGGGCATGTAAACGGGTCTGATGTGCTTCGAAGGTCGTCCAGAAGCGCTTTGATTTCGTCATTTCTGAGGTGGCGGTTTGCTTTGATGGAGCCCTTGCAGCTCATCATAATCGCTGCTTCCTCGCGCAGTTTTTTTATATCAATATGTTTGGAATCATCAAGGACCTGCTGAATGATTTCTTCTATCAGCTCAGCTTCTTCTCCCTTTGGAAACCAGGCCGGATGGCAGCGGACGATGTAGCTGTTAGAGCCGAATGATTCTAAAAAGACACCGACGCTTTCAAGCTCTTGTTTGTGCTGTTCGATAATCAGTGCCTCGTTCATAGAGTAGTGGAACGTCAGCGGCACGATCATATCCTGCACCTCAGACTCAACCTCTCCCACCTTTTCGCGGAAATATTCATATTTAATACGTTCTTGCGCAGCGTGCTGGTCAATAATATATAAGCCGTTTTCGTTTTGTGCCAATATATAAGTCCCATGCATCTGGCCGATCGGATACATAATTGGAACCCGCTCCGACGTTGGCTGCGGCTGCTCCTCTTGGTATTCAGTCTCAAAGGCTTCAGGCTGTTCTTCTGAATCATCAGGTGCTTGAATACTTTGTTCATGATCAGCGATAGGAGGCGCATCAAATTGAAGAGGCGGCAATTCTTCCTCCACATCAACCGGCTCTTTCACGACTGAGCTGAGCTTCATTGGCGAATAAGATGGAGCAGGTGCCTGTTCGGGAACCTTTCTTTCCGCAGGCTTTTCATCAAAAGTGATGAACTGCTGCTCATTTTTAATAGCAGATGCTGATTTTTTCGGGAGCTGTGCACTCGGAATCAGCCGCTGCTGTTTAAATACACCTTTTATACCGTCACGAATTAAATCGTGAAGCTCTGTTTCCTTGCTGAGACGGACCTCAAGCTTTGATGGGTGCACATTGACATCCACTAAAATCGGATCCATCGAAATTTCTATAAAAGTAATTGGGTGGCGTCCAATCGGCAGAAGCGTATGGTATCCTTCATGCACTGCTTTCACGAGCGGAAAATTTTTAATGTAACGCCCATTGATCACAGACGACATATAGTTTCTTGATGCCCTTGTAATCTCTGGAAGGGCGATATATCCCTTGACTTCAAAATCCAAAGAGTTCACATGCAGCGGAAGCATTTTTTTTGCGACTGCTGTGCCATAAATCGCTGCTAAGACCTGGCGCACATCACCGTTTCCATTCGTTTGAAGCAGGTTTTTCCCATGGTGACGCAGGCGGATTGATACCTCCGGATGCGCCAGCGCAATACGGTTGACGACATCGGTGATATTCCCAAGCTCTGTATGAACAGTTTTCATATATTTCAAGCGGGCCGGTGTGTTAAAAAACAAGCTGGAAACCACAATTTCAGTTCCCTTCCTGCTGGAAGAACGCGATTCAGAAATTACGTTTCCCCCTTGGAGCACGAGCTTCGTTCCCGCTCCTTCACCAGTGCTTGTCGTAATCTCCAGATGAGAAACTGACGCGATACTCGGCAGTGCTTCTCCTCTGAAGCCAAGTGTTCTTACTCTGAATAAATCATTTTCATCTTTTATTTTACTCGTTGCGTGGCGGTGAAAAGCACGCTTGCAATCTTCATTTTCCATTCCTTCGCCGTTATCCAGCACTCGAATGGATGCAAGACCTGCTTCTTCAATATCGATTTCAATGACTGTGCTGTCAGCGTCGATCGCATTTTCCACCAATTCCTTGACGACTGAGGCGGGCCGTTCCACAACCTCGCCCGCCGCTATTTTATTTGAAAGCTCATCTGACAGCTGGATGACTTTTGCCACATTCATCACCCCGTTTTAATGTAATTTCTTTTGCAGCTTGTACATTTCATTCATCGCTTCAAGCGGTGTCATATCCAGTATATTAAGTGATTTGAAGGCATCGAGCACTTGTTTTTCTTTTTTTGCAAGCTTCGGCGCTTCAGCCGGCTTTTCCGCTGCATCAAAAAAAGATAGCTGTGCAGGCTCTTCTTTCACCTGAGCTTCCTGCACAGGCACCTCAGGTTTGTTCCCTGAATGTTCAAGCTCTTTTAAAATATGTTGAGCGCGCGAAATAAGATCTTCTGGAAGCTCTGCAAGCTGGGCTACGTGGATACCATAACTTTTGTCAGCGGCACCTTCTTTTATTTGATGAAGAAAGACAACCGTACCGTTATATTCTTCAGCACGAACATGTACGTTTTTTAGCTGAGGCAGGTTATCCTCTAGAACAGTCAGCTCATGGTAGTGTGTGCTGAACAAAGTCTTAGCGCCGATATGATCATGAACATATTCGATAATTGCTTGTGCCAACGCCATGCCGTCATATGTGGACGTTCCCCGGCCGATTTCATCAAACAGAATAAGACTGTTTTTGGTCGCATTGACAATCGCATTTTTAGCCTCAAGCATCTCCACCATAAATGTACTTTGTCCGGAAATCAAATCATCTGCAGCACCGATTCGCGTGAAAATCTGATCGAAAATCGGAAGCACCGCTTTTTTTGCAGGTACAAAGCAGCCGATTTGCGCCATGATGGAAATGAGCGCAATTTGTCTCATATACGTGCTTTTACCAGACATGTTTGGACCAGTAATGAGAAGCATTTGTCTGTTATCGCCCATCATACAATTGTTCGGAACATATTCCTGGCTGTCCATCACTTTTTCTACAACCGGGTGTCTGCCTTCAATCACTTCGACTTCATCTGTAGAAAACTCCGGTTTGGTATAGTGACGATTTTCACTGATCGTTGCAAAACATTGCAGTGCATCAAGCTCGCTCATTTGTTTGCCAAGCTGCTGCAGGCGCGGAATATACATCTTCACTTTCTCACGAAGCTTGGTGAATAGTTCATATTCCAGCTCGCAGATGTTGTTTTCCGCTTCTAAAATGAGCGCTTCTTTTTCTTTTAACTCAGGTGTAATGTAGCGTTCTGCATTCGTTAACGTCTGCTTTCGCTCATAACGCCCTTCCTCAAGCAAATGTACATTCGCTCTTGTCACTTCAATATAATAACCGAAAACTTTATTAAAGCCGACCTTTAAGGAACGAATGCCCGTATATTCTCGTTCCTGCTGTTCCAGCCGTGCAATCCAGTCTTTTCCGTTTCTGCTTGCATCACGATATTCATCCAGCTTTTGATTGTATCCGTCTTTAATCAGGTTCCCTTCTTTTAACGATAAAGGAGGGTTTGCGTACAGTGCTTCTTCCAGCAATTCAAGCACATCTCCGCAAGGGTCAATCCGCTCCGCGCGTTCCTTGGCCTTGTCATGATGCAGTGAAGCAACCAGCTGTTTAATGCCAGGCACTTGCTTTAATGATTCCTTCAGCTGAATTAAATCCCGTGCATTCACATTTCCAAATGCGACGCGGCCGGCAAGGCGTTCTAAGTCATAAACTTCTTTTAATCGTTCACGCAGATCTTCTCGTTCGAAGAAATGGGACATCAATGTTGCTACCATTTCCTGACGCTCTTCAATTTGATTGACTCTAATAAGCGGACGGTCAATCCACTGTTTAAGCAGCCGGCCTCCCATGGCAGTTTTTGTTTCATCCAGCAGCCATAAAAGAGAACCTTTTTTACTTTTCGAGCGAATCGTTTCAGTCAGCTCTAAATTTCTTTTGGAGTACAAATCAATTTTCATCGCTTCCTCGAGCTCATACACCTGTACAGGCTGAAGATGATCAAGACTGCGTTTTTGGGTTTTTTTCAGATACGTATATAAACGCAAAAACGTTTTTGTGATCTCTTTATTATTTAAGTGCTCAATGATCGTTATGTGCTCATCTGTTTGACCATCTTCAATTGAGATTGTTGCACCGCAACGCTCTTTCAGCTGTGTAACGGTATCGGCATCGAGGCTTCCTGAAACAACAATTTCCCGTGCGCCGACAGAATAAATTTCTGATATGACATCTTCAAGCCGTTCAATCAAGACAGCTAAATTTTCTCCCGTTGTTAAATCAGACAGCGCCAGCCCGTATCCGTTAGAACAGGTGGAAACTGATGCGATAAAGTTGTTTTCTGATTCATGGATGCCTTTGCCGTCCATTACAGTTCCGGGTGTAATAAGCTGAACCACTTCACGTTTCACAACACCCTTTGCAGCTTTCGGGTCTTCGGTCTGTTCACAGATCGCCACTTTATACCCTTTTTTAATCAGCTGCTCAATGTACGCGGAAGCAGAATGATACGGCACCCCGCACATCGGTATTTTTTCAGCTGCACCGCCGTCTCTGCTTGTTAATGTAATTTCCAGCTCCTGTGACGCTTTTTTGGCATCATCAAAAAACATTTCGTAAAAATCACCTAGGCGAAAAAATAAAAAGGCATCCTGATGCTCTGCCTTTATTTTTAAATATTGCTGTATCATAGGCGTATAACCTGCCATTGTTTAATCCCTCACTATGTATCAACGTTTCTATTTTCTAACCTTATTATAACATAAACGAAAAGTGATAAAAGAATGATATATCAACATAAAAAAGAGACTTGGGGTATTGTCTCCCCTAGTCCCTTTTTTATTCTTCGGGATCTCCCACTAAAAATTCCGGGTTGATGTCTTCCAGCTCTTCGTCCAGCTCATCTTCCCAATCCTCTTCGTCATCCTCTTCCCAGTCAGGATTGACCTCAACAACTACCTTTGTTTCTCCTACCACTTCCGCCAAAAATTCTCTTTCTGCCTGCACAACAATTTTATTTCCATTCGGTGAAATGGTCACTTCAAGACAGTTAGGCTGCTGAAGGACTTTGGCAATCACTTCGTGCTCATCATCTAAGTAATTATTGTCTCTGTATCTGAGTTTAATGACATCCACGTATTTCACCCGTTCTGTGACAACCTCTGTTTTTGTGTTGTCAGCGTAAGAGTACCATACGTTTATATCATAATACCCTTCAATTTCTACTGTCTTCCCGATTTTTTCAGCGTCATATTTGTGGTTAATAATCCAACCACCCAAAATGCTGCTCGGTTTTTTTTCAGGAGAGATCGTGTTGGTGCATTGGGTGAATTTTCTGCCTTTCGCTACTACCGCCTTCGTAATAATTTCCCTGTATTCAGACATTCCGGCATGCCTCCTTGTTCTTCTTCGTGTTATCTTATGCTGGGCATTTGTCTAGTGTGCATTTTTATAAATAAAATATAAAAATACCAAGTTTCTGTTTCATTGTATGCACTGGTGCCTAGAAACTTTACTTTTAAGTGCGATAAAGTTTCTTAGCGGCTAAACACAAAAAACATAATGAATATTTAGTACATAGATCATTTAGTTCGTTTTATAGCTGAGTGAATATAAAAAAACACGGGCCTAATAAGGCACCGTGTTTAGAAAGAACAACTATTATTTGAATGCTTCACCTTCGAACCGGTTTCCCCTTTCAGCAGATCGCCTCCGGTTGACGTGATGATTTCATTTGTGACTTGGTTGGAAATGGTGTGTGCCACGAGCTGCAGGAGATCATTTACCTCAATCTGCGAGTCTCTGAATTCCTGGATGACAGGAATCTCTTCAAGCTCTTCTTGCAGCGCGTCAATTTTTGCTTCTACTTGTTTGAGTGCTTCATGCTTTTCATAATGCTTCAGATTGACAGCCTGCTTTTGCAAGGCTTTAATCTGGTTAACGATCGCAGACACTTTGTCATTCTCATTAATCTGTGCTTCAGCCCGTTTGAAAAAATCAACCTCTTCTGTTTCAGAGATCATTTTTGCAAGGCTTCGAGCCTGCTGCACAATGTCTTTTTTTGAGTAGAGCGTCATCTTATTTCACCTCGATTGCTTCTCCTACCATTTCTCCGTCAAGCGACCATGTTTTCGCTTGCTGGATTCTCACGCGGACAATTTTTCCAATAGCTTCCTTTGGCCCTTTGAAATTGACAAGTTTGCTTTTTTCAGTATAGCCAGCAAGAATTTCAGGGTTATTTTTGCTTTCACCCTCAACTAATACTTCGACAACCTTGCCTTCGTATTCCTTCATTTTTTTAGCAGAAGTTTCATTCACTAGTGCGTTCAAACGCTGCAGACGTTCTTTTTTCACACGCATCGGTACATTATCTTTCATTTTGGCAGCAGGAGTGCCCTCACGCGGAGAGTAAATGAACGTATAAGCACTGTCAAACTCCACTTCACGATAAAGAGAAAGTGTTTCTTCGAACTGTTCATCCGTTTCGTTCGGGAATCCGACGATAATGTCCGTTGTCAAAGATGCGTTCGGCATTGCCGCCTTAATTTTTCGCACCAGCTCCATGTAACGCTCTCTGTCATATTTACGGGCCATAAGCTTAAGAACCTCTGAGCTTCCTGATTGAACCGGAAGATGAATGTGGTCAAGCAGGTTGCCGCCTTTTGCCAGCACTTCAATGAGATGGTCGTCAAAGTCACGCGGATGACTTGTTGTAAAACGGATTCTCGGGATATCGATTTTTCTCAGTTCATCCATTAAATCACCGAGACCGTATGTCATATCTTCAAAATCTTTTCCGTATGCATTGACGTTTTGGCCTAATAATGTAATTTCTTTATAGCCTTCGCTGGCGAGCCTTCTTACTTCCTGAATGATTTCTTCAGGGCGGCGGCTTCTTTCTTTTCCGCGTGTGTAAGGCACGATGCAATACGTACAGAATTTGTCACAGCCATACATGATATTGACCCAGCCTTTAATTTTTCCGTTCCGGACTTTCGGAAGGTTTTCAATTACGTCCCCTTCCTTGGACCAAACTTCTATGACCATTTCTTTTGAAAGGTATGCTTCTGACAAAAGCTCTGGCAGGCGATGGATGTTATGCGTGCCGAAAATCATATCGACAAACGGATGCTTTTTCAAAATCCGATTCACGACTGATTCCTCTTGGGACATACAGCCGCACACGCCTAAAATCAGATCGGGATTGTTTCTTTTTAGCGCTTTTAAGTGCCCCAGCTCACCAAACACCTTGTTCTCGGCATTTTCACGGATCGCACATGTGTTTAACAGAATAACATTGGCATCATCAACAGAGTTTGTCGCTTCGTAGCCAAGCGCCATAAAGATCCCTGCCATGACCTCTGTATCATGTTCATTCATTTGGCAGCCGTACGTGCGGATATAGAACTTTCTTCCTTCTCCCAATCCTTTAAATTGTTCAGAGATTTTAAAGTCATTATGATAAGTAACGGCTTCCTTGCCGCGTTTTTTCGCATCTTTTAAGGAAGGCGGAATATAAACAGCTTCAAAGTACTTGCTGTAATCCTTCTCGGATTTTTTGTCCGATGGATTAACTTGTCCGCTCTCTGCTTTTTGTTTTTCATTCATGTTATGATTTCTCCTTTCAAACCAAACTTCCACCCTTCAGTATAAAGGTTATTGCCGCTCTGCACAACTGCAACCTATCATTGTACACTCGTTGATAATAATAATCAATATGGAATCAAAAGAGGAAGAGTGTTCTCTTCTTCCTCTTATAATAGCTTGAGCTCCTTAGCCGTCTTTTCGATGACATCAAGCGCCTGATCCAGTTCTTCTTTAGTATGCTCAGCAGTCATCATCATGCGAATTCTGGCTTTGCCCTTTGCTACAGTCGGGAAAACGATGCTTTGAGCAAATATGCCGCGGGAAAGGAGCTGATCAGAAAATTGTTTTGCCACACCTTCATCACCTATTAAAACAGGAAGAATCGGCGTTTCGCTCCGCGTGAGAGTCAAACCCATTTTTAGAAGCATTGACTTAAAATAGGCTGTATTTTCCCATAAGCGCTCCATATGCTCCGGCTCTTCAAGCAGGACATCAATTGCTTCCATACAAGCTGCGGTGACAGCCGGAGGATGGGATGTACTGAATAAAAACGGACGGCCTTTATGGCGCAAATAATCGATCAGCACCTGTGAACCTGCAGCATAGCCGCCAAGCACTCCGATTGCCTTGCTCAGCGTTCCGACCTGAATATGAACTCTGCCATCCAGACCAAAATGATTCACCGTACCCCTGCCGTTTTCGCCGAGCACTCCAGACGCATGGGCGTCATCCACCATCACAAATGCATCATATGTCTCAGCGAGCTCTACAATTTCTGGTAAAGGAGCTATATTGCCGTCCATTGAAAAAACGCCGTCTGTTACAATCAGACGCATCCGATAATTCATTGACTTTCTCAGCACACTCTCTAAATCACTCATATCGACGTGCTGATATACCTTTTTATCCGCCTTTGTCAGCCTGATTCCATCAATAATAGAGGCATGATTCAATTCATCTGAAATGACAATATCGTCTTTTGAAAGAATACTTGAAAGAACGCCTTGATTTGTCGTGAATCCTGATTGGAATACGAGTGCCGCTTCCGTTTTTTTAAAGGCTGCCAGCTTTTTCTCAAGCTCTTGATGCATAGTAAATGTTCCAGCAATTGTTCTGACCGATCCAGTGCCGGCTCCAAATTCCCGGACTGCCTCCCGTGCAGCGTTGATGAGTCTTGGGTGTGAAGTAAAACCGAGGTAATTATTGGAAGAAAGCTGGATGATATTTTTGTGATTCACTGTGACAGAGGGGCCCTGCATGGATTCAAGCGGTTTTATGTCTTGCCATGTATGATTTTCTTTCATCCTATCAAGTTCTGTTTTTAAAAAGTCAAATTCCTTCGTCATGTTTATCCCCCTTTTATGGAATGAAAATCACTTTTCCACACTTGCCATTTCTCATCAGTTCGAATCCCTTTTCAAACTCCTCTAACGGAAACTGATGGGTAATAACAGGTGAAAGATCGAGCACGTTTGAGCTGAGCAACTGAGACACCTGCCGCCATGTTGAAAACATTTTTCTTCCTGTGATTCCTTGAATCGTCAGTCCTTTAAATACTACTTTATTCGTCAAATCAATTGTCACAGGATGTTCAGGCAGGCTGAGAATATGAAATCTCCCTCCATTTGCAGCCATCGAAAGACCTTGGGCGATTGCTGCAGGATGTCCCGACATCTCACAAATGAGATCCGCTCCTTCCCCACCCGTTAAAGCGCTTACAACTTTAAGCGGATCTTCTTTTTCAATAGAAACAGTACGGATTGCTCCCATTTGTTCAGCAAGCGCCAGCCTATATTCATTTTTATCAATCGCTATTACCTGCGAAGCACCTGCTGCTTTTGCAACCGCAACAGCCATAAGGCCAATCGGTCCGCACCCGATGACTGCAGTCGTTCCTCCTGCCGGCTGGCTCTCGAGCACTGTATGAACCGCATTTCCCAGAGGCTCTTGAATGGAAGCAAGCGCCGGATCCATATCAACAGGGTTCTTCCAAACATTATTAGCAGGAACTTTTACATATTCCGCAAAACAGCCTGCCGTATCCACTCCGATAATAGCAGTATTGGTGCAAACATGAGATTTTCCGGTTACACAAGGGGCACATTCACCACAGACAATATGCGTCTCAGCAGATACATGTTCTCCCGCTTTTACATGACCGGCATTCTCTCCCACAGCTTCAACAATGCCGCTGAACTCATGGCCGAAAACATAAGGAGTTTTAATTCTCTGTTGCGCCCACTGATCCCAATTATAGATGTGCACATCCGTTCCGCATATGGAAGCAGCTTTTACTCTTATGAGGACTTCATGTTTATCAATCTCAGGAATGGGAACTTCAGTCAGCACAGCACCGAACGCCCTGTCCTTTTTCATTAGCGCTTTCATCTTTCCACCCTGCATGTACAATCCCCCTTAAAAAGTTCTTGTTACATTCGGATTGTACCATGATATGGAATAAGCGTAAACAGCACTGTCTTTCTGAAAAAGACAAAAGTGTCCGTCTTGAAAAATAGGCGGATTTTTTCCTGAAATATTTTAGATCATTTCAGATTTTTACAGTTTCCATAAATATGCATAAGAATATTATCGGAAGAAAATATAACAACAACGAAAAATAACCTGTTTGCATGACGCAAACAGGTGAATGCTTTATTTGTTTTTAGCGAGGCTCTACGATTAATTTAATCGCCGTTCTTTCTTCCCCATCGATCTGAATATCTGTAAAAGCCGGAATACAAATCAAATCAACGCCGCTTGGCGCCACAAATCCTCTGGCAATCGCCACAGCTTTTACAGCCTGGTTTAGTGCACCCGCTCCAATTGCTTGAATCTCCGCGGCTCCTCGTTCTCTTAACACACCCGCAAGCGCACCTGCCACTGAATTTGGACTCGATTTTGCTGAAACTTTTAAGATTTCCATTTCTGCTCCCCCTTAGTTTTACAATGGATAAGTGAGTGTTCATTAGAACAATCATTATTAGATGTTGCTATCCAAAAAGCCATCCCCACATGCTTTTCAAAAATAGCGGGCTACCTTCCATTTTTACTATATTCACTAAGAAGTTGCTATATTCCTGCTTTTCTTTTTAATATTTTTATAAAATAACCATATGTTCAATTATTCAAAGAACATGTGATCATCATTGATTAAAACACGCTCAATTTTCACAGCTTTTTTCGTTTGATCATCGATATCGATGACAACACCGCTCAGTGTTGTTTTCCCTTCAGCGACAGTAAATCGGACTGGAAGATTCGTTTTGAATCGCTTAATAATCGTCTCTCTGTCCATCCCCAGAATACCGTCATATGGGCCAGTCATTCCTACATCCGTAATATATGCAGTACCTTTCGGCAAAATGCGGTTATCCGCTGTTTGCACGTGAGTATGAGTTCCGACAACAGCTGAAGCCCGGCCGTCAGTATACCAGCCGAGTGCGAGCTTTTCGCTTGTCGCTTCAGCATGGAAATCGATAAAAATGTACGGTGTTCTTTTCGCAGCTTCGGCAATTAATTCATCTACTTTTAAAAACGGGTCGTCAAGCGGCGGTAAAAACGTACGGCCCTGTAAGTTCATAATGGCAAGCTCTTTACCGTTTGCTTTCACATAGGTCATCCCTTTTCCCGGTGTTCCTTCAGGAAAGTTTGCGGGGCGAACCAAGTTTGGAACATCATCTATAAAATCGAAAATTTCTCTTTTGTCCCATGTGTGGTTCCCCATTGTAATTGCATCTGCGCCAGCTTGGATAAAGCTGTGATAAATTTTTTCTGTCAAGCCCTTTCCATGTGCGGCGTTTTCACCATTAATGATTGTAAAGTGAGGCTTATATTTTGTTTTTAGCTTTGGGACATATTCTTTTACCATGTCACGTCCTGGTGAACCGACAACATCTCCGATAAATAAAATTCTCATATTGCATATCCTTCCTTTTTCAAAGTTCCTTGTCCATCAAAAAAATAAAGTGATGCTTAGCGCATCACTTTATTTTGCATACTCTACGGCTCGAGTTTCTCTGATTACTGTCACTTTAATATGACCAGGGTAATCGAGCTCGTCCTCAATTCGCTTACGGATATCTCGCGCCAGTCGGTGAGCTTCAAGATCATTAATTGAATCCGGCTTCACCATAATACGCACTTCGCGTCCAGCCTGAATGGCAAATGACTTTTCAACACCTTCATAGGACTCAGAAATTTCTTCGAGCTTTTCAAGTCTTCGAATATAATTCTCGAGCGTCTCACTTCTCGCGCCAGGTCTTGCAGCTGAAAGTGCATCTGCTGCAGCTACCAGCACAGCGATAATAGAAGTCGGCTCCTCATCCCCGTGGTGTGACGCAATACTGTTAATCACGACTGGGTGCTCTTTATATTTGGTCGCAAGCTCCACCCCGATTTCAACGTGGCTTCCTTCTACTTCATGGTCAATTGCTTTCCCAATGTCGTGAAGAAGGCCTGCGCGCTTAGCAAGCTTTGCGTCTTCTCCGAGCTCCGATGCCATTAGACCGGCCAAAAATGCGACTTCCATGGAATGCTTAAGCACATTTTGACCGTAGCTTGTACGGAACTTTAAGCGGCCGAGGATCTTGATAAGATCTGGGTGGAGGCCATGAACGCCAACCTCAAACGTCGTTTGCTCACCCATCTCACGAATATAGTCATCGACCTCGCGGCGAGATTTTTCAACCATTTCTTCAATCCGTGCCGGATGAATTCGGCCATCTTGAACGAGTTTATCAAGAGCAATTCTTGCTGTCTCACGTCTGATCGGATCAAATCCGGAAAGAATGACAGCTTCAGGCGTATCATCAATAATCAGGTCAATTCCTGTCAGCGTTTCAAGCGTACGAATGTTACGCCCTTCCCGTCCGATGATACGTCCTTTCATCTCATCATTTGGAAGATTAACAACTGATACCGTTGTTTCGGCAACGTGGTCCGCTGCGCAGCGCTGTAAGGCGAGTGAAAGAATGTTTTTCGCTTTCTTATCCGCCTCTTCTTTCGCACGGTTTTCAGTTTCTTTTGTCATGATGGCGATGTCATGTGAAAGCTCGTTTTCAACCCGCTCAAGAATGATTTGTTTAGCTTCGTCACGAGTCAGGCTCGAAATTCGCTCCAACTCTGACTGCTGCATACGAATCATCTCATCCACTTTGCTTTCCATCTCTTCAATATGTTGTTGTCGTTCATTCAGAGAATGATCTTTCTTCTCCAACATCGCTTCCCGTTTATCTATTCCCTCATGTTTCCGATCAAGGTTTTCCTCCTTTTGGAGTAAACGGTTTTCTTGTTTTTGAAGCTCATTTCGTCTTTCACGAACTTCCTGTTCAGCATCTATTCGAAGTTTGTGGATTTCATCCTTTGCTTCAAGCAGAGCTTCTTTTTTCAGTGCTTCAGCATCACGCTTTGCATCTTCAAGAATTTGCTCGGCTGCACCGCGTGCGCCTGCAATTTTCGCTTCGGCAATGGTTTTACGAACAAAGTAGCCAACAACTAAACCGAGTAGAATCAGCAAAATGGAGATGAGAACCATCATAATTGGGGTCATACTTTCACCTCCTCTTGCTATGAACTTGGTTGTTGCTTAAATAAGTGTCGGCATGTACATTGTCTGGTTTTCTCAACATACAGAACCTTCACAGGGAATGAGTATTTTCATTGCCCTTGTCAAGTTTAAAATGGTTTAACAATCATGTTAAAAAAACAAATGTTACAACCTCATTGTAAATGTGTCGGAAATACTTGTCAAGCTTGCCATCTTAACGTTTGCCGACCCACCATCTTTTAACGAGCCGAAGCAATTCTTTCAATAGAAGATCATAAATCACTCTTGATTCAGAAGCTGGTATATTTTATTGTTTACTTGGCCTAATTTAGCGTTATTTTGAATATTTGACAACAAAACAACAATGGTTTGCCCAGATTTGCTAAAACTGTTCAAAATGTTGAAGCCCGGCATGACACCATGGTTTGAATAGCTTCCAGGGGCAACATAAAATCCCATACCGTATGTGGAGCTGCTTCCTGGTGTAAACATTTTTTCGTAGCTTTCTTGCGAATACAGTTTGCCGTCGATCAGTGCTTGGTCAAATTTATACATATCTGCAGCGCTCAAATAAATATCACCTGCACCATACAGCTGAGATAAATCAGGCATATACGGTGTCACCGCTCTGTTGCCCTTCAGCTTATACCCGACAGCTGGATAAGGTTCTTTATCATATGTTTTATAAAAGCCCGCATGCGTCATTTTTGCTGGTTTAAAAATGTGATTTGTTATGTATTGTTCATAGGACTCACCGCTGACTTCAGCAATAATATAAGCAAGCACAGAATAATTGGAATCCTTATAGTCCCATACGCCCGGCTGACGTTTGATTCCTTGACTTTCTATATCTTTTATTAAATCGTCCGGAGTTATTGAACCGTTTCCTTCAATATGTCCGTTTATTCCCGATGTATGTGTAAGCAGGTTTTTCAAAGTGATCGTTTGTCCGTTAGGGAAATGCGGTAAATATGTACTTACCGGATCACTTGTCTGGAGTTTCCCCTTTTCCTCAAGCTGTAAAATAGCGGTTGCAATCAGTGCTTTTTGTGATGAACCGATATAATAAGATGTCATCGGATTATTTTGAATACGATGTTTGCGGTCTGCATAACCAAAACCTTTATTTGTTACGATTTCTCCATTTCTGACAATCATGGCTGTTCCGCTGAATCCGATCTCTTTTAAATAACGGCTGATTTTTTGATTACGGTCGACTGTTTTGATTTGTTTCTCCGGCTCCTTGGCGGTTTTCTTTTTGACCTCTTTTTTTTGACTGCCATCTGATACCGCTGCAGTTTCTTGAGACGGCTCGTTTTCTTCACTATTCCGTTGAAACGCATTCCAAATCACAAAGCAAATCATTACTGCTAAAAGACCAAGCAAAAGTCTGACTCTTTTATTTAGTTTTCTCTGTCTGCGTTTTGCAGTTCTTCTGCTGGTTGGGCTCGTCATTCATTTTTTCCTCCCAAAATAAATTCCAATTTGCACACGTTTTGTTAGACGAATAAAACACTGAAAAAGTTGTCAATAAAAGCAATATTTTTTATCATTTTATCGCAAACATACAAAAAAGCTGAGTTTTTCACTCAGCTTTTGGTATCATTTCAAACTTATTTTATTTTTATTCTTCAAATTCGAGTTCTTCTTGTGCTTCTCCAGCTTGCTGCTGCCCTGCTCCGTTATTATCCAAACCGTAATGTTCACGAATTTGTTCCTGAATCATTAGCATGATATCTTTATTTTCTTTCAAGAATTGTTTTGCATTTTCACGGCCTTGGCCAAGACGCTCTTCTTCATAAGAGTACCATGAACCGCTTTTTTGCACGATATCAAGTTCAGTTCCAAGATCAATAATTTCGCCTTCTTTTGAGATGCCTTCTCCGTACATAATATCAACCTCGGCTGTACGGAACGGAGGAGCCACCTTGTTTTTCACGACTTTGATTTTCGTTTTGTTCCCCATTACGTCGTTGCCCTGTTTCAGCTGTTCAGCACGGCGCACTTCAAGGCGCACGGAAGAGTAGAATTTCAGCGCGCGGCCGCCAGGAGTTGTTTCCGGGTTCCCGAACATAACGCCGACTTTTTCACGAATTTGGTTAATGAAAATCGCGATTGTCTTCGATTTGTTAATAGCCCCTGAAAGTTTACGAAGCGCTTGAGACATTAAGCGCGCTTGTAAACCGACATGCGAATCTCCCATATCGCCTTCAATTTCCGCTTTCGGAACGAGAGCCGCTACAGAGTCAACAACAACAATGTCAACTGCGCCGCTTCGAACCAGAGCTTCTGCAATTTCAAGCGCCTGTTCGCCTGTGTCAGGCTGGGACAGTAAAAGCTCTTCGATGTCGACACCAAGCTTTTGCGCATATACCGGATCTAATGCATGTTCCGCATCGATAAACGCAGCTTGTCCGCCTTGCTGCTGAACCTCAGCAATCGCATGAAGCGCTACAGTTGTTTTACCTGAGCTTTCAGGACCATATACTTCAATAATCCGTCCGCGCGGATATCCGCCAATTCCCAGTGCTGTATCAAGGGTGAGGGAGCCACTTGGGACAGTAGAAATTCTTGTATCTGTCTTTTCTCCCAATTTCATAATGGAACCTTTACCGAACTGCTTTTCTATTTGTTTAAGAGCCATATCTAAGGCTGCCTGACGATCACTCATTCTATTTTTTCCTCCTTTATGTTACCACTACATATACTATACCTTGTTTGAAGGGATTTGCCAAGAAAAAAGCGAACGCATATTCGGATTTTTTCTTGGCGTGATTCCTATCAAAATATCATAACACATCTAAGAAATCATGTTTTTTTAGGAGGATAACGTGTTGAAAATATTATTTTTGCTCTAAAAGCTTCAAGAGTAAATGGCATCCGTATTTGGCTCCGCGTTTTCTGACTCCTGTTCTGGAACCCGCAAAGTGAAACTCATGAACCTCTTCTTTTCCATTTGCTGAAATGCCGATAAACGCATGGCCAGGTTCATGCCCATCTTGAGCATCAGGTCCTGCTATACCGGTAAAGCTGATGCCGATGTCGCCGCCTGTGAGCTTTTGAACACCCTTTGCCAGCTCTGATGCGCATTCCTTGCTGACAGCTCCAAATTGATCTAATGTTTCCTTCTTAACGCCAAGCACATTCTGTTTTACTTCGTTAGTGTAGCAAACGACACCGCCGGCGAATAATGTTGAAGCGCCGCTAAGATCTGTCAGCCATTCAGAAAACAATCCGCCGGTAAAACTTTCCGCCGCGGAAATCGTAATGCCTTTTTCCTTACATGCTTTAGAAAGCTCTTGTACAAGAGAAGTATCATCATAGCCATAGAAAAATTCGCCGACGCGTTCTAAGATAACAGCCTCTGTTTCTTTTAACAGACGCTCTGTTTCCTTTTCATCAGCATGTTTGGCCGTCAAACGAAGCGTTACTTCTCCATCAGCCGCTAAAGGAGCAATTGTCGGGTTGGTTTGTGCATCAATAATATCTTCCAAATCGGCTTCAAGCTGAGATTCACCGATACCGAAAAAGCGAAGAACGGTTGATACAATTTTCTCATTTGAACCCATTTTTTTCAGCAGAAGAGGCTTTGCCTCGTTTTCAAACATTGGACGCAATTCGCTCGGCGGTCCGGGAAGAAGCATATAAAAGCGTGATTCATGCTCAGTGAGCATTCCCGGTGCCATTCCAAAATGATTTGCCAGTACGTCAGATCCTTCGATCACAAGCGCCTGTTTTCGGTTATTAGGTGACATCGTACGTTTTGTTCGTTTGAAATAATCTTCAATGGATTGGAATGCCTCATCATTTAACACAAGCGGACGCCCAAGCGCATTTGCAATCGTTTCTTTCGTCAGGTCATCTTTTGTCGGTCCGAGACCTCCTGAAAAAATAATGAAGTCAGAACGTTCTTCAGCAATGCGAATAACCTGCTTCAGCCGCTCTGGATTATCTCCGACTGCTGTATGATAAAATACGTTCACTCCGATTTCAGCAAGCTGTTTGCTGATGAATTGAGCATTTGTATTCGCAATCTGACCAAGCAACAGCTCTGAACCGACTGCAATAATTTCTGCTTTTTTTGGAAATTCCATGACGTTAGTCCTTCTTTCTTAGTTAGATGTTTTTAGCGCTTCCCAGTTTTTAACGAAATATTCCCAGCCTGAGATGACAGTAAAGAAGACAGCCACCCACAGCGCTAAGTCAGCAAACGGGAATGACACAAGTTCAAACGGAAGATTATGAAGAAGCAATGCAGAAACCGCAATGATTTGTGCCCATGTTTTAATTTTACCAAGCATGTTGGCAGCCACGACTTCTCCTGTCCCGGCTAAGACAAGCCTTAAACCTGTCACGGCAAACTCCCGGCTGATAATCACAATGACCATCCAGGCTGGAGCAAGTTCAAATTGAACAAGAATAATTAATGCTGCGGATACAAGCAGTTTGTCCGCAAGCGGATCAAGAAACTTCCCGAAGTTTGTGACGAGATTCAGTTTTCGGGCATAGTATCCGTCGACCCAGTCTGTTGTGGATGCAATGATAAATAGAATCGCTCCCGCCAAGTGTGCGATCGGAATCGATTCGTCTCCAAATTCAAGCCTGCCCCAGTCAAACGGTACCAGCATGATAATCATAAAGATCGGGATTAATGCAATTCTTGCTAGTGTGATTTTATTTGGTAAGTTAAACATAAAGCCCCTCCAATTTCATACTCGGACGTGAAGAAAAGTCATCTAGTAATCAAGATGACTTTTCCTCCTTTTTATTTACAATCTTTATGGTTTGTGCCATCACTTTTTTCGGATCAAGTTCGTACGAAAGAACCTTACCGTTGATTTTTATTTTCAGATTAGGTGCATATCCAGTGCGGATGTCAACTTGTTTCTGATCTGTTATGTCTTTTTTAAAGGTTTCGTCTTTTTTAAGCGTCCCTTCTTTTAACGAGCTGCTGTTTTCATCGCGCACTCGAACCCAAGAGCTGTCTGATGCTTTTAGTTCAAGCTCGATTTTATCAGCGCCGGACACTTCATAAGTCGTTAACGATCCTTCAGTGCCAGCCGCTTTAATATCCAGTTTGCTGCTGTCACTTTCTTCTTTTTTATCTTGTTTTTCTTTTGTTTCTTTTTTAGCGTCTGGCTTTTTTTCAGAGCTGTTATTTTGATTCTCTTTTAAGGTTGAATCTTTAGGGATTTCATACTTGCTTTCACTTTGCGTAATTGATTTTTCAGATGCCGCATTGTGATCATCGCTGTTTTTATGATTCGCAAATTGAATGATCGCGTATATAATCGCAATCACGACAATCACACCGAGAATCACAAGTATTGTTGGCAGCAGCTCAAGCGCCTTAGATGCTGGCTTTGGCATTTCTTTTTGAAGATTCATGCCGGAGATCTTTTCAGACACATCGTCATGGTACGTATTGGGGATATCTTTTTTATGCTCCTCAAACAGCTGATCCGCATCCAGCCCAACGGCTTCTGCATATTGCTTGATGAATGCCCGAACATAAAACTTCCCCGGAATAATGTCATAGTTTCCTTCTTCCAAGGCAGTTAAATACCTTTTTTGAATCTTTGTTGCCGCTTGGAGATCATCCAATGACATTGCTTTTTCCTCTCTGGCTTCTTTGAGCCGGATTCCTAGTTCAGTCACAACAAACACCTTCCAATTTTAAAAATCAAAGCTTGAAAACCCGGATTGATCAAATATTTGGGGTTCCTCGGCATGTTCATATGTAATAACCTCATCAGGGTCATTTCTCAGTTCAATAATATAATCAAAATCATCGAGTGTATACTCTGTATTTTGAACGAATATATCTGGATGCTCCACCACTTTTGTTGCAGGCAGCCTCATGATTTCTCTGACCAGCTGGAGATGGCGTTCTGACCCTCTTCGTGTGGACACAATTCCGTCAACAATAAAGACATTTTCAGTGCTGTATTCATCGGCAATCAGCTGGCTTCTTATCGTTTGCTTCAGCAAAGTTGATGACACAAAAAGCCACCTTTTGCTTGCGCACACACTGGAGGCCACAATCGATTCCGTTTTCCCGACACGCGGCATACCGCGAATTCCGATTAATTTATGGCCTTCTTTCTTGAACAGTTCGGCCATAAAATCGACAAGTAAGCCAAGCTCGTCCCGTTCAAAACGAAACGTTTTCTTGTCATCGGCATCCCTTTGAATATACCGGCCGTGACGTACGGCAAGACGGTCGCGAAGCCTCGGCTCCCGCATCTTCGTTACTTTAATTGTTTCCATCGTTTTTAAGATTGATTCTAATCGTTTAATTTGATCTATATGGCGGCACCTGAGGAGCATTCCCCTTCTGGAAAGATCGACGCCGTTAATCGTTACGATGTTAATAGAAAGCATCCCAAGAAGAGATGAAATATCCCCGAGCAATCCGGGACGGTTCACTTGAATTTCATATTCAAAATACCATTCGAGCTTTGCCAAATGATATACCCCCTTCATTGTGGCAAAATTTTACCTCCTTTTATCATAAAGCATTTTACTCTAATTAGAAAGAAGAATGTTGCTGTGATGAGGAAAACATAAAAAAGAGAGGAAAAATATCCTCTCTTCCTAGTGAGTGCTGTTATTTTCAACAAGCTTAACCATCATATTGGCAATGGCTTGCTGTTCATCTTTTGATGCTACACTCCAAAGATCTGCAAGCACTTTTTCCTGCTCATTCTTAGATTCCACTTCATTAGCCAAGTAACTGCCGATTTCTGTCGCAAGATCTGTAATCGTATCCTGGCTCATACCTTTATCTTGCGCATAGTTCAAACGGTCACCAAGGAAGTTTTTCCAGTGATCCCAGTTTTCTAAAACTGACATGCTCGTCTCCTCCATTTCATGTGAAGTTACAAGATTATTGTGTCCTCCACAAAAGAAACTATACACTGAATATTTTCAGATCAGCAGTGCCAGCCGCCATTGACCGACAGAATTTGACCTGTAATATATGACGCTTTTTCAGACAGGAGAAACGCTGTTGCATCAGCAATTTCCTGCGGCTTCGCCAGCCGGCCGATCGGGATCTCATCAGCGATCTCTTCTTTTTCACTTGGAGTAAATTGATTCATCATATTTGTATCAACCGCACCTGGCGCTACAGCGTTTACTCTGATGCCGCTTGGCGCGAGCTCTTTGGCCAGCCCTTTTACAAACGAATGCTGAGCCCCCTTTGCCATGCTGTACAGCACTTCACAAGATGCTCCAGTCTCTCCCCAGATCGAGCTGACCGCCACAATCGCTCCTGATTTGTTTCGGATCATGTCTGGAAGAAGGTTTCTCGTGAGCATATACGGGCTCGCCACATGCAGCTGAACCATTTCCTGAACCGTTGTATTATCCACGTCGGTAATCAGCCCAAAATGGCTTCTGCCGCTATTTAACACAATCGCATTAATCGGCTGATTAATTGAATTTGTCAGCTTGTCCGCCCCTTCTGGCGCGGACAAATCGGCCTGCAAAATCCCTGCATGTACACCAAACGTCTTTGTTAATTTTTCTGCAAGCTCTGCTGCCGCGTTTTGATTGGTATTGTAATGCAGCAGCAGATTATATCCCGCTGCCGCAAGGGTTTCGCTGATGCTTTTACCAATGCCGCCGCTTGCTCCGGTGACTAGTGCTGTTTTGTTCATCCTCTTTCCTTCTTTCCGCAGAAAAACACCCCTCGCACTGGAGGGATGTTTTGTTTATGATTTAGGAACAACCTTGCAGACAGTCAGTCTGTCTGCAGCAATTTCCTCTTGTATAACGTTCTGGACGTCCTCGAATGTAATTCGCTCGAGAACCGTTACAACATCAAACAGGCTCATATCCAAGAAAGCATAACGGGTAAATTGATTAGCAATGTATTCAGGTGAATTCAATGCTTTTAAGAATGTACCGATCTTTTTCTTTCTGGCAAGTTCAATCTTTTCAGCAGTAATCAGTTCACTGGCACGCAGAAGCATACCGGAGATGTCTTCAGCCAATTGATCCGGCTCCGGCGTATCGCCGCCGATTGCCGCAAAGCCGAATCCATGTTCAGCAGTGAAATCAAAGCTGAATGTTTCGTCAATATACCCTTTTTCATAAAGTGATTCGTACTGGGCGGAGCTTTTGCCAAATAAAGATTCAAGCAATAAGTTCATGGAAAGTTCATGCTTTAACAAGTCTTTGCCTAATCTAAACGGGTTCTTTGATTTCAGCCCGACAAGGCATTTCGGCCCCTGCACGTTCATTTTGATTTCTTTTTCTTTTCGAAAAACCGCTTCTTGCTCTTTCACTTCTTCTCGTTTGATCTCAGGCTGATCTGTGTACGGCTTTGTTTTCTGATTTTCTCTTACCTGAGAAATGATCGCTTCAGGGTCTACAGGGCCGACAATGAAGAGGAGCATGTTACTCGGGTGGTAAAACGTTTCATAGCATTCATAAAGAAGATCTTTTGTAATATGTGATATGCTTTCCACTGTTCCCGCTATGTCAATTCTGACAGGATGCTCTTTGTACATGTTCTCAATGAGTCCGAAGTAAAGCCTCCAATCTGGATTATCGTCATACATGTTAATTTCCTGACCGATGATCCCTTTTTCTTTTTCAACCGTTTTTTCAGTAAAATAAGGGTCCTGAACGAAATCGATAAGCGTCTCTAAATTGCGTTCTACATTTGATGTGCTTGAGAAAAGATAAGCAGTTCTTGTAAATGACGTAAACGCGTTGGCAGAAGCCCCCTGTTTGCTGAAATCTTGAAAAACATCTCCATCTGCTTTTTCAAACAGTTTGTGCTCAAGAAAATGGGCGATGCCGTCCGGCACGTGAGACATCTCGTTTTTACCTAATGGAACAAACTTATTATCTATAGAACCGTACTTTGTTGTAAAAACGGCATATGTCTTGTTGAAGCCTTTTTTCGGCAACACGTAAACATCAAGGCCGTTTGGCATTTTTTCATGGTACAGCGTCTCCTGAAGCTGTTCATATTCGATTGGTTTGATCAAGATGCACCCTCCGTCCCTTTTAAGAAATATGTCGTATCAAGCTGAATCTTTTCAGCGGCTTTTACGATATCCTCTTTTGTGACCTGCTCAATATTGGCGAGGAAATCTTCAATATGGATGTCGACTTGGGCAGCGGCCTGCTGATATAAAAATTCAGATAAACCGTACGCAGTATCAATCGTCTCCAATACTTGGTTCCGAATGACTGCCTTTGTTTGAGCGATGTCCTGCTCACTGAAATCACCGTTTTTCATTGCTTGAAATTGTTCAGTGATAATAGAAACAGCCTGTTCGTAATTTTGCACTTCAATCCCCGACATCACCATTAACATACCTTTAAAACTTTCAATTCGCGAAGCGGCGTAATATGCAAGACTGGCTTTTTCCCGCACATTGATGAAAAGCTTGGAATGAGAAAAGCCGCCGAACAATCCGTTAAACACTTGCAAAGCAGGATAATCCAGATCCGTATAAGTGATGTTGGTTCGGTAGCCGATATTCAGCTTTCCTTGTTTGACATCTTCTTCATCAATCACTTCTTTCGGCTCGGCTTTTTGCTCGGCGTGATTGTTTTCAATTGAGCGAAGGGCGCGCTCTTCAGTTTGGAAATACTTATCAATTGTACTTTGCACTTGATTTGCGTCCACATCGCCAACGACATAAAGATCAAGTTGGTCTCTTTGGATCGCGCTTTGGTATGTTTCGTATAATTGATCTGCTGTAATAGCATCGACATCATCGATTTCACCATTGACATGAAGGGCATAAGGCTCATTTTTGCACATTTCCTGTATCAGCCTTAAATTCGAGTAACGCATTTTATCGTCATAGACTGCTTGGATCCGTTGCTTGAGTGTGCGTTTTTCTTGAGCAACATATTGTGATTGAAAAGCGCCTCCCTCTAAAGCAGGTGAAAAGACGATTTCTGCAAGAAGCTGCAGCCCTTTTTCAAGAAGCGGCGTTTGGTCTTTTAAATATTTTTCATTCGGGATTTCCAGCCTGAACGTAATAACGTGCCGCTCTCCTTTTTTCGAAAGATCCGCAGAAACGGACGTGCCGTACAGTTCATCCAAATAAGAACGCAATTCTGAGGTTTTCGGGTGGCTTTTTGTTCCGCGAAGAAGCACATGCGGAAGCAGCGCTCTTTTCGTGACCTGGTCTTTTGTCAGCGGCGCAAGCATTTTAAAAATAAGCGATACGGTTTTGAATTTTTCTGTTTCTACAATGTGTGCGGTTAAACCGCCGTGCTTTGTTTTGATTTCATTTACAAATGACATATGGAGCCTCCTTCGTTCATTTCTTATTAGTATGTATTATGACCAATTTTCAGCATCCGCAGAAACACTCTTTCATGTAATTATAGCAACTGTAGGATTTATAAGGAAACAATAACCTCCGCCCGACTGGGACGAGATGTATATAAAGGCCCTCTGTTTGCAGCTGTCAGAACGACAGATGGCACGGCAAGAGAGAAGGATTTCCGCAATAGCACAGCAAAAAAAGACGGCTGGCTAGACCGTCCCTAAGTTTTTATCTTCTTTTTCACTTTTTTTAGCATCCACAGTAAAAATCACTAAGAATAAAGCGATGATACTGCAAAACGCCGATAGAATGAAAATCAGCCAGTTTGCATGTGACATTAATGCCGCAAACACAGGCGGACCGAGAGCTACTCCTATAAAGCGCATGCTATTGTAAAAGGAGGAAATGGTTCCGCATTGCTCAGTTTCAATGCCTTCGGTTATCAGTGCATCCAGAGCAGGAAGCGCCATTCCAATCCCAATCCCGCCAAAGCTTAAAAAGGCAAATAAAAAATAAAAACTGTGGTTCCACCACAAGGCAATAAACGACAGGGTTAACAGAGTCATGCCTGTAACAACGCAAAATTTCATTCGGCCTTTATCTTTACCGATTTTTTTGCCGGCTATAAATGAACTGGTTGACAAAAATAACAGTGGAATTGCCAGTAACCCACCTTTAGCCACTCCGTCAATGGCATACTTGTTCTCCAGCGTATCTGACAAATAAAATAATACGCCAAATAACAAAAACATAATCACACATCCGATAATAAAAACCGTATAAAGCCAGCGACCATCCTGTTTAAAGATGTTCTTCACACTTTTAATAAATTCAGAAACCGCTGGCGCGTCCTCATCTTCTTCAGGCTTGGCCACTAGAAACAACACGAGCAAAAAGCTGATCAAACAGAAAAACGGAATAAACCAAAACGGTACGAACCAGTACCAGGAAGCAAGCAAGGCGCCAAGTATGGGGCTCAATACCTTCCCTGACGTGTTGGCAGTTTCAATATCACCAAGGCCGGCGCTGACCTTTTCATCGTCTCCCTGAAACAAATCACCGATAAACGGCATGACAATAGGAGCAGCACCCGCAGAGCCGACCCCTTGAAGAACCCGTCCCGCCAAAATCATAGCATAGGGATTTTCCATATAGGTTGAGGCAAAAGCAGCTACCAACCCGCCTAATCCTGCAATAAGAAGGCATGGGAGCAATACTTTTTTTCTCCCAAACCGATCCGATAAATAGCCGGCAATCGGAATACAAACAATGGCTACTACTGAATAGACAGTTATGATTAAAGACACCTGAAATGAAGTTACTGACAGCTTTCTTTCCATCATTGGAAGAACAGGTATCAGCATGGAATTCCCAAGTGTCATCACAAGCGGTACGGAAGACAAAGCAATAATATTTTTCATTCCATTTTTCTCTCGCAACATTTTCACCCATTCACTTTCTTGTCATCCCTTATATATTGCGTTAACCGGTGTGAAAGTATGTACAAAGAAACATGAATCAGTGCAAATAAAAAAACAGACACATGACAGTGCCTGTTTTAGAATCGTTTACGTAAAACATGGAATCTGAATTTATCTGCTCTAAAATAATTTAATGAATAAAGCACCGGTTGATCGTGCTGATCATAGTGGGTTTGTTTTAACAGCAAAAGAGCTGTTTCCGGATCGCATTCCAGCACTGGAGAAATGGTATCATGATAGCCGATCGGTTCAATATCAGTCACAGCATAGCTGATGACGGAGCCAGAATTTTTCTCAAGCAGGTCAAACATCGATTCTTGTTGATGAGAAAAAGAATTCGGTAAAATATTCATCGGAATTTTGTCTATACAATAGACAATCGGCTGTCCGTCAGCTGTCCTGACTCGCTCGAGATAAAAAATTTCTTGTCCGCCTGACAATTGAAATCTGTTCATATCATCTTCAGACGGCATAAGCACTTGTGATGATAAAAAAATCGTTCCAGGCGTCATATTTGCCTGTTCTATCATCTTTGTTACACTGTTCAGTTGTTCAATGCCCGAAAGAAATAACGGCTTAGAATGGACAAAAGTGCCTACACCATGCCTTCTGATAATCACATGCTCTTCTTCCAGTATCCGCAAGGCTTCTCTAAGCGTCGCTCTGCTGACACCGAGCTTTTTAGAAAGCTCAAATTCAGAAGGCAGTTTTTCCTTCTCAGTGTAGATGCCATTTTTAATATCTTCTTTCATCCGTTCAATTACTTTCAAATACAAGTGCCGATTATCAGCTTTTGTTGACATGTTTCCCCTCCGTAAACCACTTTCGATAAATTATTGAACAATTGGGACAACTATATCATGTTTTGTCGAAAAAATAAATAGAAAGGTTTTTCAGTTTACATAATGTTATTATTGATAACCGAAGAAAACTGAACTCTCTTCATTTATGAAGAGAGTTCATCATATTTCTCTTTTGATAATAAGACTTCCCTAGGTTTGCTGCCTTCATACGGCCCGACAACACCCCGTTCCTCCATGGCGTCAATCAGGCGCGCCGCTCTCGTATAACCGATTCTGAATCTTCTTTGCAGCATTGAAACAGATGCCGTCTGCATGCCAACAATTAATTCAACAGCTTCATCATAAAGATCATCTGTAATCTCGGAATGAGTTTCTGTTATCTCCTCAGGAATCATTTCTTCCTGATATTGCGCCTTCTGCTGTGTAATCACATGGTCGACAATCTTCTCCACTTCGTCATCGGATAAAAATGCTCCCTGCACGCGAACAGGTTTATTAGCCCCGACAGGCAAAAACAGCATGTCACCGCGGCCAAGCAGTTTCTCAGCGCCACCCATGTCCAGAATCGTCCTTGAATCTGTTTGTGAAGATACGCTGAACGCGATTCGTGATGGAATATTCGCCTTGATGACCCCTGTGATAACATCTACCGAAGGCCGCTGTGTCGCAATAATGAGATGGATGCCGGCAGCCCGCGCCATTTGAGACAATCTCGTAATCGCATCCTCCACATCAGATGAAGCGACCATCATGAGATCAGCAAGCTCGTCTACAATGACAACGATATAGGGCAGCTCTGGCTGTTTCGCTTCTTCTTCATTGTTGGCGCGTTTTATATAATCATTGTATCCTTCAATATTTCTTGTGCCCGTATGAGAAAATAATTCGTACCGCCGCTCCATTTCATTGACAACTTTTTTCAATGCCTGTGACGCTTTTTTCGGATCGGTTACGACGGGAGCGAGCAAGTGCGGTATCCCATTGTAGACATTCAGCTCTACCATTTTAGGATCGATCATCATCATTTTTACTTCATGCGGTTTCGCGCGCATCAAAATACTTGTAATAATGCCGTTGACGCAGACACTTTTCCCGCTCCCGGTGGCGCCTGCGACCAAAAGATGGGGCATTTTGTTTAACTCAGCCAGTACAGCTTCACCTGAAATATTACGGCCGAGTCCAATTAAAAGCTTTGCGTCCGGCCTGTCATTTAATTTAGATTCCAATACTTCCTTCAGTGAAACCATCGCCACTTCTGCATTCGGCACTTCAATTCCGATTGCTGATTTTCCTGGTATTGGCGCTTCGATTCTAATATCTTTTGCAGCAAGTGCCAGCGCTAAATCGTCACTTAAATTGACAATTTTACTAACCTTCACTCCGACATCAGGATACACTTCATATTTTGTTACGGCCGGCCCGAGATGAACCTGTGTGACTTTCGCCTTGACGCCAAAGCTTTGGAAGGTGTGCTCGAGCTTTCTCGCATTTTCATAAATATTCTTTTTATCTGCCTGCTGTCCTGTATGCTTCGGATCTGCCAATAAATCCAGTGATGGCATCTCATAATCCTTATTTTCAAGCTCCGTAAAGGTCATAGCGGGAGCTGAAACAGTTTCCTGATCACCTGTTTCAGGCTGGATGTCCTTAAGCGGCTCTGATACAGGTTCAGCTCGTTTTTCTATGATTGGAGATTCATCACGTTCCTGACGATCTGAAAAGCTTGAAATAATCGGCTCTGAATGAATAAGAGGCGGTACAGTTTCCGAATCCTGTTCTTCATCATCAGAAGGCTCCGGTTCCGTTTGCTGTTTTTTGCGTGCCGGTTTTTGTTTATTGCTCGGCGCTTTCGTTTTTTTGGATGACTTCACATTTGTTTTAAAGGATTTCATATCATCAATAAACGCAAACCATTGTTCTGTTATAAAGCGTCCAATCGGGCTCATCCACTTTTTCAGTGTTTCTTGCAAAGAGCGCCCTGTGACTAAAATCATTCCGATCAAAATCATAACAATCGCCATGATCTGAGAACCAGTCGACGCAAACAAAAAGTGTGAAGCTGCAAACAGCAATGCACCAATCATCCCTCCGCCTAAATCAGGTGAAGCGGAGCTTCCGTTCATATCCATTAAAAACAATTCCCAGGTATTGCGTATAACGCTTGCGGATTCAATAGACCCTTTATGCGTCAAGTTTTTAAACAGCTGCACGTGAGAAAGAAGTAATATGCTTGCGATAATACAGTACATCCCGGCCTTTCGCCTCGTTAATAGACTTGGCGTTTTCTTTTTCCAAAACAGCGAGACTCCTAACACCAATAAACCTAACAAGCATAAAATAAACCACTCTCCAGCAAAAAAGCGGAACAAGTAGATAAAGGTTTGCCCGACTACCCCCAGCTGAAGAATCGCGATAATTGAAATGGCTATACACAGCAATCCGTTGAGTTCATATTTTATATTGAGCTGCTTTGCCTGTTTTTTTCTAGATTTTCTTTTTTTCTTTGCCACACTCATCACCTTACTGCGTTAAAAAATGTAAGTTCATTCATAATGAAGAAAGCAGCCGTTTTACAGGCTGCATTTTTCTGTAGGATTCCCCTATTATAGCATATTTTCCCCTTAAAAAAGGGATGGATCTTATACGTTTAATTTCAGCTTTTGTCCCGGGGAAATGTCCGGGTGCAGAAAATGCATCGGATTTGTGCTCATGATTTGAATGACTTCTGCTTCTTTGCCTTTCATCTCGACAAGAAGCGGCACGCCTCGATATTCAATTTGCTCATGCGCGCTAGTCTGTTGGTTCTGTTCAGCAAAAATAATTTCCTGCGGCATCACTGTATACAAAATCATTGAATCATCCGTCCTTCTTCTGCTCTTGCTTCTTCAATGAGCTCATTCAGTTTCTTGATCGCCTGCCCGACGCCGCCCGTATGATCAATCAGTCCGTATTCAACTGCATCCTTACCGACTACATTTGTTCCGATGTCGCGTGTTAAATTTCCTTTTGAGAACATCAGCTCTTTGAACTTATCTTCGGTTACATTCGAATGGCTTGTCACAAACTTCACGACTCTTTCTTGCATTTTATCCAAATATTCAAAGGTTTGCGGCACGCCAATCACCAGTCCTGTCAGACGAACGGGGTGAATAGTCATCGTGGCTGTTTCAGCGATATAGCTGTAATCACATGATACTGCAATCGGAACACCGATGGAATGCCCACCGCCAAGCACAATGGAAACAGTCGGTTTTGATAATGATGCCAGCATTTCCGCTATTGCGAGACCCGCTTCAACATCTCCTCCGACAGTATTTAATATGATCAGCAGTCCTTCAATTTTGGGATTCTGTTCAATTGCCACAATCTGCGGGATGACGTGCTCATATTTTGTTGTTTTATTTTGCGGAGGAAGCTGAACATGACCTTCTATTTGTCCGATAATGGTCAGACAATGAATATTGGTATCTTGGGGCAGCTGTGGAAGCGTCGTTTCACCTAGCTGCTGTATTTTATTCATAATGCTGTCTTTCGCATCATTTTTTTCAGGACGCTCTTCTTCTTTGTTTTCTATACGATGATCCATCTCGCTTTCACCCTTTCCGAGTTTCTCTTTGTATTATGAACAAAGATATTCAATTCAATCCCCGGCTTAAAAGGCAAAAAATAAAGACCGGAGCAACTCCGGTCTTCAGATAGATATTATACTTCCATAATAATTGGGATGATCATCGGTTTACGTTTCGTTTTTTCATAAAGGAATTGGTTCAAAGCATCCCTCATCGCCTGCTTCAGCGTTGACCATTCAACATTTGATGTTTCAGTCGCTTCTGTCACGATAGAACGGACAATCTCAGTCGCCTGTACAATCAGGCCTTCAGACTCTCTTACATAAACAAAACCGCGAGTGATAATTTCTGGTCCTGATACAAGATGTTTCTTTTGTTTATCAAGTGTAATAACAACGATTAAAATTCCGTCCTGTGAAAGCAAGCGGCGGTCTCTTAATACGATATTGCCGATATCACCGACACCTAAACCATCGATTAAAATATTGCCGTATGGAACTTTATCCCCGATTTTTACGTTTTGACCGCGGAATTCAACCACATCGCCTTTTTCAATTAAGAAAATGTCGCTGCGCTTCATGCCGATTTCTTCAGCGATTCTTGAATGTGCTTTTTGCATTCTGTATTCGCCGTTTACGGGAATTAAATATTTTGGTTTAAGCAGATTGATCATCAGCTTTAACTCTTCTTGTGAGCCGTGGCCAGATACATGAACACGCTTTTGAGCAAAGATGACTTGTGCGCCGGCTCTCGCGAGAAGGTCTACTGTTTTAGAATAAATAAGTTCCTGCCCAGGGATTGGTGTTGACGCGATAACAACCGTATCCCCTTCTTCGATGTTGAGCTGTTTGTGGGCTTTGTTTGCCATTCTTGTCAGAGCGGCTAACGGCTCACCTTGACTCCCGGCCGTAATAATGGCCACTTCGCGCTTCGAATACTTCTTGACATCTTGTACAGAAATAAACAATTCATCATCTGCTTCAATATATCCGAGCTTTCTAGCCAGCTGCAGAACAGATTGAAGATTTTTTCCGGCAACGGCAATTTTTCTGCCATTTTGTGCTGCTGCATGAATGACTTGCTGAATTCGATTAATATTCGAAGCGAAAACAGCAATAATTACCCGGTTCACTGAATTATACAGGGCATCTGAAATTTCTCCGCTGACAGCCGCTTCCGATGGTGTATATCCCGGGCGCTCCGCATTTGCACTGTCGGAAAGCAGAGCGAGTACGCCGCTATTGCCGATCTTGGCAATCTCTCCAATGTCACACGTTTGGTTAAGTGCAGGCGTTTGGTCAAATTTAAAGTCTCCCGTACATACAATAGAGCCAAGTGATGTTTTAAGACTCACACCTACAGAATCAGGGATGCTGTGAATCGTTCTAAAGAACGATACTTTTGTTGATTCAAACGTAATGACAGATTTGGAGTGAATTTCTCTTAAATCGGTTTTTCGGTTATGGCCGTATTGTTTTAATTTTTCTCTGAGCAATGCAAGCGTCAGCTTTGTTCCGTATACTGGAACAGACAGCTTGTTTAATAAATAAAAAACGCCGCCGATATTTTCATCGTGTCCGTGCGTTAAAAAGATTGCTTTAACGCGGTCAGCCCGTTCAATCAAATATGATATGTCAGGAATCACGACATCAATACCGAGCATTTCATTTTCTGGATGCATGAGGCCCGCATCAACGACAAATATGTCTGAATCAATTTCAATGACATACAGGTTCTTCCCAATTTCTCCGACACCGCCAAGGGCGATAATTCTAACGTTTTCTGTATTTTTCTTTTTCAAAATCTATATCCTCCTAATCTCATACCCGTCCATCATCACTTGTTCCTATTATAACTGAAAGTAAATTTAGAAAACAAGATAAAGCAGAAGGTTTAGGGAAAACCAATATGTATAAGAAACGGTCAAACTCAGCTGAATGTGAGAATGACCGCGTTTGTTTCACTGTATGAAATTTTTCTTACAGTTCGCTGATCGTGCTGCTTAAGCTCAAACGTTCATCCTCGGATAACGGGACAAGAGGAAGACGCACTGAACCGACATCTAGGCCTCTCAGCTGAAGCGCTGTTTTGACAGGAGCAGGATTAGGCGCTTTAAACAGTTCTTTCATAATCGGCAGCAGTTTCTGATGAATCAGTGCCGCATTAGCTGTTTGCCCATTCGTATAATTTTTAATCATTTGCTGCATATCAGAGCCAGCAATATGGCTTGCTACTGACACAACTCCTCTTCCTCCGATTGAGAGAATAGGCAGCGTCAGGGCGTCATCTCCTGAATAGACAGAGAAGTCTTCCGGCGTTTCCGCAACAATTTTTGTAATGGCTTCGAGGTCTCCGCTCGCTTCTTTAATCGCAATCACATTTGGAATATCTGCCGCCAAACGGATCGTCGTTTCAGGAGCAAGAGAAGCAACCGTGCGGCCCGGCACATTATAAAGCATAATCGGAAGAGACGTTTCTGCCGCAATTGCTTTAAAATGCTGGTACATTCCTTCTTGAGAAGGTTTATTATAATACGGTGTGACTAGCATGACCGCGTCTACGCCCGCTTCTTCAGCTTTTTTTGTCAGCTTGATAGAAGCTTTCGTATTGTTGCTTCCAGTACCTGCAATAACCGGCACCCGACCGTTCACTTCTTTTACCGTATATTCAAAAAGCGCGATTTTTTCTTCAGTCGAAAGAGTTGGGGACTCTCCAGTCGTTCCCGCTACTACTAAAGAATCCGTTCCGTTTTTCAACAAGTAATCAATCAGTGTAGACAGTTTTTGAAAGTCTACATTCCCTTTATTGTCAAAGGGTGTAATCATCGCAGTAGACACATTTCCGAAATTCATTTTATTCACCTCATCATGATTCAATCACATTTACTTGGAAAGTTCAAACACTTCATGCAAAGCGTTTACAGCAGGGACCATGTCCGCTTCATGGACGAGCACCCATATCGTCGTATGGCTGTCAGCCGACTGAAGGATCGGAATTTCTTTTTCGGAAAGAGCAGAAACAATTTTAGACGTGACACCAGGAACACCCATAATGCCAGCTCCCACCGCCGATACCTTCGCGCAATCCCTTGTTACTGTCGGCTCATAGCCCATATCCATTAAAATCCTCTGAGCGGTTTCTGTTTTACTTCCGGCCACCGTGTATACGATTTCACTAGGTGTAATATTAAAGAAATCGACACTGATTCCCGCGTTAGCCATTGCCTTAAATACTTCAGTCTGAACATTATACTGGCCGATTTTGGCAGGCACTTTGAACTGTGTGACATCTTTGACATGGGCAATTCCCGTAATCAGTCTGTCAAAAACATCGCTGCCGACTTTAGAGGAGTGATGCGATGTCACCAATGTGCCTTTATCTTTTGAATAAGTCGAACGAACGCGGATCGGAACCTTAGCTTGCATCGCAATTTCCACAGCACGCGGATGGATGACCTTCGCCCCTTGATAAGCCAAGTTGCAAATTTCTGTATATGTTACAACGGGAAGCGGTTTCGCATTTTCTACCACTCTCGGGTCAGCAGTCATCACACCTTCTACATCGGTGAAAATATCGATGTATTTCGCATCAATAGCTGCTCCGAGTGCGGCTGCGGATGTATCACTGCCCCCTCTGCCGATCGTTGTTGTATCACCCTTTTCAGTTGCGCCCTGGAACCCTGCGACAACGACAGCGTCATGATTCGCGAGCACACCGAATAAACGCTCCGGTTTCATTTCCATGATCTTTGCATTGGTATGCTGATCATTCGTCAAAAAACCAGCTTGAGCCCCTGTCAGCGCTGCTGCTTTCACGCCATTTTCAAGAAGCATACTTGTAAAAACGACAGAAGAAATGGTCTCTCCACAAGATAAGAGCAAATCCTGCTCTCGCGGAGAAATTGCTGACTGATCGCCGTAAAGCAGGCCCAGCAAAGAATCTGTAGCGTACGGGTCCCCTTTTCGGCCCATTGCTGAAACGACCACAACAACCTTATATCCTTCACTGATTGCTTCTTTAATATGCTCTAAAGCCAGTTTGCGGCCTTTATCATCTTTTACCGATGTTCCGCCGAACTTTTGAACAATTATCTTCATTGTTTTCACTCCAAATTATTCGGACGTAACAGAAGAGAGCAGGCTGATTATGCCTTACTCTCTTCTATTCGCCTTTAGGAAATTCACTCTTTTATACGAGATTTAATTTTTTCAGGCTTTCTGCAATTTGAACAGAGTTCCATGCTGCGCCTTTTAATAGGTTATCAGAAACAACCCATAAATGAAAACCGTTTGCTCTGTCCAAATCTTTGCGGATGCGGCCTACAAATACATCGTTTTTGCCGACGGCATCTGCCGGCATCGGATATAGCTGCTGGCTCGGGTCATCCTGAAGTGTCACGCCCGGTGCTTCTTTTAATAGATTTTTTATATCTTCAACTGTAGCGTCATCACGGTCTACCTCAATGTAGACGGACTCTGAGTGTCCCGTTTGAACAGGCAGTCTCACACAGGTAGCCGCTACTTGAAGCTCAGGCGCGTGCATGATTTTTTTCGTTTCATTTATCATTTTCATTTCCTCAAACGTATAGCCGTTATCTTGGAACTTGTCAATTTGCGGAATCGCGTTGAAAGCGATTTGATAGTGTTTTTCGTCCCCTTTTACAGGCATGATCGCTGGCTCAATTTCTTCTTGGTTTAAAATCGCCTGTGTTTGGCTGTAAAGCTCTTTTACAGCCTCATTCCCCGCTCCTGATACCGCCTGGTAAGTTGATACGATGACTTTATTTAAGCCATATGCTTTGCGGATCGGCTCCAGAGCCGCAACCATTTGGATTGTAGAGCAGTTCGGGTTGGCAATGATGCCGTTGTGTTCATGCAAGTCTGCCTCATTCACTTCAGGCACAACAAGCGGTGTATTTTCATCCATACGGAATGCACTCGTATTATCTATAACAATAGCGCCGCGTTTTACAGCCTCTGGTGCCAATGCTTGTGATACACTTCCTCCAGCGCTGAACAACGCAATATTTACTCCTTCAAAGCTCTCTGGAGAAGCTTCCTGAACAGTCAGCTCTTCACCTTTAAACGTAACTTTTGTCCCGGCAGAGCGTTTTGAAGATAGCAATGTAAGTGTGTCCATTTCAAAGTTTCTGTCTTCAAGTGTTTTCAGCATTTGTTGTCCCACAGCCCCTGTCGCTCCGACAACAGCTACATGTAAACCTCTTCCCATCTGTAAAACTCCTTCCGCCAATCAGCTTCATTGAATTGATTTGACTATGATTTTACGTTTTATTTTACCATAGAATTTGCAGGTAATGACCGAATTTTTTAGTTCGGGAAAGATTTTCTGTAAATTTAGTCATTTCCCTGATAATTCTTAACAAGAATGGGCTGAAGCTGCTGATGCACGAGCGCCTTTTCAATGGTTTGCGGAAGCAGATCCATTTTGGCTACCATTGAATTCGGTTTTTTAAAGGGATCGTCTTGCCCAAATGGAATGAAAAAGATATTTTTTGTGGACATGAGCCTCATTAAATTTGTTCCATTTAAACCGAGAGCATCATTTGTCGAGATGCCAAGAACGACCGGCCTATTGTTGCGGATTGTCGCTTTTGCAGCCATCAGAACTGGACTGTCCGTCATGGCATTTGCCAGCTTGCTCATTGAATTACCGGTTAAAGGGGCAATGACCATGCAGTCAAGGGGAAGTTTCGGTCCGAGGGGCTCTGCCTTTACAATGGAATCGATAGCCTCATATCCCGTCAGGTCTTCAATTTTTTTAACCCACTCTGCTCCCTCTCCAAATCGGGTATTGGTGGATTTCACATTAAATGTGACAACAGGACGAACTTCAGCACCTTCATTGACGAGCGCCTCAATTTGCGGAAAAACTGCTTCATATGTGCAATGCGATCCCGTCAGCCCAAATCCGATTCTTTTTCCTTTTAATAACGACATCCTTATTTCCCCTCCTCAGCTTGTAATTCAGCCAAAAGCTTACTTAAGACGTTCGCGAGGATTTGTCCGGCTGTTTTAGGAGCGACAATCCCTGGAAGACCAGGCGCAAGAAGTGCTTTAATTCCCTGTTTTTCGGCATAGTCAAAATCCGTTCCTCCGGGACGTGAGGCTAGATCCAATATTAATGTTTTTGGTGTCATATTAGAAATAACCGTTTGATTTAAAACCATACTCGGTATTGTATTAATACAAATATCTATATCTTTGACATGCTCTTTCAGCTCATCGGTGTGAAAAGGAATAAGCCCCATTTCAGTGATACGTGCCAGATGTGCTGAACTTCTTGCCCCCACTTTTACATTTGCCCCAAGCGCGGCAAATGCACGGGCAATCGTCATCCCGGTGCGTCCCAAACCGAGAACAGCCACCTGAGATCCGTGTATCGTATAATCCGTGTGCTGAATAGCCAGCATGATCGTTCCTTCTACTGTCGGGATAGAATTGTAAATCGCAATGTCATCCCGCTCAAACAGCTTAACAAGTTTTCTGTTTGCTCGCTCTGCAATATTTTCTAAATAAGCGTTAGCAATTCCTGAGAAAATAACACAGTGTGCAGGCGTTTTGTCAAGATGTTCCTGTTTTAACACAACTTCTTCATTCGAAAATACAGTTGATACGACACCTTCTCCTGTTGTCGCAGATACTGGAAGAATGATACTGTCTATTTGCTGAAAAGGGATTTCATCAATGTTGCATTTTACTGCTCCGGTAAAACCGTGATCCAATTGGTCAAAACCGACGAGATAGATGTCAGCCTGCTGTTCAGTGAGCTTTCTTATAATTTCGAGCTGTCTTGCGTCACCGCCGATAACTGCCATTTTCAATCCGGTTAACATGCTAAACGTTCACCTTCTTTGTATATACTGGATCTCTAGTTGTTAAGCTCCCCTTCATCCTATGATCAAAAGGATTTACCGGTGAATTAAAACATCCTTTTTTCATATAAAAAAACATCGGCTGTCGGAGCCGATGTTTCAGATGTTTACTTGAGAGCCCGCATGACAGTCTTTTTGGGCTTTTTCATTTACTCTTGTCGAGGAGACATTTCCTCAGGTACGTCTAATATGATCATATCTGATCCGATCTTTTGAATATGGTGCCAGGGGACACGGATATCATGACCTTGTTTTCTCAAACCAAACCACTTCATTGTCGGAATGAGGAGTGCTGTAATCTGGCCATCCTGTTCATTGATTTCTAAATCGGTCTGGCCGAGCACTCCCAGCCGTTCAGCTTTTTTGATGTCCACAATTTCCTTTCCTGATAATTCACTGAGCCGCAAGTCTGTCACCCCCTTGTACTATGTATGATCAAAGGGATAAAAAAATGCCTGCTCCATTTTGGAGCAGGCGTTTCCTTTTTAAGACGGCATATTGCCGGAAGGGCTGATGAGTGACAGTGCATAGTCATCAGTAAACAGCTGTCTGGCAAGACCGTTGACACGCTCTAAGTTTACAGCGTTTAATTCATTGATGATCTCATCTAATGTTTTATGTTTGCCCAGAAGCAGTTCATTTTTTCCGTTTCGGCTCATTTTGCTGTTTGTACTTTCTAAGCTTAGCATCAGGCTTCCCTTCATTTGTTCTTTGCTGTTTTCCAGCTCTTTCTGGGTAATGCCATCGCGTTTTAATGTACTGAGGGTTTCTTGAATTGTTTCTGACAGCTGCTGAAGCTGATTTGCACCGGTTCCGCCGTAAATGGTAAGCATTCCGCTGTCTTCATAAGAGCTGTGATAACTGTATACAGAATAAGCGAGACCTTTATCTTCGCGGACATCTTGGAACAGCCGGCTGCTCATGCTGCCTCCGAGCACATTATTCAGGACAATTAAATCATAGATGCGTTCATTGCCAACCTCAAGACCTTTAAATCCGAGGCACAAATGAGCCTGCTCTGTTTCTTTTTTTCTCGTCAGTTTTTCCGTATAGAACTCCGGTTTCTCAAGGCCTGTCGCTTTGCCTTTCGCCTCGTATGATCCGAACCATTTTTCTACATCTTTAATAAAACTTTCAGAAATATTTCCCGCTACCGAAATGACTACTCGGTCCGGTGTGTAGTAATCGTGCATGTATTGTCTGAGAGAATCGCCGTTAAAGGAAGCAAGCGTTTCTTCTGTGCCCAGAATTGGATATCCTAAAGAATGATTCCCGTAAGTAGCTTTGCTCAGTAAATCATGCACAATGTCGTCTGGCGCGTCTTCATACATTTTAATTTCTTCATAGACAACATTTTTTTCTTTTTTCAGCTCGTTTTCATCAAATGTTGAATGAAAGAACATATCTGCTAATACATCCAGCGCGTAATTCGCATGCTCGTCAAGCACCTTTGCATAGTAGCAGGTATATTCCTTTGAGGTAAACGCATTGACCTGACCGCCAATACGATCAAAAGATTCTGCTATTTCACGTGCAGATCTTGTGCTCGTCCCTTTAAAGAACATGTGCTCTAAAAAGTGAGAAATCCCGTTTATTTCCGGCGTTTCGTGCCGCGAACCTGTGCCGATCCATACACCGATCGCGACAGATCGGACTGTGGGGTTATTTTCCAGCACAATTCTTACACCATTTTGACACGTATATCGTTTAATCAAATTTGTTCCTCCTATTCAAAGACAAGCTGCCTGCATTTGTTACTTTAACAGTCTTGTTTCATCCATTAGTTCAGTGACTGTTCCAAGCGCGTATCCTTTATCTTTTATCTTTGTAATCAGCGCTTCAAGACTTTCGGCTGTAGAGTCAGTCGGATGCATTAAGATCATGGCACCATTATGTATCTTGCTTAACACCCTCGTTTGAAGTACAGGCGGAGCGGGTTTTTGCCAATCAATCGTATCAACTGTCCACATGACTGTTCCCATCTGTTTCTCGGCTGCAATGTCGACAACCGCTTTTCGGAAACTTCCGCTTGGCGGAGCGAACCACTTTGGCTTAACACCAATTGTTTGCTCTATTTGCTGATTTGTCTTGTCAAGCTGCTCGGAAATTCTTCCTGTAGTCAGTTTGCTCATATCCGGATGATTGTATGAATGATTTCCGATTTCATGTCCGTCTTCCGCAATTTTCTTAGCGAGCCGTTCATTGTTTCTCACCCAATTGCCTTCTAAAAAGAACGTAGCCTTCACTTGGTGCTTTTGCAGAATAGGGAGCATTTTTTCTAAATATTCATTCCCCCACGCTACATTAATTAAAAAAGCCACCATCGGTTTGTCAGGATTTCCTTTATAAATAGGATCAGGCTGAAGAGAATCAAGGTGAATGCTTGGTTTTACTTGGCTGTACACCAGGTCGTTTTCCCGAAACTCGCCATGCTTTTTCATTTTTTTATATGATTGCTCAATATTAACCTTCAGTCCATTATAGCCGGGAATCCTTTTCCACACTTTATCAATCACTGCATTCTGGGGCTTAACTTCATACTCCGGCGCTTTTTCAAGCAATTCTTCATATAACGGGTCTTTGGACGCCGTGACAGTCACCGTATCTTTTTTCATTGCCCCAATATAATCAAGTGCATGCGGACTTTTCATCATCTCAAATGAAACAAAAAAAAGAAATAAAAAAACGGCAAACGGTACAAATTTTTTGTACATGTCAGTCCCCCCTCATCTCACATTATGAAAGAGAAGGACAAGGTAGAACCCGCCTGTTTTGTTAAAGCTTCAAAATAAAGAAGCCGGGTCTCCCAGGCTCCTTTTTATGTTTTCATTTAAGATTGTGATTGTTGCTCTTCTTTTTCTTTCTCTTCACGGAGAACCGCTTTACGGGACAAATTGACTCGTCCTTGTTTATCAATTTCAGTGACTTTCACAAGAATCTCGTCTCCGATTTTCACAACATCTTCCACTTTTCCTACGCGTTCAAGCGCAAGCTCTGAAATGTGCACCAAACCGTCTTTTCCACTGAAAATTTCAACGAAAGCTCCGAATTTTTCGATTCGTTTTACTTTACCGAGGTAAAGCTGGCCGACTTCAACCTCTCTGACAAGGTCTTCGATGATTTTTTTCGCTTTTTGGTTACTGCTTTCATCTGTAGAAGAAATAAAGATCGTGCCGTCCTGCTCAATATCAATTTTAACACCGGTTTCTTCGATGATTTTATTGATTTGTTTTCCGCTTGGTCCGATGACGTCGCGAATTTTATCAGGATTAATAGCCATTGTGAAAATCTTAGGTGCATAGCGAGAAAGCTCTTTTCTTGATTCACCTAAAGTCGCAAGCATGCTGTTCAGGATTTCCATTCTTCCTTTTTTCGCCTGCTGAAGCGCTTCTTCAAGAATTTCTCTGGAAAGGCCTTCAATTTTAATGTCCATTTGCAGTGCTGTTACACCTTTTTCTGTTCCGGCTACTTTAAAGTCCATATCTCCGAGTGCGTCTTCCATGCCTTGAATATCAGTCAGAACAGTGTAATGTTCGCCTGATTTGACAAGACCCATCGCGATACCAGCAACCGGCGCTTTAATTGGTACACCGGCATCCATCATTGCAAGTGTGCTGGCGCAAATACTTGCTTGAGACGTAGAACCGTTTGATTCAAGCACTTCTGATACAAGACGGACAGTATAAGGGAAGTCTTTTTCAGACGGAATAACTGGCTCAAGCGCACGCTCACCCAGTGCTCCATGCCCGATTTCACGGCGTCCCGGTCCCCGCATTGGCCCTGTTTCTCCAACACTGAATTGAGGGAAATTGTAATGGTGCATAAATCGTTTTGACTCTTCAACACCTAAACCGTCAAGGATTTGCACATCCCCTAGAGCACCTAACGTACATACGCTGAGGGCCTGTGTTTGTCCCCTTGTAAACAGACCTGATCCGTGTGTTCTTGACAAAAGACCGACTTCAGAAGAAAGCGGGCGGATTTGATCAACGCCGCGGCCGTCCGGTCTTACTTTATCTTCAGTAATCAGGCGGCGCACTTCATTTTTTACCATCTTAGATAAAATCTGCTTCACTTGCTTAAGTGTATCTTCATCATGCTCTTCGTCTTCGAATTTTGCCACAACAGTCTTTTTCACTTCATTAATGGCAGCTTCGCGGGCATGCTTTTCGTGAACCTGGATAGCTTTCAGCAGATCTTCTTCCGCTAAAGCTTTTACTTTTTCACTAAGCGCTTCATCAATTTCATAAAGTGCAATTTCTGATTTTTCTTTACCGACTGCTGCTACAATTTCTTCTTGGAATGCAATCAGGCGTTTAATCTCTTCATGGCCGAACATAATAGCTTCAAGCATGATTTCCTCAGGAACTTCGTCCGCTCCCGCCTCTACCATGTTAATGGCATCTTTTGTGCCGGCAACGATAAGGTTGATGTCGCTTTTCTCAAGCTGATCAACTGTTGGGTTAATGATAAATTGGTCATCAATGCGCCCGACAGTAACCCCTGCAATCGGTCCTTCAAACGGAATATCCGATACAGAAAGAGCGAGAGATGAACCGAACATGGCAGCCATTTCAGAAGAGCAGTCTTGATCAACACTCATGACAATGCTGATGACTTGCACTTCATTACGGAATCCATCGGCAAACAATGGACGGATCGGACGGTCGATTAAACGGCTCGCAAGAATCGCTTTTTCACTTGGACGTCCTTCTCTTTTAATAAATCCGCCCGGAATTTTCCCTACTGCATATAATCTTTCTTCATAGTTTACAGTAAGCGGGAAGAAATCAAGCGGCTTTGGTTCTTTTGAAGCGGTTGCTGTACTAAGTACTGCTGTATCGCCGTAGCGGATCATCACAGCACCGTTTGCCTGTTTGGCAAGCTGGCCGGTTTCAACGGTAAGCGTTCTTCCGGCCCAATCTATGGTAAAGACATGTTTTTCTTGTCCCATACGATTAAGAACTCCTCTCTTCGTTGTGTGAAATAATCAATTACTCCTATTATGAACGAAATGAATTGAACATATCAATGTCAAAGTAGTATGTAAAAGGATTTCAATGATTTGTTATCATAATTTTCGCTTTAATACGATAAAAAAGCGGGAATCCTCCCGCTTTTTACGATTATCGACGTAAGCCTAGTTTGTTAATTAACTCACGATAACGAGTTACGTCTTTATTACGCAGATACGTAAGAAGATTACGACGCTTACCTACCATTTTTAGAAGACCGCGACGTGAGTGGTGGTCTTTCTTATGAGTACGTAAATGCTCGTTCAAATTGTTAATTGAGTCAGTTAGGATAGCGATCTGAACTTCTGGAGATCCAGTATCAGATTCGTGTGTTTTGAACTCACTGATGAGTTGGTTTTTACGCTCTTGAGTAATTGCCATCCTGTTTCACCTCCAAATTATATTTAGCCCCAGTTACCTAGCAACCGTCGGTGACTTCGGATTGCCAAGCAATGGTTTTAAGACTACGAAAACTATCATACTAAAAATCATGCCTATATGCAAATATTTTAGAATAAAATTTGTGTGCGTTGTATGTTATTTCCGCAAATTGCTGAAATATCGGATAGCTTCCTGTTTATCTTTCTCAATTTGCTCTGTTAATTCTTTGATGCCATTAAATTTCCGCTCGCTTCTAATCCGTTTATACCATTCGATTTTTATAGCAGCTCCGTATATCTCCTGATCGAACTCAAACAGATTGACCTCGATGGAGGGCTGATCCGGACGTTTTTCATAAAACGTCGGCTTATAGCCGATATTACAAACGCCATCAAAGACTTCACCATTCACTTCCGCTTTTACGGCATATACACCTGTCGGCGGAACGATATAGCTGTCATTTAAACCGACATTTGCTGTCGGAAATCCGATGGTCCGTCCTCTTTTATCACCGTGAATGACAATTCCTTTTATAAAATAAGGCTTTCCAAGCAGGACATTCGCCAATTCAACGTTCCCGTTTTGAAGCGCAGTACGGATATATGAGGAGCTGATTTTTTTATCTTGCTCCGTTAATTTTTCCACCATTGTGCACGCTGCTTTTCCGTCTAAATCATGCGGCATGGTTTCCATTGTTCCTTTGCCGTATTTGCCGTACGTAAAATCAAAGCCCGCCACTGCGTGCTGTACATTCAGACCGATAATATACTGGTCTGCAAACTGCTTAGGAGAAAGAGAAGCAAATACTTCATTAAATGTAACAACATACAAAATCTCTGCGCCTAATTGTTCAATCTGGTTTATTTTATCTTCCAGAGGCGTAATCAAATCCTTTGGCTCCTGATCCCGTCCCAATACATGAGAAGGGTGAGGATGAAAGGTCATCACAGCTAAAGCCAGTCCCTTTTCTTCGGCGATTTGCTTCGCTGTGCCGATTACCTTTTGATGTCCAAGATGAACGCCGTCAAAATAACCTAACGCCATCACAGACTTTGCCTGCTCCTCTTTTATTAAATGATGAGGATGTGTAATATGTATCGTCTTCACAGAACGGTCACCTTTTTTCTATTGTTCGCTTTTTTGCATCAATACTTTTGCCGGTTTTAACAGCCCTTTTTTTGCTGGATGGGGGAAATAGATCGCCAAACAGCTTCCGGATTCAGTAAAAACAGCTATACGGTCTTCGCTTGTCATTTCAGAAAACTGCTCGGGCAACTCTAGCAAAGCCCCGTTTTCTACTTTCTTAGCTAATGTATCACTTATCATCCATTTCGGCAAATGATTGAGCGCACGCTCAATAGGAACGATATGCTCGCCAACGGTTTCAGATTGAACCTGTGCTTCCAGTTCTTCAAAGGTAAAGCATTCATCAAGTGAAAAATCTCCCGATGCCGTACGGATTAAATGAGACATATGAGCCGGATATCCGAGCTTTTCACCGATCATAACCGCCAGTGTTCTTACATAAGTTCCTTTGGAGCAGGTCACTTGAAATCGGAAGCTCGCAGTTTCTCCGTTATGATTAATCTCTGTCGTCAGGGTAATGTCTTCAATAGTAATCATACGTTTCGGGCGTTCCACTTCAATCCCTGCTCTTGCGTACTCATATAACTTTTTGCCATTTACTTTTACCGCAGAATACATAGGAGGAATTTGTTCTTGTTTCCCCTTTAAACTGTTTAACACCTTTTCCACTTCGGCTTTATCAACGTTTTGGTTAACAGGCTTTGTTTCAACCGTTTCACCCGTTTGATCCTCTGTTGTTGTTGAAAAACCAAGCGTGATTTCCGCATCATACGTTTTAGACTTTTCAGTTAAGTATTCGACAATTTTTGTCGCTCTTCCCACACATATCGGCAGCACGCCTGATACTTCTGGATCAAGCGTTCCCGTGTGCCCTACTTTTTTTGTTTTTAACAGTTTTCGGATCTTCATGACACAGTCATGCGATGTCATGCCAATTGGTTTATGTAAAAGGAGAACTCCGTTAACCATTTGTCTTTCACTCCTTCTTTTCACTGTTCTCTTCAAAACGCAGAAAAGAGGACAGACGATATACGCCTATCCTCTCCATTTTTATTCAGATGGATTCTCTGAATGGATTTCGTGAATCAATGTTTCGATACGATTTCCGTAATCAATTGATTCATCGAACTCAAATTCAATTTCAGGTGTTTTTCGAAGTCTGATGCGGCTGCCGATTTCGGAGCGGATGAATCCTTTCGCTTTGGCCAGCCCTTTCAGCGCATCCTCTCGTTTTTTCTCGTCGCCGAGAACCGAGATATACACCTTTGCAATTTGCAAATCACCTGATACACGTACATCTGTTACTGTCAGAAAACCAATTCTCGGATCTTTCAGCTTGCGGCTGATAATGTCACCGAGTTCTTTTTTCATTTGCTCGCCAACACGGTTTGCTCTCATACTCATTTCAATCACCTCTAAGTTAAAACCACTCTGTTCTAGTGATCGTCCGTTCAATTTCAGGAAAAGAATCGATAAACGCTAGGACGCGCTGCAGTTCTTTTTCTGTTTGAACGCGAGAGGAAGAAACAGCGGCGATTCCGAAGCTGGTCCTTTGCCATGTGTCCTGATAGTCAATTTCTGAAATCGAAACATTGAACTTGTTTTGAACCCTGGTTAAAATCCGCTTCAGAACGGCACGCTTTTCCTTTAGCGATCCTGCGTCATAAATGATGCATTCACACTCCGCAAATCCGATCACTTTCTTTCAATTTCTTGCATGACAAACGCTTCAATGATGTCACCTTCACGAATGTCATTGTATTTCTTAATTGTAATACCACATTCATAGCCTTGTGAAACTTCTTTCACATCATCTTTAAAACGTTTCAGAACGTCGACTTCACCCTCGAAGATGACAACGCCGTCACGAATTAACCGGAGACCGCTGTCGCGAGTAATGTTTCCTTCAGTAACATATCCGCCGGCAATGGTACCGATTTTAGATACTTTGAATGTTTGGCGCACTTCTACTTGACCAATTACTTTTTCTTCATATTCAGGATCAAGCATACCTTTCATGGCAGCTTCAATTTCATCGATGACTTTGTAAATGATACGGTGAAGTCGAATATCTACATTCTCAGCTTCAGCCGTACTCTTAGCATTTCCGTCCGGTCTCACATTAAACCCGATAACAATTGCATTGGAAGCAGATGCCAGGATAATGTCAGATTCAGTAATCGCACCAACGCCTGTATGGATGATTTTTACTTTAACGCCTTCTACTTCAATTTTTTGAAGCGCAGCCGTTAAAGCTTCAGCAGATCCTTGAACGTCAGCTTTTACGATGAGGTTGATGTCTTTTACATCACCTTGTTTAATTTGCTCGAATAAGTCATCAAGACTGAGCTTCGCTTTATCACTGCGCTGCTCTTCAAGCTGTTTCGAAGCACGGGCTTCCCCGACAGAACGAGCTGTTTTTTCATCTTTAAAGACAAGGAATTGGTCGCCCGCTTGAGGGACATCATTTAAACCGGTAATTTCGACCGGAGTTGACGGACCGGCAGTTTTCACACGGCGTCCAATGTCGTTAACCATTGCACGGACACGGCCAAATGTGTTGCCGACTACGATTGGATCACCGACATGCAGTGTTCCAGTCTGTACGAGCAATGTCGCAACTGAACCTCTGCCTTTATCAAGTTGTGCTTCAATCACCGTTCCTTTTGCCTGGCGATTCGGGTTCGCTTTCAGTTCTTCTACTTCACTGACAAGTAAAATCATTTCAACGAGTTCATCAATGCCTTTTCCAGTTAACGCGGAAAGAGGAACAAAAATTGTTTCGCCGCCCCAAGCTTCAGGAACAAGTCCGTATTCCGTCAATTCTTGCATCACACGGTCAGGGTTTGCGGATTCTTTATCAACTTTATTCACAGCAACGATGATTGGAACCTCAGCTGCTTTTGCGTGGTTAATCGCTTCTACTGTTTGCGGCATGACACCGTCATCGGCAGCAACAACGAGAATTGTAATATCAGTTACTTCTGCACCGCGTGCGCGCATCGTTGTAAATGCGGCGTGCCCCGGGGTATCCAAAAACGTAATTTTCTTCCCGTTTTCTTCAATTTGGTAAGCACCGATATGCTGAGTGATCCCGCCAGCTTCTCCTTCAACAACTTTCGTTTTGCGGATGCTGTCAAGAAGCGTCGTTTTCCCGTGGTCAACGTGCCCCATGATCGTAACGACAGGAGGACGGATTTCAAGATCCTCTTCTTTATCAGGCTCTTCGTATTTTTCCAGCTCTGTTTCTTCAAGTACAATAACTTCTTCTGTTTCAACGCCATATTCTGATGCAATAAGTTCGATTGTGTCTTTATCAAGCTCTTGGTTAATGGTTGCCATTACACCGAGAAGCATCAGCTTTTTAATGAGTTCTGATGGCTCTTTGCCAAGCTCTTCAGCCAATGCGCCGACTGTTAATGTTCCGGAGAATGTAATTTTCTCAGGAAGCTCTTTTTTCGGCTTTACAGGCTTTTGCTGATATTGGTTTTTATTGTTATTGTTATTGCGTTTATTTTTTTTGTTGTTGTTATTTTTCTTGTTTTTGTTAAATTGATTATTCTGCACGTCATTCTTCTTTCCGTCTCGAATTTTGTTTGGTTGATTTCCAGCTGATTGCTGATTGATCCCTTGCGGCTGTTTGTTTTTGTTCGTTTGTGCTGGCTTTTGAGATGCAGCGGCTGCGCCGCTTTTTTTAAATTTGGCATCAAGCTGTTTAATGGCCTTTTCTTCAAGCATGGCCATGTGATTATTCACTTCTAAATCCATGTTTTTCAGTGCGGTCAAAATTTCCTTACTTGAAACATTTAACGCTTTTGCATATTCATATACTCTCATTTTAGCCATTCGTTCACCCCCAAAAATATTAATCGAGCAAGCTGATTAGCTTATTCGCAAAACCTTGGTCAGTGACGGCGACAACGACACGGGCTTCTTTACCGATGGAGCGTCCAAGAACCGCGCGACTCTCGACTTTTTTATAAGGAACTTTATAATAATTGCACTTGTCGGTTACTTTTTTCGCTGTGTTAGATGATGCATCCTCTGTAAGCAGGACAAGCTTAGCACGCGCATTCCTGATTTCTTTTATGACCAAGTCCTCGCCTGACACGACCTTACGAGCTCGATTGGCCAGACCCAGCAAGGGAAACCATTCCATTCCAGACATTTTATTTTTTCACCTTTTCCGCCAGCTCCAGCAATTCTTCGAAAATCTGGTCATCGATTTGTGATTGAAATTGATTTTGTAAAGTGTGTTTCTTTTTTGCAGCTAAGATACACTCTTTATCCAGCGTTACATATGCACCTCGCCCGTTCTTTTTTCCAGTCGGGTCTACTGAGACATCGCCTTCTTTTGAACGTACAACTCGGATCAGTTCCTTTTTAGGCTTCATTTCACCAGTCACTACACATTTGCGTAACGGGATCTTTTTGTGTTTATTCACCTAAGGTCACCTCTTATTCATCCGATTCAGCAGTTTCAGGCTCCGTAAAGAGCGGCTCATCGTCTTCTTCAAGTTCTCTCGGATAGATTCCAAGTTCTCTTGCGTCCGTTTCGCTCTTAATATCAATCTTCCAGCCTGTCAGTTTAGCAGCCAAGCGTGCGTTTTGTCCTCTTTTGCCGATCGCCAGAGACAGCTGGTAATCAGGAACAATAACAGTTGTCGCTTTTTCTTCTTCATCAACGATGACTTCCAGCACTTTCGAAGGGCTGAGCGCATTCGCGACAAATTCTACAGGATCATTAGACCAGTTGACAATGTCAATTTTTTCACCTTTTAATTCATTGACGATTGCCTGAACACGCTGGCCTTTAGGTCCTACACATGAACCGACAGGATCCACGTCAGGATCATCTGTGCGGACAGAAATTTTCGACCGGTCTCCAGCTTCTCTGGCAACAGATTTTAGCTCGACAGTTCCATCATAAATTTCAGGCACTTCGATTTCAAACAAACGCTTTAACAGGCCTGGGTGTGTTCTTGACACATAAATCTGCGGGCCCTTCGTCGTTTTTTCTACTTTTGTGATATACACTTTAATGCGGTCATGAGGCTTGTAGCTTTCATTCGGCATTTGCTCATTAACCGGCAGCAAAGCTTCAATTTTGCCTAAAGACACATAGATAAACTTATTATCCAGACGCTGAACGATACCTGTCATGATGTCTTCTTCCCGGTCGATAAATTCAGTATATATCACACCGCGCTCAGCTTCACGCACACGTTGTGTGACGACCTGCTTCGCTGTTTGAGCAGCTATGCGGCCGAAGTCCTTAGGTGTGACTTCGATTTCAACGACATCGCCGACCACATATTCCGGATGGATGCCTTGCGCCTCTTCAATAGAAATCTCCAGTCTTTGGTCGTATACCTCGTCAACGACATCTTTTCTTGCAAATACGCGGATGGAGCCTGTATCACGGTTTAAATCCACCCGTACATTTTGCGCTTGATTAAAATTCCGCTTATAAGCAGAAATTAACGCAGCTTCGATTGCTTCAATGATAATTTCTTTACTGATGCCTTTTTCTTTTTCAAGAATCGTGAGAGCATCTAATAATTCACTGCTCATTTAACGGTCTCCCCCCTTAAAACATTTGTATTCATTAAAATGTAACAGCTAATCTTGCACTAGCTATCTTTTCATACGGAATATTGATCCGTTTCTTTCTTGTTTTGATCGTGATCTCAACTGTCACTGTTTGTCCATCAAATTCAGCCAGTTCACCTTCAAACACTTTTACGCCCTCTATAGGCTCATACGTTTTAATATACACATTTTTCCCAAGTGATTTTTCGAAATCGGCTTTTTTCTTTAGCGGACGCTCAGCTCCAGGAGATGAGACTTCAAGAAAGTAATTTTGGCTGATTGGGTCTGCCTCATCAAGCTTTTCGCTTAAAGCTTCACTTACTTTGGCACATTCCTCAATATCCACACCGTCATCGGAATCAATAAACACGCGAAGGAACCAGCTTTGACCCTCTTTGACAAATTCAATGTCAACGAGTTCCAGCTGAAGGCTGTCTACGATTGGCTGAGCCATTTCTTGAACGGTGTCAGTCACTTTTTTGCTCATGTTCTTCCTCCTTGTGCTGTCGATATCATATTCATCTCGTCACTCTGCATAAAAACCCTGCTTCAGAAGAGCAGGGGCTAAAAAGTAAACGATGAACATGTCGAGACAAAATTCTCCTGTTCAATACAAAAGAGCGGGTTTCCCCACTCTTTGCCTCGGTAATCGTTAGCATTTCCAATAAAACTATACCATAACCATATTTTTATTGCAAATGGATATGCGCTTACCTTCATGGCTAAGCTAATGACAGAAACCCTAATATTACGATGGCATTTTTTGTGCTTATGTATGCATAAAAGCAGAATTTCCAGAGAAATTCTGCTTTACATGTTAGAACAGTGACAGTTGGTTTTGATCAGGCAGTGATTCGAGACAGCCATGACGATCTAAATACTCTAGAATCGTTTTTGACACTTTTCCTCTTTTTTGCAAATCTTCTTTTGAAAGAAATTCACCTTCTTCACGAGCCTTTACAATGTTCAGAGCGGCATTCGTCCCTAATCCAGGAATGGAGTTAAACGGCGGGATAAGACTGTTGCCGTCAATCACAAACTCTGCAGCGCTTGAGCGGTACAAATCGACTTTTTGGAATGAAAATCCTCTCTCACACATTTCAAGCGCTAATTCTAGCACAGTGAGAAGGTTTTTTTCCTTCGGTGAAGCATCAAGCCCCTTCGAGTTAATATCCTCCATTACCGCCTTGATTGCTGTAGAGCCCTTGATCATTGTATCGATATCAAAATCGTCTGCACGAACGGTAAAATAAGCCGCATAATACAGAAGCGCGTGATGCACTTTAAAGTAAGCAATCCGGACTGCCATTAATACATAGGCTGCAGCGTGGGCTTTCGGGAACATGTATTTAATCTTTTTACAAGAATCAATATACCAGTCCGGGACATTGTTATTTCTCATTTCTTCTTCCCATTCAGGTGTTAGTCCTTTTCCTTTACGCACAAACTCCATGATTTTAAAGGCAAGGGACGGTTCAAGCCCTTGATAGATTAAATAAACCATAATGTCATCACGGCAGCCGATAACCTCACTCAGCTCACAAATGTTATTGTGGATGAGTTCCTGCGCGTTGCCGAGCCATACATCGGTTCCGTGAGACAAGCCTGAAATCTGAACGAGCTCGGAAAAGGTTGTCGGCTTTGTATCTTCTAGCATCTGCCGGACAAATCGAGTTCCGAATTCAGGGATTCCAAGAGTTCCTGTTTTACAGCCGATCTGTTCTTGTGTCACACCAAGCGACTCGGTTCCCTGAAAGATCTTCATCACTTCAGGATCATCGGTTGGAATTGTTTTCGGATCAATTCCGCTTAGGTCTTGAAGCATCCGAATGACGGTCGGGTCATCGTGTCCGAGAATATCCAGCTTTAACAGGTTGTCATGGATGGAGTGGAAATCAAAATGCGTCGTTTTCCACTCTGAACCTGTGGCATCTGCCGGGAACTGAATCGGTGAAAAATCATAAATATCCATATAATCCGGAACAACGATAATCCCACCAGGGTGCTGACCGGTTGTACGTTTTACACCTGTACACCCCTGTACGAGCCGATCGATTTCGGCTCCGCGCATGTGAAGATTATGATCTCCGGCATAGCCTTTGACATAGCCGTAGGCTGTTTTTTCTGCAACTGTGCCTATTGTTCCCGCTCGATATACATTGTCTTCGCCAAACAATACTTTTGTGTAATTATGCGCCTGCGGCTGATATTCCCCTGAGAAGTTCAAATCAATATCAGGTACTTTATCCCCTTTAAATCCTAAGAACGTTTCAAACGGAATATCATGGCCGTCTTTTTTCAAAGGCGTTCCGCAATGCGGACATGTCTTGTCAGGCAGGTCAAAACCGGAACCGACAGAACCATCATTAAAGAACTCAGAATGCTGACACTCAGAGCAAACATAGTGCGGCGGCAGCGGGTTCACCTCAGTGATTTCAGTAAGTGTCGCAACTAATGAAGATCCTACGGAACCACGGGAGCCTACGAGATACCCGTCATCCAGTGAACGTTTAACAAGTTTGTGAGAGATTAAGTAAATAACAGCGAAGCCGTGTCCAATGATACTTTTTAATTCTTTTTCAATCCGCGCTTCGACAATTTCAGGCAGCTGTTCGCCGTAAATACTTTTTGCACGCTTGTAGCTCATTTCTCTGATCTCTTCATCCGCGCCTTCGATTTTCGGTGTATACAAATCATCTTTAATCGGCTTGATGTCATCGATTAAAGAAGCAACCTTTTGGGTATTGGTGACAACGATTTCCTTCGCTTTTTCTTCGCCTAAGAAAGAAAATGCCTCAAGCATTTCGTCTGTCGTTCTGAAATGCACTTTCGGCAGTTCATGCCTGTTAAGCGGATTGGCTCCGCCTTGAGAGGATACTAAAATCTTTCTATAGATTTTATCCTCATCATTCAAGTAATGAACATTTCCTGTAGCAACAACCGGTTTGTTTAGCTTTTCACCCAGTTTCGTGATATTTGCAATGATTTCTTTCAGCGATTTTTCATCTCGGACGAGTTCAAGCTCCAGCAAGTGACGGTATACTTCAGGAGGCTGAACCTCAAGATAATCATAGAATGACGCGACATCTTCAACCTCTTCAGGCGACTTTTGCATCATTCCTTCAAAAACCTCTCCCCTGTCACAAGCCGAACCGATCAGAAGCCCTTCCCTGTATTTCTCAAGCTGAGATCTCGGGATACGAGGCACTCTGTAAAAATAATGAATATGGGAAAGTGACACAAGTTTAAATAAATTTTTAAGCCCTGTGCTGTTGACAGCAAGCAATGTTGCATGATGCGGTCTTGACCTTTGATAAGCGTTGGACTGCCCCATATTTTCATTCAGCTCGTCATGATACTGAATGCCTTTTTCATCTGCGTCCTTCAGCATTTTCAAGAGCAAATAAGCAGTTGCTTCGGTATCGTAGATCGCACGGTGATGCTGTGTGAGTTCGATATCAAACTTTTTACAGAGCGTATTCAACCGGTGGTTCTTAAATTCTGGATAGAGAAAACGTCCAAGCTCAAGCGTATCAATGACTGGGTTTTTAGCTTTCTCGACTTCAAGAAGCTTTTTATAGGCTACGTTTAAGAATCCCATATCAAAGCTCGCATTATGAGCGACAAGGATGTCATCGCCGATCCACTCTCTGAAATCTCTTATCACATCTACAGCATCGGGAGCGTCGCGAAGCATATCATCAGTGATGCCAGTCAGCTCTATGATTGTGGCGGAAAGCGGGCGATGAGGGTTCGCAAACGCCTCAAATTTATCAATAATTTCTCCGCCTTTTACTTTTACTGCAGCCAGCTCAATAATCGTATCGTATACAGCAGACAGCCCTGTCGTCTCCACGTCAAAAACAACATATGTTTCTTCCTCGAGCAGACGATGTGCAGCATTATAAGCAATCGGCACGCCATCATCAACCAAATTCGCTTCCATCCCGTAGATCATTTTGATGCCATGCTTTTGGGCAGCAGAATACGCATCAGGGAAGGATTGCACGACAGCATGGTCAGTCAAAGCGATAGCTTCATGCCCCCATTTTTTCGCCTGTTCAACTAGCTTTCCAACTCCCGTAACAGCATCCATTTGACTCATAGGAGAATGCAGGTGCAATTCCACTCTTTTTTCTCCTTCAGGTGCTGAATCTTCACGGGTTTTAGCTTTCATTTCGTTTACATCATTTGCGATCATGACGAGATCTCTGACGAAGGTATCATTTTGAATGCTTCCGCGTGCTTTTACCCACATTCCTTTTTTCAGAGACTTCATCAGTGCCGCGTCTTCTTTTTCACGTGCAAACATTTTAATTAAAATGCTGTTTGTATAGTCTGTAATCTTGAAGATGCATAGAGTTCGTCCGCTTTTCAGTTCTCGGGTCTCCACATCAAACACGTAACCCTGGACTGTAATTCTCCGTTCTTCGTCCATGATGCTGTCAAGCGTCCGGATTTCTTCGTTATCTTTAATTTGGTAACCGATGACAAGCGGACCAGACGGCACTTGATCTTCATCACTTTCTTTATCTTTCTTCTCCATTTCAATCAAGGCCTGCATAGCCCGCTCTTGGTCTTCTGCAAGCTTTTGCTCACGGAACTTTTGAACTTCTTGCTCGGATACAAATATGTCGGCATCAAGCTGAAGATCCGGAAAACCAAATTGACGGTAGCCTGCTTGAATCATGGAACTATATTTGTTCTTAAGGGCAGCTGCTTCTGTGTCTGTTTTTGTTTTGACAATCAGTTTATTGCCCTTCAGCTTCGGTTTTTGCTGGTTTAAAAGACTGATAATCGGCGGCGAAATGCCTTGCAATTCTTCAATACAGCGTGACCAGTAATCTTGAACTAGACTCTCACTGATCTCGGCATCCTGCACTTCAATTGAAGATGTAACTTTTGCTATGTGGGCAAACGATTGCGTCAGCCTTGTTGTTAATGTGTCATATATTTGGAACGGCAGCAAAGATTTAAATTGAAAATGAAAATGCCAAGACTTTGACGCTTTGTGGATCGTCAATTTTTTAATCTCGCCATCTTCAAAGTATGTCATGAAGGTATCATCTGTCATATTAATCTGCTGCAGAAGAATTTGAAACTGCCTTCTGTTTACTGATAACTGTTCCATTAAGACAGTATCCCTCCCTAAAAACATCATAAGTGAAGGTACCTCAGGCAATGAGGTACCTTCTTATATTTCTATTTTAACATGTTTTTTCGTAAATCGTCATGGTGATTACTGCTTGCTGATAAATGCAGCTAATTCGGCTACTGAAACCTCGGTTGACTCACCCGTTTGACGGATTTTCACCTCAACAATTCCTTCTTCTGCCCGTTTTCCGACAGTGATGCGGATTGGAAGGCCGATGAGATCTGAATCAGCGAATTTCACCCCTGCTCGCTCAGCACGATCGTCATAAAGCACTTCATAGCCTTCCGCTTTTAATTCAGCATACAGCTTTTCAGCAAGCTCTCTTTGCCCATCGTTTTTCACATTCAAAGCAAGAATGTGAAGATCGTAAGGCGCAATGCTTTTTGGCCATATTAATCCTTTTTCATCGTGATGCTGTTCAGCAATAGCAGAAAGTGTTCTTGACACGCCGACTCCGTAACAACCCATCAGCATTGGCTGTGCGCGCCCGTTTTCATCTAAATATGTCGCATTCATCGCTTCTGAATAGCGTGTTCCCAGCTTAAAGACTTGTCCGACCTCGATTCCTTCTGCAAAACGGATCGTGCCTTTCCCGTCTGGTGAAGGATCTCCTTCTTTAATAAAACGAAGATCAGCAAATTCCTTAATTTCCGCGTCACGGCTCACGTTGACATTTCGATAATGTTGGTCTCCTTCATTTGCACCGGCAACAGCATTGACCATTGCTTTCACCGCCTGATCAGCGTATACTTCCACATCTTGGTTGACACCGACAGGGCCGACAAAACCCGGCTCAGTTCCGAGCTGCTGAATGACCTCTTCATGGGAAGCAAGCTCTACAATTTCTGCATGAAGCAAGTTTTTCACTTTAATATCGTTGACTTCATGATCTCCTCTTACAAGCACTAAGACAAAACGCTCATCCGCTTTAAATAAAACTGACTTGATGCAGTCTTCAGCGGAAACCTGCAGGAACGCGGTCAGCTCTTCGATTGTTTTCACATTAGGCGTATGAACCTTCTCTAAATCTTTAGGTTCTTCATCTGAAGAAACTTCCTGATAAAGGACTTCAGCCATTTCGATATTTGCTGCATATTGTGATTCATCAGAATACGCAATCGTATCCTCGCCGATGGCAGACAGCGCCATAAACTCATGTGTATCCTTTCCTCCCATTGCACCTGAATCGGCGATGACAGGTCTAACATTAATGCCGCAGCGGGCAAAAATATTCGTATAGGCTTTATACATTTTTTGATACGTTTCATCCAGGCTCTCTTCAGAAGCATGAAAAGAATATGCATCTTTCATAATAAATTCGCGGCCCCTTAACAAACCGAAGCGAGGACGCTTTTCATCTCTGAACTTAGACTGAATTTGATACAGAGTCAGAGGAAGACGCTTATAAGATTTAACCTCATCACGAACAAGTGAAGTGATAACTTCTTCATGTGTTGCCCCTAAAGCGAACTCACGGCCATGACGGTCTTTTAATCTCATTAGTTCAGGACCATACGTATACCATCTGCCTGATTCCTGCCATGTTTCAGCCTGCTGAAGTGCGGGCATGAGCATTTCTACAGCATCAATTTTTTCCATTTCCTCACGAACAATTTGCTGAATGTTTTGAATCACCTTATACGCAAGAGGCATATAGCTGTATACCCCGCTTGTATTCTGTCTGATAAATCCTGCTCTCAGAAGAAGCTGATGACTTTTTGCTTCGGCATCAGCTGGAACTTCACGGAGCGTAGGAATAAGCGTCAAGCTTTGTCTCATTTCTTCGCACCTCTAATTGATTTACTTTTCGTTTACAAGAACAGCCGCTGGATATCGTTCCATGTGACGACCAGCATAAGAAGCATTAAGAAAGCTACCCCGATAAACACAACAAATGCTTCTTTTTCCCTGTTAATCGGTTTGCCCCGAATCGCTTCAATAAATAGGAATAACAGTCTTCCTCCGTCAAGTGCCGGAATCGGAAGCAAGTTGACAATCCCAAGGTTAATACTTAAAAACGCAGCAAACTGGAATAAGTTTACCAACCCTGTTTTCGCCACTTGGTCTGTCATGTCGTATATGCCGACAGGACCTGACAGCATGTCTATTTTAAATTGCCCTGTTACTAATTTGCTTAAGTTGGTTAAAATCGCTTTAGTGACATCAACAGTTGATGTAGCACCGTAAGCAACTGCTGAGAGAACACCTTTTTCAGTCGGAGCATAGGAACCGAAACGCCCGATTGTTTTTTTGTTCTCATCTTTCACAGCTTCCGGAGTCACTGAAATATGAAGCGTTTTGTTATCTCTTTTTACAGCGACATCCATTTCTTTTTCTGGATTTTCTTTTACAGTAGAGACAATGTCAGCCCAAGACCTCATTTTATCTCCATTAATGCTTTGGATGTGATCCCCTTCTTTTAGCCCAGCCTCTGCCGCCCGGCCATTGTCAGTAAGCTGCCCAAGCATAGGCTCATTTGAAGGCACTCCTTGAATCAGCCCAAGCATCACTAAAATGACGTAAGCTAAAATAAAGTTCATAATCGGACCTGCAGCAATCGCTTTAATCCGCTGCCATACAGGTTTGGAACCAAATTGACGATTATACGGCGCAATTTGCACTTCTTCTCCGTCTACAACAAAAAAGGAAGTTTCACTGACAGTAAAGGCAGAGAGTTCCTCCTCTTTCCCCTGTTCATAGCCGGTGATCTTCATATCATGCTCTAAATCCGCTGTTTCCACTTCGATGACTAAGGCATCCGGATATTTTTCCTTTTGATTGATAATGACTTTCTCAACTTGCTCTTCTTTATTAAACAGAAGCCCAACCGTGTAACCGGGTTTCACTTCAATCATTTCCGGATCTTCTCCAGCCATACGGACAAATCCGCCGACTGGAAGGAGCCTGATCGTATAAACTGTTTCATTTTTTTTGAACGAAAAAATCTTTGGACCAAAGCCAATCGCGAATTCACGGCAGAGGATTCCCGCTCTTTGGGCTAGCAATAAATGGCCCAGTTCATGGAAGAAAACGAGCGTTCCAAAAATAATGATAAACGCTATAACTGTGTTCACGAACATACCACCTTATGTGAGTATTGAATTGACGTATCCCCGGGTATCTTTGTCCACTTCTTGAATATCCGCCAAGCTCGGTTTTTTTATGAACTGATGGCGGGATAGTGCCTTTTCGATACAGTCTTCAATAGCTAAAAACGATATCTTGCCGGCTAAAAAGGCAGCAACAGCCACTTCATTTGCCGCATTTAGCACTGTCGGCATTGTTCCCCCTATTTTACCTGATTCAAAAGCAAATTGTAAGCATCGGAACCTGTCAAAATCAGCTTTCTCAAAATGGAGGCTGCCGATTTCCCACAATTCTAGCCTTTTTGCATCTGGCAATGGCAACCGGTCGGGGTAAGTGAGCGCATATTGTATGGGAACCCTCATATCTGGAGTTCCGAGCTGTGCGATCACACTTTTGTCATGAAACTCAACCATTGAATGGATGATGCTCTCCTTATGTAAAACCACATCAATTTGTTCATATGGTATATCAAAAAGCCAGTGTGCTTCGATCACTTCTAAGCCCTTATTCATCATTGTAGCCGAATCAATCGTAATTTTTGCACCCATTGACCAATTCGGGTGTTTTAATGCGTCTTCGACTGTTACTGATTCGAGCTCCTCCCGCGTCTTGTCCCGAAAGCTTCCGCCGGATGCCGTAATGATGAGGCGCTCAATGTTTTTAGCCTGTTCGCCCTGCAAAGCTTGAAAAATGGCCGAATGCTCACTGTCAACGGGCAGCAGCGGAACATCGTATTTCTTAGCATGTTCTTTTACTATATGCCCTGCAGTGACGAGAGTTTCCTTATTTGCGAGCGCAATTGTTTTTTTCTGTTCAATTGCCTTTAACGTGGGGATAAGACCGACGCTTCCGAGCAAGGCGTTAACAACAATGTCAACCTCCTCCATCACGGCTGCTTCTATCAGCCCTTCTTCTCCCATCCCAATTTGGCATTCAAAAGAAAAAGACAGTTGTTTTAATTTATGATATGTATCCAGATCACCGACAGAGACAAACTTCGGCTTAAAGGCCTCTATCATCGGAACGGCCTTATCAATATTTCTGCCAAACGACATAGATACCAGCTGAAATTGATCTTGATGTGTACGCAATACGTCAAGAGTCTGTTCGCCGATTGATCCTGTTGCTCCTAAAAGACAAATATTTTTCAAAGCTGCCACTACTCCTATTCTTTTTACTGCATGATCAGTCTCAAATTCATATTAGACTTTTTTATGAAAAAAGGGCAAGCAGAAAGTACAAGAAAGGCATGACAAACAAGAAACTGTCAAAACGGTCTAATATACCGCCATGCCCGGGAAGAATTTTCCCAGAATCCTTAACATTGTAATGTCTTTTCAAGGCGGATTCCACTAAATCTCCAAGTTGTCCGAAAACAGATAAAAACAGCGTGATCAACAGCAGATAGATATATGGGATCGGAAGTTGTGCAATCAACTGAAAAATCGTCGCCAGAACAAGCGCAATAACAATTCCGCCTGCAAATCCTTCCACTGTTTTATTCGGACTGATTTCAGGCCACAATTTTCGCTTACCAAGCGCTTTTCCAACAAAATATGCACCAGAATCAGTGGACCAAATGACAACACACGCGTAAAAAATGTATGTTAACCCGTATTGGTCAAGATTTCTGATTTCTATAAAATAATGAAAACACATTCCGATATAAATTGCTGCAAGCGTAATAAAACCGACTTCATCAAAAGTAAAGGTGTTTTTCACCAACACTGTGTAAATCAGCAAAAGCAATACCGCAAACAAAGCGATTTCCATCTTTGAAATTCCATCCGCTTCCAAAAATGAATACTGGCTCGGCAATAAGAACATCCATAATAATAAAAGACCGATCAAACCTGGCAGCGAAATCAGCTTCAGCTTTTTCATCCGTAAAAGTTCAAAAAGCGCCACACTGCCCATTGCATAAATTAATATGGTGAACGGCAATTTCCCGACAATAACCAAATATAAAAATACAATTGCTGCCAGAACACCTGTTAAAATTCTTTGTTTCATGTCCACCATCCTCTAAATTCCGCCAAACCTCCGGCCCCTCTGCTGATATTCTCCTAACGCTTGTAAAAAGTGATCTTCTTTAAAGTCAGGCCACAAGACGTCAGTAAAGACAAATTCACTGTAAGCAACCTGCCATAGCATAAAATTGCTCAATCTGATCTCACCGCTCGTTCGAATTAAAAGTTCAGGATCCTGCAAAGATTCAGTCATTAAATAGCTAGAAAAAATCGATTCATCAATGTCTTCTATATTCAAAGAACCATCTTTCACTTTCTCCGCGAGTATTTTTGCAGCAGTAACTATTTCAGTACGTCCTCCATAGTTAAGAGCAAAATTAAGGATCATTCCATCGTTTTGCGCCGTATCCCGCACTGCCTTTTCAATCGCACGTAATGTATGGGCCGGCAAAGCTGTTTTATCTCCAATGATCCGGACCTGTACATTTTCCTCAACAAGCTCTGGAAGATACGTATTCAAAAATTCTTCTGGAAGCTTCATTAAGAAATCGACTTCCATTTTCGGCCTTTTCCAATTCTCCGTTGAAAATGCATACAATGTCAATACTTTGACACCTAATGCGTTTGCGAGTTTCGTTGTCCTTTTGACCACCTTCATCCCTTCATGATGGCCTGCAATTCGGGGAAGAGAGCGCTTTTTAGCCCAACGGCCATTTCCATCCATGATGATAGCAATGTGTTCGGGTATTTCACCCTTAAGTATGTCTTCTTTTGTATAACGTTCTAAGTTGGAAGCCGCAGTTTGCTGGTTCTTCCAATTTTTGAGTATGTTGAGCATGAGATTCCTCCGTCACCCAAAAAGGTTGCATTCCCTGCTGATAATCAATGTAATCAACAGTATTAACAAAAAAACCCCCTGTAAACATGAGAGGGTCTTTTCACTATTATCTATTGTACATAGTTTTTCATTAAACTTCCATGATTTCTTTTTCTTTGTCTTTTGTGAGACTGTCAATTTTTGACACATATTCATCTGTCAGTTTTTGAACGTCTTCAGTTGAAGTACGCAGTTCATCCTCGGTAATGTCTCCGTTTTTCTCAAGCTTTTTGAGATCATCGTTAGCATCACGGCGAACGTTACGGACAGCTACTTTCGCTTCTTCAGAATATTTTTTCACAACTTTCACTAATTCTTTCCGTCTTTCTTCTGTTAATGCCGGAATCGAAATTCGAATGATATTGCCGTCACTTGTTGGCGTAAGACCTAAATCAGCTTTTAAAATCGCTTTTTCGATATCTCCGATTGCTGTTTTATCGTATGGTGTAATCACGAGCATACGAGCTTCAGGCACGTTAATAGAAGACAGCTGATTTAAAGGTGTCTGTGCTCCGTAATATTCAACTGTTACTTTATCTAATAAAGATGGATTGGCACGGCCTGCGCGCACAGAAGCCAATTCGCGTTGATAAGCAGCAATTGCTTTTTCCATTTTTTCTTTCGTTTGTGTTAATACTTCTTTTGACACGTTATTTCCCCCTCACGATCGTTCCGATGGATTCACCGATAACGGCACGTTTAATGTTTCCTTCTTCCATAATAGAAAAGACGATAAGCGGAATGTCATTATCCATGCATAAAGATGATGCTGTTGAATCCATGACTTCCAGGCCGTCTTTAAGAACGTCAAGATAAGAAAGTGACTCATACTTAACAGCTGATTCATCTTTTCTAGGATCAGCGTTATACACACCGTCAACATTATTTTTAGCCATTAAAATAACGTCTGCTTCAATTTCAGCAGCCCGCAATGCAGCTGTCGTATCAGTTGAGAAATACGGGTTTCCTGTGCCCGCAGCGAAAACAACGACACGTTTTTTCTCTAAGTGGCGAATCGCTTTTCTTCTTATGTACGGTTCAGCAACTTGTCTCATTTCAATGGATGTTTGCACTCTGGACTGGATGCCCAGTGTTTCTAAGCTGTCTTGAAGAGCAAGCGAATTCATAACTGTCGCCAGCATACCCATATAGTCAGCAGTTGCACGGTCCATGCCCAGGTCACTTCCTGTTTTTCCACGCCATAAGTTGCCGCCGCCTACTACAACAGCCACTTCGACATCAAGCTCAGCGATTTCTTTCACTTGCTTTGCAATGGATTGAATGACAGTTGGATTAATTCCGTTTCCTTGTTCTCCTGCCAATGCTTCCCCGCTAAGCTTTAATACGATACGTTTGTATTTTGGTTTTTCCATGATAACCTCCAAGTGTAAACATTGCCGTTTTCTATTATGCAAGAGAAAAAAAGGTTTGTAAATATAGTTTTAAAAATAGGGAACACAAAGTGTGTCCCCTATACTGCCTGAAAAGACGCGACTAGGCCGCGAAATCTTTTCACCATTATTTTTTCACTTGGTTCATTACTTCTTCAGCAAAGTTTTCTTGACGTTTTTCAATGCCTTCTCCCACTTCATAGCGGACAAAAGTTTGAACTGTTGCGTTTTTCGCTGCCACAACTTGTTTCACTTTTTCATCTGGGTTTTTAACGAACGCTTGGTCTAAAAGACAAATTTCTTCGAAGAATTTGTTCAGACGGCCTTCAACCATTTTCGCTACAATGTTTTCAGGTTTGCCTTCTTGAAGGGCTTGCTGAGTTAAGATTTGGCGCTCATGATTTCTTTCTTCTTCAGACACTTGATCACGAGAAATGTAACGAGGGTTAACAGCAGCAACGTGCATAGCGATATCTTTCGCAATGTCTTCTTCAGTTGTACCGTTCAGAACAGTTAATACTCCGATGCGTCCGCCCATATGAAGGTATGCACCGAATGCGGAGCTGTCGTCTTTTGTAAGAACTGTAAAGCGGCGAAGAGTGATTTTCTCACCGATTTTAGCAACTGCGCCTGTGATGTACTCTTCAACAGTAGAGCCATTTTCCATTTTTTGTTTCAACGCTTCTTCAACATCTGCTGGAGTATTTGCAAGAAGGTGGTCAGCTAACGTATTAAGAAGCTCTTTGAAGCCTTCGTTTTTCGCCACGAAGTCAGTCTCAGAGTTTACTTCTAAGATAACACCTTTATTGCCGTCAGTTTTAATAAGAGTAGAACCTTCAGCTGCAATACGGTCAGCTTTTTTCGCTGCTTTCGCAATCCCTTTTTCTCTTAAAAGGTCAATTGCTTTATCCATATCTCCGTCAGTTTCAGTTAACGCTTTTTTACAATCCATCATGCCCGCGCCAGTTTTTTCACGCAGTTCTTTTACTTGCTGTGCAGTAATAGCCATTTGTATTCCTCCTTATATGTTTAAACAAGAGTATGTATATTACACATTTTTCTTGAAAAAAGGTGATAAAAGGCAGTCCCTCTTATCACCTTTTGAATAGGTTACGCAGTTGTTGTTTCTGTTTCTGGTGCAGTTTCTTCAGCAACTTCCGCTTCTTCTTCGCCTTGCTTCGCTTCTAAGATTGCATCTGCCATTTTAGAAGTTAGAAGTTTAACAGCGCGGATAGCGTCATCGTTCGCTGGGATTACAACATCGATTTCATCTGGATCACAGTTAGTATCTACGATACCGATGATAGGGATGTTTAATTTGTGAGCTTCCGCAACAGCGATACGCTCTTTACGAGGATCGATGATGAACAATGCATCAGGAAGACCCTTCATATCCTTAATTCCGCCTAGGAATTTTTCAAGACGCTCTAATTCTTTTTTCAATTGAACGACTTCTTTTTTAGGAAGCACATCAAACGTGCCGTTTTCTTGCATTTTTTCAATGTCTTTAAGACGCTTAATGCGTTTTTGGATTGTTTCAAAGTTTGTTAATGTACCGCCCAACCAACGTTGGTTGACATAGTACATGCCAGAGCGCTGAGCTTCTTCCTTAACAGAATCTTGAGCTTGTTTTTTTGTTCCAACGAAAAGGATTTTTCCGCCTTCAGCAGCAAGATTTTTAGTGAAATTATAAGCTTCCTCTACCTTTTTGACTGTTTTTTGAAGGTCAATGATGTAGATTCCGTTACGCTCCGTGAAAATGTAACGCTTCATTTTTGGGTTCCAACGGCGTGTTTGGTGACCGAAGTGAACACCAGCTTCAAGCAATTGCTTCATAGAAATGACTGACATGTTATTTCCTCCTAATATAATGGTTTTTTTCCTCCGCTTAATTCATTTTTGTGCAGAACTGCCGCCTGCAGCACCCTCTGCATAAATCGTTAAGCGTGTGTATTTAACACCAAGACATAATATAACACAGCTTTATCCGACAATCAAGAATCCTTTACACCTTTGGAGCGAAATTTTAAAAACAGCTCGATTTCTGTCTTTCCGCTTTTCAGTTTCTGAGCAATTTGACTGGCTGAGTACCCCTGCTCATATAATTCCATGACCTTGTCTTCAAATGATTGTGTATTGCTGTTTACGTTCTCTTCTTGACGCTCAACTTCAGTAATCAGACCTTCAATATGTTCAAGAAAATTCTCTTCTTCTTGAACTGCCTCCTGTTCTGACTTTTTTTCAGCGAGCCGAAGATCTGTCTTTTGGGTTTCTTCTTTCATTTGACTTGAAGGTGAAGGGGTATTTTCTATCAATTTCTCATTTTCTTCTTTTAATTCAAGAAGAAATGCCGCCAACGTGTTTTCCGTCTCTTCAAGTATTTTCTTTTGCTGTTTTTCAGTTTCCTTCACAGCTGCGAGCCTCATATACAGGATCACGACAGCGTACAGAAGAATGCCGTGGAGCGTAAAGCTTAAAAGCCATAATAGTGTTGACATGTTTTTCACTCGCTAACCATGAAATTGATTATTGAATCACTTTTTCCAGCAGATTCTTTAATTTAAATAGTGCCTTTGAATGGATCTGTGATATGCGGGACGTAGAAAGATTTAATACGTGTCCGATTTCTGTCAGTGTCAGCTCCTCTTTGTAGAACAAACTGACTACCAGCTGTTCTTTTTCAGAGAGTTCATGAATTTTTTCAGCAAGCTGTGCAATTAATTCATCTTTCATGATCTTTTCTTCGGGCGGAACATTTTTATCATCTCTGATCATAACCTGAATGTTTTCCCCATCATCTTGATCATGAAGCTTTTCATCAATTGACAGAAGGTTTGCAAAAAAACCTTCATTCATTGTTGACACTACATCCTGCACCGTCATTCCGAGTTCCTCTGCAATTTCTGCGGGCGATACGTTCCGGAGATAGCGCTGTTCAAGCTGTTCAATCGCTGCTTCAACCTTTTTTGTTTTTTCGCGTGAGGTTCTGGGCAGCCAATCTTCTTTACGAAGCCCGTCTATAATTGCGCCGCGAATTCTAAACGAGGCGTAGGTATCAAATTTTAAGTCCCGGCTGGGGTCAAATTTTTCAAGGGCATCATATAAACCAAGCATACCAAGGCTCATAAGATCGTCTTTATGCACTGATTTCGGCAGTCCGACAGAAATTCTGCCTACATGATATGTGACAAGCGGCATGTAACGGCGCATTAAATCATCACCGGCTTTAGGATCTTTCCACTCTTTCCAGCGCGTCCAAAGCACCTGATCTTCATAATTCAAGGATTGCATTGTTATCCCCCTAATACCTTAATTAAATCGTTTTTTCACCTTGTTTAACAGTTCGAATATGCAGCATGCAGGACTTCGGTTCAAATTCTATCGTCCGGCCGCTTGAGCCGCCCGTATCTTCACTCACAATAGGAATGTTATATAAAGACAGCTGTTCCTTTATCGCTAAAACATTTCTCGGTCCTATTTTCATCAAATCGTTTGTCGATTTAAATTTAAACATCTCTGATCCGCCGGCCAGCTTTGCTTTTAATGCAAATTTCCGGCAACCCGCTTCTATCAGCATATCAATCGTTGTCTTGACGGCAGTGTCAGCATACTTAGCCTGATTTAGTTCTGGCGTTTTTGACAGCGTCGAATCCGGCAGCATAACATGGACGAGCCCCGCCGTTTGCTTTTCTTTATCATAAAGCACCAGTCCGACACATGATCCCAACCCAGAGGTCCTGATGGTGTCCGGAAAGCGGGCGATTTTCACGTCAGCAATTCCAACCTTTACAACAACAGCCTCACTTGTACTCATAATGATGCACCTAAAGCGACAAAGAGCTTTTCAAATGAATCATAGTCCGGCAGCATAAACATATGCGCTTTCAGCTCTTGCTGATGGCTTTGGTCAAAAATTGACGCGTCAACAACAATAGCGTGTTCTCCAACCTGGCTGAGCTCCATCAGCCCTTCGCTGATCACAGCACCAAACATGTCCAATGACACTTCTGGAACACTTGGATACAGCTGGAGTTTCGTCAAATCCGCCAAGGCTGTTAAATATGACCCTGCTAAAATATTGCCTAGTTCATGTAAAGCGGATGAGCTTATATGATCTTCACCTAAGTCTTCTATATCAAAATCGGGGTTTCCGATCAGCTCTCTAATAAACTGTTCCGCCTGATAAAAAGGCATTATAAAGAACATCGAACCCGTTAAATCGCCTTCCATTCTTAAAAAGATGCTGGCAACCGGGGTATCAGCACCGCCGAAAAAATCGACAAGCTCATCGAAAGACAGCAGCTTTGCAAACGGGACTTCCATATCTATCTTTCTATTTAACAGCTGGGCCATCGCAGAAGCGGAATGGCCGGCGCCTATATTGCCGACTTCCCGCAAAATGTCCATCTGCTCTTCTTTGATTCCATTAAAAATACTCATGTCATAACCCCTTTAGATTAAGCTTGATCGGGCACAGCGGACTGAGATGATTCTTTATCCAAAACCGCGTTCGCATCAATAATATTTAAGAGTCTGTTCTCTTGTTTTACAATCTGTTCGATTGACACATCCGTATCTTTTTGAATGCTTTCTGGTGCGGATTCAATTTCATTTTCGTGCACGGTAATCACATCATTCGCTTCATCCACAATCCAGCCGATTTCAGTATCACGATAAGCAATAATGATAATTCGTGTTTCATCGGTAATTTCATACTCTGGCAAGTTCAGGCGTTTTCTTAAATCAATAACCGGGGTTACCACTCCGCGCAAATTGATTACCCCGCAAATATATGGTTCGACACCAGGCACTCTTGTTGGCTTTTGCCATTTTTCAATCGATTTCACCTGAGTGACAGATATGGCATACTCTTTGCCATTCACCATAAAAACAATCATTTTTTCGCCGGTTTTAATTTCTGCAGTCATGTGAGACACCTCCTCGAATGGTTAAATAATCAGTGCATTACAATCAATAATGAGCGCTACTTCTCCGTCTCCTAAAATAGTAGCTCCGGAAATTGCAAAGACGTTTGTTAAATAATCACCGAGTGATTTCAATACAACTTCCTGCTGGCCAATAAAGGAGTCGACCACAAATGCAGTAGGTTTGTCGCCTTTTTTCACGATAATGATATGGAGCTGTTCCGCATCTTGTCTTGTATCTTCTATTTTAAACTCTTCTTTTAAATAAACGACAGGGACAATGTGCCCTCTAAAGTCAATCACTTCTCGGCCATGCGTTTGCAAAATGTCTTTTCTGTCAATAACTGCTGTCTCAATGATTGAAGAAATTGGAATGGCAAATGTCTCTTCTTCCAATTTGACCAGCAGAACTGAAATAATGGACAGCGTGAGCGGCAGCTGGATGCTGAATAGAGAACCTTGGCCTTCGGCAGATCTCACACTGACTGAACCGCCAAGAGACTCCAGTTTATTTTTCACAACATCAAGTCCCACACCGCGCCCGGAAATATCAGAAATTTGATCAGCAGTTGAGAACCCTGGCGCAAAAATCAATTCGTAAATTTCATTATCCTCTAAGGTTTCGGATTCTTTTTCCGTAATGACTCCGCGTTCTAGCGCTTTTTCGAGAATTTTTTTACGATTAAGGCCTGCACCGTCGTCCTCGACTTCGATAAAGACATGGTTGCCGCTGTGATAGGCTTTAAGTACAACTTTTCCTGATTCTGCTTTTCCCTTTTGCAAACGTGTTTCCGGCGCTTCGATTCCATGGTCGATACTGTTTCTGATCAAGTGAACGAGCGGATCACCGATTTCATCAATCACTGTTCGATCCAATTCAGTTTCCGCACCGATAATCGAGAGTTCGATTTTTTTATTCAGCTCTTTTTGAAGCTGGCGAATCATTCTCGGGAACCGATTAAAAACGGTTTCAACCGGAACCATTCTCATATTAAGAATAATGGATTGCAAATCTCCCGAAATTCTCGTCATTCGTTCAACCGTATCAGTCAGTTCATTATGCTCAAGTTCTTTTGCAATTTGCTCAAGGCGCCCGCGATCAATGACAAGCTCTTCAAATAAATTCATTAATGAATCGAGTCTCTCAATGTTGACACGAATTGTTTTAGATCCGCCGGCCGTATGTTTTGCCTGTTCATCGTTTTTAGCAGGCTGCTTTTGCTTCTCCTGCTTCGCAGATACAGGTGCAGGCGAATCTGCCGGCTTAGATGCTTCCGGCTGTTCAGCTGATGTTAAAGGAGCTCCTTGAATAACTTCAACATGCTCAATTTCTGAAATGCCATTGATTAATTGTTCAATCTCTTCTGCTGATTGATGTGTTAAGAAACAAACTTGAAAGTCATTGCCGAAATCTTCTGTTTCAAGCACTTCTGCATTCGGGATTGTTTTGGCTACTTCTCCGACTTCATTAAGTTTTTCAAACACCATATAGACACGAACTGCTTTTAACATACAGTTTTCGTTTAGAGAAATCTTGATTTCATACCGTTTGAAGCCTTGCTCCTCCGCTTCTTGTATGACAGTTCGTTCAAATTCATCATATTCCCAATCACTTGCTGAATGCTGTGCTTCTGCAGTTTCCGCAGTGGCAGCCGTTTCCGCGTGCGCTCCATTTACATCAAGCTTGGCGCTCACTTCTGAGATATCTCTTTTACCATCTCCGCCATCAATAATAGACTGAACCATAGCGTCCAGGTGATCCAGAGCTTCAAATAAAACATCCAGCCACTCTGGGGTAACGGCCATGTCTCCGTTTCGGATTGCATCCAGAACGTTTTCAAGCAAGTGGGTTAGATGTGCTAAGTCTGTATAGCCCATCGTTGCGCTCATCCCTTTTAATGTATGGGCAGCTCTGAATATATCATGAACGAGCTGAAGGTCAGTCGGGTCTTTCTCTAAAAGGAGAAGCTTTTCATTACATGTTTGTAAATGCTCTTTACTTTCATCAATAAAGACATCTAAATACTGATTCATATCCATTTGAATCACACCCTCTCTTTTTTCACACAGCTAGCAATGGATGCTGCGATATCTTCCACATGTTTAACCTCATGGATGAGGCCCGCTTTAACAGCTGCTTTTGGCATCCCATATACGACACAAGATTCTTCAGACTCCGCAATGGCTTTCACATTGCCGGCCGCAAGCATGTCCTTTAAGCCGGCAGTGCCGTCACTGCCCATGCCGGTCATGATAACCGCTGTTTTTTCATAGTCTTCCAGTTTACTGACAGAACGGAATAAATAATCAACAGATGGTTTATGACGGCTTGGCGTATCGAAGTTATCAAGCACAATTTGGAGTCCTCCGCTGTTTTTGATCACGGATATGTTTTTTCCTCCCGGTGCTATGTATACACAGCCTTTATGAGCCGCTTCACCATCTTTCGCTTCTTTTACCTGAATGTCAGATAAATGATTCAGCCGCTCAGCCAAAGAAGCAGTAAAACCTTCAGGCATATGCTGAACAACAACCACTGGTGCGTCTAAATCTTTAGGGAGCTTCGGTATTACCTTTTGTAACGCCCTTGGACCGCCAGTTGATGTGCCGATACATACAATTTGTCTGCCTGTGCCGGGTTTCAGTTTGCTGCTTTCAAGCTTTACAGCACGCACGATAGGTGCAGGCCGTACTGCCGCCTGCGATACAGGACGTGTCCTCTTGCCAGATAGCCCAGCCGTCATGACACGCTCAACTAATTGTTCTTTAATTTTGTACAAATCCAGAGAAATAGAACCAGATGGCTTTGTGATAAAGTCGAAGGCACCGATCTCTAAACAATTAATTGTGCACTCTTTTCCTTTTTCGGTCTGGCTTGACACCATGATGACCGGCAAGTTATAAATCTCAATGATTTTGCGCAGTGTGTCTGTCCCATTCATGACCGGCATTTCAACATCAAGAGTTACAACATCAGGATTTAGCAATTCAATTTTCTTAAGTGCTTCTTCTCCGTTTCTCGCAGTTCCGATTACTTCTATCTGCTGTTCTTCGGTTAGAAAATCACTTATCATTTTTCTCATGAAAGCTGAATCATCAACTACAAGCACACGAATCAAATTAAGCCCTCCTCATTAAAAAAGAAGATAATTTCTCAATAAATGTCTGTTTTTCTTCTTTATGTCTTGTTTCTTCTCTTTCAAACAAGGCGTCCGCTAAAAGTCGGACTGACCGGCTAGCTTTTGCCTGAGGGTTTTTTATGAAAAAAGGAACCTGTTCGACAACCGCTTTGCTCACGATCGCATCGTCAGAAACGGAGCCCGCAAACTGAACCTGAACATCCAAAAACATATGAATCGTGCGGGAAAGACGGGTAAAAGTGTCCAGCCCTTCCTTTTGATCGCTGCACCGATTGACAGCGACCTTCATTGAAAGTTTATTCTCCGTCAAAACCAAATGCTTGACAGCGCTGTATGCGTCCATGATGGCCGTCGGTTCGGGAGTTGTTATAATCAAAATATCTTCTGCCGACAAAATAAAAGGCAGTTGATCTTTTGATAAGCCCGCTCCCATGTCAAACAGTACATAATCGAACTGGCCCAACGCGTGAGAAAGCTCATTGGAAAAAAACGTCCATTTTCTTTGATCCAACTGAAACATCACATCAAGACCGGTTCCGCCTGATATATACCGCAAACCCTTTGGCCCAATGGATAATGACTGCATTAACGGCTTGCGGTCAGTTAATACATCGATAATCGTGGCGGACGGTGAGTTTCCCATTAATATATCAATGTTCCCCATCCCGATATCAAGATCGATGAGCAGCACCTTCTTACCTTTATCTTGAAGCGCGATGGCCATATTTAAGGTAATATTGGATTTTCCGACACCGCCCTTGCCGCTTATAACAGCAATTGTCTTCGCTTTTTGCGGATAAACCCTTGGCAGAACATGCTGACGTTTTTCCATTTCCGCCCGTAAAGTTGCTGCTTGGTCAAATCTGTTCATCTGCACAGCATCCTTACAAAATCAAGTGGAGATACAGTCTGTATATCCTCCGGCACATTTTGGCCGTTCGTTATAAAACCTGCTCCTATTTTTGATTCTGCCAGAATATTAAATATAGAACCTAAGGAAGTCGTTTCATCTATTTTCGTAAAAATAAACTGATTGACAGGAACGGAAGAAAACCGTTTGACAATATGCTTCATATCTTCATATTTTGCAGTCGCGGATAAAACGAGAAATGATTGAATACTGCTTTCAAAAGGAATCGTTTCTTTCAATTCATCAATGTATTGCTGCTCCTTGAAGTTTCTTCCGGCTGTATCAATAAACACATGATCATACTCAGAAAATAACTCCTTTGCCTGCTGGAATTCTTCTTTTGTATAGCACACTTCCAGAGGAGCCTGCAGCAGCTCGGCATAGGTTCTCAACTGTTCGACAGCTGCTATCCGATACGTGTCCGTTGTAATAAAGGCGATTTTTTTATGTTTTTCAAGCATAGATATGGCTGCGAGCTTAGCCAGCGTTGTTGTTTTTCCAGCTCCTGTTGAACCAAACAACACGATATACTTTGAGTGAATAGGCTCCTGCCACTTGTCTGCTGAAGGCAGCATATCACATAATATATCCTGAAGTTTGCCAACCACGTTTTCTTCCGTCAGACCGCCTGCCTCCACAGAATAGCGAAGCATTTTTTTCAAAGTGCTCGTCTTCGCTGACTCTTTAATTCCCGTTTCTTGCAATAGCTTCTCTGCTTTTCGCAGCGGCTCAGGAAGTACGGATTGATAGGCTGAAAAATCACCGGGCTCTTGTTGCACCGAAATTTGAGGAGGAAATATCCTCTCCTCTTTTTTCGGATTGCTGACCGGAGTTTTTAATATTTGTTTCGGCTCAGCTGCTTTTTGAGGCATTTTTTGCTCAAGAAAATCCTGGTCTAATACGGCAATAACTTCAACAGCAGGCTTGTTAATGAGGCCAAACCATTTTCGTTTTTTGATTTTTTTCGAATTTAATATGACTGCTTCATTACCTAACTCTTTTCTGATGAGTAGTGCCGCTTCTTGCATTGAAGCAGCAGTAAATTTTTTTATTTTCATTAAATATCCACCACTCCAATGCTTTGAACCTCAACATTTGCCTCAAGTTCGTTATAAGAAAGTACCGGAAGATCAGGGAAGTATCGTTCCAGAAGCTGTTTCACATACATTCTGACAGGCGGCGAACAAAGAAGAATTGCCGTTTCCTGACGTAATGAGAGCTGTTCGGCTTCTTTAGCGACAGAGCGTACAATGCTTTCTGAAACATCTGGTTCAAGCGATAAATAATTCCCGTGTTCTGTTTGCTGTACACCATCGGCAATTGCCTTTTCTACACGGCCCGAGCAAGTAACAACCTTCAGCACTTCATTTTCCTTGGCGAACTGGGCGGTTATTTGCTTAGCCAGTGCCTGTCTTGTATACTCTGTCAAAAGATCAGAATCTGTTGTTAATTTTCCGTAGTCAGCAAGCGTTTCAAAAATCGTGACTAAGTTTCGGATTGACACTTTTTCTTTTAAAAGCTTAGCCAACACCTTTTGAATATCTCCGACAGACAGCGGATTCGGCGTAACCTCTTCCACAAGGACTGGATACGTCTCCTTCAAGTGATCAATCAGTTGTTTCGTCTCCTGTCTTCCGAGCAATTCGTGGGCATACTGCTTGATTTTCTCCGTAATATGGGTCGAAACGACTGAAGCAGGATCGACAACTGTATAACCGAGCATATCAGCTTCATCCTTTACCGATTCGCCAATCCATTTGGCCGGCAGTCCGAACGACGGTTCCACTGTTTCAATCCCTTCTATGAGATCGTCTTCAGGTGTAGGCGACATTGCTAAATAATGATCAAGCAACAGCTCGCCTTTCGCTACTTCGTTGCCTTTAATTTTCAAACGGTATTCATTAGGTTGCAACGCTATGTTGTCTCTGATGCGCACAACAGGGATAACCAGTCCAAGTTCCAGGGCCAGCTGACGGCGAATCATCACAATTCGGTCTAATAAATCACCGCCTTGATTTGCATCCGCAAGCGGTATTAAACCATATCCAAACTCAAATTCTACCGGATCAATGTGCAGTAGCTGAACGACACTTTCAGGACTTTTAAGATCGTCGACCTCGGCCTCTTCCTCGAGAACCTCATCCACTTCTTCTTTTTCCTTACCTGATTTAGAAAGCATATAAGCGCCAAAAGCAAGCAGCCCTGCAAGCGGCCCCGTCAGAAAAATGCCAATCGGAGTGAAAATACCAAGAAGCAAAATCGTAGATGCTGCGACATATAAAAGTTTTGGATAAGCAAACAGCTGACCTGTAATGTCATGCCCTAAGTTTCCTTCAGAGGCTGCTCTTGTCACGACAATACCTGTAGCTGTTGAAATTAACAGCGCCGGAATTTGCGAAACAATTCCATCCCCTACGGTCAGCATCGTAAATTTTGAAGCTGACTCTTGAATGGACATGCCTTGCTGAAGCATTCCGATCACGATACCGAAGATAATATTGATCATCACTATGATGATCCCGGCAATCGCGTCACCTTTTACAAATTTGCTGGCACCGTCCATTGCTCCATAAAAGTCTGCTTCTCTTGCCACTTTTTCACGACGATGCTTCGCTTCCTGTTCGGTAATCATCCCAGCATTTAAATCAGCATCAATACTCATCTGCTTCCCTGGCATTGCGTCCAGCGTAAACCTTGCCGCAACCTCAGAAACACGTTCAGCACCTTTTGTAATGACGACAAACTGAATAATAATCAGGATGATAAATACAACAAGTCCAACTAATACATTTCCGCCGACAACGAAATTTCCGAACGTCTCGACCACTTTTCCTCCTTCACCATGTGAAAGAATGGAACGGGTCGTTGAAACGTTTAAGCCCAAACGAAACAGGGTTAAAAGCAGAAGCAGTGACGGGAAAATTGAAAACTGAAGCGCTTCTTGCATATTCATTGTGGTGAGAAGCACGATCAACGCAAGAGAAATATTAATAATGATCAAAATACTTAACAGCCATGGAGGAAATGGAATCACCAGCATCGCCACAATGAGGACAACACTTATTAAAACGGATAAATCTCTTGTTGACATGCTGTTTTTTCTCTCCTTTTAAATCGAAAAATTCAATATACTTTTTGTTTTGTTTTATATACGTAAGCCAAAATTTCTGCCAAAGCTTTAAAAAATTCTTCCGGCACAGCCTGGTCAATTTCCACCTGATCATATAACGCACGGGCAAGCGGCCTGTTTTCTACCATCATGACATCATGCTCTTTAGCAATTTTCCTGATTTTTAATGCCATATGGTCAACACCTTTTGCAACAATATAAGGAGCGTCCATTTTTCCTTCATCATATTTCAAGGCAATCGCGTAATGGGTCGGGTTCGTGATAATGACATCTGCTTTTGGAACTTCCTGCATCATCCGCCTCATCGCCATTTCCCGCTGTCTTTGTTTGATTTTAGACCTGATGATCGGATCTCCTTCAGATTTTTTGTACTCATCTTTTATATCCTGCTTTGACATTTTGATGTTTTTCTCATAGTCAAACCTCTGATATAAATAGTCAAGACCCGCAAGTATTAACAAAGCGCCTGCACCGCTCAGCCCCATCCATAAGGTCAGTTTTGAAACAAAAGAAAGCACCTCTGCGGGTGTCAAAAGCGGAAGCCGGAGAATTTCTCCATAATGCAGCCAAAGTACAGCGAATGCCGCAAAACCGACAACTGTGATTTTTAATATGGATTTGATCAGTTCTACAATTGCCCTCATACTGTATATTCGTTTAAAGCCTTTAATCGGATCCAGCTTTTCAAGTTTAGGCTGCATTGCTTCAGCAGAAAACAAGAACCCGACCTGCAAATAGTTACTGGCAACGCCTGCAATAAGAGCGACAAGCAAAATCGGAGCAAGTATTATGCCCATGTCCTTTAATAAACTGATAAACAGTGTATGAACATTAGATTCTGATAGCTTCATTGTGAGCAAATCGGTATAAAACGTCTCTATAAATGACAGCAGCCTGTCTCTCATATACGGACCGATCGCAATAAACGAAAGAAATATGACTAATAAAGAAATAGCGGTATTGACATCCGAGCTTTTGGCTACCTGCCCTTTTTTCCTCGTATCCTTCCGTTTTTTCGGAGTGGCTTTCTCTGTCTTCTCACCTGCAAAAAACTGCAGGTCAATCCTAAGCTTCATTAAGAAACACCGACCAATGCTAAAAGATTCCGCATCGTTTCAATCGTTAAGCTGAAAACATTCCGCACAACAACGAACATAACGGACATACACACAATGAGCATGATAAAACTGACAGCGATCTTTAAAGGCAGACCGACCACAAATACATTTAATTGCGGAACACTTCGGGCTACGATACCTAATGCTAAATCAACGAGAAACAAACTAGCCACAACCGGCGCTGACATTTGAAAAGCGATAATAAACATCGCATTAAAGCTTTTCGCGATAAAATAAACAAACTTCTCGTCACCGAAATTCGGAAATGCCTGATCAACAGAAATATACTGAAAGCTGTAGTAAATACCGTCCAGCAGTAAGTGGTGGGCATTGACGCTCAGCATAAACAAAAGTGCCATCGTATAGATAAACTGGCCGATTAACGGGCTTTGTGCACCAGTTTGCGGATCAATAACATTCGCAATTGAAAATCCCATTTGAAAATCAATAAATGAACCGGCAATCTGCACTGCAGCCAGCATCATATAAGCAATCAATCCTAGACAAAGACCCACCAAAGCTTCTTTAAACGTTAGAAGCATATATTGTCCATCTATCTCCAAAGAGGGAGGTTTATCAATGGTGCTGAAGCAAATGACTGCGAGAAAAAAAGCAAACCCAATACGATGAACAGCTGGAACATTCCGATGTCCGAATAACGGAACCGTTACAAAAAAAGCAGAGATTCTAATAAAAACCAATAAAAAAGCAGGAAATAAGTCAATAATTGAATTCATCTCTACATTACCCTGCAAAACGGTTTAAATTAGAAAACAGCTCTGTTGTAAATGAAAGAATGGTGGACAGCATCCATGGTCCAAAAAAAATCAGGGCGAGTAGAACTGCCACGATTTTCGGAATAAACGCCAAAGTCTGTTCTTGGATTTGAGTTGTCGCTTGAAATATACTGACGATTAAACCGACCAGCAAAGCGATAGCCAATAATGGCCCGCTGATCATCAGCGTTACGTATACGGCTTTTTCTGCCATAGAAATTACAAATTCTGAACTCACATTTAGCACCTACCCTAAAAGCTCTGAAGCAAAGATTTCACAATTAAATACCAGCCGTCTACTAAAACAAAAAGTAATATTTTAAAGGGCAGAGAAATCATAACTGGAGGGAGCATCATCATCCCCATTGACATTAAGACGCTCGCCACTACCATATCTATAATTAAAAATGGGATAAAAATCATAAAACCGATTTGAAACGCTGTTTTGAGCTCCGATATGGCAAATGCGGGAACCATTGTTGTGAGCGGAATATCCTTTAGTGATTCAGGTTTATCCATTTTCGCATAATTCATAAACAGCGCCAAATCCTTCTGCCTTGTGTGTTTACTCATAAATTCTTTAATCGGTTCTTCAGCTTTCGTATACGCTTCGTCCAAGCTGATTTTGTTGTCCATTAATGGAGTCAGCGCTTCTTTATTAATCTCTGAAAACGTAGGAGCCATAATAAAAAACGTTAAAAATAGCGCAAGTCCGACAAGAACCTGGTTTGGCGGCATAGATTGCGTCGCCAGTGAAGTCCTGACAAATGACAGAACAATGACGATGCGAGTAAAACAAGTCATAAGAATCAATATTCCAGGCGCCACTGAAAATACAGTTAATAATAATAGTAATTTAACAGTTGAACTTACGTTTTCCGGATCACTTGAACTGAAAATATTTATAAACTCATTCATGATGACGTGGGCCTTTCTTCTTTCCTTCAGAACGATTTTGTTTTAACTCTTCAAGCTGCTCTTTTAATGCTTTTGAAAAGGAAAGCGATTTTTCCTGTGGCTGCTGTTCAGAACCCTTCAGCGGTTTCACAAATTTTTGCCATTCTATTTTGTTTGACATTGCCTCTTCATGCTGGCTTAGAATGATTTCAGTCTCTTTTTCATCCTCGATTTCTTTCAGCAGCTGGATCGTCTCTCCTACACCAACGACAAGCACACTTTTTCCGACTTTAATCAATTGGATAGACTTGTTTTGACCGACCGATGTGCCACCTATATTTTCAACGTATTGAAAAGGCTTTAGGAGGCGATTTCTTTTGTTCATGAGCTTAACAAGCCCATAAATCAGTACGATAACAAACAGTAAAGCGAAAATCATCTTCACAAAATCAAAAGCTGAGACAGAAGGAGCTGCCGCTCCCTCCGTCTCATCAGCAGTTTGTGTTGTTTTTTCTTCCTTATGCTCTGATTTATCTGCAGTTTTTTCATCTTTCTTTTTGAACCATTCGTTTACAGTTGAATTATTAGAGTCTGCCGCGGCGGCAGACATCGGATGTACACTGAATAGAACGAAAAAACAAATAAAAGCGATGAAATATTGACTCTTCCTCAACAGTCGTACACCCTTTAACTTAATGTTTTGTTGATTGCTTCAAGCACACGGTCTGCCTGGAAAGGTTTTACGATGAAATCCTTAGCGCCTGCTTGAATAGCATCGATAACCATTGATTGCTGTCCCATAGCAGAACACATAATGATTCTTGCCTGTGCATCAATTTGTTTAATTTCTTTTAAAGCTGTAATACCGTCCATTTCAGGCATCGTGATATCCATAGTAACGAGGTCAGGAGAATGCTCTTTATATTTTTCTACTGCTTGTGCTCCATTTTCAGCTTCCGCTACTACTTCAAAACCGTTTTTCACCAAAATATCTTTAATCATCATTCGCATAAATGCTGCGTCATCTACAATTAAAATTCTATGTGCCATAATCTATCTATCTCTCCTTGTATTTCGTTATTTTAAATTATTAATGCGCTCTGCCTGGCTTAAAATGTCAGTAACTCTTACACCGAAGTTTTCTTCAATGACAACGACCTCGCCTTTGGCAACAATACGCTGATTTACTAAAATATCTACCGGCTCACCAGCTAATTTATCAAGCTCAATGATACTTCCTGCAGAAAGCTCTAAAATCTCTTTTACGCTTCTTTTCGTTCTTCCAAGCTCAACAGTGATTGAAAGCGGGATATCCAAAAGCATATCCAGGTTGTTTCTAGGGGCTTGCGAAGACTCGTTTGAATCAAACGCGGAAAACTCTACCGGTGAAACCTGAACTGGCGCTGATTGCTTTGGTGTTCCCTGTCTTTTTGGCGGTTGCTGCTGTTGCTGCTGTTGCTGTTGCTCATGATGCGGCTCTGGCGTTACAGACTCTTTCGGCTGCTCATATGTAACATCAGGCTGCGGCGCTGCTTCTTCCTCTGCACTTCCTGTATTCATAAGGTTTGAAATTAAGTCTTTCGCAAATGTCAGCGGATAAAGCTGCATAATGCTGGAGTCTATTAATTCTCCCACCTTTATGTTGAAAGAAACTTTCACCAGCATTTCATCATCAGGAATACGGTCAGTTCCCTTTTCTTCAATGACATCGAGCAATTCAACCCGAGGCGGTGAAATATCTATTTTTTTACTGAATACAGTAGACATTGATGTAGCAGCTGATCCCATCATTTGGTTCATCGCTTCTTGAACCGCACTTAAATGAATTTCACCTAGCGAAGGGTCAGCGCCTTTTCCGTCTCCCCCGATCATTAAGTCAGCAATGATCGCAGCGTCATTTTGTTCTACGACCAGCAGATTGCTGCCGCTAAAGCCCTCCGTATAATTCACTTCAATGGCTACATACGGTTTAGGAAACGCATCGCTGATTTTACTTCTAGGAATGACAGTTACGCTTGGAGTCGTAATATCGACCTTTTGATTTAAAAGTGTTGACAGTGCTGTCGCAGAACTGCCGAATGAAATATTTCCAATTTCACCGATCGCGTCACGCTCCATGTCCGACAAGTCATGTACTTCCGTAGCCTCAGGCTCATCAGGTGTGCTGCCTGTGCCGTTAAGAAGCGCGTCAATCTCATCTTGAGATAATCTATTATTCTCCATCTTGTTCACCTCTTATGTCGTGATCTAAAATTTGCACTGCCTGTTTTCGATTCACCCGGCCGGCTTGTCCTAAAAATTTCGGCTTATCTCCGACCAATACAGTAAGAGGATCTGTGACTGATTTGTCCAAAGTTATGCAGTCTCCGACTTCTAAACTTAAAAACTCTTCTATTGTCAGTTCAGATGTGCCGAGCTCGGCCACGACAGGTATTTGTGCTGTCATAATACGTTTTTCAAGTGACTTTGTTTCCTCAGGCTTTGGCTCATTTCTATCTGATTGCATCCAATAGTGGACCGAAAGCTTCGGTATGAGCGGCTCGAGGACAATATGCGGGATACAAAGATTTATGACACCACTGATGTCACCAATTTGAGTATTGAGCGATATCACCACAACTGTTTCATTAGGAGATACCATCTGAACGAATTGCGGATTCACTTCAAACTCAGTCATTTCCGGTTCAATATCAGCAATTGACTGCCAAGCTTCTTTATAATTTCCCAGTGCATTTTCAAATAAATTTGAAATGATTTTTGTTTCAATTTCTGTCAAATTGTCAACCTTATTATGACTGATTCCTATACCGCCCATTACCCGATCCATCATCGTATATGCAATCGCAGGGTTAACCTCCATCATAATTCTGCCTTCCATCGGATGGACAGCAAACAGGTTCAGTATCGTCATGTTCGGGATGGATCTAATAAATTCCTCATAAGGGACCTGGTCAACAGAGCTGACAGATATGTGAATATAGGTCCGGAGCTGAGCAGAAAAATGAGTAGTGAGAAGTCTAGCAAAATTATCATGAATTCTCGTTAAACTACGAATCTGATCCTTAGAGAACCGCAGGGCACGTTTGAAATCATAAACCTTCACTTTCTTCTCTTTTTCTTCCTTTTTCAGCTCTTCAGCGTCCATTTCACCTGTTGATATTGCAGAAAGCAGTGCATCTATTTCATTTTGGGAGAGAACTTCTCCTGCCATTTTCCTCACCTCCGTATTCTGTCAAATGATTGTTTATTGCAGATTAAAGGAGGTAAAATACACTTTTTCTACTTTTCCTTCTTGGAGGTAGCTATTTATTTTATCTTTTAGTTCCTTCTTAAAGGCCTCTCTACCCTTGTCTCCTTCAATCTCATTAACGTTCGTATTAGCCAGCAGCGTTATTACAGTATCCTTCACTTGAAAATCACGCTTTTCAAGTTCTTCTTTTGATTTATCAGAATCTGTTTCAAGTTTAATAGCAAGCCGGATAATATTATCAGACTTTAAATTCGTTGTAATCTCTTCCACAGCAACTGTAGATGCAACGATTTCATCAACACTTTTTTTCGCTTCACTTTTTCCGGACTTTTCGCCTAAAACAAAATAAGCCGCCGCCCCGAGAGCACCAATTACGATAAGAATAATTAGTAAAATAATCAGTAATTTTTTCTTCATTCCGGTTCCTCTATTCCTTGTTCCATTGAAAATATTTGTATTTTTCGGTAGAAAGATGCGACCTTCTCCAGAACAGCTTCTTCATCTTCTTTTACTACAAACTTCTTACCGTTTGACAAAGTGATTGTAGTATCCGGAAAGCATTCAATCTGTTCAACAAATAGCGCATTCAGTATAAAAGGCTGCCCATTTAAGCGGGTTACTTTAATCATAAAACAGCGGAGAAGCGATTACTCGCCTCCCCTCCCTCCTTAACGTTTAAGGTTAACCAGTTCTTGAAGGATTTCATCAGATGTTGTAATAATTTTTGAGTTTGATTGGAATCCGCGCTGGGCAACGATCATTTCAGTAAATTCGTCAGTTAAGTCAACGTTAGACATTTCAAGAAATCCTACTTTAAGAGAACCTGTACCGCCATCACCAGGCTGGTTTGCTGCACTGGCAGTCCCAGAGTTTAGAGACTCACGGTATAAATTGTTTCCGATTTTATCTAAACCGTCACTGTTTGCAAAAGTGACAATCCCGATTTGTCCGCCGTCTTGTTTTTGACCGCCCGCATCAACGATTGACACCTTCCCATCAGAACCAATGTTGAAGCTTTGTGCATCAGTAGGGATTTGAATTGTGTCTCCATTCATATTTAATACGTGGTAGCCATCACCCGTTACCATTGTTCCAGTATTATCTAAATAGAAGTTTCCTGCTCTTGTATAGGATGTTCCATCGCCTGTATCAATTCGAAAGTAACCGTCACCGTCAATCGCTAAATCAAGTGTTCTTCCTGTACTTTGTGTTGCGCTTGTTGAATGGATTGTATCAATTGTGCCTGATGATGAACCTAAACCGATCTGCTTAGAGTTTGTACCCCCAATAGCCCCTCCAGCAGCAGAACCGCCTGCAATCGTTTGGCTTACCATATCTTTAAAGGTTACACGGCTCTTTTTAAATCCTACTGTATTCACGTTGGCAATGTTGTTGCCGATAACGTCAAGCTTTGTTTGAAAATTTTTCATACCGCTGATTCCAGAATAAAGTGAACGTAACATAATGTATTCCCCCAGATTGTTTTATTTAGAAGACTGTGCTACAGACAACACATTCGTCGGGCTGATTTCAGTGCCATCATTAAGAACAAGATAATATTTTCCTTTTGACTGTTTTACTGAACTTACTGTGCCTGCTTTTTCTGTTGCTCCTCCGTCAGCAGTCCAAGAAACTTCTTTTCCCATCCAATCAAGATACGTCGTAAACGGATCCTGATTTTCGACGAACTTAGTCATTGTGGTATTCAGATTCATCATTTGTTCCAGACTAGAAAATGTCGCCATCTGACTGATGAATTCTTTATCATCGACCGGGTTGAGCGGATCTTGGCTTTTAACTTGGGTCATTAATATTTTTAAGAATTCATCTTTCCCCAAGCTGCTATTGCCAGTCGGCGCAGTGCTTGTTTTTTCAGGCAGTTTATATTCTGAACTTATAGAAGTCATTCTTCTTCCTCCATATCAACTTCCGATATTTCATCGAGCAGATCACCGAAATCATTTGATTGTTTTTTCTGTCTTTGCTGTCTCTGTCCATCTTGCTGCTGTTTCTGTTCATCAGCAAGCTGCCCGTATATCGGCTGATCTCCGCTTTGGACCGGGAGCGTGAAACGATCAATTTGGACTGCCATATTCGGCAATGATTGCTTCAGCTGAGGAAGATGCTGTTCAAGCAATTCTTTTGCTGATTGGCTTGATGCAATGATCTTACTCTGAAACATCCCATTTTCATTTGTCAGCTTGATTGTGACAAATCCTAGATGTCCAGGATTCAGCCGAATGGTGAAGCTTCCTGTCGATCTGCCGAAAGGCGTATATTTCATCTGTTTCCACCCTTTGATCACTTGATCAGCTACCGTTTTTGTTTCGGCAGCCGGTAAATCAGATGACATCTGCTGCGGATTAAGTGTTTGAACTCCGCCTGTGCTCCGGTATCCTGAGAACATCATGTGAAGTCCTGATTTACTATCAACAGATTGAACGCTTCCAGAAATATCCGATGAATTTTTGCTGAATGAACTCTGTGAGGACGGTGCCAGAACACGCTTCCCAAAGTCTTGTGATGATTCGGATGATTTCGGTAACAAGAAAGCCTTCAATTGACTTTCAGCTAAATTCCATTCTTTTGTCCCTTTTTGAGGCAGCATAGACATTTGTTCCATTAAGCTTTGAAAGCTTTTCAGTTCTGATGCTGTCATCGAATATAGCTTAGAACTCGACTCATCTTTAGTGAATATTTGCTGTTTTAAATCCTGAATGAGCTGTTGAGATACACCCTTTTTTTCTAATGAAGAAAGAAATTGATCTCCGTTCTGATAAACGGCATGGGCTTTATTGCCATTCCCGCGATCAGACAGCTTATTCCCTTCTAACAGATGACTAATGAACATCTGGATAAAGATAAGTTCTTTATTATCCTTAGACTCTACATTCTCCTGATTTGATTGCTCTGTATCAGACTTCAGTTCTCCATCGGTATCATTGACAGCTGAGGCCAATTTGCCTTCTGAAATGATTTTCCCCGATTCCGCAAGTAATGGCGCCGTTTCGTCAGACATTTTTAATTCTACTGTCTGCAACAGATTCTGCAGCATTTGCTGAGCCGTTTCATCCAACTGCTTCCCTGTTAGTTTGCTTAATGTTTGCAGAAGGTCTGCTTTTTGTTTGTCTTGCTCTTCAGGACTTGCGTTTAGCCAATCTCTGATTTTTTTAAGCGCATCTGTTAAAAGCTGATCACCAGCAGGAGTTTCCTTACCTTGTTCTGAGAGTTCCTTCAATCCGGTCTCAGACATAAGCCAATTTTGAAAAACCCCCTGGCTACTATTCATGGTTTTAGCCGCAGGTCCTGCTGTGTTTTTCAGCATAGGGCCCGCCAAGTCAAGCAGCTTCACCTTTCATCCCCCCTTATTCATGGCTGGCAGCAATTTTTTCTGTGTAGGTTGCTGCTTGCTCAGGAGTCATCTTCGCCAATATGTCAGCAAGCTGCTTTTTACTTAAGCCATTCAATATTTTCAGCGCTTCTTGCTCCTTTAATTGGGAAATGATTTTTGCAGCCTTTCCGCTGTCCATGCTTTTATATACGCTGATCACCTTGTCGTTTTTAGAGGAAGAATCCGGTCCTGATGCATTTTCAGTATGATCTTCTGATGACTTTTTTTGATCCTCTGCTGTCTTTTCAAGTGAACGGATTTTTTGATTGAGTCTGTCAATTTCAGATTTACTCGTTTCTAAATCTTTATTCAATATATTGATTTCACTTTTTTGATCCTTAATGGTCTTTTCCAAAGCTGCCGTATTACTGCTATCCTTACTTGATGCTGTGTCTTTTTTATTTTCGGTTTCAGGAACCAATTCTTTTAAAACCGGCGTTTTTGCCGCCGTTTCCTGTATTGGCTTTAAAACATTGACACCAGCAGCCCAAAGAATAATTCCCCCTGCGATTAAAAGAAACACCAGCGGTAGGATAATGATAAGCAAAACCGAACGGGACTTACCTGATTCTTTCTTTTTGCCGGACATTACATTCGCTCCTAATGGCCTTGAATCATAAACTGCTTAATCGAAATGTCATCCATTTCTTTCATCTCTGCAGCTTTGTCTTCAAGAGCAAACATTTTAAACTGTTTTTCACGCATTTTTTCAAACTTTTTCACTTCAATATTTTTCTCAGTCAAAATTTCTTGTTTTTGATTCATTTGATTTCTTTTCATAATAACAAGCTTTTGATAGTGATAAATCGTATTTTCCAGATTTGAGACAAATTGCTGGTAATGCCTCATCTCTTGCACACTCATGCCGCTTTTCAATCTCTTTTCCTTATTTTGTTCAAGCAATTCCTTTTTGCTCATATTTTCATATAATTTTTCAGCAACATTTTCAAATTCAGAAACGGATTGCTGATATTCGGATAAGGATTGATCTTTCTCATTTTCTTTTAGTTCCAGCAGCTTTTGGAATCTAAATTGATAAACCACGTTTATTCCTCATTTCCTGTCAAACTAGTTAATGCAGCAATGCTTTCTTCCAATGATGCTGAATCATCTGTTCCCTGTTTTAAAAATTGAATAAGCTGCGGATAAAATTGAATGGCTTCATCAATTTCTCTTGAGGATCCTCTTTTGTAAGCTCCGATATTAATGAGGTCTTCCGAATTTTGATACGTCGATAACAATTCACGGAATTTATTTGCTGCATCCAGATGTTGTCTTGTCGATATGTTTGACATCACCCTGCTAATACTTTTTAGTATATTAACTGCGGGAAACTGGCCTTTATTAGCAAGCGCCCTATCCAACACAATATGTCCGTCTAAAATACCGCGAACAGTGTCAGCGATCGGCTCATTCATGTCATCCCCGTCTACCAACACAGTATAAAACGCCGTAATGGTTCCATGTTCATTTGCACCTGTTCTCTCTAATAAACGAGGTAAAATAGCGAACACGGAAGGTGTATAGCCTTTTGTCGTCGGAGGCTCTCCGGCAGCCAGCCCAATCTCACGCTGCGCCATTGCCACCCTTGTAACAGAATCCATCATAAACATGACATTTTGGCCTTTATCACGGAAATACTCAGCAATTGCAGTTGCAGTATATGCTGCTTTCAATCTCATTAATGCTGGCTGATCTGAGGTGGCAACGACTACAATCGATCGTTTTAAGCCCTCTTCTCCCAGGTCTTTTTCAATAAACTCACGAACCTCTCGCCCGCGCTCCCCGACAAGTGCAATGACGTTTAAGTCAGCCTCTGTCTGTTTGGCAATCATCCCCATTAATGTACTTTTTCCGACACCGCTTCCTGCAAAAATACCAATCCGCTGGCCTTTACCGACCGTCAATAAACTGTCAATTGATCTGACACCGACACCCATCTTTTCCCGGATAGGCGGCCGTTTCATCGGATTAGGCGGTGATTGCTCCGTCGATACAGGTGAAAGCCCTTTTGGCAAAAGCGTTCCGTCAAGCGGTTCACCAAAAGCGTCGACAACTTGTCCGATCAGTCCGGCTCCAACTTTCACGCGAAGAGATTCACCAGTAGCTTCTACAATGCTGCCAGGCGCAATGCTTGCAGCTTCTAAATAAGGCATTAGCAAAATGTTTTCTTCCTGAAAGCCGACAACCTCAGCTTTAATGACATTGCCAGAATGTCCTTTTGCATAAATCAGGCACACGTCGCCAATTGAGCTCGCAGGTCCTTTTGATTCAATCATCAGGCCGATCACTCGTTTGACTTTACCGTACCGTTTATATGAGTCCGTCATGTCGATACAATCTATCAGACTCTGTGTATTCATTCAGCTGCACCCGCTTCCAACGCTGTCAGAAGTTTATCTTTCAATTGCATCAATTGTGTGTCAACACTCGCATCTACCCTGCCAAAAGGTGTCTCAATAAAACAGGTTCCTTTTTGAGCTTTTTCATCAGCATATATGCCGAGCCGGCATTCTTTATGAAGCAAATGCTGGATTTCGTCTTTTTGCTGAAAGACTGTCTCATAGTAATATGGATCTACATATATTGATATATCGTCGTATTCCTTTACTTCGTTAATGACTTGTTTCACTAGCAGTAGAAAAGCCTCTTTATCATCAGATGTTTGTTGCCATATTTTTTTAGCAAGTGCAACGGCAAGCTCAACAATTTCTCCATTAGCGTCTTCAAGCTTATCCTCAACAGCTTTTCTGGACATTTCAGTTATGCTGTTCGCTTGGCTGATGAGTTCAGCGTACTGCTGCATCGCCTCAGCCTTTCCTAATGCCATACCCTGTTCAAAGCCCTCGGCTTTTGCTTCTTCAATAAGCTTCTGTTTTTCAGCCGACCAATCATTTTTTTCCTGCTCAATTTGACGGCGAATATTTTCTATATGGCTGTTTGCCTGCTCAGAAATCCGGTCAGCTTCCTCTTTCACTCGGGCCATAATTGCTTCTGGGTTCTCTTCAGCCTGCAAAAGGTGAGAATGATCGATACGCACCTCTTGTACAGAGAGCTTTCTTTTTTCCTTTTGTGGAGAAAAAGATGATTCTTGTTTAATGATATTAGACAATAATATCGTCCCCTCCGCCTCTTGCTATTACAATTTCACCGGCTTCTTCAAGCTTTCTGACGATGCTTACAATTCTTGATTGAGCTTCTTCTACATCTTTCAAACGTACAGGTCCCATAAATTCCATTTCTTCTTTAAAGGTTTCAACCATACGCTGTGACATATTGTTGAACACGATTTCTTTAACTTCCTCGCTGGCAACTTTTAATGAAAGAAGCAGATCGTCGTTCTCAACATCGCGAATGACTCGCTGAATGGCGCGGTTATCAAGTGTAACAATATCTTCAAAGACAAACATCCGCTTTTTAATTTCTTCAGCAAGATCAGGATCCTGAATTTCCAATGAATCCAAGATCGTTTTCTCTGTGCCTCTGTCAACTCCGTTTAACACTTCAACAACAGCTTCAATTCCGCCTGTTTGTGTATAGTCCTGAGTAAATGCCGAAGATATTTTTTGTTCCAGAATCCGTTCTACCTCATTTATAATTTCAGGTGCCGTTCTGTCCATAACAGCGATTCTTCTCGCAACCTCAGCCTGTACCTCAGGGTTCAGCTCAGATAAAATTTGCCCGGATTGCACAGGATCTAAATAGGACAAAATTAACGCCATCGTCTGCGGATGCTCTTGCTGTATAAAATTCAAGATTTGTTCGGGCTCCGCTTTTCTGGCAAAATCAAATGGTTTAACTTGTAAAGAAGAAGTCAGCCTATTAAGGATGTTTTCCGCCTTATTCTCTCCAAGCGCCTTCTCAAGAACTTGTCTCGCATAGCTTAGACCGCCTTGAGAAATATAATCCTGCGCAATGGCTATATTATGAAATTCTTCTATAATTTCATCCTTTTTTTGATGATCGACACTTCGAACACCTGATATTTCTAAGGTAAGCCTTTCAATTTCTTCATCGGTTAAGTGCTTATACACAGAAGCTGACACATCTAACCCCAGGGAAATCATGAGAATGGCTGCTTTTTGTTTTCCTGTAAGCTTATCTTGATCACGTCTCGCCATTTCTAATTCCTCCTAATCCTCGTCCAGCCAGCTTCTTAGCAGTTTTGCAAAATCTTCCGGCTTGTCTTTCGCCATTTTTTCAAGCTGTTTTCGTCTGACTGTTTCCGGTGTTTCATTTTCCTCTTCATTGATATCAGGCATGTTAATTGGTTCTTGTGGACTCTCATACTCGTATTCCTCAAACTCATCCTCTTGCGCTCTTTTCTTTCTGATAAGCATAATGATCAGAATAATGATCGCCGCTATTAAAACACCGCCTACGATATATGCCCACAGCGGGATACCTGAGGATTTTTCCGTATTTGTATCTAAGTTGACTTTCCCGTCAAATGGCTGAACGGAGACAACAATTTTATTATTAATATCTTGATCAGAAAGGTTCTGGTTTTGTGTTGTGTCCTTATCCAGTGATGTTCTGACTACAGTTGAGAGGATTTTTTGTATATCATCCTGTCTTTCAGTTGACAGCGACGCTGTATTTTTTGCATCAGGCGGCTCTACCATGACTTGAATTCCTAAATCTCTGACCTTATAAGGACTTTCAGCGATTTCTTTATGGATGCGGTTAACCTCGTAATTGATTTTATTGCTGCTTTTTTCGTAATTTCCGCTTCCGTTATTATCATCAGCAGCTTTATAGTTCGTTACATCTTCCTCACCAGTTCCGGCAGTACCGCCATCGGCTGCACCGTCACCCTGGTATGTTTCAGATACTTTTTCCGCGCTGACCGCAATGCCTTCCATGTTTTCTTTATCAACAGGCTCGACAATGTCTTCTGTGCGATTTTCTTTTGTGAAATCAACATCAGCTGTAACAGAGACAACTACTTTATCTTGCCCCATCATCGTTCCAAGCAATGACTGAACATGTTTTTGAATGTCTTTTTCAACTTGGGACTTAATTCCTTGCTGGGAAGAATAACTATCCGCGTAGGACCCTGCACCACTGTCTGATTTGTCGTAGTATGTAGAGTTTTGGTCCATGATGACGATGTTATCTTCTTTTAGGCTGGGCACGCTTTTCGATACTAGATGATACAATCCGTTGACCTGGCTTTGATCTAGCGTATAGCCCGGTTGAATCTGCAGAACGATTGACGCGGATGCTGCAGATTGATCCTCACCGACAAACACAGCGTCTTTCGGAAGGTTAATCATTACTTTTGAATTTTTGATACCGTCCATCTCATTGATCAAATTTGACAGTTCTGTCTGTGTCGCTTTCACTTTGACCATATCAAACTCATTATCTGTCATACCGAAGCCGGCATTCTGTCCAAAAAACGAATAATCAATTGATCCGGTTTTCGGAAGCCCTTCTGCAGCCATTTGTACTTTTAATGAATCAACCTGATCTTCCGGAACGCTAATGACTGTACCGCCGTTTGAAAGTTCGTTTGGCACTTTCTTCGCATCAAGTTCTTCTTTAATTTTCCCTGCTTCTTCTGCAGACAAATCTTTGTACAGCGGCGCCATTTTTGTATTAGAAGCAAAAACACTAACAATAATTCCAATAATAATAATTGCCGCTAAAGCACTAATCATTAAAATCTTTTGTAATTTAGATCTGTTTTTCCAAAACTCACTTGTTTTGTTTTTTATTTGCATTAGAGTACGATTCATGTTAACCCCCGGTCATTCCACTCTTTCTCTTAATCGTCAGACCCCCTACATTTGCATTCTCATAATCTCCTGATATGCTTCCACAGCTTTATTGCGGAACTCTGTAGCAGCAGTGAGAGAGATGTTTGCTTTTTGAGCGGCGATCATCACTTCATCAAGATTTACATCTTTTCCTGCTGCCAAAGCATTAGTCATGTTGTCAGAAGTTACTTGGGACTCATTTAACGAACTAATAGAGTTTTTTAAAAGCTCCGAAAAGCTTGTTTGATTTGAAGAATTTGTTTTTTGGCTATTGTTTACTTGATTTGTTGCATTTTGAATATTTTGCACTTGAAATGGAGAAATTGCATTCATTGCATTCATCACATTCATTCACCTTACTTTCCGATTTCTAATGCTTTCATCAGCATTCCCTTAGTGGCATTCATCGCAGTGACATTCGCCTCGTATGATCTTGTGCTGCTGACAAGGTCAACCATTTCTTTCAATGGATCCACATTAGGCTTTTGTACATACCCTTCAGCGTTTGCATCAGGGTCTGTCGGATCATAGACAAGATTAAATTCTGAATCATCCTCAGTAACTTTAGAAACTTTCACACCGTTTCCAGCGTTTCCGCTTCCGCTCATTTTAGAATTGAGGATAGAAGAGAACGATTCACCTTTTGACTGAAGAGAAACCATTTTTCTTCTGTAAGGCACCCATTCTCCATTCACCTGCTTTGCTCTTGTTGTATCCACATTCGCCAAGTTAGACGATACAACGTCCATCCTGACTCGCTGAGCTGTTAAAGCAGACGCTGAAACATTTAAGCTATGAAAAGCTGTCATCATCTTCCTCCTGTTAATACGGTTTTCAACGAATTAAATTTTCCGTTCATTCTTTCAACTAATGCTTGATAGTTGATTTGATTTTGCGCCAATTCTGTCATCTCTTTGTCCACGTCGACATTGTTTCCATTTTGTTGATACGATGTATTTCTACTTTTCACAATTGAATAATTCGAATCACCATCAGAAAAATCAATATGACGATAGTCCGTTTTTGTCGCTTCGAAACGAGAGGACTCTTGTTCTAGCGAATTTTGGAAAGAGACTTTTTTTGCCTTATAGTTCGGTGTATCTATATTGGCAATATTATTAGTTATGACTTTTTGCTTAATATCTGCTCTATTCAAGGCATTATCAAGATTTTGTATCGTTCCAGAAAATAAGCTCATATCCACTTACCTCCATTTCAGTTTTTTTCATCCTCAGTATCCTTGTCGAGAATTGTAAAACTCTATGCTTATTGTAAGAAATAACAGGCATAAAGTCTATGAAGTTCGCATAAAAAATTGTCCTCACAATTATCTATTTTACATCTAGGTACAAAGTCCTAGATTATTAGAACTACATTTTCTGTTTGCATATAAGCCTGAATATAACACAATTTCCGTTTTTTCTATATACTTTTCGTCATTTTTTGTGATTTTTCGAGAAATTTGTGTGGTTTATTAAAATTATTACAAAGAACGACTTTCAACCCAGGAAATAAAGCTTATTCATTTCCTTTATTTGAGATAAAAAAAGAACCCCTCATAAAGGGGTTCTTTGCGTGATTAATGTGATTTTAAATGTTCTAATTCGATTAGGAATTTGCTGTTTAGAACTTTGATATAAGTACCTTTCATTCCTAATGATCTTGACTCGATAACACCCGCGCTTTCCAGCTTTCTGAGTGCATTCACAATGACAGAACGGGTAATGCCGACGCGATCAGCGATTTTACTTGCAACAAGAAGGCCCTCGTTCCCATCAAGCTCTTCAAAAATGTGTTCAATTGCTTCAAGCTCACTGTAAGAAAGAGAACTGATAGCCATTTGAACGACAGCTTTGCTTCTTGCTTCCTCTTCAATTTCTTCTGCTTTTTCTCTCAGGATCTCCATTCCGACAACAGTAGCGCCATATTCAGCAAGAATCAAGTCATCATCATGAAATTGATCCTGTAAACGTGAAAGAATGAGCGTTCCTAATCTTTCTCCGCCACCAATGATCGGTACAATTGTTGTTAAACCAGCTTGGAACAGGTCTCTATTCTCAACAGGGAAAGCAGTATACTCACTATTAATGTCCAAGTTAGAAGATGTTTCAGGGATGTTAAATAAATTTTTCGTATATTCTTCAGGGAATTGACGATCCTCAAGCATCTTTTTCATGCGATTATTTTCAATTTGCTGGTTAATAGAATAGCCAAGAAGTTTCCCTCTGCGGCTTACAACGAAAATATTGGAATCAATGACATCCCGAAGCGTCTCCGCCATCTCCTTAAAGTTCACCGGTTTCCCTGCTGCAGCTTGCAACATGGAGTTAATAATTCTTGTTTTTTGTAATAAAGCCATGATAAATAATCCTCCTAAACATTCCTCTTATTAAATTTTTCACAAAATAAATTGACTTAAATCTTTGTTTTTAGCTATCGTTCCGAGCTTTTCTTCGACATACTGCGGTGTAATTGTTATTTTCTCCATTGTTACGTCAGGAGCTTCAAACGACAGATCTTCTAATAAACGTTCAAGTATTGTATGAAGGCGCCTCGCACCGATATTATCAGTATCCTGGTTCACATGATAAGCAACTTCAGCAATCTTATGAATAGCTTCGTCAGAAAATTCAAGAGATATACCTTCTGTCTGCAACAATGCTTGATATTGTTTGAGCAACGCATTATCCGGCTCTATTAAAATTCTTACGAAGTCGTCTACCGTGAGTTTGCTCAGTTCTACACGAATCGGAAAACGCCCTTGCAGTTCAGGAATTAAATCAGACGGTTTGGCCATATGAAAGGCTCCTGCTGCAATAAATAGAACATGGTCAGTTTTTACCGAACCATATTTCGTGACAACGGTAGAGCCTTCAACGATTGGGAGAATGTCTCGCTGAACACCTTCTCTGGATACATCAGCAGAAGATGATGCGCCTCCGTTTTTGGCAATTTTATCAATCTCGTCGATAAAAATAATTCCGCTTTCTTCAGCTCTCTGAACGGCTTCCTGGCTGACTTCATCCATATCGATGAGTTTGCTTGCTTCTTCATTCGTCAGGACTTTTCTGGCTTCCCTGACGGTCATTTTGCGCCGTTTCTTTTTCTTTGGCATTAATCCGCTCAGCGCATCCTGCATATTCATACCCATCTGCTCCATACCCGAGCCCTGCAGCATGTCAAACATAGATGGCTGCTGCTCTTCGACTTCTACTGTTACATAGTAGTCTTCCAGTTCTCCTAAAGCAAGCTGATGCGCCATGCGTTTTCTTTTTTCTTCAATGTTTGCTTCTTCCTGGCTCTCCGCCTCATCTTCACCATTCGGCTGGCTGCCGCCAAAAAACATTTCAAATGGATTTTTAACGCCTGATTGTTTTTTCTTCCCCGGAACTAACAGTCGAACAATGCGTTTGTTTGCATTTTCCTCTGCCTGTTCCTTTACTTCAGTCATTTTCTCTTCTTTTATAAGCCGAACAGAGGTTTCCACAAGGTCTCTGACCATAGATTCAACATCTCTGCCTACATAGCCGACTTCAGTGAATTTTGTTGCTTCAATTTTGATAAATGGCGCACCTGAAATCTTGGCAATTCGTCTGGCAATTTCCGTTTTTCCAACGCCTGTAGGTCCCATCATTAAAATGTTTTTCGGAACGACCTCATCCTTCAGCTTTTCATCCAGAAGGCTTCTTCTATAGCGGTTTCTTAATGCCACGGCGACAGCTTTTTTCGCGTTTTGCTGACCGACAATATATTGGTCTAACCGATCTACAATCTGTCTTGGTGTTAACGGTTGTTTTTCCATGCGCCTCAAGTCCTTTCTATTCAAGCTCTTCCAGTATGATTTGATCGTTCGTGTATACACAAATTTCGCCTGCTGTTTCTAACGCAGCTCTAGCAATCTCACTTGCAGACATACTTTCCCCAGCATGTTTTTTCAAAGCTCTTCCCGCTGCCAGAGCGTAATTGCCCCCTGATCCAATTGCGAGAATACCGTCATCTGGTTCGATCACCTCGCCTGTTCCTGATACGAGAAGCAACGTATCCTGATTCATAACAATCAGCATGGCTTCAAGCTTTCTAAGCACTTTATCGCTACGCCATTCCTTTGCAAGCTCAACAGCCGCCCGTTTTAAGTTGCCGTTATATTCTTCAAGCTTAGCTTCAAACTTTTCGAATAAAGTGAAAGCGTCTGCAACAGATCCCGCAAAACCTGCAAGAACCTTACCGTTAAACAGCTTTCTTACTTTTCTTGCAGTGTGTTTCATGACAACAGCCTGACCAAATGTCACTTGCCCGTCACCAGACATAGCACTTCGTCCCTTATGCTGTACGGCAAATATTGTGGTCGCATGAAAAGATGACATAGAGGGCCTCCTTTAATTTTTCTTAAAAGCTCTTGGATGGTGAGACATATATGTGTTTCTCAACATTTCCTTCGAAACGTGCGTGTATATCTGTGTCGAGGACAGATTGGAATGTCCGAGCAGTTCCTGGACGCTTCTCAAATCTGCTCCTTCGTTTAACAGGTGAGTGGCAAACGTATGTCGAAGCATATGCGGATGAATATGTAAAGCGCCGGACGCTTTTTGAACAAGCCCGCTTAAAATATGCCTGACTCCTCGGGCTGTAAGCGGTCCGCCTCTTTGATTTACGAATAATAGATCATGAGGTTCTTTTGCTTTCATCAGCAAGCGCTGTCTTCCACTATTCATATATACCTTCAACGCCTCACGGGCGTAAGACCCAAAGGGGATATAGCGCTGTTTCTTACCTTTACCGTGTACAAGCACAGTGTCCATAAATAAGTCAATGTCGTGAATGGTTATGGAACAGCATTCACTGACCCTCATTCCGGTGGCATAGAGAAGCTCTAACAGTGCTTGATCCCTCATTCCGGTCGGCTGGCTTATATCTGAAACGTCAAACAGCTCCTCAAGCTCTTTTTGATATAGAAACTTCGGTATTCGTTTCTCTTGTTTCGGCAGATGAACAAGCTGAAATGGATTTTCTTCAACAAGCTTTTCCCGCATCAAAAACTTATAAAAGCTTCTTAATGCAGATATCTTTTTGCTTATCGTTCTTCTCGATAAGCCTTTTTCATAGGCTTGTGTCAGAAAAATCCTAATATCTTGATATGCAGCTTTTTCAAATCCATTTATACATTGAACGCGCAGGAAAGTCTCGAATTCTTCAATTGAATCCACATAATTCACAATAGTATATTGTGAATAATTTTTTTCAATTTGTAAATATTCTACGAATAAGTTTACGAAATTCTTAACATTCTCCATGCCTAATACCTCCCCAGGAAGGGCTTTTAAATGGTATCACAAATCGCGCTCAGGTTGCAATCAATACCTATATTGTTTTCGAAATTGTTCGAATTGTCTCAATTGCACGATTTGCGTATTGTTCATTCCGCTCTTTTTTATTTTTAATTTTAACAGGCAATTCTTTTAAAAGCCCAAAGTTTGCATTCATCGGTTGGAAATTCTTCTGGTTTGTTGTTGTAATATAGTGCGCCATGCTTCCTATAGCTGTTTCCTGCGGGAAGGTAATAAGCTCTTCTCCTAAAACAAGTTTAGCCGCATTAATCCCTGCTACCAGACCTGAGGCAGCTGATTCGACATATCCTTCTACTCCCGTCATTTGCCCTGCAAAGAACAGATCATTGCGGTTTTTAAATTGATAAGTCGGCTCTAACAGACTTGGAGAGTTAATGAATGTATTTCTGTGCATCACGCCGTATCTGACAATTTCTACATTTTCAAGCCCAGGAATCAATTTAAGAACTTCCTTTTGATCTCCCCATTTTAAATGAGTCTGGAATCCTACAATATTATAGAGTGTTCCCGCTGCATCATCCTGTCTGAGCTGAACGACAGCATGCGGACGTTTGCCTGTAACAGGATGTTCTAAACCAACTGGTTTCATCGGCCCAAAAAGCATTGTTTTCTTTCCCCGTTTTGCCATGACTTCAATCGGCATACAGCCTTCAAAGAAAATCTCTTTTTCGAATTCTTTTAATGGGACTGTTTCTGCTGATGTTAATGCTTCATGAAAACGGTCAAATTCTTCTTCTGTCATCGGGCAGTTCAAATATGCCGCTTCACCTTTATCATAGCGCGATTTCAAGTATACTTTATCCATATCCAAACTGTCTTTTTCTACAATTGGCGCCGCTGCATCATAAAAATATAAATAGTCCTCTCCAGTTAGTTCCTTCAGCTGTGCAGACAGTGATTCAGATGTTAATGGACCTGTTGCGATAATAGTAGGACCTTCAGGAATTTCTGTCACTTCTTCATTCATAACAGTTACGTTCGGATGATTTTTCACCCGATTTGTCACACTTGCAGCAAATTCGTGACGATCTACAGCAAGGGCGCCGCCGGCAGGCACCGAACATTCGTCAGCCGCCGCGATAATGGCTGAATCAAGCGCGCGCATTTCTTCCTTTAATACACCGACAGCGTTAGCAAGCGTATTGGAGCGCAAAGAGTTGCTGCACACTAGCTCAGCAAATTTATCTGTATGGTGTGCAGGGGTTTGTTTAACAGGGCGCATTTCATATAGTTTGACTTGAATCCCCCGTTTGGCAAGCTGCCATGCTGCTTCACTTCCTGCGAGTCCAGCTCCGATTACATTCACTGTTTGTTGGTTCATCATTCACATCTCCTAGTTTATTATTCAAGGCCTTCTTTTACCACACAAAGAAGGTGAGCAAGACCCTGCTCACCGCTACTTCTGTGGTTCTTCCTTATAATCGCATTCCACACATTGGACTTGTATGCCTTTTTTGAGTTTTTTCTCAACAAGCATGTTTTCGCATTTCGGGCATTTTCGTTCAATTGGTTTATCCCAGGAAACGAATTCACATTCCGGATAACGGTCACAGCCGTAAAAAATGCGTTTCTTTTTCGATTTTCGCTCAACAATATTTCCTTCACCACAGCTTGGGCACTTCACGCCGATTTGTTTCACAATCGGTTTTGTGTTCCGGCAGTCCGGGAAGTTAGAGCAAGCTAAGAATTTACCGTACCTCCCCATTTTATATACCATTGGAGAATCGCATAATTCACAATCTTCCCCTGCATATTCTGGTTCGATTTCAACTTCCTTCATTTCCGATTCGGCTTTTTTAACGCGTTTTTCAAAATCGCTGTAGAAGTTATCAATAATCTTAACCCATTCTGTATTGCCTTCTTCTACATGGTCAAGGTCTTTTTCCATCTTCGCTGTAAACTCAACATTAATGATTTCAGGGAAAAATTCCATGATCAGGTCAAGGACGATCTGGCCTAATTCTGTCGGAACAAAGCGTTTATTATCCAAAGCCACGTAGCCGCGCCGCTGAATTGTATCAAGCGTCGGAGCATATGTGGAAGGACGGCCGATACCTCGTTCTTCAAGAGTTTTGACGAGCCGTGCCTCAGTGTAGCGCGGAGGAGGCTGAGTAAAATGCTGCTCCGGTTCTATATCTTTTGATAATACCGTGTCGCCTTCTTGTAAGTCAGGCAGCATGCGATCTTTTTCTTCTAATTGATCGTCTTTTCCTTCAACATACACCTTCATAAACCCAGAAAACTTGACTTTACTTCCATTCGCACGAAATGTCAAACCATTGTTTGTCAAATCAACACTCATTGTATCTAGAACCGCAGATGCCATCTGACTGGCAACAAAACGCTCCCAAATTAATTTATACAATCTCATTTGATCTCGGCCAAGTACTGCTTTTAATTCACTTGGTTTTCTGAGAACAGATGTTGGGCGGATGGCTTCGTGAGCATCCTGAGCATTTTCATTCTTTTTCGTAGGCTTTCGTTTGCCGCCTAAGAACTCTTTTCCGTATGCCTGATCGATAAATGCAGCTGCTTCATCGACCGCCGTATTTGAAATGCGGGTTGAATCCGTTCTCATGTATGTGATGAGACCGACTGTTCCTTCTCTTCCAAGATCAATTCCTTCATATAATTGCTGAGCAATCATCATTGTTTTCTTTGCTCTGAAATTGAGCTTACGCGCAGCTTCCTGCTGTAGGGTGGAAGTGGTGAAAGGCAAGGCTGGATTACGTTTGCGTTCCTTTTTCGTAACTTTTTCAACTGTATATTTATTGCCTTTAAGCTGAGAAAGAATGTCTTTTACATCTGCTTCACTTTTTAAAGGAAGTTTTTTGCCGTTTTTTCCGAAAAAGCTCGCTTCGAATGTTTCCTGTCCTTTCAAGAACATACCGTCAATTGTCCAATATTCCTCTGGCTTAAAGTCATTAATCTCTTTTTCGCGGTCGATAATCAAACGGAGAGCAACAGACTGCACACGGCCTGCGCTAAGCCCTTTTTTGACTTTTTTCCAAAGAATAGGACTGATTTTATAGCCGACAAGCCTGTCTAAAATCCGTCGCGCCTGCTGTGCATCTACTAAATCCATATTAATCATGCGAGGATGCTTAAACGATTCCTTAATGGCGTCTTTTGTAATTTCGTTAAAGACCACACGGCAGTCTGAATTGAGATCTAAGTCAAGACTGTGTGCCAAGTGCCATGCAATCGCTTCCCCTTCTCTGTCGGGGTCGGCTGCGAGATACACTTTTTTGGCTTTTTTCGCAGCCGTTTTCAGCTCTTTTAATACCGGCCCTTTGCCTCGAATGGTAATATATTTCGGTTCGAAATTCTGTTCTATGTCAACTCCCATTTGACTTTTTGGAAGATCCCGGACATGTCCCATTGATGCTTTCACTTTATATTTTTTACCTAAGTAACGTTCAATCGTTTTCGCCTTAGCGGGCGATTCCACGATGACTAGATAATCAGACATTTTCATCCCCCTCAAGAGGTGTTCTCTCTCTTTTCACATATTTCAATTTTGGTTTTGCAGCTGTCTTTCGTTGGCTTTCAACATTTCATTCTTTATGATGAACGTCATTATTTAAATAGAAAACAATATGCAACTTTAAATCCTCACTATTATTAAATATTACAATACCGTTTGTCAAACGAAAATTCAAAAGGGTTCCGTATATTGAACGTTTCACTCAGGAAGCTCATTGAAAATATCTTCTGCTGACCATATGGCTTTAGCTCCCTGCTGAATGAGTTTTACAGGGCCTCCGGCGTAAGGGTCAAATACTAAACCGGGTACGGCAAATACCTCTCTCCCTTGTTCCAGTGCTTGATACGCAGTAATCAGTGAACCGCTCTTTTCTTTTCCTTGCACGACAACAATCCCTTCACTTAATCCGCTGATAATACGATTTCTCATAGGAAAATGCCATTTTTGAGGTTTGGTTTCAGGTGGGTGCTCTGACAGAAGAATATGATGTTTAGCCATGTGATCTGCTAATTGAAGGTTTTCTTGAGGATAAATATGCTGAAATCCCCCTGCAATGACGCCGATTGTTCGTCCCTTCGCCTTAATACTTGCAGCATGAGACATTCCATCTATCCCTGACGCCAGTCCGCTGACAATCACCCAATCTTTACGGCAAAGCTCTGTTGTAAGATGATTGACAACTTGTATCCCATAGGCTGTTGGATGTCTTGTCCCTACAATGCCAATTTTCCTCCCTTTAGAAAGAAGGGTCATGTCACCCTTTGCAAACAGGACGGCAGGCGGATCATAAATGTTTTTCAGCCAGAAAGGATATTGCTTTGAAGAAATCGGGATGATGTTAATACCTTGCTCGCGGTAAGCTGCAAGTACGCGCTGAAGGTTTGAGTAATGTTCTTCTATTTTATTTTTTAATGCAGCTGCTTTTATTTTACTGTGCGTAACAGTTTCGAACACGGGTGATGTCAGCGACATAGAAGGATCAGCTTTCCACCATTTTAATAGAAGGGATGGGGATAATAAGTGATTGATTCTGCAAATTATTAAACAGGCTGCGGCCTGGTCCAATATATTGACCTCCTTTTGACAGAAAAAGCAGGAACAGCCTTGACGGCTGTCCCTTCATTATTAATGCGTTTTACAAGTTTCGAACAAGTTCTTCTCTTTTAGCACCTTGATTAACGTTTCGCCCATTACAGAAGGTGTCTCTGCAACTTCGATTCCGCATGCATTAAGGGTTTTGATTTTTTCATCAGCAGTACCTTTTCCGCCGGAAATAATGGCGCCTGCATGCCCCATGCGTTTCCCTGGCGGTGCTGTTTTCCCGCCGATAAAACCGACTACCGGTTTTGTCATGTTGGCTTTTACCCACTCTGCCGCTTCTTCTTCAGCAGTACCGCCGATCTCGCCAATCATGATAACAGCGTGTGTGTCAGGATCTTCGTTAAACGCTTTTAAAACGTCAATAAAGCTTGTTCCATTTACAGGATCACCGCCGATCCCAACAGCTGTAGATTGCCCTACACCCGCTTCTGACAGCTGGTGGACCGCTTCGTATGTTAAAGTTCCTGAACGCGATACAACGCCTACATGGCCCTTTTTATGGATATATCCAGGCATAATGCCGATTTTACATTCGTCAGGTGTGATGACGCCAGGACAGTTCGGCCCTATCAGCCGCGTTTTCTTGCCTTCCATGAAGCGTTTGACCTTAACCATATCTAAAACCGGAATATGCTCCGTGATGCAAATCACGAGGTCAAGCTCCGCATCTACCGCTTCCATAATCGCATCTGCTGCAAACGGTGCAGGCACATATATAACAGACGCGTTTGCACCTGTCGTTTGGACTGCTTCAGCCACTGTATGAAATACAGGAACACCTTCCGCTTCCGTTCCGCCTTTTCCAGGTGTTACACCGCCAACGATATTTGTGCCATATTCGAGCATCTGCTTCGTATGAAATAAAGCGGTAGAACCTGTAATCCCTTGCACAATAACTCTTGTATCTTTATTAATAAAAACACTCATTATCTGGTCCCCTGCCTTTCATTCTTTCCTAAACTAAGGATACAATTTTCTGCGCGCCGTCAGCCATCGATTCCGCAGATGTAATATTCAATCCTGATTCACTAAGGATTTTCTTCCCTATATCCACGTTTGTGCCTTCAAGACGGACGACAAGCGGCAATGTCAAACCGACTTGTTTTGTCGCTTCCACAACCCCTTCTGCAATGACATCACACTTCATGATGCCGCCGAAAATGTTGACAAAAATCCCTTTAACGTTTTGGTCAGAAAGAATGATTTTAAATGCTTCCGTGACTTTTTCTGCGGTTGCACCGCCGCCCACATCAAGGAAGTTGGCCGGTTCTCCTCCATAATGCTTGATAATATCCATTGTGGACATTGCAAGTCCCGCGCCGTTGACCATACAGCCAATATTTCCATCGAGGGAGATGTAGCTTAAGTCATATTTAGACGCTTCGATTTCTTTTGGATCTTCTTCATCCAAATCTCTGTATTCCATAATATCCTTTTGTCTGTATAGTGCATTGCTGTCGAAATTCAATTTCGCATCAAGCGCCATCACATGTCCGTCGCCGGTAACAACGAGCGGATTGATTTCAGCGATTGAGCAGTCTTTCTCAACAAACGCTTTATATAGCCCAAGCATAAACTTAGCAGCTTTTCCCACAAGCTCCTTTGGGATATTAATAGCGAATGCAATTTCTCTGGCTTGATAGCCTTGCAGACCGACAGCCGGATCAATAATAGCTTTTTTGATTTTTTCCGGTGTTTTCTCCGCCACTTCTTCAATTTCCGTTCCGCCTTCTTCAGAAGCCATCAAAACGATTCTGGAAGTTGCTCGATCAAGCACTAGCCCCACGTAGTATTCTTTTTTAATATCGCAGCCTTCTTCAATAAGTAAGCGTTTTATTACTTGGCCGTCCGGACCCGTCTGATGAGTAACTAGGGTCTTCCCTAAGAGTTCTTCGGCATACGCTTTCACTTCGTCTACTGATTTTGCTATTTTTACCCCACCAGCTTTGCCTCGACCGCCAGCATGAATTTGAGCCTTTACGACATAAACCGAGCTGGATAAGCTCTTCGCTTTCTCCACTGCTTCTTCTGCTGTAAAAGCCACTTTACCTTCAGGAACAGACACCCCATATTTCCTGAGGACTTCTTTCCCCTGGTACTCATGGATATTCATTTCCCATCCTCCTAACTTATGTAACAAAACTAAAATAGACTGCGCTTTCATTCTATAATAATACTGGAAGAATTGTCTAGAGTTCGGTACAAAATCTTTAAATCCTTCTAAACATTCAAACTTTTATTTTATTAAAAACATAAATTTCAAACGGCGGATGGGGAATATTTATGGTTATTTTTTGTTTTTTACGCTCTCATCCAATCGATAAATGAACGAAAAAATCTCGGCTACCGTCTCATAAAGAGCTTCCGGAATTTGATCATCTACAGTCAAATGGCGCATTAATTCGACAAGGGTCCGATCTTCTTGGATCGGAACCCCTGCTTTTTTCGCTTCTTTGATAATATTGTCGGCTACATGGCCCTTTCCTGTCGCAGCCACTTTCGGAGCCTTGTCTTTTTGTTCGTCATAATGGAGAGCCACAGCTTGTCTGATCGGCGTCTGTTTTTTCATATTTTCACATCCACTTCCTGATCACTGATGCTTGTTACATATTGAACGATTGTTGCCTTCTCTTCGGTATGAACTCTTTTTTTGGCGTTTACCCCTGAAAGGCTGTATCCCATTTCCTTGAGAGCTTGTTTAAGGGCGGGCACCATCGGGTCGATCGCATCCTGAAGCTCGAAATCAGTCTCAATTGTAATGGTCATTGCTTTTTGCTGAATCAAGCAATCAACAACGGTTTCTTTTAACGTATCCAGCTGCAGCAAAAACAAAAGCCGGCAATGGGTTGGATCAAGCTTTCCATCCGCTTCTTTCTTTCCTTTAAACAGAACAGTCATGTCCTGTACCCCTGACTTTGAAAACAGCGGAAATGACATCACAATTTGGCTGTATGACGGATGGTCCTGCTGCATGAAAAGCTGCCCGTTTAATTTATGAAACAGCTGATCCGCTTCCTGTTTGACAGGTTCAGCTACCTCATTCGATCCTCTTGCAGCATGGAGCGCCAGCTTAATGGATTGTATATCATCAGGCGCGGCTTCACTTCCTTGTTCAAACGCTTTAATGAACGCAAGCTCGTCCCTTGCACCAATTGCCGTTTTCACTTTGGACAAAAAAGAAAGAACATCAGCCTTATCCGCTAAATGAGGTGCTGTCTGCTGAACAGCCTTTAAAAAGACTTCGGCTTCCTGATCTGTAACTTGCGCTGCCTGTAAAACAGCTGAAGCTGCAGGTGATTTACTATCAGCCGGTGAAGCAGCCGCTTTCAGCCAATTTGCTGCTTCTTTCACGATTGGAAGATTGTTTTTATCAGCAGATTCAGTCAGCTTTATCAGCAGCTGTCGGGCTTCTTTGCTTGGAATGTCTGCTGCTGTTTTAACAGGCTCTCTTTGTACTCTTTTCTGTTCCTCTATACGGTTTGCAAGCGATAAGTCGCTCTTCCCGATGGAATCGGCTGGTGCGCTAAGCTCTCTATTTCCAGCTGCAGTGCTTGCAGAAGGTGCTTTGGCATTGTTTGTTAACGAGACAAGTCTTTCGATCAGGCGTTCTGCATGGACATCGATTTCACTATTAAAAAGTGTCGTAACGGCTTCTTTCAGCTTTGCCATCACCTGGCCCTGCTGGGGGCTCTGATTGATTGCCTGAAGCAGCTGGGATACATGCTGATGAAGCGGAACAGGCGATTTGACAGCATGAATTCCGCTCAATACCTCAGAATGAATGGGCAGATCACGCTTTAAGGCGAAAATAACCGTTTCAATTGCTTTTTTTGCATCTGACGCAGGGAGCGTCTCCATCCAGCGTACCGCTGTTTTGATATCATTTTCTGTTACGGGTGTTTTAGTCTTCAGCATCGCTCCTGTCATCATGAGAGCGGCATTTGAAGGCTTTACCGCGATGGCATTTAAAAGCTTACCAGCAGCATCCTGAATGGTTTTTGGATTCTGCTCAAAGCTTTGAACGACCTGAAGACGGCCTGTCTGTTCTGTCGTTTTTTTTTCGTAGGAAAACCAATAGTATGCCTGAGGGCGAAGCTGGGTTTCAAGTTTTCCCTGGATCGTTTGATTACCGACTTGGATTAGCGCATGCTGGTCTCCCAATAAACGAAGCACTTTTCCTAAAAGAAGACGCTTCTCCCCGTTTAGCGCTTCGCTGATAGTCGATGTTTCCTGGGGGACTCCAGTGTTTCTAAAAAAGTGCTGCAGTGCCTTTTGCACATCATTCCGTATATTCATTTAAAAAAGGTGCCTCCTTGTCCATAGTTTTATCTTAACGATTGAACAGGAGCGAAAGTTTTGCGGTGCAATTCAGTTGGACCGTATGCAGCAAGAGCTTCCAAATGTTCTTTTGTCCCATAGCCTTTGTTTTTTTCAAACCCATACATGGGATATGTTTCTGCATAAACGCTCATCATTCGGTCTCTCGTCACTTTCGCGATACACGCACCTGCTGCAATGGACACGCTTTTGGCATCGCCTTTTATAATTGACGATTGATGTGTGTCAAGCGGCAGCGTCATAGCATCAACAAGCAAATAATCGGGTGTTTCTGACAAATCGTGTATCGCTTTCACCATTGCCATCTTCGAAGCTTCATATATATTGATTTCATCAATAACTGGAGCTTCTACAATTCCTATCCCGACTGCCAGCGCTTTTTCCATAATAAGCTCGTAATATTCCTCACGCTTTTTTTCTGAAAGCTTTTTGGAGTCTGTCAGTCCAAGTATTTCACATTCCTCTGGAAGGATGACGGCGCTTGCGACAACTGGTCCTGCCAACGGCCCCCGACCGACCTCGTCAACACCCGCAATTAAGCGAAACCCTTTGTTTCTTGCCATCCTTTCATAGGAAGTCATATTCACCCATTGTTCTTTCAGCACTTTTTCTTTCGCCTGCTTTTTCAGCCATTGCTCTACAAGCGTTTGAACGCTTTTTCTCGGATCGTTTTCGCACTGTGCAAGAAACGGGTCTTGTTCATCCCTCACTTGCTGCAAACGGTCTTTAATGTCCTTTACGGTTAATGTATTCACTTTCTCTTCTCCCTTACTGTATGTATCGGTTCTTGTCAGGAAAAAATAAAGACCCGCATTTCTGCGCGCCTTTACATAGTCGGCTGTTCAAATGACAGCCTGCCGAACTTTTCAGTGCGGATATCGCGAATGATGACCTCAGTCGTTTTATCGTAGTTAATGAGCCCGCCGCTCATGAGACAGCCGCGCTTTTCGCCAATTGCATCAAACAGCTCCGCGATGTCCTCTGGTATCTCATCAAGGCTGTAGCGCTCTTTCAGCCGTTCAGGATAATATTCTTCGAGAAAACGAAGACCAAACACGGCCACGTCCTGCAGGTTGATAATCGAGTCTTTAATCGCCCCGGTGACTGCCAGCCGCAAGCCGACAAGCTCGTCCTCAAATTTTGGCCATAAAATCCCTGGTGTATCTAAGAGCTCTAATTCTTTCCCGACCTTCACCCACTGCTGAGATGTCGTAATACCTGGTCTGTCTCCCGTTTTGGCGATATTTTTCTTTGCCAGCCGGTTGATAAGCGTGGATTTTCCGACGTTTGGAATGCCGATAATCAAGGCGCGAATCGCTCTCGGCTTCACACCTTTTGCCCTCATCCGATCAAATTTTTCTTGGAGAATCTCTTTTGACGCCGGCACAATTTGATTTAGGCCTTGCCCGTTTACAGAGTTAATGGATAAAGAGCGGATCCCATCTTTCTCAAAGTGCTCTTTCCACTGTTGTGTAACTGCCGCATCTGCTTTGTCTGCTTTGTTTAACAGCATAATTCGCGGCTTATTTTTTAGAATATCTTCAATCATTGGGTTTCTTGATGACATTGGGATTCTGGCATCTACCAATTCATATACAATATCAATTAATTTTAATTTTTCGGTTACTTCCCTTCTCGCCTTTGCCATATGGCCCGGGAACCATTGAATTGTCATGTGACACAACACCGCCTTTATCTCTTCATTACGCTAGATTCTAGTTGTCCTTATGTATTTTACGATGCCTGTCCGGCATTTTCAAATTCTGTATAAAAAAAGAGCTTGTTACAGGTAACAAGCTCTTTTCGTTCGTTATCATTATCGTCTGATCTCTTTAATACGAGCCGCTTTTCCGCGAAGTTCACGCAAGTAGTAAAGTTTAGCACGGCGTACTTTACCGTAACGTACAACTTCGATTTTCGCGATTTTTGGTGTGTGTACAGGGAAAGTACGTTCAACGCCAACACCGTAAGAAATCTTACGAACTGTGAATGTTTCGCTGATTCCACCACCACGACGCTTGATCACAACACCTTCAAAGATCTGAACACGCTCACGGTTTCCCTCAACAACTTTAACGTGTACACGTAAAGTGTCACCAGGACGGAACGCAGGAAGATCAGTGCGAAGTTGTTCTTTTGTGATATCTTCAATTAGTTTTTGCATCGTTTTCAACTCCTTCCAACAGATGCTCTTGGCCACAAAACCCGGCACAGCGGAACATCGTTTTCAAGCTTTCAGCGGATAAGCCCGCTTAAGCCACAAGTAGTATCTTATCACAATTTTATATCTTCTGCAATAAAATCTATTCTTTTTCCCATTCAGAAATCCATTTTCTCTGTTGCTCTGTAAGCGGGTAGTCTTTCAAAAGATCCGGACGTCTTATATAGGTTCTTCTGATCGATTCTTTATTTCGCCATTCTTTAATTTTCGCATGGTTTCCTGACAGAAGTGTTTCAGGCACTTTTAAACCTTTGTAATCTGCCGGCCTTGTATAATGCGGGTGCTCTAAAAGGCCTGTGCTGAACGAATCCTCAATATGAGAGGCTTCCTTGCCAAGCACACCCGGAAGCAATCTGACGACACTGTCTGCAATCATCATTGCAGGAAGCTCGCCTCCTGTCAGAACAAAATCGCCAATAGATATTTCATCTGTCACAAGATGCTCACGAATACGTTCATCATAGCCTTCATAATGGCCGCAAATGAACAGCAAATACTCTTCTTTTGCTAATTGTTCAGCTTTTTTTTGAGTGAAACGCTCACCTTGCGGGCATACGAGGATGATACGCGGAGGAGCGGCTGCCTTTGATGTCAGGTCCTCGACCGCATCAAAAACAGGCTGCGGCTTAAGAACCATGCCTGCCCCGCCGCCGTAAGGATAATCATCAACAGTATTGTGCTTGTTATCAGAATACGCCCGGAAATTTACGATCTGAAACTGCACTGCATCTTTTTCTTGAGCTTTTTGGAGAATCGATGAACCGAGCACACCTTCAAACATGTCGGGAAACAGCGTTAAAAAGTCGATTTTCATTCGTCTATTAACCCTTCCATGAGTTCAATCTCAATTTTCTTTTCGCTGACATTGATATGTTTGACTACTGATTCAATGTAAGGAATCAGCGCATCTTTTTTCCCTTTTCGCGAGATGACCCATACATCATTAGCTCCAGGCGTCAATATTTCTTTGATCTTTCCGATGCGTTCGCCGTCTCCGGTAAATACTTCGCACCCAATGATTTCGTGGAAGTAAAATTCTCCTTCATTCAGCTCTCCTAAATCTTCTTCAGGAACTTTAATGGTTGCATTTTTCAGTTCTTCTACTTCATTCAGGCCTTGCCGTTCTTTAAATTGCAACAAATGAAATTGCTTATGCAGCCTGTGGGTGTTTACCGTTACTTCAACCGGTTCGTTACGTCCGTCCATAAACAAATACAGCGTGTTACCCGGTTTGTACCGTTCTTCAGCAAAATCTGTTTTCGAAATCACTCGTACTTCGCCTTTGATTCCATGGGTATTTACGATTTTGCCTACATTAAACCATCGCTTTGTCATATGATCACCTCTGGCGAATTTCAATTACTTTTCCGTCTTTTATGACGATGGTGTTTGCCGCTGTCTTCTGATGCCAATTATCTCCGGCTTCAATTGTCAGCAGCGCATCGACTTCCTTTTCTTTCATCTCACTGCCGAGCGGCAATGTATGTACTTGAGCAATTTGAAAATCGATTATTTTTATATGATCTTTTCGTTTTTCTATTGCCTTTTTAAATTGTTTAATCATATCTGGGTTTTGCTGTTCTTTCTCATGTTTTCTAAGCTGAAAATAGAGCTGGCTGCATTCTTGTTCAAGCATTTGTTTCTTTTCTGCAAAAGAAGCTAAAAGCTTTTCTTTACTGTGTTCGGTTAAAACTTGCATAACGGCTACACGGTGAATAATTTGCATCGCACCAAGCTCCCCGCTTTTAAAACTTTTTGGTTCAGGCTTTTCTATTTTACCTAAGCTTCTATCAGTTTACCCTTTTTTTGCGTGTAAAAAAAGGGGAGGTGCCGGCCCTCTCCCTTTTAGTCAAATATCTCAAGTTGAACTTTCTTAGAAGACTGTGCGCCAGCTGCAAATACAGCTGTTCGAATCGCTTTTGCAGTCCGGCCTTGCTTTCCGATAACTTTACCGGTATCTGACTTATGGACAGATAAGCGCAGCGCAATCTTTTGATCGGTTTCTTCTCTTATGACGCGAATGTTATCTGGATGATCAACAAGCGGCGACACAATTTCGACAATCAAATCTTCCAAGTGTTGATCAGTCATTACTTGCCTTGTTTAGCGTTGTGGAATTTTTCCATGATTCCTTGGCTAGAGAACAAGTTGCGAACTGTATCAGATGGTTTCGCTCCAGTTTGAAGCCATTTAAGAGCAAGCTCTTCGTCGATTTTCACTTCCGCTGGTTTTACAACCGGGTTGTAAGTTCCGACTGTTTCAATGAAACGGCCATCACGTGGTGAACGAGAATCTGCTACAACAATACGATAGAAAGGAGATTTTTTTGCTCCCATACGTTTTAAACGAATTTTTACTGCCATTTTACTAGCACCTCCGAAAATATTTCAACAAGATAGTATATTAACAATGATAAAAGTGTTTGTAAAGTGTTTTTTCTTAACAACGGTTTTATCATGTATAACCGATTACATAAAAGGTAGCTTAAACCCTTTTTTCTTACCTTTTGACATGTTTGTCATCTGCTTCATCATTTTTTTCATTTCATCAAACTGCTTAAGCAGACGGTTGACTTCCTGCACGGATGTCCCGCTTCCTTTCGCAATCCGTTTTCGCCGGCTGGCATTGATAACATCGGGCTGTTCTTTTTCAAGAACAGTCATTGATTTAATGATCGCTTCTACATGATTCAGCTGTTTTTCATCAACTTGAATGTTTTTCAAGCCTTTCATTTTGCCTGCACCTGGCATCATTTGCAGAAGCTCATCAAGCGGCCCCATGTTTCTGACCTGCCCAAGCTGCTCCAAAAAATCGTCCAATGTGAAGCTCATCGTCCTCATTTTTTGTTCCAGCTCTTTGGCTTTGTCTTCATCGACGCTGGCCTGCGCTTTTTCAATCAATGTCAGCACATCGCCCATGCCAAGAATCCTTGAAGCCATACGTTCAGGATGGAACGCCTCTAATGCATCAAGCTTTTCGCCTAAACCAGCGAACTTAATCGGCGTGTTTGTGACCGCACGAATAGAAAGCGCAGCACCGCCGCGTGTGTCTCCATCAAGCTTAGTTAACACAACACCGGTTAAACCGAGCTGTTCATTAAAGCTTTTGGCAACATTCACAGCGTCCTGACCGGTCATTGAATCGACAACAAGGAAGATTTCTTCCGGATTTGCGATTTCTTTTACGTTGGTCAGTTCGTCCATCAGCTCATGGTCAATATGCAAGCGGCCTGCCGTATCCAAAATGACATAGTCATAATGTTCTTCCTTGGCTTTTTCAATAGCCTGTTTGGCTATTTCTACAGGGCTGACCTGATCACCAAGAGAGAAAACAGGCATATCAAGCTGTTTTCCGAGTGTTTCCAGCTGCTTAATAGCGGCCGGACGGTAAATATCGGCAGCAACCAGCATCGGTTTGCGATTATGCTTTTTGCGCAGCAGATTCGCCAGCTTACCGGTTGTTGTCGTTTTACCAGCACCTTGGAGACCAACCATCATAATAACAGTCGGCGGCTTTTTTGCGACGGCGATTTTGCTCTCTTCGCCGCCCATCAGCTCAGTCAGTTCCTCTTTTACCACTTTAATGACCTGCTGGCCGGGCGTCAGACTTTTCATGACGTCTTGGCCTACAGCGCGTTCACTTACTTTTTTGACAAAATCCTTGACTACTTTAAAGTTAACGTCAGCCTCAAGCAGCGCAAGACGAACCTCACGCATCATCTCTTTTACATCTTGTTCGCTGACTTTCCCTTTTCCGCGAATTTTAGAAATCGTCTGCTGCAGTCGGTCGGCTAATCCTTCAAATGCCATAGTTTGCCGCCTCCTAATCTAATTTCTCAAGCGCTTCAATCAGAGCTGTAATTTCTTCCACTTCTTTCGAACGGGAAGCAAGCTCCTTCAGCTTATTAAACATCTCTTTACGCTCCTGAAACTTTTTCAAAAGGAGCAGCTTTTCTTCATATTGTTCAAGCATTGCTTCTGTTCGTTTGATGTTATCATAAACAGCTTGCCTTGAAACCTCATATTCTTCGGCTATTTCGCCTAGGGAGAAATCGTCCAAATAATAAAGCGACATATAGCTCTTCTGCTTTGACGTCAACAACGACTGGTAAAAATCAAACAGATAGTTCATTCTCGTTGTCTTTTCGAGTGACATTGAGCTCTCCCCTTTGTTAAGTCAAATCCCTTTACGATAACTTAGTTTACACGGTTTTATTGAGACTGTCAAGTTTTTATCTTGTCAAAGCAACAAGTTCTTTTTTCCAGAATAAACTAAATAAAATCCAATTTATTCCGATATTGTATATGAATCATAATTTTATTTTAAAGGAGGATTTATATGAAGAAAATCAGTTTATTGTTTATGTTGTGTTTGGCAGCCGCGTTTACACTCATAGCCCCGTCACATCAAGCAAATGCTGCCGAAATGCCTTATAAGGCTTCAATTACAAATATCAGCACTGATGGAGGGGTTTACGGCAAAATCAATTACGGTCAAGGTCAATTTTGGCGAGTCAAGTACAATATTACGATAAGCGGCACATTACTCGATCAAAACGGACAACCAGTACCAAACGCTCCAGTAAGATTTGAAGCAGATACGAAAGTCGGAAATAAAACACAAACAGCTTCAGGAACAACGGATGCGAATGGAGCGTTTGAGGTTCCGATGTACCTGGGGCCAGCTGCAGGGTACTATACGTACTACACATCTGTTTCCGTTCATTATTATGACATCATCCCATTCAGGGTTTATTCAGGAGATTCAAGACTGGTATCCACTGATAACAGCCTTTATCATTTCGCCTATCAAGTGAGAAGATAACATAAGAAAAAGGCCCTCCAAAGATGGGAGAGCCTTTTTCTTATTCATCGGCTTTTTCCACTAAATCTGAAAAGAGGCCGTATACATATGATTCAGCATTAAATTCCTGAAGATCATCAACTTTTTCACCTAACCCGACCAGTTTGACCGGGATGTGAAGTTCGTTGCGGATCGCGAGGACGATACCGCCTTTTGCCGTACCGTCAAGCTTTGTTAAAGCGATACCAGTAACATTTGTTGCTTTAGAGAACTCTTTCGCCTGCGCCATTGCATTTTGGCCGGTTGTGGCATCAAGGGCAAGCAGCACCTCATGCGGCGCTTCAGGCACTTCTCTTTCGATGACCCGCTTCACTTTTTCCAGCTCTTTCATCAGATTCACTTTGTTTTGGAGGCGCCCTGCCGTATCACAGATTAATACATCGGCGTTTCGAGCTTTCGCAGCATGTACAGCATCATAGATGACAGCCGCAGGGTCGCTACCGGCCGCCTGTTTAATGACAGGCACCTCTGTACGCTCTCCCCATACTTCCAGCTGTTCGATGGCTCCCGCTCTAAATGTGTCGCCGGCAGCGAGCACGACAGATTTTCCTTCTTGCTTCAGCTTATGGGCAAGCTTTCCGATCGTTGTCGTTTTGCCGACTCCGTTTACACCTACCAGAAGAATCACATTTAAACGCCCATCTTGGATATTCAACCCGGAAATTTGCTCATCTCCGCTGTTATAAATCTCGACCAGTTTCTCAGAAATAACAGACTGGACTTCCATCGGATCTTGAATATTTCTGCGTTTCACTTCTTTTTTCAGCTCATCTATTAATTCCATAACGGTTGTAAAACCGACATCCGCGCTAATGAGAACCTCTTCAAGCTCTTCGAAGAAATCCTCATCCACTTTACGGTAACGGGACACAAGATCATTCACTTTGTTTTGAAAGGAGTTTCTTGTTTTTTCAAGGCCATCCTTAAACTTTTCAGATACGGAATCTGTCTGTTTTGTGATTTTCTCTTTTAATTTTTTAAAAAAACTCATCTTTTAACCTCTTTCCTCGTTACTGAACGAATTCTTTTGTTTCTTCCAGCTTAACTGAGATTACCTTGGAAACACCGGATTCCTGCATGGTTACGCCATATAGCACATCCGCTTCCTCCATTGTCCCTTTTCTGTGGGTAATCACGATAAACTGGGTATCTTTGCTGTATTTTTTTAAATACTGCGCAAAGCGGAACACATTCGCTTCATCAAGCGCAGCCTCTACTTCGTCAAGGACACAAAACGGCACAGGACGAACCTTTAAGATGGAGAATAAGAGCGCTATAGCCGTAAGCGCACGCTCTCCGCCTGACAGAAGGTTTAAGTTTTGCAGTTTTTTCCCCGGCGGCTGCGCGATAATCTCGACACCTGAATGAAGCAGATCGTTAGGATCGGTGAGCCTCAGCTCAGCTCGTCCTCCTCCGAATAAGGATTGGAACACTTGATCAAAGTGTGAGCGAATTTGGATAAATGTGTCGTTAAAGCGTTTCGTCATTTCTCCATCCATTTCTTCAATCACTTGGAACAAGGTATTTTTCGCTTCTGTCAAATCTTCTTTTTGTTCTGACAGAAACTGATACCGTTCGTTGACCCTCTCAAATTCATCGATGCTTCCAAGGTTTACGGCACCCAGCTCTTCGATTGCGAGTTTAATCAGCTTTACCCGTTTTCTGGCTTCTTCAGGATCAGTTTCAAGCTGATATTTCTCTTTTGCGCCCTCAAAGGACAGGCTGTATTCCTCCCGCAAGTACTCAAGTAAATTATCAAGCTCAACCTCCATTCGGCCAAGTTTGACTTCTTCATCTTTTAAGAGCGTAGTTTTTTGTTTATACAGTCGTTTCATTTCTTTCAGCTCACGCTCGTACGCATCAAGTCCGTGCTGAAGCTTGATGCGCTGATCGCGCCTTAACGCAATCAATTCGATCGTTTTCGTTTTGTCATTCAATTTATGTTTTGCGGCCTCTTCCAGCTTTTCTTCACCGCTTGTGCTTGATGACATCTCTGACGTTAAGAAGCTTAAATCTTCTTTCGCTTCAAGTAGCGCAGCCCCTGTTTCTGCGAGCTCTTTCTTTACTCTGGCAAGGTTGTCTTCTTCACTCTTACACGCCTGTTCTTTTTTGGCTGCTGTGATCTTTAGTTCAGTCAGCTCGTTAGAGAGAGACTCTTTTGTTGAGGATTGCGTTTGTTTTTGTTTGGTCAGTCTGTCGATATCCTCTTCAAGCAGTTTCATCTTTTCTGATATGGCAGAAAGCTCTTCTTCCAGCTTGCGTTTGCGCGCCTTCTTTTCTTCATCGCTTTGTGACAGAGCTGATTTTTCTTGATCATAAAGCTCTAAATGGGTGTTGATATTTTTCTCGGCAACTTGAAGTTCGTACAGCTGGCCTTTTACATCCTGCTGCTTTAATCGTAAGCCTTCCCCGACCTCTCTCAAGTCAGCCAGTTTTTTCTCCATATCGTGAATGGATTGCTTAAGGGTTTTGACTTCTTGTTCCAGCACTGCTGTTTTTTCTTCCATTTCAGTGAGCCGTTTCGTCACATCTTCAAGCTCCCTGCTTCTTCCAAGCAGCGAGTTGTTTTTCTTTTTAACAGCGCCGCCTGTCATTGAACCACCCGGATTCACGACATCTCCCTCAAGGGTGACAATGCGGTACCGATGCCCGAGCAGCTTCGCAAGCTCGTTTGCTCCTTTTAAATCTTCTGTGATCAGTACAGTTCCAAGAAGGTTCTGGATGATGCGGCGATACGCAGGGTCAAAAGTGACAAGCTCACTGGCCACTCCGAGAAATGATGAGTGCTGCGCTGCTGTTTCCGCATCCCTGCTTTGGAGCTGGCGGTCTCTGATAACAGAAAGAGGCAGAAATGTCGCCCGGCCAAAGGAATTTTGTTTTAAATATTGAATCGCTTTGCGGGCAGACTGTTCATCGTCGGTCACGACATGCTGGGCAGAAGCGCCGAGCGCAATTTCAATCGCTGTTTCATACTTCTGTTCTGTTGAGATCAGCTCAAGGACCGCTCCGCGGATTCCGCTAAGGCGCTCTTTCGCTTTCAGCACTTCTTTAACACCTTGATAAAAGCCGGAGAAGTCCCCCTGCATCGTCTCAAGCATATCCTTTTTCGATCTTGCTTGCTGAACGTATTGGTATGCCTGATACAAAGCGGACTCATTTTTTTCGTATTGGCGTTTTTTCTGCTCATATTTCGCCTGCATATCACGATATGCGCCGACTTGGCTGTGAATCTCCTGCTCAATTCGGGCAAACTCCGTTTCACATGCTGCTTTTTTCGCAGAAATATCACGCCGGTCCTGAAGGTGCTTTTCATTATTGTCCGCAAGCCTCTGCAATGTGACAGCGGATTGGGACATTTGGTCATCCAGCAGCTGGAGCTCATTGCGCATCGAAGCTTGGCTGTTCAACAGTTCAAAGTAATCGCTTTTCAGCTGTTCGATTTTTTCTTCGACATTTTCATTGTGAAGGCTGAGAGTCTGCTGCTTTTCTTTCACCTGAGCTCTTAACTGCTTGACCTCTGTCTGAAGCGTTTCAAAAACAGCTTCCTGCTTCTTAAGCTCTTCTTTCAGCAGTGTTTCTTTTTGCTGAAACTGAACAATGGCTTCTTCAAGCTGTTCTTGGTTCTGCACAGCATTTTTCTTGCGTTCTTTCAGGACTTCTTTACGGCCTTCAAGCTTTTCCAGCTCTTCACTCGTCACCAATAAGACTTGCTGGAGTTCATTTACTGATTCATCAAGCGCTTGAATTTTGTCGCGCGTCTCTTCAATCTTTGCTTCTTTCGCAGAAATTGCAGACGATTCAGCGAGCTCTTCTTCCTTTGCAAGTTGTACTTTCTCTTTAAGCGTTGACCATTTGCCATGCAGTTCTTCGATATCATAGGCGGTCAGCGCAATTTCCACATGCTCCAGCTCTTTCTTTTTCTCCAAATAGTCTTTGGCAATTGAAGCTTGAATTTGAAGAGGCTCTACCTGTCCTTCAAGTTCATGTAATATATCTTCAACACGGTTTAAATTGTCCTGAGTCTCGAACAGTTTATTTTCCGCTTTTTTCTTTCTCGTTTTATATTTAAGCACTCCGGCCGCTTCTTCAAAGATACTGCGGCGATCCTCCGCTTTGCTGCTCAGGATCTCTTCCACTTTTCCTTGGCTGATAATAGAAAATGCTTCTTTACCCAAGCCAGAGTCCATAAATAAATCAATAATATCTTTTAAGCGGCACGACTGGTTGTTGATTAAAAACTCACTTTCTCCTGATCTGTACACACGCCTTGTGACACTGACCTCATGGAAGTCAATCGGCAAGAAATGATCATCATTATCAAGAGTAAGCGTAACTTCAGCTAGATTTAATCGTTTTCTCGAATCACTGCCGGCAAAAATGATGTCTTCCATCTTGCCTCCTCGCAGAGATCGCGCCGATTGTTCACCGAGTACCCAGCGAATGGCATCAGTAATGTTGCTTTTTCCGCTGCCATTTGGGCCGACAACCGCTGTCACACCTTTAACAAAGTCTACGGAAATCCGTTCTGCAAATGATTTAAATCCTATAACGTCTAAACGTTTGAGGAACATAGCGATCCTCCTTATGTAATAAGTATTTCAATTCTATCATAAACATGGGTGAAATAAGACGGCATACATACTGAAATCCCCCTTATCACACAGGGGGATTTTGTTGGCTCGTATAGTGTTTTTGCAATTTAGCTAAGGCTTCCTGAGCAGCGTGCTGTTCGGCTTCTTTCTTTGAACGGCCGTTTCCGACTCCGAGTGGTTCACCTTTTAGCGATACGATGGCTTCAAATTCACGATTGTGCGCAGGTCCTTTTTCGTTGGAGATTTTATACTCCAAAGAGCCTTTGCCGTCCCGCTGCACGTATTCTTGCAGCTGGCTTTTGAAATCCATCACATGAGAAAAAGCACCATCGTTAATTTTAGGGAACACATAGACTTTTAAGAAGCTTTCGACCGGCTCTAATCCCTGGTCAAGATACAAAGCTCCGATAAATGCCTCAAAAACATCCGCCAATAGTGCGGGACGCTTTCTTCCGCCTGTCATTTCCTCACCTTTACCCAACAGGACAAGGTCACCGAATGACAGTTCGTGAGCCAATGAAACGAGAGATGGCTCGCATACAATCGCGGCTCTCAGCTTCGTCAAATCTCCTTCACTCATTGCCGGATACTTGGCAAATAAGAATCGGGAGATCGTCAGTTCCAAAACAGCGTCACCTAAAAATTCAAGCCTTTCATTATCTTCATACGGCTTTTTCCGATGCTCATTCACATAAGATGAATGTGTAAATGCTTGATACAAAAGCTTTTCATTTTGAAAGTGAACCGAAATCCGTTCTTGAAACTCTTTAAACTGTTCTACTTTTTTATAGAACTTTTTTTTATCTTTATAATGTGAGTGTTTTGACATAGTAACCTCCATAGGCACATCAGGTTCACCGCGCTTCTCTGACTAAACCGGATACAGCGCGCGTAAAAGCGGCATGCTGTAATAACTGCACGAATAAAGGGCTAAAGCCCCGCTTTTCGGCGGGACTTCTAGTATCAGCTTATTGCTGGTTTTGTATGTAGTTCACAGCGTCGCCGACTGTTGCAATCTTTTCAGCATCTTCGTCAGAAATCTCCATATCAAACTCGTCTTCAAGTTCCATAACAAGCTCAACTACATCTAGGGAATCAGCACCTAAGTCCTCCTTGAAAGAAGCTTCAAGTTTGACGTCTGCTTCATCAACGCCAAGGCGATCTACGATGATTTTCGTTACACGCTCTAATGTATCTGCCATAGCAATTCACCTCCCCTCAAGTATTATAGTGGATTCGTTTTTAAAAAACTAGAGAAACTAGGATGAAATTTTCGAGAAAAAACTTACATCACCATTCCGCCGTCAATATGAAGCGTTTGACCTGTCATATAACGGGCTCCTTCTGAAGCAAGGAACGTGACAACACTGCTGATGTCACCTGGTTCGCCAAAGCGCGCGAGCGGAATTTGTTTCAGCATTTCATCTTGAACGTCTTTTGTAAGCTTATCTGTCATATCAGTTGAGATAAATCCAGGTGCAACCGCATTTACCGTAATATTGCGGCTTGCAAGCTCTTTAGCAGAAGATTTTGTTAAGCCGATCACGCCGGCTTTTGCAGCCACGTAGTTGGCTTGTCCAGGGTTTCCGCTGACGCCGACGATAGACGACACGTTAATAATCCGGCCTGAACGCTGCTTCATCATTTGTCTTGTAACAGCTTTTGTGCAGTTGAAAACACCCTTCAAGTTAATGTTAATGACATCATCCCATTCATCCTCTTTCATTCTCATGATGAGATTGTCTCTTGTAATTCCGGCATTATTAACTAGAATGTCAATCGCAGAAAAAGCAGCTAGCGTTTCTTTTATCATGTTTTGTACATCTTCTGGATTTGATACATCCGCTTTGACAGCAATTGCTTTTCTGCCCATTGATTTGATTTCATCAACTACTTCATTTGCTTTCGCTTCATTGCCAGAGTAGTTCACGACAACGTTCGCGCCGCTTTTTGCAAGGTCAAGGGCGATCGAGCGGCCGATTCCGCGGGATGCGCCAGTGACAATAGCCGTTTTGTCATTAAGCATTTTCGTTTTCCTCCTTAAGCGTTTGAATTGCCAATTCAATCGTTTCCGGATCTGAAACAGCAATTGTTTTTAAGCGTCTGTTCACTTTTTTCACAAGGCCTGAAAGCACTTTTCCGGGACCGATTTCAATAAAAGTCGTCACACCCTCTGCAATCAGCTTGTTCACGCTTTCCTCAAAACGAACCGGTGAATAAAGCTGCTCAATCAGCTTCTCTTTAATATCTGCTTTATCAGTCATCATATCAGCGGAAACATTCGAGATGACCGGAATGTCAGCGTCTTTTACGTCACAGGAGTCGAGTACTTCCTTCAGCTTTTCAGCAGCAGGCTTCATCAGTTCAGAATGGAACGGGCCGCTTACTTCAAGAGGGATTGCGCGTTTTGCACCATTCTCTTTTGCCTGTTCAGATGCAAGCTCTACTCCTTTAGCTGTTCCTGAAATAACGATTTGTCCGGGGCAGTTAAGGTTCGCAAGCTGAACAAGATGGCCTTCTTCCGTGACTTTGTCAGTTACTTGTCTTAAGGCTTCAGCATCCATGCCGAGAATCGCAGCCATAGCTCCTTCGCCAGCTGGTACCGCTTCATTCATAAACTCTCCGCGTTTTCTAACGGTATAAACAGCATCTTTGAAAGACAGTGCCCCAGAAGCAACCAGTGCGGAATACTCACCAAGGCTGTGCCCTGCTGTGAAATCAGGTGTAATGCCAGATTTTTTAAACTTCTCAAGAACAGCAATGCTTGTTGTCAGCAAGGCAGGCTGCGCATTGTATGTAAGTGTTAATTCTTTTGCATCACCTTCAAAAATCAGTGAGCTGAGTTTTGTTTCCAATGTTTCATCCGCTTCATCAAACAGGCGTTTCGCAGCAGGCTCCTGTTCATAAAGCTCTTTCCCCATGCCGATAAATTGTGATCCCTGACCCGGGAATAAAAATGCAATCTTACTCATGATGTAAAAACCTCCAGACTATTCATCTGTTTTTTCTTCTTTAACTTCTTCCTGAATGAGTTCAGCCACATTTTGGCTGACCATCTCTCTTGCTTGCCGAATCGCATGGAACACAGCATTGGAATCTGAAGAACCGTGCGCTTTGATCACAGGCGCTTTCAAGCCAAAAAGACTCGCTCCGCCATAATTTGAATATTCCATTTTCATTTTCATTTCTTTCAGCTTTGGCTTCAGCACAGCGGCTGCAAGCTTTGATGTAATATTAGACATCATAGCTTCTTTCATCATTTTAAAAATAGATAACGCAGAGCCTTCCAGCGTTTTGAGTGTAACATTCCCGGTAAAGCCGTCTGTTACTACAACATCCGCTACATCATCTAAAAGATCTCTCGCTTCAACATTTCCGATAAAATGAATATTTGCTGTTTCTTTTAACATTTGAAACGCCTGCTTCGTCAGTTCGTTTCCTTTTTTATCTTCAGTTCCGACATTTAAAAGCCCGACTCTCGGTGAAGTGACACCGCGAACTTGCTGAGAATAAACAGAACCCATGATGGCGTATTGAACGAGGTGCTCCGGCTTGGCATCGACATTGGCACCGACATCAAGGAGAAGAAAACCGTCTCCTGAAACGGTCGGAAGTGTCGGGGCAAGCGCCGGGCGGTCAATTCCTTTAATCCTTCCGACAATAAACAGACCGGCAGTCATTAATGCACCAGTATTACCCGCTGAAATGCAGGCATCAGCTCTGTTTTCGGCAACTTCCTGCGCCATAAGGACCATAGAAGAATTCTTTTTTCTTCTCACGGCGCGGACCGGTTCATCCGTAGGTTCAATCACTTCATCTGCGTGCAGCACCGAGATGCGGTCTGTTGTTGTTGTTAAATGTGATTCTATCATTGTTTTGTCACCGACAAGTGTGATATAGAGATCATCAAATGCCTCTATACCCTTTGTAACTCCGTCAATAACGGCTTTGGGAGCGTGGTCTCCTCCCATTGCATCTACAGCTATTCTCATGCATGTTCCACCTTTATGAATGTTTTGAACGGTACATGTCAAAATGTCCAGAAAAAACGATTTCTTCGCCGACATAGCTGTTCACTTCGACAACCGTTCTTCCTTTTTCTTTTTCGACCGCCGTCACTTTCGCTTTCGCTACGACACGTTCACCCTGCTTTACCTGTCTTGTAAAGCGAATGTTTGCACTTGCAGTCAGCGCCAGCTCGTCATCAATGACTGCAACAGCCAAAGAATTTGCCTGCGCAAATAAATGGTGTCCTCTCGCAATCTGATTCCGGCTGAACACATGCTCCTGTTTTATTTCTAAAATGGATATCGCCTGATCATCCAGCTCAAGGTCAATAATTTCTCCGATAACTTCATCAAGTGACAGAGATTTCACTTCATCTTCAAGCGTTTGCTCTGCCACATTCTTAATTCTTTCTCTCAGTTCCGGTATGGAAAGCTCTAAGCGGTCCAAACGTATCGTCTGGATGCTCACTCCGAATTTACCCGCTAATTCCTCATCTGTAATAAAAGGGGTTGCTTGAATCGTCTGCTGAAGTAATTCCTGGCGTTCTCTCTTATTTCTTCTCATATCTAAACACCGTCCGGACAATTAAGACTAGGTACTAATAGTAGTATATAATTTCATAGTTTGGAATGCAACGATTGTTTCTGGCCGAATGCCAAAAACTTCTGCTGCTTAGCTTAATTTTTCCCCGTCCATTACTCCGCTCTTCAGCAGGTGCTCCCTCAGCGCACCGTATTCCGGCTCCTTCCAGAACGCGTCAGAAGCCACAAGATTCGCAGCATCCTGTCTTGCCGTTTCAAGCGCCCTGTAGTCATGAACCATGTCTGCCACCTTGAATTCAGGCATTCCGCTTTGTTTTTTCCCGAAGAAATCTCCTGGGCCTCTCAGTTCCAGATCCTTTTCAGACAGCTCAAAACCGTCATTGGTCTCGGACATGATTCTCATCCGTTCTTTTCCTGTTTCTGATTTAGGATCGGCCATCAGTATGCAGAAAGATTGGTGCTCGCCCCGTCCGACACGGCCGCGCAGCTGATGGAGTTGCGACAGCCCGAAACGGTCGGCGTCATAAATCACCATAATGGTTGCATTCGGTACGTTTACGCCGACCTCAACAACAGTGGTTGACACGAGAATTTGACAGTGGTTTGCACTGAATTCTCTCATGACCTGGTCTTTTTCATCGGAGTGCAGCTTTCCGTGCATTAGGCCGACATTCCATTTCTCTCGGAAAATATCAGAAAGCATATTGTATACGTCAATGGCGTTTTGCACATCAAGCTTGTCTGATTCTTCAATCAGCGGACAGATGATATATGCCTGTCTGCCCTGCTTTAATTCTTTTTCGACGAACGTCAAAATACGATCCAGCATGTCATGCTTTACCCAATAGGTCTCGATTTGTTTTCGTCCCGCCGGCATTTCATCGATCACAGATACATCCATTTCACCGAATACCGTGATGGCTAACGTCCGTGGGATTGGAGTAGCTGTCATAAAGAGGACATCGGGATCTTGCCCTTTGTTCCGAAGCTTTTTACGCTGTTCAACTCCAAATCGATGCTGCTCATCTGTAATGACAAGGCTTAGCGCCTTAAACTCCACCTCATCCTGAATTAAAGCGTGGGTTCCTACAAGAATATCAATCTCTCCCGCCTGAAGCCGCTCAAGCAATTCCTTTCGCCGCTTCCCTTTGACAGAGCTTGTTAAAAGGGCAACACTGACATCCCACTTTTCAAATAATGAAACGAGCGAATCAGCATGCTGTTCGGCCAGAATTTCCGTCGGCACCATGAGCGCTCCCTGATAGCCGGACAGGATTGCAGCATAAAGTGCGATGGCGGCAACTGCCGTTTTCCCTGATCCAACGTCCCCTTGAAGAAGGCGGTTCATTCTGTATGGAGAAGACATGTCTGCTGTTATCTCTCGAAGCACGCGCGACTGGGCGTTTGTGAGGGGGAACGGGAGGCTGTTGACAAATCTCATGAGTTCTTCATTTGAAAAACGCTGCCGTATCCCTTGTGTCTGCTCTCTTTCCGCCTTTCGGAACGCCTGCATTTTCAACTGAAACACCAAAAATTCTTCATAAACAAACCGGCGTCTGGCAAGCTTTAACGCTTCTCTTGTTTCAGGCTGGTGCATTGCTTTTAACGCCTGATAATAGTCCGGCAGCTTATAGCTTGTTTTGAGCTTTTCAGGAAGAGGGTCTGAAAGCGAATCTGCGTATTGGGTCAGCGCCTGCTGAATAAATCGCCTCATCATTTTGACGGTAACATTTTCTTTCACAGAATACACTGGTTCAATGCTCTTATCCTCTTGGTGCGGGCCGTTTTTCAGCTCCTGAACAGAGATGGTTTGGCGGTGCTTGTCCCATTTACCAGAGACCGTCACGACAGAGCCGAGCGAAAGCTTTTTCTTCAAATAAGGCCTGTTGAAACATACGGCTGTGATTAAATAGCGGCCGACAAGAACCCTGAATGTCAGCCTGTTTCGTTTTTTTCCGTAATAGGTAAGAGAAGGCTCTGAATGAACCTTCCCTTCGACTGTCACTCTTTCATCATGCTTTACTTCTTCTAAATCCCTCAGCTCGTAGTCGTCATAGCGATAAGGGAAATAATTCAGAAGATCAGAAATGTCATAAATACCGAGTTCGTGTAATGTTTTTTCTGTTTCCGGCCCAATACCCTTAATGTTAGCTATACTAGTTTGCTGATGTTGTTTCACGTGAACCTAGCGCTCCTCCGAATATTTTTTTCTCTAACTCTCTTCCTGTCGGTGTTGCTGCTAAACCGCCCTGTCCTGTTTCTCTAAGTGCAGTAGGCATCGTTTGGCCAATTTTATACATGGCATCGATAACCTCATCGCATGGAATGCGGCTTGTAATGCCTGCCAACGCCATGTCAGCAGCAATCATCGCATTTGACGCGCCCATCGCATTCCGTTTGACACAAGGAACTTCAACAAGTCCTGCAACAGGGTCGCAAACAAGGCCAAGCATATTTTTCAATGTAATGGCCATAGCTTCTGCGCTTTGTTGTGGTGTCCCGCCTGCCATTTCAACAATCGCCGCAGCCGCCATGCCTGAGGCAGATCCGACCTCTGCCTGACATCCTCCAGCAGCTCCGGAAATACTTGCATTATTAGCCACGACAAATCCGAAAGCACCGGCCGTAAATAAAAAGCGGATCATTTGTTCTCTTGTTGGATTCAGCTTTTCTTTTACAGCAAATAACGTGCCAGGCACAACACCGGCAGAACCTGCAGTCGGCGTCGCACAGATCGTTCCCATTGCTGCATTCACTTCATTTGTTGCAACAGCTTTCGAGACCGCATCTAATATCAGCGGGCCAGATAAGCTTTTTCCTGATTGGATGTAAGCCTGCAATTTAACGGCATCCCCGCCTGTTAAGCCTGTTTGGCTCGTAACGCCCTCCAGTCCTTTCTGAACCGCTGCTTCCATAACAGTCAGATTATGATCCATTTGCTGAAAGATCTCTTCTTTTGTTTTTTCCCTTACGTCCATCTCTTGCGCAATCATAACCTCAGAGATGGCTATTTGCTTTTCTTTAGTAATCTCAATTAATTCCTTTACATTACGAAACATAACTGGCTCCTCCTGCCCCTTCGCTAGTCAGCAATCTTTGTCACTTGAATAATATTTGGCAGTTTTGACAGCTCGTTGAGAACATGGTCGTCAATATTTTGATCGACTTCTATTGTCATTAAAGCAAGCTGACCGATATCCTTCCGGGCTACTTCCATATGGCCCACGTTGATTGAAAATTTCGCCAGAACATTGGCAACGCCGGCAATTGTGCCGAACTTGTCATTATGAACAACCAATATGGCCGGATGATTTCCTGAGAGCCGGAGTTCAAAACCATTTAATTCAGTGATTTCAATCTTACCTCCGCCAATTGAAATACCCGTCAGCTCGAGCTCTCCCTTATTATCCGAAATAGTGATTTTGGCTGTGTTCGGGTGAACTGGGACCGCGTCTTCAACCCGAAATTCTATATCAATTCCTTTATCTTCTGCAATTTGTATAGCAGTTTTAATTCGTTCATCGAATGTATCAAAATCAAGCAATCCGCCGATAATCGCGACATCTGTACCGTGACCTTTATACGTTTCCGCAAAAGAACCGTAAAAGGATACAATGATACGCTCAGGCTCTCTGCCAAATAAACTTCTGGCCACTCTTCCGATTCTCGCCGCTCCCGCTGTATGCGAGCTGGACGGACCGATCATAACTGGACCGATAATATCAAAAACGCTTCTATATTTCATGCTATTCCTCCTTATGAACCAGAGCTGATAAGCGCTTTGCCTTTAGACTAATAGATCAAATATAAAATGGCAAGCGGGCGCGTTACAGCGCTGTCGCACTTAAAAGCAGACATAAGAATAGAAGGGCGGTTTGCCCTTCTATTCTGCAGAAACGATATACGAATACAGCGGCTGTTTTCCGTTGTGGATCTCAACCTCAATCTCCTCGTACTTTTCACTGAGAAACGCTTCAAGCTCCTCAACTTCTTCCTGAGACGAATCCTCACCATATAGGATAGTGACAATTTCGTCGTCTTCTCCGATCATTTCCGCCAGCAGCAATTTCGCCGCTGACAGCTGATCTTTAGCAGTGCCGATAATCGTTCCATTCAGAATGCCCATAAAGTCGTCTTTTTTAATATCTATGCCGTCAATATGTGTATCTCTGACTGAGTACGTTACCTGTCCGCTTTTCACTTGCTGAATGGAGCTGAGCATATTGGCTTCATTCACTTCAGCTTCTTGATCCGGATTAAATGCCAGAAGAGCTGACATCCCTTGCGGAACCGTTTTGGCCGGAATAACAAAAACCTGTTCACCCATTACGTCGGCTGCTTGATTAGCCGCCATGATGATATTCGAGTTATTGGGTAAAATAAACACCGTTTCTGCATTTACAGATTTCACGGCCTCGACAATATCCTCTGTGCTCGGATTCATGGTCTGTCCGCCTTCAATCACAACAGAAGCGCCGATGCTTTTGAATAGATCAGAAATGCCTTCTCCCATCGCCACAGTTACGATGCCATACGGCTGCTTTTCCGGCGGTTTTTCGTTGTCAGCAGGTTTGCTTTCTTGGCTGATAATGGAAGTATACTGCTCTCTCATATTTTCTATTTTTATTTTGATTAATTCACCATAAAGCTGGGCATAGTTTAATACGTTTCCCGGCTCTTCTGCATGAATATGAACCTTCGCCAGCGATTCATCCGCAATAACTAACAGAGAATCACCGAATTCGCTGAGGTCTTGTCTGAACGCACCTTCGTCGAATTCTCGTTTTGTCTGATCGAGTCTCACCATTACTTCAGTACAAAAACCAAATTCAATATCTTCGGTATTCATCATGCTTTGCGCGCTCTTATGATGTTCTGCACTAACCATATCGTCAAGTGACGGAAGAACAGCTTTTCGAGACACAGTTTCACCTTTTAATGAAGCAAGGAAACCTTCATATACACAGAGCAGGCCTTTGCCGCCGCTGTCAACGACTCCCACTTCCTTCAGGACAGGAAGCAAATCAGGGGTCCGGTTTAGAGACGCCTCTGCTTCTTCTGTCACAGCAGTCATCAGCGTTATGATATCGGTCTCTTTTTCCGCCAGTGTTATCGCTTTTTTCGCAGCGTCTTTTGCAACTGTTAAAATCGTGCCCTCAACAGGTTTCATGACAGCTTTATACGCCAAATCAACACCTGCTTGCAGTGCAGCAGCAAACTCCAGAGCATTAATGTCTTTTTTCGTTTCAATGCTTTTACTGAATCCGCGGAACAATTGGGACAAAATAACGCCTGAATTTCCGCGAGCTCCCATAAGCAGTCCTTTAGATAATGCGGAACCCACCTTCCCGATATCATCCGTATCCATTTGCTCCACTTCTCTTGCTCCGGACGTCATTGACAGGTTCATGTTTGTTCCCGTATCGCCGTCTGGCACCGGAAATACGTTTAGCGCATCAACCGCACTCGCGTTTTGAGACAGATTCTGCGCTCCCGCAAGAATCATCTCGGCAAAGATTCTGCCGTCTAATGTTCTGATAGACAATCCTACTCCTCCTAACTACGGGTTCATCACTCGGACGCCTTGGACGTAAATATTAACAGAGTCCACTGCCAATCCGATGGTTTGATTTACTGTGTACTTTACTTTTGTTTGGACATTATGCGCCACTTCAGAAATTTTCGTGCCATAGCTGACAATGATATACATATCAATATGTATTTGTTCCCCTTCTTGGCGAACTTGGACACCTCTGCTGAAATTCTCTTTCCGAAGGATTTCAGTCAGTCCGTCTTTCAGCTGGTTTTTAGAAGCCATGCCGACTATGCCGTAGCAGTCAATCGCCGCGCCTCCTGCAACCATCGCAATGACTTCATTAGATATATCAATCTGTCCGTACTTCGTTCTTAATTCAATGGACACACTAGTTCCTCCTTCGAATGCATAGAGATACAGCTATTCTACTATATGGTTTCCATTATGAAAAGAAAAGACCCGGCTATCGCTGTCCGTACCTCTAACATATACTATAGCGCCGCTGTTTCTGCAAGATGTCAAGTGAATTTTCTTGAAAGATGGTGAAACAATAGTTGCAAACGATTTTTAGCTGTGGTAAATTATTTAAAGTATCCATATCGAAAGCATCTAAGGTCATATGAATATTAAAAAGTAGATGTTTTATGCAAGTAAGGAGGGAAACAAATGGCACGTAAATGCGTTATCACAGGTAAAAAAACAACAGCTGGGAATAACCGTTCTCACGCAATGAACGCTTCTAAGCGCACTTGGGGCGCGAATCTTCAAAAGGTTCGTATCCTTGTGGACGGAAAACCTAAAAAAGTATATGTATCTGCTCGAGCTTTGAAATCCGGTAAAGTTGAGCGTGTATAACAAAATGAACGCCTGCCTCGATATGTGGCAGGCGTTTTTATGTGGTGAAAGAGGGCTTTGAACCCCTGGGCATTAATCTTTTCTAAATGAGCCCAGCATCGCCCGGACAATTCCTCCTAAAAACTTCGGCAATTTAATGGTGTAAAATTTCATTTTTGTCCCCTCCTATTACGTCCCGTAACCGCCTGTTCATTGATTCAGCAAATGAAGGAAAGCACATGCTAATCCGTGCTTCTTATCATTATTAATATGCCTTTTGCAAACGAAAAAGTACCCCGTGAATGAATGAGTTCGTTACTAATACATAGTGTTGAACCGAGCATAATATGACTCTTATTTAGCGGATATTTAAAACCTGTCAGAGTCAGCTCATGTATTTCTTCGGAAAACGGTATGAAGGAGATATATCGCTTGTTTTCATCCTTCTCAATATCATATTCACCGGGAGAGAACAGTTGAATATGATTTTGTTTGTCTATCAGCCTAATTTTTATATTTGTTTTTACACCTTTGTACAAAAGCTGAATGTTTCCTAAAAAATGATCGGCTCTGCCGCCTGTAATCCCGAAAACCTGAATCATATCGGGCTGCTTTTGCAACGCCCAGTTAAGCGCGAGATCTAAGTCTGTTTGATCTTTTTCAGCTTGGTACACATGGAGTGTAGGAGCAGCTTTTTGAATGCGGAGGCGTTCTTGCTCTGTTATGCTGTCAAAGTCTCCAAAGGCTTCATCAGGAATGATCCCGGCATCCAAAAGCGTGACGGTGCCTTTGTCAACACCAATCCAAAGGGTATGCTCAGCCGTAAAGCAGGTTAGATCGGGAATGAGATCTATAGGGCCTCCCGCAACGATATTGATTGTATTCATCTCTGATTCCTTTCTCTGCATACAGGAAAAAGAGCTTAGGCTTTGTATGCCCAGCTCTCTTTTTTAACTATTTATTTCCTTTAATTTCAGAAATCGCTTTTTTGCGGTCTGGCTGGCCATAAACGGCTGAACCGGCAACGAGTAAATTTGCGCCCGCTTCAATAACTAGCGGAGCGGTTTCTTTGTTGATACCGCCGTCTACTTCAATGAACAGGTCTGTTTTTCCTCTTTCATCCGCCATTCGCTTAACCTCTTTAATTTTAGGAAGGACAGAATGAATAAATTTCTGTCCGCCAAATCCCGGGTTCACCGTCATTAAAAGAACAAGATCAAGGTCGTCGAAAACATGCTCGATGACTTGTACAGGTGTATGCGGGTTTAAAACAACACCGGCCTTTACACCTTGCTCTTTTATAAGCTGGATGGTGCGGTGCAGGTGCGGACATGCCTCAGCATGTACCGACAGAATATCTGCGCCCGCTTTCGCGAAAGCGGGGATATAACGATCTGGCTCTTCGATCATTAAATGAACATCAAGCGGCAGATCTGTTATCGGCCGGACAGCTTCTACAATCAGCGGACCGATCGTGATATTCGGGACGAAATGGCCGTCCATCACATCAATATGAATATAATCGGCTCCGCCCTTTTCTACATCTTTAATCTCATTGCCTAAAGCGGCAAAATCAGCGGAAAGAATAGATGGTGCAACCTTTATCATTATGCTAATACCTCGGCTTTCTGTCTTTAATCTCCGTCATAAATTCAACATAATGGTCATACCGATACGGCTTTATTTCTCCGTCTTCAACAGCTTGTTTCACCGCACATTTTGGCTCTTTCAGATGTAAACAGCCTCTGAATTTGCACGAAGCGCTTTTTTCTCTGATGTCAGGGAATGTGTATCCTAGCTCCTCTTCCTCAATGTCTGTAAATTCAAGCGAGCTGAATCCCGGGGTATCCGCAACCAAACCTCCGGACGTGTGAATCAGTTCCACATGGCGGGTGGTGTGTTTCCCGCGACCTAAATGTTCAGAAATCTCGTTGGTCCTTAAACCGAGTTCCGGACTGATCGCATTGAGAAGCGAAGATTTTCCAACCCCCGATTGACCGGCAAATACGGTAGTTTTGTCTTGAAAATGGGGGATGATGTCCGCTAAACTGTCTTGGTCCTTAGAAGAAGTGAGATACACGTCATAACCTATATTGCGATAGTCTTCTGCATAGGCTTGAATGGCATCTTGTGTATCTTGATCTTCAATCAAATCCATTTTTGTAATGCATATGATCGGCTGAATATCATTAGCTTCAACGAGAACCAAGAAACGGTCGAGCAACGCTGTGCTGAAAGAGGGCTGAACCGCTGAGAAAACAAGGACCGCTTGATCGACATTGCAAATTGGCGGCCTGATAAGCTCGTTGGTCCTTTCTTTAATCTCTAACAGATAACCTTCTTTGTCATTTTCAGCCTGGTATACAACATAATCACCAACAAGAGGGGTAATTTTGTTCTTTCTGAAAATGCCTCTTCCTCTGCATTGAACCACTTTATCTGAATCCTCTGATTCATCCAGTACATAATAAAAACCGCTTAGCGCCTTAATAATTTTGCCCTCAGGCATATTTTCCCTCCTTGTTATTCATCTTTCGGATACTCAATCGTTTTGTAGCTGACGACTTTATTGTTTACCATGATTTGATAGTACCCTTTTTGGTCAGGTTCAATCTTTAGTTCAATCGTCCGTTCGGTCGGCTCTTTTATCTTAAATTCCTCGTAAGTGTCAGAGATGCTGTGATCCGCATCGTCAATTGCGATTTGCACTTCAAGCTCATCCCCTTCATTTTCCGGTTCATAAGGGATGTCAACCTTTTCTTTCACTGTTTTGGCAGGTTTTTTCTCAGGTCCCAGAGAGAACGTTACTTCAACTTCGTTTCCCGGCTTTACTGCCTTTCCTGCTGCTGGTTTTTGTTTGACAACTTGTCCTTCTGGAACGTCATCTGCGTATGTTTCTTTTTCTATCAGCTTCAGTCCGTTGTCTTCCAGATATCCAGACGCTGCTTCTTTACTGTACGTTTTTAAGTCTCTAAGCGTAATGTCTTCCGGCCCGATACTGACTGTGAGTTTGACTTGGCCTTCACTCGCTACAATTTCAGTCCCTGCTGACGGATTCTGCTCAATGACAGTGCCCGCGCTTTTCTCGTCGTTCACTTCATCCACCGTTACATGTGTAAATCCCTGATCTTTTAATGCTTTTTTTGCCTGATCAACCGTTTGGCCTGTCACATCACCGATCTCTGTTTTCGCTTTGCCAGTGCTCTTATAAAGCGTGACCGTTGCGCCTTCTTTGACTGTAGAATCCGCTTTAGGGTCCGTTTTTACCATCAGGCCTTCTTTCATTTTCTCATCTGAGATTTCTAATACCTCGGAATCAACCTGCAAACCGGCTTTTTCCAAAATGTTTGCCGCCTTCTTGTATTCCATTCCAGCGACATCAGGTATTTTTACATCTTTAGGCATAAAAAGCGATGGGAAAACGGTAACAGCGAGAATTCCAGCTGTAATGAAAATGATGCATATCGTGAGCAAAATCCACGGCCACTTTTTTCTTCTGCCGTTTTTCTTTTTTTTACCGTCTTGGATGGGTGTCGATTCAGCTTCTTTTTCGCCAGCAGCTTTCGCAAGCTCCTCATCTTTAATGATAGGGATCGCTTTTGTCACTTCTTCATCTTCTTGAACTGTAAATCTTTCTTCATTGAGTCTGTCGGCATCAAAAGCTGTTTGGATATCCGCTTCCATGTCTTCAGCGGTTTCGTAGCGATGAAAAGGATCTTTGGCAGTTGCCTTTAGGATGATGTTTTCAACGCTTTGGGGGATCGACGGATTCCACCTTCTCGCTGAAGGGGTTTCTGTCTGAAGATGCTTTAATGCAATACTGACTGCTGATTCTCCATCAAACGGGATACGGCCGGTTAAGAGCTCAAATAGAACGATTCCAAGCGCATAAATATCCGATTTTTTTGTTGCCAAACCGCCCCGCGCCTGTTCAGGCGATAAATAATGAACTGAACCCAGCACAGAGTTGGTATGGGTGATGGTAGTCGAACTGAGTGCCATCGCAATTCCAAAATCCGTCACTTTGATATTTCCCATGTGGTCAATCAAAATATTATGCGGCTTAATATCTCTATGAACAATCTGATTTTGATGGGCATGAGCGATGGCCGAGACAATTTGCTCCATGATGCTCAGCGCTTCTTTAGGGTGAAGCGGCCCGTTTGCTGTTATGTATTCTTTCAGCGTCATGCCTTCAACGTATTCCATGACAATATAATAAATATCATCTTCCTCGCCCAAATCGTAAATGCTGACAATATTCGGGTGATCAAGGCTTGATGCGGATTGGGCTTCTCTGCGGAAACGTCTGATAAACTCATTGTCGTTTGCATAGTCAAACCGCAAAATTTTGATTGCCACTTCACGGTCTAGAATGATATCTTCAGCTAAATACACGTTGGCCATTCCTCCGCCGCCTATGACGCGGAGAATTTGGTAACGTCCGCTGATTCGCTTGCCGATTAGCACTGATCTTCACCCACTTCAGCATGTAAAGCAAGCTCAAGCAAAACTGCTGTAATGTTGTCTTCTCCGCCATTCTGATTGGCTTTGTCCACTAGCAGGTTTACTTTTTCCTGAGGAGCTGAATCGCTTTGCAGGATGTCTTTTAATTCAGTGCCTTCCACTTTATTCGTCAGTCCGTCAGAACATAGCAGCAGTTTATCACCGGCTTCAATGTCAAAGGAACGTGTGTCAATGCTGACTGACCGATCTGTTCCGAGTGCCTTTGTCAGCACATTTTTTCGCGGATGATGTTCGGCGTCTTCTCTGGAAATTTCTCCGGTCCGAACCAGTTCATTTACAAGCGAATGATCTTCTGTCACTTGAATGAAATCATTGTCCTGAAGCAAATAGCATCTGCTGTCACCTATATGAGCAATAGAAACCGTTTTTCCTGTAAAAAGCGCACACACAATTGTGGTCCCCATGCCTTGGCATTCCTCATGAGCTTGAGCATGATCGTATATTTTGCTGTTTACTGCAAGAATCTGTTCAGTAAGCCAGCCTTCACATTCTGAAGGCGCAACTGGAATCGCCGCAGCTTCATTCCATTTCTCTTCCATGGCTTTCACAGCCATCTTGCTTGCAACATCTCCAGCAAGATGGCCGCCCATGCCATCAGCGACAACCGCTAATACAAATTCATCTTTTCCCTTGAATATCCCCGCATCATCTTCATTATGCTGGCGGATTTTTCCTGTATCTGTTTTTAAGGCTGTTAACAACCTTCATCACCTCGTCTCGTCTTGACGCTCCTTCGCGCGAAGCTGACCGCAGGCTGCGTCAATGTCATGTCCTTGCTCTCTTCGGATTGTGACATTGACGCCGCGGGATTTCAGCGTTTTCTCAAAAGCAAAAATCTGATCACGCGGTGTGCGCACATAGTCCCGTTCAGGTACATAGTTTACTGGAATCAAGTTTACGTGGCATTTGACCCCTTCTAATAGGTCGGCAAGCTCTTCAGCGTGCTCGACCTGGTCGTTTACGCCTCCGAACAGCCCATATTCAAAGCTGATACGGCGTCCCGTTTTGTTAATATAATATTTAACGGCCTCCATTAAATCAGGCAGCTTGTATGCTCTGTTAATCGGCATCAAACGGCTTCTGATTTCTGTATTCGGCGCGTGCAGAGAAATCGCAAAGTTAATCTGCATTTGCTGATCAGCAAATTCGTAAATTTTCGGGATGATTCCGCTTGTAGAAACTGTAATATGACGAGCACCAATATTAAGGCCCTTGTCATGGTTAATGATTTTCAAGAAAGCGAGCATTTCATCGAAGTTATCAAACGGCTCACCGATTCCCATGATCACGACAGAGCTGACGCGCTCATCAGTTTCATCAAGAGCTTTTTGAACTTTGAGCACTTGAGCGACAATTTCACCCGCTTCAAGGTTTCGTTTCAAGCCTCCGAGCGTTGACGCACAGAATGTACAGCCAATACGGCATCCAACTTGTGTTGTTACACATACAGAATTGCCATACTCGTGTCTCATTAATACAGTTTCGATTGTATAGCCGTCATGAAGCTCGAACAAGAACTTCATTGTACCGTCTTGAGAGGTTTGTTTAACTGCCGTTTTTAGGGTTGTTAGCACAAAATAAGTGCTTAATTTCTCACGCAATTCCTTTGACAGGTTTGTCATGTCTTCAAAAGAAGAGACGCGTTTTTCATATAGCCATTCAAAGATCTGTGCCGCTCGGAACGGTTTCTCCCCGTTGTCTGTCAGCCATTGTTTGATTTCATCTAATTCAAAAGAATAAATAGAGGGACGCTCCGTCCGCAATTCTTTTCTTGCTTTTGTTTTTTTTAGTTCTGCCATTGTTATCCCTTCTTTCTCATGCTGCAAATAAAGAAACCATCTGTTCCGAAATAATGAGGAAGGATTTGCAGCCTTCCATCCCGAACAAAGGGTCTCGCCTTTTCGGGCAGCCGCTTTTCAAGAGACAAATCGGGTTCAAAATCAGGATGTTCTTGTATAAACGCATGTATAACTTCGTCATTTTCTGTCCGGTCCATTGTACACGTACTGTAGACAAGAGTGCCACCTTTTTTTACTAATGGTGCGATTTCCCTCAAGATTGACTGCTGAATTTCAGCAAGCCGGGCGCTGTCATCAGGCTTTTTCGTGTATTTCATGTCCGGCTTTCTTCGGATTACGCCAAAACCTGAGCACGGAGCATCGACCAATACCCGATCAAACTGTCCGTGTTCAAATGTTTCCCCTGCTTTTCTCGCATCCATTGTTTTCGCATCAATGATCGTGAGGCCAAGTCTGTCTGCGGCTTCTTTGATCAGCTTCACTTTATGTTTGTGAAGATCAAGCGATGTCACGCTTCCTTTGTTCTCCATCAATTCTCCGATGTGAGCCGACTTTCCGCCAGGAGCAGCACATGCGTCAAGCACCGTTTCACCAGGCTTGGGATCAAGGGCACGCGCAACGAGCATTGAGCTTTCATCTTGGATGGATACGTCACCGTTTTTGAAGAAACGAGTTCCAGCGATAGAACCCTTTAAGAGCTTCACCGCATCCTCTGCAAGGTCGCCTTTTTCAACCTCGATTCCTTCTTCAGCCATTCGATCAAGCAAATCCGCTCTGTCTGCTTTCATGTGATTGATCCGCAGTGTCTGCTTCGGCGGAATAAGGTGAATGCGGCAAATCTTTTCAGCTGCATCAAATCCATACGCATCAGCCCACTCTTTCACGAGCCATTCCGGATGGCTTGTCTCTGTCGCCAGCCTGCGAACAGGCTCTTCGATGGCGTCAAAGGAAGGAACGCCTTCGCGCTGTACGGAGCGAAGCACACCATTGACAAATGAGGCAATGCCCTTATGTCCGCGCTCTTTAGCAATCTCAACCGCTTCATGAATGGCTGCCCTGTCTGGAATCTTCTCCAAATATTCCATTTGATATAAGGAAAGGCGGAGAAGCTGAATGACCCACGGTTTCACTTTTTGAGGCTTATTAATAAACGGCTTCAGCATATAATCAAGCGCGATCTTATTTTGCAATGTCCCATAGACGAGTTCAGTCAACAGCCCTCTGTCCTGATCACTCAGTTCATTTGATTTAATCACCGATTTAAGGAGCAGGTTGCTGTATGCCTGGTTTTGTTCTAATTTGATCAGCGCCTCAAGGGCGATATCGCGCACACTATTTTTTTTCATTGTTTACTCCTAACTTTTCACCAGCTTCAACATGAGCGCCGCGTACAAAATCCTCGCCTTTCATCCGTTTTTTTCCTGCTGGCTGAAGTTCGGTTAATAAAAGAGCCGTATCGTTACCTGTGGCAATGATAACCCCTTCCTTTTCGACCGCAATGACTGTGCCGGGTTCAGCTTGTTTTGGTGCGGGTGTTTTTTTCGCTGCCCACACTTTCAAATTTTGTCCATTAAGAGTCGTATAGGCAACAGGCCAAGGATTTAATCCGCGAACCTGATTATAAAGCTCTTCGCCCGTTTTAGACCAGTCAAGCAGCTCCTGCTCCCTTTTGATATTAGGCGCGTATGTCGCTTTCCCTTCATCCTGCTTTTCTGGTGAAATACTGCCAGCAATGACGCGCGGGACCGTTTCAGACAATAGCTTCGCACCAGCTACGCTTAATTTATCATGCAGTGTTCCGACATTGTCGGATTCTTCAATATCCACTTCCACTTTTGAGATCATATCGCCGGCATCCAATTTTTCTACCATATACATAATGGTAACACCGGTTTTTTTCTTTCCCTGCAGGATAGAATAATGGATCGGAGCCCCCCCGCGCAATTCTGGTAAAAGAGACGCGTGAACATTAATACAGCCGTGTTTCGGGCCGTCAAGCAGCTCCTTAGGCAAAATTTGTCCGAATGCTGCCGTTACGATAAGGTCTGGCTTTAATGCCAGCACTTTCTCAATTTCTTCTTTCAATCTGACTTTTTCCGGCTGCAAAACAGGGATGTCGTGACGCAACGCCTCTTCCTTTACAGGAGGAGGTGTCAGCACTTTTTTTCTCCCCTTCGGACGATCAGGCTGTGTGACGACTCCCACTACGTCATAACCATCCTCTATCAGGGTCCTTAAAACAGGAACTGAAAAATCCGGCGTTCCCATAAATACGATTCTCGTCATCAAATCATCCTTCCATATCCGCTAGTTCATCTTCTGTATAATATTTACTTATTTTCGTTGTAAACAGCACACCGTCTAAGTGGTCCATTTCGTGCTGCACAGCTCTCGCTAAAAAGCCTCGCGCTTCTAGAGTGAAAGGTTTTCCCTGGCGGTTAAACGCACGCACTTTGACATAATCGGCACGTGTGACATCCCCATAGACGCCAGGAAAGCTCAGGCATCCTTCAATTCCGGTTTGTTCACCGCTTTTTTCTACAATTTCGGGATTAATGAGATCAATTCTGCCGCTGTCATCCCCGATATCTACAACCGCTATTTTTTTCAAAATGCCGATTTGCGGCGCTGCCAGTCCGACTCCATCCATTTCAAGCATGGTATCGTACATATCATCAAGCAGCTTTTTTAGCTTTTTATCAAAAACAGTCACGCTTTCCGCCGGTGTTTCCAAAACCTCCGCAGGATGTGTGACGATCCTTTTTACTGCCAATTTGTAACCCTCCAAGACGCGAGATCTTACATCATCATATAAGGATTCATATCAATTGAAATCATTACATGCTTTTGTTCAATTTCTCGTTTATAATGTTCCAGTATCTTCTTCAATAAAGCGGATAACTGGGTTTCCTGTTTGTATTTTATCACGCATTGATAGCGATATCTATCTTTGATCCTTGCTATCGGCGACGCGCTTGGCCCGAGAATTTTCGTGTCAGTTCCGCAGTTTGTCTTCAAATAGTGTGCGATTTTTTCAGCCGTCACAGCTGCTTTCGCCACTTCCTCATGAGAAACAGTCACAAGAGCCAGATAGTAATAGGGCGGATAGGATTGCTCTCTCCTGTGTGTCATTTCATGCTGATAGAACGTTTCATAATCATGCGTCTTCGTCAGCTGGATGCTGTAATGAGACGGTGTGTATGTCTGAATGATGACACGGCCGGGTTTTTCATGTCTTCCTGCCCGCCCGCTGACTTGCGTTAACAGCTGAAATGTTTTTTCGGCCGCTCTGAAATCCGGAATATGGAGTGTTGTATCAGCACTTAACACGCCAACAAGTGTGACATTCGGAAAATCAAGCCCTTTGGCAATCATTTGTGTTCCGAGAAGAATATCCGCTTTTCCTTCTCCGAAAGCTGTCAATAATTTTTCATGAGCGCCTTTTCTTGAAGTCGTATCAACATCCATTCGAATCACTCTCGCATTTGGGAGAACTTTTGTCAGTTCTTCTTCCACTCTTTGCGTTCCTGTTCCGAAAAAGCGTATATGCTCGCTTGCACATTCGGGACAAGTATGCGGAACAGGCTCTTCATGTCCGCAATAATGGCATTTCAACCTTTGGCCGTAACGGTGGTACGTCATGGAAATGTCGCAGTGCGGGCATTGAGGCACATATCCGCAATCCCTGCACATGACAAACGAAGAGTAGCCTCTTTTATTTAAAAACAGCACTGCCTGCTCGCCCTTGGCAATCGTTTCTTCAAGTTTTTCCATCAATTCAACTGAAAACATCGAGCGGTTGCCATTTCTGAGCTCCTCTCTCATATCGACAAGCGAAACCTCAGGCATCACCTGGTGGTTCACACGATGCTTGAGTGTAAGAAGTTCGTACACACCTTTTTGCGCCCGTGCATATGACTCTAATGTCGGCGTTGCACTTCCCAGCATTACAGGACAGCTGTGATGCTCGGCTCGCTTGATCGCCACTTCTTTCGCATGGTAGCGCGGCATTTCTTCTTGTTTATAAGAGGATTCATGCTCTTCATCGATGATTATCATTCCAAGATTTTCAAACGGCGCAAAAATAGCCGATCTTGCGCCAACAACAAGCCGCACTTCCTTTCGGTGGATTTTGCGCCACTCGTCATATTTTTCCCCTGTAGATAATCCGCTGTGCATGACTGCTACCTGAGAGCCGAAGCGGCCCTTGAAACGGTTGACCATTTGCGGCGTCAGCGAGATTTCCGGAACGAGCACGATAGCTTCTTTTCCTTTTGCCAGTACTTTTTCAATTGATTGCAAGTAAATCTCTGTTTTTCCACTTCCTGTCACGCCGTGAAGGAGAAATACTTTATGCTCTTCATTGTCCAGCGTCTGGCGGATTGGCTCAAAGGCAGCGCTCTGTTCGTCTGTCAGCGGAAGCGGTTCTGTTTTTTTGAACATTTTGTCCTGATAAGGATCTCTGTAAACTTCTTCATAACTTTCCTTCAACAGCCCTTTTTGAATAAGGGTTTTAATGGTCGCAGAGCTCGCGTTTGTTTTTTTGCATAAATCTGCCGCAGGGATCTTCATCCCTTCCGGCTCAGCAACGAAAAAATGAAGAATGGCCTGTTGCTTGGCTGCTTGGCGGGATAATCCCTCAGCTTGCATGCTAAGCTCTTCTTTCCCCGCATTTGCCTGAATGTGCCTGATCATTTTTTTATTGGCTTTTTGCGCGACTTTATATGTCACGTCAATGCTGCCTTTTTGAACATACTTTTGTATCAGTTTCAGCGTATTATGATCGGGTATATCGGAATACAGCAGCGTCTTCGTTTCAGAAAACAGCTGTCCCACTTGCGGCGGAAGATCAACGCCTTGTGCGATTTTCAGCTCTTTTTCATATTTCGCCTTTAGTGCGGCTGGGAGCATCGCTTGAAGCGCCGTTATTTTAAAAGACAGCGTTTTGTCGGACAGCCATGATGACAAATCCATAAGCTCCTCTGTCAAAACAGGTGTAAGATCCAATAAATCCTCTACTTCCTTGACAGATTTCCCTGAGAGATCTGATGCATCTTTGACAGCTGTCACAAACCCTTGAATTTTACGGGGGCCAAACGGGACAATAACTCGCATACCCGTTTTGATCATCCCTTTAAGATGGTCTGGGATTTTGTAATCAAAAGGCCTGTCTATATTTTTGGTGCTGACATCCACGATGACTTCGGCAAAATTCATGAGCGCTCTCCGGTTTGTGTTGAAAGAGCTGCAATTTCTTGAAGGATTTCAAAGGAAACATCGAGCTTAGACATGATCGGAAGCTCACGTTTACGCCCATCTTTGAAAAAAAGTGTCACAATGTTCGTATCAGCACCAAAACCCGCCCCGTTTGCTTTCACATCATTTGCCACAATGATGTCGAGATTTTTAGCAGCGAGCTTTTTACGGGCATAGTGTTCAACATCTTGTGTTTCAGCCGCAAATCCGACCAATAGCTGCTCTTGTTTTTTCTCACCCAATTCTTTCAAAATATCAACCGTTCTTTTCAATTCAAGGGTCATACCGCCGTCTTGTTTTTTCATTTTGTGATCAGATACTGTTTTCGGCGTGAAATCAGCTACCGCAGCTGTTTTGATGACAATATCACTCGAGTCATACACAGAAAGCACCGCATCGCGCATATCTGCAGCAGACTGAACAGGGATAAACTGAGCAAGACCTTTCGGCTGCTTCAGCGAAACAGGGCCGGAAATTAAGGTTACCTGTGCGCCGAGCTGGACAGCAGCCTCCGCTAATGCATATCCCATCTTACCTGTCGACCTATTGGTGAAAAACCGGACTGGATCAACCGCTTCTCTTGTCGGGCCGGCTGTAATCATCACGCGTTTTCCTTTTAAGGGAGCGTTTTTTTCTTCAGCAAAATGTTTTTCGGCTAGCTTCACGATATTTTCAGGCTCTTCCAGTCTGCCTTTTCCTACGTAACCGCATGCCAAATAACCCTCGCTCGGCTCGATAAAACGATAGCCATCCTGATAAAGAACAGAAATATTTCGTTTAACTGCCGGATGATCATACATGTGAACGTTCATTGCCGGTGCGATCCACACAGGAGCCGTTGCTGCTAATAATGTTGTCGTCAGCATATCATCGGCAATACCGTTTGCCAGTTTTCCAATCACATTAGCCGTAGCCGGCGCGACGATAATCAAGTCAGCCCAATCTGCGGCATCAATATGTGAAATGACGCTTGGATTTTGTTCTTTAAATGTATCCGTATATACTTCATGGCGGCTCAATGCCTGAAATGTCAGCGGTGAAACGAACCGGCAAGCTGATTCAGTCATAATGACTTTGACCTTTGCTCCCGCCTGAACCAGCTTGCTCGTTAACGCACAGGCTTTATAAACAGCGATGCCTCCGCTCACACAAAGTAACACATTTCGATTGTTAAGCAATGACTTCTCCCCCTCTGCACTTTATAAAAACCGCACGGAAAAAAATAACAACCTACATGATATAGGTTGCTACTTGTGCTACTATTCGTGGTCTTCCTTTTCAAACGAAAGCAGGCCTGCATCAATTTCTTCTAAAGCTTTGCCTACATATTTGTGTGAAATCGTATGTTCAATCATTTGGTCTTTTCTGATTTGCATTTCACGGGCACGTCTCGCGGAAACAGTCACGAGTGTGTATTTAGAATCTAATTTATTCATCAAAGAGTCAATTGACGGATCTAACATATGTTATTCAACCTCCAGCATTTTCTTATATCTTGGTGCAACCCGCTCGCGCTTCAAATGTTCAGCGAGAACGATTGCTTTGATTTTATCGCAAGCCTTTTCAACATTATCGTTTTCAACGACATAATCATAAGCATCCATCATTTCGATCTCAGCTTTTGCGGCTTTCATTCGATTTTCAATCAGAGCATCTGTTTCTGTTCCTCGTGTCACGATTCTGTTCTTCAGTTCAGAAAGGCTTGGAGGCGCAAGGAAAATAAACAGGCCTTCAGGGAAAGCATTTCTCACTTGAAGGGCGCCTTGAACTTCGATTTCTAAAAAGACGTCTTTTCCATCTTGAAGCGTCTGTTCAACATAATCGACAGGCGTACCGTAATAATTGCCGACATACTCTGCCCATTCAAGCAGCTTATTGTCTGCAATCATTCGCTCGAATTCTTCTCTCGTTTTGAAAAAGTAATCGACTCCGTTCACTTCGCCCTCACGCGGACTTCTTGTGGTTACTGAAATCGAATATTCAAATTTTGTGTCTTCCTGCGAAAAGATCGCTTGCCGAACCGTTCCTTTACCAACTCCTGAGGGACCTGAGAGAACGATTAATAACCCTCTTTCTTTCATGCGGCAATTATCCCTGCCCTTCATCCATAATTTCTTCTTTAACAGAAAGTCTGTGTGCAACTGTTTCAGGCTGGACGGCAGATAAGATAATGTGATCACTATCCATGACGACAACTGCACGGGTTCTTCGTCCGTATGTAGCGTCAATTAGCATTCCGCGGTCTCTTGCATCCTGAATCATCCGTTTGATTGGCGCAGACTCCGGGCTCACAATCGAAATCATCCGATTAGCGGAGATAATATTGCCAAATCCGATATTAATCAGTTTAATCGTCATCTTCTACGTTCCCCCTGTAAAATAGACGTCTCTAGTTTAACCTAGTAAGCCCGTCTGTAAACAATACGCACAGTCACTATTCTATATTTTGCACTTGTTCTTTTATTTTTTCAATAGAACTTTTCATTTCGACGACAAGCTTTGTGATCTGATGATCATTTGCTTTCGAGCCGATTGTATTTGCTTCCCGATTCAGCTCCTGAACGAGAAAGTCGAATTTGCGCCCGACAGCTCCGCCTTCAGCTAATATATCACGAAACTGGGCGAAGTGGCTCTTTAACCTGGTAATCTCTTCAGTAATATCAGAACGGTCTGCAAATATAGCGCATTCTGTTACAAGCCGGCTCTCGTCTAATACATCTTCAGTCCATTCTTTTATTCTGGCATATAGCCGTTCCCGATAGCGAGATACGACATCCGCTGCCAGCAATTCAGTTTCTTTCACCAGCTCTTCAAGCTGATCGATATGCGTCAGGCAGTCTTTCGCTAAAAGCTGTCCCTCTTTTTCACGCATTTCACAGAGACCTTTTACCGCATCCTCTGCAGCAGCGATGAGCAATGCCTCCAACTTGTCATTTTGCGTCTGTTCTTCATGAATCTGAACGACATGATCAAGCTTGAAGAAATCCATGACATCAGGCTCTGCAGGCAATTGATACCGTTTCTTCATATCTCCCGCAGCTGTGACAAACTCATCGAGCAGCGGCCAATCAATTTCAAGTCTTTTCTCTACAAGCATATCGCTATCAACGGATACAAAAAGCTCAATTCTTCCGCGCTGGATATGCTGCAGAACCGTCTGTTTCAGCTTATCTTCAAAATATAGCAAAGGCCTTGGCAAACGAGCGTTCACTTCTTTAAACCTGTAATTCACAGATTTAAGCTCAACGCTTACAGAGAGATCGTCTTGTGTTTTGCTTGCACTGCCGAAGCCTGTCATACTTCGTATCATTTTAAAACACCCAATTCTTCCCTGTTTTCATAATAAAAGGGCAATAGACATGCTATTACCCCTAAGATTATATCATATGAATTTATTTTTTTCTTGTCAAAAGTGACCCAGCCAGCAAAAAAGTAGGGATAGCGGACATGCCGATGACGAGCATCCAGTCTCCCGGCGTGATGGCCACAGTCTGGAAGATCGGCTGAAGCGGCGGATAGTAGATCACAACAAGCATCAGCAAAATGGATGACAATACCGCACCGATCAAGTACATATTTTGAAACGGATTTCTGGAAAAAACAGATGTCTCGCTGCGGCAGTCAAAAACATGAATGAGCTGAGCCAGCACCAATGTGGCAAATGTGATCGTCTGGGCATAAGCCAAGTTCTCGGGATTCCGATGATACACAATAGTAAACGCTAGTATCGTAGCAGCTCCAATTAAAAACCCTCTGGAGATGACCTTCCATCCAAGCTTGCGGGCAAACACCCCTTCTTTCGGATGACGAGGCTTCCGCTTCATTACGTCTCCTTCCGGCTGATCCATGCCAAGAGCCATTGCCGGCAATCCGTCCGTCACCAAGTTGACCCACAAAATCTGAATCGGCACGAGCGGCAAAGGGAGGGCGAGCAGCATCGCAAACAGCATGACAAGGATTTCTCCGACGTTAGAAGCCAGCAGGTATCTGATAAACTTTCTGATATTTTCATAGATGTTTCTGCCCTCTTTTATCGCAGATTTGACCGTGGCAAAATTATCGTCCACGAGGATAAGGGATGATGCTTCTTTGGCAACATCTGTTCCGGTAATACCCATAGCGACTCCGATGTCAGCTTGTTTAATAGCCGGGGCGTCATTGACGCCGTCTCCAGTCATCGCCACAATATGCCCGTTTTCCTGATAAGCTTTTACGATTTTCAGCTTGTGCTCAGGAGAAACGCGGGCAAAGACATACACATCCTCCACCGCATGAGAAAGCTCTTCTTGAGAAAGTTCATTCAGCATCTTGCCGTCCATGATTTTGCCGTTTTTCGGAAGGAGGCGCAAATCTTTCGCAATCGCTTTAGCGGTCTCCACATGATCGCCTGTAATCATGACGGTCTTAATGCCGGCTTCACGGCATTCTTTAATCGCTTGTCTGACCTCCGGCCGCGGGGGATCAATGATTCCAGAAAGACCGAGCATCGTCAAGTTTTTTTCCGCCTGCTCCATAGACGGTGTTTCACCTGCTTTTACCGGCTTATAGGCGACTGCTATCGTTCTGAGCGCTTGGGATGCCAGATGTCTTAATACCGCCTCTGTTTCTGCTTTTCTCTCATTTGAGAAAAGTGCCGCTGAGCCGTCATAATAAATACGGGAAGAACGCTGCATCAGCACGTCGGGAGCGCCTTTTGTAATGATATACCGCTTTCTGTCTGGACCTTCTACAATGACAGTCATCATTTTCCGTGCAGAGTCAAATGGAAATTCCTCAATCACCCGGTAGTTTGCTTTAACAAACTCCTTTGAAAAACCGCCTTTTCTTGCCGCGGTGAGCAGCGCTCCCTCTGTTGGATCTCCGTCAAGCACATATTCGCCGTCTCTTTTCTCAATATTGGAATTGTTACAAATCGCTCCGAACAGCAGCATTTGCTGAAGCGGCATATGCTCCTTCACACTAATCTCTTTTTCTTTCAATGTGAAGCTTCCTTTCGCTTCATAGCCGGTTCCTGTCACTCTCCATGTTTTCCCTCCGGACCAAACATGAGTTACCGTCATTTTGTTTTGCGTCATTGTTCCTGTTTTATCTGAACAAATGATAGACGTACATCCAAGCGTTTCAACCGCCGGGAGCTTCCTTACGATTGATTTTTGCTTAATCATCCGCTGCACGCCAAGCGACAGCGCCACTGTTACAATTGCCGGGAGCCCCTCTGGAATCGCGGCGACTGCTAACGACACACCCGCTAGAAACATGCTATAAAGATCATGCCCCTGGATAACACCGACAGCAACAACAAGCACCGTTAGAAGCAAGGCAACTATGATTAAAATCTTCCCTAGCTGCTCCAGCCTTCTTTGCAGCGGGGTTGACAGCGTCCCAGCTGAATCAAGCATATCGGCAATTTTCCCCATTGCCGTATTCATTCCCGTACCCACGACGACCCCAACACCGCTGCCGCGGGTCACAATCGTACCCATAAATGCCATGTTGGTAATATCGCCGAGCGACACATCCGGTTTTTTCAATTGATCAGCATGCTTCACAACCGGGATTGATTCCCCGGTCAGCGTCGATTCTTCTATTTCAAGGCTTTTCGCTTCGACAATTCGAACGTCTGCGCCAATCCTGTCACCGCTCGTAAATTTCACAATATCCCCTGGCACAAGTTCCTTAGAAGGGATCTTTGTCCAGCTTCCCTCCCTGAGCGCCATGACATGCGGAGTTGAAAGTCCTTTTAAGGCCTGAAGAGATTTCTCAGCACGCCTTTCTTGAAAGAAGCCGAGTATGCCATTCACAAACACAATCGCAACAATTGCAACCGCGTCTACATATTCACCAAGAAATCCTGAGATTAACGTCGCTGCCAAAAGCACAAGCACCATAAAATCTTTGAACTGTGCGAAAAACAAGAGAAGCGCTGATGTTTTTTCCCCTTCTTGCAGTTCGTTTGGCCCATGCTTGTCGAGGCGTTTTTTCACCTCTTTTTCTGTTAACCCTTGTTTCATGGACGTATTGGTTGCCTCTAGTAAATCTGTTTGTCCCATTTCATGAAACTTCATTCCGTTCGTCCACTCCCCTGCTCTCATATAGAGATATCACTCTATAAGCATGCTTATTCTGACTCGTCCCATTTCATGCTATAATTATCGAATGCAGGAAGAATGAGAGGGTGTATTGCATATGTCGTTTGATGGTGTGTTTACATACGGAATGACACATGAACTGAACGAGAAAATAACGGGCGGACGAATTACGAAAGTCCATCAGCCATATAAGCATGATGTGATTTTTCACATCCGTGCCAATGGAAAAAACCAAAAACTTTTATTATCAGCACATCCGAGCTATTCACGGGTGCATATCACGACACAGGCTTACGAAAACCCAAGTGAACCGCCAATGTTTTGCATGCTGCTGAGAAAACATATCGAAGGCGGATTTATTGAAAGAATTGAACAAGCGGGCTTAGACCGCATTATGATTTTCCATATTAAAAGCCGAAATGAAATTGGCGATGAAACCGTTCGAAAGCTTTATGTAGAAATTATGGGACGCCACAGCAATATCATTTTGACAGACGGAGCAGAAAACGTAATTATCGACGGACTTAAGCATTTATCACCGTCAATGAACAGCTATCGCACCGTACTGCCCGGCCAGGATTATAAGCTTCCGCCGGCCCAAAACAAAATCTCACCGCTGGCGGCAACAGAAGACGATATTTTACGGCATCTCCATTTTCAAGAAGGCCGGCTGGATAAACAAATTGTCGAGCACTTTTCAGGCGCGTCTCCGCTTTTTGCCAAAGAAGCGGTTCACAGAGCGGGTCTTGCCAATAAAGTCACATTGCCAAAAGCATTGCTGGAGCTTTTTGCTGAAGTAAAAGAGCACCGCTTTATTCCCAACATTACAACCGTAAACGGAAAGGAATATTTTTACCTACTGGAGCTGACGCATCTAAAAGGCGAAGCGCGCCGTTTTGATTCACTAAGCGAGCTGCTCGATCGTTTTTACTTCGGAAAAGCTGAACGAGACCGCGTCAAACAGCAGGCTCAGGATCTTGAACGATTTGTTGTCAATGAACGAAAGAAAAATGCCAACAAAATCAAAAAATTAGAGAAAACACTGGAGTATTCAGAAAACGCGAAGGAATTCCAGTTATACGGCGAGCTCTTAACAGCGAACTTATATATGCTGAAAAAAGGCGATAAACAGGCTGAGGTCATCAACTATTATGATGAAGAAAGTCCGACAATCACCATTCCTTTAAACCCGAACAAAACGCCTTCTGAAAATGCGCAGGCTTACTTCACGAAGTATCAGAAAGCGAAAAATTCGGTTGCGGTTGTCGAGGAGCAGATCAGGCTGGCGCAGGAAGAGATCGAATACTTTGACCAGCTGATTCAGCAGCTTTCGTCTGCTTCACCCCGAGATATCAGCGAAATCAGAGAGGAGCTTGTCGAAGGCAAATATTTACGCCCTAAGCAGCAAAAAGGGCAGAAAAAACAAAAGCCGCACAACCCGGTTTTAGAAACATACGAATCCTCCTCAGGCCTGACAATTTTAGTAGGGAAAAACAACCGCCAAAATGAATACTTAACAACAAGAGCGGCCGCGAGAGACGATATTTGGCTTCACACGAAGGATATTCCCGGTTCCCACGTTGTCATCAGAAGCAGCGAACCGGATGAGCAAACAATTCTAGAAGCAGCCACAATTGCAGCTTATTTTTCAAAAGCGAAAGAATCAAGTTCAGTGCCTGTAGATTATACAAAAATCAGGCATGTCAAAAAACCGAACGGCGCGAAGCCCGGCTTTGTCACCTATGACAGCCAGCATACCGTCTTTGTCACACCTGATGCTGATACCGTCATTAAGCTGAAAAAAAGCTGAGCCGCATAAAGAAAAGCCAGAGCATTGTACGCTCTGGCTTATTTCTTCCTTCTTATTTGATAAAGGCTGTCAACTTCGGCAACAAAATCGCCGTCAATTTGCTCATTCACTTTTTCAGCCAGCTGCTTTGTGTGCTTCGGACTGGCTCCGTTTGTCGAAACAGACACTGTGACATGCCCTCTTTTTACAATTTTCGGTATGTACACGTTGCCAAGCTCAGCATCACTGACACAATTGACAAGCTGAAAAGGCGAAACGGAGTGGGCAATTTCTTTGTTCACTGCCGCATTATCCGTCGCGGCAATAATCAAAAAAGCGTCTTGGTAATCTTCTTTCTCAATCGCGCGGCTGATCAATCTGATGCGGTGATTGTCTGCCATCTGCTTGATCTCCGGTTCAACCTCCGGACTGACAAGCGTAATATCAGCCCCCTCAGAAAGCACTGTTTTCAGCCTCCTGAGAGCGATGCTGCCGCCTCCCGCAATGACAACCTTTTTCTTTTCCAGGCTAATGTGCAGCGGGAGCATATGGACCTCCGTCAAAATCAAATTGCCCCTTAGGATTTTCGGCAGTTTCTCTCACTCGGTTCAAAAATGCGTTTTTTACATGAGGGTGGAAACCGATATAGGAAGAGAGATAGACATTTGGATTATAAGCCTTTAATTTCTGAACCTCTCGTTCGATTTCTTTCATCAACATACCCGTAAAAAGCAAATATGGAACGACGAATGTGGTCAAGCCGTCATCTGTTTTGAGTTCTGAAAAAACCTCTTTGTAATTTGGACCGCATGCTGTTAAAAAGCACGGGATGACTTCCTTGACCGGAATCATATGTTGAAGAAGGCTGGCAATACCTTTTACGTCTCTTTTTACAGCGGGATCTGAACTTCCCCTCCCGATGAGCACGACTCTGGCATTTTCATACGGAACTCCTATATCTTTCATTCGGTGATAGACGGCTTTGACTACTTCTTCATCAATTCCAATCGGATTTCCGTACGAAATGCGGACTGAAGGATAGCGGGATGCAGCGCGCGCAATTTCTTCGGGAATATCATATTTTGCATGCGCAGCTGTTAAAAGAAGCAGAGGCACCACTGCGATATGAGTCGCGCCTTGCTTCACACACGCTTCAAATCCTTCCTCAATTGACGGCTCCTGAAGCTCTAAAAAGCTGATTTCCTGTACAGGCGCAGAGATATGCGCCTTGCATCCTTCCAAAAAAGCCGCGGCTTCTTGCTGCGCTTTTTTTACCCGGCTGCCGTGACCGACATATAAAATCGCTTGTTTCATTTTACAACGCCTCGCTTAAATCTTGTTTTTTCAGCTCAGATTCAAACCATTCCAGCTTATAGTGATAATTTACAACATTTCCAATGACAATTAAACTCGGATTTTTAATGTCTTCTTTTATCACCGTTTCTGAAAGGGTGTCAACTGTACAAAAAACAGATTTTTGCTTGTCCGTTGTTCCCCAGTGAATAAAGGCTGCCGGCGTAGAACCATCCCGTCCGTTTTCAAGAAGTTTCCTTTCAATCTGCTGTACGTTTTTGATCCCCATATAAATGACAAGTGTATCAATTCCCGTAGCGATCGCTTTCCACTTTTCTTCAAAATCTTCTTCGTTTTTATAGTGGCCCGTTACAAATGCGACATTAGAGCCCGCATTCCGATGAGTAACAGGAATTCCGGCATAAGCGGCTGCCGCGATGCCTGACGTAATGCCGGGGACGATTTCAAACGAAACTCCATTTTCATAAAGGCATTCCGCTTCTTCCCCTCCTCTGCCGAACACAAAAGGGTCTCCGCCTTTCAGTCTGACAACGGTTTTCCCTTTTTGCGCATACTTCACAAGAAATCGATTGATGGTTTCCTGATTCATCGTATGAAAATCTGGAAGCTTCCCGCAGTAGATCAGGTCGGCTTGCTCTTTAGCATATTGCAAAATCTCTTCATTTACTAATCTGTCATATAAAATGACATCCGCTTTTTCAATGGCTTTCAGCGCTTTAATTGTCAGCAGATCAGGGTCACCGGGACCCGCTCCTACAATATATACTTTCCCCATCGTATTTCCCCCGATCTATTCGAGTTCTTCCAGAGCATTCGCTGTAATGTTATTCTCGCTTGCATTCCGGCATCTGAGAAGAACACAGCAGATCACATTCAGCTCAATTTTTGTTTAACAAACTCGATCAGCTGGTTTTTGCATGCTTCACGATCCTGCTGTCCTGAATCAAGAACGAGCTCCGGTGCTTTTGGTTCTTCATAAGGAGAATCAATTCCTGTAAAGAAAGGAATTTCTCCGTTTCTTGCTTTTTTGTAGAGCCCTTTCGGATCTCTTTGTTCACAAATATCGAGGTCGCATTTAATGTATATCTCATTGAATTCGCCTGCTGCCACAAGCTGGCGAACCTGCTCTCTGTCCTCCCGGAAAGGAGAGATAAAAGCAGTAATTACAATGGTTCCCTGCTGAACAAAAAGCTTTGCCACCTCTCCGATGCGGCGGATGTTTTCTTTACGGTCTTCATCAGAAAAACCAAGATCCTTATTTAAGCCGTGGCGGATATTATCCCCGTCCAGCACAATAACTTGGTAGCCCTGCTCAAACAATTCTCTCGCAGCAGCATTGGCAATGGTTGATTTGCCTGAGCCGCTTAACCCTGTCAGCCAGAGAATGGAACTTTTGTGCTTGTTTTTTTGCTGGTATTCTTCTTTTGTAATAGACGCTTCATGCCATACAATATCGCGATTTGTCACTGCCAGTCCTCCTTAAGATACGCCTGCTTCTTCTTTTTTCTTCATTCCTCTGATTAACACTTCTACCACTTCCGCTCGGCTGAATTCTGCTGGCGGGAGGATACCATCTCTCAGCATGCCTCTTACCTTAGTGCCTGATAAAATAACGTGATGTTCTCTGCCGTGAGGGCACGTTTTCGCCGTCCCCATATTTCCACATTTTTCACAGAAGAAGCTATGCTCGAATTTCAGCGGTGTAATCCCCAGCTCTTCGGGTTTAAATGTATCGAACAGCTCCTGCGCCTCGTATGTGCCGTAATAGTCACCTACACCCGCATGATCGCGGCCGACGATGAAATGCGTGCAGCCGTAGTTCTTTCTAACCAGTGCGTGAAAAATCGCTTCTCTCGGCCCTGCATAACGCATCGCTGCTAAAAAGACGCCGAGGAACACTCGGTCTTTCGGATAATAATTATCAAGAAGGACTTGGTAGCTTTCCATCCGTACATCAGCCGGGATGTCATCAGATTTCGTTTCACCTACCAGCGGGTTTAAGAACAAGCCGTCTACTGTTTCAAGAGCTGTTTTTTGAATGTATTCATGCGCTCTGTGAACAGGATTTCTTGTTTGGAAACCGACAATGGTTTCCCAGCCTTTTTCCGCAAACTGGCGTCTTGTTTCGGCTGGTTCAAACGTAAACTCAGGAAACTGCTTTGATGCTTTTTTAATCAAAGTGATTGGTCCGCCGACATATGTATTGCCGCGGCTGAACAGCTTTTTAACACCCGGGTGCTCTTGCTCATCCGTTTTGTATACATTGACCGCTTCTTTTTGTTTATCAGGCACGTATAGATCTTCAACTTGGATAACCCCGTATGTTTCTCCTTCATATGTTAACTTAACCGTTTCGCCGATTGACAGTTCCGCTGCTTTCTCCGCATCGACCGGAAGCGTGATTGGAAGGGACCAGACAACACCTGAAAAAAGACGCATGTTTTCGACAACAGATACGTAATCTTTTTCATTAAAGAAGCCTTCGATCGGGCTGTATGCGCCGATCCCCATTAATTCCAAATCTGCGAAAGAAATTAAATCAAGTTCAATTTCTTTTTGAATACCGCTCACATCATATGATTCATCTACTCTGTTTACTAATGTTCCTCCGTGTGGTGCTAAGCTCATAATATCAATTTCCTCCTAGTTTACTTATAGATTAACTCAGATTAATGGTCAGATTCCCCCGCCTTGTTCGTGGACAGTGCGTCTCTCTTTGCGAATGGCCTTTGTCAGGCTGATGGCACCGCCTGCCGCTAAAAGCACACTTACCATAATAAAGATTGAATAATAATCACCTTTTAAAAACAAAGATACAAGAAGATAAGAAATCGATAAGGATAAAAACGGAGATACAATCCATACCTTCAGCATCGTTTGAACGACTTGTTTATGAAACACGTTCGGGCCGTTTTTGGCCATGCCGATTCCGATAATTGATGATGACGTGACTTGCGCTAAAGGCACCGGCATCCCAAATACAGAACTGATGATCACCAGTCCGGCACCTGTACCGGATAAGAGAATGCCTTCGCCTTTTGCGAATCTCGTAATTTTCTTCCCGTTTGTCTCTAATACCCGCCGGCCTAATAACAGCGCGCCAAGAGCAACAAAAATTCCCCCGTACAAGGTTCCTTTCGCCACATCAAGCACACCGGCCGCAACTAATGGGCCAACGGCATTTGCAACATTGTTCATGCCGGCAGAAAATGCTTCGAAAAATCCGGCACCTAACAAAACAATGCCAAGGATTTTTTGCTTTTTAGAAGATTTAATTTCAATTTTAAAATAACGAAACAGCTTAGATACGAAATAAGTGAAAGCGAAGGCGAACAGCGGGACAACAATCCAAAACGACACAATGACCAAAATTTTGTTTACAAACAATACTTTGTAAGCCACTCCCACTCCGACAACAGCACCGACTGTTACTTCGCTTGTCGATAAAGGAATGCCAAGAAGATTAGCCGTAAAAAGCGAAAGCGCAGCGGCTCCAATAATGATGCAAACAATCGTCAGTGTAATCGTCTGTTCGGGGATAATCCCGGAGCTGATGGTTTTGACGACCTCGCCTCCGCCAATGACCGCCCCTGACAGTACGCCGACTGCACACAGGATTAAAGCGTAGGTTTTTCTTTTGACGGCTCCAGAGCCATAAGCGACTCCCATCGAAGCCGCTGCACCGCTCGCGCCAATATTCATTGCGAAAAACAAGCTAAATAAAATAGCGGCTAGTTCCATTTTCCAGCTCCTTATTCATGCAGTCCGCATTCTGTTTTCGCCATACCATTCCATCTGCCTGAACGTAAATCCTCTGCGGTAAAAGCAGGCGCCGTACAAGGCGCACAGCCAATACTTGGATATCCTTGGTCATGAAGCGGATTGTAGTCCAGCTCATTCCGGGATGTGTATCTCCATATGTCTTTCCAAGTCCAATGGATGAGCGGGCATACTTTTACTGATTTGAATTTTTCATCTTTGTTTAAGAAGTTCGTATTGGCGCGGCTCGGTCCTTGATCGCGGCGCAGACCAGACAGCCAAGCTGGATGTCCTGAAAGCGCCTCTCGTAAAGGAACGATCTTTCTAAGATAGCAGCACTGATTCGGCTCTCTTTCCCACAATTTGTCCCCATGTTCTTCGGCTTGTTCCTCAAGGGTAAGGTCTGGTTTTTTCAAAATGATATTAAGACCCGGATAACGCTCTTTCACTCGCTCAATCGTTTCATAGGTTTCTTTAAAATGAAGCCCTGTATCAAGGAACACAATCTCTGCGTCTTTTTTCACTTTATAAATTAAGTCAATGAGAACGATCCCCTCAATTCCGAAACTGCAGGCATAAACAAGCTCATTGCCATAATGGCCGTATGCCCATTTTAAAACTGACAGCGCTCCTTTATAAGGATCGTCTTCGGGAAATGTAATCGTTGGTTCTTCCCAATTATCATACGTTAACATTTCTCATTCCTCCTTTCGGAGACAAACAAACAGTAGCTTTCTGCCGGTTGTCTTTTCCCATTTGTAATGTGATGTGCGGCTGCTGTTATGACAGACAGCCTTTCTTCCTCTTAAAACAAAAAACTTTCAATCCGGCGGAAAGAAAGACAGGAACAGCATACAGCCCTTATCTTTCAAAATGGATTCATTTTGCTGGAAGTAGCACCTTACAAACTATTGCAGGTTGCCGGGCTTCATAGGTCCAGTCCCTCAGCCGCTCTTGATAAGTTTTTAGATTTGTAGTAAATTTTAGCACAATTCTAACATAAGTCAACCCGACTTTTTTGATAGGATTAATAAAAAAACAGACCCATAGGCCTGTTTTCAATCACATCAAGGTTTTGAACCCTTTGTATATCATCAAAATTTATTTTTTACTTTTTAAACCAATCTTTTGACTCGGGATTTCGTTTCCACGTTTTCAGCTTTTCCAGATCGTCTGACTGAATCTTTCCGTTTTCGAGCGCGACCTCTGTGAGCGTATCATAATCCGTCAAAGAGTAGTATGGCAGTTCTGCTTTTGTGAAGGCTTCCTGCGCTTTAGGGAGACCGTACGTAAAGATGGAGACGACACCGAGCACTTCACAGCCAGCCGCTTGCAAAGCTGCCGCAGCTTCAAGTACGCTTCCCCCTGTGGAGATTAAATCTTCAATCACGACCGTTTTTTGCCCTTTTTGCACTGCCCCCTCAATCTGATTGCCTTTTCCGTGCGCTTTCGGTTTGCTTCTCACATAACACATCGGCAAATGTAAACGGTCAGCCGCTAGAGCAGCATGAGGAATACCGGCTGTTGCTGTTCCCGCAATCATTTCAGCTTCAGGAAAATGCTCTTCGACAAGCTTGCTGATGCCTGCGGCGACATCATTTCTGACCTCAGGGAATGATAGCGTCAGACGGTTGTCACAGTAGATTGGCGATAAAATACCGCTTGCCCACGTAAATGGCTCGTTTGGGCGTAAAAATACAGCTTGGATGTCTAATAGATGTTTTGCGATGGTTTGTTTCATTGTTTGATTCCCTCCCATTCGAGTCTGACAGCTTCATAAGCTTTTACCGGGTCTTTCGCTTTTGTAATTGAGCGTCCTACCACAATCGCTGATGAACCTTTTTCTCTTGCAGCGGCAGGTGTTGCTACGCGGATTTGGTCATTCGCCGTGTCCTTTGACATTCTGATCCCCGGAGTGACAGTCAGAAATGAAGGTGATACCGCTTGGTAAATGGCTTTTGCTTCATGAACAGAGCAGACCACGCCATCAAGCCCGCTTTCTTCCGCCAGTTTGCTATAGTGCACAACCGTGTCGATCAGAGGCTTTTCGATCAGCAGTTCATTTTTCATTATTTGTTCAGATGTGCTTGTCAGCTGGGTTACCGCGATAAGAGATGGGCGTTTTTTTCCTGACGGTGTCCCTTCTTCTAAGCCTTCCATAGCTGCCTGCATCATTTTTTTGCCCCCGGCCGCATGGACATTGACGAGATCCACTCCGAGGCTTGCAAGACGCTTCATCGCTTTATTTACAGTGGTCGGGATATCATGAAGCTTTAAATCTAAAAACAGCTCGCAATTTCTTTCTTTTAGCTGTTTCACGATAGATGGCCCTTCTTGATAAAAAAGCTCCATTCCCACCTTTACAAATAACGGTTCTTGCTGAAAAAGCGCTAAGAATGCAAGTGTTTCTTCGGCTGATGCAAAATCAAGCGCGATGATGGGCAGGTTGTTTTTCATGATTCCAGCTCCTTCCGATGCATTCTTCAATTGATTGATAGCCGTATTGATGTAAAACAGCTGGAAGCTGTTCAATGATGTCCGGGCATGCAAAAGGGTTCACAAAGTTCGCTGTTCCCACAGCGACTGCGCTTGCTCCCGCGAGAAGAAACTCCAGTGCGTCTTCAGCCGTCTGCACGCCTCCCATACCGATAATCGGGATATTGACCGCCTGGCTGACTTCATGCACCATACGGATGGCAACCGGCTTGACGGCAGGGCCGGAAAGCCCCCCTGTTTTATTCGCTAATATCGGCTTGCCTGATTTTAAATCAAGCCTCATGCCGATTAATGTGTTAATCATTGTAAGACCGTCCGCTCCCGCCTCTTCAATCGCTGATGCAATTTCTGTAATATTTGCCACGTTCGGGGAAAGCTTCACATAAACGGGCACATCCGATACCTCTTTAACCGCTTTCGTTACATCAGCAGCCATTTCAGGGTTTGTGCCAAAAGCGATTCCGCCTGTTTTCACATTCGGACAGGAAATGTTCAATTCAAGCGCATGGACATTAGGCGCTTTGCTGATATGCTCCGCGACTTCGACATAATCCTCGACTTGAGAACCTGCGACATTGGCAATGATCGGCGTATCAAACCGCTCGAGCCATGGCAGCTCATTTTGCAAAACACTTTCCAGCCCGGGATTTTGGAGGCCGATCGCATTGAGCATTCCAGCGCCAGTCTCAGCTACCCTCGGTGTCGGATTACCAAAGCGAGGCTCTTTTGTCGTAGCTTTGATCATGATCGCTCCGAGACAAGATAAATCATAAAAACGCGCAAACTCTTTTCCAAAACCGAAGCAGCCTGAGGCTGGAATGATCGGATTTTTCAAATCAAGTCCCGGCAATTTCACCTCTAGCATTACAGCACCACCTCCTGAGCTTTAAATACAGGCCCGTCGAGACATACTTTGACGTACGATGTCTCACTTTCGTTTGTATGGCACACACACGCGAAGCATGCGCCGATTCCGCAGCCCATTCGTTCCTCCATGGACAGATAAACTTCTTTATGGGCATATTCTTGTTTTAACGCCCTCAGCATCGGTGTCGGCCCGCAGCTGAGGAGAATGTCAAACGCCAGATTTTTCTGTTTGATCACATCGGTGACAAACCCGGTTTCCCCGTAGCTCCCATCGGCTGTCGCCACATACGTGTCTCCATACTGCCGGCATTCTTCTTCGTAAAAAACATCCTTTGCCGATTGGAATCCTAAAACGTGGATGACCTTAACCCCTTTTTCATTCAAGCGTTTCGACAGCTCTTGAAGAGGGGGCACACCTACACCGCCTCCTACCAGCAAAGCCGTCGTTCCGGGTTGGATTTCGTTGACAGGAAAGCCATTCCCCAAAGGCCCGAGGACATCCACAAGCTCTCCCTGGTGCTTCAGCGATAAAAGCCTTGTTCCTTCTCCATCTACTCGGTAAATGATGGTGACTTCATTTTTTTCAAAGTTGACATCCGCGATGCTGATCGGCCTTCTCAAAAGAGGCGTAACCGCTTCACTCACTTTAAGGTGAAGGAACTGTCCCGGGGTTGTAAACCCTTGGACAAGCTCCCCTTTCAGAACCATTTGATACACCCGGTCTGCAATTTGCTGGTTAGAACATACTGTCAAATACGCTTTTTTCATATAGTGACTGCCGCCTCCTGATTTGTGTTGACTGCCGGCATTTGGTCAGCACGGAATGTCATGCTTTCCAGCACTCTCAATATCGCTTCTGCCGTATCTAAAGATGTTAAACAGGCAACACCGTTTTCTACCGATTCACGTCTGATTCGAAAGCCGTCTCTTGCCGGCTGTTTTCCTTTTGTCAGCGTATTGATGACAAACTGTGCTTCTCCGTTTCTGATCACATCAAGCAGATTCGGGCCGTCCTGTCCGATTTTCCCGACGACCTTAGCTGGAATGGAAGCTTCTTTTAAACGCCCTGCCGTTCCTTCCGTCGCTAAAATGTTATAGCCAATCGCATGGAATCGCTTAGCAATGGCAAGTCCTTCTTCTTTGTCTTTATCAGCCACTGTTAAAAGCACGGAACCGTAGTTCGGGATTTGAATGCCTGAAGCAATCAGGGCTTTATAGAGCGCCTTTTCTAGAGTGGAATCTTTCCCCATGACCTCACCAGTTGATTTCATTTCAGGCCCTAACGTAATGTCCACTCTTCTCAGCTTGGCGAAGGAGAAGACCGGCGCTTTTACAAATACACCCTGCTGTTCAGGCTGAAGGCCCTCTGTATAGCCAAACGCCGCCAGCTTTTGTCCGAGAATGACTTTTGTTGCGAGATTTGCCATTGGGATACCCGTGATTTTGCTTAAGAACGGTACCGTTCTGCTTGATCTCGGATTTACTTCGAGCACGTACACCTCGCCTTGTGATAAGACGAATTGAATATTGAGCAAACCGACAATGTTCAGCCCTTTAGCAAGTGCGATCGTGTATTGTTCGATTTTTTTCTTAATGTCCTCTGTGAGAGATTGAGGCGGATAAACAGCGATTGAGTCTCCGGAGTGAACACCGGCACGTTCAATGTGCTCCATAATACCCGGGATGACAACTGTTTCACCGTCAGATACTGCGTCCACTTCAATTTCTTTCCCTGTTAAATACCTGTCAATTAACACAGGGTGCTGCGGATTGATTTTGACTGCATTTGTCATATAATGAAGCAGTTCTTCTTCTTGATATACAATCTCCATTGCCCGGCCGCCCAGTACATAGGAAGGGCGCACCAGAACCGGATAACCGATATCACCCGCGATCCTTACCGCCTGATCCACTGATGTCGCTGTTTTGCCTAGCGGCTGCGGTACACCAAGGTCTCCAAGCGCTTGCTCAAATTTATCCCGGTCTTCTGCACGATCTATATCTTCTAACGAAGTCCCAAGGATGTTTACACCGCGTGCAGAAAGCTCGTCCGCAAGATTAATGGCAGTTTGCCCGCCGAATTGCACGACAACGCCCATTGGCTGTTCGAGGTCAATGATGTGCATGACATCTTCAATTGTGAGCGGTTCAAAGTACAGCTTGTCTGAGATACTGAAATCTGTTGAAACGGTTTCCGGATTGTTATTGACAATAATGGCTTCATAGCCTGCCTGTTTAATTGCCCACACAGAGTGAACAGTCGCATAGTCGAACTCAACACCCTGACCGATTCGAATCGGACCGGAGCCAAGCACGATCACACTTTTCTTATCCGTAACGACAGACTCATTTTCTTCTTCATATGTGCTGTAGAAGTATGGCGTTTCTGATTCAAATTCGGCCGCACATGTATCTACCATTTTGAATACCGGTGTAATTCCCGTTTGTTTTCTTAAGCTGTAAAGCTCCGATTCTTTCATTTTCCACTCACGGCTGATGTACTTATCAGAGAATCCAAATTCTTTTGCCTGTCTCAGTACGTTCGGATCCCCCGCTTTTGCCTTCAGTTCTTTTTCAAACTGCACGATTCCGAACAGCTTATGCAAGAAGAAGACATCGATCGCGGAAAATTCATGAAGGTCTTCTACGGTGTAGCCTCTTCTATATGCCTCAGCTAAGTAGAATAAGCGTTCGTCACCGGCCTTTTTGATTCGTTTTTCCAACAGCTCATCGGAAATGTCAGCGGCATCCTTCAGCTCAAGATGATACACATCCGCTTCCAGTGAACGCACAGCCTTCAGCAATGATTCTTCAAGCGTGCGGCCGATCGCCATGACCTCTCCCGTCGCTTTCATTTGCGTGCCAAGCTTTCTGTTTGCTGATTCAAACTTATCAAACGGCCAGCGCGGAATTTTGGAGACGACATAGTCAAGAGCCGGTTCAAATGCTGCATATGTTTTTCCTGTCACAGGGTTCATCATTTCATCTAACGAAAGGCCGACTGCGATTTTAGCAGCGAGCTTTGCAATCGGATATCCCGTCGCTTTTGACGCAAGAGCTGATGAACGGCTGACACGCGGATTCACTTCAATAATGTAGTATTGGAAGCTGTCTGGATCTAAAGCGAGCTGTACGTTACATCCGCCTTCGATTCCAAGCGCGCGGATCAATTTTAACGACACATTCCTTAAGAGCTGATATTCGCGGTCGCTGAGCGTTTGGCTCGGCGCGACAACAATACTGTCTCCAGTGTGAATTCCGACTGGATCAATGTTCTCCATATTACAGACGACAATGGCGTGATCCTGACTGTCTCTCATGACTTCATACTCGATTTCTTTATAGCCGGCAATGCTTTTTTCAAGCAGACATTGATGAACAGGGCTTAATTTTAAGCCGTTTTCAACAATTTCTTTCAGCTCAGTTTCATTCGAGCAGATACCTCCGCCTGTTCCGCCTAATGTATATGCCGGGCGGACAATGACAGGGAATCCAATTTGACTGACGAAGTTTTCTGCTTCCTCCAGAGAGTGGATGATCTCACTTTCAGGCACCGGTTCATTCAATTCGTTCATTAATGTTCTGAACAAGTCGCGGTCTTCAGCCTGCTGAATCGCAGACAGCTTCGTGCCAAGCACTTCGACGCCGCACTCTTCCAGCACGCCTCTTTCAGAAAGCTCAACCGCAAGATTCAAACCAGTTTGGCCTCCAAGAGTAGGAAGAATGGCATCTGGGCGCTCTTTTCTGATGATTCGCGTCAGGAATTCAGGAGTGAGCGGTTCGATGTAAACCCGGTCAGCCATTTCTGTATCTGTCATGATTGTGGCCGGGTTTGAGTTGACAAGGATGACTTCATAGCCTTCTTCTTTCAAAGCAAGACAGGCTTGTGTTCCCGCATAGTCAAATTCTGCAGCTTGGCCGATGATGATCGGCCCAGATCCGATTACTAAAATTTTGTTAATGTCTACGCGTTTTGGCATACCGCTTCCCCTTCTTTCTCTGTTGTGTCAATCATGTCGATGAATCTGTCAAATAGATGGTTGGCATCCTCAGGGCCAGGTGAAGCTTCGGGATGATATTGAACCGTAAATGCCGGAAGTGTTTTATGCTTCAGCCCTTCAATCGTATCGTCGTTAATTGCGATATGCGTCACTTCCAGTTCTGTTTCGCTGATGGAGGACACTGTATAGCCGTGATTTTGAGATGTTAACGCGACTTTTCCGGTAGCCAGCTCTTTTACCGGGTGGTTTGAACCCCTGTGGCCGAATTTCATTTTTTCAGTATTCGCTCCGCACGCCAGCGCGAATAACTGATGGCCGAGACATATTCCGAATAATGGCACTTTTCCAAGAACACCTTTAATCATTTCAATCGCTTCAGGCACATCTTTCGGGTCTCCAGGTCCGTTAGAAAGCATGATTCCGTCCGGTTTCAGCTGAAGCACCTCTTCCGCTGTAATGTTGAAAGGCACAACGATAACGTCACATTTCCGTTTGTTCAGCTCTCTTAGAATTCCGTGCTTCATGCCGAAGTCAACCAAGACAATGCGTTTGCCTCTTCCCGGGCTCGGATATGCTGTTTTGGCAGATACTTGAGCTACTTGATTTCTCGGCAGTTCCTTTTCGTTCAATCTTTTCAGCACTGCTTCAACCTCTTCATCAGGTGAAGCAAACGTTCCTTTTAGCGCGCCCGCCGTACGGATCATTCTTGTCAGCTTTCTCGTGTCTATTCCCTGCAGTCCCGGAATATTTTTCATTTTTAAATACTCGTCTAATGTGTATGCTGAACGCCAATTGGAAGGAAGTTCACATAATTCTTTGACGATCAGCCCTTTTACAAAAGGTGTAATGGATTCAAAATCATCACGGTTGATGCCGTAATTTCCGATAAGCGGATACGTTAATGTGACGATCTGCCCGCAGTAAGAAGGATCAGACAAAATTTCCTGATAGCCTGTCATTCCAGTGTTGAAAACGACTTCTCCCATGCTGTGCTCTAAGCTTCCGAAGGCTTCTCCCTCGAATACCGCTCCGTTTTCCAGTACTAATCGTCTTTTCATTTGATAAGTCTCCCTTCTTCATAAGCAAGTTTCCCCGCTGCCATTGTAGCGACCGGCCAGCCGGTGCAGCTGATGCCGTTGAAAGGTGTATTTTTTCCTTTTGATAAAAATGTCTCTTTGTTTATAACTGCTTCTTTTTCTAAATCAATTAATGTAATGTCAGCAGCTTGCCCCGGTTTTATTGTTCCGTACGGGAGAGCGAACGCTTCACATGGTTTAATTGTCATATAATCAATCAGCTGCTTTAACGACCAGCTGCCATTTTTGACAAAGTGTGTGTATAGGAGCGGAAACGCCGTTTCTAAGCCGACAATTCCGAATGGCGCCAGTTTCATTTCTGTGTTTTTCTCTTCTTCTGTATGCGGCGCATGATCTGTTGCGATAAAATCAATGGTTCCGTCTAAAAGGCCTTCGATTAAAGCTGCTCTGTCTTCCGCACTGCGAAGAGGGGGATTCATTTTATAATTTGTGTCCAGTCCTGGAATATCTTCCTCACAAAGCAGCAAATGGTGTGGCGTCACTTCTGCTGTCACTCTGATTCCTGCTTTTTTCGCATCACGTACGACTCTGACAGATTCTTTCGTACTGATATGGCAAACATGGTAATGGCAGTTTGCCGCCTCAGCCAGTAACACATCGCGGGCAATATGAACCGATTCACACACAGAAGGAATGCCGCTGAGGCCATTCTCTTTGGAGAACACCCCTTCATGAACGCTTCCTCCGTAAATTAAGGAGTTGTCTTCGCAATGCGCAACAACCGCTTTATCAATTGCCGCAGCCCGTTTCATCGCTTCATACATCATTCCTGCTGTCTGTATACCGACGCCGTCATCTGTAAAGGCAAAAGCCCCGGCTTCTTTTAACGTTTCAAAGTTTGTCATCTCATCACCGATTTGTCTGATCGTAATGGATGCATAGGGAAGCACTCTGACGCATGCTGTTTCGTTAATACGGTTTTGCACCCATTCCATCTGCTCCTTCGTATCAGGAACCGGCCGCGTATTCGGCATTGCGGCTACTGTTGTGTAACCGCCGCGCGCTGCTGCTTTTGCGCCGGTTTTAATGGTTTCTTTTTTCTCTCCGCCCGGCTCTCTGAAGTGGACGTGGAGATCAACAAATCCAGGTGATACGAGCAATCCTTTTGCATCAATGACCGTTTCTCCCTCAGCTGCGTCAAGCTTGCCGATTTCTGAGATGATTTCTCCTGTCACTCGAAGGTCCGCTTCTGTTCTTTCACCGTTTTCGTTAAGTATCCAGCCGTTTTTAATGAGATATGACATACGCTGCTTCTCCTCTTTTCACTTTGGTTTGTAAGGCACGCTGTATCACTGCCATTCTGATAAATACACCATTTTTCATTTGTTTGAAGATTCTTGATTTTTCACTTTCTACTAAGCTGTCATCAATCTCCACTCCTCTGTTTACCGGAGCCGGGTGCATAATAATCGCATGCTGTTTCAGACGCTCAGCCCGCTCTATGGTCAAGCCGTATTGATTTAAATAACCTTCCTGACTGACAGCTGACAGATGCCTTTCATTTTGAATGCGCAACAGCATGACGACATCGGAAGATTCAACCGCTTCATCCATTGAGACATATGTGCCGAATGGATTTTTTTCATCCTGCCATTCCGCAGGACCAGAAAACAAGACGTGGGCTCCTAGTCTTGTCAGGACTTCCGCGTTTGATCTAGCCACTCTGCTGTGCTTGATATCGCCGTGAATGGAGACGGTAAGCCCGTTGAAGGTATGGAACTCTTCATAAATTGTCATTAAATCAAGCAAGGATTGTGTCGGGTGCTGGCCGCATCCATCTCCCGCATTCAAAATGGGAATGTTTATCTGGCTGACAAGCTCTTTATAGTACTCATCCTCATTGTGCCTGATCACACACACATCCACACCGATTGATTCGAGCGTTCGGATCGTGTCATATAAGGTTTCGCCTTTTTGCACACTTGTGCTTGTTCCATCCAGATTCAACACATTCATACCGAGCTTTTTTTCCGCGACTTCAAAGCTGAATCGCGTTCTCGTACTTGGTTCAAAAAACAGATTTGCTGCAAATGTTCCTGAAAGCTGATTGTTTGTTTTTCCGTTTTTGAGGTTTTGTGCTGTTTGAAGCAAATCTTTGATTTCCTCAATACTGAGTTCGCTCATCGTCGTTAAATGCTTCATATTTTTTCCCCTCTCATTTCAACTTTTAGGCTGAAAAAAACCCCGGTCTTAGATAGACTCGGGGTGTGGTTAATAGAGGGCAGCATCAAAGCTTCCTTCTCTTCATAACCCTTCCAAGCCTCTCTGGACTTTCATTAAAAGGTTTTAGATATGATGTTGTTCAGAAGTGTCTGCCTGCTCTTCCTTCGCTTGCGGAAGAATCAGGTTTAAGATGACACCTACAATTGCCGCAAGCGCCATGCCTGACACTTGGAATCCTCCTTGAGACACTTGAATAAAAGCGCCTCCTACACCGATCACTAGGATCACCGATGTGATAATAAGGTTTCTGTTGTTTTCATAATCAATTTTGTTATCAATCAGCATTCTCAGACCGCTCGAAGCGATGATTCCAAACAAGAGGAAGGAAACGCCTCCCATAACCGCTGACGGCACTGAGCTGATCAGCGCTGAAATTTTGCCGATAAAACCAAAGCAAAGTGCAATCACTGCCGCGCCGCCGATAACAAAAACGCTGAATACTCTTGTGATGGCCAGTACGCCAATGTTTTCTCCGTAAGTTGTTGTCGGAGGACCGCCGATCAAGGAAGCAAGGATTGTCGCTACGCTGTCACCCATAATGGAGCGATGCAACCCCGGTTTTTTAATGAAATCTTGTCCAACAACTTTGCTCAGCACCATTTGGTGGCCGATATGCTCCGACATCGTCACAAACGCGACAGGAACCATAGCCGCTGCAATGCCGAGTGTTACTGCCGGTGAATAATCTTTGAACGGGATGATAAACTCAGGCACTGCAAACCATTTTGCGTCAAGCACTGGCTGGAAATTGACAATCCCTTGAGTAAGGGCAAACAAGTATCCGCCGATGATTCCGATCAAAACCGGAATCAAGCTCAGAAACCCTCGTAAGAAAATCGCGCAAATAATCGTGATCGCCAGCGTAACGCCTGCGACACTGAAATGCTTTAAGCTGTAGACCAATTCACTCGCATTCGGATCAGCATACATCGCCATGTTTACCGCGGTGCTCGCAAGCCCCAGCCCAATGACGATAATGACAGGTCCTACGACTATAGGCGGAAGAATTTTCATCAGCCATCCTGTTCCAAGCTGTCTGATCAATAAGGCAATCAGTCCATACACTAATCCTGCCAGAAACGCTCCGACCATTGCCGCGCCCGGACCACCGGTCGCTTTTACCAGTATGATTGGAGAAATAAAGGCAAACGATGAACCGAGATACGCCGGAATTTGCCCTTTTGTAATAAGAAGATAAGCAAGTGTTCCGATGCCGCTTGTCACCAGGGCTACCGCAGGACTCATTCCGACCAGCTTCGGAACTAAAATCGTTGAACCAAACATCGCAAACAAATGCTGCAAGCTGAATGTAACCCAAGAGAAAGGTGTCGGGACATCCCTGATTCCTAAATTCACTTTTTTCTTACTCATGTTGATTTCCCCCTGATCGTTGACGTTCATTTTAGGATGACTCAATGACTGTATAAAAAAACCTCTTTGCTCATTTTTACGCAAAGAGGCATACAAAGACCTGCCGAATACTTTCGGGACTTTGTAGTGCACCTCTTTGCAACCTCTCTGGATTGCCCTTAAAAAGGTGATCTATTATTCATTTTCATAAATAGCGACGAGATCGTTTCCGTCTACTTCATCAAGCTGAACCATAACCTTTTCAGCCTTTGATGTCGGGATGTTTTTTCCGATATAATCCGCTCGAATCGGAAGCTCCCGATGCCCTCTGTCAACTAGCACAGCCAGCTGAATGGAGGAAGGTCTGCCCACATCAACAAGCGCATCCATACCTGCTCTGACCGTTCTGCCTGTATACAGGACATCGTCAACGAGAATGACTTTTTGGTCTGTGATGTTTACCGGAATATCCGCGCCTTTCACAAGAGGCTCTTCGTTGCTCGTTTTTTTAGTAAGATCGTCTCTGTAAAGAGTAATATCAATCTCACCGACTGTGACAGGGTTCCCTTCAATCTGTTCGATTCGTTCCGCAAGACGCTTTGCCAAGTAAATCCCTCTCGTCTTGATGCCGACAAGGATGCAGTTATTCATTCCTTTGTTGCGTTCGATCATTTCGTGAGCAATTCTGGTCAGCGCCCGTCTGATTGCCTGTTCGTCGAGAATGACAGCTTTTTGATTCAATGTGTGACACCTCACTGTTTATATAGAAGAAAAAACCCCTCCTGCCAGAGCATAGAGGGGTTTTGGGACAAGGTGCGCGCATATACACGCATCCCAGTCTATCCGTTATCCTTCTCAGCCTCTCTGGACTGTTTTAAAGAATCTATTCAGCTGCGTTTATTATTTCAGAAAAGAAATAGTCTGTCAACCATTTCTTCTAAGGTTTTCGATTAATTCTGCCATATCCTCCGGAAGCGGCGCTTCAAATTCGATATATTCGCCAGTGCGGGGATGATCGAAACCTAAAATTCCGGCGTGAAGAGCCTGACCGTTAAAATCGATTGTTTTTCTCGGACCGTATTTTGGATCGCCTGCTAATGGGAATCCGATATATTTCATATGAACACGAATTTGGTGCGTCCTTCCTGTTTCAAGCTGGCATTCCACCAACGAAAAATCCTGAAAACGCTCCAGCACATGAAAATGGGTGACAGCATTTTTTCCATCACGCGTCACAGTCATGCTTTGACGGTCTTTTTTATCCCGTCCGATCGGCGCGTCAATTGTGCCATCATCATGAGAAATAAGTCCATGGACAACCGCCGTATATTTCCGCGTGACTGTTTTATTGACCAATTGGTTTACTAGTGACTCATGTGCCATATCGTTTTTCGCCACCATCAATAAACCGGACGTATCCTTATCGATTCTGTGAACGATCCCTGGACGCATCACGCCATTAATGCCGGACAGGTCCGTACAATGGGCCATAAGGCCGTTTACAAGTGTGCCCGTAAGATGTCCGGGAGCTGGGTGTACGACCATTCCGCGAGGTTTATTAACGACCAGCACATCCTGATCTTCATAGTAAACATCCAGATCCATAGGTTCTGCCAGTACGTCGAGCGCTTCAGGTTCAGGTATTGTGACAGTCACCTGATCACCCGGCTGAATTTTATAATTCGCTTTTACAGGGTTTCCGTTCACGATAACGTGCCCGTCTTTCACCCATTGCTGCACCTGGGTTCTTGACCAATCATTTTCAGTCGATGCCAGAAATTTATCAATCCGCTCACTTTTTTGTTCTTCTGTAGCGGTTATATCAATTTGATTCATGCTCTTGCTCCTTTTTCTTTTTCCCGCTGTCCAACAGCATTTGTATAAATAAAAGCATGACGCCGACGCATAGTGAAGAGTCCGCGATGTTAAAAATCGGGTAATTGTAATCAACAATGATGACGTGGATAAAATCTACAACTTCCTGTCTGACAGCCCGATCTATGAAGTTGCCGATGGCACCGCCAAGCATTAGTCCGAGGGCAACGCCAAGAAGCCTTTGTCCTTTTGTGTAACGTTGTATGTAATAAACAATGCCAATCATAACCGCAGTAGTAATGAGGTAGAAAAACCACATCTGACCGGCTAATATCCCCCATGCAGCACCCGTATTGCGATGAGAGGTGATATAGAATACCTGATCAATGATCGGGATGCTTTGTCCCAGCTCCATGTTTTTAACGACAAGCCATTTTGTCAATTGATCGGCTGCAATAATAAGAAGTGCGATTACATAATACAGCACAAACGTTCCTCCCGTTTACGGTTACTTTAGTCCATTATGCATTTTATCAATAAAAAGCACTGGAGTAAAGAAATATCAGGCATATTAACCGGCCAAACGCTGTTATTCATACAGCGCCTGACCATATTCGATATCCGATGATTTCCACAGTGGAAGCGTTTTTTTTTCAAATTGGACAGAGTAAAGAAAATCGTCTGCAGTGCGGGCAGTCGGCAGCACTGCAAGCTTCGAAATCGGAATGGAAGCTCCTGTTTCTTCGCAGTATCCAAATGTGCCGTTTTCGATTTTGGACAATGCGAGGAGAACGTCTTGAAGCTCTTCTTTAATGTGATAGATCAGAGTTGCTTTTTGTTTATGATTGATTGCTGCTTGCGGGCTTGTTGAAGCCTGAAAGCAAGAATACTCAAATAATCTCGACTGTAATTCTTCTTTCGTAAGAAGAAGTTCCGTATAAATTGCGGTCAGTTGATCATTCATTCCATCACAACTCCTGCTCTTAACGTAGTACCTATAGTGTTGCCTGTGAATGATGATCTAAAGCCCATAAGATTTTTCCTGCCGTTCTAAACGATGTCACTCTTGGCACAAAAAAGCCCGGCATTCGCCGGGCTCTTCTCTGTTATTTTTGATAATATTTTTCAACGATTTCAGCGTTTCGCAGTGAAAGTGTAGGATATTTCGGATTTGCACCGACATCTTTTGAAATCACACGGGATCTCTCACACATTTCGCCTTCTGCTTTCTCGACAGCGATTTTGCCTGTCGCAAAGCTTTGCGCATCGTCCGGCGCTTCATTTTCTTCATTGATTGCGAGTTCAGAAACAATAAACAGCTGAGAAAGATTTTCTTTAATGGAAGCTAATAGCTCTTGGTTTTCTTTGTTTGGATACAGTTTCAGGCTGGCTTCCATTGATTTCCCGATAATTTTTTCATTCCGCGCAGTTTCCAACGCTTTTAGCACATCATTACGGAAAACCATAAAGCGGTCAAATTTATCTTCTGTCGCTTCGCTGTTTGGAACCGTGATTGTTTCCGGCATATCTGTAAGCTGAACGCTTTGCTCTTCAACGAATGTTAAATGAGACCATAATTCATCAGCCGTATGAGAAAGAATAGGCGCCGTAAGCTTCACTAACGCAAGAAGCGTTTCATAAAAGACTGTCTGCATGCTGCGTCTGTCCGGATGATCCGCATGCTCGATGTATACAACATCTTTTGCGAAATCAAGATAGAATGAGCTCAATTCGATTGTACAGAAATTATGGATGCTGTGATACACAACCGCAAATTCGTACTCATCATACGCTTTTTTCACTTTATCAATCAATTTGTTCAGTTTAATCAACATGTATTGATCCACTTCACGAAGATCTTCGACAGCCACCGCATTCGTTTTTGGATCAAAATCGAATAGGTTGCCATGAAGGAATCGGAACGTATTGCGGATTTTACGGTATACTTCAGCCACCTGTTTTAAAATAGCGTCAGACACGCGAACATCTGCCTGATAATCAACTGAGGATACCCATAATCTCAAGATGTCAGCACCAAGCTGTTTCATAACTTTAGCCGGAACAACAACGTTACCGATTGATTTACTCATCTTGCGTCCTTCTCCATCCAGTGCGAATCCATGGCTGAGTATGCCTTTATATGGCGCTTTCCCTGTTACGGCCACTGATGTAGAAAGAGATGAATTAAACCAGCCGCGATATTGGTCAGATCCTTCTAGATATAAATCAGCTGGGCGAACGAGATCATCACGCTCTTCAAGCACCGCTTGATGAGAAGATCCTGAATCAAACCAAACATCCATGATGTCCTGTTCTTTCGTAAATGTGCCGTTCGGACTTCCAGGATGTGTAAATCCTTCCGGAAGAAGATCTTTCGCTTCTTTTTCAAACCAAATGTTTGATCCGTGCTGTCTAAACAATTCAGAAACGTGTTCAATGGTTTCATCTGTAATAATCGGCTCTCCGTTCTCAGCATAAAATACCGGAATCGGCACGCCCCATGCACGCTGTCTGGAAATACACCAGTCTCCGCGGTCACGAACCATATTGTGCAAACGCTGCTCGCCCCATTCAGGAACCCATTTTGTTTCTTTAATGGCATCCAGCAGGTCTGATCTGAAGTCTTTAATTGACGCAAACCATTGTGCTGTCGCTCTGAAAATGGTTGGTTTTTTTGTTCTCCAATCGTGCGGGTAAGAGTGAGTAATGAATTCAAGTTTTACAAGCGCGCCTTTTTCATCAAGCTGCTGTGTGATTACTTTGTTCGCATCATCATAAAACATGCCTTCAAAGCCTGGAGCTTCACTTGTCATGACACCTTTTGCATCAACTGGGCATAACACATCTAAGCCATATTTCTGGCCGATGATGAAGTCATCTTCCCCGTGTCCCGGCGCTGTATGAACACAGCCTGTTCCGGCATCAGTTGTGACGTGTTCGCCAAGCATAACGAGAGAGTCTCTGCCATACAGCGGGTGTTCTGCGATAATGTTCTCAAGGTCTTTCCCTTTGATCGTTCTCGTCACTTCATATTGATCAAATCCGCAGGCAGCGGCCACATTTTCGACTAAATCACTGGCTACGACAAAGCGGTCTTCACCTGCTGCCACCACGCTGTACTCAAAATCAGGGTGCACTGAAATTCCGAGGTTCGCCGGAATTGTCCAAGGCGTTGTTGTCCAGATGATAATACGCTCGCCGTTTTCAAGAACGCCTTTTCCGTCTTTCACACCGAAAGCAACATAAATAGATGCTGAACGTTTATCTTGATATTCAATCTCTGCTTCGGCCAAAGCTGACTCACTTGAAGGTGACCAGTTAACTGGTTTAAGGCCTTTGTAAATGTAGCCTCGTTTTGCCATTTCACCAAATACGCGAATTTGCTGCGCTTCGTATTCCGGTTTTAATGTCACATACGGATTTTCCCAATCACCGCGGACACCAAGACGTTTAAACTGCTCACGCTGTCCTTCGATTTGTTTCCAAGCGTACTCTTCACACAGCTTGCGAAATTCCGCTACTGACATTTCTTTGCGGTTTACTTTTTTGTTTTTTGTAAGAGCTGTTTCAATTGGCAATCCGTGTGTATCCCAGCCCGGTACATACGGTGCATTGTAGCCGCTCATTGATTTGTAGCGGACAATAAAGTCCTTCAGTATCTTGTTAAGTGCATGGCCCATATGGATATCGCCGTTTGCATACGGAGGTCCGTCATGTAGAACAAATTTCGGGCGGTCTTTCGTCCGTTCCTGTACAAGACGATAGATATCCTCTTCCTCCCATTTCTTTTGAATGTCAGGCTCACGGTTGGGCAAATTTCCACGCATCGGGAAATCCGTTTTCGGCATTAAGAGCGTATCTTTAAAATCCATTTTCATTCCTCCACTGCATTTTTTCAGAAAATAAAAAAAGCCCTCTCATCCCATAAGGGACGAGAAAGCTTATCTCGCGGTACCACCCTTTTAGAAAAAGCTAACATACGCTTTTTCCACTCGAGCATCGTAACGTGATGAACGTCCTAACCTACTGTGAGTTCAGAAAGGAAACTTAAGGGCTGATCTACATGATTCCGGCCATCCCGGACTCTCACCATCTCCGGGTCGCTATGAAGGCCTGAAGGAAACATGACTGTCCCTTTCAACCGTCTTTTCATCTGAATTTATGAACGTATTATATTCGACAAGCTAAGAATATGTCAAGATACTCAGAGAATTTATTCCTTTTCGTCAAAGACTGCATCGACTTCATACTCGAGCAAATGATCCCAATCGTCATTTTTCAGAAGATCGAGCTGAGCTTCAATTAGCATTTGGAAACGTGTTCTGAATACTTTAGACTGTTTTTTCAGCTCTTCAATTTCCATGGCGATTTTTCTTGATTTTGATAAAGATTCGTTGATAATACGATCAGCGTTTTTCTCTGCTTCCCGAACGATCAGCTTTGCTTCTTTTTGAGAATTGCGTTTTACGTCTTCAGCTGCCTCTTGAGCAACTAAAATCGATTTATTCAGCGTTTCTTCAATATTAGCAAAGTGACCGATTCTTTCATCGAGCTCATTGACTTTCGCTTCAAGCTCTGTTTTCTTCCGAAGAACAATTTCGTAATCTTTTCGGACTTGTGCTAGAAATTCATTTACTTCATCTTCATCATATCCGCGAAAACTTTTTGTAAATGTCTTGTTGTGAATATCATTTGGCGTTAATGGCATCATGCCACCTCCATTTTTACATTTCAGTACAGTTATCTAGTTCACATTATAAAACAAATTTCGCACAGATGGAGAAAAAAACTGAAAAAACGACTATTTTTGTCGTTCAAACGTAACTCTCCACTTGTCTTTTTTGGTTTTTCCTTCGATTTTTGTTAAGCTGCAGCGGCCAAAGCCTCTGATAGACAGCATGTCCCCTTCCGCCACCAAATATGAAGGATCTTCAACTACCTTCCAGTTCACTTTGACGAGCCCGTTTTTCACGAGCGTTTGTGATTTCTGGCGGGATTGCCTGCTCACAGAGGCGCAGACGGCGTCAAGCCTTAATGAAGAAACCGTGTCATCTCTTATTTCGACATCAACTGCTGGAATGTTAAGGTCTGACAAGTCAATTTTCTCTAAGCTGACCGCCGCTTTTCCTGCTTGGGTCAGCTGTGCAGCCACAAAATCAGCGATATCGGCTGAGACAATCAATTGCACTGATGTCTCAGAAAACACGATGTCACCGAATTTTTGCCGTTTTAAACCTATGCCCATTAATGCGCCAAGCAGAGATCGGTGATCTACCGAGACAAATTTTTCAGCATAACGGACGTGAAACGCCTGCAGTTCAAAATCTGATTCTTCCGGCGTGATGTACTCCGGATAGAGAATGGCCCGTTTTCGTTCCGCTCGGTCATATCCGCCGGAAAAAGCAACCCCGACGTCCGTTTGCCCCGTAACAGCAGAGAGGATGACCTGCTCTCGGGGATCTAAGAAGTCGGTCAGCTTCATCCGATATTGCTCCTGGACAATACTTTTCCATTCGAGCGCCTGATCAATAAAGGCCCGCTCGTCTTTTCTGAAGTGCTGATAAATATCGCTCATCGTCTTTCCCTTCTATGTAAAGAGGCTTGGCTGCTGCCAAGCCCCTATCAAACTGTCACAATTAAAATACAATCATGCGATAAAGCCCCCACAAGCCAAGTGACGCAAATCGAAGCACAATGATAGCTACGATTGGTGAAATATCCAGCATTGCGATCGGAGGGATGATTTTTCTGAACGGTTCGAGATATGGTTCGCAAATCGAAGCTAAAAAACGCCCGACTGCCGTTTCCCTTGTACTCGGCACCCATGACATAAAAATATATATGATCAAGGCAAATGAGTATATTTTGATTAATAAAGCTAAAACCGAAAAAACTTGATAAAGGATCATCTCGCTTTACCACCTCTGATGTTCGTCTTCAGATATGAGCTCAGAAATTGTGCCTGATACGTCTACATTGTCAGGCGTGCAAAGAAAAATGTCCGAGCCGATTCGCTGAATATCGCCGCCAATGGCATAAACGGTTCCGCTTAAAAAGTCAACAATCCGCTTAGCCTGGTCATGCTGTATCCGCTGAAGATTGACGACAACTGCCCGCCGGTTCTTCAAATGGTCGGCTATTTCCTGTGCTTCCGCATAAACGCGCGGCTCACTCAACACCACTTTAGAGGATTTTTGAACACTTTGCAAGCTTACTACATTCTGTTTGCCCGCAGGTTTGTTTGCATTGTAAGCAGGCTTTTCTTTTTGCTCATTTTCTTCATGAGGTTCCCGATCTGTCTCAATATATTCATATTCGTATTCTTCATCATCTATCGAGAAAAAGTTTTTCAGTTTGTTTTTCATACTCATTGCTGTACACCCCCTGTTTCATTTCCGACTAACGATGAGCCGATTCTAATATAAGTAGCTCCTTCTTCAATTGCAATTTCAAAATCATTTGACATGCCCATCGACAGTTCAGTACACGGAGCGTTAGGCTGTTTCAGCTCCTGGACCTGGTCACGGAGCTCTCTCAGCGCTCTGAAACAGCTTCTGATCTGATCTTGGTCATCAGTCAGCGGAGCCATTGTCATCAGCCCGGCCACAACGACGTGCTCAAAACCGGAAAGCTCCTGTATAAATGGAATCACTTCTTCTTTTTTCATGCCGTGTTTAGAGGGCTCAAGAGAGGTATTGACCTGCACAAAACATTGGACAGTACCTTCCGCCCGTTTTTCAATTTCTTTCGCTAATGAGAGCCGGTCTAAGGAATGAATATAAGAAACCGAATTGACGACAGCTTTAGCTTTTCTTGACTGTAGACTGCCGATAAAATGCCATTCCGGAATCCCGTTGATCAGTTCCTGTTTGCGGAGCAATTCCGCATCCCGATTTTCTCCGAGGCAGGTAATGCCCGCATCCACCGCCTCCTGTGCTCTTTCAGGTGATACATATTTAGTGACTGCAATAATCGTAACTTCATCGGAGCTGCGGCCCGATCTGTTACATGCTTCGTTTATTCGTTCGTTTATATGTCGTAAATGATCAACAACACGCAAGATCTTTATGCCTCCTTCATTCCGATAAAGGACATCATCCGTCCAGTTTTCCCCTGATCGCGGCGGTGAGAAAAGAAAAGAGACGGCTCACTTTCCGTACATAAACCGCTGACAGAAATCTGTTCATTTGCCAAACCGCTGTCTATTAATATAAGGCGGTTCAGCTCTTTCAGATCAAGCTGATATTGTGCCTGTCCCGTCTGATTCACGGCACGGTCTGCTGAAACCGGCAACGCCCGGACAGCATCCAAGACACGGTCGTCTACTGTATAGCATGCCCCGCTGATAGACGGCCCAATAACAGCATGAATATCTGAGAGATTTGACCCTTCCTGCTCAGTCCATTGCTTCACCATTTCCCTGCCAATCTGTTTGACAGTGCCTTTCCACCCGGCATGGGCGATCCCGACAAGCGATTTAACCGGATCATAAAAGAAAAGAGGCACACAATCAGCAAAGCATAATGCCAAAAACACATTGTTTTCATTGGTATAGAGCCCGTCCGTTGCTTTTAGAGCTGTATGATACTCCCGGGCGCCTCTTCCCCTATCCCTCTGCGTCACTTTCTGAATGCGATGATCATGTGTCTGATCAGCAAATACCCAAGACTGCAAATCAATATTAAACATATCGGCTATATATTCACGATTTTTAACTACATCTGCATCTTTGTCATGAACGTGCAATCCTGTATTTAACGATTCAAAAGGCTTTTGGCTGACACCGCCGTTTTTCGTTGTAAATCCGGCAATGACTTCTCTGTTGTTTTGATTCGCTCGTATCCAGTCTTGTATCATGAGTGTCGAGGGTGTGGTAAGACTGAATGGGTGATATGTATTCATGATGATCCAACCTTTCGACAAACATTAAAAAAGCGGAATTTCCCACTTATTTTACCACAACTTTCTGCATTCGTTGAGCGCCTATTTACATATTTCTAAATGAAATGTGCCGGAAGAAATGAGACTTCCGGCATTTGCCAATCAGCGGTTAAAAAAACAAGTTATGTATGTGGTTCACTTAATCGGACCAAAATCACATCTTCTCCGATTTTTACTATATTTCGCCACGGAATGACCAATTCCTCTTCTTTTCCAAAAAATCCGAGAACTTTCCCATTTCCTCCTAGTATGATCGCCTGTATTTTTCCAGTCGTCACATTGATATCGATATCTCCAATGCTCCCCAGCTTTTTTCCGTTTGAGACATTCACGACATCCTTCACCTGAAATTCTGAAATGCTGATCATTTCATCACGTCCTTTTTCCGCCTTTTTTCAAGTATATGAGCGGGCGGGCTAAACCTTGTCAGCTACAAGAAATTTCACTGGCACTGTTTTTTGCTTTTCACGATAAATCGGGCTCAATTTTCGTACAATGTCCCAGCTGCAATCCTCGTTCACATTGTATGTTGATCAGACATCAGTGTTTTGTTTGCTGAATAAGCCCCTCATTTTTAACAATAAGACTATTTAGATTCAATGTGATCCGCTTCCGTGCTTACACATCAAAAGACCGTTTCATAAAATATGAAACGGCTCAATAAAGATAGACGTCCTTCGAATGTTTCACCGCTTTCCTCCGCTGGCAAAAGGGATGATTCAGTGTCCATCAGTTTCATAACACATTTCAAGGGTGAATCAGTATATATTGTTCAAGCATTCGTTGTCTGCTTTACCCTTGTTAAAAACGGCCGATCCTGATTCCATAAGACATGGATTGGCGTATCAAAAAAGTCAGAAAGTATTTGATCAGTAAGCATGTCCTTTATTTTACCCGATGTAAAGACCTCTCCCTGTTTTAACAAAAGGGCTTTGTCAAAGACCGGCAAAATTTCTTCCGCATGATGAGTCACATAAAGGATCGATGGCGCATTTTTTTTGTTTGCAATGTATGTAATCGTATCTAACAGTTTTTCCCGGGCAATAAAATCCAAACCTGTGACTGGTTCGTCAAGTATGAGCAGCTCTGGATCGGCCATTAGTGCTCTGGCAATCAAAACTCGTTGTTTTTCTCCTTGAGAAAGGGTTTCATAGCGGCGATCGGCATATTCAATTGCTCCCAAGGCCTCTAACAAGCCAATCGCTTTTTCCCTGATTTCAGCACTTGGTGTGTCATATAAGCCAATTGAAGCGTAAGCGCCGCTCAAAGCAATCTCAAAGGCTGAATCCGCTGGATAAAATTTTTGCTGAAGTGCTGCTGAGACGAGGCCGATTTTCCGTCTGAGCTTCTCCCCCAGCTCCGTTTTTCCAAATTCATGGCCAAGCACTTGCATCTGGCCTGATGTTGGAAAATAATAAGAGCAAAGCATATTCAACAGTGCTGTTTTCCCGGCGCCGTTCAGTCCGTAAAGCACCCAATTCTCCTTTTCTTCGACTTTCCAATGAATGTCTTTCAGTATCCATTTCCCATTTCTTTTTAATGAGACATTGTCTAGCTGCAATTTCATCATGGTCCTCCTCGTTATCCCTCTTGCAATTATTTTAATTTTCGTACAACTTCGCATGGACTAGGATACCTTATTTTTTCCAAAACGTAAACCGTCCACAATACAAACAATAGAAAAGCCTTTAAAACAATATTGTTTTAAAGGCTTTTCATTATTGATGAATGTTCTTATTCATTTGTTTGATGGCCGCTTTTTCAAGTCTGGACACCTGCGCTTGGGAAATCCCGATTTCTTCAGCGACTTCCATTTGTGTTTTCCCTTGGAAGAATCTCTTTCTCAAAATCATTTTTTCCCTATCATTCAGCCTTCTCATGCCCTCTTTTAAAGCCAGCTCTTCAATCCATTGTGAATCTTTATTGCGCTCATCACTGATTTGATCCATTACATAGATCGGATCTCCTCCGTCGTTATAGATCGGTTCAAATAGAGAGACCGGATCCTGAATGGCATCAAGCGCAAATACGATTTCTTCATGCGGTACTTCAAGAACTTTAGCGATGTCTTCTGCAGTCGGCTCCTTGCTTGTCTCACTGATTAACCGCTCTCTTACCTGAAGTGCCTTGTAAGCGATATCTCGGAGTGATCTTGAGACACGGATCGGGTTATTATCACGTAAATATCTGCGAATCTCTCCGATAATCATAGGTACAGCGTATGTTGAAAACTTCACATTGTGGCTTAGGTCAAAATTATCAATGGATTTCATTAGTCCGATGCAGCCCACCTGAAATAAGTCATCAACATACTCTCCTCTGTTATTAAATCTTTGAATGACACTTAAGACAAGACGCAAGTTCCCGTTTACAAGCTTTTCTCTTGCTGAATCATCGCCTTCATCCTGCAGCTGCCGAAACAGCTTTCTCATCTCTTCATTCTTTAGTACTGGTAATTTGGAGGTATCCACCCCGCAGATTTCGACTTTATTTCTCGACACTTTTTTCCCTCCCTACAGGAGCTGCTGTACAACGTTAAGTATCTCCTCGGGTGGGAAAAATATGCACTGCACTCAGACGAGAAAACATCCGAAATTAGGAAATCCCTGTAAGATCAAGGGGTTTATAACCATAAAAAATTTCACACCATTTTGTTGAACTCTTTTCTCAATCTTTTTATAATTCTTTTCTCCAAACGCGAAATATAGGACTGAGAAATCCCCATCATATCTGCTACATCCTTTTGTGTCTTTTCTTCTTCACCAACAAGCCCGAACCGCAGTTCCATGATTTGCTTTTCTCTTTCATTGAGCTGCTCAAGCGCTTTTTTCAAAAGCTTTTTATCTACATTAGCTTCTATGTCTTTTGTGATAATGTCATCGTCAGTGCCAAGCACATCAGAAAGCAAAAGCTCATTGCCGTCCCAATCAATATTAAGCGGCTCATCAAAAGAAACTTCAGAACGGATTTTGTTATTTCTCCTTAAATACATCAGGATTTCGTTTTCTATACAACGGGAAGCGTAGGTTGCCAGCTTGATTTTCTTTTCCGGATTAAACGTATTCACTGCTTTAATTAATCCGATCGTGCCGATGCTGATTAAATCCTCTATATTAATTCCCGTATTTTCAAATTTACGGGCGATATAGACGACCAGCCGCAAATTGCGTTCGATCAAAATGGCGCGAGCCGCCTGATCGCCGCTTGGGAGCTTCATTAACAGAACCTGCTCTTCATCCTTAGATAATGGCGGCGGCAGGGCTTCACTCCCTCCTATGTAATAAACTTCATCGCTTTTCAGGCCGAGTTTCATCAGCAGCTTATACCAAAGGTGTGTCAATCGTAATTTCAGTTTTTTCATCTTCCTCTCCCTTCTAAATGTCACGTCATTTGAGTATGATAGGTAACGGACATTTGCGACCATTATGAAACGTGTTTGACTGCCTTGCCCGAGAGCATTTTCGGATGAATAATGGCGTCAAACTCCCCATCTGCCGATAGCTTTGTTATGCTGATGCCGATTAAGCATTTATCCGCAGAAACCATTTCTTCTTTCGTTATAATCGTTACGTGATCAGGTTTAACGCATAGTAACAATTGATTTTGCTGGCCTACTCCTCTGTATGGAATCAGCCTTAGTTTATCTAAAAAGCGAAACGAATCATCGAGCTGCCGGATGGCTTCCAATGGATCTGAGCTCCGAATGATCATCGTTTCAGCTGCCCCGAAAATCGGTTCCAGCTTATCAATATGAATAATCATGACCGGTGTTTTTGTGAGCGGATCGTACAGCTGATTGCCCGAATCAATCAAACCTCTGATGTGAAGCGTTTGGCCGCCTATGTCCGCCTGTACGCCGACTCGTTCCTCATATTGAATGTTTTTTGTTTCAATATCATCAATTCTTCTCTTAGAAAAAAACCATAGTACTGGAAATCCGGCAACAATAAACAACCAGCTGATCGGGTCTCCAAACCCAGTTTGATTGGTCATCATGACACCGTTTTGAATAACAGAATGTGACTGCAGCAAAGAATGGGCTCCGATCATTCCCCCTCCCATTAAAAAAGTGGCAAAATAAAAGGAAAACAAATTCTGAAAAAAATAACGGAATCTCTTAAAGCCAAATGACACCATCACAATTACAACTGAAAAAGCCAGCTTCCCAGCCGGATGTTCAACGATCGGCGAAAAAGGGGTAAACATCAAAAGGACAATACTTGATCCGATGAACGCTCCGCCTACCAGTCTCCTTTTTTTCACATGCCGTTTTAACATAAATGCCGTGAGCAAAAGTAAAAGTGCATCAAAACAAAAGTTTAACAGCCAAATGACATCTAAATAGATTTTCACATCTGACTCCTTCCTTTCTTGCCTCACGTTGTTTCCCTTCTTATTTCACAAGTATAAAGCAAGCTCTATGGGAAAGTCTGTCAATTAATGTTGAGAGGAAAATACAATTTTTCAGGGATAACTGCTTAATTTGTCGAGAAAATGAATGAGAGAATATAAAAAAAGCTGCCTTTCGCGGCAGCTTTTTCACACTTAATTTTCAGGATGGAGATAAAGCTTTCCATTCGCTGTTTTTCTAGTTTCATTCCCATAATCATCTCGTACAATCACTTCTACTTTTGCTCCGTTTGCTTTAATAGAAGAAGTGGCTGTCCAATAGCCTTCATATGTCCCTGGAGCGATTTCTCTCAGCGGGAGTTCGGTGGCATTTTGCACACTCGCTCTTGCATTTGTCAGCGGCATCCGAATAATAAATGTCGCATCTAAATCCTTGCCGCTTGTGAAAGCGATTTTCACAGATTCACCCGCTTTTAAGGTTTTGTCCTTTCCAGGAATCAAACCGGATATGACAGGCTGGTCAAAGTTGACATCAATGACAGCTTGTTTCGTTGTTTTGTTGCCTGCTAAGTCTGTAGCAATCGCTTTAATCTTATTGCTTCCATTCTCCAAAAGAATTCGAGCTGAGTATGAACCATCTTGAATCGTTGCTTTTTTGCCATTCACTTTGACTTCTTTTAGATTGTCATCGGAAACAGTCCCTTTAACAGTCAGCGTTTCTTTATTTGTTTTCTCGCCGCCCTTTGGATTGTCCATCGTCAATTCAGGCTTCTCTTGATCAAGCGTAACCGTTATAGGACTGGAGGCATCTGTTGTTCCATTGTCTGTTGATGCAGTTGCTGTCAGCTCATTTTTACCCTTGCTGAGTGTGATGCCTGCTTGGAACGTGCCATCCGCAGCGGCTTTCGTTTCTCCTGCTTCTTTCTCTCCATTATAAATGTGTACGGTTATACCAGGAGAGGCTTTTCCTTTTACAGTAACGTTCTCTTTATTTGTGTACGATTTGTCCGTCGGTGAAGTAATTTCAGGTATAGAAGCTTCATAATCAACTAAGCCGCGAATCATATAGTTGCCATCAGATTTGTCAGCCGGGCTCCATTCGCCCCCTATATACTGCCAGTTGCGGCCGGAGTTCTGACCGGTTTCATCTACTGCCAGTCCGGGTGAATACGGATCAGGTTTTGACTGGATATACACGAGGTAAAAGTCTTTATCGACCATAATCCCTTTTGAACTGAGATCTACCTTAGTCCACTCGCCATTGCGAAGGGCCTCAGCGTTAAATGGGCCGGCAATTTTTTTACCCGGCGCTCCGTCTTTTCCTGTAGCATCGTATACTTCGACCTTAAACTCTGTGCCGCCAGGATCAGGAAACTCTGCATCCCAGAATCGGAACAGTCCTCCTGTAAGCATGCCTTTATCCTTGCCGTCAGCCAGTGTCATTTTGACTGCCCATCCGTTACCAGCTGCAGAATAGGAACTGGCACTTTCCGCCGTTCCGTCATCATATGCAATCTCACCTGGATAACCGACAAAAGGCTCCAGTGCAGTTTCTTTTGTCACATCACCCTTTAATTCAATTGAAAATTCATCAGTGTAATAGCTTGGTGCAGCGATTTTAATCGTATAAGAGCCTTCATAGGCCTCAAGCGTATATTCGCCTTTTTCGTTTGTTTCAGCAGGTTCAACCGCAGCATCCTCTACTACATAGACGAAGGCGCCTTTTACCGGCTCACCTGTCGTTTTATTTTTGACCGTGCCTTTTAATGTGCCCTTCTTCATTTCTTCTAACGTAAAATCGGCTTGTGTCGTCTGATCTGCTTGCAGAGAAACTTTTTGTGTTTTTGATTGATAGCCGTACGCTTCTGCCATAAGCGTATAATCTCCCGCTTTATGCTTCAGCGTATACTGCCCTGTGGATCGATCTGAATATGTTGATTTCCCTGTTTCCACCACACTGACTTGCGCTCTAAGCGGCAGCACTTGAGGCTGTAAATCTTTGCTTTGATGTTTTGCCGTTGTATTTGCAGACGGCTTAGCTTTTTTGGGATTTACCGGCTTTTTCTTTTGCTTTTCATATGGCTTTTTGACTCCGAGCTTATTCTTTTTGTCTGTTTTTCCGATCGATTTGTCAGAAAGCCCAACATCATCAATGTACCAACCCTCTTGTGTATCGCTCTCATCAGCTTGAAGGTTAAACATCACTTGAATGTTTTGACCTTTATAAGCGGAAAGATCAATTTCTTCGTCCGTCCAGCTTGGTGTCTTTCCATTATAGACACCAGCCTGCTCCCAATTTTTTTTACCCTCTGGAAGAACAAAAACGTAGCCATAATCAAAATCATCTTCTAAATTGTGCCAGCTTTTAAATTGAAGAAACAGACTTCCTGAATTTGGCACTTTAACGGGAGGCATCAAAAGATTCATGTTTGCTGAGTTGGCATAGTTTCCGGCCAGGTTTGTTCCATACACTTTTTCACCTGAGGCTGCTTGGTTTGGACCTGACGATGGAATTCCCCATTCCCAGCTATTATTTATTCCGCTTGCAATCCAGCCGCTTGGTGCAGTTTCAAAGTCCTGCTTATACCCCGCTGTAATACTTGGTTTCACTGGGACATCGTATGTGTCAGATTCAACGACATGGCCGCCAAAATCCTGAATCCTCCACTTATAGCTCAGTGTCGTTCCTTTTATACTTGGTATCTCTGCCTGATACGTTCCTTTCAGGTGATCACCGCTGATTCGCTTAGCCTGTACTTCTGTCCATTCACCTTCATCCAGCTTATAGGACAGTTTTACAGATGTCACACTCACATTGTCTTCAGCTGTCAAAGTAAGCGGCAGGCTCGCACCTTCAAAAGATTCTGTTACTTTCTCATGCTGATAGACAGGCGGCTCTTGATCTTCTCCTTCTACCGAAACTTGTCCTTCTGCTTTTCCTAAACCATCTGTAACAGCTGATACAGCATCAAAAGCATTCACCAACCCATGGCCGTATCCATTATTCGGAGAATCAGGAAAGGTTGAATCCCTCAACGGTTCAGCTGTGCTGGTTAAAATATCTTCCATCTCATCGACAGAAAGTGAGGCATCCGCCTGTTTCAGCAGTGCGGCGACAGCGGACACATGCGGACCTGCCATGGATGTGCCGTCCCATCCGTCCTCATATATTTGGCCGGGAACAGAAGACCGGATATTTACACCCGGTGCAGAAATTTCCGGCTTTATTTCGTCATATGGAGATGGTCCTTGAAGAGAAAAGTCAGCAAGCTTTTTGTTATGATCAGTCGCACCAGTAGCAAAAGACTCCGGATAGTTTGCCGGATTTGCGATAGAACCAGGCCCGCCCGGAATAAAGAGATCCGTATTCCCCGCTGAAAACTCAGGAAAAATATCTGCTGCGCGCCAGGCATTGACCATGTCTCTGTACCATTCATCAAGTCCTGAACCCCCGCCCCATGAATTATTGACAACATCAGGAGCCATTTCCGGATGAGGGTTGCCCTCTGCGTCCTTTGGAGCTAAAATCCATTCACCCGCCTCCAAAATGTCAGCATCATTGCCGCCATCTTCTGAGAATGCTTTAACCGCAATCCATTTAGCGCCTGGCGCTACCCCGATTTGATTTGTTCCATCAGGTTCAGAACCAACCATCGTACCTGTCACATGGGTGCCGTGAGCCAGATCATCGTAAGGGCTTGCTTCGCCCGCTATGGCATCATACCAGTTCATTTCATGATCAGGCTCCTCAGGGCTTTCCGGATGATATCCGCGATATTTCTCTTTTAATGCCGGGTGGTTCCATTCCACACCAGTATCAATGGACGCGACAACTGTACCAGTTCCATCATATCCAAGCGCCCAAGCTTTCGGAGCTTCGATTTGATCTACATTCCATTCCACACCGTTGGTTGCTTTGATAGCTTTTTGTTCTTTTTTCATATGAAATGGAGAGGAGGATGATGTAAACAGCTGCCGTTTCTCATTTGGAAGCACCTTTTCCACTTCGGGAAACTGCGCTACTTTTTCCATCACCTCTTTTGAGGCATGGACAGCAATTCCGTTCACCACATAATAAGAGTGAATTCGCTCTGCATTCCCTTTATTTTTTTGACTGTTCAAATATGTTAAGACATCTCTCTGGGTTTCATCGGCGGTGACTTTTAACGTCGACACAACAGCAGAACGCTTTTGATATTCGGTCTTAGCGGCAGTCAGCTTCTTCGATTTGGCTCTTTTAACAGCAGCTTTTGCCGCTTTTTCTGTGTCAGCTTGATGTTTAAATTTAATCAGAAAGGTCGTTTTTTCTTTCTTTTTAAAGTTTTTCATTAATGAATTCGAGATTTTGTTCTGAATGGATCCAGCGGATTGCAGGTTCTGTTTCACAGCAGTTGAGGCGCCTTTATTGCTGCTTGCCACGGCTGCACCTGGAAACAGCAGTGAACCAATGACAACTGTACTTAAAACAGAACTGATGAGTCTGTTTTTCGTTTTTTTCCTCATTTTTATCCCCCTTTTTCAACATACTTTGTAAAAAAGTGTCGTCCCTCCTTTTAAAAATGATAAGTTTGTCAGAACATCGATGTACGTTAACTGTAGACAATCTCTTTTACAAATATTGTCGTTTCATGTCAATCGGTTTTCACATATAAGAAAACGAGTAAATTGTCATAGTTTTAAAACGAGTCTAATAGTCCTTTTTGTTAAACTTCGCAAGAGTATATAGGGAAAAAGACGTTACAAGAGGAAAAGTGTTGGAGAAAATAAAAAGGACAAAATCGAAAACGATTTTGTCCTTCACATTAGCCGCGTTTATTGCGGTTTCTTAAGAATGTCGGGATGTCGAGCGTATCATCAGCCGGCTGTGAAGTATGACGGCTTGCTGTGTTTTGTTGCTGGGGCTCCTCACGTTTTGGTTCACGCTTCGGAACGCTTTGGTTATGTGTTTTATTGCTTTGGTTTAAGCTTGGACGCTGAGGTTTTGTCACGTCCTTCTCTTGTTCGATGAAACCAGTCGCAATCACTGTCACCACAATCTCGTCTTTTAGATTTTCATTAATAACAGAACCGAAAATCATGTTTACGTCTTGGTCAGACGCAGAAGCGACAATGTCTGCTGCTTCCTGAACTTCATATAAGCTGAGGTTTGTTCCCCCAGTGATATTCATAAGGACGCCTTGCGCACCGTCAATAGCTGCTTCAAGAAGCGGGCTGGAGATTGCTTTTTTCGCTGCCTCTGCCGCGCGGTTTTCACCAGTCGCAATACCGATCCCCATCAAAGCAGATCCTTTGTTTGACATGATCGTTTTCACATCAGCAAAGTCAAGGTTGATAAGACCAGGTGTAGCAATCAAGTCTGAAATACCTTGAACACCTTGGCGGAGTACATTATCCGCTTCACGGAATGCTTCAAGCATTGGCGTGTTTTTATCAACAATTTCAAGGATTCGGTCGTTCGGGATTACGATCAGTGTATCCACCGCTTCTTTCATTGCTGAGATTCCGCCTGCAGCCTGAAGCTGTCTTTTCCGTCCTTCAAATGTAAACGGTCTTGTGACGACTCCGACTGTTAATGCGCCTAAATCTTTCGCAATCTGTGCAATAACCGGTGCGGCACCTGTTCCTGTTCCGCCGCCCATGCCTGCTGTCACAAATACCATGTCAGCGCCTTTTAACGCTTCTTCAATCTGCTCTTTGCTTTCTTCAGCGGCTTTTTTTCCGACTTCCGGATTCGCACCTGCTCCCAATCCTCTAGTCAGCTTTGCGCCGATTTGCATTTTCACTTCTGCTTTTGACAGGTTAAGAGCTTGAGCATCGGTATTTACCGCGATGTACTCTACTCCTTGCACTTCATTTTCAATCATTCGGTTAACGGCGTTATTTCCGCCGCCTCCTACTCCGATTACTTTAATTGATGCTAAGCCGTCTACGTTTGTTTCGAACTCCAACATGCTAAATCCTCCTAATCTGCCGAATGACTAACTATCTATTCCCAAAACATGCTTAATAGTTTTTTCACTTTGCTCTGTTTATTATGTTCGGCTTGTGTTTTTTGTTTTCCTTTTGGCCGCTTCTGCGCCTCATTTTGGTGATGATGCTGCTCTAGTTCCTCTGACGATGAGACTGCAATTTCCTGTATCGCTTCTTCAGGCATCTTAAAGCCTATTTTTCTGCCTTGGATTCTTGCATTTCGGCAGGCAAATTGGATCAAGCCCACTCCCGTCATATATTGAGGATCTCTTACACCGATGTAATTCGGGCTGGCCACTCTGACATTGTTTTGCAGAACATCCTGTGCCAGCGACATGACACCCGGCATTGCTGCTTGTCCCCCTGTCAGCACAAAGCCTCCCGGCAGATCGGTAATTCCCATACTGCTAATCTCTTCTGAAACAATTTCAAGGATTTCTTCTAGTCTTGCTTCAATGATATTCGCTGCTTCCTGCTGTGTAAATGTTTGTTTTTGATTAGTGCCAATAACGGTTACCTCAAATACTTCATCTTCCGAGGCTTCGTCATAGTAGGCATGTCCAAATTGCTTTTTCACACGTTCTGCTTCTTCTGTTGACGTTCTCAATCCGATGGAGATATCTTTGGTGATATTTTCGCCTCCGAGAGGAATGACACGGGTAGAAGTGAGATGACCGTTCTGGAATACGGCAATGGTTGTTGACCCTCCCCCAATATCAATGAGGGCCACACCAAGGTTTTTCTCGTCCTTTGATAATGCAGCAGAACCGGCTGCCAACGGCTGAAGACTAATATCAGTTATTTCAATACCGGCTCTTTCAACACAGCGGAGTAAGTTATGTAAAATTGTTTTTGAACCGGTGATTAAGGTGCCTTCTACTTCTAGTCGCACACCCAGCATTTTTTTAGGATCGGTGATTTCATCTCTTCCATCAACGATAAACTGTTTCGGAATGACGTCCACAATCAGCTGTTCGTGCGGTATTGAAACAACCTGTGCTGCCTCCATGACACGGCGCACATCTTCAACCTGAATTTCTTTATTTTCACTGGAAACTGCAACAACACCATTTGTATCTTGAATATTGATATAATTTCCATTAACCCCGACAATCGCTTTTCGAAGCGGAAAACCTACCATTCTTTCAGCTTGGTCAAACGCTTTTCTTATAGAATGAACGGTCTCATCTATATCAACGATTGAGCCTTTTTTCAAACCTTCAGACGGAACATTTCCCACACCGATAATATTAAGGGAATCATCTGTCATTTCTCCGACGATCACTTTTGTATTGGACGTACCGATGTCAAGACTGACGTAAAGTTCATTGTTGTTCATTCTATGGCACCTCCTCACATTTCAATCATTTCTATTCTATTATTTGCGGAACAACAATACAATGAATGTGGCTTTACAAGTGTGTAACAAAAAATAACAACGAAATATCATTTATGTGCTCTTCACATTTTATGTTTATTGAAAATATTCGTTATATCCTATGTATATCCTCTTTTATATCACATTTTTTTTATTTTTTTTAGATACAGTCCATTTTGTAAGTAGATTTCTTCTGATAACGGCAATATTCTGAAATAATCTGACCCCAAATGCGAAAATACCCGCTAAATACAAGTCTACACCAAGATGGACTCCCAGAAAAGCTAAACTTATTGCCAATATAATATTAAAAAAGAAACCGGAAACAAATACCATTTCATCATATGTACCTTGTAAGTGCGCCCTGATTCCGCCAATTAATGTATCAAGTGCAGCTAGCACGGCAAGCGATAAATAGTTTGAGTATTCACTCGGTATCGTTAAGTTTGTCATCAGTCCAATCGCTATTCCGAGCACCAGTCCCAGCACGGGCAGCCACATGACAATTCTCCTCCCTTTTCAGTCCTTAAGCAGTTTCAGATGTTGGATGTCCAATGGTCTGTCGTATGCTTTTAATGTTAGTTTGCTTTCAGATTTCCCGGCTTTTAGTGCTAAATTCTCAGATGCAAAAAGGTCCTCAAGACCCGATCCCTTCACTCTGCTGTACAGCATGTCCGGATCTTCGGCAAGAACTTTTACTGTTAAAGGACCATCGTCAAGGCCGTATCCGTCTATTTTCGTTGTGCCGTTTATATCTCTTATGACTGTATGATTCACAACTCTTCGCTCATTAATCGAAATATGTTCTGCACCGAAGGAGTTGAGTTCATTGATCAGCTTCTTGAGCAAATCCGGTGGCGGATTTTCGATCGGCTTTCCTGTCAAGCTTTCAGAAAAAAGCGGGGAAATGGTGATGACAATTCCGCTACCCGTTATATCGGTCATGCCAGCTGTTTTTTTTAAGGTTTGCAAGGTATTATTGAGCGCGGTTTCTTTTGTCATTTCTTTCGATTGCGAGTAGCTATTCAGCAGTTTGTCATATTTGTTTATTTCAGCCAGCAGTTTTCCCTGCTTTTTCTGCTCAGCTGTCAGTTCTTCTCTAATCTCCCACATATCTCTTGTATCTCGGACTTGCGGATGCTTTAATGAGTTAAACTGAACTGATATCATGAGGCCAAAGATGACCATAAGCACACTGATGCTTATGAAGGAACGTTTTATTTTCAATCTGTTTCACCCGCTTTTTCACTCATTCCTTCGTTTTCAGAATCGGTTTCATTTGTACGTTTTTCTCTTTTTCTGCGGTAACAGCAATGTGATCCATTAACAGCTGATCGATCAGGCCTCCTGCTAAATTTAACGAAGGCAGCAGGACATCCGGATCTCCAATCGCTGATATCGTAAACGGGGCAGGATGCTGGACGCCGTCTACTGTTACAACAGGACCGTTGCACTTGATATAGGAATCATGTGTCAACCGCTGGCCGTTAACGGCGACAGCCGCCGCACCCGAAATATACAGTTCGTTTACCACTTGGAAAATATGGCTTTCGTGAACGATGTAGCTGTTCACATTCTCCCCTTCCGGTATGTACGACGCATCTTCTAAGGTCACCTCAATGCCCTCTCCCTGTACACCGACTTCCCCAATATACATTCTGTATTTTTCTGTATCTTCAAGAACGTTATAGTATTCCGTCTTTTCTTTCTTCAGCTTATTTTCTGCCTGCCGGACTTTGTTTTGCTTTTGAGATAATTCTCCTTCAAGGTTTTTATTTTCTTTCTCCTGTTTCAGAAGTTCGTCTCTCAGCGCATATTCTTTTTTCCACTCTTCCGTTTCAGCAGTGCTCTTGCTGTTTTGTTTTGTCACTTGAAAAGAAAATGAAATCAAAAAACCTGCGATAAGCATAATGAAAGAAAGGAGAATTGCAGATTTCCCCTTCAATTTTCATCTTCCTTTTTAGCAGCTTTATTATTTTTTCCAAACTCTTCAAAATAGGTGGCGACTTCTAAGTGAATAATTCCTTTTTTATTGCTGCTAAGCTGTGAAATGATAGAAGGATACGTTTTCATTCGGTCTGCAAAGGTTTTAATAGACGCAGTAACAACATAACCGTCGTTCATATACAATTTGATACGGTTTTCATCCATTTTTACAGGCGTATAATAAATTTCTGATATCGACTGTTTTAAAGAATTCGACAAAGCATCGAGCTGCTTGGCCATTTGGGACCGTTTTTTCGCATTTGTCCAATTTACTAAAATCGGCCCGGCGTCATCAGGCGTTACTTCGTTTGGTAAAACTGTACCGTTTTCAAGCACTTCATAGTACACTTCGTTTTTTTCTAAATAAGCAATCGCTTTATATTCTTCGATCGAAATGTTGATTTTATTTGGAAGCGCTTTGCTGATCTCCGCTTTTTTCACTAATTTATTTTGCTGAATCTTCTTTCCGGTTTTTTTCTTGTCCAAACTCCAAAACTCAGATTCTCCGCTGCGAATATCCGAAAGGTCGATAATTTCCTTTTTGGATACATTCTCATTCCCTGTCACAGTGATAGTTGATACTTTACTGATTGGCATCTGCAAATATACGATGATCAGCACCATCACAAAAAAGAGCACAATAAATGAAATGAGACGGCGGTTTGCCTTCTGTTTCCGCTGCTCTTTAATTTTAGGAATCCGTTCTTCAATGTTGACGATTTTTTCTCGGTCATGACCCGGGTTCATTGCCTGTTCACCTCATTCAAATGAAACAGCTGTTAATAGTCTGTCTACTCCAAAACAAACGGCATACTATAGATGCCGTTTGTCGTTTGCTTACAGTATATCATATGAACAGCTTCAGTCAGAACTTGAATCAGCGATTTTCACCGATGATTTCAACCTCTGTGTGCATATCAATCTCGTATTTTTCACGGATTGTCTTTTTCACATGGTCAATGAGATCAAGCACATCTTTTGCAGATGCTCCGCCCGCATTGACGATAAAGTTTCCGTGCATCTCAGATATCTTTGCACCGCCAATTTGATATCCTTTCAAGCCTGCTTTTTCAACAAGGTTTCCGGCATGATTCGGAAGCGGATTTCTGAATATGCTTCCCGCACAAGGGCTTGAATACGGCTGTGTCGTTTTTCTGTAATCTTTATTGCTTTGCATTTGCTGAACAATTGATTCTTTGTCCTTTTGCTCCAGCTTTAAAACAGCTTCAAGGCAAACACCCGGGCGTGTCTTTTGCAGGACAGAAGTTCGGTAGCTGAAATCCATCTGCTCATTTGTCAGCCACTCAATCGTTCCGTCTTCAAATAAAATGTGTGCTTTGACGAGGATTTGGCTCATATCCGAGCCGTGAGCGCCGGCATTCATATAAACCGCTCCGCCGACTGATCCTGGAATACCGGCTGCAAATTCTAAACCGGACAGACCTTTTTTGCTCAATGATGTAGCCAAACGGACAACCGAATAACCGCCTCCAACCGTCACTTGTTCCCCTTCAAGCTCCATATGGTCAAGACCTTCGCCAAGCTTAATCACTACGCCTCTGATTCCCTCATCTAAAACAAGAAGGTTTGATCCCCGGCCGATGACTGTCCATTTCACATCATATTTTTTGATAACGTCCATGATATCTTTGACAGCATCTACACTGCTTGGAATGACCAATACATCAGCAGGTCCGCCGATTTTCATCGTTGTATGATTCGCGAGCGGTTCATTTGCAAGAACCTTGCCGACTTCGCGTTCTTTTAATTCCTGTATCACATTCTCCATCGTAAACCTCCGCATTCCATTTGCTTTTCTATTATTTTTTCAATTCTTCAAGCACGCTGTATAAACGGGCAGCCGCATCAGGAACACCGAGTGACTTTGTTTGTTCGCTCATTTCCTTTAACGTTTGCTCATTCAGTACAATCCTGTCAAGCGCACCAATCAGTTTTTCTCCGCTAAGCTCTGCTTCTTTCAGAACAATAGCCGCGTCATGCTGGCCGAGAGATTGCGCATTGACCTCCTGATGATTCGCTGTTACATATGGGCTTGGGATCAGAACACTTGGGATTCCGAGGGCTGTAATTTCGGCAATCGTCGTCGCACCGGCTCTGGCCACAATAACATCAACGGCTTTAAGATATTCCGGCATTTGATGAAGAAACGGCTTTGTGACCATATTATCAGCAGCACCTTTGCTTTTCAGCTCATCCATCACTTTTTCATAGTGAACTTCACCGGTAATATACAGCACTTGGTAGTCTCTTGTTTTCAGCGCATCCTGCATGTCAATGACAGCACGGTTAATCGGTGCAGCACCTCGGCTTCCGCCAAAGATTAAGACGGTTTTTTTCTCTTCAGAAAGCCCAAATTCAGTCATAGATCGACCCGTCTTTATTGAGACGACTTCAGAAGCTCTCGGGTTTCCCGTAAATACAACTTTCTCACTAGGAAAATGCGATTTTGCTTCGTCAAAACAAATCGCTACCTTATTAACATATTTTGAAAGAAACTTATTCGTGATGCCCGGCAGGCTGTTTTGTTCGTGGACGATAGTGGGAATTCCCATTTTCGCAGCGGCATAGACAACAGGCCCGCATACATAACCGCCCGTTCCAATCACGGCATCAGGCTTAAATTCCGCTAAATATGATTTACTCTTTTTTACACCCTTGAGAAAACGCATCACAGTTTTGACATTTTCAAATGACAGTTTTCTTTTAAATCCTGTAATTTCAATTGAGCGAAACGGGATATCCTCCCGCTCAACAATTTTTTTCTCCAGTCCGTTTTCTGTTCCGATATATAAAAATTCCACATCAGGATGGCGGCGCTGCACTTCTTTAATAAAAGCAAGCGCAGGGTATATATGTCCCCCTGTACCGCCTCCGCTTATTGCAATTCGCATATCTCTCTTCCCCCAGTCTAAGTTTCTCTATAACATAACGATAACCCTGTTTTGTTGGACAGGGTTATCGCATTCGTGGTTTGCCGGCATCTGTTGATAGGACGCCTGGCAATACATTCATTAATACCGCGAGTAGCGGCTCACATTCAGAAGGACCCCGACCGCCATCAGCATCAAGGTCAATGAAGAGCCTCCATAGCTCAAGAACGGGAGCGTGATACCTGTTACCGGGATAAGGCCCGTCACTACGCCAATATTAATCATGACTTGGATGGCAATCATTGAAATAATGCCGACCGCGACAAAGCTTCCGTACAGATCAGGCGCACCGAGCGCAATTCTGATCCCTCTCCACAACAGAACGCTAAAAAGGAGCAAAATAAGTGTTCCACCGATAAAGCCGAGTTCCTCTGACAAGATGGCAAAAATAAAATCTGTTTGCGGCTCAGGCAGATAAAAGAACTTCTGTCTGCTTTGTCCAAGCCCCATTCCGAACAACCCGCCGGGACCCACCGCATAAAGCGATTGAATGATTTGAAAGCCGCTTCCGAGCGGGTCTTCCCATGGGTTCAAGTATGAGGTAATCCGCTTAATCCGATATGGTGCCGATAGGACGAGCCCGACAAACCCGCTAAGGCCGATCAATCCTAGAAAGGCGAAATGGGCGATTCGGGCGCCGGCTACAAAAATCATGACAATACAAGTTCCGACCATTACCGTCCCCGTTCCGAGGTCAGGCTGGCACATGATAATCAAAAACGCTGAAAACACGATACCAAGCGCCGGGATAAATCCCCGTCTGAATGATGTAATGTTTTTTTGTTTTTCAGAGAGAAATTTAGCTAGGAATGCAATCATCGCAAGCTTCATAAACTCTGAAGGCTGTATGCTGAACGCTCCAACTCCGATCCAGCTTCTTGAACCGTTCCGCACCATTCCGACGCCCGGTATCAAGACAAGAATCAAAAGAAAAAAACAGATAATCATCAGCAATTTTGACCATGTCCGCCATGTCCAATACTCAACATTCATGATAAAAAACATGGCAATGACGCCGATTCCCGCAAACAGCAGCTGCCGTTTTGCGAAAAAGAATGAGTCTTCAAATTTATAATCCGCCCAAACCGCACTCGCACTGTACACCATAATTAATCCGATTGTTAATAATAATAACGTAATGATGACCAATAACAAATCAGGCGATGTTTTTTTAGTAGTCAAAGCAATCGACACCCCAAGCTTAAAGTCATTAGGGCTGCCGATTCACTTCAAGACAAGCCCTTACTTAAGCATATGCACGGCATCTATAAACATGTCACCGCGTTCTTCAAATGTTTTGAATTGATCCCAGCTCGCACACGCAGGTGATAACAGGATGACATCTCCTTCATTTGAGAGCGCAAACGCCGCAGATACTGCTTGTTCAACATTATCGACACGTTTGACATGTTGTATTCCCATCTCGTTGCCGAGCTTCTCGAGTTTTGGCGCTGTTTGGCCAAAAGTAAGCACTGCTTTGACATGCTGCATATACGGCTTTAAGTCATCAAAACCATTTCCGCGATCCAGCCCGCCTGCAAGCAAAATGACCGGTTTGTCAAAAGCAGAAAGCGCCTTGCTTGTCGCAAGAATGTTTGTCGCTTTACTGTCATTATAAAACTTACGGTCCTTCACTGTTGTGACATATTGGAGACGGTGCTTCACGCCAGTAAAGCTTGTCAGCACCTTTTTGACTGCTTCGTTGGACACTCCTGCCGTTTTCACAGCTGCAATGGCGGCTAAAATGTTCTCTAGGTTATGAGCGCCTGGCAGCACAACCTCTTCCAGAGGAAGAATGGCTTCCCCGTTGAACATCAGCATACCGTCTTTTACATAAGCGCCCTCTTCAAGCGTTTTGCTGACTGAAAATGGAATGATACCGGCTTTGCCGGCTTCAGCCAGACGCACGACGGTGTCATCATCCTGGTTGACAATGGCTTTATCTGAAGCAGTCTGGTGAAGGTACACTTTCTGTTTCGCTTTTTCATAATTTTCTCGCGTATGATGATAATCCAAATGGGCGTCAAATATGTTTAAAATCAGGCTGATTTCCGGTCTGAAAGCGTGTGTTCCCATCAGCTGAAACGAAGACAATTCAGTAACGATCCATTCATCCCCATCAGCATGATAGGCAACCTCACTTGCGACTGTGCCGATGTTTCCGGCAATCAGTGCTTTTTGCGAGTCAGCTTTGAGCATTTCATAAATCAGCGTTGTCGTGGTCGTTTTTCCATTGGATCCGGTAATCCCGATAAACTTGGCGTTTGTCAGGTAGTAAGCGAGCTCAATTTCCGTCCAAACCGGTATGCCTCTTTTTTCCGCTTCCTGAACCATAATATTTTCATAAGGAATTCCCGGGTTTTTGATCAGAACCGTGATTTGATGCTGATCAAACAGTGAAACTGGATGCTCTCCGCACACAACCTCGATTCCTTTTTCAGAAAGCTTTTGCGCTGGTTCGTTTTCTTCGAATGGCTTTTGGTCGTTGACAGCAACATATGCACCTTTTTCATGAAGAATGGATGCCGCCGCATACCCGCTTTTCGCGAGTCCAAGGATTAAAAAATGCTGATTCTGTAAAAATTGATCGTTTTCCACTTATAACCACACCTCGATGTAAATTCCTAAAACGGCAAGCAAAAGTCCCGCAGCCCAAAACGTCACGACTACTCTCCATTCAGACCAACCGACAAGTTCATAATGGTGATGAAGCGGACTCATTTTAAAGATTCGTTTGCCTGTCGTTTTAAAGCTGATAACCTGCAGAATAACGGATAATGTCTCGATAACGAATACACCGCCAATGATAACCAGCAGGATCTCTAATTTCGTTAAAATGGCAATGGTAACGATAGCTCCACCCAATGCAAGTGATCCCGTATCTCCCATAAAGACTTTAGCGGGATGAGCATTAAATACGAGGAAGCCCAGCACTGCACCGACAACAGCAACTGAGAAAATCGCAACGTCATATTGCGACTGGTTCCATGCCAGAATGGCAAAGGCGCCAAAAGCAATCGCAGCTGTACCAGACAATAAGCCGTCAAGGCCGTCAGTCAGATTAACCGCATTTGATCCGCCGACAAGCATAAAGAGCACAAGAATAAAGTAAGCCCAGCCAAGATCAAATGATAAGTCGGTTCCAGGCACGCGAATATCCGTCGCAAAATTGTAGTAATGGTATACGGCATAAAATACAATCGCAATGATAATTTGTCCAATCAGTTTTTGCTTTGACGTCAATCCAAGGTTGCGCTTCATGACGACCTTGATGTAATCATCTAAAAAGCCCAGCAAACCGTATCCGAGCGTAACAAACAAAAGCAGCACCATTTCCGGGCTTATTTCTGAAAACTTCTGTGTCATCACAATTGTTGTCACAATGATAGAAAGTATGATCATGACCCCGCCCATTGTCGGCGTCCCTGATTTTTTCTGATGTGATTTCGGTCCTTCTTCTCTAATACTCTGGCCGAATTTTAACCTTCTTAAAAACGGAATAAGAATCGGAGAGATCAGAACACTAATTAAAAACCCCATTAAAATTGTAAACAGAATGACTTGCTCAAGCATTGTCCTTTTCTCCTCCTGTTTCTTTCAAACGACATACGTAGTTATAATATTCATGATTTTTTCTCATATGAAATATCTTTTCAAACTCCATTATTCAATAACATCTCTTTCCTATGAATTCGTCATATTTTTATTGAGGTCGACAATGGCTCTTGCCGCCACTTCAGCATCGTCAAAATCGAACGTTTCGTTCCCGATCTGCTGATAGGTTTCATGCCCTTTTCCTGCAATGAGGACAACGTCGCCTTTTTTGGCATTGGCAATCGCAAAAAAGATGGCTTGCTCGCGGTTTGCGATGCTGTGATAGTATGCGCCCTCTACTCCAGCTTCCATATCTTTTAAAATCGCGCGAGGATCTTCGCTTCTCGGGTTATCTGAAGTGAAAATCGGTTCGTCAGCCAGCTTCACAGCGATTTCAGCCATTTTCGGGCGTTTCGTCTTATCTCTGTCTCCCCCGCAGCCAATAACGACAAAAAGCTTTCCTTCTGTCATATCTCTGCAAGTCTTCAATACATTTTCAAGGCTGTCCGGTGTGTGCGCGTAATCTACAATGACCGGAAACTCTTGTTGCTGATTGACCAATTCAAACCGGCCTCTTACGCCATGCAGTTCCTCAACAGCTTCAGTAATCGTTTCAAACGGGATGCCTGCTGCGATACATGCTGCAACTGCCGCCAGCACGTTATACACATTAAATTGTCCGACAAGTGACATCGTAATGTGCTTAGTGCCTTTGTTTGTCACAAGATCAAAGCTTGTGCCCTGTGCAGCGATCGTGATATTCTTCGCCATCACATCAGCGTTGTTTTTAATTCCGTATGTAGAGATATGAGCTGCTGTTACCTTTGCAAAATATGCGCTCGCCTCATCGTCAGCATTCAGTACGGCACGCTTTGGACGTTCATGGTTAAAAGCCCCGCCAAGCTGAGAAAAGAGCAGGCTTTTTGCCTGTCGGTACTCATCCATCGTTTTATGATAGTCCAGATGGTCCTGCGTTAAATTCGTAAACACAGCAATATCATAATCACAGCCATGAACACGTCCTAAAGATAACGCGTGAGAAGAAACTTCCATGATGGCAGTATCAACTTGCTTGTCATTCATTTTCTTAAACGTTTTCTGCAGTGTGACACTTTCCGGTGTCGTGTTTTTCACGGGAAGTGTTTCGTCGCCGATTTTCATATACATGGTGCCGATCAAGCCAGTTCGTTTTCCGGCTTTTTTCAAAATCTCATCGACCATATGGGTTGTTGACGTTTTGCCATTTGTGCCTGTGATCCCGATTAGCTGAAGCTTCTTTGTCGGCTGTCCGTAAAACGCATCAGACAGAACGCTGAGCGCGCGCAGAGACTGGCGGACAATAATGACAGGCACATCCACATCGAGTTCTTTTTCTGCCACAATAGCCGCCGCGCCGCTTTCTACTGCTTTTTGGGCAAAATCATGGCCATCCACCGTATACCCTTTAACACATACAAAAAGACTCCCTTCCTTTACTTCTCTGGAGTCCATCTCAATTGAAGTGATTTCAGGGTCTTGTGAATCGTTTACAGAAGGTTCGGTTGTTAAGTATGTAAGCAGCTTTGTAAGTTTCATCGTATCAAACCTCTCAACTTTCTAATTCGTTCTTTTTATCATTGAAGTCACGTCAGACGATGTGATAATGATTTTGAGCATACAGTTCATATTTTAGCGTAAATAAAAGGAGACATCCAGCTAATCTTGAAAGATATCGGCATTTTCCGCAATAAAAATAATAGGCACCCGAATCAATCGGCTGCCTTCTTTTCATCTTCTTCAGTCAAATAAACGCGTATCTTTGAGCCTTCTTTTACTTTCGTTCCGGCAGCTGGCGATTGTTTAACGATTTTGCTTCCTTTCCCGGAAGCATCTACATTGAGATTCACCAATAGTGACTCAAGATCTGAGACAGACATCCCTACAACATTCGGAACTTCTATTGTTTTTGTGTCGTTCCATTTGTACTTTTTCTCGATTTGATTTTTCCGAGGCTTCACACCAATCTCCGGCAGGCTGTCCCTCATCATATTCCCGACAATTGGCGCGGCAACCGTTCCCCCAAACTGAATGGTGCCTTTTGGGTTATCAACTGCGACATAGACAACAAGGCTCGGATCGTCAGCCGGCGCGAAACCGATAAATGATACAATATGGTTGTTTTCGAGGTATTTCCCATCTTTAACCTTTTGTGCTGTTCCCGTTTTCCCGCCGACACGATAGCCTTCAACAAAGGCGTTACGGCCGGTTCCTTCTGCAACAACGCTTTCTAAAGCATAGCGGATTTGTTTGGACGTTTCCTCAGAAATAACTTGTTTCTTTGCGATTGGTGATTGCTTTTTAACCGTTTTTTTCGTTACAGGGTCGATCCATTCCTTTGCAATGTAAGGTGTGTAGAGCGTCCCTCCGTTTACAGCGGCAGATACGGCTGTAACCTGCTGAATCGGCGTAACAGAGACCCCTTGTCCGAAAGCGGTAGTCGCTTGCTCGACCGGACCCACTCTATCAAGCGGGAATAGGATTCCCGTGCCCTCGCCTTGCAGATCAATTCCCGTTTTTTGGCCGAAACCAAAGTCTTTGATATATTTGAAAAGCTTCTCCTTTCCTAAGCGCTCGCCCAATTCCACGAATCCCGGGTTACAGGAGTTCTGGACAACTTCTAGATACGACTGGAGTCCGTGTCCTCCTCTTTTCCAGCACCGCAGTCTCGCTCCGTCCACTTCTGCATGCCCTTTATCATAAAATTGATCACGCTTCAAATTTACCTTTTGCTCTTCAAGTGCTGCCGCAAGTGTAATAATTTTAAAGGTAGACCCCGGCTCATACGTGCTCCATACCGGCAGATTTCGATTGTAGACTGACGGATCGACTGATTGATAATCAGCTGGGTCAAAATCAGGCCTGCTAGCCATTCCCAATATTTCTCCGTTTTTCGGATTCATAGCTACGGCAATCATGCCATCAGGATGGTATTTGGCTTCAGCGTTATCAAGCTCCCTTTCCATTATCGTCTGAACCTTCGAATCAACTGTCAGCTTCATATCAAGCCCGTCCTTAGGCGGTGTGTAATCGTCCGCTTCATCAGGCATTTTCTTCCCCTTGGCATCTGTATAAAACTTCACAGAGCCCTTTATCCCTTTTAAGTCATCGTCATAATAGGCTTCAAGTCCAAGGAGTCCTTGATTGTCAATCCCGGCAAACCCAAGCACATGAGATAAAAAGCTGCCGAACGGGTAATGGCGGATACTGTCCTCCGCAACATATACACCTTTTAAATCAAGCGCTTTGATTTCTTTCGCTTTTTCATTTGAAATCTTTCTTCCTTCAGGAGTGATCTTTTCAATTGATGCTTTTTTTGTCACATGCTTATATACTTTTTCTTCTGACATGTTTAAAACCGCTGCAAGCTGCTTGCTTGTTTTCATCGGATTCTGGACTTGGCGCGGCACGACGAATACGGTCGGCGCGCTTTTGTTTGTTGCGAGCTTTACACCGTTCCGATCGAGAATTTCGCCTCTCTCCGGCTCAAACGGCAAGTTTCTGCTCCAGGAATCTTTCGCCAGTGAAGTCAGTTTATTTCCCATCACAAACTGAACATATCCCAGCCTTGTATCAATGATCAAAAATACGATCACACCAAAAAGCAAAACCAATAATAAACGTTTCCTAACCGTTACATTCGAGACGCGCAAGAGACCGTTCACTCCTTATTTAGGCTTGTTTCATTTTATGCCTGATATTGGACAGGTAGAACGGTGCTCCTCTGTATAAAAAAAAGAAAGCCTGCATAACGCAAGCTTTCTTTTTAATCAGGATTTTTAAACTGAACTTTGATGACATTTTTGTCTTTTATTTCTTTATCCTTCTTGATGCTTTGGCTGACAGCGTAGCCTTGCCCGCTGACTTCAATATGAATGCCCGCCAGCTCGCCGTACTGAAGAACCTCTCTTCTCGACCAGCCGGTCATATCAGGCATTTTGATTTTGCCGCCCGTTTTCAGAAAGACCTTCTGATTAGTAAGAACTTCCTCATCCACTTTTGGATACTGTTCTTTTACAGCGACATCACTGCCGATGACAATCGGTGTAAGATTCTCTTCTTTTGCTTTCTTTTGCGCACCAGCTGCCGTTCGATCTGTTAAATCAGGCATCGTCTGCGCTTTTGTTTCTTCTTGCTTGGAGCTGGATTTTTCGGTCGGTTCAATATTCAGGTAGTGCAGGCTGTTTTTCATAGTTGGATTGAAGATTTCTGATACTGGAGCTGAGCTGCTTTGTCCTTCTTTTAACTGCGGCTGCTGTACAGCAACATAAATTAAAAGTTCAGGATCATCTTTTGGCGCCATGCCCATAAACGAAAAGATATAGTTATCTGCTCCGCGTAAATATCCGCCTTTACCTGCTATTTGCGCTGTACCTGTTTTCCCGGCAACATCAAATCCCTCAATTTTATAGGGTTTTCCTGTTCCGATTTTCGAGGTCACGACTTCACCCAATATATTTCGCACCTTTTTGGCTGTCTCTGCGGTAATTGGATTCCCGACTGATTCCGGCTTATTTTGATAGACGGTTTTATCTTTATCAGAATCAACGATATGGTCAATGACATAAGGCTTCATCATTTTGCCGTTATTCGCAATTGCCGTTGCTGCTTGAAGCTGCTGAATCGGTGTAACAGCAGACGCTTGTCCGTATGCAGTTGATGCTTTATCAAACTCATATTTAAAGTTGATTTTACTGGATACCTCTCCAGACAAGTCAATACCTGTTTTTTGATCAAAATGAAACTTGTGTAAATATTGATTGAGGCGGTCATAACCTAGTTTTTCTTTTGCCAGCTTCGCAAATGCAACATTTGACGATCTTAGAACGCCATCATGATAGGTTGTCGGGCCCCAGCCTACACCACCATTATGGTCATTGACAGGCTCCCCGCCAACTTCAAACGTACCTGATTTATATTTTTCATTCGCAGGAAACGCGTTTTCCTGCATCGCGGCAGCGAGTGTAAAAATCTTCATCGTTGATCCGGGTTCATACGCATATGAAATCAAATCATTATAGTAGTTTGTCACATCGCGTTTGTTCGGATCAAAGCTTGGGCGCTGTCCCATAGCAAGCACTTTTCCTGTTTTCGGATCGACGACTGCGGCCATGATTTTTTTCGGTTTATACTTTTTCGCCACTTTCGTCATACTGTCTTCCAAAAAGGTTTGAATTTTCTGGTCAAGGGTTAAATATACTTTGTCACCATTTTTTGGCGATGTAATTTTATTTTTGCTGTTTGGGAGCTCCCAGCCGGATTTGTCACTTTCATATGTCACATATCCGTCCCGCTCTTTCAAATACTTATCCAGCACTTTCTCTAGTCCCATCGCGCCGGAAATTTCATTTGTTTTTTGATCAACCTCGGCATAGCCGATCAAGTTGGATGCGAAAATACCGTTTGGATAATAGCGTTTTGTATCCCGCAAAAATGAAATACCCGGAAGTTTTAGCTTTTCAATTTTTTGCTTTTGCGAATATGTGATATCCCGTCCCGCTGAGCCAAACTCGACTTGTTTTACATCCTTATTTAAGATATCAAGGATATCAGCCTTGTCCATTTTTATTACTTTAGACAAGGCTTCCGCTGTCGATTCTTTGTTTACAACATGCTGAGGGTGCTTTATATCAGGTGACATTTTTTTATCGAGAACGGCAATCAGCTTATATGTCGCTGTATCCTCTGCAATCACTTTGCCGTTCCGATCTAAAATTGGGCCGCGGCTTGCATCGATCGTTCTTTTCTTTTCATGCTGCTCTGTCGCTTTTGTCGCCAGCACCTCACCGCTCGCTTTTCCGGTTATTTGAATATATGCCATTCTCCCGAGGATGACAAAGAAAAAGAGAGCGAAACAAATACTTAGAATTGCCGCTCCTCTATTCATAAATTTATTCTTTTTTGGCATTTGAATCATTCCTGTATGTTTTTCACTTTTTTATCTTTTAAATTCAAGCCGTTCTTTTTCGCAATGTCCATAATGCGCTGCGGTTTACTTAAGTCAGCAACGCTTTTTTCGAGGTCACCAACTTGCTTTTTTTCGGATGAAATTTGCTCCTCTAGCTTTTGTACCTCCATATTGGTGTGATATGCCGCATACGCCTTCGATACAATCAAAAGCGATACACTGAGCACTGCTGCAGCAAAAAGGACAAGGAGCACTTTTTCTCCGAGAGTAATGGAAGCCCTTTTCTTGACAATCATTTTTTTCTCAGGATTGACCGTATGCCGATGCTGTTTTTCTGGTTGGTAAGCTAAATTGCTCATAGGCTGATGACCTCCTTTTAGTTTTGCTTTCGCGTTTTGGTTTTGTTATTTTCTTTTTTCGGCAATCCGAAGCTTCGCAGAACGAGCTCGGTTGTTTTCTTCAAGTTCTTCTTGAGATGCCGTAATCGGCTTTCGTGTAACGAGCTTCAACTCCGGCTCAAACTCTTCAGGTATGACAGGAAGCCCCGGAGGAAGTTCCGGAAGTGACGATTTTTCTTTAAAGGTGGATTTGCAAATTCTGTCTTCTAGCGAGTGGAAGGTGATAACAGAAACCCTTCCCCCTGGCTTCAGCACCTCAATTGCCTGCTCCAAAGCCTCTTCAAACACTTTCAGTTCGTCATTTACGGCAATCCTGATTGCCTGAAACACACGTTTAGCAGGATGTCCTCCGCTCCTTCTCGCTGGAGCGGGAATCGCGTCTTTTATTAGATCGACCAGTTGGCCCGTAGTTTGAATAGGAGATTTGATTCTTGCCTCTTCAATTTTTCTGGCGATCTGTTTGCTGAACTTCTCTTCGCCGTATTTAAAGAAAATACGGACGAGATCTTCATAGCGCCATTCATTCACGACTTCTTTCGCTGAAAGCGTGGCCGACTGGTCCATCCTCATGTCCAACGGTGCGTCATGATGGTAACTGAAGCCGCGTTCCGGTGTATCCAGCTGCGGAGAGGACACCCCTAAATCAAATAAAACACCGTCTACTTCTGTAATACCCTGTTCATTCAAACATTCTTTTAAATACCTGAAATTGCTTTTCATTAGAATGAGCTGTCCTTTATAATCGGACAACACTTCTTTTGCATGCTGTAATGCCGTATCATCTTGGTCAAAAGCGACTAAACGCCCCTTCTCGGATAATTGCTGCAATAAGTATGTACTGTGCCCAGCTCCGCCGAGTGTGCAATCTACATATGTACCGTCTGGTTTAATCTGAAGCCCGTCTACGGTTTCACGAAGAAGTACTGTCTTGTGTTGAAACATATTGTGTTGGTCCCACCTTTTATCAGGATGAATTGAAATTGTTTTTAGAGTGTTATACACGAAGAATCATTATATATCAAACCCAATCATGTTTTCAGCAATTTCAGCAAATGAATCTTCTTGCTCTTCTGTGTATTGTTCCCAAATTACTTTACTCCACAATTCAATTCGATTAGAAACCCCGATAACAACACATTCTTTTTCCAGTTTGGCGTAATTCAATAGAGATGAGGCGATATTTACCCTGCCTTGCTTGTCCAGTTCGCATTCTGTCGCCCCAGAAAAGAAGAATCGGGTAAACGCACGGGCATCTTTTTTAGTGAGAGGAAGTGCTTTTAGTTTTTCTTCAATTTGTTTCCATTCGTGCATAGGATAGCCGAAGAGACATTGGTCAAGTCCTCTGGTCAGCACAAACTGCTCACCGAGTCCTTCCCTGAATTTAGCGGGTACGATCATGCGGCCCTTCGCATCAATAGTATGCTGATATTCACCCATAAACATGATCTCTTGCCCCACTTTCTCTCCTTAACTCACCACTATACACCACTTTTCTCCACAGATTCATTTTACACTGTTTATTCATAAAAAAAAACCCTGAACTAGTCAGGGTTCTTTAAAACTTTATTTCAAAGTTTGACAACTTGATGTTGATTTTGAAAAGAAAATGGCAGATTTTTGAATGATGTGAAGAATTCCGGACCATACCTGTTCAAATAATACATAATATTCCATATTCGTTCTTGCGGTGCAAGGAGGGGCCTAATGCTATTTTGAATTCTCTCATAATCCTTCAAGACGTAGCCTTCTTTTTCTTCAATCCGCTTCGTCACCGTACGCTCTAAAAACTGAAGCTGATCCTGAATAAAGCCGGCATTTTTCAAAAGCAAGGGTTCCATGCTTTGATCAACCTTTAACGCTTGTTGCCGAACCGTTTTATGAATCGCTTCAATTTGGCTCTTTGCCTTATCCATCACCGCGGTAAACTCTTCTGGAATCTGGCGCTCAAAGTATGTCTCTCTTTGATTCTCCGTTCCGCGTACAATCGCGTCTTGCAATGAAATATTCCGTTCAAACAGCTTTTTCTCAATATGCCGTTCTACTATCGTAATGTTCAATCTCGGCATAACAGGAGGCATTTTAAAGCCCATTACCGCAAAGGCCTGTTTGAGCTCCCCCCAATAGTTGATTTCTCCGGGACCTGCAATAAACGCTAACGTTGGAATGAGATATTCCTGCATTAACGGCCTAGTCACAACATTGTTGCTGAAGCGCTCAGGATGCTCTTCCATATGTGTATAAAGTTCATCCATCGTCCATCCGAGATCAAGCTCATTGATGACAAAACGGCCGTTATCTTTTTCAATTAAAAAGCGCTCTTCTTCATATTCGTAAAACAGATTCGCCTGCTCTTTTCCAGACTCGATAATCGGCTTATAGCCAGCCTCACGCATGAAGGCCTGCTGATCTGAAAGCGCGCGGGCTAGTTCATCATTCTCCCGAAGAATCTTTTGGAACATAGCCGTTTCCAGCTTTTTGATCCCCGGATCTCCAGAATTGAGTAAAACTAGTCCTTCCTTCTGGAATAGGTCCGCAATGAGCAGTTCAAAGAAATCAGTGAATGTAACAGATTCCCTTAAACATCGTTTTACATTGTCGAGAAGTGAATTCGTGTGGTCAGTTTCTTCAAAAGCAGCAAATACATCATCTATCCACGCGGCGCATTTTTCCTGATCAAGCGATGTGCTCGCTGCCGAAGATTTCTTCCAATATGATTGGGGCAGCTTTTTTTTCACAGGACCGTTTTCTTCAGAAGAATGAATAAAATTAATTTCATCTAAATCGTGGTCTTCTCCAGCCACCCAGAAGATCGGTATAACAGGCACTTGCAGCTGCTTTTCTTGTTCCTTTGCTAACACAATGATTGAAATGATTTTATGTATAGTGTAAAGCGGCCCTGTTAAAAGACCAGCCTGCTGCCCGCCGACAACAGCGGCACTTGACGGGTCCTTCAGCTTTTCAATAGCAGACTGCATCGCATTTGACCCGAATTTTTGATGATAAGAGGATAAGTACGCCGCCAGTTCCTCTCTTGCGAAAGAACGGGAAGATAAGTCTTTCAGCCTTTCGCGCCACATGTCCTTATGATGAATGCTGTAATCAAAAAAAGAAGACATTCCTTCTTTGCCATCTATATAGTGCTGTACAAACACATTTTGATTTTTGATGGAAAGTTCAGTTAGCTGCATCTTCTAGAACTTCCTTTCTCCAATAAATAGTTAGTGATCCGAAATGAGTATAGCATGTTACAGAAAAAGCTCAAAAGACTTTGTTTGCATTTCGCTCCAAAGCTTTCATGCTGCCGTATAAAAATTCCAAATGAACGGCATCAAAGTTATGCTGGCTTGCTTCCTTCAATAAATACCCGATAATAGCATCAGCTTCCGTCTGCCGGCCTTCAGTGACGTCGACTAGCATTGAAGAGCGATTTTCTTTCGTTTGCCTGCAAACGGACTGAACCCGCTCCCAAGCCTCCGCTTCGTCTTCAAGCCTTAAAATGCGGCACGCTTCCTGAAAAACCAGCTTCATAAATGCTTGATATGCTGGCGTTGTCAACAGAGCGCCATTTTTCACCTGCAATAACGCGGTTAATGGATTGATACAAGCATTTATAATCAGTTTGCCCGCCAGCAGGCGGTACCAATCCGTTTCATAACGAATTGGAAAATCCGGGTGATTATAGTGAAGCAAGTTGTTCAGCTGATTTGGATCACTATCGCGAAACGCGCTCCATTTTATCGCACCTATGCCAGTATGATCAACAGCTGTATCTGACTTTCTTACAGCTCCGTGCTCAACGATTCCAACATAAATAGAATGCTTAGCGCCCCAGTCTTTTAGGTCGTGGATATGCCCCATGCCGTTTTGTAAAAATAGTATATTCGTTTTCCCGATCCGTTCAAGCAAAGGAAAAACAGACTGAAGCTGATGCTGCTTTACTGTCACGACAAGAAGGTCAAAATCCGAATTGATACTCGTATCCGCACTGCAATCAGCGTTGAATTCTTCTCCGCCTTTATAAAGCTGAATCCCTCCAGACTGAATAGCCGCAGCCTGTTCTTTCCGCCTTGTCACAACAGTTACATCGTGATGAAGTGACAAATAACAGGCACATAAAAGACCGACTGAGCCTCCGCCGATAATTCCAATATTCATGATGTCACACCCAATTTAGCATTTACGTATTATCATAGCAGAAGTGTGAAGAAATTACTTCTTAAAGATCTCGTGTGGCGAGAATTAAAGTTTTAATATTTGGATTTTTTAAATAAAGCGTTTACAATATATGTAGAAACAGCAAAGGGGGAGATTGATTTGGTAAAGGTTGAACGTCTGCTCATCAACTATAAAACGCTGGAAGAATTCAAGGAATTCAAAGAATACGGCATTCAGGAGCTTTCAATGCTTGAGGATCTCCAGGATAATATGATCGAAAATGACAGCACCTCGCCTTTTTACGGGATTTATTTTGGGGATAAACTTGTAGCACGAATGAGCCTATATCAGGTTAATGGCAAATCAAACCCATATTTCGACAACCGTCAGGATTATTTGGAGCTGCGGAAGCTTGAAGTTCTTCCAGGCTACCAGAACCGGGGATATGGGAGAGCCTTGGTTGAATTCGCAAAATCTTTCAAAATGCCGATTCGGACAAATCCGCGAATGAAATCAGCGGAGTTTTGGAATAAAATGAACTTTGAAACTGTTAAGTATGATGCGGCGCGGGATAAAGGGGAAAACCCGCTCACCTGGCATCCTGATATGGATCACGAAATGACGCCGGGAGAGTCTGCATAGAAATAAAAACAACCGGCCTATTTTCACTCTAGGGCCGGTTCATTTCAGGCGTCTTACGTTTCTTGAGCCGCTTTTTTCATTCTTCCGTCTTCTTTTGAAACAACCATTTTTCTAGCCCGATCCATAATATCGATCAGTGCCTTGTAATCCTCTTCTGTCATCTCTAGCTGGTTCCTCAATGTTTGATTTTCGCTCCGTAAATCCTCTAGCTCTTTTTGCAGCGCTTCGATTCGCTCCTTCAACCTTTCCCTTTCGAGCTGAAATTCTTGTGCAGACGGTGTTTCTTTGAATTGTTCGAGAAATTGGATCACATCCTGAATGGACAGATCTCGTTTTCCTTCCGACGCTGCCCCGGCAGCCTGCTTCACGGAATTCGGCATATTGACCGAATGAACGCCAATTTGCTTCCTTAGTTCTTTTCTCTGTTTTTTCGCAAGTTCTATGCCTGACTGATATTGTTTTCTCACATAGGAGTTCCATCTGAAACCACAGGCTGCCGCGGTTCTGGTCAGCGCTCTTCCAACCTCCTCAAAGGCGGAAAGCTGTGTCCCCCCCTCTCGAATATGGCGAAGCACCACTTCTGCCAGCAGCAAATCCTCATCCTGAGTCCAAGCATCTTGTCTTGTAATGGTCAAATTCAATCCCCCTCCATGTCAGCTTATTTATCTCATACATATGCCGGTAATAGATTAGATAGACTATTTGCACTCACAAAATTTCCGCAAGCTGACAGGGAGAGAAAAAGAAAAAGCGCAGGGTTTTCACCCTGCGCTTTTCTTATTAGTTACTTTTTACATTTATGTCTTTGCCGTTGTATGATCCGCATGCTTTGCATACACGGTGAGACAATTTCATCTCTCCGCATGACGGACATTCTGTCATACCAGGTACATTAAGTTTGAAATGTGTACGGCGCAATCTTTTTTTCATTTTAGAAGTTCTTCTAAAAGGTACAGCCATTATTCCCACCTCCTTAAAGAGTTAAGATTCATCATCTTGTTTTAAGAGCTTTTCGAGGGCTGCAAGTCTCGGATCAACTTGATTCTTCTTGTCTTCCTCTGAAATGACTTGCCAGTCCTTTCCTTCTTGAGGAGCAGCTCCTTTTTTTTGTTCAGATTCACAAAAGATTTGCATAGGGATTTCTAAAAGAATTTCTTCTTTCACGATCGGAGTCAAGTCGATAGTATCGTCCTCAACGATGTGAACGTCATCATCTTCTATATCATCCGTCTGATGAAATATAAACAGTTCTTTTGTTGAAATTTCAAATGGATACGGAACATCAACGAGAGTTCTTGAGCATGGCAAAATCATTTCGCCTGATATCGTAAAATCAAACGAAACCTGTTTGGATTCGATATCCGCTCTGCCCTTCACCCGAACGGGAGAAATACTGCGAATGTCAGAATTCAGCTTTGTCAGCTCATTTAACTCAACTGTTTCATCAAACTCAAAACTTTGTTTCGACATTTGATGCAGCTGATAAATCGTCCATTTCATTTGTATCACCTCATGAAAGCAACAAACATGATTATAGCTTTTTAGATTGTTTTTGTCAATATTTTTTCTTTACAGCATAATGCTGCCATCCAAGCATCATTGACAGCCGAATATACGATGCATACACTTAAAATAAAAATATGACGTAAGAGTTTTCATTTGCAAATGTACCATACGTTTTTAAACATAGCAAGAAAGGCGGAAAAAATATGAAAGCAGTCGGATTGGTGGTTGAATATAACCCCTTTCATAACGGTCATCTTTATCATGCCCAAACAGCAAAGCGGCAAACCGGATGCGACACGGCTGTCGCGGTTATGAGCGGACATTTTTTACAGCGCGGCGAACCGGCTGTCGTATCAAAATGGGCCCGAACAAAAATGGCACTGCAAAGCGGAGTCGATCTTGTCATTGAGCTGCCATATTTGTATGCGGTGCAAAAAGCGGAGATTTTTGCACACGGCAGTGTTTCTATCCTGAATAAGCTTGGCTGCGAGGCGTTGTTTTTCGGGAGTGAAAATGGTGATATTAAGCCGTTTTTAGAAACGGCAAAACTTATTGATAAGCATAAACATACATTTGATCAGCGCCTGAAAGAAGAACTTAAAAAAGGTGCCAGTTATCCGGCCGCGTCAGCTATCGCCTTCAGCTCCATTTTACATACCGAAAGCGCACTTGATTTGTCAAAACCAAATAATATTCTGGGATACCATTATGTGACTTCCATTCTTTCCCGAGGATATCCGATCAAACCTTATACTGCGGCGCGCATCTCCTCGGACTATCATGATGCCGCCCTTCCTAAAGATGAAAACCATATTGCAAGCGCCACAAGCATCAGAAAGGCCATGATTGAACAGGAACTTGAAGCCTGCCTTCGTTTTCTTCCTGCTGCATCTGCACGCGAATTAGCACATTACCGTAAATCCTTCGGACTGTGGCATACGAATGAAAGCTATTTTTCTTACCTGAAATACAGCCTTTCAACTGTAACTTCACAGGAATTACAGGAAATATACGAAGTGGAGGAAGGCTTAGAGCACAGAATTCTCCGTTCAATCAGAAACAGCAGCTCCTATCAGGAATTTATGGAGCTGCTGAAAACGAAACGTTATACGTGGACAAGACTGCAACGAATGAACACACACATTTTAACCAGAACGAAAAAACAAGATGTGCACAAGCTGCTAAAAGACGAAGAGGTGCCGTATATCAGGCTTCTTGGCATGACGAAAAAGGGTCAGGCTTATTTATCGAAAAAGAAAAAAGCGATGTCCGTTCCGCTTGTCAGCAAATTGTCCTCTTTCTCTCATCCAGCTCTCGATATGGATATAAAAGCGAGCAGAATCTACAGCCTGCCGATAAAAGAACCGCTGAGAACTGAATTTGACCTGCAGGAGTACGGACACGCACCGCTTCGATATGACGAGGATGAACAATGTTTTTTGAACAGATAGCAGAAGCACCTGAGGATCAGGTGCTTTTCGCTTTCAGCTTATTCAAATAACCGATCGCATCCTGCACTGTATCAACAGGCACAATCTTCATATCTGAATCAATATCTTTTGCTGTTTTTACTGCGTTTTGATAATCGGAATTGCTGGCGCCATTTTGATTCGGCGCGAAGAAAATGTCTTTTCCGGCTTTGTCTGCAGCAACGACTTTTTGATCAATGCCGCCGATCGGGCCTACTTTTCCGTCAACATCAATCGTTCCTGTTCCCGCAATATCGTATCCTTTTGTTTCGTCCGGTTTTGTCAGCTGATTATAGATTTCAAGAGACATCATTAACCCTGCTGACGGGCCGCCGATATTTTCGATTTCAAAATCGATATCAGGTTTCACTTTGACGTTTCTGTCCGTATAGAGCGAAACTCCGATTCCTGCCCGATCTGGCTCATCAGGAAATTGTTTTAACGTAAGGGTGACGCGTTTTTCCTTTTCTTCTCTTTCGATTTTTAATGTGACTTTGTCTCCTGCTTTTTTGCTGCTGATATAATCAATCAGCTTTTCAGCAGACTGATAGATTTTTCCGTCTGCGCTGATGATTTTATCACCAACTTCTATTTTCCCTTTTGCAGGCATGTTTTTAACAACCGAGCTTGCGTATATGCCATTAAAGGAATAGCTGACTTTTTTTCCTGCCGTTTGATAGGCAGCTATCACCGCGTTTTCTTGCGAGCTTTTCATCATTTGGAGCTGCCTTTTCATATACTCCTTATCAGATTCACCTTCTGCCTTGATGCTTTCATCAGGAACAATTTCATAATAAGGGTGCATCTTTGCCCACACATATGTAAATGGGTTAGCCGGCCCCACTTTGACAGTCATTAAGGAAAGACTCCCTGTTTCCGGATAGCCTCCCTCCACTTTTATCAGCGGAGCAAGCTCTGTCGCTTCTCCCGGTTTTGTAATATAGTATGGAAGTTTTATAAATGATAAAACGGCAATCAGAATGAGGATGACAAGCATCCAGCTAAAATGTTTTTTACGTAGCAAATTATGAGCCCTCCCAATTCTCTATTTCTTTTCTTAACTTAGTGATCATTCGGTTTGTTGCCTCCTCGCCTGCTGATATCATGGCTTCAATATTGGCAAACGAACTGGAGCTGTATGTTTCAAGAGAAGGGCGAATCATGATATCTGCAGCGATCGTTTGATGTCGCACCAATTCATTTTGCAGTATATCCATACTTTGCATAATCACATCAAAAATATGCGCCGCCGTTTCGGTTTTTCGAACTCTGGAGACGTCCGAGGCGATGATGATATCAGCCCCCATGTCTTTTACAACAGAAACCGGGATTCGGTCGACGACAGCACCGTCTACAAGAAGACGGCCATCCAGCCTCTGCGGAATAAAGATACCCGGAATGCTGATGCTGGCCCGCACCGCATCTGACACAGACCCTTCGCGGAACACAATCTTTTCTCCTGTCTGTAAATCACACGCCACAATAGCCAGCGGGATTTGGAGCTCTTCGATCGGTTTTCCGAAAGTATAAGCATATACAAGCTGCCTGACGCGGTCACCTTTTAGAAACCCAAGTCTAGGCACGGTATAATCAGCATAAAACCTCCGTTTAAAGGCTTTGGCCACCTTTTTCATCGTTTCCACGTCCTGGCCGGCGGCATAGAAACTGCCCACCAAAGCGCCCATGCTGCTCCCCGCAATCATATCAACTTCAATTTGGTGCTTATGTAAACTGGAAAGCACACCGAGATGAGCGAGGCCTCTGGCCCCTCCAGATCCTAATGCTAACCCGATTTTAGGTTTGGCCAACATGTTAACCTCCTGCCTGAATTCTCTGTATACCGAATTCTATGGTCTAAACTGAACCCCTATGCTCGTATATTAGTACAAAGAATCAAGAGGACAGGTACTGCTTGGCCGTTTCGTGTCATACATTATTTTACCATGATATACATATCATTGGGCATTTTTAGCATCGGGGAGGTAAGAATGAACTTGTCGAAGATTCATACACTTTTGATTGCTTCATTTTTTCTTTTTTTAACAGCGACTGTCATCTCACATCCGCAGGCCTCATTCGAAGCCTCTAAAACCGGGCTTTCTATGTGGTGGGAGGTTGTGTTTCCGTCATTGCTCCCATTTTTCATTTTGTCTGAACTTCTCATCGGTTTTGGCATCGTGCGGTTTGTCGGTGTTTTGCTTGAGCCTTTTATGCGGCCGATCTTTCGCGTACCCGGTGTCGGCGGCTTCGTTCTTGCTATGGGAATGGCTTCTGGCAACCCGGCGGGAGCAAAACTTACCGCCCGTCTGCGCCAGGAAAAACAGATTTCAAGAGTAGAAGCAGAACGGCTGGCGTCGTTTACCAATTCTTCAAACCCGCTCTTTATTTTCGGCGCTGTTGCTGTCGGTTTCTTTCAAAACGCGTCATTAGGCATTTTATTGGCTTCCGCACACTATTTAGGGAATCTGGCTGTCGGTTTAACGATGCGCTCTTATGGCCGTAAGGAGGAGCAATATCTCAGAAGAAAGAAAACTATACCTTTCCCTTCGGTCAAAGATGCTTTACACGCTCTGCATACAGCAAGGCTTGCGGAAAAACGGCCTCTTGGCAAAATTTTAGGCGACGCTGTAACGTCTTCTGTTCAAACGCTTCTTATGGTTGGCGGCTTTATTATTTTATTTTCTGTCTTTAACCGGCTGTTATCTGTCGTGCAGCTGACTGATATTCTGTCTGTTTTCACAAAAGGCGTGCTGGCCTTGTTTCAGCTTCCGGCAAAATTGGACATTCCTCTTTTATCCGGAATGTTTGAAATTACATTAGGAAGCAAGCTTGTCAGCGAGACAGATGTTTCCCTTCTACAAAAAGCCATTGTCGTCAGCTTCATTCTCGGGTTTAGCGGTTTTTCTGTGCAAGCTCAAGTGGCAGGTATTTTATCGGAAACCGATATCAGATTCAAACCATTCTTTATCGCACGTTTGCTGCAGGGTGTTTATGCCGCCGTCTTCGTCATGCTTTTATGGAAGCCGCTTTACACATCATGGCATGCTCCGTATCAGTATGTATTCAAGTCTCTTCATGACAGTGAAATGCCAACTGCTTTTATCAACGGCTGGAATTTGCTCGTGCAGAGTGGGCCTGCTGTCACATTATGCGCGCTGTTTACGTACATTATCATTTTTTCTTACAGACTGACAAACGGCACAAAAAAAGGATGAGTCAAAAACCCTCATCCTTGTCTGAATTTTCGCTGAAGCGCCAGCTCTACTTCCGGCGGCACAAACTCTGATACCGCCCCATTGTATTTTGCCACTTCTTTTACGATGCTTGAGCTTAAAAATGAATATTGGTTGTTTGTCATCATAAAAAACGTCTCAATGGATTCGTCAAGCACACGGTTTACAGATGTCCCCTGCATCTCGTATTCAAAATCAGATACCGCTCTCAAGCCTCTTAAAATCGCTTTCGCATGTTTACTTTTTGCATAATCAATTAACAGCCCTTGTGACGTTTCAACTGTGATGTTCGGAATGTCTTTTGTTACTTCTCTCAGAAGCTCACACCGCTCTTCAACACTGAACAAAGGCTTTTTTGAAGAGTTATTCAGCACACATACATACACTTGTTCAAAAATATGCGCCCCGCGTCTGATGATGTCCAGATGCCCATAGGTCACCGGGTCAAAACTGCCGGGACAGACAGCTATACTCGCCACATCACTACCCCCTCTTTTTATAGATCGCGACACCAGTAAGCCCGTAGGTTTCTTTTCTTGTTATCTCAAGATCTCCTACGCTTTCGGGAAGCTCGACCTCTCTGTCATGTTCAGCAACGATAAAGCCGCCTTCTTCCAGCATTTGATATTCATCAATTATCGTTAAAAGGGCTTTCAGCTTTTGTTCCTTATACGGCGGGTCAAGAAAAATTCCGCGGAAGCCATTTTCTCTTTTTGCAGCGGCGTGTAAAGCCCGCTCCGCATCATTGCGGTATACTTGTGCATGTTTTGTAAGCTCCAGCGTTTTTAAATTTGACTTTACTGTTTGAATCGCTTTGAAATCGCGGTCAACAAATATACAATGCTCAAACCCGCGTGAAAGCGCTTCAATTCCAAGACCTCCGCTTCCTGCGAATAAGTCAAGGCCTCTGCCCCCGTCAAAATAAGGGCCAATCATATTGAAAATGGATTCCTTCACTTTGTCGGTTGTCGGTCTTGTTGATGTTCCCGGCACAGCCTTTAGTGAACGGCCTTTTTTTGATCCAGAAATTACTCTCATGTTCCACACCACTTTTTCTAAAAGCTATTTTGTTTTATGGCGGACAAGCGCCGCTATGTACATAGAAAAAAATCAATCCTATCTTAACACAAAGCATTCTTTCAAACAATGAACACTATTCTTAATAAACGGGTGTATAGGCAGAATAATCCTTGTCCATACTATAAGCAACAGCATCTAGAGGATGTTGTTGCCAACCGCGGAGAAGACTTACGTTTCCCCATAAGTTCTTCCTCCGGTTTCTCCTCTCCCTTTGCCTTCTCCTTAACATGTTAAGGAATAGAAGGACCCCGCAGAAGTCTGCGGGGATTTTTTTATACAGCTATATGCCGATTTTATAATCGTATTCTTTTGCTTTATCCAGCTTTGACTCGAATTCCAATTTTAAAAACGGTTTATAAGAAGGCACTACTTTTTTCACAAAAGAGTAAGACGCAATCTTGTCCATTGTTTTTTCAATTTGCTCCATATCACAATACAGCACGACATATTTCAAGCGTTTTGATACATAGTGCACATTTCCGAATTTCCTCAGCATTTTGCTTTGCTTTAAGGAATGCAGATACACAACCATGCCCTGGCGTTTATTCTCCAATACAATCACCTGCCTGATCTCTCTTATATGTAAAAGACGAGACGGCCAGTCTCGTCAGGATACTTTGCATCCGCAGCTTCCGCCTGAACCGCAGCCGCCTCCGCATGAAGACAAACCGTCAAAATAAGGGTTCCCAGTCGGAACTTTAACATGCGCTGAAACAGCCGTCCCAATCTCGACGCTAACCTCATCTAAAATAGACTGGAGCTCATTTTCAGCTCTCTTGAAGTCAGCCACCTTATCGTTCAGGTCCAGCTCCCGCTTGATCTCCCTCATTTTCCGGGATATTTCTCTATAGTCAGGATGATATTTGCCAAAACGCTGTACATCCTCATACTGCTCTTTTATTTTGATAAAAGAACGAATAATCCGCCCTGCCTCTTCATCTTCCTGGAGACGCTTGTAACAATTGCGGTAGTTCTCAGCCGTCTCCGACTGCAGAATCATCTCGGCAAGCTGCTGAGCTTCGCTTTGAAGCCGCACGGATTCTATCGTAGCATACATAACATGCACCTCCAGTTGTTAGTTTACCACGAAACCAGCCAATTGGAAAATGCTTAACCCCGACGTCCGAAAATAATCTCCGTGTGTTTATAGGATAAAAAAAGACCCGAGGAGAGGGTCTTTTAATCTTTTGTCCGCATCGTTTGAAACATTTGCATCATCATCTGCGCCATTTGAATCCCATTTGTAAATTGGTTCACCCGGTGCGGGATGGTTTTTTCATAAAAATTCATCATCTCAAGCTGAAAGGTAGACAGATCATCCGGTTTTCTCGAGAGTCTGCGGTACCATATCGGCTGTTCTCTGATAAATCGTTTTCGTTCTTCGTTTGCTGAAATAAATTCCTGAACCTCTTTGCGCATACGAGCTCCCCTTTTTTAATCCTTTCGAAAAGAAAAAGGCTGCTGTCCAGAACCTGGCTGAGATTGCTTCTGGCCACTTCCGGAAAATGTATGAAGAAGACTTTGCAAAGATGAAATCGACTGGCTCATTTTATTGATTTGTTCGTTCATTTGATTGGCATCCATCTTTTTCACCGCTGTGACCATTTTCGAAACAAAATCATTTTTTTCCGATGGCTCTGGCACAGTTTCCACAACTTCTTTCGATTCCCGATATGGATCCCAAATCGGATCGCTCTCCCCGAAAAGGACCCAATTTTCATAGACGTCCTGCCAGCTTCTTTGTTCTTTGCGCACTTCTTTTATCAGCTTGGGATGCTTTTTAACGAATTGTTTAAAGTCATTAATTGAATGCTCGGCAGATTGCTTCGCCACAATCCTCACCCCCTCCGAAAATCGTTACCTACTACAATGTATCGTTTTGTCAGGCCTTGTGTTCGCCTATATTCGTTCCTGCATAAATATGTTTAGCTTGCCTCATACTTCTCTATAGCCGCCTTATTGAAAGATTGGGAATTCACATCCCTCTATTACGATCAGCATGTGTATTCATCTCCTATACTTTTATGAAAATAAAAAAAGCCGAGGAACCATTTGTCCGCGGCTTTTCGTTACCATCGCTTAATAAAATTTTGTGTGTAATATTTTCGGTCTACCCCAACACCGAGATGTGTATAATCTGAATTCAGAAGCGCCTTTCGATGGCCTTCGCTGTTCAGCCAGCCTTCTACGACAGCCGGACCATCGACATAATTGTATGCAATATTTTCTCCCGCTTGCTGAAAGTCAACATGCCCATCTTCTAAGCGGTCTTTCAGGGTGCCATATGTTTTAGAGACATGGGAAAAATAATTATTTTCCTTCATATCCTCGCTATGTCCAAATGCTACCTCCGCTGTTGGCTGATCCCACTCAAGCTTCGCAAGCCCGTATTTAACGCGAATGACATTCGTCAAATCAAGTATTTGCTTTTCGCTCGTTGTTTGGATTTTTTCCCACTTCTCATCTGAAACAGCTTCCGGCTTCATTAATTCACCGCGATATACAACCTCATAAGGCCTCTGCTTGACAAAAGTTTGCGCATCAAACGCCCTTATGCTGGATAGCTTCCCTTCAAATTTGTCCATATACAGCTGTACATACATCTTTCCTACCTTAACAGTCGGTCTCGTATTGATGTCCTCTTCAGAAAACTCAAACCGGTAGGAATTTCCTTTATATTCCACATTTACAAACGGTGCCACCTGAGTCGTCTTGAATACTTCTCCGATAGATTCACCAATTTTGAAAGGTTTTGCGTTGATATCATTCCCAGCCGCAAATAATGTAACCACTTTGTTGTTTAATACCCCGATTTGGATATATTGGTCTTTTCCTTGATTGTAAATCCACCAATCGTAATCATAAGCTGACGGGTCAATGCGTTCAGGTTTCCCCAGCTTTTTCGTTACATCATCAGCAGACTTGCCCATAAAGGACAACAATCCTGAAGTCGGCATATGTATTCGTTTGCCGCTTTGCGCTTCCTCATTCGACACCTGAGGTTCGCTGTCATTTGATTTTTTTTCAGGAACAGATCCATATTGAATAAACAGAACATAAGTTCCGGCAATAATCAAGAGGATTACCATTGCTCTCAATATATTTTTCAATCTATCACCCCCGTGGTGAATCACAAAGTCTTGACTTACACCTCATTACAATACAGCCTATTTCACATGTCAAAGATTTATGTGTTAATGAAAAAAGCCTTCTTCTCTATTATCCCCCTCGGAAATTTCCGATAAGGCGCTGCCGGCACGTTCATCCGTTTGCTCAGATAATGAAAGATCACCCAGCGTGACAATACCAATCAGCTTTTTGTTTTTTGTAACAGGTATCCTTCTGAGCTGATGGGATGCCATCAAATGAAGAACCTCATCAACTGATGCGTCTTCCTCTACACTGACAGGTTTTTCGGTCATCGCATCAGTGATTTTTTGCGAGTTTGGTTTTTTCATGGCGATTCCTCTTAGCACGAGATCACGGTCAGTCACAATGCCGACCAGTGTTTCTCCATCCTTATCAACTACAGGAATTGCACCTACATTCGCGTCTTTCATCTTTACTGCAGCTTCATATACATTATCTAATACCGTACAATATTGCAAGCTGGCTGTCATTAGTTCCTTTATTTTTGTCATCCGTATAACCTCCTTTAGCCTAGTGCTATTGTCGTCATTATTTCATTTTTGCATACTTTCAAAAGAAGAAGATTCATTGAAAGTTTAACGCTTTCATACTATGATTGTCAGGAAAGATCATTTTTATAAGGAGGGGTTGGTATTGAAGTTTAATGAAAGCGGACTTGAAGGGGTAAAGGCTGAGCTCAGTTGGCTGGATGACTTGATGGAAAGCAAAGGCCTCGTCAGGGCAGGTCAATGGGATTACGAAAGAGTCACCTATGATAAGAAGTTTTCGACGGTTGAGGGTACGTTTTATCTGCGAATACAGGGTATTGCCACAGAAGGTGATATCGGAAGCGGCCGAGCCGTGATTCAATTAATGTCCCCTCTCTTAGGAAAGCATTACTACCCGCACGGCGTAGAATATGGAGAAACGGAAGCGTTTCCCGTACAGGTTGTGACAAAAAGCAAGGCATTGATTCAAGACATATCTGACTTATTAAAAACCGTTCAAATGTAATAAAAATAAAAAGGTACAGCATCTTCGCTGTACCTTTTATGATATCGTTTGCTGAATATACGGCGGCTCCTCCTGCCCGTCCTTTTCTCTCTCTTTCTTTACCCATTGAAAAAAAACAATCGCCAAAAAAGTACCATACACAATTTCCTGAATAATTTTCATCATAACTGCTCCGAGCTGCTGATCCTCTAACAAAGGCAAAGTATTTAACATCTCCGGTCCTGTTAATGGAACCTGTCCCATCATATCCGCGGGCACACAAAGCTTCATGGCCTCTGCCCATATTGTCGGATCTGTATAGGTGGCATATAAAGGCGCGCCGCTGAACATAATCAGCGCGCAAGCAGGCGTAAGCAGCATACCGTCTGCCATAATATAACCCAGCTTCATCAAGCCGCTGAGCTGCCGAAGCCGCTCTACCTTATGAACAAGCGGCCACCACATGAAAAACGCAAGCACAAAGATGAGCCAAGTCATTAATGTATGAGAAAGCAAATCTGTTTTGACAGTATCAAAAATAAGCGGAACATGATACATAGAAAAAATGCCGTTGAACAAAAGCAAAGCAATTAAAGGGGTCGTAAAAAATATAAAAAACGGTTTAATGGCAGGCCTGAAAATGATTTTCTCCCAAAGCCATGCAGGAATTCCCGCAATCAACAGCGGCGGGACGACCAAATACAAAACAGCCATCTGCACCATATGCGCGCTGAACATAATATGTCCGAGCAGATCAACCGGACTTCCCTCGGCTGCATATAAAAACAGCATTGCCGAAAGAAAGCACGCCATCTCTTTACCTGTTATCCGATTTGGTTTTGAGCGCATTCGCCTATAAAAATAAACATAAAGCACCGTAATGCCTAACAGGATACAAAAAAGATAAGGGCTCCACATCGCGCGAAACCCAAACACATCTAACTGATTCATTTCTTCACCTCCGGCGGCTGTTCAAATTACCACCATATTATTGTGACAAACGCAAGCACAGTGATGAATGCGACAAACATTCCTGAATATAAAAACAGTGCCGGCGCTTCATGCCCTTTTTGATTCATATGCATGAAATAATACAGCTGGAAGATGACTTGAACTGCAGCAAGCAAAATAATGAAAGGAATCGTAAACCAGCTGCCTACACCGTCTGCTGCCACTGTCAGAAATGCAACAATCGTAAGACCGATCATTAACCCAAAAGACAGAACCTGATATTTCATCTCCTGAGCATGCTTCTTTTTCTTGAATTCAAGATCGCTGTTGATAGGCTCTTTGCTTTTTTTACCGACCATGTTTATCCCACCATCCCCATTAAATATACAACGGTAAAGATGAAGACCCACACGACATCAATAAAGTGCCAATAAAGACTGGCAACATAAAACTTAGGCGCCGTATACAGATTCAAGCCCCTTTTGGCATTGCGAATCATCAGTGCGCTGATCCACATCAGCCCAAATGCCACGTGAGCGCCGTGTGTACCGACAAGCGTGTAAAACGCGGAACCGAGCGCAGAGCTTGTGATCGTAAAACCATACTCATGAGTGTAATGCTTAAACTCATAGATTTCCAATCCTAAAAAGCCGGCCCCCAATAAGATTGTCATTCCAAGCCAAAGCTGCATTTTGCCGAAAGAAAAGTTCTTCATGTGGTACATCGCGTACACACTCGTTAAACTGCTCGTTAATAATAGCATTGTGGCGATAAACACAAGTGTTACATCAAACATTTCCGTTGTAGGCGGATCACCGGCGTTTGAATTCCGGAGTGCGAGAAATGTTGCGAAGAGAGACGCAAACAAAACTGTCTCTCCCCCAAGAAAAAGCCAGAACCCTAAAAATTTATTTTTTCCTTCCAGTGTTACTTTTTCAGGAGAAGCTGGAAAGGTTTCCGCGGTGAATTTTTCTTGCGTTTGCATTATGCCTTCACCCCTTTATCATCGTTCGGCAGTTCCTCTTTATGAATATGATAGCCGTGATCATCAATGACTGAACGAAGCAGCATCGTAATAAAAGTAATGCCGAGTCCGATAAAGATCACTGGCAGGCCCCAAGCGTAATCGCTTCTGTACAGCAGCCCGAACGCTGCGACAAAAAGACCGAAGGAAATGACAAGCGGCAGGATTGAGCCGTTCGGCATATGAATATCATCAACCGGTTCAGCCGGCGTCATTGATTTGTGTCCCGCCTGCTTCTCGATCCAGAACGGGTCAAGCCCTCTGACAAAAGGAAGCTGTTTAAAGTTATACTCAGGCGGCGGTGAAGAAACAGTCCATTCAAGCGTACGTCCGTCCTGCCATGGATCAGCTCCTGCATATTCGCCTTTTACCGATGTCCAAATGACATTGACCAGCAGAAGAATAACTGCTGCTGCCATAAAAAACGCCCCGATCGTACTGATCAAGTTTCCGGTCTCAAGACCCTGCCCTGGCAAAAAGGTATAAACCCGGCGCGGCATTCCCATTAAACCGACAAAATGCTGAATGAAAAACGTGAGATGAAAACCGATAAAAAACAAAACAAATGAAATTTTCCCCATCGTTTCATGCAACATTTTACCGAACATTTTCGGCCACCAGAAATGAACACCGGCTAAAAGGCCAAATACCACACCGCCAATAATGACATAGTGGAAATGTGCCACCACAAAATACGTATCATGAAACTGATAATCAGCCGCAGCCGCTGCCAGCATGACTCCCGTCACACCGCCGAGCACAAAGGAAGGAATAAAGGAGACAGCATACAGCATAGCGGTCGTATACTTCACATTCCCTCCCCAAATCGTCAAAAGCCAGTTAAAAATTTTAATTCCTGTCGGTATCGCGATAGCCATTGTAGCAACCGCAAAGATCGCATTTGCAATCGGGCCGAGACCAGTCGTAAACATGTGATGCACCCAAACCATAAAGCCCAGAAACCCAATGAGAACAATCGCGAAAACCATTGATGAATATCCAAACAAACGTTTTCTGGCAAACACAGGGATGACCTCTGAAAAAATACCGAATGCAGGTAAAATTAAGATATAAACCTCCGGATGGCCAAAAATCCAAAATAAATGCTCCCAAATAACCGTATTTCCGCCAAGCTCCGGATTAAAGAAATTGGTGCCGAACAGCCGATCGAGCATCATGAGAGCCAATCCGGCCGTAAGCGGCGGAAACGCAAATAAAATCAAAGCAGAAGACACAAATGTCGTCCATGTAAACAGAGGCAGCCTCATATACGTCATGCCAGGGGCCCTCATATTGATAATCGTGGCTAAAAAGTTAATCCCGGCTATCAGCGTCCCAAGCCCGGATATTTGCAGTCCCAGGACGAAAAAGTCTATGCCGTGCCCGGCAGAATGAAGCGAAAGTGAGGCGTATGCCGTCCATCCTGCGTCTGGCGCTCCGCCTAAAAACCAGCTTAGATTTAAGAAAATACCCCCAAAAAAGAAGAGCCAAAAACCGAGCGCGTTTAAAAATGGAAACGAAACGTCTCTGGCGCCAATCTGTAAAGGCACAACCGCATTCATCAAGGCAAATAAAAGCGGCATCGCAGCCAGAAAAATCATTGTCGTCCCGTGCATTGTCATTACTTCATTGTACGCTTGAGCACTGAGAAACACATTTTCCGGCTGTGCAAGCTGAATTCTGATAAACATCGCTTCGATTCCGCCGACAAGAAAGAAGAATCCTCCGGCGATCAAGTAAAGAATTGCAATTTTTTTATGGTCCACCGTCGTCAAATAATCCCAAAGTATAGATCCGCGCGTCCGCTTTTCTGTAAGCGCATTCAACATATGTGACCTCCCCCAATATCTCCCTTTCTTCCCTACTTGCTTTCCGTTTTTAAGCCTTTTAAGTATTCATAAAGCGCATCTGTTTCACTGTCTGAGAGCTTCGGATAAGTTCCTGTCATTTTGTTGCCCGGTTTTATGCTCTCAGGATCTTTCATCCAAGCTTTCACATTTTCTTCGTTGGCGTCTTTCACTCCTGCCACTTTTGCCCTTTCGCCAAATGTCGCCAAATTAGGGGCTGTTCTTGCTGCTTCAGCACGCTTATCATTCGGCTCTACCGCATGGCAGCTCAGGCAGTTTTTCTCTTTAAACAGTTCCTCGCCCTGCTTAGCCAGATCACTCTCAGCTGTGGACTTATAGCTTTTCATTTCTTTTGTCCAGCCCTGAAAATCCTTTGCAGACATCGTCTTCACCTTAAAATCCATCAGCGCGTGTGACGGGCCGCAAAGCTCTGCACACTTCCCAAAAAACATATCTCCTGCCTCTTTGCTTCTTTTTGAATCAAATGTCAAGAAAAACTTATTTTCGTTATCGGTATTCGTATCAAGTTTTCCTCCAACTGAAGGAATCCAGAAGGAATGTTTTACATCTGAAGCTTTTAGATTAAAATATACACGCTGGTCTGTCGGCACAATCAGCTCCTGACTTGTGATAATGCCGTAATCAGGATATTCAAACTCCCACCAATATAAATTTGCCCGGACATTGACTACAAGCGCATCCTCAGCTTTGCGGCTTTTCTTATCCATTGGTGATGTATCTGCCAGCTCAAGGGTATATAATACAACAGGGATCACAAGAATAATGAGCAGCAGAATCGGTATCACAGTCCATGTAATTTCTAAAAATTTATTCCCCTCTACCTGTTTCGGTATCGTGTTCTCACCGATCCGTGATCTTCTGAATCTCACAATCACATAAAAGAAGATAACAGATACTACTGCAACAACGATCACCATAATCAATGTGCTGAGCACTGTCAGATGATACTGCTTATCAGCCACCTCGCCAGCAGGCTTGAGCGTGGATAAAAAAGGTTTTCCACATCCGCTTAATAGAAGCGGCACTACGGCTAGTAATAAAATAAGACGCCAATGCTTTACCATTTCACCCAACCCCTTTTTTGTCAATACAAAGGCGGAAAGCAGACTTGAAATCTATCGCAATCCAGCCTACCCAAAATAAAGCACTTACATTTCCACTTCTCTTAAATTATGATTTTTTTTACTCAAAATGCCATCTATGTATAAAAGTAAAGCCGCCTGATTAAACAAGAGGTCAAGGCGGCATTTACTAGTTGTCATCGTTTATTTTGAAGCAATAAAACATACAACATATCTATTTTTTAGAAAAGAGTTAAGACTACCATGGCAACAAAATAGATTGTCATGTAGTTGAGCGAGTAAACGAACATCTGCGTTGCCCACTTCATGATATTTTTGGAGCGGAAGCCCATTAAACCGAGAATCAGCCAGCCGATATTTAACAGCACACCGAGGATGACAATCGGAAGACCAAGGCTTCCAAGGAAAAATGGAAGCGGCATCAGGCATGCAACCCACACAATAATTTGTCTTTTTGTCACTTCAAATCCATATACGACAGGAAGCATCGGGATATTTGCAGCTCTATAATCCTCTGTTTTCTTAATAGCTAATGCTAAGAAGTGAGGAATCTGCCAAATAAATAAAATCATGAATAATACCCATGCTACGACACCGATATGGCCTTCTACTGCCGTCCATCCAATAAGCGGCGGCACTGCACCGGAAACACTTCCTACTACTGTGTTAATCGTATAGCGGCGCTTCGTCCACATTGTGTACAATACAACATACGTAAAGACTCCGATAAAACCAATAACAGCAGCCATGACAGTTGTCATCAGCAGCATGATCAATCCTAAAGCAACCAGCAAAATTCCAGACCATAATGCCTGATTCGGCTGAATTTTACCTGTAACCGTCGGTCTTACTTTCGTACGCTCCATGACATGGTCGATATCTCGATCATACCAGTTATTGATCGCACAGGAACCAGCAATAATCAGAGAAGACCCGATTAATGTCAGAAGAACGGTGTTTATATTGCCTAAAAAACTCAAACCGGAAATATGAAGTGCAAGCCACATTCCAGTAAAAGTCGTGATGAGGTTAGAATTGACGATCCCTATTTTAATGAGGGACAGAAAATCTTTCCATGCTGTTGTTTCTTCAATTTGTCCGTCTATAGCTGTATCATTTAAGATTCTGGAGTTAGCCATAACGTAAACCTCCCTTACAAACCTAAAGCAGGCGAAAAAAACCTGCTACTCTATCATACAAGATAACATCTTGTAAAAAAACATCCTATTAAATATTAAACGACAAACAGGAATTTATTTGTGAACTTTTTATGAATTTTATCACAAATGAAGACATTTGCTAAATCGGCAGTGCGTTTACCTTATTTCTATCAGACCCGGCATAAATAATCAAGTATACATTTTCCAGAAAGGCGCATTCTATTATATTTTTGTGAACAAAAGACGCTAGGAATTGCCTCAAAACACATATTCGCTTACACTTGGAACGTATATAAAATTGTAGCAGTATGTTAAGAAGGTGGATAATAATGAATAAAGCATTAAAAGCTCTCGGTGTACTGACAACATTTGTCATGCTTATTGTTTTAATCGGGGGTGCCCTTGTTACAAAAACAGGTTCCGGCCAAGGCTGCGGCAGACAGTGGCCGCTATGTCACGGACGTTTCTTCCCTGAATTAAATCCCGCTTCAATTATTGAATGGAGTCACAGATTCGCAAGCGGAATTTCTATTGTCCTTGTGTTAAGCCTTGCGTTTTGGTCATGGCGAAAAATTACACCTATTTTCCGTGAAACAACGTTTCTCGCGATCATGTCTATTATCTTTTTATTTTTACAGGCATTGCTTGGCGCACTGGCTGTTGTATTCGGTTCAAACGCGCTGATTATGGCGCTTCACTTCGGCATCTCATTGATATCTTTCGCTTCAGTGCTCATTTTGACGTTGCTCATATTTGAAGCTGATAAATCAGTTAGAAAACTGGTCAAGCCGCTTCAAATCCGCAAAAAAATGCAATTTCACATGATTGGAATTTTAATTTATTCCTATATCGTTGTGTATACAGGCGCGTATGTAAGGCATACAAAATCAAGTCTGGCATGTCCTGATGTGCCGCTGTGCAGTCCGGTGAAGAATGGACTACCGACTCAATTCCATGAATGGGTGCAAATGGGCCACAGAGCAGCAGCCTTGCTGTTGTTTATATGGATTATCGTTGCAGCTGTTCATGCTATTTCTTCATATAAAGATCAAAGACAGATCTTTTGGGGCTGGATTGCATGCCTTATTTTTATCATATTACAGGCATTGTCCGGTATTATGATCGTGTATACTGAACTGGCTCTGGGCTTTGCACTTGCCCACTCATTCTTTATTGCCTGTCTGTTTGGCATTTTATGCTACTTCTTATTATTGATTGCACGCTTCCGTTATGAATCCAGACAGCCATAATGACTCTAGACCAAAGCTTTCTGCGCTTTGGTCTTTTTTTATCGTTTCCTAGCTTTCTGCGCTCCGTACTTGCGTCTTCCTGCTTATAAGAGCGCAGCAATGTTATATGTATCATCAAACATATGGACCGTGTCAGAATGAAAAGTGTGCAGGCAATAGCTCTTTTGCAGCACTCCATTTTTTAAACATCATGTCTTAATAAACTATTCATGGTCTGTATCATACTGCAAAGCATCTGAAAGACTGGCAGCAGTTAAGCCTGTTTTCGTTTGAAAAAGAGATGGCTTGTCATGGAGCTGATATTGGCCTGCTTACATCCCTTTTAAACCACGCAAATACAACTGTCATCGAATATAAAAAACAAGAGTGTGTATCAAAAGATACACACTCTTGTTTATATTAGGCTTTATCAATTTCAAGAAGCAGATCACCCGTTTGGATCGGTTCGCCATTTTTCACATGAACCTGTTTGATTGTTCCTGAGAAAGGTGCCTGAACCGTTGTTTCCATTTTCATCGCTTCATTGATCATCAAATGATCACCTTTATTGACTTTTGCACCCGCTTCCGTCAATACCTTAATAACCGTTCCCGGCATTGAGGCCGCGATGTGACTTGGGTTTGTCCGATCTGCTTTCAATCTTTCCTGAACGGTAGACTTAATGCTTTCATCTTTAATGACTACTTCACGCGGCTGCCCGTTCAGTTCAAAATAAAGGACGCGAGTGGCATCAGGCTGCGGCTCACCGATTGAAATCAGCTTAACGATCAGTGTTTTTCCGCGCTCAATTTCCACTTCTATTTCTTCACCTAATGTCATACCATAGAAGAATGTCGGCGTATCTAATACCGAAATATCTCCATAGCTTTCCGAAGTTTTCACATAATCAGAGAAGACTTTAGGGTAAAGAGCATACGCTACAGCATCTTGGTCTGAAATCTCCAAGTCATGCTGCTCTTTTAATTCCTGTTTGATCGCTTCAAAAGATACCGATTCAAGCAGTTCTCCCGGTCTGACCGTAATCGGCTTCTGTCCTTTTAAGATCAGCTTTTGCAGTTTTTCCGGGAACCCGCCATGTGGCTGGCCGATATTTCCTTTGAAAAGCTCCACAACAGAATCAGGAAAATCCAATTGTTCGCCTTTTTCATAAATGTCTTCTTCAGTCAAATTGTTTTGCACCATGTAAAGCGCCATATCTCCGACTACTTTAGAGGAAGGTGTAACCTTTACAATGTCGCCGAACATATCGTTAACGCGTCTGTACATTTCTTTCACTTCATTCCAGCGGTCGCCCAGGCCTACTCCCTTCGCCTGCTGCTGCAGGTTACTGTATTGGCCTCCAGGCATTTCATGTTCATAAATTTCTGTATGCGGAGACTTCATCCCGCTTTCAAATTCATAATAGTATTTACGAACTGACTCCCAATATTGAGACAACAATTCAACGTCTTGAACGTTCATTGCCGGGCGGCGGGTGTTCCCTTCCATCGCATGATAAAAGCCGCTCGCGCTAGGCTGAGACGTCAATCCTGCCATTGAGCTGACCGCCACGTCTATGATATCAACACCAGCTTCAACGGCTTTTGCATACATATAAACACCGTTTCCGCTCGTATCATGTGTATGAAGGTGAACCGGAATATCAATCGTTTCTTTCAATGCAGAAACAAGATCATATGCAGCCTGCGGTTTTAACAGCCCTGCCATATCTTTAATTCCGAGAATATGGGCTCCGGCAGCCTCAAGCTCCTTCGCCATCGACGTATAATAGGCAAGATCATATTTGGTGCGATTCTTATCAAGAATATCTCCTGTGTAACAAATCGCAGCTTCTGCCACTTTGCCGGTATCCCGAACAGCATCAATGGCTAACGTCATGCCTTTTACCCAGTTTAAGCTATCGAAAATACGGAACACATCAATCCCGGACTGAGCGGATTGCTTCACAAATTCTTTAATCACATTGTCGGGATAATTCGTATAGCCGACCGCGTTTGATGAACGAAGCAACATCTGGAATAACGTATTCGGCACTTCCTTGCGAAGATCCTCCAACCGTTTCCACGGATCTTCTTTCAGGAATCGGTAGGCTACATCAAAGGTCGCGCCTCCCCACATTTCCATACTAAACAGCTCAGGCCATAACGCCGCCGTCGGATTCGCGATCTTTTTCAAATCATGCGATCTGAATCTCGTCGCTAATAATGATTGGTGAGCGTCTCTGAATGTCGTATCAGTCAAAAGGACAGATTTCTGTTCCTTCACCCATTGCGCAAGCCCTTCAGCACCTTTTTCATCGAGGATTTGCTTTGTACCTCCGGCAGGCTTCTGAGCAGCATCTACTTTTACGTCTAATGGCTTGTCAAACGCTGGTTTATCTTTTTTTCCGATTCCAGGGAAGCCGTTCACTGTCACATTGCCTATGTAAGTGAGCATTTTCGTTCCGCGGTCTTTCTGTTTAGGGAAATTAAATAATTCAGGTGTTGTATCAATGAAAGACGTATCATATTGTCCTGTCAGGAACTTCTCATGTTTTGCAACGTTTTCAAGAAAAGGAATGTTTGTTTTAATGCCTCTGATTCTAAATTCCTGAAGATTGCGAACCATTTTGGCCGCCGCCTGTTCAAACGTTAAAGCCCAAGTTGAAAGCTTAACGAGGAGTGAATCATAATAAGGGGTAATGACGGCGCCTTGGAAGCTGTTTCCGGTATCAAGGCGGACACCAAAACCGCCGCCTGAGCGGTAAGCCATAATTTTTCCTGTGTCAGGCATAAAATCATTTTGGGGGTCCTCAGTCGTCACTCGTGACTGTATCGCGTAGCCGATTGTAGAAATATCCTTTTGCTCAGGAATATTTACTTTTTTGCCATGAAGGCTGTGCCCTTGCGCAACAAGAATCTGAGTTTGAACAATATCGACACCTGTAATCATTTCTGTAATCGTATGTTCAACTTGGACCCGAGGGTTAACTTCAATAAAGTAGAATTCATTGTTTGCAACAAGGAATTCCACCGTACCGGCGTTTATATAGTTTACATTTTTCGCAAGCGCAACTGCCGCTTCACAAATTTGTTCTCTTAATTCAGGTGACAGAGAGACACTTGGCGCCACTTCAATGACTTTTTGGTGGCGTCTTTGAACAGAACAGTCCCTCTCAAAAAGGTGAACGACATTGCCCTCTTTATCTCCAATGACCTGAACCTCAATATGCTTCGGATTTTCAATCAATTTTTCCACATAAACTTCATCATTGCCAAAGGCTGCTTTCGCCTCGGATTTTGCACGCTCATATGCTTCTTTGACTTCACTTTCAGACCTGACAATCCGCATACCGCGGCCGCCCCCGCCCAGTGAAGCTTTAATAATAATCGGATAGCCATTTACTTTTCCGAATTGTTCGACTGCTTCAAGCGCTTCTGCAGGTCCATCGCTTCCGGGAATCACAGGGATTCCAGCTTTTTCTGCCTGCTCACGTGCTTTTACCTTGTCACCAAACATATCTAGATGTTCGGATTTTGGTCCAATGAACACGATGCCTTCTTCTTCACACCGTCTTGCAAAATGGATATTTTCTGATAAGAAACCATATCCCGGGTGAATGGCATCTACTTTGTTTCTTTTCGCAATTTCAATAATACCTTCAATATCCAGGTAAGCATCAATCGGTTTTTTTCCTTCACCGACCAGGTATGCTTCATCGGCTTTGTACCGATGATAGGAACCGGAATCTTCTTTTGAATAGACCGCAACCGTACGAATATTCAGCTCAGTACATGCTCTGAATATTCGGATTGCAATTTCTCCCCTGTTTGCTACTAATACTTTTTGTATCGATTGCTGTGACAAACTTTTCTCCCCCTTACCCGAATGGAATATAATCTATCATAGCGGAATATCTTTTTCCTGTACACACCTGTTTCTTATAGATAAACAGATTTTTTATGCTGTTTCTTTTTCATTCCCTTCGGCGCCAAGGGCTCTCTCTTTTTCTTATTCTCTGAATATTTCACAAACATACTGATATTCACTAATATTCCCATACTGCCCAGTAATAGTAATAAAGAAGAGCCACCGTAACTGATAAATGGCAGCGTAACCCCTGTGATCGGAATTAATCCGCTGACACCGCCAAGGTTAATAAATGATTGGATGGCAATCATGCTTGAAATGCCGATCGCTAGAAGACTTCCAAACGGGTCCTCGCACTTTCTGGCTATATAAAACCCTTTTATGACGACAAAACCCAGCAGAAAAATGACAAACAATACCCCAAAGATACCAAGTTCTTCGGCTATAACAGCCATAATAAAGTCAGTGTGTGATTCAGGCAGATACCCGTATTTTTGGATACTTTCACCAAGTCCCAGACCGAAAATACCACCTGAACCAATCGCATAATAAGAATTAACCACTTGCAAACCTGATGAATTTGCATACTTAAATGGGTCTTCAAGACTTTCAAAACGCGCCATACGTCCGCTACTTAAAATTTTGTCCTGGTTTAAAAAGAGAATCGGACTGACTAAAATGAAAACAATGCCGCCAAGCAAAACCAGCCTCATCAGCGTTTTCCCACTGAAACCCGAGCACAAGATCATGCATGTCGCGATTAATCCGATAATCATGGCTGTACCAAAATCCGGCTGCAGGGCAATTAACCCGCAAATCACAAGCGTCATCACTACCGGCGGGGCTACTCCAGTCAAAAGATTGTCAATATATCTTTGTTTTTTGGCGTATACAGCTGCAAGGTATAAAATCACGACTAATTTCACAAATTCCCCTGGCTGAATACTCAATACACCAATTTTAAACCAGCTTTGCGCGTTTCCGGCAACATGCCCGAATACGAACAGGCAAATAAGCGCCAGAATAGAAGCAAGCAATATCCCCTTCTGAAACTTTTGGCGGGCCAGTGCCTTATAAGGAAACAAAGCCATGAAAATAAATAGAGCGCCACCTGCAATTAAAGCGAACAACTGCCGCATAAAGAAAAAATTACTGCTCACCCCATACCGAGAGACAGCCGTAATCATGCTTGAGCTGTATACCATCACTAAACCGAACCCGCATAGTAATACAATTGCGAATATTAGTGAGTAATCATATGATTTTAGCATTTTTTTTAACATAACATCCTCTTCCCTGCTTCTAGCTTCCATTGTCTATGGTTTCTATGTATTGATCTTTTTTATTTTACTACAATTTATCAAACGAGACGAAGTATCTCTATACGATTCGGAAGGAATGTGTAAAAAAAGACCGTCTTTAATGAGAGAAAATGAGCGGTTATAAAAAAACCCAAACTGTTAATAAGTTTGAGTTTGATCATTTATTTACTTGTAAACGCGTCATGCAAAGCAGACAATTCGCGCTCCAATGTGTATAAAAGGTCTTTACCGTCTTTTTCATCAACCAATCCCAGGCGGACAGCAAAATCGATTTCCCTCGAAAGCCCGAACATTTGAGTATCTAAAACCTCTTCATATAGAGGGCATTGAGGCATCGTTAAGTTATCCATTTGCACTCGGATCAGCTTCAAAATCTTCTCAGCGTCTACTTTTAAAAGTTCAAAAGCTTTTTGCCGATGGTCAACGATCATCTCTGAAGCCAAAAGTATCCCTCCGTTCCCCAGGCGAGTACCTAATTCTTCTATTTATCATAAAGGGTATCAGCAGAAAATGCAAGAGGATTTAAGCAGATGACATAAATTAAAAAATACTCAGCCTGTACATCTCAGACATTATTTTCAATAGCTTTACACCTGCAATACTATTCCCTTTTTCGTCTAATGCCGGGCCAAAAATACCGATCCCGAAATCGTAGGGTGAAATGCCCATAATCCCTCCGGAAACACCGCTTTTTGCAGGAATTCCGACCTTAATTGCAAATTCTCCGCTTGCGTTATACATTCCGCACGTCACCATAAACGTTTTGCAAATTCTTGCGACATCTTTTGAAATGATTTGCTCCCCAGTCTCAGGATGCCTGCCGTTCAGCGAAAATACAGAGCCGATTTTCGCCAAGTCCAAACTGTTCATCTCAATCGCGCACTGCTTCGTGTATAAATCCATTACCGCTTCAACATCATCCTGAAAAATGCCGTATTGCTTCATATAATAACACATTGCCCGATTAATCATTGACGTGCTGTATTCTGATTCAGCCACCTCCCGGCAATAAGTAATGTTTTGGTTATTTGTCAGCCTTCTGATAAAAGAAAGTAAATAATCAAGCCGCTCCCTCACCGTTTTCCCTCTAATCAAGCTTGTCACGACTAAAGCCCCGGCATTGATCATAGGGTTTAACGGTTTGCTCGGATTCACTGTTTCCAACTTGATTATTGAATTAAACGGATCACCGGTCGGCTCCTGTCCAACATAGCTGAAAACCCTCTCTTTGCCGTATTCCATTAGCACTAAAGCAAGCGAGAGAACTTTTGATATACTTTGAAGCGTAAATGTCTTTTCTATGTCACCTGCTGACAGACAAATATTATTGGAATAATAAATCGCCACTGACAGATCGTGTTTATCGGCTTTTGCCAATGCGGGAATATAGCTGGCTACCTCCCCTTTGTCCGTCACCTTTTTTGCCTCTTTTACTAAGGCTTCAAGCTCGTCATTATGCCGGCATACCATGCAACCACCCTCGCTCCCTGAGCATGTCAATACACCTAATTTGTACACAAAGTGACAATTCATGCGAAAACTTTTATAATTTTGAGAGAAGGGGGTTATATCATGAGCGTTATACAAGTGAAGGGAAAGGTTACATATCCGATCACCATCGATCCAAGCGTATGGATTTTTGACGATCGCAAATTTCCGTTTGACCGCAAAGGGGACAGTCAAGACACATATTTACAATCAGCCGGGGATGAATCCGATCTTGATCCTGAACGAATCATTAGAGAGGGCCGGATTTCGCCACCGACATTAAAGACGGAAAAGCAATACGAGAAGCAAAAGCTGATGAACGGCAGTTTTGCAATGAAACTTGGGAATGTGCTGAAAAATGCCGAGCCCCTCAGCTCTGCAGCACAATGCGTGTTTGTCACAAGTTCAGGGAATACATTTGTTCCTCTGAAAACCGCTCTGAACAGTATTGTCCATTTCAGTGAAGCTGGCAAGCCGCTTCAAGAAGGCGGTCCCATTCATATTTACTTTGAAGATTCAGTTGATCACAAACAGCCGATCACCGATATAAAAGAAATCGAAATTATTTAGTATTACAGCAAATCAGCGGCAATCTGAGCGAGGCCTGATCTCTCACCTTTTAACAGCTTCACGCTGCCTGAGACAGGTTGTCCTTTAAACCGCTCAACCACATAAGCCAAACCATTGTTCAGACTGTCTAAATATGGGTGATCAATTTGTTCTGGATCGCCCATTAAGACAATTTTACTGCCCTCGCCTACTCTCGTCAGCAGCGTTTTCACCTCATGCCTGGTCAAATTTTGCGCTTCATCAATGATGATAAATTGATCTGGAATGCTCCTCCCTCTGATATAGGTCAGCGCCTCTACCTGAATTGAGCCAATCCCTGCCAGAATAGCTTCAAGCTCCCCGGGTTTTTTCGCATTAAACAGAAACTCCAAGTTGTCAAAAATCGGCTGCATCCAAGGCTTAAGCTTTTCCTCTTTTTCGCCGGGCAAGTACCCGATGTCTTTGCCAACAGGAACAATCGGTCTTGCTACGACCAGCTTTTTGTATATTCCTAAGTCTTCTGTCTGTAATAGCCCTGCCGCCAATGCTAAAAGCGTCTTGCCGGTTCCCGCTTTTCCGATCAGGGTGACGAGCGGAATATCTTCGCGCAGCAAAAGCTCTAATGCCATTTTTTGCTGCACATTTTTCGGCCTGATTCCCCATATGTGTTCATCATCAAACACGAGTCTTTTTAATACCGTTCCTGTTTTATCTGCAATTCCAACTGCTGAGGAGGATCCTCCCAGCTCATCCTTCATTATTGCGAATTGATTCGGATAAAAGGCATGCTGTTTTATATCATTTACCGAAATTTGATTTTCTCCGTAAAAAGAGCTGAACAGCTGCCGGCTAATAAATAAATCTTTATAGCCGCTGTACATTTCATCATGATCCACAACCCGGTCACTTAAAAAATCTTCGGCAAGCAGTCCGATTGCGTCCGCTTTAACCCTGACAAGCACATCTTTACTGACGAGAATAACCGGCCTGCCCTTTTCCTTTGTTTCTTCCTCAAGGCTTAAGTTTTTCGCAACGGCCAATATGCGATTATCATTTGTTTTTTCAATAAAAATCTCTTGCAGCTGATGAAACGAACGATGATTCAATTCAATTCTCAGTGTGCCGCCGCTATCGAGCGGTACATGCTCATGCAGCCTGCCCTTTTGCCTTAACGCATCAATCAGCTTAGATGCGTGCCTTGCATTCCTCCCGACTTCGTCCATATATCGTTTTTTTGAATCAACCTCTTCTAATACGACAGCAGGGATGACAACCTCATTTTCTTCAAAAGAAAATATCGCGTTAGGATCCTGTAATAACACATTCGTATCTAACACATAAATTTTACTCAAGTCTCAGCCTCCCGATATAAGGGTCAAAGTTTCTCCTGCTTCTCTTACGATGAAAAAGGTGAATGCCTGCTAAAATATATGATTTTGTGTATAAAGATAGAAGGTTAATTCAACAATAAAATTAATGAATGCATTTCAAGGAGGGAACCCGCAAGTGCGAATTCTTTTCATTATGATACAACTGACGTTTATCCTGTCCGCATGTGCCTACCAACAAGGAAAGCAGAATCAAAATGTTGAAAAAGAATCAACAAGACAGCAGGATACCACACCGATTCACGTAAAAGACACAACTCAAGAAACGAAAGACAATGGAACAAGAAACGATATTGCCAAGCATCTTGTCAGCGTTGCTGAAAAAAACCCTGATGTTAAAGATGCAACAGCTGTTGTGCTTGGGAGTTATGCCGTTATTGGGATTGATGTCGACGATACTTTGGACAGAAGCAAAGTGGAAACGATTAAATATTCTGTGGCACAGGCTCTAAAAAACGATAGGTATGGCGCCAACGCAGTAGTCATTGCTGATCCTGATACGGTCAGCCGCCTAAAAGAAATGGGCAGAGAAATAAGTGAAGGCCGTCCAGTAACAGGCATACTAGATGAATTAGCTGCGATTGTCGGCCGAGTGCTTCCGGAAGTGCCTAACGATGTAATTGACAATGAAGATGAGCCGCAAACAAAGCAGCAAAATGACCAATTAAACAGAAAGCAACGGCAGGAAATGGAACAGGAGCAAAACGATCAATCCGATCATCATATGAACAAGAATACCAACGATTAAGCTAAAGCCCTGCGCTTTAGTTTTTTCTTATTTCGGACATCTTCTGATCCGTGCTATAATACATGTTAGTGAAAGAGGTGATATGATGAGGGTCCAATGCTCTATTTGCGATAAAATTGAAACAATTAATGATGACACCCTGATCGCGAAACGGCTTCGAAACCGCCCAATCCATACATATATGTGCCAGAAATGCCACGACCGGATTGCCCAAAAAACAGAAGAACGGCTGAAAACGGGGAAATTCACGTTTCATCCAGGCAGACAGAAGAAAGAAAAAGTTAAAAAATAAGCAGACGCTTTACCATACAGAACAGAAAAGACTCAGCTTCCTAGCTGAGTCAGGCGCTCTCCGAACAGGAACCTTCATATTTATTTGATGTTTTTCATAAAATGAACGGGACAACTTAAAAGAGCAGCGTATTGACGGCAATGATAAGAATAATGACTCCGCTCAGCATCGTGCTGAACTGTCCGACACGAAAAGATCCAATGCGCAATGAGGCAGCTTTTTTTCCGAGCGAGCAGCCGAGCCATATGGTCAAGAAACTGCCGAGCGCTGCAGTGATGGAAATTGCAGCAGGAGAAAGCCCGATCAAACCCGCGCTTAATCCGTTGGTCAGTGCATTTGCAGATACAGCTACCCCAAGAACGATAGACTCTAATATACTGATTTCTCCCGAACGGTCAGCATCCGCCGTCTCCGGATGTTGTAACAGACCGGCAAAACGGCCTTTTTTTCTTGATGATACATCAACACACGCTGAGCTTTCTTTTTTTCTCGGCACAGCCAGCAGGATGATGCGGATGCCGATAACAGATAAAATAAAAGCTGCCAGCAACACAGGAAGAATGCCCGGTAAAATGACTGAAATCCATTTACCGAAATAAATTCCGATATAACTGAATAAAAAACAGATAAAAGCGATCATCATATTTGATGTGTGAGATATTTTAATTTTTCTGATACCGTACGACATTCCTACCCCTAAATTATCAATGCTCGAGGATATTGCCAAACCTAAAATCAATAACCAAGCCATATTATGATCTCTCCATTCTTTGATGTCTTCTCAACATGTTGCGCTGTTGAATCTACCCTATCCTATGCAACAGCACAGGAAAGGTACCTTTTTCGCAAAAATGATTGATTGGTTATCATCATTCCGTTGGAAATGAGGTGACACCATTGGAAGAAAATAAAAAGACGACATTGGGCCCCCTTTTAAAATCACTGCTTACTAAGCACTCGCTCTCCATGAGAAAACTCAGCACCTTAACCAATATTGATACAGCTACCATCTCCCGGATTATAAATGGCAAGCAGAAGGCCAATTTAAAGCATCTTCAGGAATTTTCTAAACACCTTTGCACCCCGCTGGAAGAATTACTCGAGGCATCAGGCATAAATATCGGCCATGAAAAAAAGGCTGCGCCGCAAGATCCGATGCACGCGATTCAGGATATGCTCAATATGGCGGAGATGTTTGATCAGCCTTTTTCCCGGCAGCAAATTGAACGCGAGCTGACCAGATATGAACAATACGCCAAAACCCAGCAAGGCCATCGCCTCATTTGCGATCAGTTTCAAAAGAAAATAAATAATGAAGAAAGCGTCGGCCCTTTTATTGATCATTTAAAAAACATGTTTTGTCAGTATATGGATGAAGCAACACTGACTGAAGACCGTATGATTCTCGGGAGCGCGCTGCTGTATTATATTTTAGAAACGGACGTTATTCCGGATTACATGTTTCCCATTGGCTATCTGGATGACGCCATCGCCGTTCAAATCGTTTTACACCGGCTGAAAAAAAAATAAAGGCGCTTAAAAAAGCGCCCTTTTTGTTGAAAAATGTGAAACATCGCATTGCAGTTTTGTCAAAACAGAGACAGCTGTCATATGATACATCAACCTAATAAAAAGGAGGGTGTCTTCTATGGACAGCAACACAGTTGTGGCAGTATGCGCTCTGTTAAGTGTGGTGATTCAGATTGGAACGATATTCGCCGCAGGAAAGTGGAAAAAAGAGTAAAAGAAAAATTGATGGTTTTTTCGCATAAACGTATGTGTATAAATAACCTTATAAAAAATAAGAAAGAAGTTAAGCATATCCTCTTTGCTGCCGCCTGAAACGAATAGAGAAAGGTTCAGCCGATCATGAAAAAAACAAATAGCGAAGGGAACAAAAAAAGCGCTGGTTGAGCCTTAAAGAGATGTCACATACCAAACAGTCTTTCTTCGCACCGATGACACATTATCATTCAAACGAAGACAGAACGATTTCCGGCCGTAAATGAAAGGTCAGTCAAAACCGTTTGTGTTTTTACGGAAAAACCTCACAAAAATTCTTTTTCTGTTTTTTGAAATCTGGTGAATACCTAAAAAAAGCAGCGCAAAATAAAAAAGCTTGTAGAAAAAACATTGTTTTCTCTACAAGCTGGCTCAGCTTCTCAGCTGAGTCTTTTTATGATTTTGCAGACTGTCCCTTTTTCGACTGATACAGCCGAATTTTATAAACAATTAAAATCAGGGCAGCGACGATCAATCCCTCCGCCACGGGCAAAAACACACCTAAAAAGGTCAAAACAGTGCAGCCCAAAGCCAGAAATACATACACCACTGCTGATTTTAATACCGGAAGCCTTTTAGCAAATCCAAGCTTAAATACAATAACGGCCAACACAAAAATTGTGCCATACAGCAGCCACATGCCTGGCGCAGGCTGCCGGTCTACTTGAAATAGAGCGGCAAAGAGCGACAGGCGTTCGCTTACATCATTCAAAAAGATTCCCTCCCCTTAAACGTACGGGTTCTATCTTTTCAAATTCTGCAAGAGCTTAAGACAATCCTGCTGTTTTTTTCTTTTTAGCTGCTTTTTCACGTTCATTCTTATTGAGGATTTTCTTTCTTAAACGGATGGATTCTGGTGTTACTTCACAGTATTCATCTTCGTTTAAGTACTCTAGAGACTCCTCAAGAGACATGATGCGCGCTTTTTTAATTGTTGTTGTCTGATCTTTTGTTGCAGAGCGAACGTTCGTCTGCTGTTTCATTTTGCTGACGTTAACAACAAGGTCGTTGTCGCGGTTATGCTCTCCAACGATCATTCCTTCGTATACTTCAGTACCTGGCTCAACGAAGATGACACCGCGGTCTTCAATTCCTTGAATTCCATATGCTGTCGCTTTTCCGTTTTCCATTGATACAAGCACACCTTGGCGGCGTCCGCCAACTTGGCCCGCCTGCATAGGCTGGTAGCTGTCAAACGTATGGTTCAGGATACCGAATCCGCGTGTTAAAGATAAAAACTCTGTAGAGTATCCGATTAATCCGCGAGAAGGAACTGTAAAGATGAGACGAACTTGCCCGTTACCGTTGTTGATCATATCAACCATCTCGCCTTTACGCGCACCCATTGATTCCATTACTGAGCCAGTATGCTCTTCAGGAACATCGATTTGCACTCGCTCAACAGGCTCACAGCGTACACCGTCAATATCTCTTATGATAACTTCAGGTTTTGAAACTTGAAGCTCATAACCTTCACGGCGCATATTTTCAATTAAAATTGACAAATGGAGTTCACCGCGTCCGGAAACAACCCAAGCATCAGGTGAAGCTGTGGGCTCAACACGCAAGCTCACATCAGTCTGAAGCTGAGAATGGAGTCGTTCTTCGATTTTGCGGGATGTCACGTATTTGCCTTCACGGCCTGCAAACGGACTGTTATTTACGACAAATGTCATTTGAAGTGTCGGTTCGTCAATTCGAAGCACTGGAAGCGGATCTTGATGGTCAACAGGACATACTGTTTCACCAACATTAATATCTTCCATACCGGAAACAGCAACAAGATCTCCCGCTTTTGCTTCTTCAATTTCCACACGCTTTAAGCCTTGGAAACCGAAAATCTTTGTAACACGGAATGACTTAGCCGTTCCGTCAAGCTTCATAAGAGAAACCTGTTGGCCGACTTTCATCGTGCCGCGGAATACGCGCCCGATTCCGATACGCCCTACATAGTCATTGTAGTCAAGAAGGGCAACTTGGAATTGAAGCGGCTCCTCTTCATTATCAACAGGTGCAGGAACATGCTTAATAATGGTTTCATATAAAGATTCCATGTTCTCATCCTGCTGTTTCGGATCAAGACTCGCTGTTCCATTAATTGCTGAAGCGTATACTACCGGGAACTCGAGCTGCTCTTCATTGGCATCAAGCTCAATGAACAGGTCAAGAACCTCATCGATTACTTCCTCAGGACGAGCAAAGTCACGGTCAATTTTATTGACAACAACAACCGGATTAAGGTTTTGCTCAAGAGCTTTTTTCAGAACGAAACGAGTTTGAGGCATACAGCCTTCATATGCGTCAACGACAAGCAATACGCCGTCAACCATTTTCATAATCCGTTCTACTTCTCCCCCAAAGTCAGCGTGTCCAGGGGTATCCAAAATATTGATGCGTGTATCTTTATAGTTAATCGCAGTATTTTTCGCCAAAATTGTAATGCCGCGTTCACGTTCAAGGTCATTAGAGTCCATTGCGCGTTCAGCAACCTGTTCGTTGGCACGGAACGTACCAGCCTGATGTAAAAGCTGATCGACTAAAGTCGTTTTCCCATGGTCAACGTGGGCAATAATCGCGATGTTGCGAAGGTCATTTCTAAGTTTCACTTTTTCATCTCCTAATAAAATTAGATAACTTTCATATTATATCACACATCCTCTTTAAAAGCGTCACGTTTTTCTGTAAACTTTATATAAGACGTAAAAGGGGATGGGAAATATGAAAAAAATGAATTGGCTTTTGCTATTATTTGCATTTACAGCGGTTTTCAGTATGATGCTGATCGGCGTCTTTATCGCTGAAAAAAGCATTGCAGGCACAATCGCCAGCATTGTTCTTGTTTGCGCCGTAATGGGCGGTGGGTTTACATTAAAAAAGAAAATGCGCGAGCAAGGCTTGTTTGATTAAAAGCATTGCCCTGCCGGCGACATTATAATCAAAAAACACCGCTAAAAAAAAGCGGTGTTTTTTCATTTTATTAAGCCTTATTTCCCCTATTCTTTAGTCAGGAAGGTGTAAAGCAGCGTTCATACATAGACAATTGTTCTGGCGATGACAGCTGTGAACGACAAAAAGCAGTTCGGTCACGTTCTACATAAAATGCCATATAACCTATTTGTTCGACACCAATCTCTCCCTATAATGGAACCCGCACCACAATTCATAAAAGGGAGAGGCAAAACATGAAAAAAACATTTGTAAAAAAGACTGTGCTAACGACGGTCGCAATAACTTCAGCTGCTTTATTAACGTTCGGCCCGCATGCAGCCAGCGCCAAAACAATGGTTGATAACACAGCTATTCAGCTCGAGCACCAAACAATCACTAACGAGGATTTTGATACATACGTTGCTTTATTAAATCAATGTATATCTGAACAAGATGGTGTGTATTCTTTTGATAGTGAAAAAGCTGTCGAGTTAGGAATGTCAAAAGAAGAGGCTCAAGTCATCGCAAAAATGTGGGAGTCGGCGCCAAAATTTTTCAGCGCCGTTTCACAATGTGTGTATATCGAAGGTGAAAATTACAAACTCGATACAGATAAGGCAGCAGAGCTTGGCATCACAGAAAAACAAGCAGTTGCAACTGAAAAATTTTTAACTGCAGCTTCCTCAAAGATTCACATTCTTCAGGCTGCCATTGTGCTGCAAGATAATGTATACAGTTATGATAAAGATAAAGCGGCACAAGCAGGCGCAACATCTCAGCAAGCTGACGCTTACGAAGACTTTTTCGGTACTCTGTCACAAGAACAGCTTGCCGCAGTCTACACTATTCTTCATCCACAGGCTTAATATTAAAAAGCGCTTGCCGGAATCGGTCAAGCGCTTTTCTTTATATCAGCAGTTTGATAATCAGCATCAAGGCGACCGCCGCTCCAAACCAGCAGGCAGCTTTAACGATCTGCAAACCATAGTACCTTTGTTTAAAACGCCTTTCTTCTTCAGGCAGAAAAACCTCATCAACGACCTGTTCACTTTCCAATTCAAACGGCTCAGCCATCAGGTCATACATTTCTTTGCATCTGCTGCAAGTTTTTAAGTGCTCTTCAACGACGTGTTCCGTTTCTTTATTACAATCACCTTCAAGATACAGAGGAAGCAGGTCTCTTACTAGAAAGCAGGTCATATCCGCTCCTCCTCTCTTCTTTTCATCATGTTTTTCTTTAGCTCTAATCTTGCCCGATGCAGCGTAGTTTTCACCTTCGAAAGACTCCACTCTAATATCTCAGCGATTTCTTCATAAGAAAGCTCTTGGAATTCTTTTAAGATCAAAACGGACTGATGCTGATCTTTTAACTGCAGGAGCTCCTGCCGCAGCATTTCGCTTTTAATCGTCCGTGACAAATACTGTTCAGGCTGCTCATAAGTTGTTTGCGTTAATCCTTCATTTGTGCTGATATCAGCAAATTGATATTTGATATCTCTGCGGTACCAGTTGACAAAGGTGTGATGCGCAATCGTGTAAAGCCACGTTCTGATGGAAGAATGCCCCCTAAACGAAGCCAAGCCGTTAAGTGCTTTCACAAATGTGTCCTGCGCTAAGTCCTTAGCTGTTTCAAGATGATGCGTCCTTCGATATAAATAATTCAAAATTTCTTGGTAATACTGTCGGTACAAGTCTTCAATAGAATCCCTATGTTTCATTAAAAGTAAAACCACACCGTCATCCAAATGGCCAATAAAATAAAACAGATATACATGGAAGACAAGTATACTTTCATATGTCTGATTTGCCTCTCTTCTTCAGCACCCGGGCTCCTCTTTGAACTGGATTCACTCTTTAAGAATTCCGCATTTTTTTGATATAAGGGCTCATGCTGTTTCATCCACTCCATTGATTCACCCTCTAGTTCTCCTTCTTTATATAGGTCATATAAATCTAAAAAAATAGACTCTTTTTCTTTATGATTCATAAAGACTTTTCACCTCTTGTGTTTCTCCATCCACCACATAAGCATCATGACGGTTTGAACCGAACGGCTGAATAATGATCAGCCAAGCGTAATGCCATTCATCCCCTCTGTGAACGATAATCGGCCGCATACGTTTTTTGTAAATCACATCCTGATATGAAGATGCTACTTTTTTATAAGCCAATGTCCCATTGCGATACGTATATGGGAAAGGCTGCTCAGGTGTATCACTGTAAACATAAACCTGCAGCTGACTTTGATCTTCAAAAAACTCATACGCTTTAGAAGAATCCGTATACACAACCGTGTCACTCCGCTTGCTTGATTTCTTTATTTTTGATGCATCCGTATCGAAGATCGATAATATCTGCTGTTGCAGCTGGCTGTCAGCCAGTGAACTGTTCTTTTTCATTGGAAGTGAAAGACTATGTAAAGAACCGGATTCGCCCTCAAATTCCATCACAATTCCACTTTTCGTTTCAACGCGCACTACGCTTCCTAACATGCTATCACTTTCAATATCAGTGATCTGATAAGGCTGTTTCGGTATGTTTAAAGCAGCAAACATGTCCTTCACTTTGTCGTGAATATCTTGTTCTGTTACATGAACATGGAGAAGAGAATCAAGCTGATAAATAGAAGGGTCTTCACTAAAACTCATTAAAGTTTCCTTTTCCCAATAAAATAGCGCTCCATCATCATTATCTTTTTTATGAAGTTGATTTTTTAGATATATACGAACGACTGTCTGACCGTCTTCTTTAGATACCTTTGTTTCGATATGGTCCTTATTTAACACTCGGCCGCGCCGTTCAAGAAAAGCGATAGACCTAAGCATGTACTCTTGATCCGTCAGCTTTTTTCCATGCGGTTTTTTTACGTATTGATAATTACGAATCAGCTGTGAGACTTCGTCTACCTCAGCTTTATAGCTTTTGCTTTCAAATGAATAAGAATAATGCACATCCATGTTTGTATCGTGCAAATAAAGTGTTTCATCCGCAGGAAAAAATGACTTTACTATTTGTTCCGCTTTTTCAGATGAAATGTGCTCCCCGACAAAATTGAATGAATCATGGACATTTATCGGTTTTGAGACTGCAAAAGCAGCGGATCCTACGTTATAAATTGGATTTAAGAATAAGACAAAAAACACCATAACAGCCATCGCCAGCCGCTTATTCACACGTATATAAAATTTTCTTGACTTTTGGAACAGATGATAGCTCATTAAAAATCCCGCCATTGCTAAATAAATCGTAAATGGCATCGTTGCACCATAATCTATGGTGATTTGATGGGAAAATGGAACAAGCAGCTTGACAAGCAGTCCAATAATCAGCGTATAAAATAAACCTAGTAAAATCTTGTTTGTTCCCCAATACAGCTTGAAAAACAGTACATTTAAAACGATAGGAAGAATAATGATGAAAAATAAAAACAAGAATTCAATTGGCCTGACCTCATCAGGACATTCCTTCCAATACGAAAAGAAACTGAAAACGATTTGTACGATCGGCAAACTGACAACAGCGAGATCAAATATATAAAACATGCCTTTTCCGCCAAGATTACGAGGCATCAGCATATAGTGAAAAGCCGTCAGCAGCACATACCCATATAACAAAAAATGCACCAGTGGCAGCAGTTCATTGCCGTCCTCCCGTAAGTAAGCACTGGTAAAGTTTGTCGCCTGCACCTGATGAATAAGTTCAACAGACACCCCGGCCAGCAACACAATCCGCAGTAAGACACCAGCTAAGAACATTGTGCGGTACTGGTTTATCTTAGGATGGTGCACCAAAATATATAAGCCCGCCAACACTACAATTGTCCATTGAATGAGCAAGGTGCTTTGTCTGCTTAATATAAAATAACGTTCGAAATGCAATACATAATGACTGAATAACTCCAACACGACCAACAATCCTTTACTTCTTATTAAGGCCTCATTCGGTTAGACAGCGGGCCTATCAAAAAGTTTCAATCAGAAACAAAAATATCTCATCTTCCCCCTTGATACACAACAAACATGAAAACTTATATGTGCTATCACATGACACTTGACTCATTTCGATATTATTCAACAAAAATAAACCCAGGACAATTCTATCAATTTTGTCGCGTAATGTTAGTTTTTGTTGAGTATGATAGAATGCTAGTCTAATATAACAACATGAAGATTTTTCAATATTTGCAAAAAAGGGGGATGCAATATGGGTTTAGGTAAAAAACTGTCTATTGCTGTCACTGCTTCATTTATGAGTTTATCATTCAGCCTTCCTGGTGTTCAGGCTGCTGAGAATCATCAGCTTAAAGAAAATCAAACAAATTTCCATTCCAAAAACACGATTGCTCAAGCAGAACTCTCTGCACCAAATGACAAAGCTGTCAAACAGTTTTTGAAAAAAAACAGCAACATTTTCAAAGGTGATCCTGCCAAAAGGCTGAAGCTTGTTGAAAGCACGACTGATGACCTTGGGTATAAGCATTTTCGTTATACGCCTGTTATTAACGGAGTACCTATTAAAGATTCTCAAGTGATTGTCCACGCCGATAAATCCGATAATGTCTATGCGGTCAATGGTGAATTACAAAATCAATCTGTTGCAAAAACAGAAAACAACCAAAAAATATCTTCTAAAAAAGCGCTGGCTCTCGCTTTCAAAGCCATTGGCAAATCACCAGACGCTGTTTCTAATGGAACCGCTAAAAACAGCGATAAAGCCGAATTAAAAGCAATAGAAACAAAAGATGGCAGCTACCGTCTTGCTTACGACGTGACGATACGCTATATCGAACCCGAACCTGCCAACTGGGAGGTCATAGTTGATTCTGAAACAGGCAACATAATAAAACAGCAAAACAAGGTTGAACATGTTGCTGCCACCGGAAGCGGAACAACACTAAAGGGTGCAACGGTTCCTTTAAACATCTCTTATGAAAGCAGAAAATACGTTCTAAAAGATCTTTCAAAACCAACAGGCACTCAAATCATTACATATGACTTGCAAAAAAGAGAAAGCCGCCTGCCGGGAACGCTTGTCTCAAGCTCAACGAAAACGTTCAAAACTTCATCACAACGAGCAGCCGTTGATGCACATTATAACTTCGGTAAAGTGTACGATTACTTTTATTCAACATTTAAACGGGACAGCTACGATAACAAAGGCAGTAATATTGTTTCTTCCGTCCACTATGGCTCAAAGTACAATAATGCTGCATGGACAGGAGATCAAATGATTTACGGTGACGGCGACGGTTCATTCTTCTCTCCGCTGTCCGGTTCATTAGATGTGACAGCACATGAAATGACACATGGCGTCACTCAAGAAACAGCCAACTTGAGTTATGAAAATCAGCCGGGGGCATTAAACGAATCATTCTCTGACGTATTTGGGTATTTTAACGATACAGAAAATTGGGATATCGGTGAAGACATTACAGTCAGCCAGCCTGCTCTCCGCAGTTTGTCTAATCCGACAAAGTATGACCAGCCTGACAATTATGCCGATTATCAAAACCTTCCCAACACAGATGAAGGCGACTATGGCGGCGTACACATAAACAGCGGAATCCCTAACAAAGCCGCCTATAATACCATTACAAAGCTTGGTGTCTCGAAATCACAGCAGATCTATTATCGTGCGTTAACAACGTACCTCACGCCTTCTTCCACCTTCAAAGATGCCAAGGCAGCTCTTATGCAGTCTGCCCGTGATCTTTACGGCTCCACTGATGCAGCTAAAGTTGAAGCAGCATGGAAGGCTGTTGGATTGTAATATAACAAGAAGCCTGAGATCCCTCAGGCTTCTTGGTCGTCTTTTTCCTTTATTGTAAATCACATTCATTACCACGAAGGGTGCTGATTTATCACAGCTGCAAGCGCGCCGTACAGGAAAGCGGTGATATGAATAATCCGTTCAGCCGCAAAACCGGTGCAGCTTATTATATTGGCACAGACTAAGGGAAGGGTCTTCCGACAGACAGCCGGCACTTCTGATCACACGAACGAAAGAACGAGTTAAAAGTTGACAAAAAAATTTATTTGTGCTATAATTTACCATTAACATATTTGTATGTATAATAAGATTCTCCCGGCCGGGGGAATCTTATTTTTTTTGGGAGGATTTGTTTCATGAAAAAAAACGAGTACAGCCTAACATCTTTAATTTCAGCTTTTGCTCGTGCGTACCATAGCCGGTATGACACACCTCTCATTTTTGATGATGTTATCGCAAAAGATCTTATCAACCAAAAAGAGTTTATCAACATCAGCGAAAATATGATCCGAGGAATCTCGTTTTTCAGCAAAGAGATCGCTGAACGACTGCACAATGATCCTGAAAAAATTTTAAAATGGGTTACGCAAATCCAGCTATCGCCAACGCCGTTAGCACGTGCTTCATTTTGCGAAAAAATCTTACACAACGAATTGGCGTTAGGAACAAAACAGTATACCATTCTTGGAGCCGGACTGGATACGTTCTGTTTTCGGCACCCTGAATTGAAAAGCAGCTTACAAGTTTTCGAGGTTGATCATCTGGCAACACAACAATTCAAAATAAATAAGCTGAAGGATGCAAACCTGACAATCCCAGAACAGCTTCACTTTGTTCCTATGGATTTCACTAAAACGTTTTCGTATCAGCCTCTTATAGATGAAGGATTTAAAAACACAAAAACATTCTTTAGTTTTCTCGGAGTGTCTTACTATTTAACACGAGAAGAAAACGCAAGCTTGATCAGAGATTTGTTTTCTCATGTCCCATCAGGAAGCTCTATCGTTTTTGATTATGCGGATGAAACACTCTTTACTGCAACCGGAATATCAAACCGAGTCGAACATATGGTGAAAATGGCTGCCGCAAGCGGAGAACCGATGAAATCGTGTTTCACCTATCAAGCAATTGAAAACCTGTTAGAATCATTGGGTTTACTAATCTATGAACACCTATCACCAGATGATATTGATGATCAATTCTTTGACAATCGAACGGACGACTTGTCAGCGTTTGAAACGATTCATTATATTCATGCGGTGAAAAAATAATTTTTTAATCATCAAAGCCTCTCTTTTTCGAGAGGCTTTTTAAACTATGGACATACTAAAAAAGCTGCCGTCATCATACGGCAGCTTCTGCTAAAGGCTTCACCAAAATCATAAATGATTTGCCTTTCTCATCTTTTTCTATTTTCAGCTGTTCAAAGCCGCATTGACTCAAAAACAGCATCCACTCACTGCGGTCAACGGGAACTGCCGCAAATATTGCTTTATGTTTGGCTCTAAGCCATTTGCTGATCTGTTCAATGATTGTCCTCGCGTGTCCCTTTTTTTCTTCAGCTGGGTCAATCATCACCGTTCCAAGCCACGGCTTTCCGTTGGAGGGCGCCCAATCGAGATGATAGCTGACGGCAACAGGCTGACCGTCCTTTTCCCATACAAGCCATGACCCGTTATACATGGAGTAGGAGATCAGATAGCTTTCTGCATCTTTTTCCCCAAACTCCTCCTCTTTCCATATGGAATGAGCCTCCGCGAGCTTCTCTAACAAGCAGAGATCATCCTGTTCAAATGCCCTACTTTCGAGCATGAAGATACTCTTCGAATACAATTTTATGTATGGATGGATTTCCGGCCAATACACTGTGATTTTCTAAAAAGGTAAACGGTTCCCCCTCAGTGGTTGTATAGATGCCCCCCACTTCATTTAACAGCACACAGCCGGCTGCATAATCCCATGGCGCAAGCCGCATTGTGATGTAAGCATCTATTCTTCCTGCCGCGACACTTGCTAGCTCTAAAGCGGCAGAACCGTAGGAGCGTGTGCCTCTGACCCTTTTCACAAGGGGCGCCAACACGTTTGGATCAATTCTTCTATTGTCTGTTACCCACGTGGCATTAATTGCAAGAATCGCTTCTTCAATGGCGGTTTGTTTTAAAGGAGCTAGCTTCGTTTCATTCATGTAAGCTCCTCTGCCGCTAAATGCATGATAGAGCTCATCATGAACCACATCATAAATTAAACCGATTTTCCCTTCGCCATTTTCAAAAATTCCAATGGAAATGGCAAAATTTCTTTGCTGATGCACAAAATTCATCGTTCCATCAATCGGATCGATAATCCAGACAATGCCATCCAAAGAGTGAAGTTTGTCTCCTTGGCCTTCTTCACCGAGTATATGGTGTCCTGGAAACGTTTGTTGAATGCGTTCAATGAAAAACATTTCTGTTTCTTTGTCAATATTGGTGACTAAATCATTTGGATTTGATTTCGTTTCAATTGTCAGGTTTTCATTCATAGATTGTTTAATTCTCGTGCCTGCTTCTCTTATCCATTTCTTTGCAGTCTCATCAATTTCCGTCCAATTTGTCATTCAGGCGTACCTCTCTTCTATGTAGATCTTTATTTTATAGGATACTGATAACGCTGGTGTAAAAGCAAGAAAAATGAAAAATATCCCTTCTCATGTAAAAACGAACCATTCATGCGGTTCGTTTTTACTATCGCTTTTTACCCGTTAAGACGAATCCATTCTTTTCTGAGTCGCTCAAGTTTGTTTTTACTTTGTTCCATCTGTTCCTCATTTTCTTTTTGCATTGCTTCATATAGGGTTGCCAATTCATAATCAACCTGCAGTCTCCAGACAGCTACACGATTGTCTTTCTCTTTCTTAAATCCCTCTTTTACAACTTGCCTCATTGTCTTTCTCCCCTTCCAGAGATCATTTGTTTGTAAAAAAGCATCCCATTTTGCCATTCAACAATGATTACTTTTTATATCGTATGATTGTTCTATTTACGCGTAACATCATTCTGAAAATTGTGTGTTTACCTATTCATTTATTACCACATTTCCCCTTCCCTCAAACGCACTCAATCTTTTTGACGCTCATGTGAACTGTGATAAAATATGTTTACTTAGCATGAAGGAGGAAAATCATGGCTCAAATGCGTTTTACGGAAGAAGACTTTCATACATTTACAATAGAAGGCTTAGATGCGCGCATGGAGGTATTAAAAGAGACGGTACGTCCGAAACTTACAGCTTTAGGCGAACATTATGCCCCAACTTTATCAGCTTTAACCGGAGATGAAATGTTTCCTCATGTGGCCAAACATGCCAGAAGGTCTGTTAATCCCCCAGATGACAGCTGGGTGGCATTCGCAAACAGCAAAAGAGGCTATAAAAAACTGCCGCATTTTCAGATTGGGTTATGGGAAAGCCACGTATTTGTATGGTTCGCAATTATTTACGAATCCCCTATTAAAGAAGAATACGGGAAATGGCTTGAAGCGAACCAAGAAACCATTACTAAAAATATTCCTGACAGTTTTGTTTGGTCCGCAGATCATACAAAACCGGGCGTACATAAGCAGTCTGAAATGGACAAGGAACAGCTGAAGACGCTGTTCGAGCGTTTGCAGACTGTTAAAAAAGCAGAGCTGTTATGCGGCATACAGCTGCAAAAAGAAGAAGTGCTGAATATGAATAACCAGGAATTCCTTCAGCATATCGATGATGCCTTTCGCAAGCTTACTTTCCTGTACCGTTTCACCCAAAATATATCACAAGCATAAAAACAGAGCCGGATGAGATTCCGGCTCTGTTTTCTTACATCTTAATCTTCGCTTGGTCAGATTCTCTCGCTTGTTTGACTGTGCGATAAGGAGAGTATGTACTTTGTTCTTCAAACTCACTGCATAGCTTTTTTTCTTCAGCCTTCCCCGGTACAATTTCCTTGAAACGGCGGTAAGCTTTTAGCAGCTCTTCACGATCTGCACCTTTTTCATATGCAAACTCAACCTGCTGAAAAAACACAATCACATCAACTGCTTCTTCAGTTGTCCAATCTTCATTCATCGGATATTGGTATTCCATTTTCTTCACTCCTTATAGATTTGCTTCCCTAAACAGAAAGCATCTTCATTCGATCATAAATTGTTCTTTACATTCTTTCAAGTTCATAATATAATTCATTTGTTTTACGTCTAAAAAACGGTTGAGAAACTGATTTTAATACACACTATTATGCATAGGTATGATTACAAAGGTGGGAAAACAATTGTCGCAACATGAAACACCCTTATACACAGGACTGAAAAAGCATGCAAGCAAACAGCCTGTTCAATTCCACATTCCCGGCCATAAAAAAGGGGCAGGAATGGACCCAGAATTCAGACAATTTATCGGTGAAAACGCGTTAAGTATAGATTTAATCAATATTGAACCATTAGACGACCTGCACGCGCCAAAAGGCATTATTAAACAGGCGCAGGATCTGGCTGCTGAAGCATTTGGCGCAGACCATACCTTTTTTTCTGTTCAAGGAACAAGCGGCGCCATTATGACAATGGTAATGGCTGTTTGCGGACCTGGAGATAAAATTATTATTCCAAGAAATGTGCACAAATCAATTATGACAGCCATTGTATTTTCTGGAGCGATCCCCATCTTTATTCATCCTGAAATTGACAATGAGCTGGGTATCTCCCATGGTATTACACTTGAATCTGCTAAACGGGCGCTTGCCGAGCATCCAGATGCAAAAGGGCTTCTCGTCATCAACCCCACCTATTTCGGTGTTGCAGCCGACTTAAAAAGCATCGTAGAGCTGGCCCATTCATTTGATGTACCGGTGCTTGTTGATGAGGCACACGGTGTTCACATTCACTTTCACGATCAATTGCCTCTTTCAGCCATGCAGGCAGGAGCGGACATAGCAGCGACTAGTGTACACAAGCTGGGCGGATCACTGACGCAAAGCTCCATTTTAAACATGAGAGAGGGCCTTGTATCTAAAGACAGAGTGCAATCGATCCTAAGCATGCTGACAACAACATCTACTTCTTACTTGCTTCTCGCCTCACTGGATGTTGCCAGAAAACGCCTTGCGACAGAAGGCCATCAGCTTGCGGAGGACACACTGAAGCTTGCCAGCGAGACAAGAAACCGTCTCAATCAAATCGAGGGCATATATTGTGTCGGTTCTGAGATTCTTGGTTCAAAAGCAGCTTACAGCTATGACCCGACAAAATTAATTATTTCTGTTAAAAATCTCGGACTCACAGGGCATGATGTTGAAAAATGGCTTCGTGAATCCTTTAATATTGAAGTTGAGCTTTCTGATCTCTACAATATTTTATGTATTTTCACTCCTGGTGACAGCCAAAATGATGCAGACCGGCTTATAGAGGCTATAACAGAGATCGCACATCAAATGTCAGAACAAGATGCGACCCATCAGCAAATCGAAGTTCTTTTACCGGAAATTCCTTTATTAGCAATGACTCCTCGTGATGCTTTCTATGCAAATACAGAAGTCATACCATTAAAAGAAGCATCCGGACGGATTATCGCTGAATTTGTCATGGTATATCCTCCTGGTATCCCAATCTTTATTCCAGGGGAAATTATTACAGAAGACAATATCAGCTACATTTTCAAAAATCTTGATGCAGGTCTCCCTGTTCAAGGACCAGAAGACTCAACTTTAAACATGGTCCGGGTCATCAAAGAACAAAAAGCGATTCAATAAATTAAAAAGCATGCGGCTTGGGCCGCATGCTTTTTTACTCTTCTTCAACAGGATATTGACACTGTCCGCAGCATGTTCCGTATAATGTAGTCACTTTCTCATCTTCAAAGTAATGAATGGTTTCGTTGCAATCTTGGCAAACAATCGTACCCATCTCTCATTCCCCATTTCTTTGAAATTTGAAAACGCTTAATTTCATTTGTTGTTATTATATTATTATGTCACATTCAAAATGTCAACAATAAATTGTATAACACATTTTACTTATAAATCATTACATGTAACGCTTTTTTGTCTTCATCAGGCAATATTTTCTTCGTACAGCAGTGATAATCGATACATATGCAATAAGATATCGAATGATTTCATCTTTTCTTGAACTTTTATGAAAGAACCCAGCCATACATTCTATATGCCCCTAGCTATTTAGGTATGTCATCTCATTTTAAAAACGGTTTCAATTATATAACAATTAGGTAACAAGGAGCAGATTAAGCTGCCCTTCATGATAAAATAAAGCTAGATTACTATTGTTTATATAGAGGAGAAGATAGATGCGATATCGTGCGGTATTCCCCATACTGATAATAGTATTTGCTTTAGCGGGCTGTACGATTTCCACCATTAATCCGATGAAAAAAAGCCGGATTGACAACATTCATCATACACAAATCTTGTTTTTTTCTGACGAGAAGCAAATTGACCAGGAAGCGCCATATTACGATGCACTGCTTGATTTAGAAAAAGATTATCCGGAACAAATAGACAAAATGAAGGTTTATGATAACAAAAAAGGCTGGGAAGATGAGATTGAAACCGTCCCTACTCTCATGGTTGTTGATCGACGCCATGTCGTGGTGAAAATCGAGGGCTGTGTGAAAAAGAAAGAAGATATCATTAATCCATTGCAGCATGCGCTGTCAAACTAAAAAAACAGCCCCGCGTAAAGCGAGGGCTGTTTTTGATGAGCATTATTTTACAATGTGAATCGGGCTTCCGATTGCCACTTCAGCTGCTTCCATTGTGATTTCGCCCAATGTTGGGTGAGCATGAATTGTCATCGCGATATCTTCAGCAGTCATGCCGCCTTCGATCGCTAAGCTTAATTCAGAAATCATATCAGAAGCACTTGCGCCGGCAATTTGCGCACCAATCACAAGACCGTCCTCTTTCCGAGTAATCAGCTTCATGAAGCCATCTGTTTCGTTAAGAGAAAGCGCACGGCCATTGGCTGCAAATGGGAATTTAGCAGCAACAATGTCAAGACCTTCTTCTTTCGCCTGTGCCTCAGTGTAACCAACTGATGCAAGTTCAGGCTCAGAGAAGACAACCGCAGGAATACCAAGGTAATCGATTTCTGCAGGCTCTCCAGCAATAGCTTCTGCTGCGATTTTACCTTCGTAAGATGCTTTGTGAGCAAGCGGAGGCCCTTCGATGATATCACCGATTGCATAAATGTTAGGTACATTTGTGCGACACTGTTTGTCAGTTTTCACGACACCGCGGTCCGTCATTTCAATACCAACTTGCTCAAGACCAAGCTCATCAGTATTTGGACGGCGTCCAACTGTAATCAGTACATAATCAGCATCAACAGTTTTTTCTTCGCCTTTTACTTCAAACGTAACTGTTACGCCGTCTGGTCTTTCTTCAACGCCTTTAGCCATTGCATTTGTATGGATTTCAACGTTGCCTTTTTTCTTCAATCTGCGTGTAACAAGCGTACTCATTTGTTTTTCGAAGCCAGGAAGAATTTCATCTCCGCCTTCAAGAATAACAAGTTCAGTGCCGAAGTTAGCATACGCAGTTCCAAGCTCAGTTCCGATGTATCCGCCGCCGATAACAACAAGCTTTTTAGGAATTTCTTTAAGAGCCAAAGCACCTGTTGAATTTAAAACACGCTCAGTATATTTAAAGTTTGGCAATTCGATAGGGCGAGAACCAGTTGCAAGAATGGCGTTTTTGAACGTGTATGTTTGAGCAGAGTTCTCATCCATTACACGAACTGAATTGCTGTCTACAAAGTAAGCTTCACCTTTTACAACATCTACTTTATTTCCTTTAAGAAGGCCTGCTACACCGCCAGTAAGTTTGTTTACAACAGAAGTTTTCCATTCTTGAACTTTTGTGAAATCAACTGATACGTTCTCAGCAGTGATTCCCATGTCGTCAGAATGCTTTGCATTTTCATAACGGTGGCCTGCATTGATCAGCGCTTTTGAAGGGATACATCCAACGTTTAGACAAACGCCTCCAAGTGTTGCTTTTTCAACAACTGTTACTTTTTGTCCAAGCTGTGCAGCGCGGATGGCAGCTACATAGCCGCCAGGTCCCGCACCAATTACAAGAGTATCTGTTTCAATAGGGAAATCTCCTACTACCATAACATTACGCCTCCATTAAAATTAATTGTGGATCGTTCAGTAAACGTTTGATGTGATTTAATGCGTTTTGCGCAGTTGCTCCATCGATCATACGGTGGTCGAAGCTGAGAGAAAGAGCTAAGACTGGAGCTGCCACAATTTCGCCATCACGAACAATCGCTTTTTCTGCAATGCGTCCGATACCAAGAATTGCAACTTCTGGATGGTTGATAACCGGAGTGAACCATTGTCCGCCGGCAGAACCGATGTTTGTAATTGTGCAAGATGCGCCTTTCATTTCAGCTGGAGCAAGCTTGCCTTCACGAGCTTTTGTTGCAAGGCCATTGATCTCATCAGAAATTTCAAAGACAGATTTACGATCTGCATTTTTCACAACCGGTACAAGCAAGCCTTTTTCAGTATCAGCAGCGATACCAATGTTAAAGTAATGTTTTTGAACTACTTCTTCTGTTTTGTCGTCAATTGACGTGTTTAAAACAGGGAATTTTTTCAGTGCAGATGTAAGAGCTTTTACAACGTAAGGCAAGTAAGTCAGCTTGATTCCTTGATCAGCAGCAACCTGTTTGAACTGTTTACGATGTGCAACAAGGTTTGTTACGTCCACTTCATCCATTAACGTTACGTGAGGAGCTGTGTGTTTAGAATTAACCATCGCTTTCGCAATTGCTTTACGGATACCGCTCATTTTTTCGCGTGTTTCTGGAAGCTCGCCCTCTGGAACTGCTGCTGCAGCTGGTTTAGCAGCTGTTTCTTGCGGTGCAGCCGTTTCTTGCGGTGCAGCTTCTTGCGCTCCTCCGTTTGCAAAGCTGTCGATATCTTCTTTTACAACACGTCCGTTGTTGCCGGAACCAGTTACTTTACGGATATCTACGCCTTTTTCACGAGCATATTTACGTACAGAAGGCATAGCGATCACGCGTTTGTTCGGGTCAACTTCAGCTTGATCCTGCTGCCCTGCGCCAGTTGTTTTTGCAGGCTCTTGAGGCTGCTCTTCTTTCGCAACATCTTGTCCAGCTTCTGCTGTAGACTGAACTTGAGCTTCAGTTTTCGCATCACTTGACTCATCGCTGCCTTTAAATTGAAGGTCTTCGTAACCTGGTGCATCAAACGTAATGATCGTTTGCCCAACAGTTGCAACCGTTCCCTCTTCAACTTTTAATTCTAATACTTTTCCTTTAACAGGTGAAGGAATTTCTACTACCGCTTTATCATTTTGGACTTCAGCCAGTACATCATCTTCGTCTACCTCATCGTTAGGCTTGACAAACCATTTTACGATTTCGCCTTCGTGGATACCTTCCCCGATATCCGGAAGTTTAAATTCAAATGCCACAGTTTTCGACCTCCTAGTTGATTAAGCAATTTTAAAGTTTACAACGTATGCATTGAAAACAGATATATAATAGAGGGAAAATATCATCTTCCCTCTCAATTATGCAGTTTGATTAAAATTCAAGTACTTTTCTTGCTGTTTCAAGAACGTCTTTATGGTTTGGAAGCCATACGCTCTCCGCTTGTGAGAAAGGAAAAACTGTATCAGGCGCAGCTACGCGAAGTACAGGTGCTTCCAAGCTCAAGATCGCACGGTCATTAATTTCAGCAACTACGTTTGCAGCAATACCGGCTTGTTTTTGTGCCTCTTGAACAACAATCGCACGCCCTGTTTTTTCTACAGATGCGATGATTGTATCAATGTCAAGCGGGCTTACAGTGCGAAGGTCGACAACTTCAGCAGAAATACCGTCTTTTTCAAGCTCTTCGGCAGCTTTTAATGACTCATGAACCATTGCCCCGTAAGTGATGATTGAAAGATCAGCACCTTCACGTTTCACGTCAGCTTTGCCAAGCTCAATTGTGTATTCTTCTTCAGGAACTTCCTGACGGAAAGAACGATAAAGTTTCATATGCTCTAAGAAAACAACAGGATCATTGTCTCTGATCGCAGAAATTAAAAGCCCTTTTGCATCATAAGGAGTTGATGGAATAACAACTTTGATACCAGGCTGTTGTGCAACAAGACCTTCTAAACTGTCAGCGTGAAGCTCTGGAGTGTGAACGCCGCCGCCGAATGGAGAACGAATTGTTACAGGTGAAGTCCAGCGTCCGCCAGAACGGTAACGCAGACGAGCCATTTGGCCGGAAACTGAGTCCATTACTTCGTAAACAAATCCGAAGAATTGGATTTCCATTACCGGACGGAAGCCGTTTAAGCCTAAACCAAGGGCAAGACCGCCGATACCAGATTCAGCAAGTGGCGTGTCAAACACACGGTCTTCACCGAATTCTTTTTGCAATCCTTCTGTCGCACGGAATACGCCGCCGTTAACACCAACGTCTTCTCCGAAAACTAAGACATTTTCGTCATTTTTCAGTTCTGTGCGTAACGCATCCGTGATTGCTTGAATCATTGTCATTTGCGCCATGGCTTACTTCGACTCCTTCTGTGTATAAATTTCAAATTGCTCCTCAAGGTTGTGAGGCATTTTTTCGTACATGATTTTCATTAAATCAGTTACTTTTTGCTTCGGCTCAGCGTCAGCTTTTTTGATTGCTTGCTTAATTTCTTCTTTTGCATCCTCAATTACTTTTGCTTCTTCTTCTTCAGACCATAAGCCTTTGTTTTCAAGGAACGCACGGAAGCGTACAAGCGGATCTTTTTGTTCCCACTCATTTTCAATTTCTTTTGTACGATATTTAGTCGGATCGTCACCAGCCATTGTATGCGGGCCATAACGGAATGTAAGTGTTTCAATCAGTGTCGGGCCTTCGCCGTTGATAGCGCGCTCCCGTGCTTCAGCAGTTGCAGCGTATACAGCAAGCGCATCCATTCCGTCTACTTGTACGCCGGCAATACCTGCAGCTACAGCTTTTTGTGCAATTGTTTCAGCCGCTGATTGTTTTTCGACCGGAGTTGAAATCGCGTAGCGGTTGTTTTGCACGACGAAGATCGCAGGTGCTTTATAAGCGCCGGCAAAGTTAATTCCTTCGTAGAAGTCCCCTTGTGAAGCACCGCCATCACCAGTGTAAGTGATTGCAACGGCTTTCTTACCGCGTTTTTTAAGACCTAGCGCAACACCAGCAGTTTGAATGTATTGAGCACCGATAATGATTTGTGGAGAAAGGGCATTCACATCGTCAGGCATTTGGTTTCCTCTGAAATGTCCGCGAGAGAATAGAAACGCTTGATATAATGGAAGACCGTGCCAGATTAACTGAGGTACATCACGGTATCCAGGAAGTACAAAGTCTTCTTTTTCAAGCGCGAAATGCGTTGCAATTTGAGAAGCTTCTTGACCCGCAGTAGGAGCGTAAAATCCGAGACGTCCTTGACGGTTTAATGAGATAGAGCGCTGATCAAGCACACGCGTAAATACCATACGGCGCATAAGCTCTTTTAATTGATCATCAGTTAAATTAGGCATCGCCGCTTCATTTACGACTTCTCCCTTTTCATTTAAAACTTGGAACGTTTCGAACTGCTTTTTAATGGCATCAAATTGCTTCTTACTGTCAACGATAGCTTTTTTCGTTTTTGCAGCCATACTAAGTCACCTCTTCCTTTCTTTTAAACAGTCATTAGACGTGCATTCCCTTTATACATACAAACTTAGGGTACCCTAAAGTATCAGCAGTAAGTCGTTATATTTTAGCCGATCCCCAGTTTGCCAAAACCTTTTATGTAGGATAGTTACACTCTGCTTTGAACTGTATTATTGCGGATTTGTAAAAAAACTAATACAACACCGCTTAACATGGATTAGTTTACACTAAATAAAGAAGAACCGTCAATCGTTTTCATTGTTGATTTTTAATAAATGTATTCGCTTTACATTTTCGATAAAAAAACAGATGGCACCCTTACCTATAACTGTACTAGTATACCTCTTTATACTGTACTACAATAGAAATGTGAATTTTGAGCAAAATTGGCGTCGTGTTTATTAAAAAAAGAGCTGTTCAAAGTCAGCTCTTTTTTACGTGATAGCCTGCGGCATCATATAGATCTTCCCGGGCCTTATTATATTTTTCTGTTTGTTCATTAAATTCCCCGCTATATTTAAGGACTTTTTCATAAGAAGCATTGACTTTATCGATCTGCTTGTCCAAATCATTTCGTGTCAAGTCTTTATCTTTCAGCTGCATATAAAGCTTTTTATTAAGCTGAAGCGATTTTTTATACTCTTTATACATGGCGTCATATGATGTATATCGTTGCTTCATATGGGTTGCTGCAGCATCAGCCTTTTCTTTTATTTGATCATCTTTCATTTGTTCAGCATATGTTTTTGCTTCTTCAAATTCAGCTTTGGATTTTTTGATGCTGTCACCTTCAATTTTCAGATGTTCTTCGCGCTTGCTGACGTTTTTTAGCGCCTCTTCAGATAAAGCAGCAATTTTTTTATAGTCATCCATATTGAGCTTCATAGCATCATTGTAAAGCTGATTTTCACTGCTCTCTAATTCTTTGAGCGTTTTCTGTTCTTCTTGAAACGGCTTTTCCGATTCAGCAGCTTTTTCTAATGAATGATGGAATAAATCAACCGGGTCCTGCCCCATGCATCCTGTGAATATCAGTGACATCATACAAAAAGTTCCGATTTTTATTCCGAGCCGCCGTCTTATTGCGTCTTTCATGTTAAATCCCCCAATCTTGACAAGTTCTACTATAGAATCCATTGGGACATTTGGCAATAGCTGTACTGTACGGATACAGCTATGAAATCGAATTAAAAAATCCAAATCAGGACAAATGACCATACATATTTTTTGTTTTTACATAGGTTATAGTAGACGCTATGCCTACTTCAAAAGGCTCTGGCGTAATTCAAAGAGGAGGTTTTTCAATATGTATGGATATGGTTACGGCGGAGGCTGCTGCGGTTATGGTTATGGATATGGCGGATACGGGTATGGCCGCACCTTCGCGCTAATCGTTGTTTTATTCATTTTGTTAATCATTGTAGGAGCTGCTTATTTAGGCGGAGGCTGTTGCTAATTCAACAGCATAAACTTGACCAGCCGGAAATGGCTGGTCGTTTGTTTCGTTGCACCTTTGTGAAGAAATCCGATATAATTTACATATTAAGCATTAGGAGTGAAGTTTCTTGATTACTATGGAAAACATCATACGTGACGGTCATCCTGCCCTCAGAGAGACAGCTGAACCTGTTGAGCTGCCTCCGACTGATACAGAAAAACAGCAGCTTGCAGATATGATCGAATTCGTTAAGAACAGTCAAAATCCAGAATTAGCCGAAAAATATAAGCTGCGTCCTGGCGTAGGACTCGCTGCTCCTCAAATGAATATTAAAAAACGAATGATCGCTGTTCATGCGGAAGACGCTTCCGGTAAGTTATACAGCTATGCTTTGTTTAATCCTAAGATCGTCAGCCACTCAGTTGAAAAAAGCTACTTAACAAGCGGGGAGGGCTGTCTGTCTGTTGACGAAGCCATTCCAGGTTACGTTCCCCGCTATGCTCGCATCAGAGTCAAAGCAACAACCCTGGAAGGCGAAAAGATTGATATTCGTTTAAAAGGATTTCCGGCTATTGTGTTTCAGCACGAGATTGATCATTTAAACGGCGTTATGTTCTATGATCATATCGATAAGGAAAATCCCTTCAAAGAACCTGAAAATGCAATTGCGATTGAACGCTAAAAGAAAAACGGCTGGCTCAATGCCAGCCGATTCTTTATTTTAAAAGGCCCAGTTCTTTGACAGCGTATGCAATTCCATTCTCGTCCACCGGCTTTGTTACAAAGTCTGCGATTTCTTTCAATTCAGGAACAGCATTTCCCATTGCTATACCCGTTCCGACATACTCAATCATTTGCAGATCGTTTAACCCGTCGCCAAAAGCATATGTATCGCTGATATCAAACGGAAGACGCTCGATGACTTTTTTAATTCCTTCTGCCTTCGAACCTCCGCGAGGCAGAACATCAGTCGAAAGCTCATGCCAGCGCACGAGATCAAATTCAGGAAATGCAGCATAAGATTTTTCTTCTTCATCCTGACAAAATAAAAGGAGCTGAAATATTTCTTTACCTTCATAGAAAAGATCATCAGTTTCTGGATAATCGGTTTTAAGACTGCCGATTCCTTCCATAACATGAGGGTGATCCGCAACAGTCGCTTTCATCGTATCCTCTGCCATAAAAACAACAGGATGTTTCCCTTCTTCCGCCTGCTTTAATAATCGTCTGATTGCCACTTCAGGCAGCGGTTTTTTATAAATCACTTGATTGTCAAAGACAACATACTGCCCATTGTAGGAAATAAATGAATGTATACCCAGTTCCTCCAAAATTGGTTTAACCAGAAACGGAGACCTGCCGCTGGCGATAAACACATGATGCCCTTGGCGCTGCAGCTCCGCCACCGTATTTCTCGTGCTTTTCGGTATATTCTTATCATGATCATATATCGTACCATCAATATCAAAAAAGATTAACTTTGGATCCATCGCAACTTCCCCTTTATCGTCTTGGTCTGCAATCCCCATCCTCATGATACAAAAAGATTGCCATTCAGCAAACTATTTCGTTGTAAAAACATATGAAATCCCAATAATAACCACGAAAAGTCTTCCGCAACCTCCGTATACTATTTGTATAAAGAACGCTGGACAAATATTTATGAAGGGGGACTGACAAATGCTACGCAAATTAAGAAAAAAACTCAGAAGACAATGGAACGGAATGCTCCGCAAGAAAGTCATTGCCTGACAAGGGATCTTTCACTTTTCGAGAGGTCCTTATTTTGCTCGAGGCTTTCCTTATATTCCGTTTTCGAATATAATAGAATAAGCGAGTCTAACATACGGCATTTAAGGAGAGATTTGGATGATTTATAAGGTATTTTATCAAAAAAAAGCTGAGGAAGTACCTGTTCGGGAAAAAACAGATTCACTTTTTATTGAAGGCGCATCTGAACGTGACGTCAGAACAAAACTGAAAGAAAAGAAATTTAATATTGAGTTTATCACACCTGTTGATGGTGCATATTTAGAATATGAACAACAGAGCGAAAATTTTAAAGTATTGGAGTTATGAGCGGTATGAAATTTGTAAAAAATGATCAAACTGCTGTTTTCGCCCTCGGAGGTTTGGGCGAAATCGGTAAAAATACGTACGCAGTTCAATTTCAGGATGAAATTGTGCTGATTGATGCAGGGATTAAGTTTCCCGAGGATGAACTGCTCGGTATTGACTACGTTATTCCTGATTATACGTATTTAGTTAAAAACGAAGATAAAATTAAAGGGCTTTTTATTACCCATGGGCACGAAGACCACATCGGTGGTATTCCATACCTGCTCAGACAAGTGAATATTCCTGTTTACGGCGGTAAACTCGCGATCGGCTTACTTCGGAATAAACTTGAAGAACATGGATTATTAAGACAGACGAAACTGAATATTATCGGTGAAGATGATATCGTAAAGTTCCGAAAAACGGCTGTGTCATTCTTCAGAACAACACATAGTATTCCTGATTCCTACGGTATTGTTGTAAAAACACCGCCAGGAAACATTGTACATACTGGAGATTTTAAATTCGACTTTACTCCAGTCGGCGAGCCGGCAAACTTGACGAAAATGGCCGAAATCGGAAAAGAAGGCGTTCTGTGTCTCCTCTCAGACAGCACAAACAGTGAAAACCCTGACTTCACCATGTCTGAGCGCCGAGTCGGAGAAAGCATTCATGACATTTTCCGCAAAGTAGACGGCCGAGTTATCTTCGCTACATTTGCGTCGAATATTCACCGTTTGCAACAGGTAATCGAGGCCGCTGTATTAAACGGAAGAAAAGTTGCCGTATTTGGACGCAGTATGGAATCGGCTATTGAAATCGGACAAACTCTCGGATACATTAACTGTCCTAAAAATACCTTTATTGAGCATAATGAAATCAATCGTATACCTGCTAATAAAGTAACGATTTTATGTACAGGAAGCCAAGGGGAGCCGATGGCAGCATTATCAAGAATTGCAAACGGCACACACCGTCAGATTTCAATCAATCCCGGGGATACTGTTGTATTTTCTTCATCTCCTATCCCAGGAAACACGATCAGTGTGAGCCGGACGATCAACCAGCTGTATCGCGCGGGTGCCGAGGTCATTCACGGACCTCTTAATGATATCCATACATCCGGTCACGGCGGACAAGAAGAACAAAAGCTGATGCTTCGTTTAATCAAACCTAAATTCTTCATGCCGATTCACGGTGAGTACAGAATGCAAAAGATGCACGTCAAACTTGCAACTGATTGCGGTATCCCTGAAGAAAACTGTTTTATCATGGATAATGGTGAAGTATTAGCGCTTAAAGGCGATGAAGCTTCAGTCGCCGGCAAAATCCCGTCTGGTTCAGTTTATATTGACGGAAGCGGTATCGGTGATATTGGCAATATCGTGCTCCGCGACCGCAGAATTCTTTCTGAAGAAGGCCTTGTCATCGTGGTTGTGAGCATTGACATGGACAGCTTTAATATTTCAGCCGGGCCTGATTTGATCTCCAGAGGATTTGTGTATATGAGAGAATCTGGCGATTTGATCAATGACGCGCAAGAGCTTATTTCAAACCACTTACAAAAAGTAATGGAACGAAAAACAACTCAATGGTCTGAAATCAAAAACGAGATTACAGACACGCTTGCGCCGTTCTTATATGAAAAAACCAAACGCCGTCCGATGATCCTGCCGATCATTATGGAGGTTTAAAAAAAGATGCACTCGCTTTGGAGTGCATCTTTTTTATTTTATTGCAATGCCATATGCTGAAATGTCTTTACATTAAATAATCCTGTTGTCGTCATTTTAATGTCAGGAATAACAGGCAAAGCTAAAAATGACAGCGTCAAAAATGGATTAAACCCGCCTGCGAAACCAACTAACGACAATTTATCATGCAGCGTTAGTAGGCTTTGATTCACCTGCTCTGCAGATTGGTCGGACAATAACCCCGCAATTGGCAGCGGTACGGAGTGAAGCTCTTCTCCATTTTTTATGATCGTTAACCCGCCGCCAATATCCCGCAGCTTATTAACTGCAACCGCGAGATCCGCATCATTTGTTCCGACGGCAATAATATTATGGGAATCGTGCGAAATGGTTGTCGCAATCGCTCCGCTCTTGAATCCAAACCCATTCACTACGCCAAGCCCGATTTCTTTTAAACCTTGATGCCGCTCTACGACTACAATTTTCAACAAATCAAGAGAAGCGTCAGATTCAAAAGCGCAAGCATCCGGAGCCTCTATATGTATCAAACGTGTTTCAAGATGGTTTGGAATGATTTGAATCACATTTATATGCCGTTTTGAATCAATCGGCATATAAAAATTCTGTTTGTTAAGAGGAGCAGTAAGCTTAACAGAATTAAGCAGTGATGGTTCCGGTACAACTGTTGAAACGCTATCTTGGTCAATTGCTTTGCTGCCTTCAGCAACAGTCTCTCCTTTTATCATCGTCATTGTGACAGTGACGTCTTCCAGATCAGATACAAAAAGCAAATCAGCGTCAAAACCGGGTGCAATCGCTCCTTTTGTATCTAGCCCATAGCATTCGGCTGCGTTAAGGCTTCCTAATTGATAGGCTAAAAAAGGGTCAAGTCCGGCGGACATCGCCATTTTCACCTGATGGTTTACACTTCCCTCTGCCAGCAAATCATCCACATGCTTATCGTCCGTACAGAAAAAGAAACGGCGTGCGTTTTTTTCATTCACTGCAGGCAGCACATTGAGAGTATTTTTGGCGACCGACCCTTCACGCATCATGACATACATTCCTCTTCTGATACGATCAAGGGCTTCTTCCTTCGTCGTTACTTCATGATCGTTTAAGACAGATGCAGTTCGATAAATGTTAATGAGGTCTGTTGATAAACCCGCTAAATGACCGTCAATCCGCTTACCTGCCACACGGGCATCGAGAAGTTTTTGAATCATATCTTCTTCTGCCTGCTGAACCGATACATAATCCATGACTTCAGCCAGCCCTAATACTTCTTCCTCCTCGTAAAAGGGCTTTAAATCGGCAGCTTTGAGCACTGCGCCTGATCGCTCAAAGCTTGCGGCAGGCACACTTGAGGGGAGCATAAAATGGATATTCAGCGATGTTTTCCGAGCCTGTTCAATCATAAATGCAATCCCTTTTTCGCCAGACACATTTGCGATTTCATGCGGATCAGTAATAACGGTTGTCACGCCATGCGGAAGTACCGCTTTAGCGAACTCAATCGGCGTAACCATTGATGACTCAATATGTACATGTCCATCAATAAAACCCGGGACGATCATTTGCCCCTCTGCATCAATGATATTTTCGCCTTCATATTCGCCGAGGCCTACAATGACTCCATCTGTAATCGCAATATCATCATAGATCCACTCTTGATTAAACATGTCCATAATTTTTCCATTCTTGATGACGATATCAGCTTTTTGTCTTCGGGCTGAAGCATTCAACCTATTGACAAGCGCTTCTTTATTCAAATAGGCCCCTCCTCTTTTTATCATATGGTTCAATATGGTATCGGAACACCTAAACTTAGTCAATAAAATTTTATGAACTTGCACTTATTTCATTAAAGTTTTTATTTTCTGATAATAGTAAAAAAACCACCCTTTGGGCGGCTTATTTCGCTTACTATTTCGTATGCAGAACTCTTTTTTCAAAACGAGAAATGTCTGTAATTGAGCCAATGACGATGAGAATATCTTCTTGATGTATAACTTCTGTCGCAAGCGGCGACACGATGACTTCCTTGCCTCTTTTAATGGCTACAATGTTAATCCCGTATTTCGCACGGATATCTAAATCAAGAAGCGTATTTCCTGCCAAGCGGCTGTTGGCTACGATTTCAACAAGACTATGCTCTTCAGACAGCTCCAAATAATCAAGTACGTTGTTAGACACGATGTTATGTGCGATTCGTTTCGCCATATCGCGTTCTGGGTGGACGATGTGATCCGCACCGATTTTAGACAGCACTTTTTCATGATAATCGTTCTGTGCCTTAACTGTAATGGTATGAACGCCAAGTTCTTTCAGAATGAGAGTCGTCAAAATACTCGCTTGAATATTTTCACCGATTGCGACAATTACGTGGTCAAAGTTCCGCAAACCTAAATTTTTGAGTACAGATTCGTCAGTAGAATCTCCGATAACAGCATGAGATGCGATCTTGGCATATTCGTTGACTTTATCTTCATCTATATCCATTGCCATTACCTCGACGCCTTCTTCGCTTAATGCTTTGCAAATACTGCCGCCAAAACGGCCTAGGCCAATTACCGCAAATTCTTTTTTCATAGTGGTGCTCCTTTATCTAACATGATATTGCTCACATTTTATCATATAACATTGCTCAATCGTTATCCTTTTGGGAGTGAATTCATATGCCGCTTGAGCTTTTCAGCAAACCCCTTTGACAAATACATCTCTGCTCCGCGTTCAATTTCGATCTGATAGTGCTGAGGCGGTGCAATTTCCGCTGATTTTTGGAGGACGAGAAAGGTTAGACAGTCTGGGTATCGCCTGCCTCCTGCCTCAACATCTACAAATGCCGGGCGATATGTAAGAGATTCAACTCCCTCTCTTTTATATAGATAGGAGAGGGCAGAAAAAGGGATACGATATAAAACACCTTCTGTTGTTCCCCCGTCTTCAATCATATCCGCTCGTGAACCATCTTCCCTTTTTAGCGTGAAGCGGGTTGTATATCCGTTTAACACAGCTCTTCCAACCGGATCTTGAAAATAGTGGTCAACTCCCGCCTTTAGAAAACGGGCATTGTCCATGCAGGACCCATAGGCAAGATAATAAATAGGATGTTGCGATTTGCTGATTATCTGATGTTCTTTCCAGTCGCCGCTGCTTATTTTCGGACAATCGCCGCACTCCTCTATGTTCATAAAATAAACAAGCGCTTTTTTGATCCCGGTGTCCGTTTCTATAAGCACGGTTTGTTTATCATAGCCTTGATAAAATTGATCGAGTTTATGTATGCACAATTCATCTGCTTCATATACTTCGCCGTATATATAGCCCTCATCTTCTTCTAAAACGGCTGCGGGCTCCCCTTTTACAGCAAATAGACTTCCCTTTGTTCTGGCCTGCTCATTGATACATTCCGATTGTACAAGCAGATGGTGGCTTATATCATGTTTTCTTAATGTCCCATATACAAACAGAAGCGAGTTCATCTTTATGTTCCTCCTCTCAGCTGTCTGATGTCAAAGGCAAAACAACGTGAAAGACACTGCCTTTCCCATCTTCACTTTCAATTTTTAATTCTCCGTCGTGTTCCTTCAAAATTCTCAAGCAAATGGCAAGCCCGAGTCCGGTGCCTTTTTCTTTTGTTGAATAAAAAGGTTTTCCAATCTGCTTAAGCTTTTCCTGCGGCATGCCGTTTCCTTCATCTTTGACGCTTATTACTGCATGAGAGGCTGTCTTAGCAGTCGAAATGGTTACAACACCGCCTTTTGGCATTGCCTCAATCCCATTTTTAATGATATTGATAAAGACTTGCTTAAGCTGATTTTCGTCTCCGTTAATGATACAGCCATCTGTCTTCTTGAAATGTTTTTCTATGACGATATTAGACAGAATTGCATTGGTGTCAAGCAATGTCGTGACTTGTTTCAGTATCTCATTGAGCTCATGCATTTTAAATGTGACAGCCTGAGGTTTTGCCAGAAGCAACAGCTCACTGAGCACTAAATCAATTCTTTTAATCTCTGAAAAAATGATGTCAAAATAGCCTTTTCTGTCCGGATATTGAGTTTTCATAATCTGAAGGAAGCCGCTGACAGATGTTAACGGGTTCCTGACCTCATGTGCAATACCTGCGGCAAGCTCACTGGTGATAGACAGTTTTTGGGATTCTCTCGCCAGCCGCTCATTAATCTCAATAAGCTCATTTTCAGCCTCTTTCCGCTCTGTAATATCTGACATTGTACCTAGACTTCCTGTAAATTGTCCATCACGGTCGTAATAAAGTTTATAATGAACTTCTCCCCAAAAAATCGCGCCGCTCTTTGTTACGTATTTTGCCGTAAACATGCCAGAAGACGCTTTATTCTGAATTTGGGTGTTAATATGGTCGGCCACGTGCTTATCTTTTATGAAATAATCATTATAAAGCGTTCCCATACATTCACTGATTGAAAAGCCGGTTATTGATGCCCACGCTTGGTTTAAATATGTAATTTCGCCTTTTGCATTTATTTGAAATACGATTTCCTGCAAATTATCCATGATGCGGTTTTTTTCTTCTGACAGCTGTTTATACTTCCATTCATTATCCTTCATTTTCTTAACTAGCTGCTTTTTCTCATCAATATAATAAGCCAGCATCCAGACGCTTCCTACCGTGACTGCAGTATACACAATATCAACAGGCCAATTAATTGGGTTTTTGCCTATAAAATAAAATAAATAATCCCAGAACATAATAAAAATCATTGCCAAGATGATGGAAATGACACGTGCTTGATATTTTCTCATATGACCACCTGCCGCTTGTGTTTCTCTATTTATTGTACCATTCTTCGACAAAAAATTGAGTAAAATATGTAAACTTACCCAAATCATTCATTACCTACTGTTCATGATATCGTATCTTCTTAGACGAAAAAGTCAGAAATCAAGATGCAAAAAGACGGAGATTGGACCACTCCGCCTTTTTAAAACATAATATATTATTCTTTTAAAGCGGCTTGAATTTCTTCGAGAAGCAGCTGTGCACCCTCTGGGCTTAACGTAATTTTACCGTTGCCATATTCTTTATTATCTGACGTGATTTCTCCAGTCATTAAACAGACGCCGTGAGGTTTGTATTTTTTCAAAATAATTTTATCTCCGTCAACAAAAAACTCAATGCTGTCTTTTATCGCAATGTCCAGCGCCCGTCTTAATTCTATTGGCATGACAATACGTCCTAATTCATCTACTTTTCTTACAACACCTATCGATTTCATAAAAACCCTTCTTCCTTTAAATGTTTCTTTTCTAATGTAATGTTTAAGAATGCACCCCAATATATCGTAGACGTACAAAACTTAGAAAAAGTTTCCCGTTTTCTATAAGAATCACAAGATATTTTTTCCATAAAACCGATAAATGTATTACTTCTGTTACACAGTCCCATGGTTTTTTACAAAAACATTTCTTTACCGACACACACCCCCAAAAATCGCTTCATTTCTTAGAAACTTTAATTGTAGGATGATATAAAATTAGGATAGAGATTGGGTGAAAACATGTTTCAATCAACTGAAATCGGTATTGACTTAGGAACAGCTAATATACTAGTTTACAGCAAAAATAAAGGGATTATCTTAAATGAACCATCTGTAGTTGCAGTGGATACAACGACAAAAGCAGTCCTCGCAATCGGGACTGACGCGAAAAACATGATCGGGAAAACACCGGGGAAAATTGTTGCTGTCAGACCAATGAAAGATGGCGTTATCGCAGACTATGATATGACAACAGATCTGCTGAAGCACATTATGAAAAAAGCCGCAAAAAGTATCGGCATGTCGTTCAGAAAACCGAACGTGGTCGTTTGCACACCTTCTGGATCAACAGCAGTAGAGCGCCGCGCCATCAGTGATGCGGTGAAAAATTGCGGAGCAAAAAACGTCCATTTAATTGAAGAGCCAGTAGCAGCTGCCATCGGAGCAGATTTGCCGGTCGATGAGCCTGTTGCCAACGTAGTAGTAGATATCGGCGGAGGGACGACAGAGGTCGCCATCATCTCCTTCGGCGGCGTTGTTTCCTGCCACTCTATCAGAATCGGCGGAGATCAGCTTGATGAAGATATCGTATCTTTTATCCGTAAAAAATACAATTTGCTTATCGGCGAACGCACAGCTGAGCAGGTGAAAATGGAAATCGGCCATGCCCTAATTGAGCATGTGCCAGACGCAATGGAAATTCGGGGACGGGATCTCGTAACAGGCCTCCCAAAAACCATTATGCTTCAATCTAACGAAATTCAAGATGCTATGCGTGAATCTCTCCTGCATATTCTTGAAGCGATCAGAGCTACACTTGAAGACTGTCCTCCTGAACTGAGCGGAGATATTGTTGACCGCGGCGTCATTTTAACAGGCGGCGGGGCCCTGCTTAACGGAATAAAAGAATGGCTTACAGAAGAAATTGTTGTGCCTGTACACGTAGCGCAAAATCCGCTTGAATCTGTAGCGATCGGCACAGGCCGTTCTTTAGAAGTGATTGATAAGCTTCAAAAGGCAATTAAATAGGCTTTACCTGCAAAAATCACACAATCAGCAAATTTCTTGCTTCTTTTTTCCTCACTCCCCTCATATTGTGGGAAATGGAGAAACATTAAGGAGGAAACAGATGCTGAGAGATTTAGGGAGAAGAGTAGCAATCGCAGCCATTTTAAGCGGAATCATTCTTGGAGGCATGAGCATTTCTTTAGCAAATATGCCCCATTCGCCTGCAGGCAGCACTGTAAAACTGAATCATCCGTAGTATCGAAAAACCCAAGACATACTGTTTTGGGTTTTTACATTAACCTCCTTTCTTTCCTTTATAGGATCATATTTGATATGATGAGAAAAAAGCTTGAGGAGGTATGGTTTATGGATTCATTTTCACAGAAATTAAATACATATGCACAGCTGGCGGTAGAGGTCGGCGTTAACGTCCAAAAAGGCCAGTATGTAGTCATAAATGCTTCAACAAACGTACAGGATTTTGTCCGCTTAATTGTAAAGCATGCATATGAAAAAGGCGCTAAAAATGTCACGGTGAATTGGCAGGATGACGAAGTCACCAAATTAAAATATGAACTCGCGCCATTTGAAACATTTGAAGAATACCCTGAATGGGAAGCAAAGGGCAAAGAAGAACTCGCTAAAAAAGGTGCTGCTTTCATCTCTGTTATGTCATCAAATCCTGACTTACTTAAAGGCGCAGATTCCAAACGTATTGCGGCATTCCAAAAAGCAGCAGGCAAAGCGCTACATACATACAGACAATATATTCAATCTGACAAAGTCAGCTGGACTGTCGTAGGCGCGGCATCGTCAGGCTGGGCTCAAAAAGTGTTTCCTGATAAACCAGAGGAGGAAGCGATTCAGCTGCTGTGGGAAGAAATTTTTAAAGCAACACGGGTAAACGAAGATAACCCTGTTCAAGCTTGGATCAAACATGATCAAAATCTTCATGAAAAAGTTGACCATTTGAATGAGAGACATTACGCTGCTTTACATTACCAAGCAAAAGGAACTGATTTAACCATTAAGCTGCCGAAAAAGCATGTTTGGGCAGGCGCGGGCAGTGTAAATGAGAGCGGCCATGAGTTTATGGCTAATATGCCGACAGAAGAAGTATTTACACTACCCCAAAAAGACGGGGTCGACGGAGTCGTGTCGAGTACAAAACCGTTAAGCTACGGGGGGAATATCATTGAAAACTTCACCCTCACTTTTAAAAATGGCCGCATAGTCGACGTTAAAGCCGAAAAAGGCGAGGACATTCTAAAAGAACTTGTGGAAACAGATGAGGGTTCTCACTATTTAGGTGAAGTAGCACTCGTACCTTACAATTCGCCCATTTCACAATCAAATATTCTTTTCTACAACACATTGTTTGATGAAAACGCGTCAAATCATTTGGCGATCGGCAGTGCCTATGCCTTTAACATTGAAGGCGGAAAACAGATGTCCCGTGAAGAACTTGTTAAGGAAGGCTTAAATGAAAGCATTACACATGTGGACTTTATGGTTGGTTCTAAAGATATGAATATTGACGGAATTACAGCAGACGGGAAAAGAGAGCCTATCTTCAGAAACGGGAATTGGGCTTTTTAATCAACAAAAGGAGGCTTTTCGCCTCCTTTTTATTTTTCTGCTTCATACATTTGCAGATTGGCATAAACCGTTTCTAATATCGGGGCTGCGAGTGATAAATGCTTTGCTTTTGTCAGCAAATAGCCGTGCAGGTGGTGGCCTTCAGTTGTTTGTCCGTTTTCCATATCCCGAAGCATGGAGGATTTCATATGATAAGCCATGCTCATCATCGTGCGAAAGCTCTCTTCTTCAAGATCTGGGTCAGCCGGAACGTCTTCTTTTCGCAAAATAGCGCCAATCTCTCCAATAAGAGTTTGGGCCGTATGACGTCCACCTTCCGTTTCGAGGATCGGGCCTAGCGGTCTTTGGAATAATGTTGTAATCCCCGCTTGTGCTGCAATAAAGAGATACTTTTTCCAAATATCCTTCTCGATCTGCCCGCTGATAATGACTTCTGCCTTCACCCCTGAAAACGCCTCTTCAAGCGATATTATTCGTTCCGTACGCCCACCGTTCCATTCGCCGAATACAAAACGATGCGATACGCTCGTATGATGAATTTCTCCCCTGCTGTCTAAGGCACTTTCGATAAAACACAAACCGCCTAACACCTGTTCTTTTGAAAACGCTTCAAACAGCTGCTCATAATGCTGGTATCCGTTTAAGAAAGGGATTATGATAGATTCGCGGTCAATAAACGGTTTGACGTCGTCTATCACCTGACCAAGTGAATATGCTTTAGAAGCGATGATCACGACGTCAAAATACCCTGATTCTCCGGCACTGATTAATGAGGGCTGAAATGATACTTTCCCTTTCTCACTATGGATGACAAGACCGGTTTCTTTTAATTGCTCCGCTCTTTTTTGGCGTACGAGAAATGTCACATCATTACCCTTTTCTGCAAGCCGGCCGCCAATATATCCGCCTACTCCTCCTGCTCCGACAACTAAAAATTTCATTGTATAGTCCCCTCTCAGTTCTATGTATCAAAAAAAAGCAGAGATATCTCTGCTTTTTATTACGCGTATAATTCAGCCAGCTTTTTCTGCACATCAGCATTTTCAAGGAACTCATCATAGCTCATTTGCTTATCAACAATGCCCTTAGGTGTAATTTCGATAATTCTGTTGGCAATCGTCTGTACAAACTGATGGTCATGTGATGTGAACAGCATAGCGCCTTTGAAACTGATTAAGCCGTTATTGAGCGCTGTAATGGATTCTAAGTCTAAGTGGTTGGTCGGCTCATCCAAAATTAAAATATTGGCGCCAGAAAGCATCGCTTTCGACAGCATACAGCGAACCTTTTCTCCACCAGATAGTACATTTGCTTTTTTGTGGACTTCTTCGCCAGAGAATAGCATGCGTCCTAAGAAACCGCGTAAAAAGCTCTCACTTTGGTCATGAGGAGAATATTGGCGAAGCCAGTCTACAAGATTCAGATCACTGCCTTCGAAATATTCACTGTTGTCTTTTGGGAAAAATGCTTGTGATGTCGTAACACCCCATTTAAACGTTCCGCTGTCAGCTTCCATTTCCCCGGAAATGATTTTAAACAGCGTAGTAACAGCCAATTCATTGCGGCCAGTAAAAGCAATTTTATCTTCTCTATTCATAATGAAGCTGACATTATCGAGTACTTTTACACCATCGATTGTTTTCGTTAAGCCTTCCACCTGAAGAACGTCATTACCAATTTCCCGTTCCGGCGTAAAGTTAACGTAAGGATAGCGCCGGGAAGACGGTTTAATATCATCCAGCGAAATTTTTTCGAGTAATTTCTTTCTCGATGTTGCCTGTTTAGATTTAGATGCATTAGCGCTGAATCTAGCAACGAACTCTTGAAGCTGTTTAATTTGCTCCTCTTTTTTCTTGTTCGCTTCTTGAGAAAGCTTTAACGCCAGTTGGCTTGATTCGTACCAGAAGTCATAGTTTCCGACATAGATTTGGATTTTATTAAAATCAAGATCAGCAATGTGCGTACACACTTTATTTAGAAAGTGACGGTCATGAGATACGACAATAACAGTGTTTTCAAAGTTAATCAGAAACTCTTCCAGCCATTGAATCGCTTGAAGATCCAAATGGTTCGTCGGCTCATCGAGCAAAAGAACATCCGGCTTGCCGAATAACGCCTGGGCCAAAAGCACCTTTACTTTCTCCGAACCGCCAAGGTCCTCCATCTTCTTCGTATGAAGATCTTCTGAGATTCCAAGGCCTTTTAAAAGGATTGCGGCTTCACTTTCCGCTTCCCATCCGTTCAGCTCCGCAAATTCACCTTCGAGCTCAGCAGCACGTATACCATCCTCATCTGAGAAATCAGGCTTCATGTAAATGGCGTCTTTCTCCTGCATCACTTCATACAAGCGTTTATGGCCCATAATAACCACTTTCAGCACTTCATACTCTTCGTACTCAAAATGGTTCTGCTTCAAGATCGCAAGACGCTCCCCTGGACTCATATGAACATCGCCTGTCTGAGGCTCAATTTCACCAGAGAGCACTTTCAGAAACGTTGATTTACCAGCACCATTTGCACCAATTAACCCATAGCAGTTGCCCGGGGTAAATTTAATATTAACCTCTTCAAATAACTTGCGATCTGCGAACCGCAAACTTACATTATTAACAGCAATCATTTATTATCCTCCATCATGTCTATCATCAATAAAAGTATAACATGAATACAGGGCAAGAGAAATAATTCCTGATCAAACAGAGAGAAAACACTTACACCCATACCTGCCAGCTATGTTACAATAAAGCAGAGAAAATACATCCAACTGGAAAATGACAAACTCTCTTGGAGGAACACATTGAGGCTTCTAACACTTACTGAATACTGCTTATTGATCTTTTTTACGGGCTTTTATCTTGCCGTGACAGGCTTTACCGCCAAAGATATCGGCTTGTATATCGGCATTGCCCTGATTTACATATTCTCACACGTTTTTTCAAAACGACTTTTAAAAAAGCGCGGAAAAGAGAACAAACAGATTCACCTTTTCTTCAGTGTGCTGGCCATTATCGGTTCAGTGTTCATTACTGTATTATGTATTGCATTGGTCGCTTCTTTTTCAAAATAAAAACGCCTGCTGTCCAAAGGCCAGCAAGGCGTTTTTATTTTGTTTGACGCATTTCGTTAAATGGGAAAAAGACAAACTTTGAGGTGCCGACAATCCGATCTTCCGCAATCAGTCCCAAGCCATTTCGGCTGTCCATTGAATTCAGGCGATTATCACCCATGACAAAATATTTGCCCTTCGGAACCTTAACCGGTCCAAAATCACCTGTCAGACTGACACCAAGTTTTTCTGCATCCTTTTTGTTTTGAGACAAGTAAGGCTCGGCTGATTTTTTTCCGTTTATATAAAGCGTGTCATCCTTCATTTGAACAGTTTCACCAGGCTTTCCGATCAATCTTTTAACGTAATGGATTTTCGAGGTTTCACCGTTGATAATGACGATATCTCCGCGCTTTAGTTCGCCGATATAGTTGACAGTTTTATTCACAAACAGCCTTTCTCCGTTATGTAATGTAGGAGACATAGATGAACCTTCAACTAAATAAGGTTCAAACAAAAAGTGACGGATTAAGAGAGCCAGCAAAACCGCGATGACAATCGCCTTTCCCCATTCCAAGTACGTATTCGTTTTTTTCTGCGCCGTTTTTTCAGTTTTCAAGTTTTTTTCCTCGGTCAACGCGTTTCCTCCTAGACGATTGCTATGTCAGTTGTTTTTCTTCTTTTACTTTATCATAAAAGATAATAAAATACATAACTTAACCGCGCTCCAGCGAGCATACAAAGAAAAAGCGTCCTTTTGAATCAAGGACGCTTTTTTCTTATTTCTCTGTTACTGGTTTTTTAATGATGCCGAGAATAACCGCCATTACAACAGCACCGATCAAAATACTTAATAGATAAAGCAACGGATGGTTTGTGATGAAGGCTACGAACACTCCTCCGTGAGGGGCCGGAAGCGTTACACGGAAGAATTCAGTTAATCCGCCGGTAACAGCTGCACCAACGACAGCAGCTGGAATGACGCGAAGCGGGTCAGCTGCAGCAAACGGGATCGCTCCCTCTGTTACGAAAGCAGCACCCATGAAGTAGCATGTAATACCTGCTTCACGGTCACGCTTAGAAAACTTGCTTCGGAATATTGTTGTTGCAAGTGCGATACCAAGCGGAGGCACCATACCGCCGGCCATGATCGCTGCATGAGGCGCATAGTTGCCTGCATCGATCATCGCAATACCGAACGTAAAGGCAGCTTTGTTAAGCGGGCCTCCCATATCAATTGCCATCATACCGCCCAAGATAATACCCATTAATACAAGGTTTCCAGTACCAAGGCTTTCAAGCCAGTTCGTTAAGAAATCCATAAATGCCGCTACAGGTGTATTCACGATAAAACGCATGATAATACCAGTCAAGAAAATACCAAGCAACGGATAAATTAATACAGGTTTCAGTCCGTCAAGTGACTGCGGAATAAAGACAAAAGCTTTTTTCAAAAGAACAACGATATAACCAGCCAGGAATCCGGCAATTAATCCGCCTAAGAATCCAGCATTTGCTTGAGTTGCCATAAATCCGCCGACCATACCAGGCGCAAAACCAGGACGGTCTGCAATGCTCATTGCGATGAATCCGGCAAGAACAGCCACAATTAATCCTAACGCGTTGTCACCGCCGATAAACTTAAGGGCTGCAGCAAACGTGTTATAAGTAGGATCATCCGGATTGGATGAATTAATTCCCCAGAAGAATGAAATCGCAACGAGGATACCGCCGCCGACTACGAACGGAAGCATGTTGCTGACACCGCTCATCAAATGCTTATAAAATGTGCTTCCGATGCCGCTGCCAGACTTGCCTTTCGCTTCATCTTCGTCGCCTGAAGCTGAAGAACCGCCGCCGCTGCCTTGATAAACCGGCGCATCTTGATTCATCGCTTTTTCGATAAGCTCCTGCGGGCGTCTAATCCCTGCTGTAACAGGTACTTGAAGCACACGCTTGCCTTTAAAGCGTTCCATTTCAACCTGCTTGTCCGCTGCGACAATGATTGCAGGTGCTTCTTCAATTTCTTGAGCAGTCAGCTTATGTTTAATACCGCTTGAACCATTTGTTTCGACCTTAATGTCCACACCAAGCTCTTTTGCTTTTTCTTTAAGGGCATCCGCAGCCATAAATGTGTGGGCAATACCTGTCGGACATGCCGTCACCGCTAGGATTTTCCCTTTTCCGGCAGGTGCTGGTGCCGCTTCTTCTTCCTCGTCCTCTTCGTCATCATCTTTATCGTGCTGATTAATAATATCGATGATAGCGTCTTCTGACTCAGCTTCAAGGAGCTGCTTGCGGATTTCTTCACGCATTAACAGCGTTGAGAGTCTTGACAATGCTTCAAGGTGAGTGTTGTTTGCGCCTTCAGTCGCCGCAATCATAAAGATTAAGTGAGCTGGCTGGGCGTCTAACGATTCATAATCGACACCGTCTTTTGAACGTCCGAACGCAATTGCCGGATTGATAACGCTTGCCGTTTTCGCATGGGGGATAGCGATTCCTTCACCGATACCCGTTGAGCTTTGGCTTTCGCGGTTTAAAATGGCTTCTTTATAGGCTTGTCGGTCATTTAACTTTCCAGCCTTATCAAGAACAGTGACCATTTCGTCAATAACGTTTTCTTTTTCTTTGCTCTCAATGTTAAGCTTTATTGTATGCTTCGTTAAAAGCTCAGTTATTTTCACTTTTGTTTCCTCCTCTATAGACGTGTGACTTTAACTTCAGGAAGAAGCTGCTGGACAAGTTCTTCTGTTCCAAGCTCTTCAGAAAACGCGGTAGCACTGCCTGATGTAACTCCTAAGCGGAATGCTTCTTCAAGCGGCAGCTGTTTGGAAATACCGGCAAGAAAACCTGCAACAACGGAATCCCCCGCTCCGACTGAGTTTACCAATTTCCCCTTTGGCACATTAGCAAAACAAACAGCTTCGTTCGCAAACAGAAGCGCTCCGTCTCCGGCCATGGATACGATTACATGTTCAGCGCCTTGTTCTACAAGCTTTTTCCCATATGGAACAGCTTCTTCAACAGACGTAATTGTCGTGCCGAACATTTCTCCAAGCTCATGATGGTTTGGTTTCATCAAAAACGGTTTCATTTCTGTCGCCTTTAAAAGCGCCTCGCCAGAGATATCCAAAACAACTCGTGCGCCCTGCTTTTTGCAGGCTTCTGCTATTTTTTCATAAGTATCGTGAGGCAGGGATGATGGAATGCTTCCCGCAAGAACAACAATATCTCCCTTTTGCAAGGATTGGAACTGTTCTAAAAAGGATTGGAAATCCTCATCAGAAATTGTAGGTCCCTGTCCGTTAATTTCAGTTTCATCACCAGTTTTCAGCTTTACGTTGATACGGGTATCTTCTTTCACTTCAGAAAAAGCTGTTTCAAGTTGTTCTTCCCGCAAAAATGATTTGATATATTCTCCGGTAAACCCGCCGACAAATCCGAGTGCTTTAGACTGTACATGGTGTCTTTTCAACAGTCTCGATACGTTGATGCCTTTTCCTCCAGGATACTTTGTATCGTATGCGGATCGGTTCAGGCCTCCTACAGTAAAATCTTCAACGTGAACAATATAATCGACAGATGGATTAAGTGTTACAGTGTAAATCATGGTTTCACTACCTTTACGACAGTTTTTTCTTGGTAATTATCGAATGTAAGCTCTTCAGCGTCAGTCGTAATGATTGTTGCGTCGCCTATTCCGGCGAATGCCGAAAATGAGATTTCTCCGAATTTCGAAGGGTCTGCTAAGACATAAGCGTGTTTTGCCTGTTTAACAGCTTTTTGTTTTAAAAGGGCTTCATCAGGGTCCGGCGTGGTGAAGCCAGCCTCTATATGGACACCGTTTGCCCCCAGGAAACTCTTGTCGAACCTGTACTGATTCATGGCAATCAGTGAAGCGCCTCCAATAACAGCGCCCGTTCTGTGCTTTACGTATCCTCCAAGCAGATAAAAAGAAATTTCTTTCCTTATTAATACATCAATATGCATCACCCCGTTTGTGACCACAACAACATCTTTGCTTTTATCTAAAAAATCAATCATGTGCAAAGTCGTCGTGCCTGCATCAAGGTAAATGCAATCCCCTTCTTCTACAAGCGAAGCTGCTTTTTCAGCAATCCTCAATTTATCGCGAAGGTTTTTGGAGGATTTTTCAAGCATATCGGGTTCAAGTCTGATATCGGAAAGCTTGGCTGCTCCCCCATGAACACGCTTTAAAAAGCCGCGTTCTTCAAGTGTCGATAAATCTCTCCTGATTGTTGACTCAGAAGCATTTGTCAGATTTATGAGCTCTTGAATTTTCACTACATCGTGCTTTTCTATTTGATCAATAATCAAATGATGCCGTTCAGGAGTTAGCATGCTTCACCTCCTAATGAAAACGTATTCATTTTGAATACAATTTCATTGTAAACGCTTTTTTCAATTTACGCAACTAAAATCATTCAAATTCATTCAATAACTATCAAAATCTTTCACGTTTCTCCATATTAACGTATGTCTATAGGGTTTGTAAACTGTAAATTCGACAAAACTAAGGACAATTGTATGACATTTTCTTCTTATTTTGATGAAAAAAGTCTTTTATATTCATAGTAAAAAAACGCGCATAAAAAACCTCATGCATGTCGCATGAGGTTACTCGTAACGCAGCGCTTCGATCGGATCAAGCTTTGCGGCTTTATTTGCGGGAAGCATGCCGAAAATAACACCAATAAGCATACTGAACAGCACACCTCCGGCTACAACCTGCCAGGATATGAGGGACGGCCAGCCCGCGATGGCAGAAACAAGCGAGGCTCCTCCATATCCGATTGCAATCCCAATGAGACCGCCGATAAGCGTTAATACGACTGATTCAATTAAAAACTGAGTCAGAATCTGCCCCCTTGTCGCACCGAGTGATTTTCTGATTCCAATCTCTCGTGTCCGTTCTGTAACCGATACGAGCATAATATTCATGACACCGATTCCGCCGACCAGAAGAGAAATGCCAGCAATCGAACCGATAATCGTCGTCATAATCGCCGTTATTTTGCCAATTCCGGCCGCAATCTCTTCCATATTCATCACTTGATACGAATCCTCTGTGCCATGATTGTCATTGACCAGCTGTGCCGCTTCTTTCCCAGCTGATTTTATGTCGTCTGCTGATTCGACTTGCAATGATACGTTACTGAAATCATTTGATCCAAAAGAGGATTTCATCATATTAAATGGCACATACATTTCACTTAAACCGAAAGAAAGCAAGCCAGTTTCTTTTTTCAGCACTCCGATAATTTCAACGGGCTGTCCGTTAATCCAGACTACTTCACCGAGAGGAGAAGTTTTATCAAACAGCTCTTCAGCCATCTTTTGGGAAATAACTCCTGCTCTTTTCCCCGCGAGAAAATCATTATCGGTAAATGTTCTGCCTCTTTCGATTTCTAAAGAATTGACCTTCATGTATCCATCGTTTATTCCATTAATCGTAACATCGGTTTCTTCCTCATGATAACGCGCTGTCATACTTTCAGAAGTTGAGGCAACGACTTGTTTGATGCCCTCTATCTCTTTTAAACCTTTAATATCGTTTTCTGTAAAAGTAGATTCCGCTACAGCGTTCGGATTGCTTGCAAGTTCCTCATCACTTGGCATATAGTACAGCTCCACGGTATTTCCCGGGCCGCTGATCGACTGCTTCAGCATTTGCTCGCCGCCCTGTCCTACCGCAACGACCACAATGACAGAGCCCACACCGATGATTATGCCGAGCATCGTTAAGATCGAACGCATTTTATGAGCAAGGACAGAACTTAGAGCCATTCTGATGTTCTCTAGCAGGCTCATTCTCCCACGCTCCTTTGTCCGGAGCTGGCAGGAACAATGCGGCCGTCACGCACCATGACGATACGATTCGTACAATCTGCAACTTCTGGCTCGTGAGTAACAAGAACGATTGTCGTTCCCTCTGCATTTAATGCTGTAAATTGATCCATAATTGCCACGCTTGTTTTCGTATCCAGCGCGCCGGTCGGTTCATCAGCTAAAATCAATTTTGGTTCATTCACGATCGCCCTTGCAATCGCCACCCGCTGTTTCTGACCGCCCGACAGCTCATTGGGCATGTGAAGCATGCGATCGGCTAATCCGACCTTTTCCAACGCTCTCTCAGCCCGCTCTTGACGTTCTTTTTTGCTTATACCGGAATAAATCATCGGCAGCTCAACATTTTTTTTGGCATTCAGCCGCGGAAGAAGCTGAAACTGCTGAAATACAAAACCGATGGACTGGTTACGGACTGCGGCTAGTTCTTTCTCTTTATATGAGGAAATATCTTCGCCGTCTAATTTATACATGCCCGAAGTCGGCCGATCAAGACAGCCGATGATATTCATGATCGTCGATTTCCCTGATCCTGACGGCCCCATAATGGACACATACTCCCCTTGTTGAATGTCAAGATGAATGGAATGGAGAACATCAAACGTTTCCCTGCCGATCTGATAGCTTTTTCGCACATTTGAAAGCTGAATCATTTATGCTTTCACTTCCGTTCCATCGGTCACTTGATCAGAAGGATTCAAAATGACTTGATCGTCTTGAGAAATTCCTTCTTTAATTTCTGTTTGACCATCAGTTACTTCACCGATTTTGACATCAACTCGATTTGCTTTTCCGTCTTTTACTGTATATACATAATATTGATTATCTTCTTTTTTAACTGCCTTTGAAGGAAGTGTATTTGCTTTTCGCTTATCTGTTTCAATGTTCATTATGAACTTAAATCCAGGCTTTCCTTCTGGGAGATTTCCCTTTATTTTCACTTGAAGCGGGTATTGAACTGCTTGTTCTGTTCCTTGTGCCCCAGTGCTTTCCTGCTGATCCGGAACAAGTCCGACTGCTGAAACCGTGCCTTTCCAAGTTTTATCCTGGATAACATCTGAAGTAAGTGTGACCTTCTGGCCTTTTTTGACTTTCAGAGTGTCGTATTCAGACAATTTTCCTGAGACGATAAGATCTTTCGGGTTGCCAATATGTATGACGGGCTCTTGCATATCTGATTTTTTGGATGCTGCTTCCTGGTTGACAGAAATAACAGTGCCTTCAATTTCGCTTTTCACTTGAAGGTCTGATACCCGATTGGCAAGTGACTGCCGCTGAAGCTCGGTTTGTTTTAATTCGATCTCAGCGGTTTTTTTCTGCATTTGAAGCTCCGTACGCTCAGAGTTCATTTGTTTTTCTGCTTCTTTCTTTCCAACTTGTTTTTCCAGTTCTTTTTGTTTGCTGTCCAACGCTTTTATCTTTTCTTGAGTTTGGTCAATTTGAAGCTGGTTCGATTCAGCGGTCAGCTGATTCTGTTCTTTTTCCAGGCTCAGCTGCTCATTTGTATAGGTGACTAAAGGCGTGCCCTTTTTAACTTTGTCGCCTTCCTTCACTTTTATGTCTCCTAATGTCCCTTTATCCGCTTCGTAAAAGACATACTGTTCATTTGAAAATTTAAGTGCGCCGGGAACCATCACCGTTGTCGACATTTCTTTTTCTTCGAGGCTTCCTGTCAGTACCTTCTGTTCGGCGCTGCCGCTTGCCGGAGCGGCAGACCGGTAAATATTAATTCCAATAAAAAGAGCGACTAAAACGGCAATTCCAATTCCGATCCAGACTTTTTTCATGAGTTTATGCACCTGCCACAGAATTGATTAAACCTGCAAAGAATGAAAATGCGACCACAATAACGAAAAGAATAATCGCTGAAATCCATCCTGCTTTTTTTGAGATGCCGCCTGTTTTGTGGAGTCCAATGGCCAGCAATACATAGCTCCAAATATTGAATATCTCCAAGGTATTTAACACGTTGGCAAGAGCCCCGTTAGCCGGATTAATAAGTCCTGCCAGTGACGTCACGCTGTAAAGCGGATTTGCATTCGTCGTAAAATTAACGATTCCGTTGATCAGTAATCCAAGACTGCTAATCAAAGAAACAAATAGACCGAGAGAAAGCATTTTTTTGTATGTCGTAACCCCGCCTGATATTTTGACACAGAGCCAATAAATGAGAGGAGCAATAAATAATGCTGCGATACCGCCGAAAATACTTCCTGCCAGCGCTCCAAATTTGGTGATAGCTGCAACAGTTGCAATTTCTTCGGCTGTTAACCCGTTAGTATTTGCGGTGTTTTTCAACAATTCAATATAATTCGTACCGAGTGATTGCAGCACAGCCCCAACGATAATCATCACTGCAACAATAAGCAGCGGGCCCCATACAACTGGTCTTTCTCTTATCCTTTTAAACTGTATAGCCGGATTTGTGATTACTCCAAAAAATGACGGCTTTTCAGTCGCCGTTCCGCTGTTTTTTTCTACATTTGTTTCCATTTCAAGACCTCCTTGAGAATATCTAACAGCTAATACGGGAAAGGTCCTTAAAAAGTTTCATGTTTTTCTAATAAATTTCCAAAAGCCTTCAATATAGAACTGAACGCATTTTATATTGTTCTATCCCTGTACCGGATTGCGCTTTCTCAAAGCCGGCATTGATGCCTTCTTTCGTGAGCAGTTGTTTCCGTTTTTTTCTGCCTTTTATATCCGGCCGCTCGGGGCTTTCATCATCTCTTCGTCTGAAGCATTCTTGTGTCTAAAATGAATATTTTCCCATGATGGTCCTACAGAAAATAAATGTTTCTTATCTCACAATGGGGATTTGAGCGCGCAGATTCCCTTGCTTTTAGAAAGTTCCATATGCAGAATAAACACTTACAGAAAATCATTGTATGCTGTAGATACGTGGGGATATGCGAATAACAAAAAACCGGATGGCTAATGCCGTCCGGTTTTCATCCGCCGCTGACCGGCGGAATGATAGCTACCGTGTCACCTGAAGATATGGGGGTGTTTTCTTTTACATAGCTTTCATTAACGGCAAGCATAGCAGTATCAATGGATTCAAGGCCGTATTGTTCTTTTAAACTCGCTTTTATTTCGTCTGTCGTTGCCTGTTCCCTATCTATTTCCACCACTTGTGTGCCTGCCTGTTCAGCAAGCCCTGCAAATAAAAGAATTTTAATCATGCTACTCTCCCTCGCTTACATTTGGTTTTCCGTTTGGGTAAGCTGTTGTTTCAAGCTGGTCGCCGATCCATTGCTCACCATCTTCCCAAATTTCTTTTTTCCAAATTGGCACAATCTGTTTAATTCGTTCGATCGCATACTCATTGGCTTCATAGGCGGCTTTTCGATGGGGAGAAGCTACAGCGATCACAACTGCTGCTTCACCGATATCCAGCACACCTATACGGTGCGTGATTGCGGCTTGGGCACCTTCCCATTTTTCTTCAATTTCAGCACCAATTTGAGCCAGCATTTGCACGGCCATCGGTTCATATGCCTCATATTCCAGCCGGACTGTTCTTTTTCCATTTGTCCATTCCCGAACCGTGCCAATAAATGTGGTAATCGCCCCAGCTTCCCGTTTCTCTACTTTTTTGATGATGTCCTCAGTAACAATGGGTGTTTTCGTAATCTCAAACCTTTCCATTATGCAGATTCTCCCTTCAGCTGTGAAAGCACAAAATCCACAGCAACCGGATCATCCGCATGAAAAACGGGTAATCCCTGATGCTCTGTCATATGCTCTTTTTTTCTATAGATGATGGCGATTGTATTTGCTGCCTGCAGCGCTTCTAAATCTTCCTTTCTCCTTAGTATAACCACTTTAGGATAAGGAGCTTTTTTAAAGCCTTCAATCAGAAGACAGTCTGTTTCAAGAAACCGATATAATTCGATCAGCCGCGGCAAATCCCAACTTTGGCGGGCTGTCAGCTGTAATACACCAGCACCCTCTACTGATGTCACCTCAGCCCCTGCGGCTTGGTAACGGTCAGTGTCTTTTCCTTCAGTGAACGTTTGCGGCTCACCACCATGACCGTGGTGCTTCAGGCAGCCCAAATGAAGACCCTGTTCAGAGGCTTTTTTAAGAACGCGTTCAATAAATGTTGTTTTCCCGCTGTTTTGAAATCCTACAACTTGGACGATCGGGAAAGGACGGACCAAGGCCACTCACTTCCATTCTCTTCTCTGATGAGCAGCACTTGAACCGTTCGGCCAGATTCATATCCTCTCGTGCCGCCCGGCAGAATAATAAACGCATTTGCTTCTGCAAGTGATGTGACAGAGCTCGACTTATCTAATCCGACGGGAGCCGCTTGCAGTTTCCCTTCCTGATGGTACACGAATGCACGAACAAATCGGGTAAATGGGTTTGGCTTCGGAAAATCCTTAGCCAAAATAGCTTCCGCACAATTCGAATGCGGTGTTTCATTGAGCAGCCACATCTTGATCAACGGTTTAACAAACAGTTCAAAGCCGACATAACATGCCGACGGGTTGCCTGACAACCCAAACAGCAGTTTATCGTTTGCATGTGCCACCGTTGTCACACTGCCCGGGCGCATGGCAACTTTATTAAATAAGACATCCGCTCCGAGTTTTTCATAGATTGCAGGCAAAAAATCAAAATCACCCACTGACACGCCGCCAGTTGTAATCAGAAAATCAACCTTTTCCATCGCATCTTTGACGGCAGTGAAGCTTTTATGCATATCATCAGAAATTTTCCCTAAATAAAGCGGTAATCCGCCTGCTTCCACTACCTGCGCATACACCATACTCGCATTGCTGTTGCGGATTTTCCCTGGCTCTAGCGGATCACTGACATTCAACAATTCAGTACCGGTCGCGATAATTCCAACAACAGGCTTTCTCACCACAGGCACAGATGCATAACCAAAGGTTGCCAGAAGCGCAGTGACTCCTGGTGTCACTCGGGTGCCCTTTCTTAATAAAATGCTCCCTTTTTGAGCATCTTCGCCTGTTTTTGAAATATTATCCCCCGGCTGAAAGCGGCGTTTTAAAGACATAAACGCCTTCCCATTCTCCTCAAAGGTTTGAGTAAGCTCAATCATAACGACTGCATCTGCCTCCTCAGGGATTTGCGCGCCAGTCATAATTCGAACGGCCTGAAACGGGGCAAGTTTTTTTTCAGATACAGCTCCCGCTCCTATATGGTCAACGACATCAAACCGAACTGGATTTTCACGTGAAGCTTCTTCTGTATCACACGCTCTGACAGCAAAACCATCGTAAGGTGAACGATCAAATGCGGGTACGTGGTGATCCGCTGTTACATCTTCAGCCAAAAATCGATGCAGGCTTTCTTCAAGCGCCACCCACTCTGTTTCCCCTTGTTTTTGAAAGTGGCTGACACGCCGAACTGCCTCGTCTACCGGTATAGGTGTTCTTTTCTCCAGCATTCTGACCCCTCCTGTTGTTACAATCCAATTATTCTTGCCAACACGGAATTCGCTTCTTTCGCATCATTTGTTCCATGCACCAGTGCCCGTCCGTCATTGAAAATAACGATCCTGAAATTTTCGTAAAAAATATGCAGCAAAAACGCATTGGCCTCTACCTTGCCAATGGCTTTCAGCCGATTGATGAGTTCCTGTTTCGGAATTCTTTTTAATGACTCCGACCTTACTTGAACCGTATCACGGCCGCACAGCACAGCGGCTTTTGGTGTGTTCCAGTCTAGGAGATAAGGATAAATTGCATGTGCTCCGCAAGATGGGCAATCCTCACGGCGCACATGATCAACATTAATTTTCATATGTGAATTGTTCCAGACATCGAATGTCACAAAACCGTGCTGTATCGCTTCTGGTTGACCAGTTAACAGCTTTAAAGCCTCAGCCTGCTGATAGGCAGATACAATATGCACAGCGGGCGGAATGATGCCGGCTGTATCACATGTCGCCCCGCCGACAGGAATTTGCTCAAACAAACAAGACAGACAAGGGGTTTCTCCCGGAATGATCGTCATGAACATTCCTTGGCTGCTCACACAGGCGCCATAGACCCACGGTGTCTTTGTTTTCTGGGCAAGGTCATTGATCAGCATGCGGGTTTCAAAGTTATCTGTCGCGTCGATCACGATATCTGCTTTTTCAATCAGCGGTGTAAGCGTTTCAGCTGTTCCTTCAGTTACATATGCTTCAATATGTATTTTGCTGTTAATCGCTGACAGATGCTCTTTGGCAGCCATAGCTTTCGGCATACGGAGCTTGGCATCGCTTTCTGTATAAAGCTGCTGCCTTTGAAGATTGCTCCACTCTACATAGTCACGATCAATAATGGTCATAGTGCCGACTCCCGCCCTCGCAAGCCCTTCAGCTCCTGCTGTCCCGAGCGCTCCAGCCCCGACAACCAGCACATGGCTGTCTGTCAGTCTTTTCTGTCCTTTTTCCCCTATTTGCTTAAATCTGATTTGCCGTGAATAACGCTCCTCCATCAAACCTGTTCTCCTTATCTTTTATGGTATTTTAACATGTATTTGTCCCCTCAGTCCTGCCTGAAGGAGTTCGTTGTTTCTTCCATATACTTAAAATCATCACGGGTGTTAACGTTAATAAACTCCGATGGGTTTGCATCGAGCTCTTCAGCCTGTACATAACAAACCGAAATTCGGTCTAACAAATCTGATATTTTTAATTTCTTCTCAGATAGCTGATGATATAGAATGGGCATAATTCGTTTATGGTACACTGCAATCAATGGCTGCTCCCGGCCATTTGAAATTGGAACGACAGCGTCTGTACCGGCAGTCATCAGACGCTTGAGCTTCAGTATCGTTCTTCTTTGTACCAACGGCGCGTCACAAGAAAGAACAGTATAAAGATCACCGTCTGTCTTTTTAAAAGCAGTATATATACCAGCCAATGGCCCCATACCTTGAAACGGCTCAGCATCTTCATACACTTCGCTCTCACCGTTTTCTTGAAATCTATTAATAAACTCGGAACGGCTGATGATAACCGTATGTTCTCCAAGCGCTTTTTTAGCCCATTCGTAAAACATATGGCCTCTCCATTTTACAAATGCCTTCGGCTCTCCAAAGCGCCGTGAGGCTCCCCCTGCCAAAAGTACGTTTATTTGCTTCAAACCTCTCACCTCTATTTCGTTAAAAGCATAGCAAAAGCAAAGCTTCAACGCTACTGCTTGTCTGTTTATTAAAGAGGAATAGCCGTTAAGTATTTGCATATTGTAGTGTTAACATCATGAGGGAGATGGTTCGAATGAAAAGATCAGGTCCTTTTTTCCACGACGTGTCTCAGGAGAACCTATATTTAAAATCAGAGCTTTCCAGATGCCATAAGCTGATTTCCGAATTTGAAGCAAGCTACTTCCATCAGAAACATAACAAACTTCTCAAAGAAAATAATGTGATGAAAGAAAAACTTCAACAGCTGTCTGCCGAGTTAACCCAAATGTCAACGAAAGAAAAACACACCTCTCACACCAGCCAAACCCTGCATCAAATAAGAGCTGAACTGCTTCATAAAATCGTTGTTTTACAGGAACTTCTTTCTGCTGAAACCTATAAACGCAAAGCCGAAATAGAAGAAAAACATAAACTTCATATTACGAACATCAAAATTGAAGAAGAAAATAAAAATCTTCATAAACGAATCAGCCAACTTCACGCCTCTGTTAAGCAGGAGCAGAGCGCACTGCAGCAGGCAAAACAGCAAACTGAATCGGTACAAGACGAAAACAGCCGTCTAAAAGAGCAAATGGCAGAAAAAGAATACCAGCTAAAACATATTAAAGTAGAAGTCGATCATATAAAAGATCGAATTATAGAAACGAAAGAAAGACTGCTCGAAATAGAAAAAACGAAAGAAAAATTATTTCACGAAACTATTATATCGTATAAACGGCAGCTTGATGAAAGCGATGCCTGGATTGCTTCTCATTTTGCCGATATTGATGGCGGCACGCAACAAACAGAAAAAACGGAAGAAGCAGCTTTAGCAGTCTACGCGCAGCCAGATCATGTAGAAAACATACTTGAAAATGTCACCAAACAGATATACGTCCTTCAAAAACAGCTTTCCCGCGCCCAATCATCAGATCAGGACATGAGCCAGACAATTGAAGAACTCAAAAGCAAAGCCGCTGAGGAAAAGCCTTATCAAAAGTGGGTTTATAAGCTTAATCTCGAAAAAGAAAACAAACCTTCACAGAAAAAAAATCAATAAAAAACTGCTTGATCCATGCCAAGCAGTTTTTCTGAGTGTTTATTCATTTACTGAATCAGCTGATTCAGTTGATTCAATTTCGCCTTCTAAAATGTATTGACCGCGATACGGTTTTTTCACTTCCGGGTACATTTTAATTAAGCTTTGCATAAACGTTGTCATATTAGGGATTTCAAGACCGCTTTCTTTTTCAATCTCCTTTTGAAGCTCGGAACTCTTAATCGCCGCGTTGTGGCGTTTTAATGTTTTAATAGCAGCTTCACGCAGCTTGGCTGCTTTTGATCCCGGTCTTGCCGTCCCTCTTCTTCTTCGTGTTGTTCCGTCTGGTATGCCGGCAGGAAGAGAGGAAATAGGTTGAAGCTGAGGCTGAACAGACTGCTGCTGCGACTGCGGCTGATAGCTTCTGATTTCCTGAGCCGCAAGCTCGGCGAGAACTGGCAAGGAATCAGGTTTTTTTTCAGAACGGAAATCCTTTTTCATGTCGGAAGGGCTTCCATTTCTGTCCAGCTCTCTTAATTTTGCATATATTTTATCACGTTCAATTTGATATTCACGAATGACTTTCACTTCAGCTTCATTTAATTGTTCTAACCGTAAGCGCAAAGCTTCTCTTTCATTAAACATTCCTCAATGTACCCCCTATCAAAATTAACATCTTTAATTAAGATATTAGATTACAAAAGTAATTTTATCAACTATTATTTTATCATTTTACTATTAAATTTACTCTATGAAAAACTCCTTATTTTCAGAAAAGTTTAACTTTTAAATCGAGGCCTTTATTCTCAAGGGTTTAAAGCTCTATTAACCCATTTGGTATAATGTTGAAAATATATATTTTACTTACTTCTTTAATGAATTTTAGTGTAATACCTACAATTTTCGAGTCATTAAAATATGAATTTATCTAAAATTGAGGAAAAACATCAAAAAACAGCTATTTTATTGGCATATTCATCAATGTAAATCATCTTTTCCTACACCCAAATTTGGAAAAAAAATCTTCTTACTCTTCTTCGATTGCTTTCTCGCACAAATACAACGATTTAGATGTCTGATCTTTTTCAGCTAGAACGCGGTTCATACGTTTTTCAAGCGTCTTCATCCCCCTTCCGTCAGTTTGGTAGTGACGGATCTGTCCTATTTGGTCAAACACATAGGGTTAAGACATGATTACTATCGATAAAAATCGGCTGAGTATGTCATGTGCAACAGTTTCATTTTACTCAGATCAAGATCATCTTCGGAACGAGGCATATGTACAGCTGCAACATTCGATTTATCTTGATAGTTAGCACGAAAGTCATTTACTTGCGGTATCGCTTCTTTGCACAGATGGCAGCTGATGGAGCAAAAATGGATTGTCGGTTTTCCCCCCGATCAATTGCTCTCTCGTTACTTCAACATTAAACCAAGCTTTTCCCCCAGTCACTCAGGCATTGGCTGTCATCATACCATCGCTTAATCAAAAAGGCCTAACGAATAGTTAGACCTTTTTTTGCGCTTTGAAAGTATTAAAGTATTTTTTGGCCTGGTTTCCAATTCGCCGGGCTTAATCCGCCAGTTTGCAGCGCCTGTAGAACACGAAGCGTCTCATCAACATCGCGGCCAATATTGTTATGGAAAACAGTTTGATATTGGAGTTCGCCTTCAGGATTGATAATAAACAATCCGCGCAAGGCAACACCTTCTTCTTTGATTAAAATTCCATATTCACGGGATACTTCGTGATTTGTATCGGCAGCAAGAGGATCATTCAGCTGGCCAAGACCGTTTTCTTTGCGGCCCGTGTTTATCCATGCCAAATGGGTATGGATTATATCAGTAGAAACTCCGATAACCTCTGAATCAAGCTCTTCAAACTCGTCATAGCGGTCAGAGATGGCTGTAATTTCTGTCGGACAAACAAAAGTGAAATCCATTGGATAGAAGAACAGCACTGTCCATTTGTTACTATTTTATGTTTTCCTCAGGACTTACTTTGCCAAATTCTTTACTTGCAAGGACTGCTTCCATTTCAAAACGAGGAGCTTGTTTACCTAGCATCCGTTCTGGCATATGTATCCCTCCAAAGGGTATTTGTCTAAATTTCTTTCATATCATTACAATATCCATTATATAGAAACGGAATCCACAAGAGAATTTTCACCAAATAAAGTTTATCTTTGGAATCAATATGTTTGAATAAAGTGTTTAACATATCCGAATAAAGGGTAAGGTCAATATGCAGCAATCCATTCAGAAAAGAGGCTCTAAAATGAATTTCATGAAACAATATGATTGGGCAGGACTGATTACAAATACCGGTATACTGCTCATTAAACTTATCATTATGGTATTGATCTATTTTATCGTTCGATCGATAGGCATGAAAATTATTAAACATCTGTTTGCAAAATTCGAGGAGCAGCACAGCTTGTCTATCGGGCGTGCCCATACACTACGAAGCTTGACTCTTAATATATTTTCTTACATATTGATTTTTATATTTTGTGTCATGGTTCTCGATTTGTTCCATTACAACCCAAGCGCTCTTTTAGCGGGAGCGGGAGTTGTAGGACTCGCTGTTGGATTTGGCGCCCAAGGCCTTGTCAGCGACGTCGTAACAGGTTTTTTTATTTTGCTTGAAAAACAATTAGATGTCGGTGACTATATTACCGTTTCCGGATTTGATGGAATTGTCGAGCAAGTTGGCTTAAGAACAACTCAAATCCGTAGCTTTGACGGAACGCTTCATTATATCCCAAACAGAAACATTACAAATGTGAGCAATCATTCGCGGGGAACAATGCAGGCTCTGGTTGATATCACAGTGCCAGCTGAAAGAAACATTGATGAAACGATTCGTATTTTACAGCAAGTATGTGATGAGACAGCTGCCGATCTCCCGCAAATAAAAGAAGGCCCTGATGTCATCGGAGTTCAAGAACTGGGCACTTCTGAAATTGTAATCAGAGTCATTGCCAAAACAGAAAATATGGAACAATGGCGGGTCGAACGAATGCTTAGAAAGGATATAAAAAACGCGCTTGACCGTGCGTTTCCTAAAGAAGCAGAGTAAAAAACCGAAGCTTTTTGCTTCGGTTTTTATTTACTGCATTCTATTTTCTACTGCACTGCAAACTTCTTCAGCAGTCATCCCGGAAGCTGTAATAACTGGTGCTTGTGTTACCGTATCCGCTATCCCTTGCACATTATTATCAAGTCCTGTTACGACACAGCAGTCACAGCCTTTTGCATCAGCAGGACTTTTCATCATGACAACGTCATAACCTTTTTCTTTCAATGCAGCTTCTACGTCTGATAACGATTGTTCAATTCCAATTTTTTTAGACATCTTTGAACACCTCCGTTTACTAGAGTGCTCATTTTATGGAATTTTATTCTTTCATTTATACTTAATTGGCATAAACAGAAAAATAGCCTGTCATGACGTTAACCGCTGTTTCTATCGCATTTTCATCGGGGTCCAGCTTTGCATGATGAAGCCCATGTTCAGAGTCAGCACCGAGCCAGAACATAAATCCGGGATATTTTTTCAGCATGTAGCCGAAATCTTCTCCGGTCATTGCTTCTTTTGCTTCGATTACTGTTGCCAGCTGACGTTCAGCAACAAAAGACATAAATTCTTCTGTCAGTCCGCTCGTATTATAAACTTGGTGATACACAGAAGGATAGGTCACTTTTCCTTTGCAGCGGAACCCAATTTCGATTCCTTTTACCAAATCTTCAATCCGTTCCTTTACCTGCTTCATCGATTCTTCAGAAAGCGTGCGGATCGTGCCCTCCAAGTGCGCTGTTTGAGCGATAATATTTTGCGCTGAGCCGCCGGTAATCGTACCAACTGTAATAACGGCACTGTCCAGTGGATCTGTGTTTCTAGAAATGATCGTTTGTAGCTGGGTGACAAGTGTGCTTGCCGCTACAACCATGTCCTCGGCTAAGTGAGGATATGCGGCATGTCCGCCTTTTCCTTCCAGATCGATGACAAGCTCTGATGTATTCGCAAAAAGGAGTCCGCTTTTTGTCGAAATAGTGCCCACAGGCAGCTCTGGGGCAATATGTAAGGCTGTGATCAAATCAGGCTGCCACTTTTTTAATATATCGCTCTCAAGCATAGGTTCTGCGCCGCCAGGCCCTTCTTCTGCCGGCTGGAACAGAAAGAGCAAATCATGTTTGACCGGATGATGGACAAAGTGGTCAATAATGCCGAGTGCAATCGTCATATGCAGATCGTGTCCGCAGGCGTGCATATGTCCATGATGCTCTGATGCGAACGGAAGACCGGTTTGCTCTTCAATGGAAAGCGCATCGATATCCGCTCTGTACGCCAGCATTTTTTCCGGCGCCGTCCCATTCACCTTTACAAAAAGCCCCGTTCTCCATTTCTCAATTTCAATTCTGTCTTGGGGATATTTTTCTAAAACATTTAATAAATACTGCTGGGTTTTGAACTCCTGAAATCCAAGCTCCGGTATACGGTGCAGATCCCTGCGGATTGCGATGAGCTCCTTTTTCTTCATCTTTATTCCTCCTGCCTATACGAATAAGGCGTGGATATATTATCCACGCCTTTTTTATCAAACCATTCCTTACAGCTGGCGTAATTCCTGCTTGATTTCAGTTTTGCCTTTTGTTTTTTCATCAATTTCTTTGATTTTTTTAGCAGGTGTACCTGCAACGACAGTGTACGGCTCAACATCGTTCACTACGATCGCTCCCGCGGCAACAACGGCTCCTTTTCCTACTGTTACGCCTTCAAGCACAACAGCATTTGCGCCGATCACAACATCGTCTTCGATGACAACCGGTTTAGCGGATGGCGGCTCAATAACGCCCGCAAGAACAGAGCCAGCTCCAATGTGGCAGTTCTTACCAACTGTAGCTCGTCCGCCAAGGACCACGTTCATATCAATCATTGTTCCTTCACCGATGACTGAACCAATATTGATAGAAGCACCCATCATGATGACTGCATTATCGCCGATTTCAACTTGGTCGCGGATGATTGCACCAGGCTCGATACGCGCTTTAATATTTTTGAGATCAAGCATTGGAATCGCAGAATTGCGGCGATCATTTTCAACCACATAGTCTTCGATTTTGCTTTGATTTTCTTCAATTGCTGTTTGGATTTCGCTCCATTCACCGAAAACAACACCAGTGCTTCCGTTGATAAAAGCTTTAGCAGATTCTCCGAAATTGATTCCTTCCAGCTCACCTTTCACGTAAACTTTTACAGGTGTAGATTTTGTACTATTTTGAATAAATGAAATAATTTCATTTGCGTCCATCATTTTCATATGTATAGTCCTCCTCCTGATTTTCTACCTCATTACTGTATCAAAGGAAAGATGCAAAGACAAGAAAAAAAGGAACAGCCGCTTGAGCAGTTCCTAGTGGTGGTCAGACAGCGTAGCCGCTTTTCTTTGCGAATTGTCTCCCGAACTCCATTAATTCTTCCTCTTCTTCACCTTCCGGATTATTTTCGATTTTTACTGAAGGCAGCACAATTTCGCCTCCGCATTCTTTTATTTTTGCTTCGAGTGTATCAACGGCTCCGCAGAAAAATTCATATGCTGTATCACCAGAACCGAATACAGCGCATGTTTTACCGGAAAAATCAATCTCATCCATATCTTCAGCAAGGTCTAAAAATTCATCAGGCAGATCTCCGTCTCCCCATGTATAAGTCCCCATTATAATATAATCATAGTCGTTAAACAGCTGTGCATCCTTAATATCCATCGCTTCGAAACGGTCCGCTTCCGCTTCAGCCTCCTGAAGCCCTTTTTCAATCAAATCTGCCATCGCTTCAGTGTTACCTGACATTGTTGCATAAACGAGCAAAATCTTCGCCAATTCTTGATGCCTCCTCTAATGAATCATTGCAGAAACTTCGTACGGCTGGACAAATTTACATTCATATAAGCCCGCACAAAAGAAATTCTCTTTCTGATTGGCCACTCTCCATCCATGTCCCTTAATGGTATCGAACCATTTTAACGACCGGGCTTCGAGATCAGCCCGGTAAATTCTTGAATAACCATTTTCATCTTGCGTTGTAGAGACATATATAATTCCATCATCCTCTGAAAGATCAAGAAACGATTCTTCTTTTCTAATCATGCTGGATTGCATGTTAAACTCTTCATCAGTCAGCATATTGCGTACAGTGACAGCACCGTGCTTTCCTTTCACAGAACCCATCGCCGCCACCAGCCATTTTTCATGAAATACGAGCATAGATGCCGTCATTCGAGTTTCCTCTTTCTTAACAATTTGGACAGTATCATGGGTAAGGTCATAAGCCCAAATGCCTCCAAAATTTTCGTGTATTTGCGTTCCGATGAAAAGACTGCCGCCATGCAGGCACAGCGAACGGATAACAGGCGGGTTATGAAATCCGCAAAAGGTTTGGCTACGCGCCATGTAACCCCAAAATCATCCGATACATAAATGCAGTGCTTGCCATGGGCGCAAACCCGTCGTTTCGGCCGGTAATCGTCCACACTGCTGCATTTGTGGGAAAGCTCGACATCGTCCAGGTTTTCCCTTCGTCAGACGAACGTATGACCGCACCTTTTTCACCGACCCCGAATAAGTAAGGCCCTATGTAGCTGATGCAATGTATTTTGCTTTTCAAACGAAAAAGCTTTTTCCAGCCCTGTTCCAAAGAATAATGAAAAATGCCTTCTCTTTGTACCGCCACAAAATAACCGGAAAATGCAGATGCCGTGACAGCAGTCGCACCTTTATGAAACATGGCTTTTTTCCTTGTTTATATAATCAGCCCAAGCAAGAAAACCTTTCGCAAACGCTCGGCAGCTTTCTATATCTTCATCTGTTTCAGGCGCCAGTTCGATTTTCAATGTTTCCTGGTAAACAGCAGCTCCCGCCTCTTGCAGCATGGAACTGAACAAATTGACCGCTTCACAAAACTTTGGATATGAATAATCTCCAGAGCCGAAGCAGGCTGTTTTTAAGCCATTAAGCTGAAGCTGTTTGACCTCTTCAAAAAAATCCTCCGCTTCGTAAGGCAAATCTCCATCTCCCCATGTATAGGTGCCAATCAGCACATAATCGTAGGATGTCAAAGCAGTTACATCTACATCATCAATCTCGATACAGTCAATGTCCAACTCATTTTCTTGAAGTGTATCTCTTATAATCACAGCAATGTCTTCTGTATTTCCTGACATGCTGGCATATGTAATCAAGGCTTTAGCCATGTTATCACCCCATCAATTGATAATGATTTTCAATATCATATAAACCACTTTAAATGATAATGATTTTCATTGTCAATATGAAAATAAAAAAGACAGCACATATCGCTGTCTTAAAATGGATTTTCCTGATCAAGCATATCCTTTATCACTTGAACAAAAGCCTGAACTTGCTTCAGCTCAAAGGCAGGTTCATAGCCTAACAGCCACGTATCCCTTCCAATCGGCTGCCCTTTTGTATCTAACAAAGGCATTTTATTGACCTTATCTTCATTCTGAAGGGTAACAGACGGCAAAATGGCATAACCGATTCCGTGCAGCGCCATCTGTTTGCACGTCTCAATCTGATCAACCAATATCGTTTGTTTTGGAGAGGTTTTAAATTTTTGGTGCCACCAATGCTGAATTTCCTGAAAATAAGTACTATCGCTTTTAAATTGGATAAACGGTCGTTCTGTATAGGCGATATCTTCGATGCAGGAAATTTCAGTGTCCACTAAATACAGGTGGTCTGTCATTAAATAATCTTTACGGCCTTTCCACTCTGGGTTGCCTCTTATAATGCCGATATGAACGTGATCCTCATATAAGCTTTTCAACATTTCGCTGCTCCATCCAGTAATGAGCGAGATCTTTGCATTCGGATACTTTTCTACATACGTCTTCAAAACTTTAGGAAGCCAATGCTGGCCGATTATGGAAGCGACGGCAAGCTTCAATGTGCCGTGAATTTCACCTTCAAGCTCATCAATGTTTTCTCTTATTCTTTCCTGCTCTAACGTCGCATCATTCGCAAACTGGATGATTTTCTCTCCGGCCGGCGTTACCGTTAATCCTTTTTGGGATCTTAAAAAGATTTTTGTGCCCCACGCCTTTTCAATTGTTTGTAAGCGCTGAGATAGAGCCGGCTGCGATACAAAAAGCCGTTCCGCCGCCTTTCTCATATTTAACTCCTCAGCTAAAACTACGAGCATATGAAGCTCTTGAAGCTGCATGTCGTCCTCCTTTATACGAACTATAAGTTTTTCTTATCTCCTATTCTAATCATTTCTTGGTTTCTGATTCAACCCCTATTCCGATTTAAATTATGTATGCGCTTTCTTTTCAGATCGTTCATTACAATAAAAATAGGCCGTGCAGCCTACTTGTTCAACGATCGTATATGCTGATTTAATTCCTTTAAAACCACTCTTCTCGTAAAAATCCCTTCAAACACCTGTTCGTCATTTTCAACACAGACAAAACCATTATTAATTACCATTCCGAATCCCTTCATAATCGGATCATTGATATGGAGGCGCGGAATATCGGTCAGCATGACTTCTTCGACAGTAATCTGGTCAAGCTTTTCAAATTCAATTCGCTCAAGCCCAAAGATGCTGTTCATGATCATATTTGTACCGATTAACCCATGTAATCGATAGGAAGGATCAAGAACCGGGATGGCTGTGTATCCGGTTTTTGTCAGCACTAATAATGCGTGCTCCAGGTTGTTGCCGACTTGAACGTGCGCTACTTTATCCGCCTCAATCATAAATTGTCCGACAGTTGCCTCAAGAAGCTGGTCTGATTGTAAGCTTATCATGTTTTCGACCCCTTTTCATTTTCGTCAACATTACATTCCCTATTGTACAATAATATAAACTTTATCAGTATTTGTCGAAAAGTTTCCTACCAATAAAAAAGATACTCTTTGTGTGAGTATCATATAAGGCGTTCCGTTAGTTTTCAAATCGAAATCGGTCGTATAGCGTTACTAGTTTTTTGTAGGTGGTTCCGTCAACGTTTTTCGTTCCTGTCTCTATATCGTTGATTTCACTGCTTAAAAGCTCGATGGCATACTCATGGCTGATCAGGATATTCAGCAGAAGTTTTTGTTCTTCTTCTGTAAATCGTTCACCGATAAGACTCATTCGCAATCAGGCCCCCTGTTTTATACTGAATACCTCTGAAAGCAAAGACAACTTACTTTCAGCTCTACCGCTAGAATAAGTAATCAGAAAACAAACGTCAACCGCATAATTCGACATTTCCCTTGGCTTTTCAGCCGGAATTATTTTGTGAAACGATTTGCATAGCTGAAGGCAGTGTATGAATCTGGTTTTATTTTTGCCTCTATCCCCATGGAAGTGATGCGTCCTGTCATTTCTTGAATTAGTTCTTTTGTAAGCCCTTTTTTTCCAATATCCAAGTGAACCTCAAAGGTGAGATCCGCCCCCTCGCCGGAAAAGGGCAGGAGCAGATCGGTAATATCCATTAAGTGTCCATCAAGAATATGGGCGGCCGTTTCTTGGCTGTACGCCGTTTCTAACGAAATCTTCTCCCGAAGGCTATGTATGGGTCTGTTGACTGTATGATTTTTCAAGCAGCCCCAAGCTCCCTTGCCTGTACGATGCAAATGTAATGCGGTAATAAACTTTGTGTAATCGCGGTACACTTGAGAATCGGTTCCGATAGATAACACATAGGAAGAACGGGGATCCTTGCGAACAAAGGCTTTAAGCCGTTCCATCACGTCTTGAAAGGTCATCTGTGCTTCTGAAAGATTATAAAACAGAAAAGAATCAGCCATCACGACACTCCTTTTCAAGATCCACAATCATGAAACAAGTATGTTCCTTATCGTTTATTTCGATTACTGTTGCAAAAACGAAAGCTTGTGCCCATTATTTCAGGAATCTTACTGAAGAAGTTCAAAGATTTCAATGGAAATCATGTCGATATTATCAAACGGGTATGTGTTCGGTTTTTCACCTTTTTGGAAAACCGTCAATTCAAACGTTTGATTTTTTTCGAAATATTTAACACTGCATATTTTCTCACCATTTACTTCGAAATAGCGCTGCATTGGCTCGTTAGCCGCTTCTGCCGTTTCTTGCAGGCTTTGCAGCCGTGTGATGATACCCATTAATTGTGACATTCTAAAAAAAGACTCCTTTCAAAAAGCAACTTCAAATCAACAAGTATTTATTATAATACAAGTTCTATTGAGCATCATACCATAAAGTCGGTTAGGATGGCATTTTCACTTTTCAATTTAAGCAAAGAAAAAAAGTGAAAAAAAACGATTTTTTATTAGTTTGAAGCTTTTTTTGAATGTCATGCACAGAATTATGATTTTTTTGATATGCCTGATAGACAAAAAGACTTTTTACAAAATTCCCCTTTAGAACACATCATGATTCAGAGCTGATATCACGCTGCATTTGCTGTCTAATAGCTCTTGCGGACCCGCTGTCACGTGAAGCCGAGAGATTTTTTTGTTCCCCCAGCGCTCAACGTTTTTCCACTAATAAGGTTTATTGTTTTAGTGGATTGTCTTATGCTTTTCAAATAAAAAACTTGGCGGGGGTAGCGCCAAGTTTTTTCGAATCTTGATCTGATAGAGGGGTTGGGGAACAGAGAGTAGCTTCTCTCCATAATTAAATGATAATGATTATCAGTATCATTGTCAATTGTTTTTTAAAACTTTTTCACATTTATAAAAAAAGCGGCTTACAGCAGCCGCTTTTAAAGTAATCCGTCCTGTTCATACAAATAAGAGTAAGGCAGATCGATAAATAAATACATATTGTCATCCATCGGGTATGAAAAGGTTCTGATCATCTCACCCGTTTCAATATCACTGTACAGGTCACTAAAAAATCCTTTTCTCGAATTACGCATCTTCATGATGTTTTCTAAAAAGTACGGACGCCAGCTCCAGTTTTTCTCTCTGTATTCAGGCTGATAAAGCCATTCGCCGGATTGCTTGAACACATTTCCCGTCAGCTGATAGCCTTCTTCATCACACATATAAATTCTAAAACAGCAGTCTGTCAGGTTTTCCGCCAGTTTCTTAATAAACTCATCATCCGCCTGATGGTTTTTCTTTAGCTCGGACACTGCCTGATTGACCCGCTTATAAAAATTCTCAGAGTGTTCGTATACTGTCTCCAGCTTCTTTTTTTCTCTCGTGATAAATTGCTGAAACTCCGTTTTCAAGCGTGCTTTTAACAGGCTCCGGTCTATAAAATCACCGCGCGGCGCCTGCAGATAATAGCCTTGAAAAAATCTGCCTCCGTTTCTCCATGCGTACTGGAGCTGAAAATCAGCTTCTATATCTTCATACAGCAGCGCGGCGCCGATTTTTCTCGCCAGCAATGAAATGCTGTACAGCACATGCTCATACGATGGTGACGGCTGAGATACTTTCAGCGCCTGCAAATCTATTTTCAGAAGGTCCGGTGAAAGGAGCGCGATTCTGTCCAGGTTGCTGCTCTCCTTACCTATATTGTCCACCGCGATTTTAATGCCGTATGTACGATAGTAGGCAAGCATATGGTACAGCTGTTCAATGTCGCCTTCGAAATTGTACTCTGTGATCTCAAGCACAATACGGTTCAATTCAATGCCCTGCTCTTCGTATTCTTTCAAAAGCTCAAGAAAGCTTTCGCCGTGGTCAAGCATCAATACATTCGCATCCTGATTAATAAAAATCAACAGATCACGATCAGCTTCTTTAAACCTTTCCAGCGCCTGCCTGATGACTCTGTCATCGACCTCAAGCTTATATTCTTCCGGAATGCCAGAATCTAAGAAAAACGGCCCGAGGCTCTCAATCTCTGCATCTGCCAAAATCCGGCCAAGCACTTCGTAGCCTACGACTTTTTGTTCCTCAGCGTTAAAAATCGCTTGGTAATACGGAATGACATCATCAATATTCGTCAGTATATCAAGTGGGTCCAACATGTTATCACCTGCTTCTCTATCTTTGTCTGATTATACACAATTATATCAGCACCACAAATGTTTAGATTAGGGGAAAAGGAGGCAGTATGGCAGCAGCTTAAAATAAAAGGGGGGACATTTTTAAGATCACTCTTTAGACCGGTTAATGAAGGACGTTGTTCATTTGTTTCACAATCACAAATAAAAGTATAAATATAAGAGCATTATAACCGGCAGCTGTCCAAAAATAATGGCTCCAATCAGTTCTGTTAAATATCCAATCATCCTCATATTTCAACTGAAAGAAAGTTCCTTTTTTATCTAAAGTGCCAAATGTAAGAGTTGTTAACCCACCAACACTCTTGGAAACGTCAACTCCATACATTGAACCGGCATGATCAGTATAATTTATTGGCATATACGTATAATCAGATAAAATTGTTTCCGCCAGCTTAGTTGGCAGAGACACATATAATACAGCCGATGTATCGCCTCCGAGCCCACTCAAATACTCCCTGGCTTTAATCAATTTCGTTTCATCAGGAAAATCGATGTGATATAGCTTTTCAAATCTGATTATTTCATCAGATGTAAGATTGGTATTTTGATAATACTGTGGAGTAAAAGCACAAATAATAAAGTACCAAATATTAAAGATGATAACGAAACTGCTTAAAAATGGTACAACTAACTTTTTTAACAATTTCTTCAATGAATCCCCCCTTAATCTTTAAAAATTATATCATAATTCTGAATTGAAATTAAAACAAGCGAACGACCAGATTTAACGTTCGCTTGTTTTGCAGTTTATTCAGAAATCATTTTTTCTCAATAAAATCTCTAAATGCTTGTGCTGTTATTTTTCCAATCTTTTCACTATAATCCTCTTAGTATGACACACCTCATAAACAAATAAAGCTCTATATGTTATCAAATTGGATAGGAAGAAGGTTAATTGTGGAGGTGACATTCGAACATAAAAGTTCTTAACAATTTAAATATTCAGATTAAAACGGATAAGGATTCAGCCATTGCCCCCCATCCATTGTGACACACTCCCCGTTTATATAGGATGCTTCGTCAGAAAGCAAAAACGCAGCCAAAGCGGCGATTTCCTCCGGTGTGCCTAGCCGGCCGAGAGGGACACTGTTCATTGTGCGGGCCTTCGCTTTTTCCGATTCAAAAAGCTTCTCTGCGCCGCCTGTACGTTCAATCGGTCCGGGTGCGATCGCGTTCGTGCGAATTCCGTATCGGCCTCCCCACTCAACAGCCAGCGTTCTGGTCAGCGACAATACCCCTGCTTTGGCTGCAGCGGAATGAACGACCCCTGCTCCCGCTCCCCACGCATATGTGGCTGCCATATTTAAAATCACGCCCTTTTGCTCTTTCTCGATCCAATGCTTTGCCACGGCTTGGCTGCAAAAGAATGTGCCGTTTAAAACAATCTCAATAACTGCTTTCCATCCATTAGGCGTCAGCTTTTCTGCCGGGCACATAAAATTTCCGGCTGCATTGTTGATCAGCGCATCCAGCCGGCCAAAGGCACTTATCGCTTTTGTAATCATCTCTGAAGCGGCGGAATCAGAGCGAACATCCATTTGAAAACAGGTGACCTGCCCCTCAAAGGTCTCTATTTCTCTTTTCGTTTCCTCAAGCGCCTCATTGTTCCTGCCTGTCACCATGACGTACCAGCCCGATTCAGCCTGTTTTTTTGCCATTGCTTTTCCCATACCGCTTGAACCGCCGGTAATGATAACCGCTTTTTTTTCCATAGTTCTCCCCCTTGTTATGAATGAGTATTCATTCAATATTATTCTATCATTATATGTCATCCTCTGTCAGTACATGCTGATATGAGATTTTTTCAAGATACAGATGCTATAATAGAAAAACTCTACTAAAGGTTGGTTTGAAATGAAAAAGATGTCCAGAAGACAATTTTTGAAAGGCGCGTTCGGGGCTCTTGCTGCCGGGACTTTAGCGGCCGGCGGCGGATACGGCTATGCCAGATATTTGGAGCCGCATATGATTGAGACAACCGAACACACAATCAAAAGCTCTCTTATCCCGCACGGTTTTGACGGTTTTAAAATCGTACAGTTCAGTGATACACACTTGAGTGATTATTTTACTCTTGAAGATTTGCAAACAGTCATCCTGACAATTAATGAATGTGCACCTGATCTGATTGTTTTTACAGGCGATATTATCGATAATCCTAATACGTATCAGCACCACCAGGCAGTCATTCCATTACTGAGGAAACTGCGTGCTCCCTTCGGCAAGCTTTGTATTTACGGTAATCATGATCACGGAGGCTATGGCACTGCCGTTTACAAAAACCTGATGGCATCCGGCGGTTTTACAGTATACCGCAATGGCTATCAAATATTGTCGCTTGCAGATGGCAGCGAAATCGAGATTGCCTTACTTGATGACTTAATGCTCGGAAAACCAGATTATGAAGGCACCCTATCAAAGCTAAGCGACAGACTTTTTTCTATCCTGCTCGTCCATGAACCTGATGCAGCCTTGAAAACAACAGGATATCCGGTGAATCTTCAGCTTTCCGGGCATACACACGGCGGCCAGATTCAGCTGCCTTTTTACGGACCGATTATTACGCCTCCATATGGAAAGGTCTACACAGAAGGAATGTATCAAACGGAAAACACTCATATTTACGTAAACCGCGGCCTCGGGATGACCAGACTGCCTTTGCGGTTTCTATCTAAGCCAGAAATCACAATATTCACCTTAAAAAGCGGAAATTAATGTAGCAGGATGGGCTCCTAATTAATACTTATAAGGTAAAAGGAGAGGATGAGAAAACTGCTTACGTACCTGGTGAAGCAAGGTGATACACTGAGCAGCATTGCAGGGGATTTTCGAATCAGCCCCGCTGTATTACTCCAATTTAATCCGTCACTGCAGGCAGGGATTACTGCAGGACAGTCCATTGTCATACCCGGCCTGCCTGACCCTAAAACCATTCCGTATCATATTTCAGTTTCAATCGGAGCGAAAACCCTTACGTTGTTCCAACATAATCAAATCATGAAAACCTATCCGATTGCAGTCGGTAAAATATTGACGCAAACGCCTAATGGAGAATTTCACATCATTAATCGCCAGCGCAATCCCGGCGGGCCATTTGGCGCTTATTGGCTGAGTCTTTCAAAGCAGCACTATGGAATACACGGGACGAATAATCCGGCTTCAATTGGCAAGGCTGTTTCTAAAGGCTGCATTCGCATGCATAATAAAGACGTGATCGAACTCGCTTCCATTGTGCCAAACGGAACAAGAGTCACTATCAGCCGGTAATGTTTTCTTATATGTTTCAAAAACAAGCGGTTTATAATATGATAAAGTGGGACCTTTAGGGTAAGGAGCGTTTTTATGGATATATTTAAAAATCGTAATTTTGTTCGACTATTTTTCGCAGCACTCGCTTCTCAAATGGGTACGACTGTAGGCAATATGGCGTTTGCTTTTTTCTTGCTGGACCGATTCAGCAGCCAGCCATTTTACACGACATTGGCGGAGCTGATGTATTCTCTCCCGACTGTATTTGTATTTCTGCTCGTGGGAGTCGTCGCGGACCGTTTTGACAGGAAAAAGGTTGCGGAAAACTGTGATTGGATCAGAGCCGGCCTGACTGTCGTTCTTTTTTTCACTTTATTTACCGGCAATATTCCTCTTGTTTTCTGTATTTTATTTATTAGAAGCGCTGTAACGAAGTTTTTCTTTCCGGCAGAAAACAGTTTGGTACAAGCCATCCTGCCGAAGGAGCATTATGCGAAAGCGGCAGGGCTTAACCAGATGCTATTTAGCATTTTTATGGTATTTGGAGTCGGGATAGGCGCTGTTATGTACAATACCATCGGAATTGAAGGCGCCATTATCCTTGACTTTGTCAGCTTCATTATTTCCGGGTTGCTGATCCGCAGCTGCCGAATTCCGAAAGAAGCCAGACAGCCAAATGGGGCATTCAGCTGGAGAAAAGCTTCTGTTAAAGATTCACTAAATGATTTTAGAGAAGGCATTCTCTATATTTTAAAAAACAAACTGCTGGCATCTCTTATTTTCGGTTTCTTCATTTTTGGATTTGTCAACGGAGGATTCGCCGTATTACCGATGTTTACAATGAAATACGGGTTGGCGCCTGACCGTTATGAATGGCATACGTCATTATTTACGATTGCCCTCGGCTTTGGGCTGCTGGCGGGAAGTGTAGTCGGCACAGTCATCTCTAAAAAAGTGAAGCCGCACTTTTTAATGTCGATACCGATTTTCATTGCAGGCTTGCTGATTTTCGTTCTCGGCTATACAAATGTTTTATGGGTGTTTTATGCGGCAGCATTTGCTTTGGGAATGTGCATCGGCCCGATCAACATTGCAATCGGAGGATGGATGCCAAAGATTGTTCATCCTAAGCTGATGGGGCGTGTAAGCGGTTTGCAGGACCCTTTTATGATGTTTGCCCAGTCTTTGACACTCGGCTTGGTTGCGTTGTTATTTCCTAAGTTCATTTCAAACATTGATTATCTTTATTATGGGATGGGCGTTGTCATCCTGCTTGTTTTTATTTTTTATTTTGTTGCCCTGCCAAAATACAGTGCACAGGCTGTTGAAGTAAATGTTCAGGAAGCATTTCAAGAGCAGCCGAAAAAGAAAGCAAAATCTGTATAAAATACGGTGTTTAAAAATGCGCTTTTTTTCTTAGAAAAAAGCGCATTTTCACATTCAATATTTGCATTTCACCTTTAAAAAAGTATAATCTAATCATATAGAATTTGATAAAAGCAAAGGAGAGAAATAATGGACGACCATGCATATACGAAAGGTCTGCAGCCAACCGTAGAAAATCTTTCAAAAGCAGTTTACACTGTGAACCGCCATGCAAAAACCGCCCCCAACCCTAAATACCTATATCTGCTGAAAAAACGGGCTTTGCAAAAGCTTGTCAAAGAAGGTAAAGGAAAAAAAACAGGGCTTCATTTTTCAAAAAATCCAAGGTTTAGCCAGCAGCAATCGGACGTGCTTATTTCAATCGGAGACTACTATTTTCACATGCCTCCAACTAAAGAAGACTTCGAACATCTTCCGCATTTAGGTACACTTAATCAATCGTACCGAAATCCTAAAGCTCAAATGTCCTTAACAAAAGCGAAACACCTGTTGCAAGACTATGTCGGCATGAAAGAAAAACCGCTTGTGCCAAATCGCCAGCAGCCAGCTTATCATAAACCTGTCTTTAAAAAGCTTGGTGAGAGTTACTTTTAAAATAAAAACAGCCGCGCCACTTCAGGCATCGGCTGTTTTTATTTATTCGATAACATACGTATCCACTTTTTTAATTAAATCACTGATCTCAGGCTTGCTGATTTGCTCATCTGCGCCGACGACTTCTCCGCGGTGACGCAAATCATCTGTAATTAGTGATGAAAAAATCATAACCGGGACGTCTGAGCTTTTCGGGTTTTCCTTCAGCAGCTTTGTGAGCCTGTGTCCATCCATTTTTGGCATTTCAATATCAGTGATGATCATATCAATCTGTTTTGACAAATCAGTACCACTTTCAGCAAGGTCCATAATGTAGTCATAAGCCTCTTTTCCATTTTCAAACGAAGACACATTTTTGTACCCTGCTTCTTTTAATTCATCCTGCAGGAGACGCATCAAGAGCGGTGAATCCTCTACAATAATAAGTTTTTTATCAGCTCTTCTTTCATCAAAGCCCTCGGTATGCATATTGTACGTATCCACACCTGAGTCTGATTCAATATCATAAATAATTTTTTCATAATCTGGCAAAAAGATCATCAGGCCTTCAAGCTTGATAATCCCAGTAAGGTGGCGCTCCATCCCTTGATTTAATGAGGTTGGCTTTTCAATCGCTTCCCAGGATACTCTGTGAATTTGAGAAACAGAGCCGACATGGAAAACAATTTTCCTTTTGTTGAATTCAGTCACGATATATTTCTCGTCTTTTGATCCGGTTGGCTCGACACCAAAAAATGAAAAGAGGCTGATCACTGGGAGGATTTCTCCTCTGAGCTTAATCATTCCTTCTACATGCTGATGTGAGTGAGGCACTGATGTCACCTCGACAGGCTGAATAATTTCTCTTACCTTCATGACGTTAATTCCAAAAGAATTATCACCCACGCCAAACTTCACAATTTCCAATTCATTTGTACCAGAATCTAGTAAAATTTCGTATTGTTGTAACGACAATTCAATCCCTCGCTATTCGCATTCAGTATTGTACTGTATATATCGGCGTAAATTGTAAAAAGTGAATGGCGGCTCTTTAAAATTGAATGACAAAGGCAATAAGCCGCTCTCCTTGAAAAAGAAACTTTTCTCCTAATACCCATTGACTTTCCAACTGACAGTGGTAAAATAGTCAAGGATTTTTCCAAAGAAGGGTGTAAATAATGGGTACCTTAGTAATATGTAAAGAACATGAAATGACTGTTTTAGAAGATATCAGTGAAGAAACTTACCTGAATATGAAGAAAGAATCAGCTGATCTTCAAGAGGAGCATCCCCCGTATCTGATTTGGCACGAAGACCTTCATTTTGAGTATGGTTATTGATGAAATTGGCACATATAAACAATAATAGAACGTGATACAATAAAGACAATCAAATCGCTGGTTGTCTTCTTTTTTTCCGAACTGAAAGGCATATTTGGGAAAAAGGCGCATACAATCGAAATATATCGGCTAAACATGTGACAAATGGTCAGCTAGTGGTAAAATAGGATAAACTCATTATAATTGTTAAGGTGATGAATTATGGAACATTTGCTGAATCCGAAGGCAAGAGAGATTGAAATTTCAGGAATACGCAAATTCTCAAATCTTGTAGCTCAACACGAAGATGTTATTTCACTTACGATCGGCCAGCCTGATTTTTTCACGCCGCATCACGTGAAAGCTGCCGCAAAAAAAGCCATTGATGACAATGTGACATCATATACGCCGAACGCCGGCTACCTCGAGCTGAGACAAGCTGTACAGCTTTATATGAAGAAAAAAGCGGATTTCAACTATGATGCTGAATCTGAAATCATCATCACAACAGGTGCAAGCCAAGCCCTTGACGCTGCATTCCGGACCATTTTATCTCCCGGTGATGAAGTCATTATGCCAGGCCCGGTTTATCCAGGCTATGAACCTATTATCAATTTATGCGGAGCGAAACCTGTCATTGTAGATACTACGTCACACGGCTTTAAGCTTACTGCCCGGCTGATTGAAGATGCTCTGACTCCTAATACCAAGTGTGTCGTGCTTCCTTATCCATCAAACCCCACCGGTGTGACTTTATCTGAAGAAGAGTTAAAAAGCATTGCCGACCTTTTAAAAGGCAGAAATATTTTCGTATTGTCTGATGAGATATATAGTGAATTAACATATGACAGACCGCATTACTCGATCGCAACCCATTTGCGAGATCAAACGATTGTCATTAACGGCTTGTCAAAATCACACAGCATGACCGGTTGGAGAATTGGATTTTTATTCGCACCGAAAGACATAGCAAAGCACATTTTAAAAGTTCATCAATACAACGTGTCGTGTGCATCATCCATTTCTCAAAAAGCTGCACTTGAAGCTGTGACAAACGGCTTTGACGACGCCTTGATTATGAGAGAACAATACAAAAAACGTCTGGATTATGTGTATGATCGTCTTGTTTCTATGGGGCTTGATGTTGTAAAACCGTCTGGAGCATTTTATATCTTCCCTTCTATTAAAGGATTTGGAATGTCTTCATTTGATTTTAGTATGGCTCTTTTGGAGGATGCTGGTGTGGCACTCGTGCCGGGCAGCTCGTTCTCGAAGTATGGTGAAGGATATGTGAGGCTGTCTTTTGCATGCTCGCTGGACACACTAAAAGAAGGCTTAGACCGTTTAGAGTCATTTGTATTAAAGAAACGTGAATCCATGCAGACGATAAACAACGGCGTTTAAGCCGTTGTTTTATTTTTTCGGAAATGAAATTTTAAACGCTGTGCCTTTTTTCGGCTGGCTGTCTACATGAATGACTCCCTGATGATTTTCAATGATATTAAATGTCACCATCAGTCCAAGCCCTGTGCCTTTTTCTTTTGTCGTTAAAAATGGTTCTCCAATCCGCTTCAGCACCTTTTCAGGTATGCCTTCCCCTTCATCTTTGATCGTGACATGAACAGAATGCTCATCCTCAGTGATGTTAATATTTACTGTTCCTCCGTCAGGCATTGACTCAACTGCATTTTTAATTAAGTTAATAAATACCTGCTTTAATTGGTTTTGATCGCCATTTATATAAATGCTGTCTTTTTCATAGCTGGTTCTAATAAAAATGCCATTCAAATTTGCCTGTGTTTCCAACAGGGCTGAGACCTCACCAATTAATTTTTTCAGATTCAAGGATTGTTTCACCGCATTTTGCTGAGGTTTCGCAAGCATAAGCAGCTCACTGAGTATTAATTCGATGCGGCTGAGTTCAGAAAATATAATTTCAAAGTAATGATCGTTTCCTTCCATTGTCGGTTTCATCAGCTGTAAAAATCCTTTAATCGCTGTCAGCGGGTTGCGTATCTCATGGGCAATTCCCGCGGCAAGCTGCCCTGCGATCGATAATTTTTCTGATTTCAGCATCAATTCTTCTGTTTGCTTTCTTTCAGAAATATCCCGCAGAATAACTTGAACGGCCGCTTCACCAAAAAAGGTCGTCGGAATGCAGACCATCTCCGTATAGATGACTCGGTTTTGGAAGGTGAACCAGGATTGTTTGACAACTTCTGATTCTGTTTTTTGCTCAGCGATGTTGTGAATTCTCTCTTTTACATCTTCGTGATCGCAAGGATGCAGCTGATCGTATATGTTTTTGCCGATTAAATCCTCATAAGTAGCTGCTTCAAACAGGGAAATTCCTGATTCATTCATAAATACCCATTTACCATTATGAATCACCGCAATGGTGTCAATTGAATTTTGAATCAGCAGCTGATAGCGCTCACGGCTTTTTTGCAGTATAGTTTGGAATTTTTTTCTTGAAGAAATATCGATTAGCAGCAGCAATTCAGCCTGCTGTTTTTTGTAGACGGCCGGGGATGCTTTCACTTCTAAATGAACAGGTGTGCCATCAAGCCTTTTCCATGTTTGTTCAATCATTCCGACTTCCATTCCTTTTTGCATGCGTATTATTCTGTTTTTCACGATATCATGATATTCTTCCTCAATAAATTCATAGGACCATTTGCCAATAATAGCATCCTTGCTTTTCGCTCCCAGCATTGAAAGCATCGCGCTGTTTACATAAACAACCTTGCCTTTGACACTGATGCATAGCGGACTCGGTAGATTTTCAACTAACCGTTCATAATCATCCGTTATATATGTAGTCGATTCCGAGCTTGCAGGCTCGATTTCATGTTTTTCGCAGTTTAGGGATTGATGGCCTGTTTTCTCTTCAAGAACCTTCATTTTTAAAATGATTTCCCGTTCAGTCCGCTCAGCTCTTGTGGTAACAATTTCTACCGCAGCCTCCACCCACACAATTGTATGGTCTTTTTTAATCAAACGAAAGGTGCACGGCATCAGATGATGTTCATTATAAAAATAGCTTTCAACTAAAAATTGGTCTTCCTCATGCAGAAACGTTTTGAGGAATGATCCGATCATCTCTCCTTGAAGATAACCTAAATGCAGTTTGGAGTTGGCAGATATATAAATGATTCGCCCATTAGAGGCCAAGACTGCATGAATATCGGTTTTTGTTTGAAATGGTTTAACATACTGCGTATCCTGTTCCACAGAATCCCTCCTTTGCATGATCATCGTGTTTCGACTTATATAGATTGACTTTTACCTAGTATGATTCGCTAGAAAATAAGTATTCTCCTTCTATTCTTATGGTGAACGTCAATTTTTGAATAAAAGAAAGGGTGCACAACCCTTCAGTTGTGCACCCTGCTTTTTTATTTTTTACTGTGTTTCTTTTCGAGCTCTGCGTAAGCGTGGATAGCTCTTTTGGCAATAATTTTATTGATCTTATCATCATCATCTACTGATGGAACAACAACACTAAAGGCCACTTTTGGTTTTTTCGACGGGTAATAGCCTACAAAAGTCAGATTGTATGTTTTTTTCCCCCACCAGTTGCGATTCGTGCCGTAGTAAAATGTTTCTGCTGTTCCCGTTTTCCCTGATACATCTTCTGTAAATGTATTTTTAGCTGTTCCTGAAGAAGTGACTAATTTCATACCTGTTTGCACTTGCTTCAAATCACTCTCTGAATTGTTAATCTTATTCAGCACTTTAGGTTTTCTATGTTCAATGGCTTTGCCTAGCTGGTCTTTACTTCCTGGCTCATGAATACTAGTCACGATTCTAGGCTGCACCCGATAGCCTCCATTGGCAATTACTGAAATGTACTGCGCCATTTGGAGCGGTGTGTATGTATCGTATTGACCGATTGCCAAGTCTAAAATTAATCCCCCTACCGTTTCAGGCGTAGTTTGCATACCGGCTGATTCCTGCGGCAGATCAATACCGGTTTTTACGCCTAGGCCAAACTGGCTGTAGTAGTTTCTCATTTTCAGTAAATCCTTCTGATCAGCTGGGAGAGACCCACGCGGCTTGTATGTGATACCCGCAATATGCATGGCGACATTAAACATATATACGTTAGAACTTCTTTGCAAAGCGGTTAATTCATTAATCGTTCCCATATTAGTATAAGATTTTTTTATGAGATTTGTTCCTAAATACATTGGAGCATCGAGAAAATATTTATAATGCGGGATCCCATCTTGATAACCGGCAAGTACGGTGGCGCCCTTTACTGCTGAACCCATTTCATACTGGGTTGTAAACGCCCCAATCGCATAATCTTGAATTTTATTTGTTTTTAAATCTATCTTTTTTCCTGCCATCGACAAAATATCGCCGTTATTCGGATCCATCATGACGGCAAAGGCTCTGTCCAGCATATAGTTTCCGCGTGCTCGGCTGTTTCTCACTTCTTCTTCAATGATCTTCTCTACCTCTGCCTGAAGCTCCATATCGAATGAAAGCCGAAGATCGTATCCCCTGCTTCCTTTATCAATGGTTTTTTGGCTGACGACATTTCCTTTATTGTCTTCTACATACTGCACTTTTTCTTTATGCGAATTTAAGTAGTCCTCGTATTGATATTCTAAATAACTTTTTCCCACTCTGTCATTATTCGCATAGCCTCTTGTTAAGTAGAAATCTTTCCGGTCGCTCAGCAGGCCCTGATCAGGTGTCGTGACACCTCCGAAAACGGAATAGAGTGTTTTGTCGTAAGGATATTTTCGTGTCCAATCGTTTACGATGTCGATTCCCGGGAGCTCTTCTAAATGCTCAGAAACAATTGAGATTTCATCATATGTTAAGTCATTCTTCGGCCGATGCGCGGAATTTTTTTTCTCATCAAGCAGGGTTCCATTTTTTCCATTGCTGTTGCTTTCGCTTGGATTCATCGCCTTTACGATTTGGGGTTCGTAGGCATTTCCGCTTGAAAACCTCGTATATATCGCAGCGATTTTCATTTCTGCGTCATCTTTCTGAATCGCCTTCAATTCTTGATCCGGCACACGCTCAATTTGAAGCTTGTAAGCCTCTGCCCCTTTCAGATTGCTTTCAGATTCCTTAAGCAGAGCGACAGCTTTTTTCGGGTGAGACGCGAGCCAGTAATCACGCAAATCCCTTTCCTTCAAAAATTCGGTATCAATATCGATTAAAGCAGCAAGGCGCTTCGCTGTTTTGATTTTATCCGCTGTTTTTGTGCTCGATGTGGACACATAAACAAGTCCAGGCACACTTTGATTATCGACAGCCACCTTTTGGTTTCTGTCATACATTTTTCCCCGCGGTGCGGGATAGTATGCTGTTTTTGCATTTGCTTTCTTAGCATCCTCTTCATGCCGTTCGCCTTCAACAATTTGAACAACACCAAGCTTAAAAATTAATGCAGTGAAAAGAACAAAGACAGCAAGGAAAAAAAGGTTCATTCTAATTGCCCGGCTTCCTTTGCGCTTTTTCTTCGGTTCACGTCCTATTTCAGTCACTTCTGGTTACACCTCTCAAATCATTCAATATATTTACATATACTGAGATTAATTGTAACACCTTTGTAACACTCATTACAGCGAAAAGGGATAAAAAAAGCTGTCAATATAAAAACACATTAAAATATAGCTATAAATTCAAATAAAAGGAAGAAATGTTACTTTTACAATAATATTAAGAAATGCGCTGATTCCCTTATTCTCAGCAATTGAGCGCATATTGGTTACAAAAATGACAATCTCTCGTTGTCAAAGGAAAGTGCTGGATTCTTTATGACAAAAAAGCTATGTTATGATTTTTTTGTAGAAACAAACAACTCTAGGAGGTTATGAACTAATGAAAAAAGCATTTATTTTATCTGCTGCCGCTGCGGTGGGATTATTCACATTCGGGGGCGTACAGCAAGCATCAGCGAAAGAACTCTCCTGCCAGCATGTAGTAACGGTGAAAACGGGGAACACAGTAAAAAACATGTCTCTTAACGATGTAGTGAAAAAGCTGCATGTTAATACAAATATCAATACTTTAAACACTGCAAACGAAAAAGAGATCAAGCAGCTTCTTGAAAAACATGCGAAACAATCTAACATGAACATTCAGGATGTTAAAAAGACAGAAACTGCAAAACCGGCACAAAAAACGACAGAAAAAGCTGCTGATAAAAATACTGCTTCTAAAGCGCCTGAAGCTGCTGAAAAAGCAAACACAACAGCATCTGCCCCTTCATCTGTAAGTGCATATGAGAAAAAAGTTGTTGAGCTTACAAATGCAGAAAGACAAAAACAAGGCTTAAAACCGCTTCAAATTGATGAAACGTTAAGCAAATCTGCACACGCAAAATCTCAGGATATGAAAGACAAGAACTACTTTGATCACCAAAGTCCAACTTACGGCTCACCGTTTGACATGATGAAGTCTTTCGGAATCACCTACAAAACAGCAGGTGAAAACATTGCTAAAGGTCAAAAAACACCAGAAGAAGTAGTAAAAGCTTGGATGAACAGTGAAGGACACAGAAAAAACATTCTAAACCCTAACTTTACCCACATCGGTGTAGGCTATGTGGAGTCTGGAAGCATCTGGACACAGCAATTCATCGGAAAATAATAAAAAAAAAGATTGCCTGTTTCATACAGGCAATCTTTTTTATTTCATCCAAAGCTTATATATACTCTGTGTCCCGCTGTTTTCTTCACCTTGTGCAGCAAGCTTGTCATATAAAGATTTCGCAAGCGACAAGCCTGGCATTTCTTCCCCCATTACTTCCGCTTCCTCTAGCGCAATTCCCATATCTTTTATAAAATGCTTAACATAAAAACCTGGTTCAAAGTTTCCTTGCAGCATACGGGGAGCCAGATTTGACAATGACCAGCTTCCAGCCGCGCCCGTTGTAATGCTTTTCAGAACATTTTCCGGCTGCAGACCTGATTTTTTAGCATATGCCATCGCTTCAGCAACACCGATCATACCAGCTGCAATTGCAATCTGATTGCACATCTTCGTATGCTGGCCGCTTCCAGCCGGCCCTTGGTACTGAATATTTTCTCCCATTAAAGAGAATATCGGCATACAGGCTTCAAATGCCTCTTTTTCTCCGCCGACCATAATGGCGAGTGTTCCGTTCTGTGCACCGATATCACCGCCAGAAACAGGAGCATCTAAAGCGAACAATGCTTTTTCTTTAGCTGCTTCAGCAATCTTCTTCGCAAGCGACGGTTTAGATGTCGTCATATCAATGAGATATGCGCCTGTTTTTGCGTTTTCAATGATTCCGCCGTTTCCGAAATACACATCCTCAACATCACTAGGATAGCCGACCATTGTAATGATAACGTCTGCTTCTTTGGATAGGTCTTTAACTGTTTCTTTCCATACCGCGCCTTTTTGCAGTATAGTGTCTGCTTTTTCTTTTGTCCGGGTGTACACTAATACAGGATGACCATCATTCAGAATATGTGATGCCATGCTATTTCCCATTACGCCAAGACCTATAAAACCAATTGTTTTTTTCAAGGTCATTCCTCCCAGCTGTTTCGGTTTGATTAGTTAAAATTTATCATTTTCCATTCATTTTCTAGACTACCATATCTCTTCTTTATATTGTAGACTCCTAAAATAAAATAATCCCCAAAACAATTTCTGTTTTGGGGAAGTATTGGACTACAATGTAAATTTAGCAATTGTGTTCATAAGCTCTTGGCTTGCATGTCTTAAGGTTTCCGTTGAGTGTTTGACTTTATCAAGGGTGATCAGCTGTTCATCAGTTGATGCGTTTACTTCTTCTGCTGCGGCAGCTGATTCCTGTGATATGGCCGAAATGCTTTGAATGGCTTCAGAAATCGCGAACTGTTCGTCACTCATTCTTTGAATTTCCTCGTAAATATGATCAATGCCCTGCACCAGTGATTGCATTTCCATGGTTATCGTGTTTAATACCTCTCCTGTCTCATGTATGGCACTGTTTTGTTCATCATTCATTCTGCTTGCCTCAACCATTGCGTGAGAGGCCTCTTTTGTCTCAAGTTGGATAAGCTTCACAGTCTCGCTGATATGCTTTGAAGATTGTGCTGATTGCTCAGCAAGCTTCCGCACTTCATCGGCTACGACGGAAAAACCGCGGCCGCTTTCACCAGCTCTGGCTGCCTCAATGCTGGCATTTAAGGCAAGCAAGTTGGTCTGATCCGAAATATTCGAAATCGCTGTAACAACTTCTTCAATATTTTTTGTTTGATTTTCCAAATCAAGCAGCATCGTTTCAACCTTTTTTGTTTCCATGTTGGCTTCGTTTGACTTCATCAGCAGCTGGCCGAGCGCATCCAGACCTTTATAGCTTGCATCCTCAGATAATTTTGAGCGTTCTTTCATTCCGCCCGCCTCTTCAGCGATTTGTCTGATTTTCATTGACAGGCTTTCTGATTTTTCATTAATCGTCTCAACTTCAGAAGCCTGTTCTGATGCTCCGGCGGCTACTTCTTCAATCGCTTTTGCAATTTGTCCGCTCGTTTCATTTGTTTCCGCAGAGACAGCCGTTAATTGCTCAGAGGTGTCAGATACTTTCCCTGAAGACAGCCTGACTTGCTCAACTAATTTTTTCATGTTTTCAACCATCTGACTAAAGTCTCTTGTTAACATACCGACTTCATCCTTGGATTTTGAATCCGCGTGCACTGTTAAATCACCTGCGGAAACTGCCTTCGTTTTTCCGATGAGCTGCTGAATCGGACCGGTTATCGTTTTGGCCAGGAAGTAGCTGAAAATCATTGTGATGATAAGCGCAACCACTGATATCCAAAGATTCGCCCGGGTCATTTTATCTGAAATCCACATTAACTTATCGGTATCAAATTGTGTTCCGACTTTCCAGCCCGTTTCCCCAATCGTTTGGTACACAACCATTTTCCCATTTTCATCCTGTATCCCTTTTTTCTCAGATGCAATGGTTTTCAGTGTTTGATCCTCTGATATATTTTTTCCTTGATTTGACGGATGGGCTAAAAAATTGCCGCTTGCATCAGCTAAAAAGGCAAATCCACTGTAAGGCACTTTTTGTTTATTGACCATGCTCTGGATAGCTGAGAGTTTCAAGTCATAGCTGGCAACCCCGATCACTTTTCGCCCATCAAGGACCGCTTTTGATACGGTAACAATCATGTCTCCCGTCACGACGTCTTTATAGGGTTCAGTCCAAACAACTTGATCCGGTTTTTCAGCTGCAAGCTTATACCATGGTCTTGTTGTTGGGTCATAATCATCTGTAAAATCGGCTTTCGGATATGTAAACATTTCTTTTTTTGCGGTGCCTACATAAGCCATCGCAACATAATTATCGTTATCTTTGATTTGTTTCATATCATCGTTAAACAGCCGAGAAGCTTCTTTACTTGGTTTTGCAACAAATGTATGAGTTAATTCCCCAGTGGCAAATCTTGATAGCGAAATGGCATAACTCTTTAATTGCAATTCAATATTTTGTTCAAGTGACTGCGTCACATTTGACGTTGTATTTTTTCCATCCTCTGTAATCATCGGCTTTAGCGTCAAGTAAGAAGACAGCATTAATAGAACAACTGTGACGATTAGCATAATCGAAACAAATACAGCAATTTTCATGTGAAGTTTTTTAAACAAACCCATCCCCTCCTAATGTCTATATCGGCCCTTTTATTTTAAAAATGAATAATCAAAAAATAAATTGTGTGAAATTTGAATTATATTTACTTTCAAATTCAAGCTGATCAATTATAAATCACACAAGGAGGGTGACGATCATCCTAAAACAAATGTATATGATAACAGCAGAATACTGAGGATGCGGCCATCAGAGTCTGAATGATTCACTTATTGAAAGCTTGGAATCGGAAAATGCTGATTGAAGACAATGCAGGAGCTGACTGTTGACAAGCATCGGGCACATGTCCTTTTTATCAAGATCAGCGCCGGCCAATACGGTAAAGTGGTGACAAGTTCATAAAAAAACGAGCTGTTCATCACAACAGCCCGTTTAAGTGAAATATTCGAGTTTCGCGTTAGGAAAATAAGTATCAATATACGATTCAAGTGTTTCCCGAAGGACATGCTCTTCATCTTTTTGATAAATATATTTTCCGATTCCGTAACGGCCCCATTTATAACGTCGTTTTTCTTCGTCTAATTCGAGCTTCGTCTTCGGATAATTTTTCTCTATCACGCGTTTGGCCGGTTTTGTGAAGCGGTGCTGAATTAGTTCAAAAGTGATATCTTGTCTAACATCCTGCGGCAAAGCATTATCAAGTTTTTCAAATAGATGTTTGTATCCTTCTTCCCAGCCTTCATGAATATAAATCGGAGCAACAATAAAACCTAGCGGGTATCCTGCTTTTGCAACTTTTACTGCCGCTTCTATCCGTTTATCAAGAGGTGAGGTTCCCGGCTCAAAGTTTTTAATCACATAGTCAGCATTAATACTGAATCGAAATCTCGTTTTCCCATTATGCTTTGCGTCTAATAGGTGATCGACATGATGGAATTTTGTTACAAATCGGAGTTTGCCGAGCTCACTTTGTCCAAAATGTTCAATGGCGTGTTTGAGCGTGTGTGTCAAATGATCGATTCCTACAATATCTGACGTACATGAGGCTTCGAATCTTGTGAACTCTGGTGCGCGTTCCTTCATATACTGATCCGCTTGGTCTAATATCTCTTCGACATTTACATAGGTTCTGATATACGGTTTAGATCCCATAGTGGTTTGCAGGTAACAGTAATGACAATGCCCCATGCAGCCCGTTGCAAACGGAATGGCATATTCAGCCGAAGGTTTTGAAGAATCAAATTTTAATGTTTTCCGGACACCGATGACTAAAGTTGACTTCGCGTTGCGATATTGTTGAAGATGGTTTTTCCCAGGAATATTTCTGACCTGGTTATGGGATGTCGTTTCCCTAATTTCTATACCCATTTTCTCGAATTTTTCTTGCAATTCTTGGCCAAGCGGATATTCCAGCGCTCTCGGTTCAATATACACAAGCTGCGGAACAAATGGGTTATGCATCATGCCACATCCTTTTCCTTTACTACCATTACTTTTCTCATAAGACGGAAAGGATATGAGTTGTAATGATTTCCTTGTTACTCATACGGATCACTGTCAAATAGCTCTTTGTAAAGTGATGTGGCTTCTTCATAACTTGCAAATACAGCATCGTCCTCAGCAAACGGATGATAGGTTTCATAAATAAACAATGACAACTCACCTTCATGATGTGGATGATGCACAATTTCAGCTTCTTTTATGTGGGCAACATTTGCGGCGTGCGGGTTTCTGTAGATCACGTAAACCGTATCTCCTGCGTTAAATTGGTTTGACATATTTATCCCTCCTAGCCATGTTATTGTGCCCTTCTTCGCCCTTACTTATGAAAAAAACCAGACGGGCCGGAGGCCGTCTGGTTTTTGTATATTACTTGAATGTTTCTTTTACGAACGCGACAACTTCTTCTGTCGTGCTCATAGATAAGATTTTCTCTTTGAATGACTCAGCTTCTTGTTTAGACAATTTGCTGATTTGTGTTCTTGCCGGAAGGATGGAAGTTGCGCTCATTGAGAACTCATCTAAGCCTAAGCCAAGAAGAATTGGAATCGCAATCTCGTCTCCTGCCATTTCTCCGCACATGCCAACCCATTTGCCTTCTTTGTGTGCCGCTTCAATTACAAGTGTAATTAAGCGAAGGATAGCTGGGTTGTATGGCTGATACAAGTAAGATACACGTTCATTCATACGGTCAGCTGCCATTGTGTATTGGATCAAATCGTTTGTTCCGATACTGAAGAAATCCACTTCTTTGGCAAACTGATCAGCGATGACAGCAGTTGACGGAATTTCAACCATCATACCGACTTCAATCTCATCAGATACAGTCTGTCCCGCTTTTACTAGCTTTTCTTTCTCTTCAAGAAGAATCGCTTTTGCTTCTTTGAATTCATTAACTGTCGCAATCATAGGGAACATGATTTTCAAGTTTCCGTATGTACTTGCACGAAGCAGCGCGCGAAGCTGTGTTCTGAAGATTTCTTGCTCTTCAAGACAAAGACGAATCGCTCTGTAACCCAAGAACGGGTTCATTTCTTTAGGAAGCTGCAGGTAAGGAAGCTCTTTGTCTCCGCCGATATCAAGTGTCCGCACGACAACTGATTTTCCTTCCATACGCTCAAGAACCGTTTTGTAAGCATCAAACTGCTCGTCTTCTGTAGGAAGCTGATCTCTTCCCATGTAAAGGAATTCTGTACGGTAAAGGCCAACTGCTTCTCCGCCGTTTTCAAGAACGCCTTTCACATCATCAGGAGTACCGATGTTAGCTGCAAGCTCTACATGGTGCCCGTCTTTTGATACAGTCGGTTCATTGACAAGCTTCGCCCATTCAGCTTTTTGAGCCAAATAAGCATTATGTTTTTCTTCATACGCTTTTACAGTTTCCGCAGATGGATCGATAATGACGTCGCCATTAATACCGTCAACGATAACAGTCACACCGTTTTGGATTGTGCCTGTAGCCGCTTTCGTACCAACAACAGCAGGAATCTCAAGAGAACGTGCCATGATGGCAGAGTGAGATGTGCGTCCGCCGATATCAGTTGTGAAGCCTTTTACAAACTCACGGTTTAATTGGGCTGTATCAGATGGTGTTAAGTCTTCAGATACAATAACAACCTCTTCTGAAATCATGCTTGGGTTTGGAATTTCAACGCCAAGCAGGTGGCCTGTTACGCGTTTTGTTACATCCCGGATATCTGCTGCACGCTCTTTCATATATTCGTTGTCCATTGATTCAAACATGGTAACAAACATAGAAGACGTTTCTTTTAAAGCGAACTCAGCATTCACTGAATCAGTGCTGATTTTTTCTTTCACAGGGTTTAGAAGCTCAGGGTCACTGAGGACTAAAAGGTGAGCAGAAAAAATATCAGCTTTATCTTGACCCAGTTCTTTTAGAGCATGCTCTTTAATTTTTTCGAGCTCTTCTTTTGAACGTGCAATCGCTTTATCAAAACGGCTTACTTCCGCTTCAGAATCTGAGATATTTTTCTTTTCAACCGTTAAATCTGGCTCTTCAAGCCGGTACGCTTTTGCAATCGCAATACCGGCTGAAGCTCCAATCCCTTTTAACTCTTGCATTACTCGCCGAGTCCTTCGCTTTTCATTGTTTCTTCTAAAGCGTTAAGAGCATCGTTTTCGTCAGCGCCAGCAGCAGAGATTGTGATCTCAGCGCCTTTAGCGATACCTAGAGACATAACACCCATGATAGATTTAAGGTTAACTGTTTTGCCGTTATATTCCAAATTAACGTCAGCATCGTATTTGCTTGCAGTTTGTACAAGAACTGTCGCAGGACGAGCGTGGATTCCAGAATCTGCAGTTACTTTAAATGTTTTTTGTGCCATTTTTATCATTCTCCTTTTAACTTAAAGCTATATTACTTCACAATATTATATCATACAGCCGTACTTGTCATCTGACAAGCACAGCGTACTAGCACCCTTACTTTTCAATCTTCACAATGTCTTCTTGCTCTCTATTGACAGAGCCGCTTGCTTTAAGGCTGACTGTTTCTCCTTCAGCAAGGTTTGTAAATACAATTGGTGTCATAAGAGACGGTACATTCGGTTTGACTGCGTCCAAATCAACTTCAAGAAGTTTTTGTCCAGGCTCAACGCGATCTCCTTCTGATACGAAAGACGTAAATCCTTCGCCCTTTAGGCTGACTGTGTCAATACCAAAGTGGATCAAAATTTCTCTTCCGCCGTCCGATTGCAGGCCGATCGCATGTTTTGTCGGGAACACATTTAGAATTTTCCCTCGAACCGGTGATACAACAATACCTTCAAAAGGATGAATCGCAAATCCGTCACCCATCATTTTTCCTGAGAAAACTTGATCAGGAACATCAGTAATCGGGTGAACTTCCCCGGCAATCGGAGAAACGAAAACTTCCTCGCCGATTTCATTTTGCAGAGGCTCTGCAATGACTTCCTCAACCTGTTGACCTACTTCATCTTGGGCAGATGCCGTCGGTTCCGGTCTTGGTTTGCGCCCCGCAATAATGTCTTGCATCTGTGTTTTTAAACCGTCGGAACGCGGTCCGAAAATAGCTTGAATGTTGTTGCCGACTTCCAGCACCCCGGACGCACCGAGCTGTTTCAGACGGTCTTTATCAACCTTTTTCTGATCGTTTACAGTCACACGAAGACGAGTGATACAAGCATCAAGGTGTTTGATGTTTTCCTGGTCTCCCATTGCCTGAAGGATCTCATAAGGAAGGTCTCCTGCTTTACCAGTTTTCCCAGATGCCGCTGTTTCAGCCGCAGCATCCTCACGTCCCGGTGTTTTCAGATTAAATTTGCGGATCGCAAATCGGAATCCGAAGTAATAAATGACCGCAATTCCTAAGCCGACAGGGATGACGAGCCACCATGCCGTCCGGTTCGGTAAGATACCGAATAAGAAGTAGTCAATTAAACCGCCGGAGAACGTCATACCAATCTTGACATGCAACAGCTGCATGACCATGAATGAAAGTCCGGCGAACACACAGTGAATCGCAAACAGAATCGGAGCAACGAATAAGAATGAGAATTCCAATGGCTCTGTAATCCCTGTTAAGAAGGATGTCAAGGCCGCTGACCCCATAATACCTGCAACGAGTTTTTTGTTTTGCGGTTTTGCTTCATGATAAATCGCAAGCGCTGCAGCAGGCAGACCGAACATCATAAATGGATATTTACCTGTCATGAACGTACCTGCTGTCAACTGTACGCCGTCTTTAATCTGTGCCATAAAAATACGCTGATCTCCGCGGATAATTTCTCCTGCTGCACTCTTATAGCTGAAGAATTCATACCAGAACGGCGAATAAAAAATGTGATGTAAACCAAATGGAATAAGCGAACGTTCAATCACCCCGAAGATAAATGCAGCAAGGGTTGGATTCGCTTCCACTAATCCTGTTGAAAAGGCATTCAATCCATGCTGGATAGGAGGCCAGATCACTAACATAATAAGACCCAGAATCAGTGCGGAAATTGATGTAACTATGGGAACAAAACGTTTGCCCGCAAAGAAACCAAGATATTGCGGCAGTTCAATTGTGTAAAATTTATTGAACAATAATGCAGCTAACACACCGACAATGATGCCGCCGAATACCCCTGTCGCCAAGGTAGGTATACCAAGCATGTTTACGTATGCAGGATGGTTTTCAGTGAAGAACTTGGCTCTTTCAATTGAATCGGAAGGAATGGTTCCGTTTGCAAGAAGAACCGCACTCATGGATACATTCATTACCAGATAACCGATAATTGCTGCAATCCCTGCAACTCCATCGCCGTTGGCAAGCCCGATCGCTACACCTACTGCGAAAAGAAGCGGAAGGTTATCGAAAACAATCTGCCCAGCGCTTTCCATAACACTTGCTACGAGCTGAACATTGTCATTGCTCAAAAAATGCAGGACTTGTATCATGTCCTTATTTTGCATCGCATTCCCAATCGCAAGCAAAATACCCGCAGCCGGAAGGATCGCAACTGGAAGCATAAGCGCACGCCCTATTTTTTGAAGAACGCCGAATAATGCTTTAAACATAAGAATTGACCTCCTCTTTTTACTAGTTTGACCTTACAGCTCAAAATCATGACAACGAATTCACAGGCGCAAGTTTTCCAGTTTAACCGTTTACATTTGTCCCTTTACACAACAAAAAGGCATGAGCAAAATGGGGTGCACAAAAGAACGAGAATGAACTTCCCGTTTTTTTCCCTCAATCACTCATGCCTGATCGGATCAGTAACACGTTATAAGGATAAACTGAATTATGAAATTTTATTGGTTAATCGGTACAGATGAAGCGTCAAGTAAACCGCTTCCGCCTCATGAACTGGTTTCTTCAATGTTTGCTGCAAGATTTTAATCAATTTCCAAGCTGTATTGTAGCATAGCGGATATTCATTTTTCAATAATAACATTAATTTTTCTGGTTCTTTAGTTGGTTCTTCTTGTTTGATTCTTTCTATTATAAACCTGATATGCCGGATCAGCCGCAAATAGTTGACACTTTCCTTATTTACTTTCATTTGAAACGAGTCTTCAATCACCTCAACAAGCTGCGCCATCAAGTGCGAATGCTGATTGACTTCGGCCAGCGGACGATTTGTCAGAGCTGAATGGATATGCAGGGCAATAAAACCGATTTCCCCTTCTGGAAGGCAGATTCCCGCTTTTTCATTGACCATATCTATGACTTCTTCGGCAATTTTGTACTCTTCAGGATATAGTGACTGAGTTTCCATGAGGAATGGATTTTTCATATCAAAGCCCTGCTGCTGCCTTTTGATGGCAAATGCGATATGGTCTGTCAGCGCAATATGAATATGTTCATTTAATGAGTGGTTTGTCCTCTTACTGATGTGATAGATGACATCGTTTGCAATAGCAACGAGTTTTTCATCAATATAGTCAAGGAGCTTTTTAAACTGTTTTTGTTCCTTCTCGTCCTTTAAAATGAACATTTTTTCGTAGCCTTTATCTTCTATGAGATCATCTTGTTTTTTTCCGAAACCAATACCTTTCCCGATTAAAACGACTTCGCTGTATTTATGATGAGAAGCAATTAAGACGTTATTATTCAGTACCTTTTTCACTGTGAAGGACCCATTCATGATCCTCAGCTCCTTTGTCATTCAATACCTCATATCGTACATAACGAACAGAATGCACGTCAAACCTTTTTTCAACGCTTTCACTAAACAGTCGATCTTTCGATGAGACGGTAATCGAGAACTTTCCTTTCAATCGGGTGTCCCTGAATTCTATTTTCCAGCATAGCAAACGCCTGCTTGCCCATTTTTTTCGTTTGAATATCGATCGTTGTGATACTAAGCAATTGGCTGATTTCATGGTTATCAATGCTTAAGATGGCAAGTTCACCAGGTACCGATACCCACTGTTTTTCCGCTTCAAGCAAAAGCCCTGCTGAAACTTGATCATTGGCAACAAAAATAGCTGTCGGCTTTTCTCTCCACTTGTTCCACTTATGGAAAAGTGCCTTTCCATCATTAATGGTGATCGCTTTCTCAATTATCCAGTCTTCCCGAAATACCTCTCCAATCTCTTCCAATGCATCTTTATAGGCTTTGATTCGAAAATAGCTGTTCATGCCCTTTTTTCTTGCCAAACAGATGGCTATTTTTTTGTGCCCTTTGGCAATTAAATAGTCCAAGCCGTTCCGGAATGCTTCTTGGTGAGGAATACTGATGGTTGGAAAACGGCCGATATCTGAATTCTGGCAAAGCACTATTGGGCCTTTCCATTCCATGAGTTTTTTATCACCAATCGCCTTTGAACAAAAAATCAACCCGTCCACCTGACGCTGTTTTAATTGGGACAGCGCAACCATTTCTTTCTGAACATCATAGTTTGTTTGGAATAAAGAGAGGTGAATTCCGGATTCTGCCGCTGAGTCAGCTATACCTGCGATCAGCTCTGCAAAATAAGGCAAATTAATCGTCGGCAAAACAACACCAATCATGTTTGAATATCCTTTCGACAAATGCATAGCGTGAATATTTCTTGTATACTCCAATGCTTCCATCGCCTCAAGCACTCTATTTCTTTTGTCTTCGCTGACGTAAGGATGATGGTTTATAACGCGGGAAACCGTTGTAACGGAGACACCGGCTTTTTCTGCAATGTCTTTGATATTAGCCATAGATTCCCTTCTTTCTAAATCCCCTTGCTCTGGAATGCGTTTCATACAATATGATATGAACATACCAGACATATGTTTGTTATTAGCTGAAAGGAGAAGATCACACATGGGTTTCTTCATTTTAATTGGATTATGTCTGACTGTTGTCGGCAGCAGCTGTCTTGCTGTAAAACCTCTCAACCAAAAACATGAGGTGAAACCATTCCGTACATTTGATGATTTCTTTATTTAATGCAGATAAAAAAGGACGATGTCGAGAACAAAGTCCTTTTTTACTTCCTGCTACGGCAGTATCGTTAATTCCTTTGGATATCGAGTCAGAGCAACCGCTCCGTCCTTTGTTACATGAATGTCATCCTCAATGCGAACACCGCCGATTTCAGGCACATAAATCCCCGGTTCGATCGTGTAGACCATGCCTTCCTGCAGAAGCGTATCGTTAGCCTGGCTCATTGATGGGTACTCATGGACAGAAATTCCGAGTCCGTGTCCCAGCCGGTGAGGAAAATAATCTCCATATCCAGCTTTTTCAATGATTCCGCGGGCCGTTAAATCTAGATCACCGATTCTGACACCGGGTTTGCTTGCCTCAACCGCTGCTTTTTCAGCTTGAAGCACAGTCTCATAAATCTCCTGTTGCTTCGGATTAATGCTCTTGTATGCAAACGTTCTTGTAATATCAGAGCAGTATCCATCAAGAATAACACCGAGATCAAATAAAACAAGATCCCCTTTCTTCAATGTAGCTGTCCCCGGATTTCCGTGAGGCTGGCCTGATTTTTCTCCAAACAGAACCATTGTGGAGAACGACATGCCCTGAATACCTTTTTTCTTCAATTCATATTCGATTTGAGCGAGTACTTCCACTTCACTGATGCCTTCCCGCAAAGCGGCTGTGCCGACTTCAACACCGTAGTCAGCAAGTTTTGCCGCCTCTTTCAGCGAACGAATCTCCTTATCATCTTTAATCAAACGAAATTGATTAAGTGTTTCTTCAGCTGATACAAATTGAGCCCCGCCGGCTGAATGCTTCAGCTGTTCTGCGCGCGATAGCGAGATTGAATCCTTTTCTACCGCAAGTGTATGTATACTGATGTTTCGCTTTTTCAAGGCTTTCTCGATCAGCTCCCACGGATTTTCATGATCCGCATAACCAATGATTTCATGATTCCAGCCTGCGTTGCGGGCTTGGTTGGCTTCCATTCCAGGACAAACAAAGAAAGGCTCCTCTTCTTGAAAAATAAATAAACCCATCAATCTTTCATGCGGCTCTGTGTAAAAACCGGTTAAGTAAAAAACATTTTCTTTCGTATGAATAAATGCGGCAGTATGCCCCGCTTCCTTCAGCCATGAAGAGACGCGTTGTATTCTATTCACTTTTTGTTCCTCCCTGCCATTTGCAATGCAATGTTCTGTCTTTATTGTAACAGGTTTTACAGGTATTTGCCTTTCACGGCGTCTCCATTTTCGATTGTATTTTGTTTCCTGCCCCGCTTCCTGTATACTGGCAGTAGAATTCAATCGCAGGGAGTTGTTCCGTTTTGCTGATGAATTTTTTCAGACGAAAAGCAGTGATGCTCTTAACGGTTTTGGGAATTTCCGCTCCTTTTATCGGTATGAAGATGGTCGGTTTTTATTATTACAGTTCTATCATAGGCTGTGGAGCGGGCTTCCTTTGCTGTATCCTCGCTCTCATCCTTATTATGAAAAGATCGGAACATGACAAAAAAGAAGGAAAAGTTTGATACATAAAAAACCAGCAGCCCTATTGGACTGCCGGTTTTATTTAAGAAGTCTTAATCCGTTTAAGATAACCAAAATCGTACTGCCTTCATGACCAATCACGCCAAAGGGCAATTCCATTACCTGCAAAAAGTTTGCACAAATCAGCAGACAGATCACCGCTAAAGAAAACACGATATTTTGTTTGATAATCTTGTTCATTTTGCGTGACAAACGGCACATGTTGACGAGCTTTTTCAAATCGTTTTGCATGAGGACCATATCAGCTGTCTCAAGAGCGACATCTGTCCCTCCGCCCATTGCAATGCCGACATCCGCCGCTTTGAGTGCAGGCGCATCATTGATTCCGTCACCGACCATTGCAATCTTTCCGAATTCTTCTTTTAACCGTTTGATTTCATTCACTTTTTGATCAGGCAGGCATTCTGCCGCTACAGTTGTCATTCCGGCTTCCTTCGCTATCGCTTGAGCCGTGTCCTCATGATCTCCTGTCAGCATGGCCGTTTTAATCCCAAGCCGGTTTAAATCTTCCATGACCTCTTTTGCTTCAGGTCTGATTTGATCTTTCAGAGCGATACAACCGGCTATTTGGTCATCTTTTTTCACAAATACAACCGTGTGGCCATTTTGAATGACATCTGCTGACGTTTCTTTTATAAATTGCGCCGCCATTTGCTCACCGATAAATCCCGCTTTGCCGATCTTCCATTTCGCACCTGACACTTCTGCCATTACGCCAAATCCTGATGTTTCTTCTATAGATAGATAGCCCGATTGATTCACACCACGACCTTCAGCGTATGTTGTGATTGCTTGAGCAAGCGGATGGCTTGATTGCGTTTCGATGGCATAGACAGCTTCAAGCACTTCTTTTTCACTGAATCCTTCTGCAATTTTGATCGCCTCAACGGCAGGCTGGCCTTTAGTGACTGTACCCGTTTTATCAAAGGCGATCATTTGAACAGAGCCCAGCTGTTCAAGAAAGACGCTCCCTTTCACAAGCATGCCGTTGCGGGCGCCATTTGAAATCAAGGACAGCGCAGCCGGCATAATAGAGGCGACAAGCGCGCAAGGTGAAGCGACAACCATAAACACCATTGCGCGGTAGAAAGTTTCACTCCAGCTCCAGCCCAGCGCAAAGTGCGGCACAAATAACAAAAGCCCTACTGCGATCAGCACACCTTTCACATAAACATTTTCAAAACGTTCGATGAAAGCCTGTGCCGGTGAAACACTGCTTTGCGCAGATTCAACAAGTTTGATAATTTTTCTGAATAGCGAATCTTCATTTGCTTTGGTGACACGGACGGTCAAGGAGCTGTTGCGATTCACAGTTCCCGTAAATACGTCATCCCCGGTGTTTTTTTCTACAGGCATTGATTCACCTGTTAATGCTGACTCGTCAATGCTTGTTGAGCCCGATTCGATGACACCGTCTGCCGCTACTCGTTCTCCAGGTTTGATCACAATCATATCACCGGCCCGCAAGTCCGAAACCGGAATTCTTTTGGCCTCTCCATTGACCATCAGTGTAGCTTCTTCAGGCTCAAGCTGCATTAATGATGTTAAATCTTTGCTGCTTTTATTCATCGTGTAAGTTTCTAAAGCGCCGCTTAAGGAAAAAATAAATATTAAAATAGCACCCTCTGCCCAGTATCCGATCAGTGCAGAACCAATGGCAGCGAAAATCATTAAAAGTTCTACATTAAGCGTTTTGGATTGGAGCGTATCTTCGATTCCTTCCTTTGCTTTCGCAAATCCCCCGATCACAAAAGCCAGCAAGTAAAGCGTTACCGATAATACTTGATGTCCGGATAAAAGCCAGCCAGCTAAAATGAGAGCGCCTGACACGAGTGCCGCGATAAGCTCAGCATGCTGCAGCCAGTTTTTCTCTTTCCGCTCTGTCTTTAATGGTTCATCTGGCTCGTGTTGAATGGTAACTTGTTCATTCATATCAAATTCTCCCCTCTAATTGAGAATGTATATCATCTTCATTTCTCTTATAAAAATAAAATTGCCGCCCTTAAGGCAGCTTTATGTCCGTTATTTCTTGATGTCTTCTTTATTATAGCATGAGCAATGAGAATTTCAATTATAATTATTTTAATTTCTTTTTGATAATAATTATCATTAATACCTTGCGATTTTTTCATCATATTAAAAAAGCTGAGAGTCTACGCTCCCAGCTATTCTTCCATCCATTCTTTCAGTTGTTCCGCTGTCATCGGTCCAATTTTTGTTTTTTCGATTTCTCCCTTTTCATTTAGCAAAAATGATGTAGGGATCGTAATGATGTGATACTCCTTCATCAATTCCCCTTTTGAGTCAAGAACGATCGGAAATGTGAGCTTGTTTGCTTTAATATAATCTTCAACCGCTTTCTGATTCTGTTCTGAGTTCACTAAATTTACCGTTACCAGCTTTACGCTGCCGGACTGATGTGCATTGTAAAATGATTGAAACTGGGGAAGCTCTTTTTTACATGGCGGACACCATGATGTCCAAAAATGCAGGATGGTTTTTTGCCCTTTAGTCGGGACCCGGATATCCTCTCCTTCTATCGTTTTCATCAGGAAAACAGCGGGAGCTGCAGGCTGTTTGTCTTCAGCGGCTGCCACATCAGGAAACGACGCAATCATTCCCCAAGATATAAGACATACAATAAGCAAGCGCTTCGTCAACATGGAAATCTTCCTTTCATGCTTTTCCATTAGCCTGCCCCTGCTTTTTCTGTATCATCCTTCAATTCGCGGCGTCCTGCTTCCTCCCATAAGAAAGACAGATACCTGCAGCGCTTTGCAGATCGTGGCATAGTGGAGGCTCGTCAGCAAAATCATGCCGGTGTTCATCCCAAGGATAATTCCAAGCATTTGCAAATTCTCCATTGAGCCCAGCACATACATCATACTTAACGCAACGATGTGGCTCCACACATTGTGATAAAAAGCTTCTTTTACAAACCCCATCCCGATTAAGCACGCCTGCAGCGGCATGACAAAAAGATGAAAGAGAAAGTAAGGCCATAACAGCTGTAAGTAATATTTTGCTTCAGGCGAGTGAAAAAACAAATGTGTGAGAGGTTCCGCAAACTGAAACATGATCCAGACAGCCGGTATGCCATAACCAAACGTAATGAAAATCGACTGTTTCAGTCTTTTTAATACAACATCATACTGTGAAAGTGCATAAGCTTCCGAAATACTCGGTATCATAACGATCATTAACGAATGGGCAATAAAAGCAGGAAACGATCCTATCGTCACAGCCACTCCCGCCAGCATTCCGTATTGATCAATCGCCGCTGTCCCGGCAACACCCGCAGCCAAAAGCGCCCCTTTTACTAAAAACGGTTCAATGGCGTTAACAACCGCATGAAAAATGCGCAATCCTGTTGTAGGAATGGAAACGGCAAGCAGTCTTTTTCTTACATCCTTTCCGCGCAAATGAATGTGCTGCTGGCCGGATATCGCCCGCCTTGCCATAATAAATTGTGAATATAAATAAACAAGCACGACTACATCACTCACAACGAGGACAAACAAGGATATCAGCACGGCCATGTCCAACTCAAATGAGTACCATTGAAAAAAGAGAAACAAACACAAAAGCTGGATTATTTTTTTCAGGACATTGGCGACTGCAATCTTCCCCATTTGTTGCACACCCATAAAGTATCCCCTGGCGATTGAAGTAAAGGCGACAACAGGGATTAAGCCGGTCACAATCCCTTTAATAAAAGGGTTGTAAGTATCAAATACAGGAATAAACGGGAGCGCAATACTGGCAGCAACAGTAGAAAACGCTGTAAAAACGGCTGTCATTTTGAATGCGTGCCTCAGCATGCTTTCATGGAGCTTAGGATTTGATTCGGCAATGAATTTAGAAATTGAGATGGGCAGTTCCAGGCTGGCAATGACAATGATTAAAAAGATCGTAGGCAAAATACTCATATAAAGCCCCATCCCATGCTCGCCAAGCTCTCGCGCTAAAATCATATTCACGACAAATTCAAGGCATTCAGCAAAAAAGGCGGCAATGGATAAAAGAATGATCCCTTTTATAAATCGATTCATGATGTCTCTCCTTGTCTCTTGTACTACCAACATCATATGAGACAAGTTTAAAAATTATTTTATTTTTACTCGTCATATATAAAAAAAGCACAGCTGAGACAAATTGTCTCTTCTGTGCTTATATAGCAAAAACGTGTCTGCCGATTTTTTCTACAGTTTTTCGCGAACGAATCCAATGATCTGACGCTGTTTTCGGATTATAAAAGAATATAGCATCAGTTTCTCTTTTTTTTGAAGACAGCACTTCTTTGGCAGCATCAATTGATTCTTTATCAGGCTTTTGATTGATGCTTCCGTTTGCGACCGGTTCAAAGGCGTTTTTTTGATAAATAACCCCTCTTACAGTATCAGGAAAACCTTTTTTCTCCGTTCTATTCAGTACAACGCTAGCAACAGCGACCTTGCCTTTATAGGATTCTCCCTTAGCCTCTGCGTGCACGAGACGAGAAAGCAATTCTTTTTCGGACTGCGAATATGTTTCTTCCTGATCATCCGTTTGCGATTTTTCGTCTTTTTTTTCAGTGTTCGCTGATAGCCTGATCGGCTTTATGTTTTTCTTCTCTTTATCAGCAGACAGTGAAGAGAAAGATGTGTCTGTATCTTGATTTATAGGTGTAAGCAGCTTTACTTCTTCATGTTTTGTTTTCTTCGTGCTCAGCAGTGAAGCTTGTGTATGTTCAATTTTCGAAGCAGGCATGAAACAAAGAAGAAAAACAGCCAGGGCCGTGAATTTTGTTGTCATACAGTTTCCTCCTTAAAGTGCTCAAAAAACACTTCATTACCTTAACAAGAGAACAAATCAATTTCACGGGAAAAGATTTTCCAACTCTCCCAAGGAGACACCTGGATGGAATATAACGGAATACAGACTTGGTTAATGGAAGAAAAATAGGCTGATATTCTATAAATCTTGTTAATTCGTAACATGTTTATCCAGTTTTAATATTTTACATTTTATTTACACTTATTACGGAAGAACGTAATAAACAGCCTGTATTCTGTCATATATGATAAAAAGGCTTCTCACAGAGGAGAAACCTTCAGCTTCTTGGCTGTTCTAAGTATTGAAAGATGACATCTCCGCCTTGCTGGGCAATCCCTCGGAAATGTTTAAAATCGTCTTGTTTAGATAAGACGGCTCTAAAATCGAGGAAATGCTCTTTTTGGACTCTCAGTTCATTTATTGCGCCGATGCGCAGCTGCTCAATCATTTCGGTTATCTCTTCGGGACGCAACGAAAATTCCCCCCTCTTCTTTCTTTTAACGAAAATCAATATATCATCTTTACAGCGCCAGGACAATTCATTAGGGAGATAAAACTCCTTATCGCTTTACTTCTCAATGAAAATACTGCAAAATACTTTCAAAAGGCATTATTATGTTTAAAGGAGAGGAAGCTTGTGAAAATCGCAAAGGTTGGAAACGTGATTGAATTTAAAAACGGATTAACCGGTGTTGTCGAAAAAGTGAATGAAAATTCTGTTATCGTTGATGTCACGATAATGGATAATTATCGTGATCTTGAATTAGATTCATTGACAGTTGTTAATCATAAAAATTATAAGATCATCAGAGACTCCTATTAATCCTCCTCATCCCACATTTATTCGCAAAAACTGCACGTCAGACACTGAAACACCTTACATATGAAATTCGCTTTCTCAAAAGCTGCCGTCCGGCAGCTTTTTACACACAAAAAAACACCGATTATGAATCGGCGTTTTTGTCTATTTCCGTTATTTCTATATAGAATTCACTGACGGACTCTGGCTCGTACAGATTGGTCAATGACGTTGAATAATTTGTGATTTCCCCCTGAAAGTCAAGCTTTCGTTCCGGAACCTCGACATGAAATGTTTTTTCATATAACAGGACAGCGATATCATGGTAAGTCTCACTCGTCACATTTAGCGTAAGAGCAATTTTGCGCTTCGGCTCGTTCTCCTCTTGATATGCAGCCATTTCTAGCGTTACATCGTTTAATCGCAAAGTCTTCACTTTCTTATCACTCCTTTATCGTCCATGCATCTTAGCATACCTTAGCGAATGTTTACAATGAATCAGTTCTGACCAGTTATGTGAACCATTTCTTTAGAAAAGACACCTTTACAAACATACGTTCGATATTTTATAATAAAACAGACGAGTTGCCATCCAGCATCCCGTCTTTTCATTAGAAAGCGGCGAGCAGAATTCTCCCCCGAATTCGCTCGTCTTTTTTTAAAAATAATCAGGGTGTACAAATTTCAATAACGCGTAACTGAGGTACTTTAAAAATAAAAAACAGACGTGTGATGACACACGTCTAGGTCAGAATAGCCTCTACATTAACGATTATCAACCGTCTCCGGATACAAATCATGATTCATCATACGATACTCAGCCATCTTCTATATTTTTTGCATTTTCTTTGAAAGTTACATTAAGATTCCTAAGTTGCACTTAGTATAATAAGAACCTCACAAGTTTCCGTTTCACTATTAGTTGCGTAGAAACTTCGGAAAATGGACAAAAAAATTAAGCCGGCGACAAACCGGCTTTAAACTTCGGAACATTCGTCAATTAACTTTTCTGGAACGTCATGGACGGATGCCGACTGTCCTTCGATCTTATAATTCCGTTCTTCGCGTTGCCGGCCGATTATCCTGCCGGTCAGGGCTTCCGCCGACAGCCACGTCAGCCCGTCCGCTTTAACGCCCCAATACTGAGCTGTCTCGCCTATTAAACAATCGCAGTCGCCTCCGGTGAAGAACAGGCGCACGAACTGCGTGACACTCATATTCGCTAATTCCCGTCCGTCGAGCTTCTTTAGGGCCGCCGTCGTCTTAGTAAACTCGAATGCGAATGACGCCGGATGTACATCGTCGTATAAGTGATAACCGTCATCCTTCCGCGATAGGCCGCCAGTGTCGTAAAACGCAAACCTGCCGCCGCCCATCGCATCAAAGTCGCATAATGCTACCGTATCCGCTGCGATGAGATAGGCGTCATGAATTTCTTTATATAGGAAGTCTGTCGATCCGTGTCGAACTAGCCGTACTTTTTCCATTTCGTTTCCCCCTCGAGTCTTAGATATAAGGTACAAAAGCACGCTCTAATTCAGTCCGTTCTTTTCTGAGTGCTGATCTGTCTTGGTGCAGTCGCTTGTTATCCGCGCAAAGGTCCGGCTAAACGACTGCTTAACGTCGCGGCTTCTTCAATATTTGCGTCGATTAATCCGAAGCGCACTTTAGCGATCTCGTAACTATTTTCGTGAAAAGCAAGTTCAGCTTCGCACCATTTGCGGTGGGTCTCGTCTTTTTTCGCGATCAAAGTCTCTTTAGTCGACTCCTTAAGCGATTGGCGTACCTCGTCCGATAAGTTGTGCAGTGACTGTAGCGCGTAATCAATGGGGAAAACGTCTAGTACGGTACCATTTTCCGCAATTACAAGGCGGACTCTTTCGCTATAGTTGTCGTAAACGGCTTGGCTGCCGCTTGTTGTATCGAGAGACCAAACGAACGCGGCGCCTTGCGCATATTTCGGTAATACGTTTTGTGCCTGCACTTTTGATAGGCCGAGACGTACCGTTGCTTTTTTAACTGCCGCTTTAGAAACGTTAAATTTCTCCATAGTTTTCCCTCCCCAAATTAAAACCAATTCGAACTAAATCAGTAAACGACATATTTGCGAGCTCAGAAACATCGATTTTGCGGAGGTCTGCGCCTACCTTTGACGTGTCTACCATAAAAAACCGAGGATAGTTGTTTTCATAAAGATGGTATCCGTCGCTCCTTTTTTCTAACCGGTCAGTATCGTAAAACACCAGACCGTCATCCGAGCATGTTCCAATAATATCGGCCGCAATTAACCAGGCGTCAGAGATTTCGTGTATTTCCTGTTTTGTATCGAATGTTTCCCCGTGATAATGCAGCTTTACTGCTTTCGGTTGAAATGTATCCGTCATGCCGACTGCACCTCCTCACCGAATAGTTCTCGCGCTGCCGTGACGCCGCTTTCGGTGCAGCCTGCGAATGCTCTCCGGGACACTTGCGGCAAGAGTGCGGCGAATTCTTCTGGGTTTAAGTTAACGAATTGTTCTGTTCCTGAAATGTACACATTGAACCATCCCACAATAGTTCGAACATAACGAATTTGCATTTGTATTCCTCCTCGAGATTTTGTTACGCTTTTGAGTACCATATTAGTTAGGATTATACGGTACGCTATTACGTAAAGACAAGAAAAAAATGCACTTGGAGGGCAAAAATGAAAAAAGTCAGTGTGAATATCGGAGAAATCTTGGAAAAAGAAAACCTTTCACTTAGAAGCCTCGCTGACAAATGCGGAATCAGACACGCTGCGCTTAGCGAATTGATTAATGGGAAAAGACAAAATATTAATTTTGGACATATTGAGCGAATCGCCAACACTTTTAACATTGAAGATATCAATGAAATTTTAAGTTTAGTTGAGGTAGAAGAAGAAAATGATGTTTGAAGAAGAAAAACAAGAGTGGCTTCTTTTTAAAGAAAGGAAGTTAAACGTCCCAGTATTCAAGGTTAATTCTACATATGAGGTGCATGCATCGATTATTGGAAAAGGTACATACACAGCCCGCGGCCTTGAAAAATGGTCGACTATTGCGGAAGCTATTGAGGGCATTAATAAAAAATAAATACACAATATTAGAAAAAAAACAAAAGCCCGACTCGATTGAGCGGGCTATCTATTTTTCAATTTTAGTTTTTTCGATTTCATCATCATAGATGGTATAGGACTGTATCTCCTTATTCGGAGGATCATATATTCCTTGGAATTTACTTTCCTTATCTCCGTTTAAATATCCTTCTACCCTGATACCCCCCATCGGACTTATGTAGTAGTCGTCAGAAAAACTAACATCTTTAACGCCTTTGTAATTTTCATACAAAAACTTCTCCATATGTTCTTGAGCTTCTTTAACAAAAGCAATCTCTTTTTCTTTTTGATCATGCAGATACTTCATAATAAATCCTCCAACTGCTATAATTATTAAAATAAGGATAATTATGTACTTTTTCTTTTTCAAAGAAACCAACCCTTTCATACCCTAATTTTACAAAAATAAAGAGGCGATGTATATGACCAAAGACATAAAAGTGCCAAATGTATCAGATAAAACTTATTTCATTCTTAATAGAGAGGCCTACGACCGCGAACGGTTGGACGATCTAATGAAGTCTGGAAAACCAATACAAACCGAAAAGAATTCGTATTGGTACGTAGAAAAAATTAAAAGGGATAACGATACAGGACTTGATGGCGTTGTTTTTTCGCTGGGTCAAAAGACAAAAAACGGCAAGTGGGTAAAATCAGCTAATCCCCAAAATGTTGTCGTAGCCTTCGCAGGTACCGATCTCGCAAAAGACTCGATCAGTGATGGTGTAAAAGCCGATGGCGGCAACATTGTTATGGGAATCGATCCTACTAAAGAAGGTCAATATATCATTAAAAAAGATGCGAAAGACACGTCTAAAACACTCGGAAAATACAATGGCACACCTTCTCAAGACTCGCTGCTTACAACCGGGAACTATACACTCATTACGAAAACATCGCAAATCGACCAAGCAGATCAGCTCGTTAAGGAAGTTAAAAAAAAGTATAACGGAACTTCAACGATTGTTTCAACTACCGGCCATTCGCTTGGCGGTGCAGAAGCCGAATACAGTGCGGTCAATAATGACATTTATGCGGTCGCGTTTAACAGTCCTTCTGTCGTCAAACTACATACTGATCATAAGCAAGAAGAAATAAATGATGGCTTGTACGACCCTTACGTGAGGTCTATCATCAACCCGGATGATATGGTCGGAGCTGGTTATTGGAACGAGTATGATCGCCACAATGGAACCACCATTTACACAAAAAATCCTGCACTATCGCAATTCAGTCGCGAACAGAGACTTAGCGGGAAATGGGGGGACCAAATCACTAAGAACCTCGCCTACTTTATAGGCACAGTTATTGTTCGCAATCCAGATACACACGGTCTAAATGAGGCAAACTTTATATTTGATGAAAACGGAAATATCACGAACGTAAACGGTGATGAGCTTGTGTACGATAAAAATCTGAACGCAATGCTGCCGGCTGGTGCGATCGGCGGCGGGGATGCCATTAAAGTAACGCCCAAAAGCGCGAAAAAACTGGCCGAAAAAGTTGACGCGATGGTCGAGGATCTGAGAATGATGAAAAAAGAAGCGCAAAATGCCTATCAAGAGCACGATGAAAAAGTTGCTGAACTAAAAACGGAATTTTACGGTCAAGTTGGATATGGCTTTTACGATCAACTGAATGCGCAGGATGTAACAAATACACTGGAGGATATCGCCCAATCTTACGATAAAGGACCGATATTTTACGATACACAGGCTGAACAATCATACATAGATTCCCTACAGACAGCGATTAGAGACCTTGAGGAAATAGGCGGCTTCTTGAATAAAATTGCCGACGATTTTGAGGAAAAAGATCAGATGCTTGCCAATTGGCTGAGATTATAGGAGTGACAAAGCAATGCCGACATTAGATAACCTTTTAGAACATAAAGATGATCCAATGAAAAAACAGCTGCAGCGTCAAATGTTAAAAACAGGCATGACGAAAGTGGCAAATACCAAGCTTGAGACGGTTCGCAAAAACCTTAAACCAAAGTTCGAAATGAATTCGCTGCAGGAAGAATTAAACGATGTTTATTCAGCTCTTTTATACAGCTTCGAGGGAAAAGCGCAAAAGGCCATTGCTCAGCGTATCAGTGAAAGTGCCCAGCTTATCGTGAACGCAGAGAACGACGGTGAAACTTTTGTCAGCAGCTTTAAAACGCGATAAAAAGCAGCCTTAATGATCGATGATAACCAACAGCTACAATAGACAAGTTCTGTCGCAGAGGTGGTCGAAATGAAACTTACGGTAAAGCCTCGTCTTGGCTCGGTTCTTTCGCGATTAGACTGGTCGCAATCCGAATTATCACGTAGATCCGGCGTTCCGCAGGCGTCGATTTCTCGGTTCGATAATTCCGAAAGACACTACGACTGGCATGTCGCATCGATAATGAAAGCAACCGGAGCCAAATACGAAGAATTATTCGAAGTAAAAGAAACGGAAGAGGACGCTGAATAATCGGCGTCTTTTTTTGTCTTGAAATTCGTTCGCCCTTCGAGTTCAAAATTTTGCGCGCAAGTTCCGAACAGCAGATGAGCCGGCCTTGGCGGGGGCACTTGGGGGGTCGGCGGCTTTTTATTTATTCTCCGTTTAAATACGATTGTATATTTCATTCATGTTTATGAATAACGAATTTAACATAATGAAGTTGAGTTAAATTCAATAACAATTATAAACGTTGGTATATCAACGTTAGCAGGCGATTACCCTACGTAACAAATCGTATGTATTTTATGCAACGTTGAAGCCGCGCCACACCAACACCCCGCCGACCGCCATATGCCGCATGCAATGTATAAGATACTGCATATTAGTAATTCGTCGGTGTTACACGCATCTATCAGTTGGACGCAATGTGTCCCGATAATGACACGCTCACATATTGCTGGAGTCGTTGAGCTGACGCGGTTTAACTCACTACTCTCTTATGTAATAACGCTATAACCTAGTGCCCCCATGCCCGTATTACAGGCGTAACAGTACGCAACCCCCTGAGTTTCGGGCGGCCATCCGCAGTAGGTGCGGTTCGTTAGTGCAGACCCTATACCTCGATAGCCTCATACGCAGCCTCGATCTCCTCCGCAGTAATGCCGATATACCTTAACGTCTGCGCCTCCGAACTATGGCCGAATATCTTCATAATCCGCGTAATACAGTAAATTAATACTATTTTTTAACGAAACACGAGCGAAACTATTCACTAACAATGCGACAAACTAACGCACGAAGACGCTACCGAGACGTTAACGAATCGAATCGCGCAAAAAAAATCCCCGTCAAAAAGACAGGGATCGTGGTCACACTTTTGTATATTTTCGGTCACGGTGTGGTCACAAGAGGGCCGCCAAATTGTGACCGGGTCACATTTACGCATAAAATGTACGTTGAATGTTCGGTTTTTACTGTGACCTCACTCCGTTTCACACAACGGAATAATTAACGATTATCAACCGTCTCCGGATACAAATCATGATTCATCATACGATACTCAGCCATCTTCTCGTACTTCGTGCCCGGCTTTCCGTAGTTTGTATACGGATCAATGGAAATTCCGCCTCTTGGCGTGAATTTGCCCCATACTTCAATGTAGCGCGGGTCCATTAATTCGATCAAATCGTTCATAATGATGTTCATGCAGTCTTCGTGGAAGTCACCGTGATTTCTGAAGCTGAACAGGTACAGCTTTAATGATTTGCTTTCCACCATTTTTTCATCAGGAATGTAGCTGATGTAGATTGTTGCAAAATCAGGCTGACCGGTTTTCGGGCATAAAGATGTAAATTCAGGACAATTAAATTTCACAAAGTAATCACGGTTCACATGTTTATTTGGGAAGGATTCCAGCACGTCCGGCGCATATTCGAACAAATAATTTGTTCCTTGGTTGCCAAGCAGTGTGACACCCTCTAATTCTGAGTCTTTTCTAGTCGTCATATCCATCTTCCTTTCTATTATACGCCTCGTTTGTTGCCCCATAACAGGGTGTGCAGCTGCGGAAGCACTCGAACCAGGTTCAGTTCCGCATCAACCGCTACCTTATCAACAAGCGCTTCATATTTTCCAAGCAAATGTGCAATCAATGTTTGGTCATCTGTCGTATGCACGTCATCATTACCGACCTGTAAATAAAACGGGATTCCCGGGTAACGCTTGTGCACCGTTTTGGCAAATGCCAAATCTTCATCATTAAAAATGACAACCTTTAAGCTGACAGCATGCTGTCTGTTATTCTCTTTCAGTGAAGTCAAAATGTGGTCAAGTTTTTGAAAGTTCGTGACCATTTTGGAACTTGGCGGTTTTGGAGAAATTGTCAGATCATCAATTAGCGTAAACCAATCCTGATAAATGGTCCCTTGAGTTTCAAGCGCTGCACGGATGTTGTTTTCCTTCAGCAGTTCGATAAAAGCATCGAGCTGTTTTAACAGCGCAGGGTTGCCGCCTGAGATCGTTACGTGAGAAAACGCTTCTCCCCCGATGTCTTTAAGCTCTGCCAAAATCTCCTCAGCCGTCATCCAGCGAATATCTTTTTTAGCAGACCCATCCCAAGTGAAGGCGGAGTCACACCAGCTGCATGAATAATCACAGCCAGCAGTCCGGACGAACATTGTTTTCTGTCCGATCACCATGCCTTCCCCTTGAATCGTCGGGCCGAAAATTTCTAATACAGGAATTCCTTTAGCCATTCAAACCACCCTTTTTCGGACGGTAGACACAATAACTTGTCGGTGTTTCACGGACAAACACCTGTACACAGCTCGGCTTATTCTCCAATGTGTCTAAATAAGCCTGTACGTTGTCATAAATCGTTTTTGCCACAACTTCAGTTGTCGGCAGCGAATATCGGTCATCCTGAGAAAAATCTTCATGATCATTTAAAAGCGTATGATCATAGTTTCCGTGCACAAGCTTTTTGAGCAGGCTGAAATTGACAAGGAAGCCGGAATCGTCAAGTTCGTCGCCGGCAACAGTGATATTTACGGTATACGTATGCCCATGAACCCTGCTGCATGCCCCCGCACTTTCCCGGGGAATAAAATGAGCAGCTGAGATGTGCATGTCCTTATTCAGTTCAAATGAATAAGGATGCTGGACCTGCGGATAAATTTGAGATAACAATTTAAGCACGTTCTCCTTTCATCGCCATATATTCTTCATATCCTCTTGAGCGAAGATGGCATGCCGGACATTCTCCGCAGCCGTCTGCGATGATGCCGTTATAGCATGTCAGCGTGTTGTTCTTTACAAAATCAAGCGCATCAAGCTCATCTGCAAGCTTCCACGTTTCTGCCTTATTAAGCCACATGAGAGGCGTATGAATCACAAACGGCTTCTCCATCGCCAGGTTTACCGTTACATTGCAAGATTTCACAAATTCATCACGGCAGTCGGGATAACCGCTGAAGTCTGTTTCGCAAACTCCTGTAATAATATGGCGCGCTCCAATTTGGTACGCGAGGATAGACGCAAAGGATAGGAATACCAAATTGCGGCCTGGAACAAATGTAGATGGCAGTTCGCCGTCTTTTACTTCTATCTCAATATCATTTCTTGTCAAGGCATTCGGTGCAAGCTGATTTAACAATGACATATCAAGCAAGTGGTTTTTCACACCAAGTTTTTCCGCAATGGATTTTGCCACGTCAATTTCCTGTGAATGACGCTGATTATAATGAAAAGTCACTGTTTCGACTTCTTCAAATTCTTTCAAAGCCCACAGTAAGCAGGTGGTGCTGTCTTGACCGCCGCTAAATACGACAATTGCTTTTTCTTTTTTCATGATTCCTCTCCTTCTCCGCAATAAAAACGTCGGCGAGAGACATCGCTACAACTGATTCACACAAAAAAACACCTTTCGGAAGGTGCTCTAGAAAAACATAAAAAAGGCCGTATCCAAGGATACAGCTCGTCCTTAGTTTTTTATAGAGGGTGTAGCTAGAACCTCTCCCGCTATCGCACGGATTTTCTTCAATTTTTCACTTCTGCTATCTTACCATAATGTTGTTTTTCTTGACAATACAAAAGTCAGCAGCTGGCTTCCCTCATATATGTCTGTTACAAACTTCGCTGCCGGGGAGCCTTTTTACAAATCAAGGCGCCGATAAAGGCCAGACTCACATAGCCAAACAAAGGATAAATAGTTGAAATCAGCTTACCATATCCAATTTGGCTTGTGACATAAGCAGTAATCATAATGGCTGCAAAGATATATTTGCTTTTTATCGGCAAAAAGCTCTGTACTTGCTTTTCCAATCCATATAGATTGCCGATCACTGATGTGAATACTTCACCGAAAATAATAAGCAAATAGATCAAATGGACAGAGCGCGCAAAGAGAAAAACCACTTGAGCCATCGGTATATCATACAAAAATACATTCGGGAGAGTCGACAAAGACAGAAAACTCGCAGATAGGACAATCGTCAGCATCATGCCTCCGATTAAAGCGCCTTTTTTGATCAATTTTTCAGATGGCATTTCATTCGCAAGCGGAACCAAAACCGCTTGAGCAAGCGATAAATTCAAAGCACCGTAAGAAAATGCTGACAGCAGCCAGTCCCAGCGGTGCGGCCAAACCCACTGAGCTGCGTTTCGCGATTCACTGAAAATAAAAGAGTCAGCCACCACAATCAAAGAAAAGATGATCAAAAGAGGAACAACAAACACATTGACACCAAAAATGCCTTTTACTCCTTTCGTCATTACAATTAAGCTCAATCCGACTGTCATCAGCATCCCAATCTGAGCGGACATTCCCAGCTGTTCTTCAAAAAGCGCCCCTGCTCCAGAAAGCATGACAGACGTTACTCCAAGGAGAATAAACAGCATAAATACATTGATAATCCGCCCAGCCGTCGCCCCGAATAAAAAAATGTTCATTTCTTGATAGGACTTGGCGTTGATTCGCTTAGAAATAATCATCAGCTTAGCACCAAGAAACGTAAACATTCCGCCGCTGACGATAATACCAAATAAGCCGAACCAGCCGAACTTCAGAAAAAATTCAACAATTTCCCTGCCGGTCGCAAATCCAGCTCCGACTACTGTGCCCACATACACAAAAGCAAGCTGATTTGCAGACCCTTTAGATTGTTCCATTTCTCCCCTCCGAACGAACCGCAGTTTTGTCCATATATGCCTTTTTATACCCTATGAGACGAGTTCCTTGAAAAGACGAAGAAAACATGTTTTACTGTGTAAACCAATCAAAAATATGATGTGCAAAAGACTTGAAAGTCAAAGAAGGTCAGAGTATACTAATAATCAAAGTTGGCCAACTAAACCAACCTTTTTTCAAAAGCCATTGGTCAGAGTTAGTCAAATAGTCAGACTGATCTAAGCATATTGTTTTGAGAACCAATATGTTTGGCGTATACTTATAGTCAAAGAAGGTCAAAATCAAACGGCCTTTTTATTCACAATCATTGGTCAAAGAAGATCAAATTTTTAAGGAGGTTTTGGCAAATGCGTTGTCAACATTGTCATCAAAACGAAGCGACGATTCGCCTTAACATGCAAATAAATTCCGTTCATAAACATATGGTTCTATGTGAAACTTGCTATAACGAATTGACCCGTAAACCTTCAATGAGCATGGGTCCTCAATCTTTCGGATTTCCGTTTGAACAGGCATTCCAGCCTAAAGAACAAAGCGCAGCAAAACAAAGCGAGAAAAAGGGATTGCTTGATGAGCTGGCTCAAAATATAACAAATGGGGCAAAAGCCGGTCTTATTGACCCCGTCATCGGCCGTGACGAAGAAGTTGCGCGAGTGATCGAAATTCTAAATCGCCGCAACAAAAACAACCCGGTTCTTATCGGGGAGCCCGGTGTAGGGAAAACCGCCATCGCCGAAGGACTCGCCTTGAAAATTGCTGAAGGTGATGTTCCAAACAAACTGAAAAACAAAGAGCTGTACTTGCTTGATGTTGCCTCCCTTGTTGCAAACACAGGGATCAGAGGACAATTTGAAGAGAGAATGAAACAGCTGATTACTGAGCTGAAAGAACGAAAAAACGTCATTCTGTTCATTGATGAGATTCATCTTCTCGTTGGCGCAGGATCTGCAGAAGGATCAATGGACGCGGGCAATATTCTCAAGCCTGCCCTTGCCAGAGGCGAGCTGCAAGTCATCGGTGCGACAACACTCAAAGAGTACCGACAAATTGAAAAAGATGCAGCACTTGAAAGACGTTTTCAGCCTGTCATGGTGCAAGAGCCTTCAATTGAACAGGCCGTCCTCATTCTGCAAGGGATCAAAGACAAATACGAAGCCTATCATGGCGTGAGATTCAGTGATGAAGCAATCAAAGCATGTGTGACTTTATCATCCCGCTACATTCAGGACAGGCACCTGCCGGATAAAGCAATTGACTTATTAGATGAAGCAGGTTCAAAAGCTAACCTATTAATTGATGAGGTGAGTGATGAAGATGCCGCTGAACGCTTAACAGCGATTGAAGCTGAAAAAACAAAAGCACTTGAAGAAGAAAATTATGAACTGGCTGCAAAACTCCGTGATGAAGAAATCGCATTGGAGAAAAAACGGAACAGCTCTTCCGCTCATTCCGATGTCACTGTAGAAGCTGAGCAGATTCAAGATATTGTTGAGCAAAAAACCGGCATCCCTGTCGGCAAACTGCAGGCAGACGAACAAACGAAAATGAAAGAGCTTGAAGCAAAACTTCAAGAACGGGTGATCGGACAAGAAACCGCTGTTCAAAAAGTGGCAAAAGCGGTAAGACGAAGCCGCGCCGGATTAAAAGCCAAAAACAGACCAGTAGGCTCCTTTCTCTTTGTCGGTCCTACCGGCGTAGGAAAAACAGAGCTTTCCAAAACACTTGCAGATGAATTATTCGGTACAAAAGATGCTATCATTCGTCTTGATATGAGCGAATACATGGAGAAACACGCAGTATCTAAACTCATCGGTTCACCGCCTGGATATGTCGGTCATGAGGAAGCTGGGCAATTAACAGAAAAAGTGCGCCGAAACCCATACAGCATCGTGCTATTGGATGAAATTGAAAAAGCACACCCTGATGTTCAGCATATGTTCCTGCAAATTATGGAAGACGGCCGTCTGACAGACAGCCAAGGGAGAACCGTAAGCTTTAAAGACACTGTGATTATTATGACAAGCAATGCGGGTACCGGCGAAAAACAAACAAAAGTCGGTTTCCAATCAGATGACAGTGTCATCGAAGAACAAACATTGATAGATTCACTGAGCATGTTCTTTAAACCAGAGTTTCTCAATCGTTTTGACAGCATCATTGAGTTCAGCTCACTGGAAAAAGAACATCTGGTAAAAATCGTCAGCCTGCTACTTGGAGAACTTGAAGAAACATTGGCAGAACGCGGCATCAGCTTGAGCGTGACAGACGAAGCGAAAGCAACAATCGCTGAGCTGGGCTACCACCCTTCATTCGGCGCACGTCCGCTTAGAAGAACCATCCAAGAACGGATTGAAGATAAAATGACCGATCTGCTGCTTGACAATAGTGAAATCACAAGGTTTCATGTGACCGCAGAAGATCGTACAATCAAAGTACAAGCAAAATAAGATGCAGCGGTTTCCTGTTTAGGAAGCCGCTTTTTTTGTACATTTCTGGAACATACTATTCGTTCCCTCAAAACATTTCTTTTCTTCGAGGGATGGCACATGTTTCTAAATAGTGGATATTTATTTCTATTATTAAATAGAAACCGTCTGAAGAACAGCTTGCAAGCAAACTGCCAATTTCAATTTTGAAAAGCCGCTATTGTTTATTTCTCCCTTCTATACCTCTTCCTTGAATTTTTCATGAACAAATTCACAATCTCCCTAAAGTTCCTGACACCAAAACCGATATTAACCATAGACAAGCTAGTAAAAAAGGATTTGGTGAAAACTATGGATAAAACTTCGTTAATCGGTATTATTCTTGCTTTTGTAGCATTGAGCGTGGGGATGGTTTTGAAAGGCGTCAGCTTCAGCGCGCTTGCAAACCCAGCTGCCATTTTAATTATTATCGCTGGGACAATCTCAGCAGTCGTTATTGCGTTCCCAACAAAAGAAATTAAAAAAGTGCCGGCGCTGTTCAAAGTGTTATTTAAAGAAAACAAGCAGCTCACAATAGAGGAGCTCATTCCTAAGTTCTCTGAATGGGCCCAGCTTGCACGCCGCGAGGGTCTGCTTGCTTTAGAAGCAAGCATTGAGGATGTAGATGACGCTTTCCTGAAAAACGGGCTCAGCATGGCTGTTGACGGGCAAAGTGCAGAATTTATCAGAGATATCATGACTGAGGAAGTCGAAGCGATGGAAGACAGGCACCAAACCGGAGCCGCAATTTTCACACAGGCAGGAACTTACGCGCCGACACTTGGCGTGCTCGGTGCTGTAATCGGATTGATTGCCGCCCTCTCTCATATGGACAATACAGATGAGCTTGGCCACGCCATAAGCGCTGCCTTTGTTGCCACCCTTCTCGGTATCTTTACGGGATATGTATTATGGCATCCTTTCGCAAACAAATTAAAACGCAAATCAAAACAAGAAGTAAAACTGCGTGAAGTCATGATTGAAGGTGTTTTATCCGTTTTAGAAGGACAGGCACCGAAAGTCATCGAACAAAAACTTTTAATGTATCTTCCTGCGAAGGACCGCTTGAAATTTGCAGAACAAGGAGAGGCGCAAAATGGCGAGAAAAAAGAAGAAGAAGCATGAGGACGAACACGTTGATGAATCATGGCTCGTTCCATATGCCGACATCCTAACTCTTCTCCTGGCATTATTTATCGTGCTGTATGCGAGCAGCTCAATTGACGTAGCTAAATTTAAGATGCTTTCAAAATCATTTAATGAAGTCTTTACAGGCGGCACCGGTGTAATGGACTATTCCAGCGCCACCCCTCCTGAAGAAGAGAAAGACGGAATTGATCAAGTTCAAAAGGATAAAGAAGAGAAAGAGAAAAACAAGAAAGAAAAAGAAAAAGCTGCTGATCAAAAAGAACTTCAAAGTGTAAAAAGCCAGGTGGACAAATTCATCAAAGATAAAAAGCTGGAACATCAGCTGGAAACAAAGATGACTAGTGAAGGCCTTCTCATTACGATTAAAGACAGCATCTTCTTTGATTCTGGGAAAGCAACCATCCGTAAGGAAGATGTTTCGCTTGCACAAGAGATATCCAACCTTCTTGTGATTAATCCGCCGAGAAATATCATTATCAGCGGACATACTGATAATATGCCAATTAAAAACTCTGAATTCCAATCAAACTGGCATTTAAGTGTCATGAGAGCGGTAAACTTTATGGGGCTTCTGATTGAAAACCCTAAGCTCGACGCAAAAGTGTTCAGTGCTAAGGGCTACGGGGAGTATAAACCGGTAGCTTCCAACAAAACTGCGGAAGGCCGAGGCAAAAACCGACGCGTTGAAGTTCTCATCTTACCGAGAGGCGCAGCGGAAACAAATGAAAAATAGTAAAAAAGGAAGCCTTGTGACATATCAGGCTTCCTTTTTTTACTTATTATAAAACTGTTTTGCGTTTAATCCTACTCTTTTTAACATTTCCGTGCACATCTCTACCTCTTCTTCGCTTAATACGCTGATCATTTCAGCAATTTCAGCAGCATGACTAGGAAAAATATCATCCAAAAGACTGGTGCCTTTTTCAGTGATTTGTGCAAATGTCACTCGTCTGTCTGTAGGTGACGCTTTCCGAATGAGGAGTTCTTTTTGTTCCAGCTTATCTACAACATAAGTGATGCTCCCGCTAGCCAAAAGAATTTTGTCTCCTATCTGCTGCAGCGGCTGATCACCTTTATGATACAGCAGCTCGAGCACAGCAAATTCAGTCGGATTCAGTCCGTGCTTATGAATATGCTTATTCATATGATCGTTAATAGACCGATATGCGCGCGACAGCACGATAAATAACTTCAGTGATTTTTCTGTCATGTCTCAATCATCCTTTTAGAAACCATTACAGAGAAACATTAATAAACAAAGAGCGAAATGTCAATAAAAATCTTTCCAATATTTCTCTTCTTTTTTTATATAATAAGCTGTTCAACATCTTTTTCTAATTTTTTTGGTTATTTTTTCTTATTAAAGAAGAAGAAACAATGATATAATACCTCTAATCAGGTGTATGTTGGAGCGATGCAAATTGAAAATATTAAAAGACGCCTGCGGGAGAGTCAAACTTTATCTCATCCTGGTCGTGATTCCGGCAATCGTCATCAGCTTTTTCGTCTATGAAAAAGAAAAAGATACAATAGCTGCAAGACATAAGCAAGAAGCGAGTGTAATGCTGAACCTTCACCGCAACAAAATCAATTATTTAATCGGAGAAACAAAGGCGAGAATGACCTCCTTGTCTATCGCCATTGACAAACCGGTTGACATAAAGAAAATGCAGTCGATTTTGGAAAAAGCCTTTGATTCAGAACCAAGATTTTCCGGTCTCTATTTACTAAATGCGAAAGGAGATGTCACTGCAAGCACGACAGAATTAAAAACGAAAGTAAACCTGGCAGACAGATCATTTTTTACAAAAGCGAAGAAAACAAAAAAGACAGTCATTTCAGATAGTTACTCGAGCAGAATTACAGGCCAGCCGATTTTTACAATTTGTGTCCCTATTCTGGACTCAAAGCGAAATGTGACAGATTATCTTGTCGCAGCTATTCAAATTGATTATTTAAAAAACCTGATTAATTTACTGAGCCCTGATGTTTATATCAAACTTGTAAACCAAGACGGGAAAACAATTTTTACGAGCGGTCAGTCTTTCCATGCAAATGATCTGAAACCTGTCAGTGGATATTTGGATGATATCAGTTGGAATATGAAAGTATATCCAAACCCGGTGACAATAGAAGAATTGACAAAAAGCCTTGTGCTCCCGCTTTCATGCAGTATTGTCCTGCTGAATATCCTTTTTATTCTCGTGCTGTATTATTTGCTGAAGCGGCAGACACAGCTGGAGCGCTCGGAAAATGAGGCGCAAAAATTAGAACTGATCGGGACGCTTGCTGCCAGCACAGCCCACGAAATTCGCAACCCGCTCACCGGTATAAGCGGCTTTATTCAGCTGCTGCAGAAGAAATATAAAGGTGATGAAGATCAGCTTTACTTCTCCATTATCGAACAGGAGATCAAGCGTATTAATCAAATTGTGAGTGAATTTCTCGTTCTCGGCAAGCCGACAGCTGAAAAATGGGAGTTGAATTCGCTTCAGGATATTATCGGTGAAATTATGCCGATCATCTATTCTGAGGGCAACCTATACAATGTTGAAGTCGAACTTCAGTATTTAACTGAGCAGCCTTTACTCGTAAACTGTACTAAAGATCATATTAAACAAGTAATTTTAAATGTAGCAAAAAATGGCCTCGAATCAATGCCTGAAGGAGGAAAACTGACGATCTCTCTGGAAGCTTTGGATAAAAAGGCCGTTATCAAAGTCGTGGATAACGGTGAAGGAATTTCACAGGAAATGCTTGACCACATCTTCCTTCCTTTTGTTACTTCTAAAGAAAAAGGAACCGGTCTTGGCCTTGTCGTATGTAAACGGATTGTGCTGATGTACGGAGGCTCTATTCATATCGACAGTGAAGTTCGAAGAGGCACAGAGGTGACGATCACCCTTCCCGTTTCCGCTTCTTAGCCCCCTGACCATGTCAGGAGGTTTTTTTTTCTTATTGGACATTGCCACTCGACTTTACCTGCCCAGAAAAGAGTGTTAATAAAGCCCACAGCAGTGCCAGAAGAATACTAAAAACCCTTTCGAGGCACTTCATTTTCCTTCTCCGCGTCACTTGATTTCAGATGATAATCATCACTGAAATGGTATAAATAAAGAATAAGGCTGTCTTGCTTCATTTAGAACCGTGTAAACTCCTTCACGAATCCCCTCTTACATATGTATTTTCTCAGAAAAAAAGAGCGCTTCGGAAAAAGCTCTCTCTTTATATATCCATCTGATAACACCGCTATTTATTTGCATCATATGCAGGCATAACATCTCTGCGGGGCCACAAGCCTAATTTCTTTACAAGGCCTTGAATCCCGTGGGAATATTCGTTTTTATGCACGAGCTGGTGATATTCATTTATTAAGCAATCCAGCTCCTGGCTGTGTCTGATCGTTTCATGCCCTGTAAATCCTTGCTTTCTAGCGGCATCTATCATTAACTTTCTTTTTTCATCAATAGACACCAACAATCTTTCTTGTTTAGAAGAACCGCCCATTCAATTCACCCCTCGCCGCTAAGAAATAGGAAACAAGTTTGATTGGGTTATTGTGCATTATTACAGATTATACTTTATTTGTAAACATATTTTTATTAAATAAGTTATTTTTTCAGGTATAATAGATATATTGATAGGATTAAAAGAATAATACCCAAATAAAGAAAATCTTAAACACAGCCGCCAAGCAGGAGGTATGCTATATGAAGAAAAAGAAAGCAATGCTGCTCGGTGCGGCAGGCGGAAAAGCGATTTTAAAAAGAAAAAATCGAAAAAAATGCATACAGCATATGACTGTTTTCTTTCAAATGCTGCGTGATTGGAGAAACGGTGACTACCCTCGTTCACAGGTGAAAACCCTTTTGCTTTTAACTGCCGCGATCTTATATATCGCCATGCCGCTCGATATCATTCCAGATATGATTCTCGGTCTTGGAATCATTGACGATGCAACGGTTTTAGGTTTGATTTGGATGCTGATCAAAAAAGAAATGTCACAATATGAAAAGTGGCGTTTGCAATAACTAAAAAAAGCCCCCGTTCATCGAACGGGGCTTTTTCTGCTTATCATACTGTTTTTTCATAAATCGGAACCCAGCCTTCAGTTGTAACAAAGATTCTCACCGCGACTACTTTGCGGTCCTCCTGAAGCGTGAAGTAATGGCGGATATTTTCAGGCACGGAGATTAAATCTCCAGGATTTAAACGAACATCAAAAAACATGCCGTCTTTGCCTTGAATGACAAAAATGCCGTGTCCGCTTACGATAAAACGGACCTCATCGTCTGTATGGTGATGCTCTCTTTTAAAGTTCTCAAGCAGTTCATCAAGTTTTGGATTGTTGTCTGACAAGGAAATAACATCCTGTGCTTTGTAGCCGCGGCGGGCCGAGATATCTTTAATTTCAGCTTCAAAGGTATTAAGAATTTGCTGTTTTTCTTCTTCTGTCAAATTATATTTCTCTGAAAGCTGGTCGGGGAGCTTCGCGATATCCCATTGTTCATAAATCACCTCTTGACTGTCCAAAAAGCTTGCTACTTCCTCTTGATTTTCAATCGTTGTATTTGCCTCATCATGAATTCGAATTGTCGCCATTTCAGTTCCTCCCTTTTATGTAACCAGCTGGTGCTGGAGTGTTTTCAATTTCAAATGGCAGCTGAACAAAAATTCATATGCTTCGAGTATTCTCTTTGCTTCAAATGCTGTTTTTCCCCAAGCTGTAATACCGTGATTCCGGATCAGCACAGCCCCTGAATCTTCTGAAATCTCTTCTGCAAACAGTGCCGCAAGCGTCGGAATATGAGCCGGATTTTCAATGATCGGTATAGACACTTCCGCATTCTCTTCCCACAGGCCGAGCGCTTTTATGATTTCCTGGCCTTTGAATGTAATTTTCTTTTGTTCTCCGTATAGCTCTGATATCACATTATTGTTTACTGTGTGAACATGCAGGCAGCAGCCGGCATTGGTTTTATTGTACAAATGTATGTGCAAAAGCGTTTCTGCTGAAGGCTTCAGTGAATGCCCTCTTTCTGCGGGCTCTCCGTTTTGATTCACCAGCAGAAAATCATCAGCTGTTTCTTTTCGTTTATCTTTTCCGCTTGCGGTTACGAGAAATGTGAAAGGCTCATCAGAAACTTTAATAGACAGATTGCCGCTCGTCGCCGGAAACCAATCTCTTTCTGCTAATTCCCGCTTTACTTCAGCAAGTTCTTTCCAACGCTCTTGTTTTGCAGCCATTCCTGTACCTCCTTTACATTCTCAATACTTTTTCTTATCTCATAAAAGTCTTGATACGGAAGATGATTCAAATGATGTTCTCGGCATTCGTTTAATAAATAATCCCTTGCAAAGCAAAGGTCAGACAGCTTTGCCGCCTCCACATCTGTAACCGAATCACCGATCATGATGATATATTGATTCGGTTCAGAAAGTTCACGTATCACAGTCGGCTTACAGCACCCGCATTGATTGCTGCATGTTCCGTCGCAGGAATGAGGCCAGTCAATATGAATATAGTCATTATCAAATGACGCATGGTTGCAATAAATATGGTCTTTCTCCACAATGCCTTCAAGCAATGGATATACAAAAAAGTCCATTCCTCCGCTTACGACATAAAACGGCAGCTTGTTCTCATTGATAAATGCAACAAATTCCTGAAATCCTTCTCTGATTTTCGCGTCTTCTAATACAAATCTTGTAATCTCTTCTTTTAAATGGCTTGGCAGAAGGCCGAACATCCGACCGACACCTTCCTTGATCGACAGTGTTTTGGAAAGCACGCCGTCTTTTAACGCCGTCCACTCTGGCGGAGCGAATGTTTTCATGATGCTTATAATGTTGTCGTTCATTGTGATGGTTCCGTCAAAATCACAAATAATTAAAGGCTTTTGAGTCATACAGCTTCAACCTTCCCCCATTTATCTAGCGCGAGCTTTAGATCTTTGCATTGCTCGGCTTTTTCATCAATCAGCTGTGCATCTAAAACCGCATCAATTATGGCTCTGAACGCTTTGCCCCCGCCTTGGGCGCCGTTCGGATGTCCATGTACGCCTCCTCCGGCGTTAATAATATGATCTATGCCGAAATCCCGCATCAAAAGCGGCACCATGCCGGGATGAATGCCTGCTGACGGAACGGCAAATGTTTGATTAAAGTCATCCTCTCTTACACATTCCTCGTGAATCGCCAGCGCATCCTCTCTTGGAAGCGCAACAGAACCATATGGAGACGGAAAGAGACTAAAATCGGCACCGCAATACCTGTTTAATTTTCCGAGCAAAAGGGCGTGAGAAAAGCCGTAAAAAGGAGATGACGTAAATGCCCCGCTAACCGCTGGATGTGCCATAATCGGAATCTGGATTTCAGGATCTTCCGCAAGGCTTTGCATGACATCCAAGCCGTAAGCGAAGACATTAAACAAAAGCGCATCCGCCCCTAATTCGGCGGCGCGTCTCGCTTTGTCTTTCAGATCAGCCGTGCGGCCCGTCAAATTCACCGCGTACAGTGTTTTATGTCCGGTTTGTTCATATGTTTCTTTCAATATTTGCTTTCCCTCAGTAATTCTTGTTTCAAAAGGCGCCAAACCTGTTTCAAAGAAAATTTCATCGTCCTTAATCAAGTCAACTCCGCCAAGCGCCTGCTGTCTGAGCTGTTCTTTAATGTCACTCAGATCTCTGCCGATAACCCCTTTAAAAATGCTCATTAACAGCGGCCTCTCAAACTCTCCCAGCAGCTTTCGGATGCCGTATACGCCAAACTTTGGCCCCGGCAGCGTGCGCTTAAATGCTTCTGAAAAATGCAGATCAAGTAATTTGATTTTTCCGTCCAGCGACAGCTTGCCAAACACTGTTGTCAGCAGAGCCGGGATGTCCTGTGAGAAATTGATCTCAGGATAGGCAATTGTGATGACCGCTTGTTTACCTGATGCAGGAGTTCCTTCTCTTTCCTCGACCTTCAGCACACGCCCCTTATGCTTTTGTATTTGCTCTTGTTTCACCAGAGGCAGATCTGTCCATGAGCCTACTGTCAATCCTGTCGCGATTTGTTCTGCTTTTTTCTCTATTTCAGCTCCCGGTTCTGTCAGGAGATATGTTGCCAATAACTCACTCATGCCAGAGCTCCTTTCATTTTCATCCATATAAAAAAACCTCTTCAAACAGCCATCCGCGTCTAAAGAGGTTTCGTTTCTCGTCCGAATCTTATCTCTCAGCCGCCAGCTGCAAGAATTAGCACCGTGCTTTACAAAGTCGGTTGCCGGGCTTCATCGGGCTCGTCCCTCTGCCTGCTCTTGATAAGAAAATATAGATTTTATAAATTATTTTGAATTATCCCACCGTTACAGAATCTTGTCAATGCTTTTTCGGGTAAACAAATTCAGTTTCCCAATTCGATCAGCGGCTTCCTTAAGTCTTTCTTCGCTTGTCAGCAGTCCGACTCTAATATAGCCCTCGCCATATTCACCGAAGCCGTTTCCAGCGGCGACCGCCACATTCGCTTTTTCCAGCAAAAGGTCTGAGAACTGCTCAGACGTATAGCCTTTAGGTACAGGCAGCCATGCAAAAAATGAACCTGCCGGAGCTGTCACCTCCCAGCCGATGTCCCGGCATGCTGTGATCCAAGCGTCTCTCCTGCTCTCATAGCGGGCATTTTGCTCCGCCACACATGTTTGTTCAGCTAGCAGCGCCGCTGCAGCTGCCTCCTGGGTCGCTTTGAAAAGACTGACAAACATATGGTCTTGATAAAGATTGATCGCTTCAATGACCGAAGCGTTTCCGACGGCAAAGCCGACCCGCCATCCTGCCATATTATACGTTTTTGACAGCGTGTAAATTTCAATGCCGATATCCTTTGCCCCTTCAGTCTGCAAAAAGCTTAACGGCTTGTTCCCGTCAAACCCTACAGCGCCGTAAGCAAAATCGTGTACGACACAGATTTCATTTTCTTTCGCAAAATTCACGGTTTCTTCAAAAAATGCAGAAGTAGCAACAGCCCCGGTCGGATTGTTCGGATAATTTAAATACATTAATTTCGCCTGTTCCCTCACTTCAGCAGAGATGCTGCTGTAATCAGGGAGAAACGCCCTCTCTTTTACGAGCGGCATCATTTCCATTTTCGCTTTTGCAAGCATGACACCTGACCAGTAATCAGGATAGCCCGGATCAGGAACTAAAATCGTATCACCGGGGTTTAACAAACATTGCGGGAGCTCAACCAAACCAGCTTTTCCGCCGAATAATACAGCGATTTCAGTTTCCGGGTCAAGATCAATGCCATATTCTCTTTTATAAAATGCTGCGGCGGCTGATTTTAGACTATGTGAGCCGCGAAAAGTTGAGTATTTATGATTTTCAGGATCAGCAACAGCCCGTTTCATTTCTTCGACGATATGTTTCGGAGTCGGCTGATCCGGATTTCCCTGTCCGAGATTGATGACATCGTGTCCTTCTGCGAGCTTTCGATTCACTTTCTGCACTAGAGAAGCAAAGAATTGCTTAGGCAATTCCTTCAATACATGAGACTGTTCAAAATTCATCTATTCTCACCTTCTAAAAAAATCTTGAAATGATAGTCCATCATCATATATGGTTAAAATAAAAAAGTAAAGAAAAATTTGGGGTGGTAAAAAGATGAAATGGACGGTATCTTGTCTTCAATTTGATATTTCATACGGAAAACCTTCTGAAAATATAAAAAAGGCTGATTTTTTTATTGAAAAAGAAAGCAAACATGCTGATGTTGTTGTTCTTCCAGAATTATGGACGACCGGATATGATTTGGCCAACCTTGATGAGCTCGCTGATGAAGACGGCCGTTCTGCTCAGAGCTGGCTCAAGAAAACAGCAAAAAAATACGGCGTTCATATTGTCGCCGGCTCGGTGGCTGTCAGAGATCATTCTGATGTTTATAATACAATGTACATCGCGGATCAGGAAGGACAAATCATTAAAGAGTATAGAAAAGCCCATCTTTTTCAGCTGATGGATGAGCATGTCTATTTATCAGCCGGTACCGATGACGGATACTTTGAGCTTGATGGTGTCAAAAGCTCCGGACTGATCTGTTACGACATCCGTTTTCCAGAATGGATCAGAAAACATACGACAAAAGGCGCCAACGTGCTGTTTATTTCCGCGGAATGGCCTCTCCCCCGCCTTGACCATTGGAAAAGCCTGCTTATTGCCCGGGCCATTGAAAATCAATGCTTTGTCGCCGCCTGCAATTGCACCGGTTCAAATCCCGATAATGAATTTGCCGGACACAGCCTGATTATTGATCCATGGGGGCGCGTACTTGCTGAAGGCGGCCGGGAAGAAGGTGTTGTCCGAGCGGAAATCGACCTTCAGGAGAGCGTTGAGGTCCGTAAGAGTATACCTGTTTTTGATGATCTCAGAAAAGATTTATATTAAAAAATTGTTTGACAACTCACTAAAACACCTGTTACTATGTTCATCAACTGATAAATTAGAATTGTTTAACAAGTGAATATATTCTCTTATCGAGAGTTGGGCGAGGGATTGGCCTTTTGACCCCAACAGCAACCGACCGTAATTCCATTGTGAAATGGGGCGCATCTTTTTCGCGCCGAGACGCTCGTCTCTAAGGCACGGTGCTAATTCCATCAGATCTGATCTGAGAGATAAGAGAGGCGGACATACATGTTAAGCCTCCTTCTCTCTGAGAAGGAGGCTTTTTTACGGCCATTCAGCTGCAAACATATCAAGAAATGAGATAATTGGAGGTTATGACAATGGCAGTCACAAAGACACCTTTATACGAAACGCTAAATGAAAGCTCCGCTGTGGCGCTGGCGGTGAAGCTTGGCTTATTTCCAAGCAAAAGCACGCTGACATGCCGGGAGATCGGCGACGGCAATTTAAATTACGTTTTTCATATTTATGATCAAGAACATGACAGAGCATTGATTATTAAACAAGCGGTTCCTTATGCAAAAGTGGTCGGAGAAAGCTGGCCGCTGACAATCGATCGTGCAAGAATCGAAAGCAGCGCTCTCATCCGCCAAGGCGAGCACGTGCCGCATCTGGTTCCAAAAGTGTTTTATTCTGATACAGAAATGGCCGTTACTGTGATGGAGGATCTTTCTCATCTGGAAATCGCAAGAAAAGGACTCATTGAAGGTGAAAAGTATCCCCAGCTGTCACAGCACATCGGTGAATTTTTAGGAAAAACACTTTTCTACTCATCAGATTACGCGCTTGAACCTAAAGTGAAAAAACAGCTTGTTAAACAGTTTGCAAATCCTGAGCTGTGTGACATAACGGAAAGGCTTGTCTTTACAGACCCTTTCTTTGACCATGACACAAATGACTTTGAAGAAGAGCTTCGTCCTTATGTCGAAAAGCTTTGGAATAATGACAACGTCAAAATCGAAGCCACAAAACTGAAAAAGTCGTTTTTAACATCGGTAGAAACGCTGATTCATGGAGATTTGCATACAGGGAGTATATTTGCAGGCAAACATGAAACAAAAGTGATTGATCCTGAATTTGCATGTTACGGACCGATCGGCTTTGATATAGGCCAATTTATCGCCAACTTATTTTTGAACGCACTCGGCCGCGAAGGCGGTGACAGAAAGATGTTATATGAACATGTCAAGCAGGTTTGGGAAACATTTCAAAAAACATTCACTGAAGCCTGGGAAAAGGACAGTCTGGATGTTTACGCCAACATCGACGGTTACCTTTCTGATACGCTCAGTCATATTTTAGAAGAGGCGATCGGATTTGCGGGCTGTGAGCTGATACGCCGCGCGATCGGTCTTGCCCATGTAGCTGATCTGGATGCAATTGTACCGTTCGATAAACGAATCGGCAGAAAACGGCTCGCACTGGAAACCGGTACAGCCTTTATCGAAAAACGTTCGGAATTTAAAACGATAACGGATGTTATTGAATCATTTAAGTTACTTGTAAAGGAATGATCTAATCATGATCCACTCATTTGCTGTTCCACGTTCTGTTGAATGGAAAGAAACAGCCATTACCATTTTAAATCAGCAAAAGCTGCCTGATGTGACGGAATATCTGGAGCTGACGACGAAGGAAGATGTATTTGACGCGATTGTCACCCTCAAAGTAAGGGGCGCCCCGGCTATCGGTATTACAGCTGCCTTCGGACTTGCGCTTGCTGCAAAAGATATCGAAACAGATGATGTCACGGAATTCCGCCACAAGCTCGATGATATCAAAGCGTATTTAAACAGGTCGCGGCCTACCGCCATTAATTTATCATGGGCGCTTGAGAGACTGCGTCATTCGATCGAAAACGCCATTTCCGTAAATGAAGCAAAAACAAACCTTGTCCACGAAGCGATCCAGATTCAGGTCGAGGATGAGGAAACGTGCCGGATGATCGGCCAAAACGCCCTACACCTTTTCAAAAAAGGCGACCGGATTATGACGATCTGCAATGCCGGATCTATCGCAACAAGCCGCTATGGAACGGCGCTCGCTCCATTTTACTTGGCCAAACAGAAGGATTTGGGGCTGCACATCTATGCCTGCGAAACAAGACCTGTGCTTCAAGGTTCGCGCCTGACTGCGTGGGAGCTTATGCAGGGCGGTATTGATGTCACTCTGATCACAGACAGCATGGCTGCCCATACGATGAAGGAAAAACAAATTTCCGCTGTCATTGTCGGTGCCGACCGCATTGCGAAGAACGGTGATACAGCAAATAAAATCGGCACATACGGTCTCGCTATTTTAGCAAACGCATTGGATATTCCGTTTTTTGTTGCTGCACCCTTATCTACATTTGATACGAAGGTGAAATGCGGTGCAGATATTCCGATAGAGGAACGTGATCCCGAGGAAGTAAGGCGGATTTCCGGAGTCCGAATCGCTCCACCGGATGTGCCCGTCTTTAATCCCGCATTTGACATTACACCCCATGATCTCATTTCAGGCATCATCACAGAAAAAGGGATTATGACCGGCAGCTATGCAGAAGAAATTGAACAGCTGTTTAGAGGCGAAAAAATTCATTAAAAAACCGCTGAACTTTGCTCATGCCGGGCCGAGTCAGCGGTTTTTTTGTTTGTTTTTATGGATATTAATGATTTCATCTTTTTGAGCGCTTGATAAGATATGCAGTTTCTCAAACAGTTGGGCAAAAACAGCTATTTTCTCAGAGCGGCTCGGCTTCAATTGCTTTGTCCTCCTTTTTCATCAGACCAACTTTTTTAGCTTAATAAAATGATATGTCGGCCGCGAAAAAAGGGAACGTGCCATATGTTTTATTTTTCTTTATAGGAGATTCGCTCGATGTTCAGCAAAAAGGCTTTGAGATCTGTTTTACTTCCGGCATACCCTGTTAACGCGCTGTTTTTGCCGATCACTCTGTGACATGGGACAAAAATTGGCAGATCGTTTCGTTTATTGGCCTGTCCGACTGCGCGTACCGCTTTCGGACTGCCGATCGCTTCAGCGATATCAGCATAGCTACGGGATTCTCCATACGGTATCATCTTTAGCGCCGCCCAAACTTTTTGCTGAAAAGGAGTTCCTTTTTGGCTCAGCGGCAGCGAGAAGGTTTTTCTTTCGCCGGCGAAATATTCATGGAGCTGTTTTTTCGCTTCTGTCAAATAAGCCGTTTCATTGCGCTCTGTATTCTGAACGGTTTCATTCCACTCCATCCAATCATCCTGATTGAGAAATAGACGGGTAATCCGGCCATCCTCTTCAGCGATGATGAGTTCCCCGAGCGGTGTTTCAGCTGTCGTGTAGTAGTTCATTCATCAATCCTTCTTTCTTCAGCATTCTGTCTGACGGGAAGCGTAATATGGAAGACAGTGCCCTTCCCTTCTTCACTCTCTACTGTAATTTCGCCTTGATGTTCTTCAATAATTTTATAGCTTACCATAAGCCCCAGTCCAGTTCCCCGTTCTTTTGTTGTATAAAAAGGTTCACCAAGGCGTTTTAATTTATCTTCTGTCATTCCATTTCCCTCGTCTTTTAAGGAAATGAGAATATGATCTTGATCCAATGCCTTTATCCTCACAAAAATGTTCCCTCCATCAGGCATCACTTCGATCGCGTTTTTTAATATATTGATAAAAACTTGTTTCAACTGATTCGGTTCACAATAAATCGGCGGAATGTCATCCATTAACTCAAGTTGTATTTGTACATTGCTGAGATTGGCTTGCGCGTTTAAAAGGTCTATAGTGTCTCTCATAATTTGGGTAACGTGTTTTTCCTCATACATAATAGCCTGGGGTTTGGCTAAAATCAAAAATTCAGTGATGATGGATTCGATGCGTTTTAGTTCTGAGGTGATTACGTTAAAGTAAAGGGCGTAGTCTCCCTCCACACTTCCCTTCAGGAGCTGAATGAAGCCTTTAAGAGCTGTCATCGGATTTCTAATTTCATGAGCGATACCGGCAGCGAGTTCGCCGACAACATGAAGGGTATCTGACTTACGCAGACGTTCCTCAAGTTCTTTTCGCTCTGTTACATCTTTAAAAATAGCCAGGTTCATATTTTGAATGATATTTTTTTTAAAAGAGAATTCGAGTTTCCTGTTGTCACTGCTGCTCAGCACAAATGGAATTTCGTTGTCCATTTCATCAAAATGAATCTGCCTAGCCGATGATGCAACATTTTCTATTTCATATGAAGAAATAATATCTAACAGGCTGTGCTGTTTGATCTCTTCATGTGACAAGCCTAAAATATGGCTAGCTAACGGGTTGGCGTCAATGATCCTGTATTGATTATCGAACAATACATTGCCGTCCATTGAGCCGTTGAATACTTTTCTGAATTTCAGTTCACTTTCACGAAGTTCCTTTTCCATCCGCTTTCTGTCACTGACGTTTCTTAAAATCGTTAAGTGCTGATTCTCTAATATTGTCCGCTTTGAAGTGAATTCAAGTTCTTTAAATTGCCCATTCCCCATTTGAAACAGCAGCTCTTCTCTGATCTCTCCGTATTTTACGTATTTCTTCTTTGTTATGCTGTATTTCTTTTGCGAGTCAACGAGAAAATCAAACAGCTTTCGTTTCAACAGCAAATTCATCGGCAGCTCGAAAATTTTGCAGGCTGACTGATTCGCCTTCACGATTCTTCCATCATCCGACCAGATGATAATGGCATCCATCGCATTTTCAAAAATTTCTCTGAAGCGCTCCTCACTTTTAAAGAGCTGCAACTCCATCGACCGCTTCTCTGTAATATCCCTCATAATAGACATATAAAATCCGCTGATAATGTTAGAAGTGATCGTGAATTCAAATAGCTTTTGAACTCCTGATCGAAGCTTGACGGGCAGCTCTCCCTTCGCTTTCCCCTTGCGGTTGAGCGTCTTCCAGATATTGTCGAGATCTTTTTGAGAGCCGCCGTCTATGAACTTATACAACGATAAATGAGACAGCTCATTATGATTGATTTCAAAGCTTTTACAAAAGGACAAATTAGCATCAATGAAACCGCCATCTTTATCAAAAATAACGATTCCGTCAACAGCTCTGTCAAACAAGTCCTTAAAAAGCTGTTCATTCATAGAGAATTCGCGCTCCAGAATTTTCTTTGAAGATATGTCTCTCATGACAACAAAAAATAAATTCTCGCCAATGCCTCTTTTAGCAAGGAACTCTATATATTTTGTCGCCCCTCCATCAAGCTTAATCGGGACCTCCTTCCACAGGAAGCCTTTTTTAAAGAATTTCTTCGCGGCAAGATTCAGTTCATCCTTTGGAATTGAAAATAAGAAATCCAAAACAGAACGCTTTTTCAAATCTGACGAATTCACTTGAAGCATCCTCTCTGTTGCTTCATTCGCCTGAACAATTCGCATTTCATTATCACATATAAAAATAGCATCGAGCGTATTGTTGACAATCACTTGATGCTGCTTCAATTCCTTTTTCAGCCGGGCATTATCTTCTTTGAGGCGCTTCAGTTCTTCCCGCAGCTCCGAACTTGTCTGGACATCAAGAGTTTCCATACGTGTACACTCCTTCTTCAAAACCTATCCCTCAATATTTCTACAAAATGCGGGAACTTCCTTCATTCGCCCTATAAATTTCAGAAAATTTCAGTCTGATTACATAACAAAGACATTTTCGACGATCCTTACCGACACTTTACATCGCCCTAACAATCAGCCATTTTTCAGGTTCCTATTACATCTTTTATTTTAAAATACATACTAGCAGGGAATAATCTCTTAGTGACTGATGAAAGAGAAGGTGATGCTATGAGTAAATCGCGGGACAGTTATTTCGATAATGCAAAATTCTTATTGATATTCCTAGTTGTATTCGGTCATATTCTTCGTTCATTTATTCACGATAACAACTTTATGCTCTACCTCTACAAGTTCATTTACACATTCCACATGCCTGCCTTTATTCTTGTATCCGGTTATTTCGCAAAAGGCTTTAAACGCGCGGGGTATGTAAAAAAGCTGGCGGTCAAGCTGATTATTCCGTATTTAATTTTCCAAATCATCTATTCTGTCTTCTATTACATGATACAAGATGCAAGCATGGCAAATATGAATCCGATTGATCCGCAATGGTCGCTATGGTTTCTCGTAAGCTTATTTTTTTGGAACCTCCTGCTTTATCCATTTTCAAAGCTTTCAAAGCTAACAGCACTGTTTGTCAGCTGCGGAATTGCCGTGTTAATCGGCTATTTAGACTTTATCAGCAATACGCTGAGTCTTTCACGGACATTTGTATTTTTACCGATGTTCCTTGTCGGATTTTATTTGAATAAACATCATTTTGAATTATTGAAATCAAAACGAGGCAAACAAATCGCGCTCGGAGTGCTTACGGCCGTGTTTGTCATCTGCTCAGGCATCGATTTTGACTATTCGATTTTGTTTGGTTCAAAACCGTATTCTTCATTTGGAGATGTTACACTAGTAAGCGGACTTTCCCGCATCGGCTGGTATGTACTCGCTTTTGCAGCGACCTTCAGCTTTTTAGCGCTCGTTCCGCAAAAACGGTTCTTCTTTACAAAATGGGGGACCCGGACATTTTACGTGTATTTGCTTCATGGGTTTATTATTAAAACGCTGAGACAATTCGGTCTTGAGGATGTGCTTGCGGACTATCAGAGCTTAGTGATTCTCTTGCTATTAACGGCAGTCCTTACAAGCGTACTCTCCAGCAATTTTATCAAAACAGTTGCACAGCCCTTCATTGAGTTGAGGATAACCAACTTATTGCAATTTGTCAGAGGAACGGGCAAAAAAGTTTATTTAAAATAGAAAAAGACCTCTTAAGCGGAATACCCGCCTAAGAGGTCTTTTTTATTTTTGTTTTTCAGGCTTTGTGACTTCCAGTGTTTCGATGATCTTACCTGCATTGTAATCCCCAAGTTCACTTGAGAATTCTTCCTCAAGCACTTTTTTATTCATAGGCTTTTTGTGATTTTGCATGTCTCTGCTATGACGGTTTTTCTTCATAATCACATGCCTCCTTGCTGACCCTGTTTGGAATTGCGGTTTGCTCCTCTAAAATTCGGGTCGTCATGATACTGTGTCTTATAAGAATTCGGGTCCATACTCTCAGTAGGTGTATTGTTATTTTTAATGGCCTCATTTACTTCAGCTTTGCGCTTCATACGAATCCTCCTCATCAGTTTTCATGCAGGAGCGTTAAACTGCACCTGATGATGTTAGGTTCTCCAACTGAAACAGCCCCACACATCTTTTTTCTGGCAATCAAAAAAACACCGCAAAACATGCGGTGTTCCTTCTATCCGATAATCACTCTTTCCTTCGGATAATGATAATTCGCTTCACTTTCCTTTCTTCCGATCAGATACAGGAAGGTCAGGATACCGATTCGCCCGATAAACATCACAATCATAATGACACATTTTCCAACATTGCTTAAATCAGCGGTAATCCCCAGTGACAGACCGGTTGTACCGAATGCCGAGCATACTTCAAATAAAAGCTCCATCAGGGAATGCTTTTCTGTCATCGTAAGAACAAGTGTCGAACCAAAAACGAGCAGAACCGCCATCATTGTAACCACAAGCGACTTCATGAGATCAGCAGGATGCAGCTCCCGTTTAAATACCTTGACTGACTTATTGCCGCGGGCAAAATGGAACAGCGCCAGAAGGTTCAAGGCGAAAGTCGTTGTCCGTATACCTCCTCCTACTGAGCTTGGCGACGCTCCAATAAACATCAGCGCACAAACAAAAAATATTGTAGTGTTTGATAATTGGCTGATATCAATGGTTGCCAGCCCCCCGCTTCGAGTTGCTGTTGATTGAAACAGGGACAGAAACAAAATGTCATGCCATGACTTTCCCGCAAACGCGTGATTTGCTTCCAGGACATAAATGCCGATGGCTCCAAATAAGACCAGTGAGCCGAAGGTAATCGTCGTGATTTTCGTAAAAAGTGTAAACGAGTATTTCCGTTGCTTTGAAAACAAGAAATCCTTCACTTCGACAAGCACAGGAAATCCAATTGCGCCAAATACAATTAAAAGAATTGTAATAAATTGCACAAAATAATCATGGCGGAACGGAATCATGGAGCGGCCGGTAATATCAAATCCGCCATTTGTAGTTGCGCTGATACTGGCAAAAAACCCGTGTAAATAAGCTGCTTGATAGGAATCATAGTAGGTTAAGAAATAGGTGCCGAGTATCATTCCGCCAACAAATTCAATCAGCAAGATCAGAAATAGAACCTGCTTCATGAGATTAACAATTCCTGAAAACTGGGATTGATTTTGGTCAACCATTATCAGTTTCCGTTCTTTCAGCCCGATTCGTTTTCCCATGATCAGCCAAATAAACGTGCCGAGCGTCATAATTCCGATTCCGCCAAATTGCAGAACAAATGCCAAGATAAAAATGCCTATTGTACTGAATGTATCAGCAGTATCAACGACCGTCAGTCCTGTTACGCTGACTGAACTGACAGCTGTAAACAGCGCATCAATAAATGTCCAATTTGCCCCGGATTTATGGGCCGCCGGCAAACTCAGCAATAGAACAGCAACCGTAACGGCAAGAAAGTAGTATAACGCAATCAGCTGGGCGGGCGACAGCGCCTGTATTAATTTTCCAAACTTGAATTTCATGTAAAATCCTTCTGCCTCTCTTTTAAAGTACGTAATTATTCTAAAGATATTAGCTCCATTTTAAAAGGCTTTTACAAAACATTTTCTTAACTTGCTTCATTTTTTATGATTTTAGTCAAAGGATCAAATAAAAAACCTCTGAGAGATTCTCTCAGAGGAACAACGTGTCTGTATTATTTAGCTTCTAACCGCCTGATTCGCTCATCTAAATCAGGGTGAGTAGAGAAAAGCGAAGAGCGTTTTTTGCCGTTAATCTTTAATGTTTGCACAGCTGTCTGGTCGTCTTCCATCACACGGGAAGAATAGCCCTTGAGCGTCCGAAGTGCATGAATCATTTTATCCTTGCCGGCAAGGTCAGCTCCTCCCCTGTCAGCATGGAATTCGCGATGGCGTGAGAACGCAAACACAACCAGGCTTCCGAGAATAGAGAAGACAATTTGAAAGACAATCATTGCAATAAAATGAACAATTGGCGCAAGATCTTCCTTGACGAAGCGGCTTGCAATCCATGCTGCGATCCGCGATAAAAAGACGACAAAAGTATTGACGATACCTTGCAAAAGCGTCATTGTAACCATGTCACCATTAGTGATATGCGCGACCTCGTGGGCAAGTACGCCTTCAACCGCAGCATCATCCATTTGCTCCAGCAATCCTGACGACACCGCCACAAGAGAACGGCGTTTTGACGGTCCAGTCGCAAACGCATTTACTTCGGGTGAGCGGTAAATTCCGACTTCCGGCATTTTTGTTAAACCGGCAGAGCGGCTTAATCGGTGAACACGGTCAACCAATTGCTGCTCCTCATAGCTGAGCGTGTGTTTGTTCGGATTCAGCACTCTGACGCCCATCATCGTCTTTGCCATCCATCTGGACATCGCAAGAGATGTAAAGGAACCGACAAACCCAACGACTAGACTGAACACAAAGAGTGCAGTTGGGTCGATACCGCCATCAGCTGTAAAGTATGTTCCGACTCCGGTAACAGAGCTTAAAACAGACAAAACGATCCCGATTGTTGTAAGCACCAAAATATTCGTTAAAATAAACAGGAAAATTCTTTTAGCCATAACAACCTCCGTTATTTTTAAGTTCAAAAGAACCTATATATTTAAATTATAAAACATCTGTTTGAAAATGCAAGGGATTCGACGTATGATGTTAATGTAATTGCTGACGCTTCAATTCTGAATTCATACATAAACGTATATCCGCGCGTCAAAATGTTTTAAAGAGGTGAACAATGAACATTTTTAAACTGACTCGAACCGATATGGTCCGGCTGCTCTATTCTCTTAAAGGACAAGGAGACGTAAGCCCGCTCGATATTCTCGTCCAATCAGCGAACATGTCGGCAGAAAAAGCAGCCAATCATCTTGAAATTCCTGAATTTCTTACTAGATACGAACGAAAAAAACAGAGAAAAGAATATGGTCTCTCCACAAATGAAATCGTAGAACTTGGCAACCTATGCGAGCTGACTTCGTTAAAGTCCACTGCTATTCAAAACTGGGTAAAGCGTGATATCAAAGATTTGATCGGTCACCCTGAGCTGGGCAAAAAATACTCAGTTGAACAGGCTGTCATTCTTTTAATTGTACGTGATTTAAAATCCATTTATGACTTTGAACATATACGGGCTATTTTAAAAGTAGCCTTTAACACAATCACGGACAGATCCGATGATGTCATCAGCCCGATCGCTTATTATCAAAGCTGTGCATATGTGCTAGATGCCGTTCATCACCAGGACACGCCTTCTATGAAAGAATCGAATCTGCAAACGATCGTCGAACAGGAGACAGAGCGTCTCCGTCACCATTTTGAAGAATTGACTGACAGACAATGGCTTAAAATCAGACAGATTATCGCTATTACAGTCCTCTCCATTTTGACTTTCCATATTCAAACAACAGCACATAAAATGACAGAAGACATTTTATAGTCTGCACCCCCCAGCCTTCGGGCTGGGGGGTTCTTATTCTCCACAACAATTGCCAGCATAAATAATCCCCGTACATTTCAAACTAAATATGCGTTAAGAATTTCTCACAAAAAAAGGAGATGAAAAAGATGGCGAGCAGAAATAAACTCGTTGTTCCAGGGGTGGAGCAGGCACTAGACCAATTCAAACTCGAAGTGGCTCAAGAATTCGGTGTGAACCTTGGTTCAGATACAGTCGCACGCGCTAACGGCTCTGTAGGCGGGGAAATGACAAAGCGGCTGGTGCAGCAGGCACAATCACAATTCAACGGCACAACTAAATAAACTCAGGTCTCTATTCGCCGGGGGCACTCGGCGAATTTTCTGTTTGAGCTGAGTTATGATCACTGCTGCTGCCGTTTGGATTACGGCGGTCAGAAGCGTTATCGCTGCTAGAAGGACGGTTCCTGCCTTGTTCGCCGTTATTCCAGTCCCTGTGATATTGACTTTGCCCTTTTTCAGCGCTATTGTCCTCATTTCCTTTATCTTGAGGCTCTTGTATTTGGGGTTGCTCATAATCCCCATCTTTTTCGGCATTTGTGTTTTCATTTGAGTCCTTTACATTTTTATCCTTGCCATGATCCTCAGTCTGGTCATCCGTTTTATCATTTTTCTGGTCTTCGGAGTCCGTGGTATCCGGCTGTTCATGATCTTCTTGCTTACCGTCCTGGCTGTCAGTTTTTTGATCGATGTTTTCATCCTTGTTTCCGGCATTCTTTTGATCCTCTTCCTCGAGTGAATTGTCGGAGTCATGTTTTGATTTTTTATTATCTTTCTTTTCATTTGATTTGATGTAGCTGCCTGTTGAGATACCTTCCTTCTTCGCTTTTTCTCTCGTCTGCATATCTGACTCGAGAGATTCCATGCGATATGTCGTTTTATATTTTTCGGTCACGTCATTCAGCTGTTTTTTCACAGCTTTTTTATATGTATGGTCTTGTGTATTTTCATAAACAGTGGAAATCAGTATTTCTTTTGTTTTCTTTACATACCCCTGCTCACTGCTGTCGGTTATAATATCGTCAATCACCTTTTTAAAATCCGTCTTCTCCCAATCATCTATATCATCCATAACCTTCTTTCCCTCATCATTCAGGGGCGTCATTTCAATCACTTCGTAATCGCTGTTTAAAGCCATTTCAAGGCTTGGATTGATATCAATTGTCATATACGCATAAGCCTTATTATTAGAAAAAGTGGGGAGAACTATAAAAATAAAAAGCATAATTGCAGTCATCGTAACAATCCCCATTTTGAAAGGGCGCAGTTTTAAAAAATCAAAAAAGCTGGCCCTTCTGCCCATGCGTGATTCGCTCGGAATCATGATTTCTTCTCCAATTTCATAACTTTGGCGATCATTTTTCGTTTTTAAAAATTGTCCGTCAGGGGTCAGCAACGTGACGAATTTTCTATTTTTCTCTACTATTATCCCTCTTCTCATGAGTGCAGCACCCCTTTAAGATAATCTTTTAAATAAATATAATCACCTGTAATAATAATACACATCGCAATAATATATTTCCTATTTCTCTCAATTGTTTTTCGGCTTACAGAGACAAGGAGTTCCAGCTGTTTCACCGGAAGCTGTTTCTTTGTATACAGGATAGCGGCCAATTCTTCATGTTCAACAAGAGTCATTGCCACCTTTATGGCATTTTGTCTTGCGTCCGCATGCTTTGGAGAGTTTTCAAGCAGCTCTTTAAACGATAAACCATACTCTTTAAGCTGCCTTTGAAAATAGAGAATTTCCTCCCGCCTCTGCTCCTGTTCAACTTGACGGCGATATTCATCAATGGAAAGCTCGGCTTCAATCAGGCTTTGTGATGACTCCTGATCGTCTCCTTCCTGTGAATCAATATTTATATTTTGTGCGCTCCTGGCTTCTTTTCTGATGTAATCAATAACTTTTCTTTTTATGATAAGCTCAGCAAATGCGAGCAGTGAATTGCCTTTTTCAGGTGAGTATTTTTCAATAGCTTCATTAAATGCGATCAGCCCAATGCTGAACTCATCGTCTTTTTCATCTATATATCGTTTACAAACGGATGAAACCGTCTTTGCGATAAATGGCTTATATTGCTGTATTAATTCATTTTGCAAATCTTTATTGCCTTTTTGTATACTTTCAACCGTTTTTTCAAGCGTTTGCTTCTTTTTTCCTAATTTAAACAAAAGGCTAAGCACTGGTTTCACCTCAGTTCCTCCCTATAACTACTCATTAATGATAGCTAATTTGATAGGGAATCGCAAAGGAGAAAAAGAAATATTGATTTCCAATGTCTCAATTATGACAAACCACTCTGATGTACTATACAAGTTTTCGTGTCTTTCTAGAGAATTAAGGGGGTGTTATACGTGTTTTTTGTAACAAAGCTGTTATAAAAATGTTATTTTATTTCGTAGATGAAAACGTTTCACACATAAAAAGACTCTGCCTTTAAGCAGAGTCTAAAAAATCAAGCCTGTTCGCGGCTGTTGTTTTTTTGATCGTTTTGTATGCCCTCCGGCTGTTTTTTTCCGCCTGACAAGAACCAGCCGCTGACCGCGATTGCCGCTAACACACCCCAAAATATCAGCTTCCATGTTCCAGAATGGATAAAGTGTTCAGAAACAACTGCTATCTCTTGATGGGCAAGTGTATATAAAGCAAGCTTCACCCCGACCCAGCCGACAATCACAAAGGCTGCTGTTTCTAGGCTTGGACGTTCCTTTAATAACTTAACAAACATGGAAGCCGCAAATCGCATAATCACCAGACCAATGATACCCCCGGCCAAAATGACGAGAAATTGCCCTCCGTCAAGTCCGCCGATCTTCGGGAGCGGCGTCCCAGGAAGTGTTACCGCCAACGCGACTGCCGCTAAGATGGAATCAACCGCAAACGCAATATCTGCCAATTCAACTTTTATAACAGTCGGCCAAAAACCGCTTTGCTTCGTCTCTTTATGTTTGTCTTCTTTCTTAAACACATATCTTTTCAGTAAGTGGCTTGCTGAGATATACAGCAGATAGATCGCGCCAATCGCTTGCACCTGCCATACGTTGACTAAAAAAGAAATGGTGAATAGAGAGCCAAATCTCAGAACAAAAGCCCCTGCCAGCCCATAAAATAATGCTTTTTTCCTTTTTTCCTCTGGCAAATGTTTGACCATAACCGCCATAACCAACGCGTTATCAGCGGCTAAAATTCCTTCCAGCCCGATCAAAACGAGAAGAACCCAACCATACTCTACCAATAATGCTGCATCCATTAATGATCCCCTCCTCTTTCTCTTCATCCGAACTTATGCCGGCCGGAACATGCAAAAAAGACCTTTGCCGACATAAGGCAAAGGTCTTGCTAGACATGAATTCAGGCATGCCAACAAAGCCGATGGATATCGCAATCCATGAATTGACGACTTTGTTTCCGGAATCTCTTCCGGACGCTACTCCCCTTTGGGATTCAAGAAATATGATATTATATGTCAATGATATGCACAGCGCGATACTTTGTCAACGCTTATTTTTTAAAAATACAGATAAGTGTTCAGAGTGGGCACGTTTCTTCCTCTTTTTTATCAGCAGCCAGAGCAAAAACACCACTAAAATCGCTATCCCGACTGGAAACATATATTGATCGAGGATAGAGCCGACTTCCTTCCAATTCTCGCCGAGCTTCACACCAAGATAAACGTATACAAATGTAATCGGCAGCATGGCAATGAATGTATAAAGCGAAAACACCCACACATTCATTTTTGCAATTCCGCACGGTATGGAAATCAATGTCCGGATCCCAGGCAAGAAACGGCCGCTGAAGGCGACAAACCCTCCGTGTTTTTTAAAAAATTCATCCGACTTATTGAGCGCTTCAGGCTTAATAAAGAGGTACTTCCCAAAACGCTCAAGAAATGGCCTCCCTCCGTATCTGCCAATCCAATACAGCGTAAGCGGACCGACCACACCGCCGAGAGATCCCGCCAAAACAGCGCCAACAAGTGTCATATCGCCTTTAGAGACCCAATAACCTGCAAGCGGGAGGACGATTTCAGCAGGGATAAACTCAATACAGAGCGCTAGAAATACTCCAAAATAAGATAAACTTTTAAACGCTTCTATCCATGACATCACCAGCTCTTCGATAGCTACCACTTCCCTTTATTTTCAGTTATGTAAATTTCATTTTTTCAAGACACCAACATGATTTTAACACATTTTTCACGGTCATCTGAACCAAAGGGAGATCTCCCAAGTATTTCTTCAGCTTCACTTGGATTATAGCACCTGTGGTCACTTACTTGTCTTAAATCGATTGAAAATGATGAAACCTTCTAACGGTGACGGCTGTTTTTTCATCCATAAGTTGCTACGCATGAATCGCACTCTTCCTCTTCACACTAAAGAAAAAAAGGGGTTATCGCTATGCATACCATGTGGAAGGGATCGATTAGTTTTGGTTTGGTAAATATCCCTATCAAGCTATATGCAGCTACAGAAGATAAAGACATTAAGCTGCGCAGCCTTCATAAAGAGGATCATGCGCCGATCAAATACGAAAAAATTTGCACGAATTGCGAGAAAACACTCGGTCCTGAAGAAATTGTGAAGGGATATGAATACGTAAAAGGAAAATATGTTGTGCTGACGGACGAAGATTTAAAAAGCTTAAAGCAGGAGCATGAGGAGAAAGCGGTTGAGATTGTTGATTTCGTTCAGCTTCAGGAAATCGACCCGATTTATTTTAACCGTTCCTATTTTGTCGGCCCCGGGGATAACGGTACAAAAGCCTATACCCTGCTGCGTGAAGCCTTGCGTTCAACCGGAAAGATCGGCATCGCCAATATGACAATCAGATCGAAGCAGCAGCTAGCCATTCTCCGCGTTTATGAAAATTGTATCGTGATGGAGTCTATCCATTATCCCGATGAAGTCAGAAGCGCTGGCCATGTCCCGGGTGTGCCTGATCAATCGAATGTAAATGAAAAAGAACTGCAAACCGCTATCACTTTAATAGATGAGCTGACTGCTGAGTTTGAGCCTGACAAATATGAGGATACGTACCGGCAGGCGCTGCTGCAAAAAGTCAACGATAAGCTTGAAAATAAAGAAACAGCCGTTACTCCAGATAAAGCGCCTCCTCGTGAAGATGTCATTGACCTGGTCAGCGCTTTGCAAGCCAGCATAGACCGCACCAGAGAGCCAAACCAGGAAACGAAGAAAGCTGAGCCTGTCCAAACTGCTGAACCGAAAGGAGCCGGAAATAAAAAACGAAAAACAACTAGAAAAAAAGCCTCCGGCACGCCATAATCCATGGTATTAACCATGCAGCCTGTCCTTACTTCGTCACCGCCAATAGGACCAGAATGGCGCTACGAAATAAAATATGACGGATACCGCTGTATTCTCCACCTCCATTCTAAAGGTGTAACCTTAACCAGCAGAAATGGCTTGGAGCTTACCAGCACCTTTCCTGAAATCACCCAGTTTGCCCAAACTGCCTTTCAGCATATGGAAGAAGATCTTCCGCTGACACTTGATGGCGAAATTGTATGTTTGGTGAACCCCGGCCGTTCAGATTTTGAACATCTTCAAGTGCGGGGGCGTTTGAAACGGCCAGATAAGATTATGGAGTCAGCAAACGCGCGCCCGTGCGTCTTTCTCGCCTTTGATTTGTTAGAGCGCTGCGGAAAAGATGTGTCATTTCTTTCGTATTTGGACAGAAAAAACTCATTGCACGATCTTATGTCTGCAGCAAAGCTTCCCGCATCTCCCGACCCTTACGCTAAGGAAACCATTCAGTATATCCCCTGCTATGAGCAGTTTGATTCGCTTTGGGAGATGGTTACAGAAGATGACGGTGAAGGAATTGTAGCGAAAAAAACAAACAGCAAGTGGCTTGAAAAGAAGCGGTCATCCGATTGGCTTAAATATAAAAACTTTAAACAAGCCTATGTTTGTATAACAGGGTTTAACCCCAAGAATGGATTTTTGACGGCATCTGTGTTAAAAAACGGCGTCATGACACCGATTGCCTCTGTCTCACACGGAATGCGCGATGAGGAAAAAAACGCTATACGCGAGATTATGAAACAGCATGGCCAGCAAGCACCATCGGGAGAGTTCACGCTTGAACCATCGATTTGTGCTGCCGTTCAATACTTAACAATTCTCCAGGGTACATTAAGAGAGGTATCGTTTATCGGTTTTGAATTTCAGATGGACTGGACTGAATGCACGTACACTCAAGTTATACGCCGCTCCAAGCCTGTCAATCCAAAGCTTCAGTTCACAAGCCTGGATAAAATCATATTTGAAAAGAATAAAAAAACGAAAGATGATTTTATTCAATACATGATTGAAGTCAGTGACTACATGTTCCCATTTCTAAAAAACCGCGCTGTCACCGTCATCCGCTATCCGCATGGCTCAAGAAGTGAATCGTTTTTCCAAAAAAACAAACCAGACTATGCGCCGGGTTTTATTCAAACTTTCTATGACGGAAGCCATGAACATATTGTCTGTGAAGATATGTCGACTTTATTATGGCTGGCCAATCAGTTAGCCCTGGAATTTCACGTTCCTTTTCAAACCATTCAAAGCAGGCGTCCGGCTGAGATTGTTATTGATTTGGACCCGCCTTCTCGAGATGATTTTCTCATGGCTGTGCAGGCTGCAAATGAACTGAAGAGGCTTTTTGACTCCTTCGGCATTACATCGTATCCGAAGCTGTCAGGCAACAAAGGCATCCAGCTTTATATTCCCTTGTCTCCTGAGGCATTTACGTATGAAGAAACACGTCAGTTTACCCAGCTGGTCGCTGAGTACTGCACCAATGTATTTCCCGAGCTCTTTACGACAGAACGCTTGATTAAAAACAGGCACGGGAAATTGTACCTTGATTATTTGCAGCATGCAGAAGGAAAAACGATCATATGTCCTTATTCGACAAGAGGAAACGAGCTTGGCACTGTCGCTGCACCGCTCTATTGGCATGAGGTCCAAACATCCTTAACACCCGATATGTTTACGATCGATACTGTCGTTGATCGGATCAAGAAGCAAGGCTGCCCATTTTTTCATTTTCACCGCAACCCACAAGACGAACCTCTTAGCGCCATTTTACATCAATTGAAGAAAAAGATCTGACTATCATCGTGCGTTCAGGCAGGACACCTAGCCGCCTTCTCGACACAAAGTCCTAAAACGTTTATGTTTTAGGACTTTGTCTTGTCATCTTTTCAGCATGATTGAAAAACCCATGAAGAGGCATCTGAGCACAGCGAATGTTGAAATTTATGAGCACCGAAGCGCAGCCTTGACAACGAACACGAGGTTTTGCCGCTGACACGCAGAGAGCTGACTGATGAAGTCAGCTCTCTGCGTTCAACTGTACTTTTTCTCCAATCGATCCCGCTCCTGACGCTGGAGCGGACTTAGCGGCTCATTATACAAATCGATATCAATCGCATATTTCGGCCGTCTTTTCACTTCTGAAAAAATCGTTCCGATATATTCACCGATAATTCCGATTCCCATTAATTGCAGCCCGCCCAAAAACCAAATGGAAATAATAAGCGACGCCCACCCTGCATTTGTATGGCCTAGCAGCTTTTGCACGAACGCCCCGATTCCCGCCACAGCACTTATGAAAAGTAAAATAAATCCTAAAAGCGTAAAAAATCGAATCGGCGCGACACTGAAGGATGTGATCCCGTTAAAAGCAAATGATAGCATTTTTTTGAGCGGATATTTCGTTTTGCCGGCAAAGCGTTCCTTACGGTCATACAAAACTTCGGCAGATCTAAAGCCGATCATAGGAACAATACCTCTTAAAAACAGATTCGCTTCCGGATAACGAGCGAGCTCTTCAAGAGATCTTTTATTCATTAAACGAAAATCAGCATGATTGTATATTAATGTAATCCCAAGCTTATTCATAAGCCGGTAAAACCCTAAAGCAGTCGTGCGTTTAAAAAAGGTATCGGTTTTTCTGCAGCGGCGGACACCATAAACGATTTCACAGCCCTCATGGTATTTCAGCATAAAATCCCGAATCACAGAGATGTCGTCCTGAAGATCAGCATCAATCGAAATGACGCAGTCTGATCTGTTTTTCGCTTTATGCAGCCCGGCTAAAAGCGCTTTTTGGTGTCCGACATTGCTGGCTAATTTTAAGCCTGTAACCTTCTTGTTTCTTATGCTTTCCATTGCAATCAAAGCCCAGGTGCGGTCTTTGCTGCCATCATCGACAAACAGAATTTTACTGTCTTCAGCAATTAACTTTTCTTCAAACAGGCTGTCTACAACCTCTGTCAGCTGACGGCTTGTCTCTTGAAACACTTCCTCTTCATTGAAACATGGAACGACGATGGTTAATACTGGCTGTGACTGTTTCAATTCATATCCTCCTTATCTTGTTTCGTATAAATAAATGCGCCATGCGGAATGTTCATGGTCAAACATTTTAACGAGCGCGAGATGGTTTTGATCAGCATTCCTGATCGGAACTGAAGAGAAAATATAGCGTCCACCCATTTTTTTAAATGCATCCGTATTTAATTGAAGATTGCTGATCGTTTTCTTGGAATTCTTCTTGAAATCATATCGTTTACCGAGTTCATCAACGAAAAGATAGCAGCGGCTTCCCCACTCATCAAAATATTGTTTTAGACGATCATTTTTTTCCAGCTCTTTTTCAATGATTTTCCTGAATTCGTATTTATATGAGAGCGGATATAGGTTGTTATACGTATCTAACGTGTAAAACCCGTTATATTGGGCGATTGACGGATGCAGCCCGATGCTTGCCACCCTGTACGAATCTTGAGGGCGTCCGATATATTCCTTAATTTCTTTAAATTGCTCAGATGCATAAAACTCCCGGAATGTCGGCGCATTATAGTGGACGCCATACGTATATTCTTCATTAAAAGGCGCCAGCACCATCAGCTGTGCAGCGACTGCTGCGTATACAAGCCATTTCCACCCTTTCCCCATTCGCCAAATGAGATATAAAGCAAGCGCAAAACTCACGTAAATGACAAGAGGACGGAGAAAATGAAAACGGGCAAAATTGAATTCAGCTAAAAAGGCAAATGTCTGCTTGGGCACTGCCCATATCTTGTTAAACCAAAACGCATACCATAATGACAGCCCGTAATTAAGTACACATAAAAACAGATAACCATTTTCTAACTTTGTCCGGTTTCGCTTAAAGAGCAAAGCTGCAAACACGAGCAGCACGATCGGAAGGATGACGAGGGTATGAACGGTCATCACATGATTATGGCCATAAACAAAGTTTTTTACGGATAGACGAAGAGAATGCCATACGTCATGCCTTGATGAAATGAATTCAATCCGATGCATCGGTGCATGCGAAAACAGCATTGAATAGACAAGCCGGTATTCAACGAAAAGATAAATACTCGTCATAAAAGCGATACTGCCTAAAAAAGCCAGATTCCATCTTCTTTTTGTGATCGTATCATTCAGCCAAAAGCACGCCATCCCTGCTAGGAAAAAGAAGAAGCCTAAGACAAAGCTTGAATATAAAGGAAGCAAGCCGAGCGTCAGCCACTCCCTCCATGAAAAATCCCCTTTTCTGATATTCAAAAAAGCCCACAGTGCCAAAGGATATCCAAGTGTACTCAGCATTCCGGAAGGCCAGAAAGGTGTCAAAGCAAAGGCCAGTGATACGCCAATTCGTATGAAGGCTGCTTTCGGCTCGGGGATGAAATGTTTTTTCAACAGCACATACATTCCAAAAAAAGCAACAACCCTTGTTATCGTCTGGCTTATTGCATAGGCGGTCATGGAAGAAAACAAAGCGTGCAGCCAAACAATTCCGCTCAGCTCAGTGCCAAAGGCATCCCTCGGCAGCCCGTTAATGATTTGCGGAATAGCAGCGTCCACCTTGCCGATGACTTCTCCGCTATCTGCCAGTACCTTGTACCAAGCAATATTGGAATCTAAATTGTCGTGGACGCGAATATGGGCATCTTCCTTTAAAATAAAAAGCGGTGATACATACAGTAATAGAAGAAATAATGCGATCCAGAGATAATATGTTTCTTTTTTGTGTTGGCTCATTAATCGTAACATCGCTTACACATCCATCTGTTATTCTGACCACATCCGGCATGTTCTGCCTTAGGTGTCAAAATTTATTATCCCTTTTCCTTTCCAAAACATTCATCAGACAACAATCTGATTCTCAAGCCTGTCGATCACCCATTAATTCCCGCTATCCATTAGGTTCGATCACTTACTATACTAATAAGAGGGGAGGGGATATATTTTGTTTATCATCTTACTTTCGTTGGCCATACTCGTGTGTGTGCCATTTCTATATAAAGCGAATCGCAATACAAAAGATGTAAAGGTCAACACCATTTCAATTGATCAAAAAGACGGCCTTCCAGCCAGAAAAAAATTAAATATCCTTCATTTATCAGATCTTCACCTAGAAAACATTTCTGTTTCACCTGAAGAGCTGTATCAGCTAACAAAACATCAGCCTGTAGACATCATTGCGCTTACCGGAGATTTTCTAGACCGAAAACGTAATATTCCGAAGCTGGCAGGTTACTTACATGCATTGCAAAAGCTGAAGCCCGCATATGGAATGTTTGCGGTGTTCGGCAATCATGATTATGTATTGAAAGAAAAGGACTTTCAGAGATTAAAGCGTGTTTTAGAGGAAAACGGCTGTACCACCCTGCAAAATGAGCATGTTCAAATCGAGACAGCTGCAGGGCATGTCAATATTATCGGCATTGATGATTACAGTACCAATCGCAGTCGTATTTCCGGCTCTTATCAGCATCTAGAAAACGGCTATCATCTTGTATTAACACATGACCCAAACATTGTTTTGGATATGGAAGATGTTCATTATGATTACCTGCTTTCTGGCCATTTTCACGGCGGGCAGATTCACTGGCCAAAACCGTACCATTTGGTGAAAATGGGCAAACTCGTGCGCATGAACATGATTAAAGGCCTTCATTATCACCACGATAAGCCGTTTTATATCAGTGAAGGCTTAGGACAAACCGGTGTAAATATCCGTGTCGGAAGCCGCCCTGAAGTGACATTTCATCAAATTTAATGTAAAAAAGACTGAGCTGATCGCGGCATCAGTCTTTTTTTTGATAGATATTCTGAAGCTTTTCTGTTGAAATAAACAAATAGGATGAATGTGGTAAATGCCGCAGGCTCACTGGCTTTGAAGTGAGAAATAAAATCGGCACATGGGAAAGCTTTTTAAAGCATCTGTAAACAGGGTTGACCGGGATGACCACATCAAAGCCGAGCCTTTCCACGCCTTTGTCAAGCATTGTAATGCCAATGATTCCTTTGATTTTTTCCCTTTTTTTATGATTGTTGATGTACTCCAGGAGCATCGGCATCGCCTGATATACTTTTTGATAGATAATGATTCCCTTTCGGACCGCGTTTTCAATGCTTTGCAGCTCTGTAATCAGCTTTATGTTATGGAGATGAATTTTAACGAGCACATCATTTTTTTTGATATGTGTTCCGTCGCTCAGCACGACATGATGTCCTTTGTATTTCGTCAGCCTGACTCGCAAGATGCCTTTACGATCTTTGCCAAGCAAGGTCAGCCTTGAAAAAAAGAAATAAATCGGGTCAACCGCTCTCCAAATGGAGAGAAAACAGGCTTTCATCACTTCACCTTCCTCATGATCAAACACACCCTTATATTTTGCGATTGTTCTCCTCAAAATATAGTTGCCATATTTTTTAAGCATTTTTTTTGACCAAAGTAGTCGCCGATCCCCTGCAGGCTGAATTGGACTCTCAAGTACTGGCATCTGAAAATTGATGTTTTTCATATGCGGATAGAAGGAAAGCGTGACATTATAGATTCTTCACCTGCTGAAAAATCAGGAGGGCAGCCAAAGAAAAAAGCTTCTGATCTGCTGAATCAGAAACGGTCCGAATAAGACAGTTGTGAGTGGATACTTTGATTTTTTATGGAGCGGGATTACCCCGACTTACATATCAAGAAGCAGCTCTTATGTGGTGGAATCAACTTATACGAAATATTATGCAGCAGGAAAGAAAAGCTCTACTGTCATGTCAAAAGTTTACGCCACCTTTTTTCCTGCCTTCACAGAAAACGCTCAAGCGCACAGTTAAAACTGGGAGGTGACCATTCCGTATCATGCAGGAGAAAAGAAATGTGAACCTTCTAGAGAATCTTAGACATGAAAAAGCGGAGGGGTGTATCACTATGTAACAAAAAACACTCCCTGAAACAGAGAGTGTAGAATCGTTAACGAAACAATAAATGCTGGCTGTGAATGCCAGCTTTCTTCAGCAGGACGATCAGCTGGTCTTGCTCATCAGACGAAAGACCTGAAAACGCTCTCGCAATACGCAGTGCATGGATCGGATAAATTTTATCCAAGTACTCCATTCCCTTGTCAGTTAAATGTGCGTAAACAGACCGTTTATCTTTCGGGTCCTGTTCCCTTACTAAAAACCCGTTTTTTTCTAATTTGTCGATGACATATGTGACGTTCCCGCTCACAAGCAGAAGTCTTGACCCAATTTGCTGTAATTTTTGCGGGCCTCTTGTGTACAGAAGCTCCAGTACAGCAAATTCAGTGGGGTTAAATCCGTGCTCTTTGCTGTCACGGATACTATGTTCGGACACACTTTTGAAAGCTCTCGCAAAAACTCTGTACAAATTCATCGCACGCTCAACTTCTTCTTCGTTAAACGATAATCTCATCATATCTACCTCGTATATAGGATTTTTATAAAAATATAATGAAAACCCTTACATATAATAAGGGTCCAGTCCCTTGCTATATGTATTCTCTATGCATTCAAGAAATTCCTTCTGAAAGAAAAAAATCCTTATACATTATCTTGTATAAGGATATGTTTTGCGATTTCGAACGCTTCGGAAAAAATAAGCGTATTCTTTCCGAAGTTCAGAAACCGTCATTTTGTTCATCACTTCTTTGTTATAAACTCCGATTTGAAAGAGTTTTTCAGAATAATGGTTTCGTTCTTTTTCTAAAGCAGATTTCAATAAATTACTCATAGCGCCCTCCTTCATTTTGAGGTATCCTATACAAAAGATACTCTTTTTAAATGAACGTGGTATGAATTTCATGTAAAGAATTTATGTTTACGAAGATTTTCGATAAAGTCCGTTTTGAACTGATCTTAATAATTGAAAAGCATGTTCTCCGGCAAGCTGCATAAACGCCTCCAGCATTTCATCGCGCTTGATATCCAACTCTATAATTTCTTTTGCCAGTGAGACTGCTTTTTCTTTCTCCATGATTATCCTTCCTCCTCGTTTATTCATTACATAAAGAATAAAACGCACTTGTATGTTACGCATTATTCTTGTTAATTTTTCTTCCGTATTTTTTCAAAAATCTTCTATTCAATGTTAGAAAATATGACAAGCGTCAGGTTTTTTCTCTTTGTTTTTTATATACTATTATCAAAAGACATCCAGGGGTGGAAAAATGGCCACAGAAGATCATTCTTATAAAGACAAAAAAGTGATTTCAATCGGGATTGTGAGTGAATTGACAGGATTGTCCGTAAGGCAGATCAGGTACTATGAGGAACGAAAGCTCATTTATCCGCAGCGTTCTTCGAGGGGAACGAGAAAATATTCCTTTGCCGATGTGGAGCGACTGATGGATATTGCCAATAAACGCGAAGACGGTGTACAGACGGCTGAAATTTTAAAGGATATGCGTAAAAAAGAACAGATGCTGAAAAATGATCCGCAAGTGCGAAAAAAAATGCTGGAAGGGCAGCTTAATGCTCACTTTCGGTATAAAAACCGGTAAATGATAAAAGTCCGGCTCACGATGGAGACGGACTTTTATCATTTATAATGATTGTATGAATAAAGTGGCAATGCCAAAGTAAATTAATAAAGACAAAATATCGTTTAACGTTGTAATCAGCGGGCCTGAAGCGATCGCCGGATCAACGTTCAGTTTATGCAAAATAATCGGGATAACAGTTCCTGACATCGTACCGATGATTAAAGTGAAGAACAGTGAAGAAGCGACAACAAATCCAAGCAATGCGCTTCCCTGCCACAAGATGGAAACAATCGCAATCAGCACAGAGCAAACCGCTCCGATATAAATACTTGTTCTGAACTCCCGGAAAATCAGGCGTAAAATGGTTTTTTTGTTCATTTCTTCTTTAGACAACCCTCTGATGACCACCGCGAGAGATTGTGTTCCCGTATTTCCTGTCATCCCTGACACCATTGGCATGAAGAACGCCAAAGCGACAACCTGCTGAAGGGCATCTTCAAAATAACTGATAATGCTTCCGGAAATCAGACCGATAAACAAGAGCAAAATCAGCCATGGCAGGCGTCGATACGCCGCTACGTAAGCCTTTGTGTCAAAGGTAATATCTTTACCCGAAGCGGCAAATTTTTCATAATCCTCATCAGCCTCCCGAATAACGACGTCGATAATATCATCGACTGTTACAATGCCGACAAGCACATTGTTCTCTTCCACAACAGGGATAGCCAAGAAATTGTAACGTTCAATCAGACGGGCAACTTCTTCTTGGTCCTGAAGGGCGTCAGCAGATATGACACGGGTAAACATTAAATCCTGCACCTTTTCTTCAGGTTCGCCCAAAATTAAATCACGGTATGAAAGGACGCCTACCAGCTGTTTGCTTTCATTAATGACATATAAGTAGTTGATCGATTCAGCTATTTCGGCAAAGCTTTTCAGCTTGACGACCGCGTCTTTCACCGTATAATGCTGAGGAATCCATACATACCGGTTTGTCATCATACGTCCCGCCGAGTCAGCGGGATAATTCATCAAAAGCTGTACTGCTTTTGACTCTGACGCTTCCATGCTGGACAAAAGCTGTTCCTTCAGTTCCTCGTCCATTTCTTCAAGCAATTGAGCAAGGTCATCGTTGTCCATTTTGTTCATCGCAAGAGTTGCTTTTGTTTTTCCGACTTTATTTAAGACGACAAGCTGGTATTCGCGTTCCAGCTCTCCGATCATATCAGTAATATCATCCACAGTTAAATAAGATAAATAGCGGGCACGGTATTTCTCCGGCATTTCTTTAAAAATAAATGCCATATCATAGGGCTGAAGCTCATCAATAACATTTCTAAAATCCCTGATTTTCCCGTCTCGCAATAAAATAATGATGCGTAACATAAGTTCGTCGTAGGTCATGTTTTGAATCATCGGGACTCGTACCTCCTCTACGGAGACGTGCCGGTCTCGCCTGAAGGTGCGGCAGATCGTCTCCTCATCGTGTAATCAATTATCTCGCTGTCATAGTATATGGGTACTTCTTCAGATTGACTCGAATGGGGAGAATCCATACTCCGCACCTCCTTTTATAAGATTCGTTTTAAAGGCATAAAAAAAGCCTTCTGGATTGAAGGGGAAAGAAGCACGGCAAAAAAGCGTGCAGGGCGCCTTCAATCGTAGAGCTTTAGCACTGTATGGCATAGGATCTAAACATCCAGCTGCATTAAAAATCACCTTATGTCGATGATTTCTGTTGACCCATTGGCGTCTTTGGACATTTTTGGGCAGCAGCGTATCTCCATACAGGAGCCTCACCTAACGAAGTTTTAATTGAATTGACACACTGAGATTACAGAAAAAAATAAGCTGTGTCAACTCAAAAAAGTAATTAATGCGTTTTCATTACAATTACGAAACAAAATAAGGGCCAAAGCCCTTATTCTGTCGTTTGTGTCTCGTCATCTTCAGATAGCAAATGATAGGTTTCATGAAGTAATAAAGCGTACTCTCCTTCCTTCGTCGGATGGGGCACATATTCAGCCTGATTGATATATTGCTCCTCTTTCTTATCCATCTGTTTCGCCTCCTTTTTTATTTAGATTGTCCAAAAGAAGGTTTCTTATCATGAAAATCCCCTGCTTAATGATACGTCCAACCTTTGCGGAGATCATATTCTGCCTCGGTTCTCTTGTTGCAGATGGATTTCAATTTCGCAGACGGAACACCGCCGTCTTCCTCAAGCTCGCTTTCTGTTAGGTTGATTCATTTGTTTTACGGATCATTGATAAGCCGAAACACTCGGAACGCTGCCTCGCTCACTTGTTATTCGCAGAATCTTTTCTGTTTCGCAGCATAAAAACTCCGCTATCGGCGATAGCGGAGTTTTCTTATTGATGATAGTTTAATGCCTGAGCAAGATTGGTTTTAATTGTAATATTAGAAAAATCGATTCCCAGCTGTACAGCGGTTTGCGCAATTTCAGGTCTGATTCCTGACAGGGTTGATTTAACACCGATCAAATTCAGGGCCTCGATCAATTTAAAGATTTGGTGCGCGACCATCGTATCAACTATCACAACACCTGACAGATCGATTAACAGATTCTCCACACGTCTTTTTGCACAAGATTGAAGCGTGTTTTCCAAAATAAACTTCGCCCGTTCGGTATCAATGTCACCGACAAGCGGAAGCAAAGCTGTTGACTTGCTCAGGGTAATAACAGGTGAGCTTAATTCCAATATCATTTCTCTCTGAGCGTTTAATTGCTGTTTGGCATTTGTTTCAGCGTGATCAACGAAAGTATAAATGGTGAAATCAAAGACTTTGACAATCAAATCAGCCCATTTTTGTTTCTCTCCCGATTCAAACGCCGATTCGTTTTCTTCTGCAAACTTCTCAAAATACTTCGTATATAATCTCCGATTTCTCATAAACTCCCGAATGACATACTGAACCGGAGTATTAAGATGCTTTTGATCGTCCGTCAGCTCAATGACCCACTCTTGAAATTCTTCGAGAAATTGTTTTTCCGGTAAAACATACATGTAGTTCAAATGTCGGTAAAATTCTCTATCCTGCTCTTTCAATTCTTCCGTTACTGACGCATTATGTAAGGCGTAAAGCGAATTCGGATCGCTTTCCTCCATTGTATCAATCCATTCCTCGGCCATTTGTTCCACATGCTCTGAAAAAAATGCATATAATTTTTCATTCAGTTTCATCACAATGCTCCTTTCCCTAACATTATTATAACTTGACCGACGGCTGAATCCCAGTCATACATATTAAAGCTGTTTTTTTGAAAATAATTGATTATTTCGACGGGATCCTATTTTTTCAAAATGATTCAAATGACTCTGTCTGAACGATTGTTTTTTTCATATAATAGGAGGTAACACCCTTGTATCCACTTGAAAGCATAAAAAAGGAGGGCTTTTTTATGAATGGTGAAATCCGCTTGATCCCGTATGTGACCAATGAGCAGATCATGGATGTAAACGAGCTTCCTGAGGGCATTAAAGTGATTAAGGCGCCAGAAATGTGGGCAAAAGGGGTAAAAGGAAAAAATGTAAAAATCGCTATATTGGACACTGGATGCGACGCAAGCCATCCTGATTTAAAAACCCAAATCATCGGCGGAAAGAATTTTACGGATGACGACGGCGGCAAGGAAGATGCAATTACCGACTACAACGGACACGGCACACACGTCGCCGGAACTGTTGCAGCCAATGATTCAAACGGCGGGATTTCTGGAGTTGCCCCTGAGGCAAGCCTGTTGATTGTGAAGGTTCTCGGTGGTGAAAACGGCAGCGGACAGTACGAATGGATTATTAACGGCATTAACTATGCTGTAGAACAGAAAGTCGATATTATCTCAATGTCTCTTGGCGGACCAACCGATGTACCTGAGCTGAAAGAAGCGGTGAAAAATGCCGTTAAAAGCGGAGTGCTCATCGTTTGCGCAGCGGGGAATGAAGGTGACGGCGACGAACGCACAGAAGAGCTTTCCTACCCTGCGGCATATAATGAAGTCATTGCAGTTGGATCTGTTTCCGTAGCGCGTAAATTATCAGAATTTTCAAACGCTAATAAGGAAATTGATCTTGTCGCTCCGGGTGAACAAATATTATCTACCCTCCCTAACAAAAAGTACGGTAAGCTTACCGGCACATCAATGGCTGCCCCCCATGTCAGCGGAGCGCTCGCTTTAATCAAAAGCTTTGAGGAAGAAGCATTTCAACGAAAGCTATCTGAATCTGAGGTTTATGCACAGCTGATCCGCAGAACATTTCCGCTTGATATTGCTAAAACGCTGGCAGGCAATGGATTCCTGTATTTAACTGTTCTAGATGAGCTTGCAGAACAGGCAGAGCAATCACATTTGCTGACCCTATAAAATTATTTTTCTTATATAATATAATGAAAATACTGTAAAATATTTTTTCGATTCTATGTTGACAGTGAATTTGGATTCCTGTTAAGATTACCAACAAATGATTTAACTTTTAAAAAATTCATAACATTTTCTCTTATCGAGAGTTGGGCGAGGGATTGGCCTTTTGACCCCAACAGCAACCGACCGTAATTCCATTGTGAAATGGGGCGCACTGCTTTTCGCGCCGAGACTGATGTCTCATAAGGCACGGTGCTAATTCCATCAGATTGTGTCTGAGAGATGAGAGAGGCAGTGTTTTACGTAGAAAAGCCTCTTTCTCTCATGGGAAAGAGGCTTTTTGTTGTGAGAAAACCTCTTAGCAGCCTGTATCCGCGGGTTAACGAGAGTGTTTTACATATAAAGGAGGAGAAACAATGACAACCATCAAAACATCGAATGTAGGGTTTCCAAGAATCGGACTGAACAGAGAATGGAAAAAAGCGCTTGAAGCGTATTGGAAAGGCAGCAATGATAAAGATACGTTTTTAAAGCAAATCGACGACCTGTTTTTATCTGCCGTAAAAACACAAATTGACCAGCAGATTGATGTTGTGCCTGTTTCTGATTTCACACAGTATGATCATGTACTCGACACAGCAGTCAGCTTCAACTGGATACCGAAACGATTCAGACATTTGACTGACGCTACCGATACATACTTCGCTATTGCCCGCGGAATAAAAGATGCCGTGTCCAGTGAAATGACAAAATGGTTTAATACAAACTACCATTACATCGTTCCTGAATATGACGAAAGCATTGAGTTCCGGCTGACACGAAACAAACAGCTCACAGATTACCGCAGGATCAAACAGGAATACGGTATTGAGACAAAACCGGTGATTGTCGGCCCTTATACGTTTGTCACGCTTGCCAAAGGCTATAAACCATCTGAAGCAAAAGCAATCCAAAAACGCCTTGTCCCGTTATATGCACAGCTGTTAAAAGAGCTTGAGGAAGAAGGCGTTAAATGGGTTCAAATTGATGAGCCGGCGCTTGTTACAGCTTCTAGCGAGGATGTCCGTAGCGCAAAAGAATTATTTGAAAGCATAACAAGCGAGCTTTCCTCCTTGAATGTGCTTTTGCAAACGTATTTTGATTCTGTTGATGCTTATGAAGAGCTGATCTCTTACCCGGTACAGGGAATTGGCCTTGATTTCGTCCACGATAAAGGCAGAAATCTGGAACAGCTCAAAACACACGGTTTTCCGACAGACAAAGTGCTGGCAGCCGGCGTGATTGACGGACGCAACATTTGGAAAGCGGATCTTGATGAACGTCTCGATGCCATTCTCCATATACTCAGCATTGCTAAAGTGGATGAACTGTGGATTCAGCCTTCCAGCAGCCTGCTGCATGTGCCTGTAGCGAAACACCCTGACGAGCATTTGGAGAAGGATTTACTGAATGGATTATCCTACGCAAAAGAAAAGCTAGCCGAGCTGACAGCTTTGAAAGAAGGTTTAGTATCAGGAAAAGCGGCGATCAGTGAGCAAATTCAGCAGGCGCAAGCTGATATTCAAGCACTCAAACAGTTTGCAACAGGCGCAAATTCCGAACAAAAGAAAGAGCTCGAGCAATTAACCGCTAATGACTTTAAGCGCCCGATTCCGTTTGAAGAACGTTTAGCCCTGCAAAATGAATCGCTCGGCCTTCCGCTTTTGCCGACGACAACGATCGGAAGCTTCCCGCAGTCTGCTGAAGTGCGGAGCGCGCGCCAAAAATGGCGGAAAAATGAGTGGTCTGATGAACAGTATCAAAACTTTATCAATGCCGAAACAAAACGATGGATTGACATTCAGGAAGAATTAGGGCTTGATGTCCTTGTTCACGGTGAATTTGAACGGACTGACATGGTCGAATACTTCGGTGAAAAGCTGGCCGGCTTCGCCTTCACAAAATACGCTTGGGTTCAATCCTATGGCTCACGCTGTGTCCGTCCGCCAGTCATTTACGGAGATGTTGAATTTATTGAACCGATGACAGTGAAAGACACAGTCTATGCACAGTCATTGACTTCCAAGCATGTGAAAGGAATGCTGACGGGCCCTGTTACAATCTTAAATTGGTCTTTCCCTCGAAATGATATATCGAGAAAAGAAATCGCCTTCCAAATCGGGCTTGCCCTTCGCAAAGAAGTAAAAGCCCTTGAAGACGCAGGCATTCAAATCATCCAAGTCGATGAACCGGCGCTGCGCGAAGGCCTTCCATTGAAAAACCGTGATTGGGATGAGTATTTAACTTGGGCGGCAGAAGCATTCAGATTAACCACTTCTTCCGTGAAAAACGAGACGCAAATTCATACACATATGTGCTACAGCAACTTCGAAGATATCGTTGATACGATCAATGATCTTGATGCCGATGTGATTACAATCGAACACAGCAGAAGCCACGGAGGATTTTTAGATTACTTAAAAGACCATCCGTATTTGAAAGGGCTCGGCCTTGGTGTATATGATATTCATAGTCCTCGAGTGCCGTCAACTGAAGAAATGTATAACATTATCGTTGATGCACTTGCCGTCTGTCCGACTGACCGCTTCTGGGTAAATCCGGACTGCGGATTGAAAACAAGACAGCAGGAAGAAACAGTTGCAGCATTGAAAAACATGGTTGAAGCCGCCAAACAGGCAAGAGCCCAACAGACACAGCTTGTATAAAATAGAAACCATCTTGCCTCTGGCAGATGGTTTTTTCTATTAGAAAGCGGAAATCGGTTTCCGATGCTTCCCGTCCCCTTCTATTATTATGTCGGCTGTTCCATTTTCATCAAATTCCACAAGGCTCAATGATGTATCATGTATGTAAGCAGAATTCCATATGTCATTAACGCGTCTTCCCTTTATGATATTTAACAGCATTAATATAAAGACAGAATGGGTAACCAAGAGAACATTACCGGAAGAATGGCTGTCTAAAATCGTTTGGAGCGCCAGCCTTACCCGGTTTTCAAAGTCAAAAAACGTTTCACTTCCCTGCTGGCGATAAGCTTCGGGATAATGAAAATAAGCGTGAAAAAGATCTGGTTCGTCCCTTTCAATATCCTCTTGTTTTTTCCCTTCCCATGAGCCCAGTGACATTTCTCTGAACATATGATCTATCACCAGCAGGGGCCTGCGCGATCCTAGCGCTGTTTTTGCTGTCTCTTCTGTCCGCTTGCTGGGGCTGATGTATACCTGATTCCATTCAATATCCTTCAGACGCTCCCCAAGAGCACGGGCATTGTACAGCCCAAGTTCTGTTAAATCAGAATCCATCCAGCCCTGCATCCGTTTTTCTACGTTCCATTGGGTCTGTCCGTGTCTGGCAATATATAAATGCACCATGATTACCCCTCCTCTTTTCTCCTCTTATCTTAGCAAATCCCCCAAATACTTTGTTTATTTTGCACTTTTTTGAGAATGTTCTTTGCCCTTTTTTCGGCTATACTTATAACACTTAATTGACAGACAGGAGGGTTTGGGATGAATCATGATAAATTCTTAAAACGGGCTGTCGCTCTCGCCCGTGACGGAGTGAATGCAGGAATTGGCGGTCCTTTTGGAGCCGTTATTGTGAAAGACGGAGCCATTATTGCCGAGGGACAGAACAACGTCACAACAAGTAATGATCCGACTGCCCATGCGGAAGTGACAGCGATTCGAAACGCATGCCAAGCACTTGGAACATACCAGCTAGATGACTGCATTTTGTATACGAGCTGCGAACCTTGCCCCATGTGCTTAGGCGCCATCTATTGGGCCCGGCCGAAAGCCGTTTTCTATGCGGCGGAGCACACAGACGCTGCCGAAGCCGGATTTGATGATTCATTCATTTATCAAGAAATTGATAAACCTGTTGAAGAAAGAACAGTCCCCTTTTATCAAGTAACTCTGACAGAATATTTATCTCCGTTTCAGGCATGGCGGAATTTTGACAATAAAAAAGAATATTAAAAGGATCAGGCATGTGCGCCCTGATCCTTTGTTAATTCGCTGAGAAGCTGTTGCGCCCGTACACACTGCGGATTGGCTTTCAGCGCTTTTTGCGTATACAAAATAGCACTCCTAAACTGACGCAATTCAGCATAACAGACTCCGAGCCAGCAGCTTGATCTATAATCGGCCGCTCCTTTTACCTGTATGTACTGATGATGTTCACTATCGCTTTGCAGACAAGCTTTAAACGCTGTAACTGCTTCACTTATTTGTTTAAGCTTATACATCACGATCCCTTTATAATAGTGAAGAGTGCAGTAATCTGGATAATGCCTCAGCGCCTCATTAATATCCTGCTCCGCCTCTTTGTACCGTCCTGCGTCAATTAATAATTTATACTTTAAATAATAGATAGCAGGCGGCGGTATGTTCTTTTTTCTTCTACATTCATTGATGCAATCCGCTGCCAGCCGAAGGGCTTTATCATATTCGTTCCCTCTGCCATACTCAGCTGCTTTCTGATAAAGGAGGGATGAATCAGCGCAGGCACGCAGCAATTCCATTTTTAATAAGCTCATGTTGCGCTGATGCTTTTGCTTTGCCTCCCGCTCTAAATACCCGTAATGGTGAATGATACATGGAAGCGAGAAAGCGGCGCTTCCCTCTTCTCCCTCCAGCTTTTCACAAATCCTTCCCATAAACGATATGTTTTGCTGGTTGCGGATCAGCCTGGGCTGTCTTTGTTCAAATGCTTCATTTTCATCCCATTCCTTCCCTGTATAGTTCACAACCTTCATATAACCGAGAGACGGCAGGCTGTCAGTCAGCAGTGAAGACAACAGGCTGCCCGTATCGAGGTCTAGTTCTTCGTCGGCATCTAACACCAGAATCCATTCTCCCTTGGCATGCTGCAGGCTGACATTCCTCGCCTCTGAAAAATCCTGTTTCCATTGATGATCGTATATTTTGGCAAGAAAGCTGTTGCAAATGTCTTTCGTGCGATCGTTTGATCCGGTATCAACCACGATGATTTCATCAGCAACATGCTGCACACTTTCTAAACAGCGAGCGATATGGCGTTCTTCATTTTTCACAATCATACATACTGACAGCTTTGGTCTTTTCATGTTCTCACCTTTTCACTAGTGTGAATTCACCTATACTACATGTATTCCCACTTCGAAAAGATCATGCCAGCTCCGCACGCTTACACAAAAAAACATCCTGAGAATCCTCAGGATGCCAGTCATTATTTCAATTCTAGTTTCACATCAACATTTCCTCTTGTTGCCTTTGAATAAGGGCAGAATTCATGAGCCGCATTGACAAGCTCTTGGGCTTTGTCACGATCCAAATCTTTCGTGTTTACAACAAGTGTGACGCCGATTTTAAACCCACCGTCAGTTTCATCTTTCATTAGGCTGACTTGCCCTTCGATTTCGGAGTCAATTTCAATATTTTGTTCTTTGGCAACATGTTCGAGCGCGCCGCCGAAACATGCTGCATACCCTGCCGCAAAGAGCTGTTCCGGGTTTGTACCGGTTTGGCCGTCTTTTTTGGCATTTGGCATCACAATATCAAAATCCAGAACGCCGTCATCTGATGTAATATGTCCTGCCCGTCCGCCTCGCGCGGTTACTTTTGCTGTAAATAATGCCATTTGTATTCAGCCTCCTTATTTATGTCTAGTTGTTATATTTCCCTTTCAGATCTTTTTAAACATGCTATGTTTGCCGAGAATAGGAAAAATGAAGTTTTTCAGCTACAATAGAATGGAATGTCAGAAAGAGTTGGTGAACAAGATGGAAAATGAATTTGACCATATGAAATTGGAAAATCAGCTATGTTTTTTGCTTTATGCGAGTTCGCGGGAAATGACAAAGCAGTATAAGCCGCTGCTTGAAAAGCTGAATGTGACATATCCTCAATATTTGGCCTTGCTTTTGTTATGGGAACATAAAACGCTTACTGTCAAAAAAATGGGCGAGCTGTTGTATTTAGATTCAGGGACACTTACTCCCATGCTAAAACGAATGGAACAGCAACATTTGATTGCGAGAAAAAGGTCTGAAGAGGATGAGCGGTCCGTGTTGATCAGCCTGACAGAGGACGGGGAGTCATTAAAAGAAAAAGCGGCTGACATACCAGAAACAATCCTGGGGCTCTCAAAACAGTCCGGAGAGAGTCTGAAGCAGTTAAAATCTGTTCTATATACATTGCTGGAAACACTTCATCAAAAAAATTGAGGATGCCTTATACGAGGCATCCTCTTTTTCTCTTATTCAGCTATTTCAAGCGTAACATTGATGTTTCCGGCGGTTGCTTTTGAGTATGGGCAAACGCCGTGTGCTTTTTGCACTAATGTCTGTAATTCTGAGACGCTGACTCCTCTTCCCTTTACTTGCAGCGTCACATCCAGTTTATAGCCTTGATCTACTTCATCTTTTAACAGGCTGACATGCGCTGTCACCTCTGTCTCTACTTTCGTCCGTTCTGTTCTTGCAACAAGCTGCAGGGCACTGTCAAAGCAAGCTGCGTAACCTGCAGCAAACAGCTGCTCCGGATTTGTCGCTTTTTCTAACTTTTTCGCTCTCGGTGTTCCGGGCATTGCGACATCAAGTTCAAGAACGCGGTCTGATGAAATCACCTTTCCTTCTCTTCCTCCTACCGCTGATACAGTTGCTGTAAATAATGGCTGACTCATGTTTGTAGCCTCCTATATATATTTTGCACAATTTAATTTTACACAATATATATGCCGGTGTCAATTTTCCCCGTATAAAAAAGGCTTATCCCGTTATGAGATAAGCCTTTTACCCGCTATTCGCGGATTTGTCCTGTTCCTTTAATGATGTATTTTGTAGAAGTCAGTGCAGGAAGTCCCATCGGCCCTCTTGCATGAAGTTTTTGCGTGCTGATGCCGATTTCGGCTCCGTAGCCGAATTCAAAACCGTCTGTGAAACGGGTTGATGCATTATGATAGACAGCCGCAGCATCAACAGCCGTTTGAAAATAAGCCGCGTTTTTTCCATTTTCAGTTAAAATGGCTTCAGAATGATTGGTGCCATATTGTTGAATATGCTTCACAGCTTCTTGAACGTTCGCAACCGTCTTTACGCTAATAACCGGCGCCAAAAATTCAGTTTCCCAATCTTCTTCTGACGCTTGTTTGCTTGAAGGGTGAAGCTCGCATACAAATTTATCGCCGCGAATCTCCACCCCTTCGTTTTCCAGCTGCGCCAGCAATTCTTTCCCATGCTGCTTCGCCCATGCTTTATGGATCAGCAACGATTCAATCGCATTGCATACGGAAGGGCGCTGCGTTTTGGCGTTTACGACAACCCTTTCTGCCATTTGCGATTTGGCCGTTTCATCAATGAAAATGTGGCAGTTTCCGGCACCGGTTTCTAATACAGGAACGGTTGATTCTTTGACAACGAGATCGATCAGCTTCTTGCCTCCGCGCGGGATCAATACGTCTAAGCCATCATTTAACGTAAAGAGCTCTTTTGCCGTCTCTCTGCTCGTATCCTCAATCAGCTGCACAGCGTTCATCGGAAGGGCTGATTGCTCAAGTGCTCTGTGAATAACACTGACGAGCGCTTTGTTGCTGTGAATGGCTGAGGAGCTCCCCCGCAGGACAACCGCGTTTCCTGTCTTCAAGCAGAGGGTAGCCGCATCAACTGTGACATTTGGCCTCGCCTCATAAATCATTCCGACAACACCGAGCGGCACGCGGATTTTTTCAATAAACAGGCCGTTTTCCTTTTCAATCGTTTCAAGAGATTCGCCTACCGGGTCTGCCAAGTCTATTAAGAGCTCCACCGCGTCTGCGATATCACGAATGCGTTTTTCATCCAGTGTGAGACGGTCAATGATATTCGGTGTGAACCCGTTTTCTTTTCCGTTCTCAATGTCTTTTGCATTCTCTGACAAGAGAAAATCCAGTTCGTTGCGGAGTCCGTTTGCAATGAGACTGAGCGCCTCATTCTTCTCGTCCGTTGTCTTCATGATCATTTCGGCTGCCGCTTCTTTCGCCTGCTTTGATTTTACAGAAACCTCGCTCATTTTTCCGCCTCCCAGTCTTTTAAATGGACCCAGTCATTCCTATGAATAACCTCAAACGTTTTCTCAACATCCAGTTCATGACTTCGTTTGCCTTTGGCCTCCATAATCTCCTCGGAGGTGTAATGTGTCTGGCCTTTGCCGATCACGCCGCCCGGTCCCCTGACTTCGACGACCGCCCCTTTCGGAAAGTTTCCATTTACGCCTATGACGCCAGCCGGTAGCAAGCTGCTCCCGTTATGGATCATCGCTTCCTCGGCACCCGCATCAATAAGAATCTCTCCTGCTATCGGCGAGTGGAATTGAATCCACTGTCTCGTATTGTTAACAGAGGACAATTCCTTGTCTCCGATATATGTGCCGTCTCCCCTCCCTTCCAAAATGTCCGCAAGCTTTTGCTCTCCGCTGCCAGTTCCAATAAATACTTTCACCCCAAGAGACAGCGCGGTTTGAGCGGCTAACAGCTTTGATCTCATGCCGCCGGTGCCGACCTTTGATCCGGCTGAGCCCGCATATCCCAGTAATTCGGGCGTGATCTCCGGCAACTCATCAAATCGTTTCGCCTCAGGATTTTCAGCCGGATTGGCATCATACAGCCCGTTGATATCAGTGAGAATGATGAGCTGATCCGCATGAATTAATCCGCTGACTAACGCAGAAAGCATGTCATTATCCCCAAATGTCAATTCTTCTACAGATGTTGAATCGTTTTCATTGATAATCGGAACGACACCCCGTTCCAGTAATTCCATAATCGTCGCATACGCGTTTCGATACCGTTCTCTCTTCGAAAAATCATTTCTCGTTAAAAGGATCTGCCCTGGAGTCAGTGCGTATTGTTTGAATTGATTCATATATTGCTGCATTAATAGTGTTTGTCCGACCGCTGCCGCTGCCTGTTTTCCTTTAATGGTCACAGGACGGGACGGATAGCCGAGGCAGGCAAATCCTGCCGCTACAGCTCCCGAGGTAATTAGAATGATTTCATGTCCCGCTTTTTTCAACAAAGTAATGGCCTGAACATGCTCTCTGATTTTCGACTCATCGATGCTCCCATTGCTGTTCGTAAGCGAGCTGCTTCCTATTTTCACTACTATTCTTTGTTTTTTCATTTATTCTCCTCCGCGGCTCTTCGCCAGCCAACTTGCAATAAAAAAACCCATTTCATCCTGATTCATAAGGACGAAATGGGTTTCCGTGGTACCACCTTGATTGAGCGCGCTGATGCACGCTCCGCTTTCCTGTAACGCCAGGTTACGCGCCTAGGTTTTCCCCCTAAGACTCCAAGGCAGGTTCGGCAGGTTTCATGCGGCAAAATGTTTCAGCGATTCATTTTGCTCTCTGTCGCAGAAAGGTCTGCTTACTAATCCTCTTCAACGCTCAATGATTTTTTTATATTATGCAAAGAAAACGGCCGCTTGTCAAGGTTTTTCGCCACCAAAAAGAGCCCGCAGGCGCGGGCTCTTGCAGTCTAATTAAAGACGATTGTTTTATTTTCGTGCACGATAACGCGGTCTTCCAAATGCCACTTCACAGCACGGGCAAGCACGCTTCGCTCAATTGTTCTTCCGATGTTTTTTAGCGCTTCCGCATTATCACGGTGGTCGACGCGCTCAATATCCTGTTCAATAATTGGTCCTTCATCAAGATCGTTTGTGACATAGTGAGATGTCGCGCCGATCAGTTTTACGCCGCGCTCGTAAGCCCGTTTATACGGATTCGCGCCGATGAAAGCAGGCAGGAATGAATGATGAATATTGATGATGCGATTCGGATGAGCGGAAACAAAGTCAGGGGTTAAGATCTGCATGTAGCGTGCAAGCACGATCACATCAATCTTATATTGCTCAAGCAGTTCAAGCTGCTTCTTTTCGACTTCCGCTCTGATGTCTTTATTCGCTTTCATATAGTGGAATGGAATATCCAGCCTTTCAACCAGCTCTCTCGCTTCCTCATGATTGCTGATGACAACAGCAATTTCCGCCATGAGATTGCCGGTTTGCCATTCCCAAATCAGCTCATGCAGGCAGTGAAGCTCCTTTGAAACAAAAATGGCGACACGCTTCAGCTCGCTCGCCGATGTTAAGCTCCACGTCATGTCAAATGTTTCTGCAACAGACGCAAATGCCTTCCGCAAGGTTTCTTTTTTCTCACGAATGTCCTTGCAGTCGAATTCGATTCTCAGGAAGAATCGGCCGCCTTCTGGGTCTGTCGTATATTGATTGGATTCTATAATATTGGCGCCGTGTTCAAATAAAAACGCGGAAACCGCTGAGACAATCCCCGGCTGATCGGGACAGCTGACCAAAAGGCGCCCTTTATCCTCATTTCCGTCACGATAATCGTTTAACCGCTGAGCCATATATGATTTCATGAATAATCCCTCTTTATCTTTGTAAGTCTAAACTATTTATCCATTATACTGAAGATTTGATAAAAATCAATTTATGACAGAATTTTTAAACCAACAGCCGAGCATAAAATCAAGGCGATAAAGAAGATTCGTTTGGCGTCCTTCGGCTCCTTGTAAAAAAGGATCCCGATGAGTGCGCCGCCTGCTGTGCCAATGCCTGTCCAGACAGCGTAAGCCGTGCCCATCGGAATGGTTTCCATTGCATACGACAGCAAGGAAAATGAGGCGGCAAAACCAACAATGATCAACAGCACCCATTTCACGCTTTTTTCCTTCGCATATTGATTCATAAGGGCCACGCCGGCCATTTCCATACAGCCTGCGCACAATAAACTGATCCAATGCAGCATTACGCCTCGCCTCCTTTTTCCTCTGTCCCATCCTGTGTCACAAGCTTCAACCCCATTACACCGACTAGGAGCACACCAATTAACAAAAGTTTCGGCCACCCAACCGGCTCATGAAAAAGAATAATTTCACTCAGCACCGTTCCTGCCGTGCCAAGTCCAGTAAAGACGGCATATACGGTCCCGACAGGCAGACGGTTTGCCGCCTTCATTAAAAGATAAAAGCTGACTATGATGCCAACGGCAGTGGCGCTCCATGTTAAGGCTGAGTCAGCGTGCTTTAAACCTACTACCCAAACAACCTCGAAAATGGCAGCAAGCACGACCAATCCCCATTTCATTTCAAGTCATTCCTTTCTTTCTGATCAGATTTACTGAAAACAAAAAACCCCGGACAGTCGTCTCACATGAGATTGACTCTCCCGGGCTTTTTTCCCTCCGTGTGCATACACGCCTCTATTTGCGCGTATGTGTTTTCTCTCGGACCAGTCCATATCCATTGACATGCGGAACCCTAGAAAACTTTATCTAATATTATGATACTATAACTTGACTTTTTCTTTCAATTGTAAGATTTTCTTTCATATACCGCGATCGGTTTATTCCACTTTCTGATCGTCCTCTCATAAAACATGCCGATTTTCTCCGCTACCCGTATGGACGCTGTGTTATCCGGGTCAATCAATGCCGCCATTTTGCCGAACTGCCGCTCGTTGAAGCCGTAGTCAAGGCATGCCCGAGCCGCTTCGTGCGCATAGCCGTTTCCCCAGTGGCGGCGGGCAAACATATAGCCGATTTCCATTATTGTTTGATTTTCGACCTGCTGGGGAACGATGCCGCATTGTCCTAAAAAGTCCCCTGTCCGCTTATCTTCGGCAATCCACAAACTGACGCCGTACCCTTTTTCATTTCTTTTGTTCCAGTTGATCCACTCTCGGGTTTGCCTCTTATCTTTTAAACCGGAATAATATTTCATGACGTCAGGATCGTTAAAAAGCTCAAACAAAGAGGCTTGATCCCGGTCTTCCACACAGCGCAAGCGAATGCGATCGGTCACAAGTTTCGTTTTAGCGCTCATATTTCGCCGCATCCTGCTTCCATTCTTTTTTGAGAGCTTCAATATGTGCTTGATGATAGCGGTTATGATCCGCCATATGCCAAATGCCCCACCGTACGGTCGCGGTGTCGCTATCGAAAATTAGCGGCTGATGCAAATCATTTTCAGTTAAGGTGTGACAAACCGATTTCAGCTCATTTACCACGAGCTGATGTCTTTTCAGGAGCTCATTTAATCCGGGCTGATTCACCGGTTCTGGCAGCCATCCGCTTTCATCTGTCATCGAGCCGTATGCCTGTTCAATATGATCCGGTATCCGGTTTTCCTTGATTCGCCAGACCCATCTGATATCAACATTTGTGATATGATGCAAAAGCTGGGCCGTGCTGTTTTTTGTTTGGCAGCGCCCCTTATAGTAAAGTTCACTGTGTGTCATGTGACCTACGATAGAAGCCAGACGGAGACTGTTTTCTTCCACTGCGGAATACAGAAGACTGACCGTCGGCGCCATACCGTGTCTAATAGATAAGTCCTTCATGTTCAGTTCCCCTCCTAACTAGGTACATTTGACGCCAAACAAAAATTCCCTTTTAAAAAAGAAAAAAGCTCTCGTTAAAACTAGAGAGCAACCTTAATTGTTATTTCCCGGTTTATATAAATAAGGATCATGCTGCGGTTCATTTGAGGTATTCAAATCAAGCGATACATCACCGCGGGCATTCATCGTGCCAAGCGTGATCGAGGACAGCAGTTTAGGGCTGTATCCTTTTTCCTCAAGCTTCTCAAATAGCCATGATTGATTTTTTTGGAGGTATTTCAAATTATGATCAAGAATTTCGCCATCAAGTATGAGCGGAATCGGGATAAAATTTCGTTCAGCTTCCATATGTAAATCCCGCACCTGCACCGCTCTCGCTTCTTTTTTGGGGATAACGCTGACTTCTCCTGTTTCTTCAATAATGGCTAGGTCAATGTCGGCCGGATCAGCATAGCCTTTTTCCCTCAGCTTGCCGAGCAGTTCATTAATCGTCAGCCTTTCTTTACGCAGTCCGTGTTCATCAATATCTCCATTTCGGATTAAGACAGTCGGACTTACGACCAGCAGCCAGCGCCATTTATTAGAAAGAGAGAGCTTACTCATCAGCAGATAAAGCACCAAAAAAGAGCCCGCATAATAAATCGACATCGGCAGCTTGGATGTAAGAATCGGCTCACTAATAATGGTTCCGATTGCGAAGGTCAAAAGCAAATCAAAATTATTCATTTGCGATACGGCTTTTTTACCGGCAAGCCGAAACAAAATATAGGCAATTAAAAATACGATAACTGGCTTCAGTAAAAATACCCAGACCATCCATAACACTGACCGTTACCTCCATCCGCTCGTCATATCGAGCCTAGTGTCTCCAAGAGGAAAAACCTTTATGCATCATACCGTTGCTAAAGTCCAGTTGCACAAAGCATTATAGAAAGTGATGTTTGGAAGCTCAACATGAAAGAAACGTAAGCAAACGAATGCCCATTTAGAGAGTCTTACATCAAGCCAGCAGGTTTAGAACTGAAAATGGAGCATGACTGTCTGAGGCTGATGTAAGCAAGCAAAATCGTGGTTGCACTTGCGGCGGGGGATCAATGATTGTCCAGGTGGTGAAAAAAGCATTGTCCCTATTTCAATAAAAAAACTCTTCTCTTGAAAGGAGAAGAGTTTACATGTGTGTGTTTACACGGACTGCGCCATGCTTAATTGCGGGCCGAACAGCTCATAATGGATAGACTCCGGCGCTGATCCGAGTTCTTCTACAAGTTTATGCATTGCGGTAATAAATGATGATGAACCGCAAATGTAATAATCCGCATCAGTGTCGGCAATCAGTTCTTTGAGGAACTGCTGATCAATCTGCCCTTCATGAAATTGAAGATCACCAGCACGGTCTTCCTCTGTCGGCTCTCGATACACAAAAGCTGTTTTGACATAAGAATGGTTTGCCGCTTCCTCCACCTCATGGCGCAATGCGTGATATTCACTGTTTTTCGCAGCATGAATGAATAAAATCGGCCGTTCAGGCTGCTTGGAAACAGACGTTTTCAGCATGCTGATCATCGGTGTAATGCCAACCCCGGCACTGATTAAAACGAGATCTTTTTGTGCTGAAGAATCTAAAATGAAGTCTCCTGCAGGTGCGCTGACCTCTATTGAATCTCCCTCACGCACTCCATCGTGTAAATGAGTAGACACGACACCGTCTTTTTTCACTGAAATTCGATAATAGTCTTTACCCGGCATATCTGACAGGCTGTATTGACGAATATGCGTATATTCAGAATCAGGAATCCGCACTTTGATGCTGATATACTGTCCTGCTTTAAATTCAGGTAACGGCTTGCCGTCTGCCGGTTTCAGGTAGAAGGATGTGATTTCTTTACTTTCCTGCTCTTTTTTCGCAACGACAAATGGCTTATACTCCTTCCAGCCGCCGGCTTGCTGCTCCGCCTGCTCATACATGTCTTTTTCAATTCCGATAAATGCATCAGCGATTACGCCGTACGCTTTCTCCCATGCCTGCATAATGTCTGGTGTCGCAGCATCGCCCAAAACATCTTTAATGGCAATCAGCAAATATTTGCCGACGATCGGATAATGTTCAGCCTTAATCCCGATGCTGCGGTGCTTATGGCTGATTTGTTTGACGACCGGAATGATATTTCCGAGCTGGTCAATATTTGCCGCTGCTGCTATAACAGCATTTGCAAGGGCAGCGCGCTGAGTTTTCTTTTTTTGATTTGTTTGGTTAAAAATGTTCAAAAGCTCTGGGTGGTCTTGGAACATCAAATCGTAGAAACGGCCAGTAATCGTTTCTCCATGCTGTTGTAATACGGGTACAGTGCTTTTAATAATTTCGATTGTTTTGTTATCTAACATCGTATAAACAATCCTTTCAAAAGATGTATTTAGAATATATCTTTAAAATACATGATGTAACGACTAAAAGATATATATAAAATGAATCTTTAATAAAGTTGTCACAAAATTATCAATTTAACGTGACAATTGTTGCTTTTTTATATCGTCCCCTAGCAAAAACGAACTAACCATCAGAAAGATGAAAAGCGCAAAAAAACCCAAAACAGATGATCTGTTTTGGGTTTTGCTTTATTGCTTTACCATGGCTTTTCAATTCCGAGCGCATTTGCAAGCGCCTGGCTGTGTTTTTTGCGATTCTTTCGATGGCTGGCGCGCTGAACCGCTGTATTATGTAGCATCATTTCTTCTTCTGTTTCCGGTACAACTCTCGGTACAGGCAACGGCTTACCATTTAAATCTAATGCAACAAATGTCAAAAAGGATGTAGCGGCGAGCTCCCTTTCACCAGTCATCAGGTTTTCTTTAATGACTTTTACAAACACCTCCATCGAGGATGTGCCGACCCATGTCACATAGGACTCCAGGCAGACAGATTCCTTTTGCCCGATCGGCTTGAGAAAATCCACAGAGTCCATTGAAGCTGTTACGGTTTCCTGTCTGCAATGGCGCGCCGCAGAAATAGACGCAATGTCGTCAATGTAACTCATTAATTTTCCGCCAAATAGGGTATTATGGTTGTTTGTATCAAGCGGGAACACCCTGCAAGTTTTTACAACCTTTGATTCTTTGCAATATTTTGTTTCTGGTGTCTCCATACCTTTCTCCCCTTTGATGTCTGATCGTTTTGCAAAAGTACACTCATATTCTCCTATTAAACAATATTCTCATCCATTTGTCTAAAATTTAAAATTACCTGTCAGGTTTTCTTATTAAAACGTTTAATCATTTTCATGTTAAGGGAATAATAAATGTATTCTTCACACAGTCAGGAGGAGAAACAATGGATGTATCCATCCAGAAACATCAGCACAAAACAGGATGCCAAACGGAATACGGCACACTTCAGAAAGTCATTTTATGCAAGCCCGAGCATATGACCATAAAAAATATCATAAACGAAACCCAGAAACATTTTGAAGAAGACAATATTCATGTTAAAACCGCCATAGATCAGCACAGCCGCTTAGTTGAAGCACTCAGGTCACATAACATCGAAGTCATTCTATTGCCCGTCCGCGAGGGACTCCCAGAACAAGTCTTCACCCGGGATATAGGGTTTGTTATTGGAGAAAAAGTCTTTCTCTCGAGCATGACTGAACCGATTCGCCAAGGAGAAGAAGCCGTCATAACAGAATTTTTTCACAGTCAAGACATTTCTTACACCCGTATGCTTGATACAAGCATTGAAGGCGGGGATGTTATGATCGATGGTGACATTGTTTATGTCGGAATCAGCCAACGCACTGACTTGTCAGCTATCGGCCAGCTGGAAGAGGCGCTGCCTGACTATACGATCGTTCCTGTAAAACTTCACGAGAAATTTTTACATTTAGACTGTGTATTTAACATTATATCTGAAAGCGAAGCGCTCATTTATCCACAAGCCCTTGAATCTGAGGCGACAGATATGCTGGCAAAACGCTATGATCTCATTGAGGTGCCTGAGGACGAACAATTTGCGCTTGGCACCAATGTCCTGTCAATCGGGAGAAAAACGATCATCAGCCTCCCTAGCAACCGCCATGTAAATCAACAGTTATCGGAAAGAGGCTATCACATCATTGAAATTGACCTGTCAGAAATTATTAAATCAGGCGGCTCCTTCAGATGCTGTACGATGCCGCTTCTTCGTGATGAATGAAGAATCTTCCCCTTTTACATGTTTTGAACAGCTTATTTTATTAAGATGCGTTAAAATAGAGATGACATCATTTTTTAAGGGGGATATCGCATGACAAAATACATAGGATATGTTGGAACGTATACAAAAGGCGGAAGCGAAGGAATTTATTCATTTGAGCTTGATACTGAGAAAAAAACACTCAGCGAGCCTAAGCTTGCCGCTAAGCTGGGCAACCCGACATATGTGACGCCGAATAAAGACAACACGATTCTTTATTCCATTGAAAAAACAGACGGCCAAGGCGGAGTCGCCGCCTATCAAATCGATAAAAACAGCGGCGGATTGACATTTCTGAATCATCAGTTAATTGATGGTCCATCACCATGCCATGTAAGCGTTGATGATCAAAATCAATTTGTACTGACCTCCAATTACCATAGCGGTAAGGTGCATGCTTTTCCGATCCAGAAAGACGGAAGCTTGCAATCCTTTTCTTCAGAAGCCGCTCACACAGGAAAAGGACCGCACGAAAGACAGGAAAAACCACACGCACATTACGCGGGATTCACACCTGAGCATAACTATGTCGTAGCGATTGACTTAGGGACCGATAAGCTGTACACCTATAAAATGAAAGACAGCGAATTGACCGAATTCGGAAGCCATTCCTTCGCTCCCGGCGCAGGTCCTCGCCATATCGCCTTTCATCCGAAAGAAAAATACGCATATGTGATGACAGAATTAAGCAATGAAGTGATTGCGCTTGAATACAATCCAACACCAGGCGAATTTAGAGAAATTCAGGTTGTCTCAGCGATCCCTGATGATTTCACTGATAATAGCCAAGGAAGCGGAATTTGTGTCACACAGGACGGCCGTTTTGTGTACGTCGCAAACCGCGGCCATGATAGTATCGCTGTATTTGAAATAAATCAATACTCAGGCGAGCTGGCTTTCGTGGAAAGAGTATCAACAGAAGGAAACTGGCCTCGTGACTTTGCACTTGATCCAACGGAAGCGTTCCTTGTGGCTTCAAATGAAGAAACAGGCAACCTTGTCCTATTTGAACGAGACAAAGAAACCGGCCGATTGACAGTGCTTCCATCAACTGTTTCTGTCCCTTATCCTGTTTGTGTGACATTTTTACATCAATGAGTAAAGCAAAGACTGGCTCCAAACGCCAGTCTTTTTTGTCTATCTCAGCTTTCCTGACGTTTCAGCATTTTGATACAAGTGACAAGCGATAAATCGGCCCGCTTCAATTTCCTGAAGCTGCGGACGGAATTTCCCGCATTCAGGCATCACCTCCGGACAGCGTGTCTGAAACACGCAGCCGCTCGGGGGATTGACGGGGCTCGGAAGCTCCCCTTTTAAGAGAATGCGCTCACGCTTGTCCTCCATCTCAGGATCGGGAATCGGAATCGAGGATAATAGCGCTTTTGTATAGGGGTGCAGCGGTTCGCGATACAAAGTGCCGCTCTCTGTGATTTCCATCATGTGCCCTAGGTACATGACACCGATCCTGTCACTAATATGCTTCACCATCGAAAGATCGTGGGCAATAAATAAAAACGTAAGCCCTTTCTCTTTTTGAAGCCTCTTCAGCAGGTTGACCACCTGTGCTTGAACAGAGACATCAAGTGCAGAAATCGGTTCGTCCGCTACGATAAATTCAGGATTCAGCGACAGTGCTCTGGCAATCCCGATTCTCTGTCTTTGTCCCCCGCTGAATTCATGGGGGTAGCGGCTGCCAAAATCGGGGTGAAGTCCCACCGCCTCAAGCAGCTCGTCCACGACCAGGAGCCGCGCTTTATGAGTATTGTAAAGATTGTGAATTTCCATCGGCTCCAAAATGATCTCTCGAACGGTCATGCGCGGATTCAGTGAAGCATAGGGGTCCTGAAAAATCATCTGCAGCTTGCGGTTGAAGACAAACTGCTCTTTCTCACTCAGTCTGTGAAGATTCATGCCGCGGTATTTCACACTTCCTTCTGCCGGCTGATACAGTCGCATCAGCACTCTCCCTAATGTTGATTTCCCACACCCTGATTCTCCAACAAGCCCGAACGTTTCCCCTTCATGGATCTGAAAGCTGACTCCATCGACAGCTTTGACTATCCGCTTTTTCCCTGCGTCAAAATGCATTTTCAGCTGACTGACCTCTAATAAAGGCGGTGGCGTCATTTGTCTTCCTCCTTATTCTGAAAAACAGCGGCGGACCGCACAAAGTTCTTTTTCATAAATTGTCTCTTTTAATGTAAGGATTTCGATTGATTTTCCCGTCTTTGGAGAATGAAGCATTTTCCCATCGCCGATGGATAGACCGACGTGATGAATCGCTCCTTTTCCTTCTTCATAAGCAAAAAACAGCAAGTCGCCAGTTTTCATTCCATCAAGCGGGATGTCCTTCCCCGCCTTTGCCTGATCTCCCGCATCACGCGAGATGCTGTAGCCATTGGCTTTGAAAATGCTGTACATAAACCCGGAGCAATCAAACCCAAACCCGCTGATCCCTCCCCACAGGTAGGGAAGCCCGAGAAAAAGCGCTCCCGTTTGAACGATGTCTGCCGGAGTCCCTTTCTGTTTGCTGACAGGCACTGTATCAGTCTGCTTCACAAACCGTTCCCCGAAAACGGTTGAAACCTTACTATATCCGTTTTCCTCTGTTATGAAGGGAAGAAGTGTCAAAAAGCTCAATTCGATCTCCTTTTCCCCATTGCTTTTGTACAAAAAGGCAGCAGGTTTGCTGATCATGACATCGTGTTGTGTATGGATAGGACTTGTTTTTTTCAGCTGATTCTTTTTCATCCAACCCGGATATCCGCGCGGATCTTTTCGGGATGGCTGGCCCGGTACAATGACAGAAACCCAATCACCCTGCTCCGCTGTGACCAGCACCTTTTCGCCAAAAAGCACTTGAGTTTGGATCAAATTGTCTGTACATAATCCAAGCCGCTCATCATATGTCATCCGCTCCAGCCACTCTCTGATCAAAACAGTCGGACGGAGCATCGCTTGATCTAGCGGACGCGGTGAATCAGGCGCTGTCCAGATGTTGGCCACTGCTGATATGACAGTGTGCATCATTGCTCGATTTCCCCTTTCAAAAGCGCAGCACCAGTGATCCCGAGACCAGGCCTGTCAGGTATCGCAATTGTGCTGCCGCTGTATGTGATACCGCCGTTGATGACATCTGTTTTCAGCATCAGCGGCGCGTCAAAATCAAAGCGCGTGATGTTTCTTTTGCTTGCCGCGAAATGCGCAGCGGCCGTAATGCCCAGCTTCGTTTCAATCATGCTGCCGACCATACACTCCACCCCGCACGCCTCAGCCATGGCATTGATTTTTTCTGCTCCGCTGATGCCGCCAGCTTTCATTAATTTAATATTAATCAAGTCAGCGCTCCGGGTTTGAAGAACTTCGAACGCCTGCCGCGGCGTAAAAACACTTTCATCGGCCATAATCGGCGTGTCTGTCGCATCTGTCACCTTTTTAAGCCCCGCAAGATCATCTTTATGAACAGGCTGCTCAACAAGCTCAATCTCAAGACCGGCATCTTCCATTTTCCGAATCGCAGTTACGGCTTCTTTCGGCTTCCACCCCTGATTGGCGTCTAAACGAAGTTTTACGGCTCGCCCGACTCGTTTTCTAATTTCCTGAATACGGGCGATATCTGTTGCAATCTCATCTTTTCCGACCTTTATTTTCAGCGTGTGAAAGCCTTGTTTGACATATGTTTCGGCATCCGCTGCCATCTCTTTAGGTGGGTTGACACTGACAGTATAATCCGTTTCCAGCGTATCTCGGTATCCGCCAAGCATACGGTAAAGCGGCAGTCCGCACATTTGTGCCAAGCCGTCGTAAACTGCCATTTCTACAGCCGCCTTCGCGCTCTGGTTTCCTGTAAGGAGGTGCTGTATGTCTTGCAGAATGGCCTCCCAGCCAGACAGGCTTCTTCCAAGCAGTTTCGGCTTCAAAACATCGTGGATGGCACTTTCAATGCTATCCATGCTGTCTCCTGTAATCACGACTGTCGGAGGCGCTTCTCCCCAGCCGATTGCACCGCTGTCATATGTGATTCTTACAATCACTGATTCAGCCGTATACACAGTGCGAAGCGCGGTTTTAAACGGTTTTGTCAAAGGAACAGCGACTCGGTTTGTTTCGATTTGAGTGATGTTCATGTCTTTAGCGCCCCTTCTGAAACGCCCGCCTCGATGACGACTGTTTTTTCTGCTGTATTCATAATAGCTCGCACACCGATCGGAACGGCGATACTCGGGGAGCAGTGGCCGATTTTAAATCCTCTCAGAGCTGGTTTGCCCGCCGAAACAATATAGTCATCAAGCACCTGCTCAAGCGACAGAGATTTCTCCCTCTTCACAGGGACACAGTTGTGAAAATCACAAACAAGGATTCCTGCGGCGTCCGTCAGCTTTCCTGCCAATTTCAGCTGATTCAGCATTCGGTCGATTTGATACGGCTCCTCGTCTATATCTTCAATAAACAGAAGCTTCCCCTTCGTATCAATTTCAAACGGCGTGCCCAGCGTAGACGTCAGTAAAGAGAGATTTCCTCCTGCAAGCGCGCCCTCGGCTTTTCCGGGAACAAGCTCAGTCAGCGGCGAAAGCTCTTCTGTATAAGTACATTCCGTCTCTTGGAAAAGCTGCTCATACGACGCTTTTGTCAGCGGATGAACGTCATCAAGGCCAATATCTGAGCTGAGCATCGGGCCGTGGAAGGTGACAAGGCCTGTGTTTTGATGAATGGCGGTATGTAAAAACGTAATATCGCTGTACCCCCAAAAGATTTTAGGATGTTTGCGGATTAAGCTGAAATCAATTCCGGCGGCTATACGTCCTGTCCCAAAGCCCCCGCATGCGCATAGCACTGCTTTTACCTTCTCGTCTCTGAACATCTCATGGAGATCAGCCAGCCGGTCATTATCCTGTCCCGCTAAATAGCCGTGCTGGCTTTTCAGCGCCTTGCCCAGTTTTACCTGAAGACCGAGTTCTTCTAAAAATAAAAGCGCGGTTTCCAGCTTTTTTGGATCAGGCGGGCTTGCGGGCGCGATCACGCCAACTGTGTCACCCTTTTTCAGCGCTTTCGGCTTGTAATTCAACTGAATCACTCCTTTCATTTGCTCTGCACCCTACGTATACGTGCAAAAAAGAGAAAAAATACCGCTCCCTCGCAGAAAGAAGCAGTATTTTCTCAATTGCCGGCATCAATTTTTATCTGCCCATTTTAAATCGATATAGCCGACAGGATGCCTGACAATTCCCTTTACATGTTCGTTTTGCAGATTGACCTGGTTATAGAAATAAACCGGAATGATCGGCGCTTCATTGACCAGCAGCTTTTCCGCTTGATGCATAAGAGAGAAACGCGTTTTTTCATCAGCTTCATGCTTCGCCTCCTTGATCAGCTGGTCATATTTTTGATTGGCCCAGCCTGTGCGGTTCATCGAATTTCCCGTTTGGAAGGCTTCCAGAAAACTGATAGGGTCCGCGTAGTCAGGCAAAAATGAACTTTGGGAGAATTGGAATTTCAGCGCTTTTTGATCCTCTAAAAATACGTTCCACTCCATATTGGCCAGCTTCACATCGACTCCAAGAGCATTTTTCAATTTTTGCTGGATCGCCTCGGCAATCTTTTTATGCTCTGGCTTTGTGCTGTAAGTAAGAGTAATTTCAGGGAGCTTGTCATAATGTTCTTCCTTCATGCCCTTTTCGAGCAGCTGCTTCGCTTTGCTTTGGTTAGACGTGACGAGGTCTCCGCCCGCTTCACGGAAATCCTTGCCGTCAGGCTGCGTAAACCCAGGCGATACAAGGGCGTATGCTGGTTTTTCGTTATTTTTCGTGACATACTTTACAATTTCCTCTTGATCGACAGCCATCACAAAGGCTTTTCTGATATTTTCATTTTGAAACGGCTCCATATTGACATTAAATCGATAGAAATAGAGGCCTGCCTGGTCAACAACATTGACGTTATCCTGATCCATCAGCTGATCGCTTAACTCTGCGGGGACATAAGCGGTATCCAGCTCCTCGGACTGAAACATCTGGTAATCTGTATTTCTGTCACTGACCATCGCCCATTTCACTTTATCAAGCTTCACGGTATCTTGATCCCAATATGTGTCGCTTTTCTCCATTGTGATGCTGTCATCATGCTTCCATTCCGTCAGCTTAAACGGGCCGTTCCCGACAAATGTATCCGCCTCAGCAAACCATTTTGACTGTTCTTTATCGACCTTTTCGTTTACCGGAAAATAAGCCGGGTTGGACACGACGCTCAAAAAATATTTTTGCGGGGCGTCAAGTGTGACTGTAAGGGTCCGATCGTCTTTTGCCGTCACCTTCACATCCTCTTTTTTCCCTTTCCCACTGTTATATGCCTCGCCGCCTTCAATGAGATAGCCAAGAAACGCAGAGGAAGCACCTTTCTTCGGATCAAGCATCCGTTTCCACGCATATTCAAAGTCTCCGGCCGTAACCGGATCTCCGTTTGTCCATTTCGCATTTTCTCGAATCGTAAATGTATAGGTTTTTTGATCCTTTGATACAGACCACTTTTCTGCCATCGCAGGCTCAGGCTCATTTTCTTTTCCAAGGCGTGTCAGCCCCTCCATGATGTTGTTTAACGGCTGCCATGACACATTATTAAATCCGATTGGCGGATCGAACGAGGTCGGTTCATTTTCGTTATTTACATACAGCACCTTTTCCCCGCTTGTTTTTGCTTTATCATTACCGTTTTCTTTTCCGGCCTGTTCGTTTGCAGTACATCCCATCAGCGCAAACGACAGTCCCAATGCCAAACCCATTCCCGATAGCTTTTTTACACGTTTCATCCTCTTCCCCCTTTTCATGATCACTTCTTCGCACCTCCGTGCAGCATCGCACGCTCGGCCCGTTGATCCTGCAGCCAGCAGCTGACAGTGTGCGTGTCAGATCTGATTGTCTGGCCCGGGTATACCCTGTCACACACGATCATTCTATTCGGGCAGCGGGCGGCAAACGGGCAGCCTGGCGGAGGTGAAAATAAATCCGGCGGCGTTCCGTCAATCGGAACCAGCTCCGCACCATCCAGATCAAGACGCGGAACAGAGTTCAAAAGCCCTTTTGTATAAGGGTGCTGCGGCTGATAAAAAATATCTTTTCTCGTGCCAATCTCTGCTATTTTTCCGGCATACATAACTGCGACTCTGTCAGCAACCTGGGCCACCACCCCTAAATCATGGGTAATCAATATGACAGACACATTCGTTTTTCTCTGAATCTCTTTAAACAGCTCTAAAATCTGTGCCTGAATGGTCACGTCAAGTGCGGTAGTCGGTTCGTCTGCGATTAGAATGTCAGGCTCACAGATCAGCGCCATCGCAATCACAATCCGCTGTCTCATGCCGCCGCTGAATTGGTGAGGATACTGTTTTAGACGCTGCTCGGGGTCGGGAATACCGACCAATGACAGCATGGAAAGCACCTCTTCCCTCGCCGCCTTTTTGCTCATATTTTTATGGCGAAGGAGCGCCTCCCGCAGCTGGTCTCCGATCGTCAGCGTCGGATTTAACGCTGTCATCGGATCTTGAAAAATCATAGAAATGTCGGCTCCCCTTATGCTCCTCATTTCTTTATCAGAAAGACGGCAAAGGTCTTTGTTTTCAAATAAAATGCTGCCTTCTGTTACATTGGCTGAATAGGTCGGAAGCAGGCCCATGATGCTTTGGGAGGTGACACTTTTGCCGCAGCCGGATTCACCGACGATTGCAAAGGTTTCACCTCGATACAAATCAAAGCTCACCCCTCTGACTGCCTGAATCATGCCCCCGTAAGTCGTAAAAGAAACGTGCAGATTTTTGACTGACAGCACTTTTTCCATAGAGCTACCTCCTCAGCTTAGGGTCGAGCGCATCTTGCAATCCGTCTCCAAGCACATTAAACGCGTACATCGTCAAGGAGATAAAAAAGGCCGGAAAAAACAGGCGCCACCAATGCCCAGACAAAATCGCAGGCAGACCATCATTTGCCATCACACCCCAGCTGGCAAACGGAGCCTGTATGCCGAGGCCGAGAAAGCTTAAAAAGGATTCTGCGAAAATAGCGGCAGGTACGGTTAATGTCATTTGTACGATGATCGCTCCCATTGTATTCGGCAGCAGATTTTTTCGGATGATGCGGAAGGTTTTCGCACCAAAGGTTTTCGAAGCGAGTACGTATTCATTATTTTTCATTTGAAGCACTTGGCCTCTTACAATTCTCGCCATGCCGACCCATCCGGTCACTGTCAGTGCTACAATAATAGTGCCCAGCCCCGGCCCCATCAGCACCATCAGCAATATGACAACGAGCAGATATGGCAGCCCGTACAGCACTTCAATAATCCGCATCATGATATTGTCAATCCTGCCGCCTTTATAGCCGGCAACACCTCCGTAAATGACACCGATCACAAAATCAATCAGCGCCGCCATCACGCCGACAAATAATGAAATCCTCGCTCCATACCATGTTCGGGTAAACACATCCCGGCCGAGCTCATCGGTGCCGAACCAATGATCAGCAGAGGGCGGAAGATTTTGCCCTGTCAGCGATTGACTCGCGACACTGTGGGGTGATAAAACGGGCCCGATCACCGCCATGACAAAAAGAAATAAAAGTATAAAAAGTCCCGCCATCGCTAATTTATTTTTTTTCAGCCTCCTCCAGGCATCCTGCGTGTAAGACAAACTCGGCCGTTTGACCGAATCTGCTTCCCGATTCTTTTCTTGATTTGAAACAAACCACTCATCCGGCACCTGAATGTGCTGCTTGGTCTGGCGTTCTTCCGTTTGTACAGGGAGATTCACACACTTCACCCTTTCTTATGCAGTTTAATGCGCGGGTCTAAAAAACCGTAGGCCAAGTCGACCAAAAAAAGCATGATGATCAGAATGACGCTGTAAAAAACGGTCGTTCCCATAATCACGGGATAGTCCCGCTGATTCATGCTTTCAACAAAATATTTTCCCATTCCCGGGATGGCAAAGATTTTTTCAATGACAAAGCTTCCTGTTAAGATACTGGCGACAAGTGTGCCTAAGACGGTAATGACGGGCATGAGTGCATTTCTGAGTGCGTGTTTTACGATAATGATGAACGGAGAAAGCCCTTTTGCTTTTGCTGTGCGGATATAATCCTGTGTCAAGACGTCGACCATGCTTGACCGTGTCAGCCTGGCGATGATCGCCATCGGTCCTACAGCAAGCGCTGCGGTCGGAAGCACCATATGAATCGGGCTCGTCCATGTGGCCGCGGGAAATAGTTTGAGATTGACAGCAAATTGCTGAATGAGCAATGTTGCCAGAATAAAATTCGGGATGGAAATGCCAAGTACAGCTAAACTCATCGCAGCGTAGTCCAAAAAGCCATTGCGGCGAAGGGCGGCGATTACGCCCAACACGAGCCCAGAGATTACAGCAATGACAATCGCTGCCATTCCAAGCTCAAAAGAAACGGGAAATCCGCGTTCAAGCATATCATTTACGCTGTCTGACGGTTTTTTAATGGAAGGTCCGAAATCGAATGTTATGATGGATTTTAGGTAGATGATGTATTGGAAAATGAGAGGATCGTCTAAGTGATAGTAAGCTTCGAGATTTTTTTGAACGGCTTCATTTGTGCCTCTCTCCTCGTTAAAAGGAGATCCGGGAATGACCTTCATGAGAACAAAAGTCAGGGTGGTAATCACCAAAATTGTAGCTGCCATTGCCCCAAAACGCTTCATCACGTATCGCGCCAACGCCTAAAACACCCCTTTAGCAAAATGATGTCCGCATCGCAAGCTCGGTCATGACAAGCATCGCCTGATAGGCTTCAAGCATGTTTTTCGCTTGAAATTGAACGGTTGTGGTTTGCGGCTTGATTTCAGTTCCCGGCATCAGATTCGCCCATTCAGCCTGGCCGTAATTCGCAAATTCAATGCTGAGAACCGGTCTGTCAGGCGGTGTGAGCGGTTTAACTTTATCTTTATTCTGCAAAGCAAATGCGGTTTTTTCTGTCAGCAGCCGGCCGGCTTTCGCAGGGGACAAGCACTTCACTGCCGATCTTGAAATGGTTTGCTTGACAGCAGCTGTCGTCACATTCGGAATGAGCTCTTCCGCTTCCTTCGCCGCCCGGTCGTCTCCTGCTACCATTATCACCGGGACATCGTAATAACCGGCAACATATGCATTTAACCCGAGCTCACCGACAGGCTGATCGTTTATGTAAAAATGACGGACGCCGAAAATCATGCTGTGTGACATCACCCCGGGAGTCGAAGCTCTCGCATGATAACCGAGAAACACAGCGCCTGTAAACGTATTATCCAGTCCCTCTACCATTGAAAATGGTTTGACGTCACCGGAAATCAAGTCTGCTTCAGGATGAAGCTTTTCAACCATCAGATTATTCATCTTCGAATGACTGTCATTGACCAGCACCTCGGTACACCCGCTGTTAAACGCTTCGGCAATACAACAGTTTGCTTCTTCAGTCATGATAAGCCGTCCGCGTTCATAATTGCGCTTCCCAGAATCCACAAAGGTATCGTCCGGGAGACCAGAGATGCCTTCCATATCTACTGACATGTACAGTTTCATAAAGCTCCTCCTTTTTTACCGAATTATGAATATTCCAACAAATTATATTAAAATAAGAGGTGAATTGCAATATAGCTTAGGAAAATCATGACGATTCAGTGATAAAAAAGAATCCTCTTTCAAGGATTCATGTCTGTTTCTCCGCTTGTTCTGTAAGCCGCTTATATTTGTTCAAGGTTCTTTCAAACATTTCATCAAAGACATCCGGCAAGGAGGCGTATATCACCTCAGCTCCCTCTCCTGTAATCCCGCCTTTCGTTGCGACACGTTCCAGCGTTTCCTCAAAAGACATCTTCTTTTCGATCAGCAGCTTGCCAGTCCCGTATAATGAATGAATCAGAAAATCAAAGGCTTCTTCTTCGGACAGGCCGCTGTTCCTGACAGCAGACAGCGCCAGTTCTTCGAAGATGGCAGCTATAAATCCTGGTGCAGAGCTCGTCAAATTGCTGGCGGCATCCACATTCGATTCTTCAATTTCTCGCACACGGCTGAAAACCGATAACAGTTCATTTAAACGTTCTTTTTTATCCGCTGCCAGCGCTTCACTGTGAACGACAAGCGAGATGCCCGCTTCTGCTTCAGCTAGAATGGCGGGAATGAAACGCGATATCCCGGCTACCGTTTCAGCCTCCAAAAGACGCAGCGGCACACCGGCGGCAATGGAGACGATATGGGTGCTCCTACTCACATACGGGCGCAGGCGGCGCAGCGTCTCAATAACATTCAGCGGCGGAACACATATAAAAATCAAACGGCACATTCCCGCCCAGTTCTCAAGCGAATCAATCGACACCTCGGGATAATCCGCCGCCAGCGCATGCAGCCGCTTTCCCTTCGTTCTTGTGTCAATAAAGAGTTCGTGCTCCTTGATTTGTTCTTGCTTCAACAGCTGCCTTGCGATCATATCAGCCATGCTGCCATATCCAATCAACCCAACCTGTTCCATCGACTCAGTCCTTTCATATATAATATGAAGTGTATCGTTTTTCGCACTTTTTCACAATTTCCCATAATATTTTCATTTTTATCCCACAGTTTTTGTTTATGATAAACTCAAGTCATAAACCTATCATAATTCAATCGAAACTAGTGAATATAGAGAAACGGAGTGAACATGATGGATAAAAACAGAACGGAAGGCAATGAGAATGAGGTCTTTCTAGCGAAAGAGAACGAGCAGAATACCTCCTACTCTGCCCGCAATGTCATTCATGACCAAGAGAAGAAAAAACGAGGGTTTGGATGGTTCAGACCGCTGCTTGGCGGAGTGATCGGCGGCAGTCTCGCCCTTGGGATTTACACGTTTACACCGCTCGGCGACCATCATTCGCAGGACACTGCCAAACAATCATCCAGCCAGCAGCAAACAGAGTCTGTTACACCTAAAAACACATCCTCTGAATCTGACAAAAGCTCGTCTGCATTCAAGAGCGAAGATTCTTCTAAAATTACAGATATGGTCGAAGGCATTTCACCGGCGATTGTCGGTATTACAAACCTTCAGGCGCAGCCAAACAGCTCTTTGTTCGGCTCTGATTCATCTGATTCAAGCGAAGATACAGAAAGCGGTTCAGGATCTGGTGTGATTTTCAAAAAAGAGAATGGCAAGGCTTATATCATTACAAATAACCACGTTGTAGAAGGAGCATCTTCCTTGAAGGTATCTTTATATGACGGCACTGAAGTGGCAGCAAAGCTGGTAGGACGCGACTCGTTAACAGATTTAGCAGTCCTCCAAATCAGCGATGACCACGTAACTAAAGTGGCAAACTTCGGTGATTCATCCGATCTCAGAACAGGCGAGACTGTTATTGCGATTGGAGATCCGCTCGGTAAAGACCTGTCCCGTACGGTAACACAAGGAATTGTAAGCGGTGTGGACAGAACGGTTTCAATGTCAACATCGGCCGGCCAAACGAGCATTAATGTCATCCAGACTGACGCAGCCATTAACCCAGGTAACAGCGGCGGGCCATTGTTAAATACATCCGGAAAAATTGTCGGCATTAACAGCATGAAAATCAGTGAAGATAATGTCGAGGGGATCGGATTTGCCATTCCAAGCAATGACGTAAAACCAATTGCTGAAGAATTGCTGAAAAAAGGGCAAATTGAACGTCCATATATCGGTGTCAGCATGCTTGATTTAGAGCAAGTACCGCAAAACTATCAAGAAGGCACACTCGGCTTGTTCGGCAATCAGCTGAATAAAGGCGTATACATTCGTGAAGTTGCTCCAGGCTCTCCTGCTGAAAAAGCCGGCTTGAAAGCGGAGGATATTATCATCAGCCTGAAAGGCAAAGAAATCAATACAGGCAGTGAATTGCGCAATATCCTTTATAAAGACGCAAACATCGGCGATACTGTAGAAGTGAAGATTCTGAGAAACGGCAAAAAAATGACGAAAAAAATCAAACTCGATCAAAAAGAAGAAACAACTTCTTAAAAAAAGTGCCTCAGGCTGCAAAGACGGCCTGAGGCTTTTTATTGAACAAAAGACCTATCTTTCTATGAAACCTTTTGCCAAGATACCCGTATATAAATAAACTGACATTATTGCTGAGACATCGTTTAAGAAGGAGATATGGACATGAAAACTGGATTGGGTATTATTTGCGCAGGATTGTCTTTACTGCTGCTGAGCTTTCACCTTTCTGCATCCACATTGATGTGGGGAGTTACACTAGGGGCCAGTATTTTATTAAACATGACTGGTACGGCTCTCATCATGCGTTTCTTAAAAGCACCTCAATATAACAGCTGACATGCAGCAAAGCCTAGGATAACATCTATAGGCTTTGCTGTTTTCATTTCAGCGTGACTGAACATGCGGATTTATTGTGGATGCGAGCAAGCTAAGGATAAGAACGCTCTTCAGCTCGCCCTTTTGTATACCTTTGAAATAGTGTAACAAGTAAATCTGAATAAACCATTCATAAACAAAGCCAATATTTTCGCCGAAACCATTTCATGCCACAATACGCTTTAAGCCATTTCCCGAACGCACCTCCTTCCACTCATATGATAAAAAAAGCCTTCCGGCAACGCCGGAAGGCAAATAACAACCATTTATTGAATCGGTTTGAGTTTTGCTTCAATTTCTGCTCTCCGATGCTCAAGGTATGGCGGAAGAGCGATCGTTTGGCCAAGTTCATCAAGGTTTTCATCAACCATAAAGCCCGGTCCATCTGTTGATAGCTCGAACAAAATGCCGTTCGGCTCTCTGAAATACAGCGCCTTGAAGTAGTAGCGTTCAACGATGCCGGAATTGCTATAGCCTTCCCGGCTGATAATCTGATGCCACCCGGCAAGTTCTTCTTCATCTCTTACACGAAATGCGACATGGTGAACACTGCCTTTCCCCTGACGCTCGCGCGGAAGATCATTTCTCTCTATGAGATGGATTTCAGTTGCCGCCCCGCCTTCTCCTGATTCCAAAATAACAGCGGTTCCTTGTCCTTCGACAGATTCACGGCTGATTTCTGTAAATCCAAGGATATCCGTCAACACGTGTAAGGTCGGTTCAGCGTATGGCACAGTCAGTTCAACCGGTCCTAATCCGCGAAATGAAAATTCTTCCGGAATGCCGCTCTGTTTAACAGCCAGCCCATATCCTTTTCCTTTCTCATCTGCAGTCAGCACAAGACGCTGCCCTTCATGATCTTGGAAGGCCAATATGTCACGTCCCGCTCTTTTCGCAATGTCGCTATGCGCCACCTGATGCTCTTCAAAACGTTCTTTCCAGTAATGTAAAGCTTCTGTGCTAGGAACGCGCAAACCAATAGAAGAAATACTGTTTGTTCCCGCATGAAACGGCGCAATACGGGGGATTTCGAAAAATGTCAGTTCAGTTCCCGGATTTGCCACTTCATCTCCGTAGAACAGATGGTACATTGTCGGTTCATCCTGATTAACAGATTTTTTGACGAGCTTTAAACCCAATACTTTCTTATAGAAATCTACATTTTTTTGTGCGTCAGCCGTTAACGCTGACACGTGATGGATACCGTTGACTTTCATATATGTCCCTCCAGGTTATATATCTCGATTTCGAGATATTATATCATAGTTATAGATTTGATTGTTCTCCTTACAAGGTATTTTATTCGCGTGAGAAAGTCAACATATCAGCTTGAGAGAAAATTCGATATTTTGTGGAGTTATCATCCCATCCTCTGAGCCGGTTGAAATCCGATTAACAAACACGAACTTTACTGACGAAAACACTTATATTCATTCGTTTATAACTGATTACACTAGCTATTCTTATAGTTTTTTTCACCAAAATAAAGAAAATAACTAAAATCAGAAAATTTATTTTATTCCACTTTTCTAAAATAGGGTTTACAATATGAAAAAAGATTTTGCATCATGAAGCTTCACCAGCATAGGAGGTTTAGGATATGCATACTGAAAACAACGGTTTAAAAAAAGAGATAGGCCTCTTATTTGCCCTTACTCTTGTCATCGGAACCATTATTGGTTCAGGTGTTTTTATGAAACCCGGAGCTGTACTCGCTTATTCAGGCGATTCTAAGACAGCGCTTTTCGCCTGGCTGTTAGGCGGTATTTTAACATTGGCGGGCGGTTTAACAATCGCGGAAATCGGCACACAGATCCCAAAAACCGGAGGGCTTTATACGTACCTTGAAGAAGTATACGGCGAGTTTTGGGGATTTTTATGCGGCTGGGTGCAGATTATCATTTACGGCCCAGCGATTATCGGCGCACTCGGTTTATATTTTGGGTCTTTAATGGCGAATCTTTTCGGCTGGGGATCTGGACTATCAAAAGTAATCGGAATCATAGCCGTTCTCTTTTTATGCGTCATTAATATGATCGGTACAAAATACGGCGGCTTTGTCCAAACGCTGACAACGATCGGTAAGCTGATTCCGATTGCATGCATTATTCTCTTTGGCCTTTGGAAAGGCGATCAGCACATTTTCACAGCAGTAAACGAAAGCATTGCTGATATGAACTTCGGGGCAGCCATTTTGGCTACGCTGTTTGCTTACGACGGATGGATTCTTCTGGCCGCTCTCGGCGGAGAAATGCAAAATCCTGAAAAACTGCTGCCGCGTGCAATGACAGGCGGATTATTAATTGTAACAGCCATCTATATTTTCATTAATTTTGCATTGCTTCATATCCTGTCTGCGAACGAAATTGTGACACTTGGTGAAAACGCGACAAGCACGGCTGCCACCATGCTGTTCGGTTCAATCGGCGGAAAGCTGATCAGTGTTGGGATTATTGTCAGTATCTTCGGCTGCTTAAACGGAAAGGTCCTTTCTTTCCCGCGTGTATCCTACGCAATGGCGGAACGTAAGCAGCTTCCATTTGCTGAAAAACTTTCACATGTGCACCCGAGGTTCCGCACACCATGGATCGCGATATCTTTCCAAATTGTCTTGTCTTTAATTATGATGCTGATCAGCAACCCTGATAAGCTCTCGGAAATTTCTATTTTCATGATCTACATTTTTTATGTGATGGCTTTTTTTGCAGTGTTTATCCTCCGCAAGCAAACAAAGGGAGAAAAGCGCGCATACAGTGTTCCGCTTTATCCCCTTATGCCGATTGTGGCCATCGGTGGATCACTTTTTGTGTTAGGCAGCACACTTATCACAGATACACTGAGCTGCGGATTCTCCATCCTCATCGGCCTTGCCGGACTGCCTGTTTATTACGGAATGAAAAAACGAAAATCAAGCTAAAAAAAACGGTTCCCTTTGTTTAGGGAACCGTTTTTTGGTGTAGCAGAAGATAAAAGTTGACAGGGAAAACACAACTTTTGATATACTTTTTACGTTAAGCAAAAAGATTTTGCAAACTTTGGTCGTTTTTTGAAGCAAAGCAGGCCAAAATAAATGGACATGACTAGCTAAAAAAGTCAAGAGGGGTTTTTTTCGTGTTTACCTGTTTTTTTTCGACAAAAGACTATATAATAATGTGATGTGTGCATTGTCTCATTCAAACTATGGAGGGTTTTTAATGATAAGAAGAAAAAAAGATAAGTTCTCACTCCTTTTAACAGAAATCGCAAAAAATATAGATGAAACTGCAGAGTATTTTGTGAACTTTAAAGTCACAAACCAAACAACACTTAAAGAATTTGCAGATACGTTAAAAGAATTTGAAACAAAAGGTGACAATCATGTTCATGTCATGATTAAAGAGCTTAACAAAGCATTCATCACTCCTATTGAACGCGAAGATATCCTTCAGCTGACAAACAGCCTGGATGATGTGCTTGACGGAATTGAACATTTCTCTGCCATGATGGAGATTTTCTCAATTACGTCATCAGACGAGCATATCGATAAATTCAGCGGATACATTAGAGAATGTGCGAAAGAAATTTTAATTGCAACTGAGCTGCTGGCAGAAAACCGCTTAAAGGACATTCAGCCTCACGCCATCAAAATTAAAGAGTATGAGCACAACTGTGATAACCTGCACAGAAAATCATTAAAAAATCTTTTCGGTCATGAAACAGATCCGATCAAAGTGATTCAATATCGTGAAATTTACGAAACGCTTGAAGAAATTGCCGACTCTTGCCAAAGCGTTGCCAATAATCTTGAAACCATCATTATGAAAAACGCGTAACGAGGGGTAAAAATGGATATTCTATTCATCTTAACAATACTAATCGTCATTTGTGCTCTGGCGTTTGATTTCATCAACGGGTTTCACGATACGGCAAACGCAATTGCAACATCAGTATCAACAAAAGCGCTGAAACCGCGCCACGCCATTATCATGGCAGCTGCAATGAACTTTATCGGAGCAATGACATTTACAGGTGTTGCCAAAACCATTACGAAAGATATTGTGGATCCTTATACATTAGCAAACGGCTCAGTCGTCATTTTAGCTGCGTTAATCGCTGCGATTGCCTGGAATCTGATCACATGGTACTACGGTATTCCAAGCAGTTCATCCCATGCAATCATCGGAGCGATTGCCGGTGCCGCCATTGCGTCAGCCGGATTTGCCGCATTGAATTATAAGGGCTTCATTAAAATCATTGAAGCACTGCTTTTATCACCGATCATCGCCTTTGTCCTTGGGTTTATTCTTTACAGCATCGTCAAGCTGATTTTCAAAGACAGCAATTTGGCGAAAACGAACAAGCAATTCCGCAGAGTGCAGATTGTAACAGCTGCCCTGCAATCATATACACATGGAACAAACGATGCGCAAAAAGCAATGGGAATTATCACAATGGCTCTCATTACAGCAAATTTACATACCTCTTCTAACGATATTCCAACCTGGGTGCAGTTAGCCTGTGCGACAGCCATGGGGCTCGGAACATCAATCGGCGGCTGGAAAATCATCAAAACCGTCGGCGGTAAGATCATGAAAATTCGTCCGGTAAACGGTGTTTCTGCTGACTTAACAGGCGCAGCCATTATTTTCGGCGCCACATTTATTCATTTGCCGGTCAGTACAACCCACGTCATTTCTTCATCAATCCTTGGCGTCGGTGCATCACATCGGGTAAAAGGCGTAAACTGGGGCACAGCCAAACGGATGCTCATTACTTGGGTCATCACGCTTCCGATTTCAGCGACGCTTGGTGCCATCGCCTATTTTATTTTAAATATGATTTTTTAAGGTTACACCGCTTCTGTCAATGAAGCGGTTTTTTTGATGAAACAGGAAAACCAGCCAAATCTCTCGAATACAATAAGCAGAACCTATTTTAGATGTGAGGGATTGATGTATGCTTTTATTCTTTCAGATCATGGTCTGGTGCATCATGGCCGGATTAGGCTTATATGTATATGCCACATGGCGGTTCGAAACGAAGGTTAAAGAAAAAATGTCCGCCATCCGGAAAACATGGTACTTGCTGTTTGTTCTGGGCGCTATGGTATACTGGACATATGATCCTTCTTCCCTATTTACTTACTGGGATCGGTATCTCATTGTCGCCGTCAGCTTTGCTTTAATTGATGCTTTCATCTTTTTAAGCGCATACGTCAAAAAACTGGCCGGCAGCGAACTGGAAACAGACACAAGAGAAATCCTCGAAGAGAACAACGAAATGCTTCACATGTATCTCAATCGGCTGAAAACATACCAATACCTATTGAAAAACGAACCGATCCATGTTTATTATGGAAGTATAGATGCATATGCTGAAGGTATTGATCAGCTGCTGAAAACCTATGCCGATAAAATGAACTTAACAGCCTCCCTTTGTCACTATACGACACAGGCTGATAAAGACCGGTTAACCGAACACATGGATGATCCCGCGGACGTAAAAACCCGGCTTGATCGCAAGGACGTTTATTACGACCAATACGGAAAAATGGTTCTCATCCCTTTTACTATCGAGACACAGAGCTATGTCATCAAGCTGACGTCTGACAGCATTGTCACGGAATTTGATTATTTGCTTTTTACATCATTAACGAGCATATATGATTTAGTGCTGCCAATTGAGGAGGAAGGTGAAGGATAATGGAACGCGCGTTTCAAAGCGGATGCGAAGCCGGAGCGGCAAAGCCGTTTAAAATCCTAAAAAAACGTTCAACCACCAGCGTCGCAAGCTATCAAGTCAGTCCTCATACAGCAAGAATTTTCAAAGAAAACGAGCGGCTGATTGATGAGTATAAACGAAAAAAAGCATGATCACACTAAAAGGACGAGAGAATGCAGCTCTTGTCCTTATTCCTTTTCTGATAAGGGCTACATATACTAATACAAACAGAGGAAATTGTCAGGTGATACAGTGAAAAAATTAGTGAGGCGCGTGAAGTTTGTTAATTACGGGAAGTTTGGCATTTCCGGATATTCGCTTCGTGTGAGGGCGCGGAGTGCCATGATATTGAAGCATCTAAAAAAACGAACAAAAAAAAGCGACATTTAAACAATATGTCGCTTTTTATATTCATTATTTTTATTCGTTTTATTGAAGAGTCGTGCATAAGCAACCTCTAAATACTTCATTGGATATATGATATATTTCACTATACGGTTAAATGCTCGAGATCCAAATAAATACGTTATACCTAACGCCATCGTAAAGCATAAAATCAATCGCGTGTCGGGATTTTGCTCGTTTAACCATCTATTGTGAGAAAATAATGGGAAGACAAAAATCATATGAAATAAAAAAATGGCAAGGGAGTTTTCTCCCCATTGGCTCAATTTATTTTTCTGAACACCAACTGCATTTAATAATAAGAACATGCCTAATACAGCTAAGGAATAATGAAAGAACATAATTCCTGTATAACTATGATTCTCTATATTGAACTTTTGGTAGCCTAGAAAACCAAAAAACAGCTGATCAAATTTATCATTATGTTTATCCAAAATAATGAATATCAATACAGAGACAGCTAAAGTGGAAAACAGTTTAAACTTAAATTTGTCTAATGAACTATATATTTTACTCATGAGATCTCTTGAACAATAAAAACCAGCCAAGAAAAACGGAAGAAAAACAAAAGTTCTTAATATAGACAGTGTTTGTGTATGCATATTGCTGTAGTATATTTTGATAAATTCTACGATCTGGTCTGCGTAAAATCTAGAATAAAAGCTTAGCACGAACAACAAAATCAGAACCACTGCTGTTAAAACATTTCTGCCTTTTATTCTCTTTAAAAATAGAGCCAACGCATACCAGCTGGCTAAACTGACAATATACCACAAATGAGTATGCGGTCTGCCATAAGTAAACTGAATGACAGAAAAGTTACCTGCATAGTAACGATACACACAGTAGAAAGTTTGAAAAATCACATATAACAGAATGAGATTGATGACCTTTTTAATAGACGGCCTTTTGGAGAAATAGCCATTTAGAAAAATAAAAGCAGGCATGTGGAATGAATAGATGATTTCAATCATATTTTCCAGCCCGCTTTTACTAACACCCAGCAGATGACCAAATACAACTAAAAATATTAATACACCTTTGACATTATTTAATTTAATATCTTTTTGCACAGTATAACCACCCAAAATACAAAATTCGTCATATTCAGTATGGTTTTACTAACAAGCATTGTCAATGTTTTCTTTCTTCTAAACTAGTAAAGCAGCATGGATTTTCTTCTTCGTCGCAGGCCTATAAATACCGTCGGCTGTTAATCCGTTAACAGATTGAAAACGGGCAACAGCGTCGGCTGTTTTCGGTCCATAAACGCCGTCAATTCCGTTGTTGACAGCGCTTTTATCAGGGTAAAAATAGAGAGCGGCCAGTGCTCGCTGCACTTGAAAGACGTGTTCTCCTGAGGTATATGGCGTTGTCAATTGAATGATGCCATCAGGGAGCGGATAGAGCTCGGGTTCTTCAGCGTACGACGGAGCACTTACAATCAATACTTGACCGACCTGAATAAGATTCGGGTCTTCGATATTGTTCCACTCTTGCAGTTGAGCAACAGTTACACCGAATGCTCTCGCGATGGATGTAAGCGTATCTCCTTGTTTCACGACATAGGTTTGGCTGCCGCCTCCCCCAATCCCCTCTTTAAACGTATCCCATGTATCCAGAAGCTTACGCGGGCATTCTTTTCCAGACCAATATTTATGAGGAACAACATTGGCGAGACTGATTTTATGCTCTGCCATTAATTTCTTTACGAGCCACTGGGCATTTGCTGTTGCTTGCGCGAAATCTCCATCGGCATTTTCACAAATTTCGATCCCAATAGAAGCCCGGTTACCGATACCGTTTCCATCTCCCGCATGCCAGCCATTTTCATTTAATGGAAGATGCTGATAAATTTCCGTATCATCAACTGTAAAATGCCAGCTTGTCTCCGTACCAGCATTTTTTAAATAGCGGGCATGTGCCTTTGCATCAGCTCCGGGTGCATCGTTCGCTGTATTGTGCACAGTGATATAGAGTGGCGTCATAGTGTAACCTGGACGGTTATTTGCGCCGACTGGAATATAGTCTTGAATGATGTTAACCATTTACATTTCCCCTTATTTCGTTAGATTATTTTCCTTTAACAAGTGATGCTGTTTTTTCCCTTTTTTTGTTATATAATTGTTTTTAAACCACGCGGCAAGTGTCGTTCCAATTGTAAAGATGACAGATCCGGCTGAATAAAGAGCGTCAGCAAGCTGATTGACCTGCTCCTCTTGGATGTCCAATGGTGATTTGCCAAACATCAGCATGGTCTGGTTAATTAATGCAATTAAAAGAAGCACCGTCCTGATGACCGTGCCTTTGTCATACGTTTTCATGAAAATCCTCCTTTAATGCTGCAGCAGGTTATACATAATGGCGATCGCTCCGCCGATAATTCCTGTGCTCACTGCTGTAATAATGGCACCTGTGATGGTGCGTTTAATCCATGTTGTGTTCTCTTCAATTTTGTTCAATTTTTCGTTCAGCGTCATAATTTGCTGGTCTTGCCGGTCAGACACGCGTTCTAATGCGGAAACCCGCTGCTCAAGCGCTTTATGCTCACCTTTCATATCAGCTAAATCCTGCTGAAAGACATTTACGTCTGCCTCTTGCTGCATCAGTTACTCCTCCTTTACATGCGGATCATCTCCCTTCTTAGGGCAGAAATGGTTACGAAACAGCGGTTCCTTTTATCGAAAGAGTTCCGCCTGTGATACTGGCGATCTCCATGATGATCTCCTTAAACCCTTTAATATCGAAAGCCCACGCCTCAGATTTCCCTAACGTACTTAAGGCAGAGGATGCATCATCAGATTTCACTCCTCTGATCGGCAGTTTCTGCCCTGACACCGATTTGCCCCAAAATTTGATCTCGCTTGTTTCCGCTGTGCCGTATACCTCAACAAGTAAATGCGCGGCGCCGTCCACGGATAAAACGGCACCTTCGCCAGCATTTTCCGCATTTTCATGAAAGACAAAGTCAATTGTTTTGCCAGTCTCCACTTTCAACCGTCCTTCATGTGTTTGATTCTCCGCAAAATCAACCTGCAAAGGGGTTTTTTCATTTACATGAACGTCTATTTCTCCTGCACCGACTGATTGGTATATGACAAACTCGGATTGCTGCAGATTCCCATTCACATAACGGAAGCGGTAATAGCGCTTAGAAAGGTATACCCAGTCCGTCGCTGTCAGGACACCTGCCGCGACACTAACTGCTGCGGTCGTCGTCCAAGCATTGTTATTATCACTTTCTTCAACAAAAAGCGTGCCTTCACGATCTGCGTACGTCCAGCCCTTTACTTTTGAAATCAGAACTGCACCCAACCTGTCTTGCCCGAGCTGACTGTATGCCTCAGTCGCCTTCAAGGCCGCATTTGTTAAAATCTCCGCTACACCTGACAAATTCGAAACAGGTGTCACAAAATCATTTTTTCCTCTATAAGGCTTTACAGCTCCGGCTTTTCCAGTCTTATCGATAGGAAATTCATATTGATACTTCACTATCCTCATCCTCCTTTTGATGTAAAAACAGCCAAAATAAAAAAGCCTTACATGGCTTTACCGGTAATTTCTTTATACTGGTCAGGTGTCATCAGCTTTTTATTCACACCCTCTGCCAGATCCTCAATCGAACAGTCTCTATATGCTAGAGCTTGTTTCACCATATCCGTTGTCGCCCACTCATAATAGAGGGCAAGCACCCAATAATTCATTCAGCATGATCTCCTTTCAAGGAAAGTAATGAAAGCTTTATATCTGCCAGTTGGCTTCCTAAAGTTTTGTTCAATTCTTCAAGCTGCTTGCGTGCCAGCTTTTCCTTTGACAATTGCTCAGCAAGAATTTCCACCTGATCAGGCGGCTCATACGGCGGGTTTTTTTGCAGCTCTTCCCACCAGGATTCGAGTTCTTTTTGGGTAGGGATTGGGGCACGCAAGCTCCATTTTTCAATGTAAGAACCATTGCCGTCATTCCGAAGTTCGAAATCCTTTCTTGGCACAGCATCAGGGTATTTGTACATGATTGCGTCGTATAATATCATCTTGCACCTCCTATAGTATAGGGTAGTTTCTGCCGCCTATTTCTGTAATATCAAAATAGTTGTACCAACCTGAACTCTCTGTAGTATACCGAGTTTTATTGCCGCTATATCCCACATATAAATAAATTTCAATATAGTCTCCTTTATTAGCGGGAACTGTCGCAGCCCCATAAAGACCTACGTTTATTTCAGTAGTATCCGATTGGTCACCAGGGTTCACCCTATAGTGGGCAATATTTTTATATCTCACACCATTTAAATAAATGTCCATTTCGTAGTTTGCATATACTTGATAATTTTCTATATATAATCCAGCATTCACCAAAAACATCCCATCATTTGGAACAATAAATCTATTGTTTTTAGTATCAAAAGTATTATGGCTATCTTTTATTTTTCTATTATACTTTACTTTTTGAAGTTCTCCTTTAATCAATTTCTGCTTTCCTGTAGTTCCAATATTCGCGTGGGCAAAACCGGAAATTTTCTGCCAAGCTGTCCAGCCTGAATCGGCCCACCAATGGCGGATCCAAGAACCTGTACTAGTAAAATAAGAGTTTGACTCTTTTCCTGTCCCATAAAAGTATTGAGAAAATCTATAATTACTGTGTTTTTCATTTTTTACAATACCATAGGTAAACGGGTATCCTGTTGTATTATTTGCTCCTATATCCATAAAAGTCAGCCCAGCAGGGTACTCATTGCCACTTGTTCTAGCGTCTTGAATTGCATTAGAGCCTTTAAGTACTGTTAATTTTTGATTTGTATAATTTGTGTCAACATAATTTTTAGCATCAGCTAAAGCTTTATTTGCTTTACTTTGCGAACCCTCTGACGTTTCCAATGTATACCAATTTGTATATTCAGTACTATTAACAGCTACCCTTGTATAAAGTGTTTTCGTAGAGATGCTAAACCAATCTTGACGTGTAGCCCATTTATTTGCAGAGGGGTAGATAATTAATAAACCTGTTCTGTTATCATTTAACGGAAATTGATTTTGCAAAACGGGATTTGCATTCATGTAATTAGTGTCTAAACGATAAGTGCCAGGCGGGAGGTTCAAATCATTTGCATCGGTTATTGAATTTAATGGTCTAGTAATAAAGGCTGTGCTGTTAGTATAATCTTTTGATTGATTCAAAGCAGTATCAGCCTTTTTCTGCGCACCATCCGGTGTTTCTTGTTTAACATTTTCAACATTTCCGAGGCCCACTTGTTGTTTAGTAACTGAATGCGGATTAGTTTTATCATTTTTATGAAAATTTAATTTAGATTGAACTTCATCCACAATATCCATTGTTGCAATTTGCTTCCATCCTCTGAACTCACCGTCTGTGTGAACCATTCCAATCCACATTGCAACGCCCCAACTTTGGTAAGCTACTATTGTTTTCCTTCCTGAATCACCTTCTATAATATCGTAGTTATACCAAGCTGCATCTCCTTCCACTGGATTGTTTACAACTGATTTACCAACTGCATAATAAAATCCAGAAGATAATGTTAGAATATCGGTACCGTCTTGGAGTTGTATTCTTTTACCATCATCTCCAGTTAGCTTATTTAGTTGTGCAGCATTCCATTTATTTCTTTCACCTTGAGATATATGAACTTTAGTATCACTTAAATGAGCATTGAAATCTGCTTTTGAGGCTTGTCTCACATTTTCGATATTTCCAAGTCCAACTTGTGCCTTTGTTACTTGGTGAGGGTTATCTCTTCTCGCAGCAAAATTGTCTGTATAGGCCTTGGCGTTTCCTTCAGCTTGATCCGCCTTATTTTGAGCTCCAAGAGGAGTTTCCTTCGCATTCCATTTATCACGTTCTGTTGATGTAATATGCCGTAATAAATCATTATTATGTTCATCAAAATCCTTCTTCGCCGCCTGCCGCACGTTATCCACGTTCCCCAGTCCGATTTGCGCCTTTGTTGTGTTGTGGGGGTTGTTCATGTCGTTTTTGTGGGCAGCCAGGTCTGTGTGGGCGTCTTTTATTCCTTTTTCCCAGCGGTTGACGTCATCTTCGTTAATTGGGTCGTCAGGGAGCCAGTCTGTTTTTTCTTCGTATGCCATGTTTACACCACCTCAAAAGTAAATCTAAAATCGAGTGTTCTGTTTTTGCTGACGTCAAGGTTTGTTTTTCTTTCTGTAATGATGTTGCCCAGTTCGTCAACAATTTGTACCGTTTCGATATGCTTGATTTCTTCCTCACGTCTTGTCAGAACGGTAACTGTCGCTCCGTCAATGGTGAGTTCTGCTATGTCTGTTTTTTGTCCGTTAAGCAGAACGTGATCAATTCTGCTTTTTAGATCTGCCGCTGCACGTTCTCTGTATATGGTTGAAATCAAAGTAAAACCACCTCATTGTTGTTAAGGGTGACCGAATAACCGACCTTCAGCTCACTGGCTGTTCGGTATCTGCGGTGATTCAGAATGACTGTATCTTTTATGTGAAGCTTCTCATTTAATCCGCTTCTGAGCGTATACGCCAAATGAGCGGGCTTCATGTTTTCAATTGCTTCAATCAGCTCATTCATGTGCTGGAGGTCATCAATATTGATATCCACGTTAAATCGGTATTCACCGGGCAGCAGGCGGACCTGTGCTGATGGTTTTTTCAAGAAACGATTGACCGCCTGCTCAATGGCTTTATAGGTGATTGGCGGGATATTAGACATTTTTGAAATCAACCGCAATCGTCTGATCTCATCAGTATCTCCTGATTCCCGCGGCACATTTAAAATCTTCTCCCAGCGGCTGAGCCCCCATGTCGCTGTCGGCACGAAAAGCTGATCCGTCAGATCAAATATGCTGTTATTCTGTTTCTCAAACTCCGGCGCTTCCGCTTTCAGCAGTTCGGCCATTTCTTTCAGGCTCGTAAGAAACGGAGGCAGGTACGCTTTCATATCATCTTGTTTGCTCAATGATCTTCACCTGCCCCAGCTTAGGAATTTCCACGTCGCTCAGCACTAGATTTTCGGAGGTGCCATTGATTCTAATATTGGCATAATCACTGACTGATGGTGAGTTATAGACGATATTGTTTATTTGAGATAAACGGATGATGTTGTCTTCGAACGCCATTTTCTTAAAGAGATGTAAAACACCCTCTTCAATTTCTGACTTCACTTCATCTATCGAGTGATTGATTTCAGGCAGCACTTCGGCAGAAATCTCAACTTTCTTCCAAACCGCGCTTTCCACTGTGACAACAGCTCCAATTGGCGCCTGCCCCTCACCCTGTCCTGGCTCAGGGTCGATATAATCCTTTACCTTTTGAATTAAGATTTCAGAAGCCGGCTCAAGCTTGGCATTCGTGACGACAATTTTGACTGTGCCTTCCCCTTTCCAAAGCGGGAAAATCTTTGCTTTTCCAACACCATCCACTTCCTCAGCCCACTCTTTATAATGCATTTTATTGGCACTGACAGCCTCACGTCGAACCCTTGTAAAATATCGTTCTCTTAAGCTGTCGTCTCCTTCTTCCTCACGACCCGGAATGAGTATTTCTTTAACTAAGGCTGTTTCTAAACCCGGAATGGTATCCAGTGACAATAAAGGACGTCCAGTCAGATTGGCGTTCCCTGCTTCACCCGGTGTTTCACAGATGAGCGTGCCATCTGCTGTATATTGAAAATAAAGATTATCCACATAGAAGCGGGAGCCTATGGGAATGGTCACACCAGACGTAAATTCTCCCGCTCTGACCGCCTTTGTCGCGGCAGTCCGCTCAATACCCGCTTCCGCTGCGCGCCGGTCTAAAAACTCGCCTTGTGCGGTATCAGAGAAGACAAGCTCAAGCACTGTATCCAGCCATATATATGACTTCGCAAGCTCGGCTGCCGCAGGAGCTAACGCATTATAAATGACGCTGCCTTCTCTTGTATCAATATCTGCGGAGATGCTGTTCAGCATACGCTCCATAATCTCTTCAAAGGTCTGATCTTCAAACATTTGCGCCAATCACCTCCTCAATTTCAAGCGTCCCTTCATCTGTCTCCACCACAAAGGAAACATGAAATGCATCGCCTTGTTTTTCGATCTCAAAATCTGTTACAGCAGATATCCGGTCGTCATAAACCAGTGCCTCTTCGATCAGTCTTGGAATCTCCATTTTTTTATAGGCATCAGTCGTCTCATGATCTGTCAGCACGTCCTGCAGCTCATTACCGACATTATGGCTGTATACGGAATATGCATAGCGCTCTGTCTGTAAAGCGATATACACGAACTGCCTAATCGCTTCAAGCCCGGTAATCAGTTCATTTGTAATTCTTTCGTTTTCAAAATCTATTTTGTACGTTTGCGAGGTTTCGATCACTTCGCTCTGATCTTCGATATCTTCAAACTTCACCTCTGGTGTCAGGGCCATGATGCCCACTCCTTTTACATGCTAAATAAAACCCCTTCGTTCTGAAGCGGTTTGGCTATACTTTATCTAAAATAAAAAACGATTGGCCGCCAGTCAGAGCCACAGTCATGATACGATCCCCTGGCTTGAGTGCATCATCTTCGCCGGCCTGCATCCGTTTCGGGATGATAAGGGCGTCAGAGGGTATGATCAATTTACTGTTTTCATTTAATCTGATGTTAACAGGGGAAACTGAAACCACCTCAGCAGGAAGCAGCTCCACCGGTGACTCTGCGCCAACTGCGCCGACGGCCAAGTGTTTAATCGCTTCACTCAATCTCATCAGGACGCTCCTTCTGGTATGGTGTTCTTTTCAACAACATCAATTGTCATCGTATGTTTCGTTCCTTTAAACTCATGCCGGTCTGTGTCTACCCAATAGGTTTTTTTGATCCCGGCCTCCGGAATGGAAATATAGACAGGCAAGCCGCTCTGCACTTCCGGAATACCGATCGCCTGAATATTTTTCAGTTCTTTTTTCACGCCCTTTTTTTCAGCAAGACGCACATCTGCCCGCCGCTGAAGCTGTGCCTGGTTGATATCATCTGTGACCGTTTCTGTATATTGAAGCACGCCGTATTTATTTAAGCCTGAACTGTCTTTGGCAGACGCTTTATACGTCTTCTTGTCATTCTGCCGGCGGAGCACCACCCGTGTTGCAGTGTCATCAATAGAAGTGCTGTATTGATAGCCCGTAATATTGACGCCGGTTTCCAGCACCCATACTTCTGACGGATCTGGCCAAGCGCGCAAACCGAGCTTTCCTTTTTCCGAATACAGCTGGTAATGCCGTCCTGTCTGCCTTTTCGTCTGTTTCAACGCTTTTAAGATGATGTCATACAGTGTCGTATCATTTTTAATGACAAGGCTTTTGATCGTATGGCCTGTATTCGCTATCGAGGCTGTCGGAATTTGAAAATCATTGGCTATTCTTTTGATCATCTGATCAGCTCTCTGGTTGGAAAAGACGTACACATCCTGGTTTTTGACCAGATACTGAAGCATATCGTATGCACTGAAAGCAAGTGTATGCTCGTCCGGTGTTCTTGCAAAAACGATGCCTCGAAAAAGCTCTTTTCCCTTCCACTTAAACAAGACCGTATCACCTTCTGTGACGCTATAATACGTCTGGTTCCCTTGTTTGATGACGATGGTCGCTTCAATGGAGCGCGGCGCCTGATAACGATGGCCTTCCAGTGATACACTTTCCGCTACCAGTTCAAGCCATTCTGTGTCTTTAATGACGAACAGTTCTATCATCATACATCACCTGTTTCATTGCGGTATCTTTAATTTTTGGCCCGGGAAAATCCAGTGGCCCGGCTGCCTGATGTTCCGTTTGCTCCGTTTGATCATGGCCGTTTTATTGGCGTTCCAAATTTTGCGCCATTGCGTACTGTTCCCGTAAAATCTGCCGGCAATGTCCCATAGCGTATCTCCCTTTTTCACTGTATAGGTTTTCGGAGAAGCCTTTGATGGACGTTTTGCCTTTGTTTTTTTCTTTTGTTTGATTTTCCGAGGGGAAGCGGTTTTATATTCTTTAAATTGAATATCAAATGAGCGATCACCGATATCCTGCTGGCCTTCGCTATAGGAAAAACTTTCAATGCTGCATGTCATGTTCACTTTAGTGCCCGTAATCAAAAACTGGACCGGTTTTTTGGCCTTCATCCATTTTTCAATTTTTGTTATTGCATTTTCCGGGGACGGAAAGTTTTGATATTCAGCTATCGGACTGTATTTCTTCGGAAAAAACGAAGAGAACGAAATTTCTTTCGCTCCCTGTTCGTCAATAAATGTAAGATCACCGAACTTGGCTACTTTAACCGACTCATTTTGAACCGTATTTGAAATATTCAGCTGGTCGGGAAGAACGGGGAGCCGCAGTTTGTCCTTCCCTTGTGAAATCCAAAATTCATATACGGATTTAGTCAAATGCAACGACTCCCTTCGTTCCAATATTGATATCCTTTTGCAGCTCGTCTATAAGCGCCTGTTTGATTTTCGCCGCAAGGGTTTCGGCGTCCTGTCCATTATGGAAATGCTGATCGCCGTTAAACTCAATCTTGATTTCTTTCGTTCCGGCTGTTTGTTTCGTTTGCCGTGTACCAGATGTAACAGCTGACACTTGTCCTGATGAAAGCTCAGACTGCTGGGATTGAGATGGATCTGTCACTTCCATACCAAGAGCCTGCGCCGCCCTCTGAAGGAGGTAGCGGCCGCGTATGCCCCGCTCCTCCGGAATGATCCATTCCCGCTTGTTTCCTTCGCCGACACGTGCGATTTGTTCTTTTGTGATCAGCCCGCCGTTGGCATAACCGACATAGGGACCGCCATGATTCATGCTTTTTATGCCCGGCACGTTATTAATTGACCCGTATCTGCTTTTAATGTAGCCGATCGCCGCAGCTGCGTTGTGGATCGGATTTTTAATATTATCCATGCCTTGTGCTTTATGATCATTAAAGGTGCTCGGAATGGTCTGCATAAGCCCTTGTGATGGATGCCCCGCTTTTGCATTGCTGTCCCATAGGTTAATTGCGTTCGGATTGCCTCCTGATTCATTCTGCGCAATCGTCATGAGTCCAGGAAGCCAGCTCATCGGTGTTTTTGTGGCCATGAGAGCCGCCATAATCCACTGTTTCACATTACCGCTCATCGCACCCATTCCTGAGTAAGCAGCGGCCAGTGATCCAGCTTGTTTTTCAGCATATTTTTTCACATCCACTGAGCCAAGGCCTTTGACAACACCAATTGAAGCAAAACGCCCCAAACTCATCATAACGCGGGATGGTGAATGGATATCCAGCTCTTCACGAAATGCCTTCTCAACTTTTTTCGCGAGTTCCTTGGCGGCTCCGTGGACTTCACTTGTCTTAGAAGTCATACCTGAAACAAAATTCCCGATCATGCCGCTGCCCCAGCCGTTTGAGGATTCCTTCGAACGGACAAACGGTTTATTCACATGAGTATTAACGTACTGATCAGTGCCAGTTTGTGAACTATTTTGACCTGAAGCAAACCCTTTGATCGTACCGGTTCCCCATGAAGAGGATTTATTCACAGTGTTCTGGAATGGTGTTTTGACTTTCGTTTGCAGATAGCCGTCTGTACCGGTTGCAGTTCCGTTTTGACCCTTGGCATACCCGCTTACCATTTGTTTACCGTAATTGGATGAAGCAGAAATCATTTGTGTAAATGGCGTATTGATGTTTTTCTTTTTCCAGTCTTCCATATTGACCGGCTCTTTGCTGATGCCTTTGCCAATGCCTTCTGAAAATTGCTGTCCGAGTGCGGACGCTTGGCCTGTAAGATTTGCAGTGTTCATTGATGGAGAAGCTGATCCTGATACCGGGCTGGCAGCTGCTCCTCCTGAACTCGATACTGGACTTGCAGCTGAAGATGAAGCGGCTCCCATATCGTCTACAACTTGCATACCGAGCTTAGATGCTGCTTGTGAAAGAAGCATTTTACCTCGGCCTCGGTTATTATCAACCGGAATAACGAATTCCTTGCCGGCTTCACCGATCCAAGAGATGGTTGGTTTGGTGATGTAACCGCCTGTGGCGTTTTTATCAGCTTTCATTCCAAAGTCTTTGTGAGCCTTCTCTCTTCCTTTTTGAATATGCTCTACCTTTTCTTTAACCCAAGACGTCACTCCACCGCCCACTTTTTGAGCAGTTTTCACTACTTTTCCGCCTGCAGACTTTACTGCATCCCAAGAATCTCCTAATATGTTTTTCCCCCACTCTTTTACTGAATCCCATTTTTTAGACCACCAGTCTTTATTAAATAGGCTGTCTTCAAGTGTTGATGTGAATTTTTTCCAAATCGACTTTGTGTTTTCCCATTTTTCTTTTGTCCAGCCTTTGACACCTTCCCATTTTCCACCCCACCAATCTTTATCAAAGACTGTTTCTTTTACTTTTGATTTAACAGACTCCCATACAGAAGAAGCTTGATCCCACTTATCCTTTGTCCAGCTTTTTACAGATTCCCATTTTCCGCCCCACCAATCACTATTGAAAAGTGTAGACTCTAATGCACCGTATGCATAACCAGCTTGTTCAGCCCACCAATTGGAGTCAAAAAAATTAGTAGAAGCTGTATCTTTTAAATCAGTCCATGTATCATCAAGCCCGTCTAGAGTATCTCCTGTTGTTGTTTTGACCCCTGTCCATTTTTCATTCCACCAATCACCATTAAATAGTGTATTTGAAATATTCTCTTTTATTTGAGAAGTATCAAACATCTTACCAATGTTCTTACCTGCTTCTTCACCGCCGATTCCGCCTACTAAACCGCCGCCGACTCCGCCGATTGCGCCGCCGATTGCTGTACCTTCTGGACCTGCCAACGAACCGATCGCCGCACCTGCTTCTGCGCCTGCAGTTGCGCCCGCTTCCGCTCCGGCGATGCGGCCTCCAATTGAACCAACCTTTTCGCCGGCATTATCTTTATTGGTTCCAGCTAGATCGAACAATTCTAGGGCGGATCCTACGTATGGAACAGCCTTTTTCATTCCTCTGAATGCTTTTCCGAGTTTGGATGAATCCTTTCCTAGTGATTTTAAACTTCCGATCCAGTTCTTTCCCTTCGAACGTGAAGTCCTAGATGCACTTTTACCAGATGTGCCGCTCTTGCGTCTTTTTATTACCTCACCAGGAACCTTAAGTGTTCTGTTTGGAGCCTTTGTCGGGCTTTTCTTTTTTCGATATGTTTTTTTCTTTTTAGAGCCTGGTCTTGTGCTGCCGCCTTCACAGCCGCAGCAACATTTACCACCTGTATTACGATTAAGGACTTTTTTATCTTTTTCAGAACCCCCGCCAGAATCTTTCTTTTTTTGCGGGCCTAAAATTTTATCAATGATCTTATCAAACACATCATTTTTCAGCTTTTCTAATAATCTTTCTTTGAAACGATCTAAAAAAGCTTTTCCGATTTCGTTGAGTGTATCCTTAATCCAAGGCCAAGCGGATTTTGTCCACCAATCCTTCAGCCATCCCTTTATTTTCCCAACCCAGCCGGGTTTTTGATCAGAGCTTTTGTCCGAGGATTTGTCTGATCCTTCCTTAGATTTCTCTTTGTTAATCGGGCTTTCTTTTTTATTGATTTTGTCTGATACTTTTGTCTTCACAACAACTTTTACAGAATACGTTTTTTCAAATTCCCTCAAAAGTGCTGTTAATCGATTCACTGTTTTGGTGATTTCATCGATGACTTTTAATTTAACTGTATAACCGTTTTTTATATTTTTCTTAATATAACCAATCATTTTTTTAACTGTTGACGTAACCTTGTCTTCTGGAACCAAAAGGAATGATAACTTTTGGTTAGATAGCAACTTCCGTATTTTTTTATACGCAGTTTTTGTTCGGTCTACTAAAGATACAGTCAGCTTTGTTTCTTTCGGCAGCCGTTTTAGTTTTTGTTCAATCGCTTCCAGCCTTGCAGTTGCTTGGTCATCAAGTACCACTTTGATTTCTAGTGATTTCGCGAATTTTAAAATGATGTAATCATTTATTTTTCTCAGACGGTAAAATGCCTGATCTTCTGCTCTGATGCTGATTTTGATTTGTCGATTGATGGTCTTGACTTTTTTTTCGACCTCTTGGAATCCTTTATGTATCCGTTTTAGTTTTTTAGATACTTTGTCTTCGAGATCAAAACGGGCTGTTAGTTTTGCGATCTTAGTTCCCTCCTCTCTTTGATTCTTTTTCTAATAGGTCTAACTTATAGCCTATTAACCCAAATAAAAGCGCTTTAAAGTGTTTAGGCGCTTCATATAATTCAAGAAGTTGGGATGGCGAATAATGAAGCTCATGCATCGCATAATACAAATACACTGCTTCCTTATCGCCATCCTTTACTAGTTTTTTGCTTCTTCTTCTAGATCTTCAAGATCATCTTCAAAACCGTTGATTTCAATTGCTTTATTCAGCCAATTCGCATACTCGCCCCCTACTGATAGCACGCGTTTGGCAACTTCTACGGGATCCGCTGTTTTGTAAGCTTCCCTTAAATCTTTTGAACGAAAATCAGGATAAATAGTAGATTCGATGGCAATTCTCGCATAAAAGCGCTGAGAGTCTAAATCTTTGACGCGGCCGCGGCCTTTTACATTTTTAAATACAGTATTTTCTTTTTCCAATTCATCAATTCGTTCGGTTGTAATTGGTTTTAAAATAAACGGAATGACATTCCCTTTTTTATCAACAAAACGCTTTGAGATCGGCACTTTGATTTCTTCAGCTTCAATTGTTTTACCCGGCATAAAAAAGGAAAGATCATATACGTTTTCGTTCTTTTCGCTCATGTGAAAAACTCCCTTATCTTTTGTTTGGTTTCATTTTGTAAAAAGCAGGCCTTTCTCAGAAAGACCTGCTTATGGCTGTTGGTTTAGTGGTAATTAAAACGTGTCAGATAGCTTCTCAGGCACGTCGAAGTCTTCGAATGTAAATGGAACTTCTTCCTCTAATGCTTCTGAGTCGACATCAAGACTTGCGATTTTGGCAGAGTCGAAGTTGACGTCGTATAGCGTGACACGCTCTGTGCCTCGTCCGGAGGATTGATCATCAAGGACGGCTTGGAGGGTGAAGTAAGGGTCACTGCCTTTTTTCACGTAATCCATCATCAATAGCACAAATTTGGATGTGACTTTATAGAACGTCGCTGTTCCAGTTCCGTTTGCCCCTGTTGTTTTATGGCCTGTCATGCGGCGGCCCATAATGTTTACTTCAGACTTGTTTTTCTCGACGTTTGCTTCAAATGTTTTGATGTGCGCCATTTCTTCGCCGTTGAGAAATAAACGCCCTTCTTTTCCTGAGATTGTGTTCTGTGCTTTTAATGCCATATTAATTTACCTCCACATTAAAGTAGAATTTTTCTGCTGCGTCGACAGGCTGTACAGCCAGGTCAATCAAGAAGCCATCACGGTCTTCATTCATTGAAATAGTGATATCCTCATCGGAATCAAAGCCAGTGATACCGCCCGCATCCTGAAGAGTCGTCATGTATTGCGTGATCATTGTTTTCACATACTGCAGTCCGTCTTCAGACGCCGGGATATCGCTTCCGCTGCCTTTTCTTGATTTAATTAAGTTTTTCAGCTCGCGTGTTAAATCGTTATTCACAGCGTCAAGGACACGAACAATTTTGTTTTTCGCGAACTTTTTGTTTTTCTCAGCTGTGAACGTGACGAGTGAGTTAATGTCTTTTTCTACGCTGACGGATTTATCGCGGGCGTCGAATGTGAATAAGAATTCACCCTTGCCCAGACGGTCAACAATCGCATCGTGATCAAGACGGTGCAACACATCGACGGCGCCTTCATACTCTACAAATGTAAGTGATTGGTTAAAGGTTGCTCCTGCGCTCGCTCCAGCTACCCAAGCTGTTGCTTTATCAGGCGTAACTTCGGTGCCATCTTCAAGCAGGACACCTTCTGTTACATTGATGATACCTTCATAATCACCAGCATAATAAGCTGTGACGCCTTGTACTTTTTGTCCTTGTCCGTCCCGCAGGCGCTTAATGAACGCTGCAAATGTCGCCTTCAGCTGATCACCTTCGGCAACAGGCAGCACAATCACATCAAAGTTCTCCGTTTCAGCAGCCGCTAAGAAATCTGTATAGTCGGAGTTGACAGGCGCTTTATCTGTTCCGCCAGACAAACGGATTCCCGCAGATGCATCCAGTGTCACAGCTGAAGCGTCTTCTTCTGTTCCGGTGAGTGGAATTGTCGAAGAAAGATCGCCTTTTCCGCTAAAGGTGACATAGCCATTGGCTTTTAAGTCTTTAGCCTCTTTGACAGTCTGTTTATCAACCTCTGATTCATCCATATACGTTGTGACATCAAAAGCAGCAGCATCCAGCACATTTGGGTTCACGCGGATGATAATGTCATTTCCTTTTGAACCGCCGTATACCGCAGTCGCTTTGACGCCTTCAGCAATATCGGCAGATGCTCGGACACCTTCAGTAAGACGGTACATTAATACCGTTTTCGCATTTTTCTTCGCTTCACGCAAAAGCAATAAAGACGGGTCGTCAATGCTGAGGCCCACTTTTTTGTTGAGGTCTTCAACGCTGGAAATGGAGACGAACGTTTTCGCTTCTCCCCAGCTTGATGCGACCGGAAGTGCGACTGTCCCCCGTTCACCGAGTGACACCCGCTCCTGAGCCGTCGTTTTAAAATTAAAATAAATGCCTGCACGTTCTTTTTCTTTGCCTGTTGTAAATGTTCCGCCATTCATGATGACATGACCTCCTTGGTTAGAAATGTTTGAATCAATTGTCTGGCCTCTGATTTCGTCATATATGTCTTGTCCACGCCAAATAAAGCCCCCTGAAGGATATCCGGCTTAACGCCGAACAGTTCCTTCGCGTGCTTAATCAAATCCGCTGTATCAAAAAGCGCTTCCCGGCTCTCTGTTTGTACAGCCTTTTTCTGCTGTTTGTTCTTTGTCACCATTTATTTCACCCCGCTGTTCATTTCGATCTCCTGTAAAACAGGCTGTTCTGTTTTGTGATAATAATATCGGCTGCTCCATCTGATCACCATAACCGCCTCGCCCCTGTCTCCTACCCTTGTCTCAATTCGGGTGATGCGAATCATATCCCCCGTCTTCTCACCGGATTCATTGAGAAGCGGAATCATATTTCTCGCTTCTCTGACGGCATCCGCGAGCCTGTCCGCTTCATCAAGCGCCTGAACGGAGTCATGATGAAACAGCTTCACATTGAGACTGTAGGTTTTTTTAAATGTGGAGACCGTATCTGTTTCCTCAAAAACAGATGGCGATGGGACGTATAATGACGGCACCTGAAACTGATCAGGGAGCTTACGTTCATAAATGGGAACAGACCATTGGCTGTACAAAAATGCCATGATCGATCCTGTTTCACTGTTCATCCTGCTCCTCCTTCACAGCTTTTTCAGCCACTGTCGCAGTTTTCTTTCCAGCGATGTTTCAAATAGCTGTTCATATAAGAGCAGCGCATGATCCCAGTAGCTCGTGCCCGGTATCCATTTCCTCTTGAGCGCCATTCCCGTTGAAGCCGCGGGATCATATAGAAACTGTGAGCCTGTGAAATGCCCCGGAACCCATCTCACATCTTCTTTTGTCGTCCAATGGCCGTCATTAAGAAATGAGGCGTAATCAAGCTGTGTGCCTACTTCAAGTGAAAGCCCGCCGCTTTGCACAATCCAAAGATTGTCCTCAGCGCCTTTCTCGAACGAGCTGAGCAGTTTTTCTGTATCAATCGTTTGTGCGCTGATGAGTTCAGATTGGACGAGCTCCAGAAAATCTCGCCCGCATTCTTCAAGCCAACGGGTCGCCTGACGTGAAAAGCCGCCTGAAGCCGCTTCTTTTAATGACTTGTTTAGCTGTTTCAGTCCTGTTATTTTCATAGTCTTTCATCTCTGACTGCGACGACTTCCCAATGATGATGTCTGATCCTTTTTGGCAACTTTAGTATATAGCGATGATTCTCCCACATGATTTTATCGTTCACACGGATGTCCGCTGACAACGGAAAATGGACGAGAAAGCTGTGATATACAGTTTGATCCGGTTCCTTCTGGATCAGTTGCTGCGTTTTTTCGGTAAAATAGCAAGGAACATCTCTTTCATCGGGTGTGTCCGGATATGAAATGACCGGCTGCAGCTTATCTGCGGGAATTCCAAACCGGACTGATGATGGCGTTTTTGCTGTTTCATGATAAATGTCACAGCGGTGAATGAGCATGTGCTGATAGCTCATAAAGATCTCACCTTCAGTCTGGAAGACTCAGGAACGTAGCCAGGTGCCATAAAATCTTCAAGCAAGTGATACACCTCCGGCCGCTGAATCCCGCCTTGTCCAGAAAGCGTGTAGGAGTAGTCTCCCATCTTTTCAGACTGATAGCTGAATGCGGCTGATTCGTCACTGTTGACAAGCGCAAAATATTGGGCAAGCTTCAATAAAGCCAATCTCGCCTTAGCGGGCAGCGGATCGTACACACTGTCTTCAAAGCGGTGTCCCGTGATGAGAGCTGCCTCTGCCTCCGCTTCGATGATATCCTGCGCCAGCAGTTTTTCCGGCCTGTTTTTCACCCGATCATAGACCGAATAGGAGGCTACGTCAGTCGGTTCAATGAGCATGAGCTGACCACCCCGTTTCTATTATTCTTTTACGTTAATTAATTTCGCGCATGCATCCTCTTCCTCAAACTTGCTGTCCAGTTTGGCCGTTAAAACGATAACGAATTTACGGGCGCGGATGTCTTTGTCGACTTCAATTCGGATATTGCGGGAGAAGCCGAGAATGATATTTTTCGGATGTGTGAGAATGATATCAGAAGCGTCATATTGCGCGTCTCCTTCACCGACTGTGTACGGCTGCATATTGGATACCCCTTTGACCGGTATGCCGAACGCTGTTGATAAACCGCCCTGAACAGCTTGGTCCCCAAGGTTTGTCTGACGGTCTGCTACGCGGTCCTTCCATTCAACTTCTAAGCCGTGAGACGTATAGAATCTGAATTCTTGAGGGATACGCAAATATTTCGACGGAACAGCCTTTAAGCCTCTCTTGAATGTCGATCTGGACAATTCTTCACCGTTCATGTCAACGATATGGGACACCGCTTGTTTGCGAATGCCGTCCAGCTGCGCCAAATACGGATCATCTGATGCTGTATCACCGTTTACAATCAGCTCTTCAATATCAACTGCGGCGCGTTCCGCTAAAATTTGCATAATCGTCTGCTGCAGGCCGTCTTTTTCAATATTGTTTTCAAGTGTGTCATACGTAATGTTGATTTCCGCAATGACTTCTTTCGTGTTCAGCTGAACAGTGCTTGTCGTCGGAACTGTCAATTGGTCCTTTGGCAATGCTTTTCCTTCTTGAGCAGCCCGCAGAATACGCTGGCCGAAGCCGATTTTCTCAAATTTTTGCGAGTCATTTTCCATTTGAATCACGCGGGATTCATTGAAAATGGTCGGCGTGTTTTGCACCATGCGGATAAAAGCCGATGCTTGCGCAGGGTTCATAAGTCCGCCGCTTTTTAAAGCAGAAAGCGACATTTCCGCTTTCTGAATGATCTCTTGATTTCTCAATTGATTTCCTCCTCCTTGACTGGTTTTACAGCAGTCCGCTCCAGATTGATTTTTTCACTTGCTCTGTATTGCCGCCCGCATCGTCCGCTGTCTGCTTAGACGCGCCTCGCGCTTTTTCCAACGCTTCGATGCGTTCAATCAGTGGGGCGATCATGTTCTCAACGAGTTTTTTCAGATGCTCGTCATCACCCGTCTGCTCAGGCTTTTCCTCCGTGTCTGTATTTTTTTCAATCCTCTCAAGCCGTTTGAGCAGAGGATAAAGCGCATTCTCGAATGATTCTTTCATGTCATCTTTTCTCATTGCTTCAGTCTCCTTCCCTGTTTTGTCAGTCAGCATCTGCTTGAATACACTGAGGAATCCCGCTTTTTCAACCGGCTCTTCCTCATACACATCAGCAGTGCCTGCCATGCTGTAGCCTGTGATGATTCCAGCCTTGATCTGTTCCCACACCTCGTCAGACGCTCTCGTCACGAGCACCCACGATCCCTTTACAATCTGCTTTGACCCGATCATAAAATTATCGGGGGCCACATATGACTCGACTACGACGCCGGTTCCGCCTTCAAAGCTGTGGTTTATATCAATCTCCCGCGCCTCCGCGAGAAAGCCGTGCGCCGCTTTTTCAATTTCCTCAGCGGTCATAAAATCGCCGTGGGCATCTGGAACCTCAGGCTCATATACAATTCCGTACACGAGCTTTTGTTCATCCTGCTCACTTTTAGTAAACAGCCGAACCTTTTTTTCAAATGACGGAGGTCCGTCTGACTTTGTAAAGAAAAATTCTGTCTGGTTAGCCGCCTTGTCCACATAGCTGACAAAGCTGATTTTGGCATTTTTCAATTCCCGCGCCACCCGCTTGGTTCACCTCCCTTCAGGATGTTTTCATAGCTTCGATGCTTTCTTTCAGCTCCTGCATGAGCGCAGTCAGGTTTGTTTTTTCCGCATCCTGCCCTGCAGGCCGTTTATAGGCCTCCTCAGGCCACTCCTCCAGCGTTTTGCCAAGCACCCGCCCCGCAAGGTCGCGCAAATCATTCGGCGAAACCGCTCCGGCTGTAATAAAAGGACCGAGCACTTTCGCAATCTCAAGCGGATCACGAAAGTCCGGTCCTTTTAACGTCAGCCTGACGTCATGGATATTCAGCTCCGGCAGAAGCAATGTGTTCAGTTTATTTACGAGCGTTTTTCGCTCTGGCTGAAAGACCTGCTCCTCCGTAATTTTTCTGGCGGTATCAGCTGTCGCCCGGTTGTATTCATGAGCCTCGCCTGTATACAGCGGCGGGAGGCGGAACGCCGAGCGCAGCTTATTTCTGCTTTTTTCATCGTACTCAAGAAACAAGGCGTCGTTTTGGAGAATCTCCGCCAAGGATTTGATTTCCACGGACACCGGCGTAATATCCTCGCCCCCGTGAAGATCCTTCTCTTTCGCGATTCCTTCCGCTTCAATCAGGAGAAATTTATGGGCGTTTTCCACGCCTTCAAGATCATTCATGTACTCCTGCAGCTCCCGGTAAGAAGCTTCCGACAGCATCCCGTTTTCCACTGTGATGGCAGCGGGTACGTGACGGCCTTGCTTAAAATACATAAAATTGAGCTCTTCTGCTTTTCGGGCTCCGTATAAATTGACGATATTTCCGACCCAGCGGGGCACACCGTATACGCCGCTTCCGATTTTGAGGTGAATGGCTTCATTCGCTTGATACTTCTCTGCCAATGCACGTACATATTCACCTGTGCGCATGTCCATTTTTCGCGGATCGCCGAATTCCTTGAAAAATACTTTCTTTCCATTGATCATCTGCACATATTTCCGGAAACGTTTTTGCCTTTTGATCCGTTTCACTTTCCCATTTTCTTCATATGAAAAAGAGACCTCGATCGGTTCACCGGCTCCGCATACACGCATATTTTTCACATCTAAATATTCAATGCCGGCCGGTTTCCCCATCCCGTCGCGCAACACTTCCATAAATCCATTGCCTGTTTTTTCTCTGTCTTCGATGGCATAGCCTACAATCATTTCGGCTGATTCGTCAAAATGAAGACATTTATAAAAGGCCTCTAGTCTGCCCCAGTCTTTTTCTGCTCTTTTCTTTTTCGTCTGATCGACGTCACTCGCATTGAAATCAAATGTATACTCAACATCAAAGCCAAAACCTGTAATATTGACCCTGTACGCATCTATGCATTGCTGAAGTATCGTTGAATATTCAGCAATGGTTTTGAGCTCAGTCAGGTTGTAGGGCGGGGCGATAATATCATCTCCGTACAGCTCAGAAAAGTCATCTTCATAGATTTGCTTTGTCTGAGGAGCGGCGGCATTGGCTTTGAATACAGTCGCTCTGACTGTTTGATTGTGCGTCATTTATGATCTCCTCCTTTCCCGATTCGGCCGGATTCGTTTATCTGCTGTCTCTTTCATGTCAGCAACCTCATAGTCATCAAGCGCATACCAAATAGCAGAAAGCGTATGCGGGTCAATCGTGAATTCATCTTCAATCAGCGCGCCGTTTTTATCTTTGGCGTACGTCAGCGTTTTGAGCTCATAGATGACATTTTCACAGCGGTCCGAACAGAAGATCTTTTTAAATCGTTTTACTTTTTTGGTGTATTGAAGCCTGGAGCCCGGATATTTTTTGGCTCCGACCATTCGAAAGCCTTGCTGGCGGAAATATTGGATGCTTTTCGGCTCAGCGGAGTCGGCTTTGATCAATTCCTGTGTGTCAATAAACTCACGCAGCTCCTCAGCCGTCCTGTCATCTGTCATTTTGTTTTGATAATACTCCCAATAAATGTAGAGATGTTTTTTTTCTGGGTCGACAGCAAGCCTGACGACAGCATTATAGGATTCCTCAAACCCAAAATCCATGCCTGTGCGAAATATCGGCTTGCTGATAGCTGCGATGTGTTCTTTTACTTGTTCATGCGGGAGCACCTCGAACTGCGGCAACACCCTGATCCCATTGACGCCGAATCGTCCTTTACGGGCAATTCGATATAGGTCTGGGTCATACGCCTTGAGTCCGTCAAGCTGTTTCACATAGCTTTTCGGAAGAAAGAGATTATCGTTTGCTGTGGAATGATGATAATACGTATCTCCCTTTACAATCGTCCGCTTTTCGTAAAGCTCACTGTCATCCAGCACAAATCGGTTATTGCGTTCATCCCGAAAAAAATGCCGGTACGTCCAATTGGAGGTGCCGACGGGATTGGTGGTGCAGATCATGTGCAGCTTCAGCTCAGGATGGCGAAGACGTCCGATTAATTCCTTAAAGCCTTCATACTTCACCTCTGAGCACTCTTCAATCCATATTAATGAAATGTTATGAACTGATTTTAATTTCGCCGGATTATCCATTCCTTTAAACATGATCCGGCTGCCGTTTTGAAAGCGCAGCTGCAGCGGGGAAGAAAGAGAGGCCACAGCCCTTGTGAGACCGAGCTCTTCAATCACCTCTTGAAACAAAGCAAAGGTCGAATCCCGATGGGTATCGAACACCTCGCGGATGACAAGAGCAGTCCGCTTTTCCTTCAGCAGCTTTAGCACGATTTTCAATGCGGTATGATAGCTTTTGGATGAGCCGTAGCCGCCGACGAGAAATTGGTACGTCTGCTCCCAATTGAACACGTAATCTTCGAAATGAGGGTTGATTTCTTTTACCATCATGGCTTGTCCTCTTTTCGTTTAATCATGATTTCAATCGGCTCTTGGCTGTCATCTGTTTTCTCCGCTTTTTGTTTGGCAAGCTTTAATTTTTCGTTTTCAATTTTTTGTTTCAATTGATCCGGAAACAAATCAAAATATAAGGACAGCTTCTCGAGCGCCTTCATTTTATCGGCGAGTTTGATGGCGATGCCTTCTTTGCCGAGCTTCGCTTCTGTCACAATTGTGCCATCAACGAGTCCGGAATCTTTGACATCGACAAAGCTGATTTCCTTCATAATTGGGTTATCATCTTCGTCAAACAGCGGACCCGATTTCCCGACAGCCTGGACCTCTTTTTTTCCAAAGGTCACATAATCTGTAATATCCGCAAACGCGATCTTGATATAAACCTGCAGCACGTCCATCGCTTCAATAAACATTTCATTGACCATTTCTTTTTTAATGCGCCTGATTTCAGCAGCGACCTTTTCATTCTTTAACAGCCGGCTGCCCGTCACATGGGCGCTGTCTGGAGAATAGCCCGCTTTGATTGCTGACTGTGTGGCATTGAAGCTTTTGACGTAATACAGGCAAAACAGCCGCTGACGTTCATTTAATTCATCATTGTCTACACGGCACTGTTTTTGTTCATTTCCGGCTTCAGAAAATAAGGCCTCTTTCCATTTGTCTTGTTTTTTCCAAGTGCCGATTGTTTTTGCAGAAACACCGATTGTGTCCGCAATCGCCCTGTTTGTGACTTTCCCCTGATATTGTTGATAGATTGCTAATGCTTGTTCGCGCAGTTGTGTTTTCATGCTACGGCATCACCGCCACCTCCAGCATGGATGTCTATTCATAAAAGCGGCTGCTCTTGCCAGCCGCTTATGTGTCATGCTCTATTCACTTATAGGTGGCAAACGTATGACAAGTTTTCAGGCAAGCGAGCAATTCATTTCTACCTGCTGTCTTTGCATCTTGCCAATTGCACGTTTGATGGTCGTTTGCACAGTCGATTTTTTTACGCCAAGAAGATCAGCAATCCGCTCATAAGAAAAGCATTCTACCTTATGCAGCAAAAACATTTCTTTTTCTCTGTCCGTTAACAGCGATAACGCTTCTCGGATTCTTTCTCGATCTTCTTCTGATATCTGTCCGTCCGGCTCGAACATCATAGCACTGGAAAATGATTCGATGATTCTCGGGTCCTTGATCATCAGCCTCTGGTAAGCGTCACGCCGGTCAATCGCCCGTCTGATGCCGGGCTGCCTACCTTTTTCAAGCCATTCTGTTACATATTCAAGGTCGGTAATTATATTTCTGATGATTTTTTTATCCTTCAGCTCTTCAGCCGAGAGCACAGATTCATCTGCTTCAGCGAGCGATTTATATTGTATTCTTGTTTGTTTTAACGTGCGTTTATATTCAAATAGTAAGTCTTGCATTCTATGATCCTCCTCATTTTGGCAATAAAAAACGGACACCAATCAACGCACAAATGCTGTGCAGTTGATCAGTGTCCGCAGGCTTTCCGTCTTGGACGTATTCTGTTTTTGCTTTAATTTAATTTATAGCCGATTTCAAATTCCACGCGGGCAAGGTCTCCCTTTCTCGTTTCAACAAGTGTTTTACCGTGTTCCGGTGCTTCTGTGATCCATGCTTCTTGCTTGATTCCATCCATAATAATCACACGGATTTTCCCGTTCTCCAGCTGGCTCCCCAGTGTGATAGAATTGATATTTAATAGTTTTTTAGGATTGATCATGCTTCTTTTCCTCCCTTTTCGGCGCAGCGCTTGTTTTGGCTTTTTCTAATAACTGAATGATGCGCTCCTTTGAATGAACAGAATTCCCTTTCAGAAAATCAAGAGCCGCTTGAGACGCTTCCAAAAGTTCAGGCGCAGCCGCCATCAAGGCGGCATTGCTTGTTTGCGAATAAGAGCTCAGGTCAAATACAGCGGCAATCAGCCGGCCGTTTGAATAGGGGAATCTTTCTTTTTCTTCTTCGCTGTACGCTGAATAAATATAAATCGGTTTCGCCTCCCCGCACGGGACAGCACGCCACGGCGCTGGGCTTTTCTCCGCTTGTTTTGTTTTTGCCAACACTTTCACTTCCCGTCGTCCTTATACCATTTTTCAATGTTTTTTTCGGTTCTTTTTGCCCTAAACAGCAAAGCAATTAGAGCAGTCAGTTGTTTAATCATAGATATTCAGCCTCGCTTTTCCCGCGGCCAGCATTTGCTCCAGCTTTCGAATGACCGGTGTTAAATCAGTTCCGGATCGGCAGTTCGGACACGGATGAAAAACAGCTCCAATCTCGGTATGCTCCACAATGACTTTTTTTGTTTGACAAAGCTTGCACATTATCTGATCCCCTCCAATCTATGATTCAGCTCGTACGCTGTTCCTTTGATGATTACCAAGTAATCACTGCACATTTCATAAATTCTCGTGCCGAGCGCTTCATCAACTCCAACAAGTGTTTCAATCGTCAGCTCGCTCGAAAGCAAAATTGGTTTATGATTTAAGTAGCGGTAGTTAAGCACCGAATACATTTGCTCTAATTGCCAGTCTGTTGCGCGCGGTTTGCCGTTAACCGGTTTAAACAGGTCATCTATGAACAGCACACCTGCCTGCTTCATTCGGTTCAGCTTCTGTTCTAAGAGGTCAAAGTCATCTTTCAGATCAGTAAAACCTTCCACGAATGGAAAATAAATGACCGGCACATGGCGTGTTCTCATTAATTCATTGGCAGCAGCAGTCAAAAGGTGCGTTTTCCCCGATCCCGGCTGCCCGAGAAGAGCCATGCTGTTTTTTCGGCTGTCCTTAATGTTTTCGTAATCGGCCACATACTCTTTTGCACATTCAAACGCGTCTTTTATGGCCTGCGGCTTTCCCTCCGTGCGGAATCCTCTGAAGTCCAGCTGTCTGAAGGCTTGCGTAATCTCGCTGGCACCGAGCAGCCGCTTTACCTTCCGTTCTGTCGTGCAGCTGCACATCGTCCAGACTTCCAGATCGTTTTGCAGGATGAGATAACCTCCCTGATCCTTGCATTGCGGGCAATCATACCGGCTTGCGTCTGATTCGGCCGGTTTGTCCGCCAGTAATGGACGTCTCCCTCTTTGCAGCTCGTCCAAAATGTGCTCGATTGTTCGTTTTGTCATGTCTTTCCATCCTCTCATGTTGAATTGCGGCATCCTTTTTGGCTTGCTGCGCGAAAAATCGGTCTTCAATGAATTTCGAGCAGTAGCGAAAGGCCTTGATTGTTTCCGAAGCGGCTGTCCGCCGGTTTTCAAAGGCTTGAAAGCATTCCTCAAGCCATTTGATTGTTTGCGTTAATGGAACGCCGATGGCGACAATACGGGCGATGGCTTCATAATCTCTTGAGGAAGGATACACGGTTCGTCCTTCTTGAGCCGACCGTAATTGTGTAAATCGCTTCGCAATGTGATCCACTGCATCATCAGCAGCAGTATTTATATTTGTTTTATCTATATTGGAGCGGACATCTTTGTCCGGTGTTTGCGGCGGAAATGGCCGTTCCATTGTGCTCCGGTGTGCCGTTTTGTCCGATCTGAAGCTGAATTTTTTAGAATGCTTTACTGAAATCATCAATCCATATGGAGCACGGACAGCTTTTATGTACTCATGGTTTTCGAGAAGTTCCAGCCATCTTCTGACAGTTTTTTCACTTACGCCGAAAACAGCCGCCATCTCTCTCGCTTTTAACGGCTTATGGCCAAGCACAATTCCCCAGCTGACACCGCCTTTTTCAATTTCTTTAGTTGTTGAGCTGATGAACCAGAGAAACAGCCATAGTGACGGACCTATTTTGTCATAATGTTCTGAATTTAGCAGTCCTGAATACATTGGAAAAGGATAGCTTTTATCGGTTTTCATTGTAAGCCGCATCTCCTTTTAACATCATATATGTTTGAAACTGTTCTTCCGTTTCAAAGCGGAACACCGGAAGACCGCAAGCCGTAAACGAGATGGTGCCGCCGGATTGTCCAAGATGGCGCTGATCTATGGGATTTTCACTAAAAACAATGTGGATGGGATACATATGATCACTCTCCCTAATCTGTTTTCGATACGTTTTGTATCAACTGTTACCAAGTATAAACGATACATTCCGTATCATCAAGTTATTTTTGATACTTTTTTTATCATATCTTTATTTTGATACAGATTGTATCTATAATCATAAGTAACTTAGGGAGTTTAAAAAAGAGAGGTCATAGCATGATAGGCGCCAGATTGAAGAGTCTCAGAGGGAAAAGGACACAGGAAGAAATCGCATCACATATCGGTGTGTCACGGGCACGATATTCCCACTATGAAAACGGGCGAAGCGAACCTGATTATGACACACTGCAAAAGCTGGCTGATTACTTTCAAGTAACGACTGATTACTTGCTAACAGGGAAAGACAAAAATTCCGACGATGATACATTCTCAGATCCAGACCTGCAGCTCGCATACCGGGATATGCAGGATTTTTCCCCAGAAAGCAAACAGCAAGCTATCGAATTTATCAACTATTTAAAAGAAAAAGAGAAAAACCGCAAACCGAAAAATAAATAATTCTTTCCCTGTTCTCTAAAACATATAAGAAATAGACCGATATAAAGAAAAAGCTGTTTATTTCTTTTAGAAAAGGGAAAGATTTCAACATATTTTCCAGTCCTATAAGGGCTTTTCTTTCTCGCTAAAAACGGAACATACGTTCGAAAAGGAGTGTTCAATTGGGCAATTACTTATCACATCTGGAGGAATACGTAAAAAATGTATACAGCCGGCTGGGTATTACTTCCCCTCATCACATTGACATGCTGAAAATCGCAAAGGATCTCGATATTTGGGTTCATTTTGAGGATACGGGGAGCATGATGGTCAAATACGACGGCATGTACAGTATCGTATTGAATCAGAGAAAATCACGGGAAGAACAATGGGAGGATTTTGGGCATGAACTGTGCCACGTGTTAAAACATGCAGGCAATCATTTTCAGATGAGCAAGCTATTCAGAGAATTGCAGGAATTTCAGGCGAATCAATTTATGTACCACTTCTGTGTGCCAACCTTTATGCTGTTGCAAATGGAACTGCCGCAATGGAGGAGCCAGGCGCTCGCTACAATCGCAACGGTGTTCCGGGTAACAAAGGAATTTGCGGAAAAAAGGCTTGAAATGTTTGAACGGCGTAAAGCAGGTATTCAATTTCAGAAGCGGCTTTCTTACTTATTATCACACAAACGGCCGCATGTGTACGAAGAAGGCGATCAGCAGCACTTACAGGTTGCTGAAGAAAAAGCGTTATATCATACTGGCAAATACAACTGATCGAAAACGTGCTGAAGACAAATGTCTTCAGCACGGCAGAAAAACTAGCATTTTGACATTGGAGGGATGGTATTCTGCAGCCACATTGGCGCCGGTTTGAGATGAGGTGCAGATGCGAACGCAATCGGAGATGGGATATACCTGAACTCGCCCCGTCCGTCAAAGGCTTCGCCATGAGCCCATCTTCCTTGTGAGCTCTCATCCCCTCTGGAAAAGTTAAACAGATCATAGGACACTTCCTGCTTTTCAAGCTCTCGCGGGAACGTCGTCGGAACGACTATATCCCGTTCCCTTTCTTCCAGCTCTTTTATGGCCGCATACCACATATTTTGATGATACGTATCCCTCGCAATCAAAAATGACAGCATATCTCTCACCCCAGGATCATCAGTCATGGCATAAAGCCTTGTCACCTGAAGGCGCCCTTGCGATTCCGCATTTAAGTTTGCGCGAAAATCCGCCAGCAAATTACCGCTAGAAATAATGTATTTCGCATTCCATGGATATCCTTCACTATCAGCTGCCATTGCACCTAAACCGGCGACAATAGCATGCTGCGGATTCATCCCAGACAACACAGCTGCAACAGCCGGGTCACTTTTATAAGCATTTTCCTGCACATCAGCCGGTGCGTTGTCCAAAAGTCTCGAGATCATCGTGGCAAGCATTTCCACATGCCCGATCTCTTCTGTCCCGATATCATAAAGCAAATCTTTATATTTCGCATCTGCACGGCAGTTAAAACCTTGAAACAAATATTGCATCATGACGCTGATCTCACCGTATTGGCCGCCCAGCACTTCTTGAAGCTTTTTCGCATATACCGGATCGGGATGTGCTGGCTTTGCTTGATATTGAAGCTCTTTAATATGGTAAAACATCTTCATTCCTCCCTACACTTTCGCACAGCCTCAGCGTATGAAGGAATGGGCCAATCGTGCAGGTCCGCTTCATTTATTCATAAAAGCCAAGCTTAACAGCCTCCACATATCGATAGAACAGACCGCTTCGTGTGTAGCATTCATCACAGCAGCCAAAATTACAGAACAATTCCTTTCGCTGTGCCGTGCTGACTTCTAATTGCAGTCCCATTTCCCTTTTCGTCCGATTGACAATGTTTTTCGGATGAATACCTGCCAGCCCGTCTTTTTCACTCGTGAGCTCAGCGCTGAAGCCCGCTTCATTCAGCCGCTCACAAATGAGCCTTGCTTTTTTCCGATTCGCGCCTCCAACCAATGTGTGCGGGGTATTCGGATCATGATATCCGTGAAATGCCAATGCACAATGATGGGCATTCACTTTTTCTAAAGCCAGCGGCTCGTCAAAACGTGTGCTTGTCAGGTGTAAAGAACGGTTGTTTCGCTGCTTCACACCTTCAAACAAATAAATGGAACATTGATCCGAAAATGCCCGCACCAGTTCACTGACGCCAGGCTCTATTCTTCCGCCGTGGGGACCGAGAACAATAAGCTCACTTCCGTTTTTCTCCTCATATATAATCCGGTACTCCGACTCAGAAGCAGAAAGGGCTGCAAAGCTGTCATATATATCTTTCATGTTAAACGCTCTCCTTTTTCAATCAGCACCAGTTTACTCTACTCCTCTATGAATGAAAACCTTTTTTATTGTATGATGTAATAAAATACGAATGAGGAGAGATAGAATGGGATTTATTGATGGATTAATTGGAAATGCGTCAACATTGTCAACAGATGCGGTAAAAAAAGAGCTGGCTCCTATTTTACTGAATGATGAGAGTGTCGAGGCCGCATTTAAGCTGGTTCGTGACTTAATTGTCTTTACTGACAAGCGGCTTATTCTTGTAGATAAGCAGGGAATCACCGGCAAGAAAACAGAATTTCAATCCATTCCGTACAAAAGCATTTCTAGATTCAGCGTGGAGACTGCCGGCCGCTTTGACCTTGATTCAGAGCTGAAAATTTGGATCTCGGGTGCGGAACTTCCAGCTGTCTCAAAGCAGTTTAAAAAAGATGAAAGCATTTATGATATTCAAAAGGTGCTTGCCGCAGTTTGTATGTAAGAAGAAAAAACGGAAGCTTGGCAGCTTCCGTTTTTTGATTATAGCTTTTCCGCTATTTTCGCTTTCGTTTTCGGACCGTAAATCCCATCTGCCGTTAATCCATTGACAGACTGAAATCGTTTCACGGCATTTGCAGTTTTCGGGCCATACATGCCGTCAACCCCATGATTTTTCGCACCTTTATCAGGATAAAAATAAAGAGCTGCTAAAGCGGTCTGCACTTGTTTTACGTTTGTCCCTTTCGTCAGAGGACTTGTCACTTTAATCACTCCGGATGGGAGCGGATATGAGGATGCGGCATGGCTTTTAGAAGCAGATGCCGTCTGCGGCAGTTTGATCACCTGACCGACTACGATATGATTCGGGTCAGTGATATGATTGATGCTTTGCAGTGTTTTCATACTGACTCCGTGTGATGCGGCAATCCCTGACAGTGTATCGCCTTTTTTCACATGGTATTCAGAAACCGAAGAAGGAACTGATACCTTTTTTGCTGACGCGCTTCCATTTAGTTCCTTTTCAATTGCCGCCTTTACTTGATCCCAGCGCCCTTCTGATAAAATACGGTGCGGGCAGTACTTTCCGCTCCAGTCCTGATGCTTTCTCACCCGGTCTATTCCCCAGCCGCGCTCTTTCAGCAGCTGAGCCACGAAAGAAATCGCCAAGGCTTCGGCCTTTTCATATTTTTGACCTCCCGATTTGCTGTAGCAAATCTCAACACCAATTGATTTGCGGTTTCCTGGACCGTTTGTGCCATCACCCGTGTGCCAGGCATTTCGATTTAGCGGCAGACCTTGAATCACCTCTTGATCATCCACTGCAAAATGAAAGCTTGTCGAGTTGGTGTTCCCAACCATATAGCTGATTTCATTAGCCGCTGACGCATCATTTGCCGTGTTATGAATGGTAATGTATTCAGCTGACATCATATTGGGGCACTTCAGCGCGTATTTTGCTTCTGAAACCAAATTTTTCTTTACTTGAATGCTCACCTATCATCTCTCCTTTTTCTTTTTCATCAATAGGTGGCATTCGTAGGACGAAAAATGCGTATCTTTCGTCACCGCTATATGGATAATAGTGTTAAAATAGTATTCAAAAAATACATACTTAATGCTGACAACGAGAATACAACAAATCAATCAGGAGCATTTTGGACCGCTTACAAGTTGAAAAGTGCTTAAAAATATTTGGGCCATTCAGCGACGCCACAGGCGGAGCCTATGTTATCGAAGCAGGTTCGCTGGAGGAAGCGGGGGAAATCGGATATACAGATCCGCTTGTGGCTAACGGATCTTCCGAGCTGACCATCAAAGAATGGAAGCTGACATAAAAAAGACCCCTGAGGGCCTTTTTTTGTTATGATCATGTTTGATTTCGTGCCGCAATATGAAATGTTTTCCCCTCTGTATCTGTTGTTTCTCCTGCATGGACCATCACCTGAGTAAAGCTAAACCCGACCATAATGAGCAACAAACCTGATATCCATTTAGATTTCATATAAACAATCTCCTCTCTGGATTTGTTTTTGTGCGTGCACCATTTTCTCATAAAATGAAATGGCTTTTTCAGGCTGTCCGTTTTCTATATAGAATTGGGCAGCATCATGTGCCAGCTCTTCAATATAAGGATACAGCATATGTTCTTCAAGAAATTGAAAGGTATGTGAGACTGATTCTGTGTCAATATTTTCCCCGTACAACGCATGTAAAAATCGAAAAAGCTTCATAAATAATTCATCACCGTATTGACGGGAGATTTCCAATCCTTCACGATACTTTTTTTGCGCTTCGGCATCATTTTTTTGTTTATACAGAACCTGAGTTAAAGAGTAGATAGAATGCGGAAGATTATCGAACTTTTCCGACTTGCAAATAGAAACAGATTTCTCAAAGTATTCGGCTGCCTTTTGCAGTTCACCCATTTTCTCATAGCAGTTTCCGAGATTATACAAGGCTGAACTGATCAGGCGGGGATTGCCTTCTTTCTTTGCAAGATCTAAAGCCAGTTCTAAGTGGGGCAATGCTCTTTCTGGATACTGCATGTCATCATAATTTCCTGCAATAACGAATTCACATTGGATTCTGCGGACGGTGTATGTTTCATACATTTGGTAGGTTTCTACTGCCTGAACGGCGTAGCTCATCGAAACATAGGTTTGTTTTAAATTGTAAAAAATCTCAGCCATTTTAAAAGCAAATTCGGCTTTCTCAATATCATCCGAAACGAGGGCGAGATTCTTTTCTGCCCGTTTATAATACATCATGGCACTAACAAACATTTTCTGCTTAAATTCATACATGCCTCGAAAAAAATGAAAATAATAATCGAGAAGCCCTGTTAGCTTGTACTGATTCCCCTCAATGTCTTCTAATAATTCTGAAAACTCAAGGTGCGACGTATCCTCTCCAAAAGGCTTAATGTAATCCAGCATGACTCGATGTCTGAACTCCATTAAAGAATAATACAGCAGCAAATCTTGGTCTTCTTCCATATCCTCAATTTCTCTTTCTACTTCGAGCTTGACCCGTTCGGCTTCAGCAACGTGGAACTGCCGGATATGGGTATACCATTCATTAATTTTAAGCCCGACAAATGAGGATGGAATCGTCTGCTTCATCTTCAATTAATCCCCCCTTTTTGACTTACCTGTTATATGTCATATTTTATCATATTTTCAAGAAAAAGAAGAACGCAAAAAGACCGCAATTGTCAAATTTCGGCTAACCGCAACAAAAAAGCACAGGTTTTTCAAAACCCGTGCTTTCTTTTAGTGAAAACCAACTTTGTTTCTTTCCATCCAGCTTCCCTGCCGGCTTTTCCTATGCTCTCCTGTCATGTCGTTCACCATGGTTTCAATCTGAAGGTTTCCTTCTTGGTGCCATTGAAGGGCTGAAGATACATATAATTCTCCCAGCTGTGCAAAGGAAAAACCATCTGTAAGCTTTGCAGTTTTTTTTATTTCTCCTTCACTCATAAAGATGTCGAAGCCTCTCATTTTCATATATTCCAGCCGCAATTCTTCATCCGGAAGCCCGATTTCATAAGCACGGTCAAACCGTCCTGCACGATTCATCAAACCTGGATCGATCTTTTCGGGATAGTTTGTCGTACCGATGAGAAACAGCCCCTCTTTTGATGTTGCGCCGTCTAGTGTATTGAGAAAATAGGATCGCACATCTTCCGGCATCGAATCTATATCCTCGATGACCAGAACGGCAGGAGCAAGACGTCTCGCCGCCTGAAACACTTCTTCTATTGTCTCGCTTGACGTAAATTCAGTAATTTGCCAATAGGCAACAGGTGCATCGATACTGCCTGCGATTGATTTCACTAATGTCGTCTTTCCGTTTCCGGGCGGTCCATATAATAGAATACCGCGCTTGTAAGGAATATCATACATTTGATAAAACGATTTATCACTATGAAAAAACTGATCAATTGATCTGTATATCTCTTTTTTCAATTGAGGCTCCATGATCACCTGACTCCGTTGAACCTCTTTGACAATGGCTTCCTGCTCTCTTGACATCCCTCCATCTTCATCCGTAAAAACGGTCACTTTCTGCTTGCTTTGTTCCCAGAGACGCGGTCTGACTTCCTCTAGGAATGCACGCATCTTTTCATCATTCACTGCAAACAGACAATCGAAACTTATAATACTCCCATCTTGAAAATATGGAATTCTGGCAAAAGCAACGCCCTTTTCTGGATATGCATATACACTGTTTCTTATCGATTTATGGACGGTATAATCCGGCTCTTTTTCATCTTCATCGTAAGCAAATGTTTTCTTTTCAAGCTTTTCAAATATATAAGCCACATGCTCAGACTCTATTGAACCGCTGCGGACATCTTCTTCAAGAAGCTCCCAGTATTCAGTATTCGGGTCATCACTGGCATAGAGCTCATAAAAAACACCGTACTGATCATATAGCGTCTTTTCAATCCGTGTGATCAGATAACCGAAAGAACCGTATCCTGCAGCAGCTCTTTCCGTTTCTTTTTCTTCATGCTGATAAATGAAAGGTATGTTTGTCATGTTTGTACTCCATTTCATATTTTGTTAACGTTATATATACGATTGACATCATATTTAGTTTCATCCCACAGCATATTACTTGTGAATTGATATCCGTTGATATAGGATTTCATTGCACCATTATTTTTACATATGGAGGAGATCATATTGAACCAACCCAATCAAATTGTCAGTCATTTCTTATCTCACCGAAACGTGACCAATGAGTTGGCTGAAAAAATCAGTAAAGACCAGTACAGCTACAAACCGGCTGAAACGTCAATGTCAGCGGAAGAGCTTGTCAAACACATTCTGACGTCTTTCCACTTGTTCGCAACTGTCATTAAAGAAGGCAATGCTTCACCATTTCAAAACAAACAGGAAGATACAGAAACAGACCTCAATAAGCTGGCAAAAATGTACACAGAAAAAACAACCGCTATTCTTGAACAGCTGACTGAAGAGCAGTTAGACAGAGAAATTGATCTGACAGCAGTTTTCGGCAGAAAAGTCACAGGCAGCTCCCTTCTTCAGCTTGCAATGGAGCATGAAATTCACCATAAAGGCAATTTGTTTGTGTATGTACGGGAAATGGGTCATACAGAGCTTCCTTTCTATCAGCAGCGCATGTAAGAAAAACGTGAAAAAAGATACCTGTTTAGGGTATCTTTTTTTGTGCCTCCGGCTCACTTCCCAATCTTGTCTAGACACTTATTATAGGGCAATTGAATACAGATATGAGCAAACCAACATTTCAAGCAGATAACGCACAAAATCACTACCTAATTATATACAATCTGATAAAAATAGTCGGGTTTTCAGGAGGCCTTTATCATGAGTGTAAGCATCATATTGATGGGTTTGTTTGTCGGAGCCTTAGTCGGATTGACGGGAGTGGGCGGAGCGGCCTTATTGACTCCTCTTTTAATTGTGCTTGGAATTAATCCTTCCATCGCCGTCGGTACGGATCTAGTATATAACTCGATCACAAAGCTGTTTGGCGTTGCCTCGCATTGGCGGCAGAAAACGATTAACTTCAAGCTAGTAAAATACTTAGCCATCGGCAGTATTCCGAGTGCTTCGCTAGCCATTGGCATACTGCATTTGTTCCCCGCCTTTCATCAGCACCAGGAAGATATTATTAAGCATGCTCTTGGCTATGTGTTAACACTAGTCGCCATTTCAATCATCGTTCGTTTGTTTTTGGATCGAAAACTTCGCCCGAACCGCTGGCAGCTGATGCCGCTTGAAAATAAGCGGACGCTGACGATTCTCATTGGGATCGTGTTTGGATTTATTGTCGGATTAACATCAATTGGTTCCGGGTCATTATTTGCCATTGCCATGATTTATTTATTTAACATGAAAGCGTCACAGATTGTCGGAACTGATATCGCACATGCCTTTCTTCTTGTTACCGCAGCAGGTATTATGAACGCAAGTTTTGGAAGCGTAGATTACATGCTGGCAGCCAACCTGCTGCTCGGTTCAATTCCCGGCGTGCTGATTGGAAGCCATCTCTCCCCTCGATTCTCTCCGCGTCCGCTGCAATTTATTATGGCGTCTATCATTTTGATCAGCGGCTTAAAATTGATTTAATGAAGAAGGCTATCCTCTCGGAGGATAGCCTTCTTCATGGATGGTATTCAAAAGAATCGACAGAGCATCCCTAGTTCCCTTTACATTTGAATTCACGATCAAATCCCTTGTTCATTTAACATATGATGAATGCTGAATCTGAGTGAGTTCAGTAGCAGATCGCGATCGACACGGCTTTCTCCCAATCATCAATCAGACGCATGTATGGCTCTTCAATCCCATCGGCTGTCCTCCGCATAACTGTAATAGAGTGATTGCAGTTTATTTTTCAAGCGAAAACATTCCTTTCAAAAATAAAAAAAGACATTGCCGGAAAGCATCCCATAAGGAATGCTTTCTGCAATGTCCGAGTTCATAAAGGATTAGTAAGCTAGGCTGAAAAGTCCTTTAATATGTGTCAAATATCGTACATTACTTGCTTCTTTCATCAAGGAAGCAGGAAGACCTTTAAGCGGTGTAGAATTAGCACCAATAATAGCAACCGCGTCTTTGCGTCCAAGGCTTGCAAGTGTACCAGAGTTTACTGGTTTGAATGTTTCAAGTGTTTTGCCTTCTAAGTAAGCGAATAGGTTGTAACCGATCAGCTCACCCATTTGCCATGCGATTTGTGCAGTTGGCGGGTATGGACGGCCGTCCGCACCAAAGTAAACTGCGCTGTCTCCGGCAACGAATACATCTTCATGAGATGTAGATTGCAAGAAGTCGTTTACTGTCGCACGCCCGCGGTTCACTTCAAGACCTGATTCACCAACTAATGGGTTACCTTGTACGCCGCCAGTCCAAACAAATGTGTTGGCAATCACTTTAGATCCGTCTTTCAGATCAATCACGTTTCCATCTACATTTGTAACAGGAAGGCCTGTTAAGAACTCAACACCGCGTTTTTCAAGGCTTGCAGTCGCGCGTTCGATAAGATCATCCGGAAGAACAGGAAGAATTTTCGGACCTGCTTCAACCAGTTTCAATTTAATTTCTTTATGGTCTACGCCATATTTTTTCGCAAGGTTCGGCATGATGTCAGCAAGCTCACCGACAAGCTCAACACCTGTTAAGCCGCCTCCGCCGATAAGGATTGTTGCATCAGCTTCATTTTTCGTTTGAGAGTACTCGCGCACACGATCTTCAACATGTTGGAAGACTTTGTTCGCATCGGCAGCAGATTTCAATACCATGCTGTTTTCTTCAAGGCCTGGGATGCCGAAGTATGCTGTTACAGAACCAAGACCTACAACAAGCGCATCATAAGTTAATGTAGAACCGTCAGCAAGCGCAACTTCTTTTTTATCAACAGAGAAAGAGCCTACTTCCGCGATTTTAAGATCAATGTCTTTGTCTTTGAAAAGTTTTTCTAATGGCATTGCAACCGCTTTTTCAGACACGTTGCCTGCTGCAAGACGGTGTAATTCTGTAATAATTTGGTGAGTTGGGTATTTGTTTACCACTGTCACGCGTGCTTGTTCTTTTGTATAGTGTTTGCGAACTGTTAGAGCAGAAAGAACTCCGCCATAACCAGCGCCTAAAATGACAATATGTTTTGACATCGTATATCCTCCGTCCTTTATATCAATTTGAATCTAAGATTATTTTTGGTTTTCGCGTTCGTTCATAACTTCAAGGTAGCTGTTAGCAAAACGGAACAGCTTTTGAGCTTGAGGATCTTTCAGCATGCGCAACAGGCCGAAAAGACCAATCGTTTCGCTGCTGGCATCCGCACGATCTTTCGCCTCGATTGCAGTTGCAGCTACTTCTTTCGCTGTTTCTTTTACTGGCTCAAGCATTTCAGTGATCGCACCGACAGTGTCGCTTTTTAACACTTCGTCAGTTGCTACAGACTGAGCGAAATCATAAGACTTCGTTAAAATATTCACTAACTCAGTCAGCTTTGGAAGTTGGTCAACTAAAACAGTCAGTGACTCTTGAACTTCTGGCTTTAGCAGCTGATCTACAAGATCTTGCTGGCTTTGGCTGACAGACGCATTTTTTTGATCGATTGTTTCTGGCATATCCAATTCTCCTTTACTATAAGCAGTTTGCAGATTTTTTTGGAAAGGGTAGTGCCTCTCCCTGGTCTCACGCTTGAAAGCATAAGAATAAGGATTGTGAATTCATGCACAATCATTTACAAAAATAAGTGTTTACTACCCAGTTTTTCATCTTGCCATATTCAGTATTATTTTTATCTCAAAAATAAACTTTTGAATAAGTCAAAAATCCTTTACTCTCTCTGAAAATAGCAAACACAAAAAACTCCAATTCGATTACCTTCTATATGATAACACTTTTTGAACAAAATTTGAACGCGAATTGCTTCGATTATGAAATTAATTTATATGGAGCCCATGTCATAACATTTCTTCAACACTAGTTATTGACAATCCAGCAATATTACCCCCTTCTTTTTGCCCATATTTCCAATAGAGGCTCTCTTCTTCCTGTAATCGGATCTTTCATTGGTAATGACACCTGCCTGATCTGTTTCACCGCTTCCTCCCGTTCATCTGAATCTCCTTTTTTCACATCATAATGAGCGCCTTCCGGATAGGCGCCAATGACCGTAAAATCGTCTCTTGCGCTTATCTTTTTATGACCAACTCCTGCTGGTATCACGACTGCGTCGCCGGATTTGAGAGAAATAGCGGCTCCTTTTTCTCCCCCAAACTGAATGACAGCTTCTCCCTGCACTGCAATCAAAACTTCATGCGTATTGCTGTGATAATGATGATATGGGAAAACACTCCCTGACCAGCTGTTTGACCAGCCGTGCCGATTGATGATCTGCTCTGCCTGGCGGGTATCCTTGAGTGCGTCTTGATATACAATGAGCGGATAATGAGGGTGATTCGGAATCCTTCCGTCATCCTGAAAAAAGTACGTTTGCGTCTCTATTCCCATCAAAACCACCTCCCTATTTTTGTCTTCCACACATAGCAGTTCGCAAAACATGCTGTTTTTCTCACGATTCCATTGATCTGCCTGCTATCGAATAGTATAGTATGAAAAAATAATGCCAGAATGAGGGATATCATGAAAGCCATTGTGGTCGGAATATTGCTTCGCTCTTTTTTGCTGTAACTTTTATTTTAAACAGAGCGATGGAGTTGTCCGGAGGCAGCTGGCTTTGGAGCTCGTCGCTGCGCTTTATTTTTATGGTGCCGTTTTTATGTTTGATTGTCATCATGAGAGGGACATTCGCTCCTCTCTTACAGGAGATGCGGAAAAAGCCGTTATTTTGGATCAAATGGAGTTTTGCCGGATTCGTGCTTTTTTATGCGCCGATCACATTTGCGGCTGGATACGGTCCAGGTTGGCTTGTAGCTGGAACTTGGCAGATTACCATTGTAGCTGGTGTGCTCTTGTCTCCTTTGTTCTATATAAAAAAAGACATGTCAGACGGTCCCCAGCTTGTTCGGGAAAAGATTCCCCTTGTTTCACTTGGCACGTCCGTCGTCATTCTGATCGGAGCGGCATTAATAGCTTCAGCATGCTGAAGCTCTTTCTGGGAAGATGCTGCTCTTCAGTGTGCTGCCGGTTGTTATTGCGGCTTTTGCCTATCCGCTAGGGAACCGGAGAATGCTTAAAGAATACGGCGGCCGGCTTGATACATTTCAGCGCGTGCTCGGAATGACCTTGGCAAGTCTTCCGTTCTGGCTGCTATTTGCGGCTTACGGCTTGTGGTCAGACGGTCTCCCGACAGCAGAACAAATCGTTCAATCCTTTATCGTTGCCGTCAGCTCAGGCATCATTGCGACTGTTTTATTTTTCTGGGCTACTGATATGGTAAGGGATAACCCGCAAAAGCTCGCATGTGAGTGAGACTGTTCAAGAATGGATGATAGACAAAATCCGCTTTCTCTTTGAAAAGCGGATTTTTTGGTGTCTAGTTATTCCTTTTCTTCATAATACTTGGACAGCTCAACAATCATCGCGCCCATCCGTTCAATCTCTGGCGCAAGCAGTCTCGTGATGCCTTCTTCCCGCAGTGCTTCAGCAGTCACTTTTCCGACAGCCGCAGCAATGGCGCGCTCTTCGAATACTGCTTTTACTTCGTTGATATAGCCGCTCTTCTTAGCATAATTAAACAGCGATCGAACCTGAATGGCCGTTGTAAAACAAACAGCGTCGATCTCACCGTTCATCAGCTCCCTGCATAACCGCTCCACCGTTTCCGCCTCAGGCGGAATATGCTGGTAAGGCAAAATCGACAGGACAGACGCGCCCTTTTTCTCAAGAAATGCTATGAGGGCCGGCGCGTTTTCTCCATGAAGCTGCACCATGACTGTTTTACCTGAAAAGTCGTGGGGTTCCAAGGAACGGATTAAGCCTCTTGTTGTCCCGTCTTCATCCGAAGCTTCAGGTGTGATCCCAAGCTTTTTCAGCGCAGCCAGCGTTTTATATCCCCTGCATGCTGCTTTTGCCTGACGAATCGCTTGCAGAAACTCGTTTTTCAGACCGATTTTCTCTGCCATATCAATAAGAGTCTCAGTGCCAATGCCTGTCGTGAAAATGACCCAGTCAGCCTTTTTCTCTACAAATGTTCTCAGGTCAGGCTCTACCTGCTTTTCTGCCAAGTAAACCGTTCCTTGGAGAGGCCGGATGACAGGTGTTCCGCCCTGTTTTTCAATGATGGTGCTGATTTCTTCTATTTTTCGGGAGCCCCCGATCACCACACGCTTTCCATGCAATCCTTTTCCCATACGTGTTTCCTCTCCTCTTTGCATAGGCTTTTTTATGTATACAAGCTTAATAAAGTTATTGTGGCGCAAACTATGGGAGAAATCAAGATAAACTCAAGCCTCTAAATTCCATTGAATACGCCGGAAGCTTGCTGTAATATAAACAGCAGACACGTTTGCTAACGGGGGTTCAATCATGGAAACAAAAAAAGAAGAATATGAAACAAAAGGCTACGATACATCAATCATTTATGAATTCAACGCATATCCTGACGCTCACAGCGGGCGCTGCGATAACTGTGATTACACGCTGTTCAAAAGCTCTGTAAAAAGCGGAAAATTTCTTAGAGAATGCCGGAGATGCGGGATGAAAAAAAACATTTAACTAAAAAACCGAAATCAAATAAATGATTTCGGTTTTTTGATTTATTGCGGGACAGCGGATTTTTTCATAAATGCTTCAATCGCAGCCGCCGCGCGCTCCGCTCCGCCTGCTTCTTTTACATCCTTTTGCATCTCCTTGACGCGGCTTAGCACTTCTCGGTCACTGGATACATCCTTCACCGCTTCCTGGAGTCTGGAAACTGTCACTTCTTCTTTCGGCAAATAAACGCCAAGCCCCAATTCCTCGACATTCTTTGCGGTGAGCTCCTGCTCAAACATTTGCGGTATGACAACAAGCGGCACACCCGCATTCATCGCTTCCATCGTACTGTTCATCCCGCCATGGGAAATAAATAAATCGGCCTCTGCCAACACTTCAAGCTGCGGTACGCTTGGGCGAATGGTAAAATGAGCAGGGATATCACCCAGGCTCTCAGGATCAATCGTTTTCCCAACCGACATGATCACTTGCCACGAAGAATCCCTAAATGCCTCGATGCACATCTTGTAAAATTCCGGCCACGCGTTAAACGCCGTTCCCAAGGAAATCAGCATCAGCGGGCGATCATCCTTTTTAATCGACAAGCTTTCTTGTGCTGTCCGTTTTCCAAGAGATGGGCCGACAAAACAGAAACGGTCGTCGAACGTCTCATGCTTAATCTGAAAGGATTTTGGCATAAAGACAATATTTAAGTCTTCCGGCACAGCCATCTGTTCAAATGAAACAAGCGGCAATTGCTCTTGCTCCAAATAAGCTGTAAATTCAGCCTCTGCTTCTCTTATCTTTTTCAGCATCTCTTCACTGCCAAGCTGAAAGGATTCATTTTGGCCATATGTTGAATAGAGCTTGATAGCCGGTACATGAAGTTTGTCAGCAAACAATTTTCCCGCCAGCGCGATAAAATCATAGATGATCAAATCAGGCTGATCGTCCTGATATACATCCTCCAGCTGAGGGAGAATGCTGAGTGATTCTTTCAAGATGTTGAGCGTCGTCTCATTCTTTTCCATCGTCTCCCTGATTTGCTTAGGATCGAGATTCAAGGATGTTTGATAGATCAACGCTTCTCCACCGGCTTTCTGAATACTGGGCGCAAACTCCTCTGTCGTCGCATACGTGACACGATGCCCCTTCTCACAAAGCTTCTCCACTAATGCAAGCGTAGGATTGACATGCCCGTACGCCGGGATGTTGATTATCGAAATATGATGCTTTTTCATGAATCACCAGTCTCCTTCTCTATTACATTTTCACACGGAAGTTCTTTAATCCGTATATCACGCTGTTTTCAATCGGTGTGATACTGACGTATTTCATACGAGGGAAAGCAGAAATCAAAGATGTTAGCGCGATATTTGCTTCAAGACGGGCAAGCGGCGCTCCAAGACAAAAATGGCTGCCGTGGCCAAACGCGATATGCGGATTAGGATGGCGATGAATATCAAACAGGTGGGCCTTATCGAACTTCGCTTCATCACGATTGGCAGATGCTACAAAAGCAAGAACCATATCATCTTTTTTAATGAGATGCCCCCCGATCTCTGTATCCCGCTTGGCAATGCGCCTTAAAACCGGTGCAGGCGCTCTGAAACGCAGGGCTTCCTCCACTGCCTGAGGCATCAATTCAGGATGGTTCCTCAGTTCCTCGTAAACACCCGGCGTTTCCAATATGCTGTACATCGCATTTGAAATCAGGTTTGTTGTGGTTTCATTGCCAGCCACCAATAGCAGTGTGCAAAACGGAATCAGTTCTTTTCCGGACAGCTTCTCGCCTGTTTCCTCCGCTTTCACTAGAATGGAAATGATATCCTCTGTCGGCTTATTTCGTTTCTCCTCGATGATGCCGGCAAAAAACGCGGCCAGTTCTTCCTCGCATTTGTTTCGTTCTTCTAAAAAAGATTTTTCAGCTTCTTCACTTTTGTCCTTCGGTGTGCTGACCAGAAGATCAGACCATGTTTTAAACTGATCCATATGCTCTGAAGGCACTCCGAGCAGCTCAGATATCACGATCACCGGAAGCGGGTATGAAAAGTCGCGCACAAGGTCAAACTCGTCTCGTCCCTGAATATTTTGAATCAGTTCATCTGTAATGTCTTGAATTCTCGGTTCCCATTGCTTCATGACACGCGGCATGAAGGCTTTATTTACTACAGAACGGATCTGCGTATGCCTTGGCGGGTCCATGTTAATGATGGAATTCCCGATAGGGCTTGACTGCTGCGGCATGTGACTGGAAAACAGCTCTTTATCCCCAATGACTTTTTTGACATCATCATAAAGAAAAACGCTCCACACTTCGTTTTCTTCATCAAAGGAAACAGGCGCATCCTTTCTCATCGATTCGTACCACGGGAATGGATGATACGCATCCTGTTTATTTTTCCCATTGAGCAACGCTCGCTGCAAAATTTGCCGGCGGTTTAACACATTCATGTATTGTCACTCCCCTTGAAAGAATTCAGTAAATGACGTTCTTCTTCACCTCCCGCTTTCAAAAAAGAGAGGGACGATCACATATAGACAAATTGATTACAGCAGGCAGGCGCTCATGATGTCCGATGCAGGCATCATATATTCCCTCTCGAATTTTGTCCATCTTACCATAATATCTCAATTTTGTTCTATTCAGCACTTCAACTTTGGCTTAAAACGGGATTTTAGGCATACGCATCCAAACTTAACTGGCATTAAATCGCTTGAAATCAGGTGGAAAACACTCCGTTTTAAGCTAATAGAACTAACGTAAATAGTGACTTTTCTATTATGTAAAATAAGCTGCTGCTATGATTGAATAGAAGGTAAAGGCGAAGGAGAGGACAACATGGCAGCACAGACTAATGTAAAAAAACACATTGTCGGCATCCTGCTTTCACTCGCGTTTGTACTATTTGTGTTCTCTTTTTCTGAGAGACATGAAATACCGCTTGCTGAAGGAAAAAATCAGGAAAACTGGCATACTGTCGTCGACAAAGCAACTGTAAAGGTTTACGGCAGCCGATTAGTTGAAGAAAACAAATTAAAGCAGCAACTCGGCCATAAACAAGCCGATTCTGTTCTGACCCTTATGAAACTTGCCAATGAAAAGCATATTGCGCTATAACAAAGAAAGAGCCTTCTGGCTCTTTCTTTGTTTAATCAAATATCGTCTCCTTATCTGGATCACGCAGAAAGTTATACAGCATACTGAGCTGTGAAGGTGTATTTCGTTTTAAGGAAAGCGGCGGGAGCCTATCTTCAGGAAAAAAAGCGGTATGATTCGTTTCAATTCCTGTTTCCCCCTCTCCGCCCGTTATGCTGCATTCAATGAAGATTTTATAGTAATGAAAAGGCTGTGGCGGATGAGGGTGTTTATGGCTGTCTAGCACAGCCAGCAAGCGGGACGGTTCGGTGTTGTATCCCGACTCTTCTTTGATTTCCTTGACTACGTTTTCAGCCGGTGATAAACCAATCTCGCAAAACCCGCCCGGCAGCGACCACAGCTCATCATGCTTCTCCCGGACAAGCAAAATCTGATCATCTCGGAATACTGCGCCGCGAACATCCGCTTTCGGAGTCGGATAACCTTTCTCATGTTTCCAAAGATCAGTGATGACTTCCATTTCCGTTTGCGAGTAATCCGCCATCATCTCTGTGCTGAGACTCATCAATTCTTCGTACCTTTCCCTGTCATACACATCCTTGGAAAAAGCAAGCCCCGCTTGTGCGATTGCCCGAATCCGCAGCGCCCGTTCCAGCCATTTGGTTTGCACGTTTATCACTCATCCTTTCACGTTATTTGCCACTATAAAAAAAGCACGTTCCCACTGATGAAAACGTGCAACTGTCAATCTATTTCTAATCTAATTTCACCAAATAATCCATATTGTCCTTCACTCTTTCTTCAACTTTAGTGGTTGTTAAATCAGTAGCTAAAAACGGATTATATACCAGTGTGTAATATTTTTGCTCTCCTTTAGGGATGACATAACTAAGTACACCTGTAACCTTTTTCCCTGATGCTAGTGTTCCTCCCATAAGCAATCTGTCCTTCTCTTCTATAGAAAACACTGGCCGGACTGATTGATCATTCTTGTCTTTTAAGTCTATCCCGATAAAATTGTAGCTTATTGAGTCTTTCCCTATGTTTTCTATCGTAACTTCTATAATGAGCCGTTCCTCATCAGCTTTTATTGTTTTTGACTTAGAATCTAGAGCTACTCCTCCAAATTCCGTATATTCACCTTTTTGCACGCTATCAACTTTATTCACTGTAAAATTCGTATGTCCTGCTTTAAATGTTTCTCCTATTTTATGTATTTGATCATCTTGTTTAATCTTCGGCTCACCGTGTTTTTTCAATTCCTTATCGATTTCCTTTTTAAGCTCTTCTTCCGATTTTTTCTCTTTCGGTTTTTCTTTTTCTGACGCATCGCTCGATTGGCTGCACGCGGAAAGCGCAAGCCCGATCGTCAGGGCAAATAATAGTATTAAGACTTTTTTCACGACTGTTCCCCCATCTAAAGTAATCGATTTCTATTATAATCAGATTTTACCTTTTCCTTACAGGTAAGAAAGTAACGTTTTTATCTATTTTATCCATTATCAACTAACTATTTTTTAGAGTTTGGATATTTTTTACTAGTTCATTAGTCCTTTTCATCAAAAAAACCGAACTGGCAGCAGCCAGCTCGGACAGATAGTCAATCTCGTTTATTCATATCTCTTTTCTCTCGGGGTTCCTGCTGCTGTTTTTGTTGTTCCGGGGGCTGCGTCGTTCGTTCCATCTCCTTTGTATCTTGTCCCATTCCTTTTAAAAATGAGAAAAGCAGTGTAATTGACTTGTTGATTTCCGGGTCTTTGAGCGAACGAATGATATCAAAATAACCTGTTTTTTCTTCGCTGTCCTTCTGTTCCACAGCGCTTGCCACACCCGCATTCACCTTCAAAATGAGAGGCTCCAGCTGTTTAACGTCCAGCATGCCGAGTGTTCCAAACAGCAGAAGCAGATTTTTAAGCGTGTTGGCTGTTTCCTCTGTATCTGCCTTTTTCACCAAAATCTCAAGGACTTTATCTCCTTGGCCAAAGAGGCCGCGGAGCAACGGTAGCACACCCCTCTCATTCATATGGCCCAGCATTTGCAGCGTTTCAAGAATGGCTTCCTTATTTTCGACTAATGCATCCTCAATTTCTTTCATGTCCTGCTTTCGCTGATCTTCTTCCGTTATCTCGATTTTCTGAATTCGCTTTATCGCTTTAGCCACGATGTCCAATCCCCCTTTTCACAGCATCGCCAGGGAAAATATAATCCTTCCGCGCCCATTTCTTTTGCACCTGCACACCAATTTGCGGCTGCGGATTGCCGTTGCGGTGATTGATCTTAGGCAGCGGATTGGTTCCGTCCTGCTTCAAAATCTCCATCTTAGCTGACGTTTCTTTGTATGCAGGCGTATCAGTATCCTTATCGGCATGGCTGCCTGTTAACAGATTGATCGCCGCTTCCCCTGAATCGTTCATTGGCAGATATACTTCCTTCCCTTTGACACGATCAGTAATCAAACACTTCACTTTGACATTTCCGAAAGGCGATGTGAGTCTAACAAGAGTTCCATCCTGAATCCCCCGTTCTGCCGCGAGTTCAGGAGAAATTTCTAAGAACACTTCAGGTGTTTTCTCCGAGATCCCTTTTGATTTGTAGGTCAGGTTTCCTTCGTGGAAATGCTCCAAGAGCCGCCCATTGTTGACATGGATGTCATATTCCTCACCAAACTCTTCAGGCTCTGTCCACTGAACAGGATAAAGAATGGCTTTGCCGTCCGGGAAAGGGAAACGCTCGGTAAAGAGTAATGGTGAATCCTTTCCATCAGCGCTTACAGGCCATTGCAGGGAGTTGTAGCCTTCAAGACGCTCATAGGTGACGCCGGCATAAATCGGCGACAGCATCGCGGCTTCCTTCATAATCTCTCCAGGGTGCTCATAGTTCCAGCCGGCGCCAAGTTTATTGGCAACCTCCATAATAATCTGCCAGTCCGGCTTTGATTCTCCAAGCGGCTCAAACACTTGATACAGCCGCTGAATCCGACGCTCTGTATTCGTAAAGGTCCCCTCTTTTTCAAGGCTCGGGCTCGCAGGAAGAACGACGTCAGCAAACTCGGCTGTACGTGAAAAGAAAATATCCTGCACCACAAAGAAATCAAGCTTTTCATATGCGGCGTGTACATGATTGATATTGGAATCGACCAGACCCATCTCTTCTCCTTTTACATACATCGCTTTCAGCTGGCCGGAGTGGATTTTTTCAATCATTTCGTGATTGGTCATGCCCGGCTCCTTCGGCAGCGGCACGCCCCATACCCGCTCGTATTTTTGGCGGACTTGTTCGTCGGTTACATTTTCATAGCCCGGCAGTTTGTCCGGCATGCTTCCGAAGTCACTTGCCCCCTGCACGTTATTATGGCCGCGCAATGGATAAGAGCCTGCTCCCGGTTTTCCATAGTTACCCGTCACAAGCAGAAGATTAGAGATCGCTGTGCTCGTATCGCTTCCTCCAATATGCTGGGTCACGCCCATGGCCCATAATGCGCACACACTGTCAGCTTGGCTAATCATCTCAGCCATTTGGATCAATGTTTCTCGATCTATGCCGGTTTTCTCCTCGGCATATTCAAGTGTATACGGCGCCAGGCTTTTCACGTATTCTTCCCGTCCGTTCACTTTTTCTCGTAAAAAGCGTTCATCAGCCTTGCCGTTTTCAATCAAATATTTGGCGATCGCATTCATCCAGACGATATCTGAACCGGCACGAGGCTGGACAAATAAGTCAGAGCGCTCTGCCATTTCGTGTTTTCTAATATCCGCTACGATCACTTTTTGCCCTCTCAGCTTATGGGCCCGTTTAATGCGTGTTGATAAAACCGGGTGTGACTCCGATGTATTCGAACCGATAATCAACACAAGATCTGCTTGCGCGATATCTGTAATTGACCCTGAGTCACCGCCATAACCGACTGTCCGGAACAGGCCGGCCGTCGCTGGTGATTGGCAATAGCGAGAGCAGTTGTCGACATTATTTGTACCGATGATCCCTCTGGCTAGCTTTTGCATGAGATAGGATTCTTCATTTGTACATTTAGAAGATGTAATAAAAGCAAGTGAATCCGGGCCATACTCTTCTTTTAAATCTGTGAACTTGCTGGCGATCAGCGATAACGCCTCCTCCCATTCCGCTTCACGGAAAGAATCGCCTTCACGGATGAGCGGCTTCGTCAGGCGCTCATCACTGTTCACAAAATCCCAGCCAAACTTCCCCTTCACACAGGTGGAAATTCCGTTGGCTGGCGCTTCCTCCTGCGGCTCGACTTTCAGAATATCTCTGCCCTTCGTCCAGACATCAAAGCTACAGCCGACACCGCAATAGGTGCATACAGTTTTCGTTTTCTTGATTCGTTCATCACGCATGGCAGATTCCATATCAGAAATAGCGAGGATTGAGCCGTACCCTGTCTCAACGCCCTTCGTGATTTCGATCATCGGACGGAGTGCTTCGTTATCAATACCGGTTAAATACCCTGCTTCCCCTTCCATTCCTTTTTCCATCATCGCGTTACACGGACAGACAGTGGAGCAGTGGCCGCATGACACACAAGACGACTCATTGATCGGCACATCGTTGTCCCAAATGACGCGCGGGCGTTTCCGCTCCCAGTCAATGGTCAGTGTCTCCGTTACTTGAACGTCTTGGCACGCCTCAACACAGCGTCCGCACAAAATACATTGATCTGGGTCATACCGATAAAACGGGTGAGATTCATCCTTATGATAAGGTTTGTGATCAAACGGGATGCTTTGGTGATTGATTTTCATTTCCTTCACCGTATTATGTATTTCGCATCCTCCGTTGTTGTAATCGCAAACTGTACAATAAAGCTCGTGATTATATAATATCTTGTCCATCCCGATGACCTGTGCTTTCTTCACATCAGACGAAAGCGTATCAATGACATCCCCATCCTTTAATTCAGCGGAGCACGACCTCTTCAGCTCACCATTGATGCTGACAATACACGTATCGCATGTTTCAATCGGCCCTAAGCTTGGATGATAGCAAACTTGCGGCACTTCAATCGAGCTGTTATTCAAAAGCTGCAGCACCGTCTGTTCTTCGGACGCTTCCATTTCAACGCCGTTAATAGTGATTTTTTTCTGTTCAGCCATCTCCATTCCCCTTTCTTACTTATATATATACCGCCGAATTACCTATTTCTCTTCCCTTACAAGAAACCAACAAAACATACATAGCGCATTCACATGTTTTATTGCATAAACACCGGGAAACGAGATGGTAAATGAAAAAGGAGGGATCTGCATGAAAAAAACAATGTCTGTTTTAACCGCGGCAGCAGCACTGACAGGCTCTCTATCCGGCTTGGGTGCAGCTTCCTTTTCAACACCAGCTAAGGCGGCAGCCCAAACATCCCCGCTCTCTGAAAACACGAACCAATCAGCAGCCGAGCTTGTCAAAAATCTATACAACACCGCCTACACAGGGGAAATGCCTCAGCAAGCGCAGGGCCTTACGGTTAACAAAAGTACAAGAGGCGATGTCCACGCCCAATTAGGCGAACCGGAACGACCAGCTGGAAGAGACAATCAGTTTGATTTATATCATTGGAATATGGGGAACCCGGGCTATGGATTTTCCTATCATAAAGACATGACTATTTCAGAAATCCGCTATTTTGGAACTAGTGTGGAACGGCGCTTGAATTTAGGCGGGGTAACGCCGGAAGTGCTTCAGAATCAATTAGGCCCCGCTAATCGAATATTAACCGTCCCGTTTACTGATGAAATCGACTATGTATATGACACAGGCCGTTATGAACTTCATTTTGTCATCGGCAAGGACCAGACCGCTGACCATGTAAACCTTCATGCAAAATAACCCTTTTCCGCGGCTGCTCAGCCGCTTTTTTATTGGACAAATAGAAGCTATATTCCTTACAATACACGGGAGATGAAAAGAGACGGGAGATCAGTTTTCTATGAAACGAAATCGATGGATATATGCAGCTCTCACCTTTGTGATCATAGGTCTGGGGCTGGGCTCCAGAACATTCTCCAGTGTTCTGCCTGATATCGTCAATACATATCTCGGAGACTCGCTGTGGGCTGCCATGATCTTTACAGGCTGCGGGTTTTTATTTCAAAAATTGAAAACAATGAGGACGGGCATTATCAGTCTTTCTTTCTGTTTTATTATTGAATTCAGCCAACTGTATCACGCCGAATGGATCGACAGGATCAGAGATACGACTCTTGGCGGACTTGTGCTGGGGTACGGATTTTTATGGAGCGATATCGAAGCGTATACAATGGGAATTGCCGCCAGTGCCGCTATCGAACTGTTTGTTCTGAATAGTAAAAAGCGACACAATATGTGACGCTTTTTTTCATCCTCATATACCAATATTCATCCTCTCTTTGCTGTTATTCCATTGAAAACAGCTTTATAACTTCGGAATTTTTCAAAAGTGTACGGAATGCCCAGTATAATGATCAAGAGAGAAAATTAATCCGTATTCCTCTGTAAAATCATTCAAAACCGCCGATAGGTAAGGCATAGGAGGTGGAACGATGGATATTCCTGCTTTATCAGTTGCGATGCATCAAGCATCCCTTGCCCAAAATGTTGATATCGCTTTAACGAAAAAGATGCTGGACACGGCCCAGCAAAATGCCGATCAAACCTTAAAGATGATTCAGCACCCAACGCTCGGAAAAACCATTGATGTAAAAGCTTAATCTCTTATCAAAGACGGCCAGAACTCCATCCTCCCGGCCGTCTTTTTTTGATTTTCACGGGATATCGTAATGCGGAGTAGGCCCGCAACACAAAAAAAGAGACTCTGCGGGCGGCAACTTAAAGCTGCATCCGGCCAAAATCTGTTTTCAGCAAGTATTCGGAATCCGCCCCAAATGCCTGAGGTGTATAAAAAAGAAAAAAGACTGCCCAAACCGCGGCAGCCTTTTCGTATTACTTCGCTTCTCTTTGTTTTTTTACCTCTTCAAGCTGAGAGACCGTTACCAATTGATAGCCTTGGTCGGTGAGCTTTTGGATAATTTCCACCGCCGCATCAGCAGAAGTCTTGTAAATATCGTGAATCAAGATGGTTCTTCCATCTCCCGCCTGCCTCATGACACGGTCAACAATTGTTTTTTTATTACGGTCTTTCCAATCTTCTGGATCAACATCCCATAACGCGATATCCATTTTCATTTGACTGCGCAGCTCATCATTAATGCCGCCGTATGGAGGTCTGACAATCGTCGGACGGTATCCGCTTGTTTTTTCAATGATATCTTGCGTATCATTGATCTGCTTTAACGCTTCTTTCATCGAAAGCCTTGTAAGAAGCGGATGACTCCATGAATGGTTTCCCACCTCATTTCCTTCCTTCAGTATTCTTTTTAGCGTTTCCGGATAATACTGCACCCTGCTCCCGAGAACAAAAAACGTGGCATGTCCCTTATATTTATTCAAGGAGTCTAAAATCTGATTTGTTGTCGCAGGATTCGGGCCGTCATCGAAAGTAAGCGCAATGACTTTTTGATTTGGATCAACCGTTTCCTCTTTAGGCAAAGAGATGACTTCATTCTTCGGCTTATGTTCTTTGATTTTATTTTTGTTTTTTACTTTATCCATATATTGTTCTTTCACAATGTCTTTCAAAACGCTTTTCTTAACCGCAATCGATTGCTCTCCAAGGTTGCCTGCTGCGACCTGATATGTATCAAAATAAAATTCGATATAATCCTCCTTGATGGCAAAGCGGCTGAAATTTTCTTTTTTCGGTGCCGTTCCTTCCTTTAACAGCGCATCGTCCGCAGCAATGTCTTTATTCTTTTTCAGTTCATGATAAGAGATTAACGAAAGCTGATGTAAATAGTCGGCGTCCTCTTTGAAAATATCATCAATTGAAAGAAAAGCTTGCTTTTTAAAATCATAGTTAAACGTTTTTTTCACAGTTTGCCCGTGTGCACCGCCGATATATTTATATTCATTAAATACAATCGCTACGGTCTGCTTAGCATAATGGACTATTTTATAATCAACATTTAATTCGTTTCGTTTTGTCGCATGCTCCTGATTGACACCTTTTGTTTCCTTTTGAAATTGGTGAATCTCTTTCTCTGCGAATCTCTTTAAAACCGAATCTATTTTTTCATTTTTGAAAACGGGATAGTTAACTGCGTAATTGAAGGTTTTCCCGTCATTCACCATTGTGGCGATCTCCACATTCCCATACTGAGAATCAGTTTTCACTTTATTCATGACCGGTTCTTTTTTCAATGAATTGTGGAAAAAGCCGATAAAGCCCGCCACACATACAACTGCGATTAAAATATGAAACCATTTGATTCTTTTTGCCAACAACACAAATTCCTTCTTTCGTAACCATTTCGAATTCTCTTTCATTAATAAGCACTGTATCTGTTAAGAAATAATTTTGTAACATAAAAGTAATATTTATTTCACATTTGTAATACTATGAAATTTAGTAGTTCTTGTCAATCCTTTTCCCAGGATTTCATCATAAAAAACCGATTTCATGAATGTACATACACCTAACACAAACATCAAGAATATGGTAAAAGGAATAAAAAACTAGGGAGGTTTTCCTCTTGGATTATTCTTTGAATGAACAGATCCTTGAACAAATGATACCTTATGATGAAAGACAGCCTTATTATCCGCGCCCGAGACCGCCATTTTATCCCCCTTATTACCCAAGACCGTTTTATCCGCGCCCGCCTTATTATTACCCGCGCCCACGCCCGCCTTACTACCCTTGGTACGGTTACGGCGGAGGATATGGCGGAGGATATGGCGGAGGATACGGCGGAGGATACGGATACTAAACACTACATCAAAAAGGGGGCAGTCCAGCTCCCTTTTTTCATTTTAAAAACGACAATACCTTGACAAATATAGGAAAAATTTGCGATTTCATAGCCAGCTTGTTACGCTGACAATAGTATGCAGTTTTTTTAGGGGGCGTCTATTTTGAAGAATACAAGTGATTCTGCGGCTATATCTGAAACGCCATACATAAAACCTTCAAATCGGGTAACCATTTACGATTTTATTCAACTTGCAAAACCCGGCATTATCATATCCAACTCGATAGCAGCCTTCTGCGGGTTTTGGATCGCGTTTGTAAGTGCAGAAAAACCGCTATCCGTAATGGCTTTTTTGATCACAATGGCGACAGCAATGCTTGGAACCACGTTTGTCATGGCTTCCGGGACTGTTTATAACAACTTTTTTGATCGGCACATGGACGCAAAAATGGCACGCACCCGCAGCAGAGCCTCAGTCACAGGGAAAATGCCGCCAGCCATGATCTTAACGTATGGCTCTGTTTTAGGAATCTTAGGCCTTGCGATGCTGTATTCCCTCAATCTGATCACAGCCCTTCTCGGACTGGCTGCCTTTATTTTTTATGCGGTTATCTATACAGTATGGGTGAAACGAACCTCGTTGTGGAGCACATTTATTGGGAGTTTCCCAGGAGCTGCGCCGCCATTGATGGGGTACTGTGCCGTAACCGGAGATATCAATGTGACTGCGGTGCTGTTATACACGGTCATGTTTTTGTGGCAGCCCCCGCATTTTTGGGCGATTGGGATCAGACGCAAGGCGGAATATCAGGCAGCAGGCATCCCGCTCTTGCCTGTTGTAAAAGGAAATCATGTAACAAAAATAAAAATGATTCAATATATTGCGGTTCTGGTTCCAATCACGCTATTATTTCCTTTTACTCTCGGCCCCGACCGTATCAGCCCATTTTATTTCTTAGCCGCCTTCGTTCTGGGAGGCATATGGATTAAAAAAAGCATCCAGGGATTCAAAACAGATGATGACGTGAAGTGGGCAAAGGATATGTTTGTCTACTCGCTCATTTATTTTTGCTTGCTGTTTTTCATCATGATGATTGATTCATTTGTGATGTTTTTGATTAGATGATGTGATGCAAAAAGAGCCACACATTAATGTGACTCTTTTTTGTTTGGAAAAACTGCATCTAATAGAAATGTTACGGCAAAAAACACAGCCATACAAATTAAAAATCGTACGAGCTCACTCAAAATCCAGCTATCTGCAATACGCATACCATCGGTTTCCCGCAGGCTCGCGCATATTACAAAAATCATAAGTATGTTTTTAAAATTTTCTTTGTTCATGAAATACCATCGCTTTCTTGTCATGATGAAGTAATGTCCAGGCACACAGATGAAAGCCGCTTCTAAGACAGCAGATCTTTCGGGCCAAGCTGCAGATGGTCTGCTGCTATTTCTTAAAAATATAAAATCATAAAGCCAACACAGGAAAAGACAGTACGTCCTCTCGGGTTAAGCTAAAAAATAACTAAGCTATATATCTCGTTCTTCAATCATCAGATTTATACTTGTAACTCATCATGACTTTCATTCAGATTTTCGTCCTCAATACGGTTTGAAACATATTTGAACGAGATGTATAAAAAGTGTAGTTTATGTGAGTAGTATTTTCTCTCGCTGCCAGCTATACAATTTCTGCAAATACCGCATCACTTGCTTTGGCTAAATCTTGCGGCGCCAACTTAAGCTGCATACCGATTTTTCCTGCACTGACAATGATAAAATCGAGTGATTCAGCGGTTGAATCAATATAGGTCGGAAACCATTTTTTCATGCCAATTGGCGAGCAGCCCCCGCGAACATAGCCTGTCACCCCCAGCAGCTCCTTCATGGCAATCATTTCTATTTTCTTTTCTCCTGCCGCTTTCGCTGCCTTTTTCACATCCAATTCCTCAGCAACTGGTACAACAAAGACGTAATAGCGATTTGCACCTGCTGTTGCCACCAATGTTTTATATACATAATCTGAGGAATAACCGATTTTTTCTGAAACAGAGATGCCATCTGTCGGTTGGCCGCCTTCTGTTTTATACCCTAATAACTCATAGGAGATGTTCTGCTGTTCTATCAAACGAACCGCGTTGGTTTTCGCCATTTTTTTCGCCATACTTTACCTCCACTATCGAATTTATGTATATCTTCTTCATTGAAGTTAATATATAAATTCTATCATCAGAAGCTGCCATATTCTACTAACCTGCATTGTCAACAGACGGCTTTTCTTTTAATAAACATGAAACAAAACAGGAATGAACGAAAAACGTCCGCATACAATTGGTATGAATGTAAAACTAAGGAGTGGTTGCTTTGTATCATTACTTTTATGGTCCTGCGTTAATCCCTCACTTCACACATACTCCTGCCTCTCAAAGAAGCCCAGACTCAGAAAGACAGCGAAGAAGAGAAATCACATTGAATGTAGATGGCACTATCCCTCCATCTTCCGCTGAGGATCTCGGAAATGGTTTTTATTCTTACGCATGGACGAACCAGCAGATCATAAATCCCGGTGAATACCTTGTTTGTTATCTCGAAGGAAGGAGCATAAACGTGGTGAATGGCGGATTCACTCCACGCGATACTGCTCCATTGTATGCAATCGCAAGCTTTCCAAGGAGAAGAAATCAATGGGCCATTATCCTTCATAATCCTGTTCAAACCCAAAGAGCCATCTCGCTTTATTTGATTGCAAAAAGATAACACAATGTGCTCCGCAGAAATAGAAAAACACAGCAAGGAGTACTTTTCTCCAAGCGTTTTCCCTGTATGCTGAGCGTCTCTCCCCTCTATCGATTAAGGAGCCTTTTAAGAACTTAGGATCTCCATTTGTACACCAATCAAAAGACTTTATATGCTGGCTTTATATTACAATTTCAAAAACTTTAAACTTAACAAAAAAGCAGCCCTATACCTTTTTTATATAGGCGCCTGCTTTTTTTAATTTTATGTAATTGTCAGCGTTTAATAATTTGTCTTTTCTTTATGAGCTTCACAATAAAACTTCTGTTCTCTGTGGCAGTTGTCAGCATAGCCGCATTTTCATTAAACCTTTGCACCAATGCTAGCCTTTCCTTCAAATGGAGAAAAATAACGCAACATAGATCTCTGCAATCACTTGTTGAGCTGAAGAAAAGTCTGATGCGCTTTTTGTGTCTTCTTTTAGGTTCTGGCAATGAGTTTTCAGACTCGTACCCAACAGTTTTTTCAGTTCTTCATTTTATTGCAACCGCCTGTCAAACTCGTAGATAGTCATATGCATCACTCATATACACAGCCCCCCATCCTATTGTAAAATAAAGGCGGAAAGGATGGTTTTATGAAGAAAGCCATAATTACACTTACTACTCTGGCTCTTATAACATTTATAGGGCTTTTCATGAAGGAACAACACGACAAAAAAATTGAAGCGCAAGAAGCGAAAAAAGAAGAATTTTATTCCTTGGCTAAAAAAAGAATGAATGATTTTATCGGAACAAACTATAAAGATATTAAACGAGTCGATTACACAGATGATTTTGACATTAATCCAATGGGCGGTATTGAAATTAATGGTTACCTCAATGGAAATAAGAAAAAAGAAATCTCGGGTATCTATGATAAAGGTAATGATGAAGTTATATCTTTCACTGTGGATGCAACCGAAAAGCCCGAGTGCGAAGACAAAGTATGTGAGTATTAATAACCAACCCTTCACAGAATGTGAAGGGTTTTCATGTATTCTCCTTTATCTAGTTAAACTTGAGAGCTAAGTCACTTTCTAAAAAATACGCTAGACACAGTGATAACTATCTCACTTATTAAAAACGATTACATTGTCTCCTTAAAAAATTGCGTTATGCCGAAAATTTTTTCAATATATTATATTTCATGCTAGAGTTGTGTTAACATTTGATCGAGTATTTTGTCAGAAAGAGGGGTTTATTATGAGTAAACTTGCTCCTGAGTGTATCGCTAATTCCTTAAATGAATGGTACATGGCTATTAAACAGCAGAATGTTGAGGCTGCTGAAAAATGTTTAGAAAAGGTCAGCTCTCTATTTGATGACTTGGATGAAAATCAAGAAATATTGATGTATCACTCTCTGCTGAAAGAAAGACATAAAATGATGCTGTATCAAGTGAAAGGAACAGATTTCCCAAAGCATTCCTACTTCAACAAAGAACACGCAAGAGACATTCAAAAAACAGATAACATGATAGAGTATTATTTCTTTTTGTTTGAAGCATTATACGAATCCTACAATCGAAACTTCGAGAATGCCATCAGCCTATTTAAAATTGCTGAGAAAAAATTATCCAATATTCCTGATGAAATGGAAGCTGCTGAATTTTATTCTAAAGTGGCATCTATGTACATGATGCTCCGCCAGAGTATTGTTTCATTAAATTATATTAACAACGCACTCACCATTTATAAAGGCAATGAACTTTACAAAAGGAAATATGCAACCGCACTAATGGTTGTAGGAACTAACTATACAGATCTCGGCCAATTTGATAAAGCTGAAGAAGCTTATTTTCAGGCCATTAGGATGTCAAAAACTCTTGATGATCAATTTTTCGAAGCACAAATCCATCATAATTTAAGTATTACATACTCATCAGCAAAAAAATCCCAAAACTGTCTCAACGCGCTGAGAAAAGCCATCAGAAATAAAGAATGGCGGCAATCAGTCTATTACATTAACTCTCTCTATATGATTACCAAAGAGTTATTTCTCATGGGTGAAAAAGATAAAGCTGTCTATTATTACAAAAAAGGACAGGAAAATCTAACGCAAAAAGAGAATAAATTGTATGAGGCTAAAATAAACATCATTTATGCACTTCTTCAAGATAATCAAAACGAAACGATTGAGAAATGCTGGCGTTATATTCATTTCCTTCAAGAAAAGAATGACTTAGACAGTGTGCATGATCTATCCTTGATTATCTCTCAATACTGCGAGGCGAAAGAATGCTATAAGGATGGGCTTGAATTTTCCAAGAGAGCTATTTTAGCCGAAAAGAAAATGAGGCAGTTGGAGGGAATGGGATGAAAAGATTAATACTTCGTGTGTCTGTTACAGCTATTATCGTAAGCGGGTTAGCTGCAGGCGCTGGTTTGTTTGCTCAGTCAGACTTCCATTTTAGCGAAAAACCAGTTGGAACTGATATGCAAATAGCAGAGAGACCAGTTGGCACTTAATAAAAAGTGAGGGGTATAACATGACAAAAGGCGTAAAAATAACATTGTGGAGCATCCTAGCCATATTCATCGTGTTAACAATAATAGGAATTGTATCTTATTATCAAACCCCGTCAGTGTAAGTAAGCTTATCTCTAAAGAGCAAGGGTTGCCCCATAAAATAAGACAAACAAAAAACACCTTCAAGTTTGAAACGGATGATTGTTATTCGACATTAGACTTGGAGGTGTTTTTTCTATGAGTTCAAGAGTGAGTTGAGTTTAATCCCTTAACTTGTTAGGATCATTGATATTGCGCCTCTAACCGCCAGTAAATTCCGATTAAAGTCGAACCAGCGACCTTCCCCCTGTTAAGGCAGTGATTATATTCCGACACGAATAGAAGTCTTTTTTTAAAATTTTAAAGGATTCGCTAACACGCATTTCTTATAAAAACCCATTTATTTTGACTGAAAATGAGCAAGCTGCTCCCCAATTCGCATTATAAATTAACGTTAATTTCCCACTAGACCTGCCATCAAAACGCCCATCACAATTAAAAATAAGAGGAAAAGAATACAAAGTGCTAGGATAACAAAAGAAATATACTTAGCAATTCCTTTAGGCGATTTGATTGCTAAAATACTCCCAACGACAATTCCTAGCATTCCAAGCGCCCAATGAATATGAGGCAGAAAACACAATGTGAATAACAGGATGATAAGCGACACTATCCCAAAATATTTCCTCATTTCCCTCCTCCTATTCCTCCATTAAATTGAATTTATAAATTCTCATTTTATTAATTTGATTCATGTATTGCAACAAATTTACAAAAGCAATGCCCTCCTCTTTCTCTAATCTCTTTTCTCCTTAACACTTAAAGCATCTAACTGTTTATATAAATTAGTAATAGATTAAGGCGAAACAGACCGGACAGTAAATGTATCTATGCTTTTGGACGATATACTTGCTTTATTCCAATTCGTGATTAGACAGTTATTTTTGTAAATTCGTAATCCTAAATCAATCATCTTTTGATCTTGTGGATCATCAAAATAAGATTTATACCATTTACTCTACTTGTACCACTATAAATTTGGTAAGCACCAGCAGCTGTTCTTAAGAATGAATCAGAGAAACCTGCAGCTCTACCGACATACCCATAGTGAATGTTACCTAAATCTTCCCCTGTAGGGTTGTAACAACCACCTTTTGTGTTAAAAATATATATTTTCTTGGGACCGAATTTTAGTTTTTAATCCCATGGATCACCTGTTTTTATCTTACTGGCGGATTCTCTTCCTGTCCCTATCGGATAAGTACTGTCATTCATTTCATAATAAGCAATTATAATTGTGTTTTACTTAATTTTTGTAGAAAAATCAGTTGTAATATTTTTCTAGAATCACTCCTATAACACATATAAATAATAGTACTCAATGATCTTCAACATTAACTCTCCTTCAGTTATTGCCGAGACTCCCATATAACTATAAATATGAATATTATTCCATTTCACTTGGCATCTTTAAGGTTATTTTAAGGGAAATTCCAACTATTAAACTCTCACATCATTTATTATTATTAGAGGAATTCCTCAAAAAATAGGAGGCCTATATAGTGCATAACAAAGAACAGTTTGTTGATAAGGAATTAGAAATTTTAAAAAAGAAAACTCGAAATAGAGTTATTATTGGCTTTTCATCTGTATTGTTGTTGATTATCCTTGCTCTTTCATATTTTATATACAACCACTTTTTTTCAATGAACAGCCTGCCTAAAGGTGAATATCTTGAATCTTATTCATCACCAAACAATGACTACAAAATCAATATTTACAGAGCAAACGGCGGTGCTACTACTGACTACGCTGTAAAAGGCGAACTGGAAAATACCGAGAATGGCAAGAAGAAAAATATTTATTGGGAAAATGATCAAGAGAATGCAAAAGTTACATGGATAGACGAGGATCATGTATCTATTAATAAAAAAGTTTTAGATATTAATATAGATACTTACGATTTTAGAAGAGAATAAAAGCCTTACTTATTAGGAAGGCTTTTTTAAACTTAGCTTTCGTTTTCGGCCCATAAACGCCATCAGCCTTTAATCCATTCATCAGCTGGAACCGTCTGACTGCGTCATCAGTTCCCAAACAAATAAGCCGGATAGGGAAATTGACACAGATCAAATGATTCATTCCGCACTTTTGAATCACATAGCTGTCTATTTCTTCATTTTCCCATGGTAAAATCTTGTTGGAGCTATTCAAACGAAAGGATATGATCATGAAAGTATTTGAAGCCAAAACACTGCTTTCGGAAGCAGATAAACGCGCAAAGGAATACAAAGAATTAAGAAGTCAAATGGTCAATCTACAGAAAGCCTTTAAAGCTGTAGCTAATTTAGATGACAGTGAGTTTTCCGGAAAAGGCGCTGACAATATCAAAGCATTTTACCAAGACCACGCAGGTGTAGCTGACAATTGGATTGACTTACTTGATATGAAAATTGCTTTCTTAACAAGCATTTCAGGCACTTTAGAGGACGCCAGCTTGTCTGATGCATATATAGAAGAATCCTTCTTAGAACATGAGTTGGCCAACGCCTACACAAAATCAAAATCCATTATGTCTGAACAAAAGAAAGCGATGAAAGATATCTTACATGATATCGACGATATTCTTCCGCTTGATTTATTCTCGACAGAAACCTTCAAAGACGAACTCGCCGATGCGGAGAACCAACGCAAAAAAACAGTCAATAAAGTAGGCAGTGTTGACGAAGCACTTGTTTCTGAATATGCCCAGTCAGAGCCAAACGAGCAATTCATCAAGAAGGACTTTCAAAAGCTTGAGGAATCCACAGGCAAAGGCAAAAATGCTTCCCCTATCCACTACAATGCCAAAGCGTATCGAGAAAGTGACATACATAAGAAAAAAGGCGATATCTCGAAACAGACTGAAGCCTATTTGAAGATCAAGAAAGATGAAGCGAAAGAACGAGAAATCAAAGAGCTGAAAAAGAAGCTAGCTGACGGGGTGACGGATCCCGATGAATACTTAGACATTGCCAAGAAGGTCGGCTATGAGAACCTTACCCCTGAACAGCTCCAGTACGCAGTGCAGCTTGAACAAGCACAACAGCTGAAGGCCGTCGGTGAAAGTATCATCAATGCCGGCAAGACAGTAATAGATTTCGTTGAAGGAGTTGATGATGGTATTGACGATGTGATTGACGATACCTTTTATGGCCTCAAAGACTTGGCTGTGGGCGCATGGGAATATTCACAGCTCCCTACCGAACTAAAGCTCACAAAAACAATTTCAACAGTTTTGAGCGTGCCCTCTTATTCAAAAATCATCTGGACAAACCTCGTCGACTCATGGAATGATAAAATGGTAAATGGTGATGCATACGAAAAAGGGCATTATATCAGCTATGCAGTCGGTAATATCGTTGGCCCGAAAGGTGCGGGTGCCGCGGTGCAGACCACTTCCAAGCTTTCTAAAGTAGGTAAAGTGGTTGAAGGTGGAACAGCCGCTGCTCATATCAATAAAGGGATAAACAAAGGCAAAGCTTATCTAAATTCTTTCGTTAAAAATAAGAATGATCTTGCACTTGTGGGGATTGCACAAGACATCGATAATACGTTTAACGCCAAAAATACTCCTCTCCTAAAAAGTATGATTGAAGATAAAAAAGAGAGTATTCTCAGAAGATCTGAACGTTCTAACAATAAGGGTGATGTGGGTTTAGTTAATCGGAATACGGATATTCCTCCCGCCTTTAAACAAGAGAAATTTGCCAGTACATATGAATCCAGACTGAAACAAACTCCTGCAGAAATGAATGCAAAAGTCGTTTTTGAAGGGAAAAGAGGAGAGTCTTTATGTACTCTAAAACCACCACCAGACCCCAAGTTACAGCAAATTTTAAATGAAGCTGGAATTAATGGGATTGAGTATAGAAATGGAGTGCCTGATTTCTCACCTGTAGCAAAAGGCCAAGTTGAGGTTGATTATATGTTAGGTGGGAAAGGACCTAAAGGAAATGCAGCTAGAGGTTATAATTTTAACCAAGCAAATGTAAAATTAGCAGAACAACTTAATAATTCGCCAGAAATGGCTCACAAATTTGGAATGGAATCTGGTGCAATCAGAGCAAAAGACATAGAAAAATTCCGAGTGAAAAATAACTTAACATGGCATGAACTAAATGATGGAGTTACTATGCAACTTGTGCCAACAGAAATAAATGCTAAGTTTGGTCATGTTGGTGGAGTTGGTGAGATAAACGCAGGAGCTTTTAAACCTGGAGGATTTGCCAATAATTAATAAGGAGATTTGAAAATGACATTAAATGATAAAGTATTTGGAGAACTTGATTATCAGTATCAATGGGTAGGATACAGAAATATAAATTTTTTAGAGAAAGACACAGAGATAACGTTATTAATAGGCGGGGAAGAAGATGGAGAATTTGATGAAGGTCAATATGTAGCATATAATTCACTAATGGATAATTGGGAGCAAGTCCAACATAATATATTACGACCGATTCTTGATTATTATAAACAAAAAAGACAGGAACTCGGTTATGATGTTTCAGTGAACGAAGACTATCCATTAATTGAAACAATAGATCAATTAATTGAACATATTACATTAGTCGGTATTTCTGTTCCTTATGATTTTCTTCGTGAAGGACGTGATATTGGATTATCGTTTGATTGTACTTGGGATGAAGAAAATGGTTTAGGAGTTCGTCTCATAAATGAAGAAGTAGAAGAGGTAGGTTATCAGGATGTTGCGATTTAAAGTACTGCGAAGATTTTCTAAATAGCGATCTAACTAAAGAAGAAAAGGAAGACATTATAAAGTGTAATGCAGAAATATACTTCCCGACAATTGGATTATCACCTATAGAATGGTTGAAAAGCGTAATAGAAAAACTAAAAGAAGCTATTTAAAAGAAACACTGAAAGGCCCCCTTTTATGAGCGGCCTTTTTATATTACTTCAATTCCGCTTCAATTTTCACCTTAGTCTTCGGATCATAAATACCATCTGCGGACAGCCCGCACATACTCTGGAACCGTCTGACTGCATTTGCTATTTTCGGACCATAACAGCTATCGATACCGAAGTTTTCGGCTTTCTTATCTGGGTAGAAATCAATGCGCGACAGTGCTGCTTGGCAGCATCACTAGCTGAGCTATTCAACAATTTTGACCCTAAAAAGAGTCAAAAGTCAAGTTCGCCAACAACTCTCGAATTTGATTTTATTAAAGCAAAGTAAAAAACCCTTGCTGCGCAAGGGTTTAAGCTATGATTCCGACTGGGCTCGAACCAGCGACCTCTACCCTGTCAAGGTAGCGATTATGTTCTGACACGAACTGATGTTTTATTTAGAAACCTTATTTTATAGGGTTTGCTGACAAGTGTTTCTGATAAAAAATCTTCTGTTTTGACTAAAAATGAACAAGTTGGTCCCCAATTCGTCCCCATTTTTGTCCCAATATTATAATGCATTAAAAAGGTACTGAATCCATTGAGTTATATGTTCCCTTATATACTAAATGTTCATCTAGATAAAACGAGATAGTATAATGATTGTAAGGTTTTGAATATGTAATAGTTTGGTCTACATTGGGACATTGATACTTCTGATTATTCCATGTTTCATATATTCCGCTTGCTGTAAGATCTTTCATAATCAGTTTAGCATTAAATGTGGGCTCTTGTTTATTAACATTAAATGAAAAAGTCACTTTTTCTTTAGTAAGATTTACTGATTCTACGAAAGTCCACGCTGAATAAAAAAACCAGTTTTTAGGATCAACTATTATTATATCTCTAAAATTCTGTTTAGTAGGTTCATCTAAAAGGTTAATAAAAGTTTCTCTCTCAGCCTGGCTCCTACACACAATTTTCTTTAAAAACTTAAGATCACACTTGTTAGGTATTATCAATTCTGCATGCCTGTGATATTTAATATAAGATTCATTAATAGGATCATAGTAACCCTCATGATACACAAATTCAAATGGCATTTTTCTAAAAGATTCCGCATCGTTATAAATTGTAGTTGAGTCAGCAGCTAAATTCCCGTATGTAAAACTAGAATTCTCCATAGTAAGCATTGATAGACTATCAAAAAGAAAAAAAACTGGCACTGGACAATGTGCTTTTAGGTCGGGATTTATTTGACTGAGTGAACGTATCCCTTCATTGCGATACTGTGTTGGTGTCTTAGGCCTAAAATAAAACCTAACGTAATTCTTACGGTCTTGCCATGTATGTTCTATTACTGTCTTACTTGCATTATCAACTTTCATTATCCCTTTTTCTAAAGCTTCATTTCGGCAATAAATATAACCTTCTGTAAGAATGTTCTTTGCATTCAATAAATCTGTGAAATGATAAACGTACTTTGGAAAACGTGTCATTTTCAGAGGTGGTAAACCAGTTTCTAATTTACCTGTAGTTAAATCATCTATTACTTGTTTAAATTCATTTTTATCTTTTGTCCCTTGGTTCGTCCCTTGGTTCAACTGTGGTTTCCCCCTCTTTATTTTGAAAACCAATATTCATTTTGTAAGGTACAACCCTTATTCCATTTACAAAGTCGTCATCGTCATTAAATTTATATGCTATTTCAACTGGCTCTATATAGTCCAATCTATTCAATAAATTTAAAACTAAGCCACCGTATCCATGTAAACCTTCAGGTAAATCTTTTTTTGTACAAAAACCAACTTTTCTAAGTAATCTCCATAGTTCTTTAAGTTGGTAAAGAGATAGAAAATACCTATAATCATCATTTGCAAAAATAATACATGGTGATTTCTCTAATTGATCAAATTCATCAACCATATCAATTTCATCAAGATAAACTAGCCAGTTCTCACCTTTAACTGTAATATTGGGTTCAAAATTAATACTGTATTGTAAGTCTTCCCAAACTTCATTGAAACTTAAAAATTTCGGCATACCCTTCAACCAGTTTTTTGTAGCTAATATTTCCTTATGCTCTGGTTTTGATTTTTTACTGTCTGTAAGGTGAATATATACCTCTATTGGTAAAGGTCTTAAGTAAAGCTCCATAAGTGGTTGAACTTGTGTTTCCCAATCAAGACCTCCATTACCACACCCTAACAACGGAAATGAAATTGATGTTATACCCTTTTCTTCATAAGTAGCAACAAACTTTTTTAATCCAGCTTCTATATACTCAAGTTTTGATGGCGAACGCCAATGTTTTTTTGTTGGAAAATTTAATATCCATTTATGATCAGATTTATATATCCAAAGTTTACCTATATCTAGGTCTTTATTTTCGCAAAAAATTTGATATTGTTCAAACATTTCGGGGTAAATTTGTTTAAATTGTTTAGCTATTCCTTTTCCCATTACCCCAACAGTATTTACTGTGTTAACAAGGACTTGGGCTGGGCTTTCAAAAATATTTTGCTTTACATAAGTAATCAATTCACAACACACCTTTAGTGGAAACTATATATAGCCTATTCATTATAAAGATTTTTAGACCTCAAACTTATAACATTTATTTAGTCTCAAGCGGACGAAATTTCTTATTAGCTTCAAGTTCTTTTTTTAAATTTTCAACATCTTGTCTTAAAAATAAACTTGACATACCAACTTTTTTGACCTTTACAATTCTTCCATCTTTAATTAGTTTACTCATTCGCTGCTTATTGACATCTAAAATCTTTGCCGCTTCAGAGGAACTCAAGATTTCGTTTTTTACAAAATCTTCAATGTCCTGACGACACTTTAAATGGTACTCCATATTTTCCCCCATTCCAATTTGCATATTCTTTATGCAGTACATTCAATAAGGTATATATATTTAAATTGACCTTTTCCTATTTTGAGGATAATTATATTAAGTTTCTAAGTCATATCGAAGAAACAAGAATTTAAATTCACTTTCCTTAACACTAGGCTTATATCTTGTAACATGATTTCATTATAGTTAATGTATAGACCAAGGTCTATACATTTCCGAAAAATAAATCAACTATTAGATTGACAATATCTAAAATCTTCTTCAACTATTAATTAATCTCAACAAAAAAGGTTCAATAATACTTTTCTTTATCCAGAGCTTAGAGAGACCCTTTTTCCGCCAACATTTGTTCTTATTGTTCTGGTTAAACTTTCTGGTCTTAAAATTATTCACCCACAGTTAAGATCTAACCATATGCGATCTCTACTTTACCGTGCTTGAATGGTACCACGGGATTATTCATTCTATATTCTCGAAATTATTTTGGTTTTTGAATTTTTAAATGTAATTTAAAAGTTTACTTTCAGTATTATAACTCCACTCTACTTAAAAATAATTCACTATACAAAGAAAAACGAAAATAGGGAAAATGTCACAGATCTAATTATTCATTTTTACCTTTTGAACCAATAATCAACATCTTTCTTCATTTTTCCATGGTAAAATCTTGTTAAAGTTTTTTTAGATGAAAGGATATGAACATGAAAGTATTTGAAGCCAAATCACTGCTTTCTGAAGCAGACAAACGTGCAAAAGAATACAAGGAATTAAGAAGTCAGATGGTCAATCTAAAAAAGGCTTTCAAAGCTGTAGCTGATTTAGATGACAGTGAGTTTTCCGGCAAAGGCGCCGACAACATTAAAGCATTTTATCAAGACCACGCAGGTGTAGCTGACAATTGGATTGACTTACTTGATATGAAAATTGCTTTCTTGACGAGCATTTCAGGCACTTTAGAGGACGCCAGCTTATCTGATGCATATATAGAAGAATCCTTCTTAGAACACGAGCTGGCTAATGCTTACACAAAATCAAAAGCGATTATGTCTGAACAAAAGAAAGCGATGAAAGATATTTTAATTGATATAGACGATATCCTTCCGCTTGATTTGTTCTCGACAGAAAACTTCAAAGACGAACTCGCCGATGCGGAGAACCAACGCAAAAAAACAGTCAATAAAGTAGGCAGCGTTGACGAAGCACTTGTTTCTGAATATGCTCAGTCAGAGCCAAACGAGCAATTCATCAAGAAGGACTTTCAAAAGCTTGAGGAATCCACAGGCAAAGGAAAAAACGCTACGCCCATTCACTACAATGCTAAAGCTTATCGAGAAAGTGACATACATAAGAAAAAAGGCGACATCTCGAAACAGACTGAAGCCTATTTGAAGATTAAGAAAGATGAAGCGAAAGAGCGAGAAATCAAAGAGCTGAAAAAAAAGCTAGTTGACGGAGTGACGGATCCCGATGAATACTTAGACATCGCCAAGAAGGTCGGCTATGAGAATCTCACACCAGCACAGCTCCAATACGCAGTGCAGCTTGAACAAGCACAACAGCTGAAGGACGTCGGTGAAAGTATCATCAATGCCGGCAAGACAGTAATAGATTTCGTTGAAGGAGTTGATGATGGTATTGACGATGTGATTGACGATACCTTTTATGGCCTCAAAGACTTGGCTGTGGGCGCATGGGAATATTCACAGCTCCCTGCCGAACTGAAATTGACAAAAACAATTACAACCGTTTTAAGCGTACCTTCTTATTCAAAAATCATCTGGACAAACCTTGTCGACTCATGGAATGATAAAATGGTAAATGGTGATGCATACGAAAAAGGGCATTATATCAGCTATGCAGTCGGTAATATCGTTGGCCCGAAAGGTGCGGGTGCCGCGGTGCAGACCACTTCCAAGCTTTCTAAAGTAGGTAAAGTGGTTGAAGGTGGAACAGCCGCTACTCATGTGAACAAAGGGATAAACAAAGGCAAAGCTTATCTCCATTCTTTCGTTAAAAATAAGAATGATCTTGCACTTGTGGGGATTGCACAAGACATCGAGAATACGTATAACGCAAAAAATACTCCTCTATTAAAAAGTATGATTGAAGATAAAAAAGAGAGTGTTCTCAGAAGATCTGAACGTTCTAACAATAGGGATACGGTTAAAGATGTACAGATTCCTTCAGTGAGAAATAATGAATTTAATAAATGGTTTGATAACTTATCTGTTGATGAATTCGAGGAAATGTGGAGTGTCCCTCAATTGAGAAGTAAAATAGAAGATAGGATTAGGCGTCCTGGAGGTTATCATGAGTGGCATCTAGTTGCTAGAACACCAAAATTTAAACAATGGGGCGTCAGTATGGACGATATAAAAGAAATGAGGTCTTTAACTAAAGATGTTGAATTTGTAAATCCCCCTGGCCGTCATGGAAGGCGAGGATCTACAAAGGCTCATAATGAAATTTTAAAAATAATCGATACTGCTCCTGACTATGATAGTTTTGTTAAAAGACTAAATGAATGGGCTAGCAACAGAATGAAGAATGGTGTTATGGATTTACCAGAAGGCTTAAGGAGGTAATAGGTTATGAAAAATGATGTTTCTTTGTGGTTAGGAAACTTTCAAAACTTTGATGAGCTAGAAAAATATACTGAAGTAAAATATGATGAAGATGGAGATAGTATTCCTTCAACTTTTGAAAAGGAATTTAAATTAGGCTACTATGATAGAGATTTAATAGAGAAGGATTGGATACCAGATACTGAAGATGATATAGAAGAGCTTCTAATAGATTTTTCATATGATGATCAGCTGATAAAGCAGTTTAAGGATGTTAAACTAAGTTCTAAGTACAATACCATTATTTTGATTTACAACTACAATTATGTTAAAGACGGTAGAGCTATAAATTCAGTAAGCAATAATGAATACGAACTTAATTTTATAGGTACAGCTGAATATGTAGACTAGATTAAAATTCCTTCTTGATACTATAAGGCACCTTATTGTTAAAACAACTGGTGCTTTTTGTATACTTTTGTGTAAGATAGCTAGTTGGGCCCCCATTTTTAGAGGGCCTTTTTATATTACTTCAATTTCGCTTTAATTTTCGCCTTTGTTTTCGGCCCATAGATTCCGTCAGGCGTCAATCCGTTCATCTTTTGGAATCTTTCTACTGCATCTGCTGTTTTCGGACCATACACACCGTCAATACCTTTATTATTCGCCCCTTTGTCTGGGTAGAAATAAAGAGCCGCCAGAGCATTTTGCACCTGTCTTACTTTCGTGCCTTTCGTCATCGGACTTGTCACTTTAATAACTCCGGAAGGCAGCGCATATGACGTTTTTTTGCTACTTGGTTTAGGACTTGAAGTGCTTGAGCCTTTGAGCTTTAATACTTGGCCGACCTTGATCAAGTTCGGATTTTTGATACCGTTTAAGCTTTGCAAGGTTGCCATACTTACGCCTGTTTTCTGTGCAATGACAGAAAGAGCATCACCTTTTTTGACTGTGTAAGTGCCCCCAGAAACTTTAAGCGCAGATGATGACGGTTTAGAAGATGTTTTCCCGCACAGCGCTTTCAATTCTTTTTCAATGGCGGCCTTAACCTCATCCCATCTTCCCTCTGACAAAATACGGTGCGGGCAATACTTGCCGTTCCAGTCTTGGTGCTTGCGGACACGATCAATACCCCAGCCGCGTTCTTTAAGAAGCTGCGCCACAAACTTGATAGCCAACTTTTCAGCAGCATAGTATTTAGGCCCTCCTGACTTGCTGTAGCAGATTTCAACGCCGATAGATTTACGGTTTCCTGTACCGTTTGTTCCGTCTCCTGTATGCCATGCGTTACGATTTGTAGGGATTCCCTGCCGTACCTCTTTGTCATCGACTGCAAAATGAAAGCTTGTTGAATTTGTATTGTTGATCATGTAACTAATCTCATTGGCAGCTGATGCGTCGTTTGCCGTATTGTGAATAGTGATGTATTCCGCCTTCATTGGGTTCGAACATTTCAAACCGTATTTAGCTTTTGATACAAGATTCTTTTTCACTGTGATTGTCATAAGTATTCTCCCCTTTATTTTTGATATAGAAAAAGCCGCTGGTTTTATCCAGCAGCCTGTTCATCCTTTTCTTTTGTTTGTTCGTTGTCCTTTTCGATTACGTGAAGTCGGTCAGTGATGGCTGCCGGAATCTTAACGCCGATCTGCGCCAGATTCTCCGTAATGGAAAGGCCCTCATTGGCGATATAAAAAAGAACGGTTCCAAATGTTAGGACGCCGTTCAGATTGAGGATTGTATCTATGATATTTGCCACAATGACCACCGAAAAACTAAGCATTTTCCGGACATAACCAAACCATGCGCTCCGGCTCCGCAGCTTCTTAAATTTCCAAGCCTTGATGACGCCTGTTATTACGTCAAGAATGCTGAGAACAAGGAGTAAATCAAGATATTTCACACCTCCAAACAAATACACTCTCGCTAAATCTAATGTTTCAAAATTAATAAACACAGTCGTTTCCTCCATTTCTTGTTATCACCTCCTTAGAGGCAAAATAAAAAAGCCGCTTCTCTGCCGCTTATTTTTTCTGATGATTTAGTTTTACTGGACCTTTCAAGTTGTTGAGGTTCTTTTCTAACTTCTCAATATGCTCCTTCAGATGCTGGATTTCTTGCTCTTTTTCCACTAAAAGCTGCTTATCTTTTTCTGACATATACTGATATGTCATGAGAATATCTTCAGCATTCATCCAGTTTTGGCGATAGCCTGCCGCTTTTCTTTCGAATAGCTCCGCTTTCGTTTCTAAATCCATTTCGTTTGGTCTCTTTTCTTCCATATTGATTCTCCTATTCTGTTTGATCAGGATAAGCGTTTCCGCGCTCAAGGGCTGTTATTTCTTCAAATTCAGCTTGTGTAATTCGTCCTGTTTGAACGTGTGTTTTTAGCTCAATTGTTAAAACAGTTCCATTTTTCCAGCAATCTTCAAAAAAGTTGTAAAATGCACTCCGTCCTTCCATTGTCCTCCCTCCGAAATTAGGACTGATTCACCATTAAAACATTACACATTCTTTGTAAATCTAGTATTTGCTCTTTCATCTGTTCTTCAGTAGTCTTCTCATCATTTTGATGGGGGATGTCGATTGGCTCCAGTTTCATTGTTCCAACTCCTTTTTCTGATGTTTGAAGAATGTTCCTGCCGTTTCTCCGTTCGGGTAAACGGTAACACTTAGAATATTTTTCATTAAACGGTATTCTGTGCTATCAATATAATCGTAATTATATCCATCTTCATCCGCGATCCTCCGAAAGAGTTTATATTCCATTTTTTGTGTCTCTTTTATAAGGACAATGTGCAGTCCATAGACCACAGGCCTCTCTGTGTCAGGTACCACATCGAATTCAATATCCTTCATTTGAAAAGGTTCATCAAAGCCATTCTCGTAATTGGCGCAAGCAGAAAGAGCGAAACTGTCTCCCCGCTCTGTCACTTCCAATCCCTCAATGTATGAATAAGCGTGTGGGTGCATATCAAAAACGTTTATCATATAAAAAATCTCCTATACTCGTTCATAAAGTACAAGCAACCTAACTGTAACATTTAACCCAGCCACATCAGCTGCACCTGTTCCCCTCACGTAGACTGTAAACCCTTTAGATGTTTGGTTTTCAACCCCCGCGGTTACGTTACTTGTTTTTGGGCCATACGGTTGTGCAAATACGCCGAATATATTTTCTACGTTGTTATAGTCACCTTCAATGAAATCAACATATCTAGAACCATACGAATGCGCTCCGGTACTTTGTGATAGAACTATACTTGTTTCTGTGACACACAAACACAACCCGTTTTGTAACGCACCATGTGTATCCGTAACAAGTTTCGAAACATTACCGCCCATAATTTTTATAGGCGTCGCAGATTTGTCGTCACCTGCTACAACTGTCGATTTTTTAGGCAACTCTACTGGCGCGCCCTCGAATACAGTTCGTTTTTTGGATCTCATGCGGATTCCTCCGCCAACAACCGTTTCAAAGTTTAGAGGTTGTAAACTTAATAACGTAGAACTTCCAGAAATAACGGCTCTGTTCGTGAAATTAGCGTTGTACTGATCATTGACATCTATACCTTTTCGGTACCCCTCTAACGTAAAAATGTCTTTTGGAACGTTTGCTGTCGTAGTATTCGTTATGACAATTTTACCCGCTCCATAACCATATTTCGTGAAATCTCCGTACATTTCAACAACCGCCAAATCATTCACGTTATTATATTCTCCTGCACCCTTAACAGAAACTTTGCCATCGCTAATTGAAACACTTCGATATACGTCTTTCCCGCTCCCGTCTTGATAATCTACACCGGATTCTTGATAAAAAAGGGAGGAATTTATTTCCGTCGCGGTGTATTCTGCATATGTTCCGCTAGCTGTTGATCTCTTATATTGATAAAGCTTGTCTCCATCAAAATAAGAATCGAAGTTGTTATTTGTGTTCAACGCTTGGAATTTGCCGCCTTTAATTAGTGAACCTGTGATATTAATAGAATTAATCGTGCCAGAATTTATTTTGTCAGCTGACAGGCTCCCGATCTTGGCATTTGTAATGGCTCCGTCAATGATATGGACTGTATCAATTATCGCTGTTTTCAGATGAGCTTTTGCAATAGCAGCGTTTTGAATTGCTGCTGTTCCTATTGCCGCCTCAGCAATTTGCGCACTTGTAATGGCAGCTTTTTGGATGTGTGCTGTTCCTATAGCTGCCTCTTGTATATGAGCAGATCCGATAGAAAGGGCTTGGATGTAATCACCGTCAATAACGCTGTCGGTTAGTTGTGTGTCATAAGGACTGTACCCATACTCCTTTATCGTATCGCCTTCGCGAACTTGCAATTTTCGAATGACGAACGAGCATAACTCTGTATTGTCGTTCTGGTTAAGACCGCCGATGCCTATTGTATATACAGAGCTTGTCGTAGGAGCTGTGAATTTAATATTAACCCTGACAAACTGATCAGAAGGATAGGAAGAAATGTCCGATAAATCTGTGCCGCTTATCCTGTACCATGAATTCGTTTCTTTAAGATGAATATAGTTCAGATCAGTTGTGTTATTTCTTTTCACTTCAAAAGAAAGAGTGTATGTTTTACCTTCCTCAAGTTTCATTCTTTGAATATTATTCGGCGCTATCCTTAGCCCGCAAACACCAAAAAATAATTGATCAGTCAATTGAGTCTGAGAAACCGTCATTTCGTTAAATTCTTTTTCCTCTACTGTATGAGAGGTATATGAGTAATCGTAAAACCATTTCGCCTTTAAAAGAGAGCCCGGGAAAATATTGCCTTGGTCAAAGTTGCGTGCCAGTTTATCAGCCGTGACCGCCAAGTCTGCCAATCGGTCTGCTGTTACTGCACCAAATAAAATATCATCAGTCAGTATTCGCTGGGTAGTGGCCGAGAACTCATCTGTAAAATCGCTTGCTGTGCCTCTTGTATTGATTGCTCGAAGGCGGTAATACCAAACTTCATTCACGCCTGTAAAATGCTCATATCCGCTTGTTTTCCCACGAAAAATCCTGTTTTCTGTTAGAGGTGTGAACCCCTTGATCTGAGAAGCATAAATTTCATAGGCAGCAATATAACTCGATGGATCATAGTCCCATGTTAAGGTGATATTTTGAAACATTGACTTTACTTCAACATTTTTAGGTACTGGTGGTTTTTTATCCGGGAAACTGCCGTCAGTGACTTCGCCGGCGTCTGGCTTCCTCTCCCAAGTACCACGATTCTTGTCGAGTACATTTTCTATCTGATCAATCCGATCATCACCTTGGAGCACCGATAAAAACTGCCCTATTTCTACAACGCAGGTATTGTCTGGATCTGTGATGTCATATTCCATTGATATGATGCGCTGCGACGTTTCTATCGGAATAGCAAAGTTTCGGTCAATGGCAATTGTTGTATCGCCCAGCTCAACATGCTCATGCTCGTAACCTGGTACATTCTGAAGCAATTGAACTGACAGCTCATAATTCACCTCAGTTTTGGATGCTGTCGTAATGAGATGATTGTATGTGGCTTTTAAAAGCTCCGCTGGATCAGTTATATCTTCATTGTTATATTGTCCTTCTCTGTGGATCAATTCACCATTTTTAAGGCGTCCAAGCCTTTTTAATAAATCCGGATCGCCAACCCATTCCTGCCCCAGTGGTTTATCAACAGGATCACCTTTTGATTTCTTCCACTCTACTTCCGAGAAGTCGATAAACCGCGAATAACCGCCCGTTTCCTCTCCGTCTTCGTCTGTTGAGGCGATAGAGGCACCATATCCCCAAAGAGCTGTCAATGGGTAGCTGATGACTGTTCTTTTAATATTCTCTGTATCTTTATCTATCTCAAAGCGTTTCCCGCTGTCTTTTCCTCGTCGTGGCAATATCTTGATAATTCTCTTTGTGATCTTGTTTCCATCAAATTCGATAGAATCTTGAAGCTCGCCGCCCCAGATGTTTATCACTTCAGCAATACACTCTAAAGCTGTTTTCTTATAAAACGTAGTAGAGTTCTTACCAAGTTCAGCGCTTACCTCCGCCACCCAACGAGAACGAGCAAGCACGTTGTCTAAAACAAATTGTGCTGTTTTGTCAGTTGGCCGGAAGTCTTTCACAAACGTTTCCGCCAACTCCATCATGGCAGCTTCACATGTTACGAGTGTATTAACCTCTGAGTTTTCGTCTGTATCATCAAGTTCCTTAATCACAAACAATCGGAGAATGCCGTCTTTATCCCTAAAAACAAGCTGATTCTCTTCAAACAAATAGCGCGCATCAGGATGGGAAGCATCTGCTACAAAAGAAAAAGAAGAGCCTTTATTCAGCTCTTCTTTGTATTTGGCATCCCAAAATCTGCACGCTTCTTGTCCGTCGCTGGACAGCACTGTCAGGACTTGATCATCTGGTGAAAGAATATACATGTCAGCCATTAACGGACCTCCTTACAAATAAGCCTCATCGAATTTGATGCTGCTTGCGTGGCTTAACTTCAATTTTGTTGGTACTTTTGGTGGCAACGTGAACCACTCAGATTGTATTTGCAGAGCAGTCATGATCAATTTACCGCTGCATGTCACTTTTCTCTTTGCTGAATCAATAATGAGGGTATCGTCGGCAATGAAGTTGTACACGACTTTTATTGTCTTAGAAACAGATTCATCACCATTTAAAAGAGCCACCTCATATGAAGAGGCCCCCTCTTTAAAAACGCATACGATTTTTGGTTCAATCTCCGCATACCCCGGGTTTGTGAAAACCTGCACCCCGGCATTCAGTTCTGATTCCGAAGCCGCTCCATACTTTTTTGGATCAGGACAGATAAAGGTCAATGTAGCCTGTTGAAAGCCATCCTTTTCTTCGCCTTCAGAAACACTCTCAAAAATTGCATAATAGGTTCTGTCAGGCTCATCATGGAAAATGAGTGGCTTCGGCTCCTCTGCATGCAGAATATAAGTCAGTTCCTCTTGTTTCTTCTTCAATTCCTCTTCACTGCTGAAAGCAAAAAGGACATCTATCGTTATCGTTCTAATTGGTAGTCTAGTGCCACGATAGAAACCGCCCGGACGGTTCCCGATCGTGGCTGTATTTACCTCTCGGCTCATTACTCCCCGCCCAGTGGTTGATTTCACATAAAAGAAGGGTGAAATATCGATCCCATTGAATGTGATTTTCCATTGGTTAGGCAAAAGCTCCTGATAGTTGATCAATTAAATCTCACCCTCCTTTTGTTTGATCTTCTTTGCGCGTCTGTTACAGGCTTCTCTACGCCCTGCCCGACTTTCTTGCTGTCCATTTCAATAACGATAGTTCTTTCGGGCAGTTCAAGGTTTTTGACATCTGCACTCAACTCTTTTCTAACAACGCCAAGTTCACTTCTAGATATGGATGTATCGTAAGCAAGATTCATATCTTTCTTTTCGATATACATCGCATTACCGATTGTACTTATTGCATTCTGAACTGCATTGATCCCATACTGAATCCCCGCTGCAATATTAGTAGAAACCGTATTGCCTATATCGAAGCTTTGAAGAGTTGTCTTCTTTTCTATCGTCTGAAGCATCTTGCTGTAAGTATCTACAGCAGTGTTTTGGGCTTCAAAACTAATCATTGTACTGCTTACTTTATTGTTCACTTCCACCGCAGCCGCTCTCTGTGCAATCTTAGCCGTACTGGCTGCAGCCGATTTCACTTTGGCCTGCGATTTATCAATACCAGCTGCCATACCGGTGCCGACGTGATAACCGACCTTATCGCGCATAACTCTTGATGGCGAGTGAATTCCTAGAAGTTTTTTCATGCCATTAGGAATCGCATTTGCCATTGATTTAATTTTTCTAGCTAATGCCCCCGCCATGCCACTGATACCATTTATCAGGCCTTGGATAATATTGCGGCCAATGGTTTTCAGGTTGATTCCTTTGAAAAACTTCATCACGCCGTTCCAAATACTCACTATCTTTTCCCGGGTGGCAATTATGCGATTTGCGATCTGATTTTTCATGTAGAGGAACGCATTTGACGCCGCTGATTTTATCCCGTTCCAGATGGATTGAACCTTACTCTTAATTGCATTCCAAGTGCTAAGTATTTTTTCACGTGTCGCCAAAATCCGGTTTGCTATTTGGTTCTTCATGTACAAAAAAGCGTTTGATGCTGCAGATTTTAGTGCATTCCATATCGCAGACACTTTGCTCTTTATGGCATTCCAGACACTGAGTATCTTTTCTCTAGTTGCTAGAATTCTGTTTGCAATCTGGTTTTTCATATAGAGAAACACTGTTGACGCTGCATTTTTCAAACCATTCCAGATGTTTGTGACGGTGTTTTTGATTCCGTTCCAAACTTTTGAAGCAAATGATTTTACGGCATTCCAGACGGTCATGACGATCTTTTTTTGCAACTCGAAATTTGCCTTTATAAGCGTGACAAGAGCTGACCATACTTTCGAAGCCGCATTCTTAATCCCTGTCCAAGCAGATGAAAGCCATTTAGAAACAACGCCCCAGACTTTGATTGTATAAGCCTTGATCTTATCCCAGTTCGCAATGATCAGGACAACCAAAGCTACTACAGCCGCTGTGATCCATCCAATAGGACCCATAGCAATGACCCAAGATGCTGCCATTCTCGCCGCGTTTGCAGCCGCCTGAGCCGCTAAGACAACCAGACGCGCTCCGAAAGCAATCATCTGTTTGATTCCAGCTGCCAACATAGATGAAAATGAGCTGATTTGTGCTGCCGTCCACGCCGCTGCCATACGTGCCGCTTGTGCCACAGACTGAGCAGCCATGACAACCATCTGTTTGATCCAAAGTCCCATCTGCACTATCCCAGCTCTAAGGGAAGTTACAAAAGAGCTTATTTTCATGATTGTCCATGCTGTTGCCGTTCGTGTTGCCTGTGCAATCGACTGCGCCGCCATAACAGTCATATTCTTGATCCACAAACCCATTTGAACTATGCCGCTCTTTAGGGAAGATACAAGAGCAGAGATTTTCATCGCTGTCCAAGATGCTGCCATTTTAACTGCATTTGCTGTGGCTTGAGCAGCCATGACCGTGTATTTTGCGATGAATCGACCGATAGCTGCAGTGGCTCCTTTTAATTGAGTTATCAACCCGGCCAACTTAATGCCGGCAGCTGTATCTTTGAACCCACGCAAGTATTGAGCAGCGTCTTTAAAATCTTTAAATCCATTTGTTACTGCACTAACTGCGGCAATCGCAGGAACTATCGCTCTTAATGCACCCAGCAATGAAATGCCAACCGCAATGAATTGCCCGATAGCAGGGTTAGCTTGCATTGCTGCGTTTGTGAATTTTAAAAATCCATTTACCGTTTGTAAGATGGATTGCCCTAACGGCGCCATACCAACAAGCAAATTGATGATTGTTTTGGCGATTTCACCAATCGTACTCCAAACAGTCGGACCGTTCGTTTTAATATAGTCAATAAACGACTGAAATTCTTTCGTTTTCGTGACGCTGCCGGCCCATTCATTAAACCTTTTAGTCATGTTGACAAGGGATGTCATCATGTCCTGAGACATAGGGGCGAATCCAGTAAACAGCTTTGTAAGACCGCCCGAAAAGTTTCTAATGATCTGCAATAATTTAGGACCGTTTGTTTTGACATATTCAATAAACGTTTGGAACTTCTTCGAAGAACCTAAATTGGCTGACCACTTCACCCATGAAGCTGTGGCCTTTTCCAGACTGGCCGACATGTCATTTCCAAGAGGTCCAAAAGCAACAATCAGATTCATAACTGTTCTGAGGACGTTGCCGGCTATTTTCCCAAACGTAACGAAGGCCTGACCAGCGTTTTTGTTCATGTAATCTATAAAGCGTCGCATGTCGGTGTCTTTAAACGCCGCATTCATGCTTTTTGCTAATGTAACGCCGCTATTTGCCACGCTTTTGAACATAGGTCTCAAACTATTCAGAACGCCCTTAAACGTCGTCAGCGAGCTCGTGAACGTTTTTAAAATCGGTTTCTGTACAGATTGAGCAATATCATGCCAGTTGCTTTTGAAGTCCTCCAATGTGTCCAGCGCTTTTTTCTCTTCTTTTCCAAGAGATTTTTGCAGATTATTGATCTGCTCCATGATTTTAGCGCGCTCTTTTGCATTTGTAGCATTATCCAGCTTCTCTTGCAGCTTTGAAAGGTCTTCAGATGCTTTAAATACATCTCCTATGGAAGTCACAGCAAGGGCTCCAAAAGCCACCGCACCTGTTCCCGCTGTTGCAAATGCACTGGTTAACCCCATAACTCCGCCGGCTGCCACTCCGAGCATAGGGCCCAAGGCACCAATTGCCCCAGTTATGCTGGCAAGAACCGGAGAAATTGCAGGCAATGCAGATGTAAAAGCCCCAGCAAGCGAATGACCTATGACAGTTGAAACAGAGTTAGTGATTTTCGCAAGACGATTCATTGAGTTTTCGAATCGATCCGTACGGGCTTCAATGAAGATCCATACTCTATTCGGTAAGGATCTCGTCTCAGTTTGTGCAGTAGCGACTGCACGAGTTAAATCTGATGTATTCCCGTTAATATTGGTTGTTACCCGGTTGGGCAATGATGCAAGTTCTGCTCGTGCGGCTGATACGGCCCTTTGTACGTCGTCAGAGTCTGCGTCTAAATCGACTCGGGTTCTTTCGTGCCGATGAATAAAGTTATCGATCTGCTGCTCAGCTTGTCTAACTCGCGCTTGGAAGCTTGCAATTTCCGCTTCGACTTCAACAGTATGAGTATCAGCCATGCGCCGCATCATGTCATTGACTCGGTCCATACTTCTGTTGAACCTCTGCGTCTGAGCTTCTATAACAGCAGTAAGCCTCTCGATCATGTCCTCACCTCTTTTCTTTGGTTTGTTTTCCGAAATAAGACCGCACAGCGTCATTTAACATCTGTACGCCTTTCGCTCTCGGACCAAGCTTGTTTACGTCTGATTCACGCCATTTGTTTTCCTCGCTTGTCAGAGACCGCTCAAGCTCTCTACGCGCTTTTCTAGCGTCAAACATCTTTGATTCTTTTGGTCTCTTTTCGTTTAATGCATAGCGATGAAACATAGCATTTCTCGCCAACAACTCTATTTCGTCAATTTCACGCAGCTTGGCTGCTTTTAGCTTCCGTTTATACTCGTTTGGAGTCCATGACATAATGACATCGTTGTCATAGACACCCATCCAACGAGCTGCATTTTCAATTACTTGGAGATAGTCGATCCCGTCTTCTCTTTGTAGGCTTCCTCCATCGTCTTCAGCATGCCCTTGTTCATTTCGTCTTCCTCTAGACGCTTCGCTTCCATTTCCGGAGTCTCGTTCGGGCTGACCTTCTTCGGTTTCGACAGTTTGCTCATCATCTTCCATTGCTGACGGATCTTTCCTTTGAAAAAACCTGCTGAATCCAGTGTGTTAAAAGCTTCTTTCACCATCTCATCAACGGCGTTTCCAGTTTCATCTTCTTCAATGATCTTTGCAATAGCATCCTCGATCTGTTCAACAGACGGTTTGCCTTTTTTCAAGTGAGCAAGTGCGCAATCCCAAAAAGCAGAAAGATAAACAGCATCATCATTAAGTAAGCTGTTGTAAATCGTTAATGTGCCGCCTGATTTGTCACCGTTTTTATCTTCTTTCGCATATTTCTCGTTTGCTGTTCTATCGAATGCAAAATCACAGCGCGCAGCATAATCTTTTCCGTCAATTGTTAAGTGAGCCATTTAAATAAAACCTCCAAATTTTCGTATTAAAAAGAGCCCTAGCAACAGCCGAGCTCCTATGTTTCTTTATTTGTGCGGGGGTACTTTAAGATGTAACCGCTTGTGTTTGCGTAACAATTTCAGTCATCGAGGATTCGCCCGCGATGTTCACAGCAGAGACATTGATCGTCAGTTTCGTATCAGCTGTAATATCTTTCAAGGTGTGGGATGTATCTGTGACAGTTGCGTCCAGTTGCTTGCTCGCTCCCCTGTATACCTTATATGAAGATGCCCCATCTACCGCATCCCATTTCACGGTCACACTGTCAGTCGTAGCCGTGAACGATAGATTTTGGGGCGCCTTAGGGTGTAGTTGTGTTGCCGAAGTCCTCAAATTTAGTCGCGCCGGCGGATGATTCAATTGCTGCTAACACTTCGTCCGGCAGAGGGGGCAATTCACCTTTAAATGTTTTTCCGAGTACAGGAAGAGTTATCGAAACTTCAACAAACCCATCTTGCGGCTGACTGAATTCCAAACTTTCAATAATTGCATGACCATAGACAGCATTGTGTTTATCATTTTTATTTTTGTTTTTATTGACCTTCCAGACCTTAATTGCCTTTTCATTGTCGTAAGCTGTCTCAATTGCTTCCTGTCCCGGGTCTGAAACAGCAGCATAATAAGTCAGCTCAAAAGATTCGTTTTTTGTTCCGTAACCGACAATACGGCCTGACTTTGTGGATTCATCCAACGTGTCCTGTTCTTTTGTATGTGAACCTTCTGTTTGGAAGGCAATGAACAGCCCTTCTGTGCCTTGTGCATCCATCGGCTGAACGAAATAAATCTCATCTTTACCATTCAATAATTGTGACATTTTCTTCATCCTCTCAATTGTTTATTGTGTATCGCATCCTGAGAATGCCATGCCGCGTGTAACCATCAATGTCTGTGATCACCTGCATGCCGCGCATCTCAGAACGGCATAAAGAAAAGCCCTCTATTTCTAGGGGCTCTCTGGTTATGGCTTGCAGCATCAAATCAAGGATCTGCATCGCTTCTTTTTTGCCGTTATAATCGCTCCAGCAATGGAGAATAACATTGATGATCTCACCTTTAGACGTTTTTGTTTCAAATGGCGAAACGTCATCATCGCCAGTTGTTACATATGGCTTTTTCTGATCTTTTGAGACTGCATCAAGCACACCAGTGACGCGTGCATTCAGCTCTTTATCAGTTGATAGCCTTTGAAATATAGCCGTTTGCAACAGCCACATGGCTGACCGCATAATGACAGCCCCTTTCTATCACATTTGACTGGCGAAATACCGCATACCTTCCTCAATAGACGGATTCCAAAACGGCTGGGCCCGCATCCCCCGCGTCATAACCCATTGGTTAAGCTTGGTGTCATAATAGATCCAAGGAGTCTGCCGACCGCCTCCGTCCTCCGCATAGATTCCGGTACCGTATTCGACATAAATTGCATAATCAGCACCAACAGAAATAACGGCCGTTAAGCCGCCGTCACGATAGTCAACTTCTATTGAATTTTTCAAGTTCCCGCCGTCTATCATAGCAGTTGGAGCATTTAAAACGGCGTTGCTATAAATCAGCTCGGCCGTGTCAGTTACAATCCGTTTGGCTTCTTCAATCACATTGTTCCTGAACTCTTCAGTCGCTCTGCGCATTTGCCGGATCCATCTGCCGCTAACTCTTGCCATCAGACTCCAGCACCCCCGATACCTGGCATTTAAGATTCAAGACTTCATGCATGCCACCTTGATCAATTGGCTCTGATTTGAGAATAAGGATTTTGTTTTCATAAATGATCCTCATTGTCTTCTCGATATTAGTCCGATAAGGGAAATACACATTGCATTCAACCGGGTTTTGCAGCTGCTGAGCCTGATAATATTCTCGGGAACTGACGCCACTGACTAAAGCTTCTGTTGTGATGTAGTCAACGTAACCTTCTTCATAACCTCCGCCGCCGTCTGGCACCTTGCCCATCCGCTGAAACGTGATTTCGTGGGGGAATTCCTCATAAATCATTTAACTCTCAGCCTTCGATATGGCGTAAGGTGTTTTGTGATGTACCGAGGAAATTCTGTATTGTACGAATACGACACATCCCCCATGTTTCTTCCCGAGAGTCCAGAAGGAGTCATATTATATTCTGCAGCCTTCGCAACAAAAAGCTTCACGCCAGCTGGCAAAGCCTCCGGATCGAAACTGTTATTACAAAAGTCACTGGCATACTCAATCAAGTTAGGGACTATTTCAGACAAATATTCGTCATGTCTATCTGTCTTAATCCCTGTCATTCGCTTTACTTGTCCGATGTCCACTGAATCACCTACTCTTCCCCCAAGACAATCCTGATCAGTTCGTCTTTAGGCGCTTTGGGATCAAACTCGTATTCATTCTCTTTCAGAAAAGCAATAATCTCATCTTTGTTTACTTTCTGCAGCTGGGCCTCTGTCATATCAAGAAGATCGGCAGCTGGCTTCTTGACCTCATCCACTCTCTTAAAGCCAATATGAGAATAAACCACCTCAAAAGCCTTTTCAGTGCATTCTATTGTTTTGGAACCGTTAGATGCTTTCATATCACGCGCTTCCTCCTTCCAGTGCTTTCAGACGGTTTTCAATATCAGTGAGTTTGGCAGTTACATCATCACCAAGTTTGGCTAACGTAACAGCCTTTGCACCAATATTGGCATTTTGCACACTGCCAGTTCCAATGTTTCGGTTCTGAACAGATCCGTCACCGATATTGATGTTTTTCACTTCTCCATCGCCGATCATCTCAGAAGTAATACTTTTAGCAGCAGGCGTCGAACCGGGAAAGCCGGTCACTTTTGCGCCTGATTTAATTTCTAATTCGCCGCCGATCACCAATTTGTCGCCGTTATTTGTCTTATAGTTTTTAGATGTGTATCCCATACGCTTACGCCTCCGTTGCTGGAGCAATAGCTGCAAACGCATCATCAGTCAATGTCATGAAACCGACTTGCTGAGTCACACGAAGAGCAACCATGTCACGCTCATACAAGTTGATTGGGTTGCCGTCAGCATCAACAATTGTTGTCAGTGTTGCATCCTCAGAGACTTTATATTCCATACCTTGTGGGATGCCGTAGCGCGTATAATTCCAGTCAGCCGCAAGTAATGCCGCTTTTTCGTAATCCCATGACTTAGAATCAACATATCCGATCGGAAGACCAAGAGCCTGTTGTGTTGCGCCATCTGTTGCATCGTTGAAGATTGGAAGCCCGTTACCGTCTTTAGTACCACGAAGTTTTTGACGGAATCGGCGTGTTGTTGTAAAGCCATTTACATCCTTATCCGCATCCTCAACTAACGCCATTACTCCATTAAGCTCGTCATATAGGTTGCCAAGTGAGTTTAAAGCAACAGTGTTACCAGATTCCTTGATTTTTTCAAATACAGAAACACCTTGACCAAATGGTGAATCGACACCGAATAACGCAGCCTGATCGAATTTAATAGCAAAGGCTTCAGCGATAGCCGGGCGCATTTGTGTGAAGAAATCAGCGATGGTATAACGCAAGAATTCTTTAGAAACAGGGATGATGACACCCAATTTCTTTGAAATCATTTTTGCTGTTAACCATTGGGCCTTAGAAGTTTTGATTCTCTCGCCTTCTCCAACCCAGTAAGCCCCTGGTCCAGAAGCCAAGTATGTGAATTCTTTCTCCGGCTTAGTCATTTCTTCATATTTTGCGAGTTTTGTAACAGCAGATTGAGTCATAAACTCTTTTAAAACTAGAGTACCTTGTTCAGTTGGGACCTTTCCGTTTACTGCGTCTTGCATCAATGCATTGTTTGGATCAAATGTTGGCATAAAGATAGCCCTCCTTATTTTCTAATACTTGCTTCAGCTGCAAGCGAGCTAATATCAAAACTTTGATTTGTCGGTTCATTGCTGCCGGACTGAACATCACGGCCATTCTCTTGGAACTTGGATTCAATCGCCTTTTGAAGTGCAGCATTGTATTTCTCTTCGAATGCTCCGAGGTTCTTCATCGTTGATTCTTCATCCTCACCGATAAAGAATTCCACTACATCTGCCGGCAGTTGCTTTTCAGAAGCATAAGAGACAGCTTTGTTTAAAAGCTTTTCACGTTGTGCTGCTGTCTTCTGATCATCCAGCTCTTTTTCCAGCTTCCTGATACGCTTTTGTTCCTCTGTTTCTTCCGGATAAAGCTCTTTTACTTTTGCATCAACCAGAGCATCGAGGTTGTTCGCCTTCCATGTCTCAAGGCCTTTCGTAAAATGGGAATCCAATCGAGGCTGAATGAGACGCTTTCCTTCGTCTGTTTCAAGGAACCCTTCCACCTTATCTGCTGATACGGCCGAAAGTTCTCCTACAAACGCTTTTACTTCTTCGTTCTCTTTATTTTCTTCGAGAAATTTTTTCACTTCGTCTAATGTTGGCATTACAGTTCTTCCTCCTTCGCCCTCTACAGTGCGCGCCTGTTATGAGTGCATGAAAAATAAGCCTTTTAATGTCATGCTCAGGACAGGATAAAAATTTATTTGCTCTTTTCCTCAATGGATTTGTACCATTCCTCGTAGGTTTGGTAGGGGATAGTCTCCCCAGTGCCATTGCCTCGCTTACGAGCTCTTCTTGTATCTGGCAGCACGCCGTTTACTTTGAAAGCTATAGTACAACGGCAGTTAATATCATCCTTGGCATTATTCATGTGCCCCGGAGCCGGTCCGACGCCGCCATATATTGATTTGAATAGCCCGTTTCGTTCTATTGTCTTCCCGTCCAGCTTCCTGTGCCCGGCTCGTGTTTTAAGATCAAGGGTAGCATTCCACATCTTTTCGAGTTTGCTCTTTTTAGAAGCCTGCTCAGCGCTTTTCATCCTCGCCGAGACTTGTACCCTATGAGTCTCTGTTCTCGCCACGTCACGAGCCTTTCTGCGGGCAAATTCGGTCGTTTGCTCAATACGCCGGGCAATCTTCGAGTAATCTTCACCAGCTTGAATGCCTTGAGCAATTGAAATCTGTATTTGCCGGACGTAGTCATCCCTGTGGCGCTTATATAAAACTGAGAGAGTCAATTCAGCTATCGGGTTTAATATAGCCTGCTTGATTACTTCAACAGTAGGAATGCTGAAGCCTAAATCAACTGCAGCTTCCATCTCGTACAAATAAGCAGAGCGCATGTAACTCTCAAGGAATTGCTTAGCAGCCAAAGCTTCAACGATTGTGAGGATAGTTTTGAATGCCTTACCCGATTCCTCAGTCATGCGCTCCATTTCTTTTTTAAACCTGTTGTATTTATTCATATCAGCCATGGATAGCTGACCATCTCTGCTGTATTTCGCATAAAGGGCCGCGATTTGTTGATTGATTTCTTTGAGCCGTTGAGCAAAAACGACATCAATCTTTTTCGCGTCCTCTGTGATCATGTCATCCAGGTACCTATCAATATCATTCTGGTTCATCTTCATCACCGCCCGTATCTGTTTCGATATCAGTTAACGGTGGCATGCTGTTCCTGTACTCCTCTTCCTCCTCTTTCATCTTATGAAGCTCATACTGAACATCATCGACAAAGGACAAGAGAGAAAGACGTGTTTCTTCGCTGATTAATCCTTTAAGTTGCGATGTTGTCTGCGCCTCTTCAAGAACATTGGCTGGAAGGTTACGCTTGAATCCGAACCATACTTTCAAATAATCTTCTGCTTTGGCTTTATTTTTCGTTGCCCAAGCCGAAAAGATCAACTTGTATTGGTAACGGAGCGCAGCAGTCATTTTCCGTTCCATCGTGATGCACTTATTCTCAAGCGCCATCAATTTAAATTTCATTGCAACACCAGTGACATTGCCGCCAAATGATTCATCAGAGAAATTGACCGACTTTGCAAAACGGAGAATGTTTTCTTCCAGACGGTTCAAATGATTTTCAATGATTGCGTCATTTATATCTTTTGTCAGATAGCTGACATCGTCTTTTTCATCATAGAGTTCAAGAATCCCAGTCTTTTTAAGCTGTTGAAGTGTGTCCTCATCTGCTCCCAATCCCTTTAGGATCAAGTACGCCAGTCTGTACTGTTCAATTTCGTTTGAGGCGTCTGACAGTGTCCGATCATAGGCATCAATAAGAGACAATACCTTCTCGGCATCGCCTTTGAGCTCTTTATTGTTTGCCAGCCCGAATAAAGGGCAGCCATCAAACAAATGCAATTCTTTTTTATCCAGCGTAAATGCAGAGCTGTCTTTAGTGCTGAAATAGTACACATATTTATCATCATAGAATTCAGCTTTTATTTGTCCGCCATAAACCGTAAAATACCTTAATCCGAAATCTGGCTCATGAATATTCCCATCGCTAAGGAACACCGCTTCCCATGGTTCAATGTTTTTGACTCTTTCATTACCATTCCGGTCGATATATGCAAGCCGAGCTCCATAACCGCAAATTGTCGCCATCTTTCCCCATTCACTATCTTCGTCAGGAATATTATTCAGAGTGTTGAAGTCATCAATCATCTGCTTTCCGGCAGAAGTAGTGCCCGCATCTCGCTTATCGTCAAATTCATAAGTGATCGGGTGCCCGAAGAGATAGCCCACCTTCGTATCAACAATGTCTGAATCAAATGAGTTATTAAGCTTGTTATTGACCTTATGATCTATCCGCTTAACATGGCCGGTCTCGAAATCCTCATACTCAATGGCTTCTCTGGTTAAGATCGGCACGCCCTGAACCTCTGCCTTGTATCGCTCATACAAGTTTTTCATTCTATCATGATCGTTTTTATGTGCTTCGATGATTTCTGCAATCAATTCAGGTGTAATGCCTGAATCCCTGATCTTATCCATCAAATGATTCACAATGATCACCCCTTCCCTTTTCGTCTCATTGGTTTGTTGTTCGTATAAAGGGCATAACGTATGGAGTCCAGAACATCGTCCCATTCCTTAACCGGTTCGCCTGTCTTCTGATTCCAGACATACATAAAGATTTCTTTTTTAAATCGGTCAACTTTGTCTTCAACGACAAAAAGCTTTTCTTGTTTGAACAGCCGCGCCACTTCTTCTATGCCGGATACGACAGCTTTATCAGCATTGATAGCCCGAAGTTTTTCTCGTCGGAAACGAACAACATGTTCTGGCCGTGCCGTATCACAGTAGAAATTAATATTGCCGTATCGTTCTTTGATGTCCTTTGCTACCTTCACCCAGTAATCGATCTCTTTGTGCTGCTGGGAATGTTCTTCGAGCAAATAAAAACACCCTTGGTCATCCTGTCCGATTATGACAATAGAACCCGGGTGCTCATATCCCCAGTCAACGCCAGCAAAGTATTTTGTAAACCTGCCCTGTTTCTCTTTTAACTGGTCTGAACTGATATAGTGCTTGTCTTTGTTGAAATCCTTATATATTACGCCTTCTGGAGCAACCCAATAGCCGTAAATGTCCCGGTCTGTAAACATGCCGCTCGGTGTTGAAGCAACAATACTTTCGACATACTCAGGATCAAGAAAGTTGTTATCAAACAATGAGAAGTGAAAAGAACGGATATTCAGCCTGCCGTTTTTCAGCCGCTGCCCGTCTTTGTCGATATAGTCCGTTTTGACGGTGTGCATCGGGTTTTCAGGGTTTGTATCCATCATGACCATTGCGCCTTTATAGGAACAACGAGAAATGACTTCCTTCACGAATGAGTCATGTAGAGCCGTCGCTTCGTTTAAGAATGCGCCAGCTGATGTAAAACCCCGCGCCTTTTTCCATGAGTCTGCATTTGCGCCGTCAAAGCAATAAACACGGTTGCCGAATATCTCAACGGCATTCGACTTGTCGAGCCTCAATTCTTTACCCAGAATCAATTCCATATCGTTCAAGATATTCCGCTTTATAGAAGCCTGAGTTGCCCCGCCGATGATAAAAGAAAGCCCCATGTTTTGATACTTGCTTATGTGCCCGAGGAACGTCAAAAGGAGCACGAATGTTTTCCCTGCCCTCTTTGCGCCGCTACAAATTAGAATTTTGGGTTGCTCCTTTATAAAGCTGTCCCAAACTTCCTTTTGCTTTTTATTCAGTTCCATCGGCATTCACCATTTTCCTCAACATTGCGGCAATATCATTTTCTTGGGTGTTTCCTTCGCCGCCGTTAACAGCCTTCTTCGTCTTCTCGATATTTAAGCGCATTTGTTCCAATTTAAGGCGCCGCTCATCTTGCTCATGCGCCAGCTGGTCGAACTGCTTGATCAGACTACGGAGCTCACCCATTGCCCGAGATTGAGCATTCAGGAAGGTTGCCTGCTTATCCCATGCGAATTGAAACTCCCATTCTTGCTCATCGCCAAATGCACCCGGCTTCTCTTTTTTCAAAACCTTAGTCATGTCGTCCTTATCCTGCACGAACATAATGCGCTGCGCCCGGAGAATAGCTGCATATTGAATCTGAATTTGATCCCATATCATATCGGCAGGCGAACGCTCCTGAATCTCTTCCATGATCTCAAGCGTTTCTTCTGGCAGGAATTTAGAGAAAAAGCCGTGAGTCACAGCGTTTTGATTCCTCTGTGGTGCGCCGCCGTTGTTCCCTAATGCATTCTTATTGCCGGGTGGTGCGCCTGCCTTTTTTGTGTGCACACTTTTTTCAGTGGGTGCACCCTTTTTTCTTTCCCAACCATGCCGCTGTTTCCACGATTTTATGGTGTTCACTGACACCCCGTATTTCTCGGCAAGGTCCTTGTATTTCATACCTTTGACGTAATCTTTCTGCGCCTGAATATGCTTCTCAGCCATCTACATTCACCGCCGCCCCCTTTTGAATTGAGTTGTTTTGGAAATTAAAAGAGGATAACCGTTAAGGCTATCCTTTTAATTTACTGCACAATGTTAACTGTACATTTCATATCGTCGTAGTCTTCTCCACCTGCATCTTCAAAACCAAACTCATAAAGATTTGATGCTGGTGAATCATTTTTTATCGAGCTTACAACCCAGGGATATGATCCGTGTGGCGGTGAATTTTTATGCCAGCCTGTAACTCGATACCATACATCTTGATTAGAATTGTTTTCAGGAGTTGAAAAATCATTCAAACTTCTGTTGTAATTTCCTCTTTCTGCTAACTTATGATCTGAATGTTGTGGATAAATACAGATTGCATTTTCGTAATGTGCTTCACTGGCGAAATGGAATTCTGCTCTATGCCCACAAGGAACCCTTACCCATCCAATCTGATTTGCAATTAATTCTTTGCTATTATCTGGACCGTAACCCATTTAAATCACTCCTTTTTTGTTTGTGTGTAACACACCCACTTATTTTGATGATAAGAATCACGATTATACTACTCTTAAACATTCTCAAATAAATAACAAATGAACCATAAATATCATTGGTTCATATTCCCTCTAAACCACCACCGTGCTCAAGCCTTTAACCGCCAATTGTCTATCCTGAGACTTACCGGAAGCAGTTTACAGGAAACAAAAAAAGCACCCCGCAGGATGCTAAATAGTTTCTTTCATTTTTTTTAAAATAAGTTGCGGAACATCATCATCTAAAGTCTCTCTCTGGGATTCTTTAGACATCAATGTCCAAGGTATAAGAATGTTTTTATTTGATTCGAATGCTTTTACCATATAAACATCCTCGCTATTGCTAGCTGTTGAAACATCCCATTGCCAAATACTTTGTGGCGACCCGTTATAATCATTTATTTGAAGCATATATTGATTTTCAATTACGAATTTGTCAACCTTTCTGATTTTCTCACCTCGCACCTTATTATCGGATAAGGAGTGTGATAAAGGAACTATTTGCAAAATTTGTCGAACGAAAGCACTATTCATAAATAGGTGGCAGTCGTAAGACAAAAAAGCAAGTTCAGATAGTCCACTAATCCTTTAGATTCATCCTTAGTGAACATCAAACAAAACACGCACCTACCAATATATACCAACATACAATTTTACTGATTTTAAACTAAGGAGTGTTTATTTTGTATAACTGTTATTACATCCCTATAGCAATACCTAATTTAACCCCAACAGATAACATTGAAAGAAGTACAGACTTATCTAGACAGAGAAGAAGGGATATTACATTAGACATTAGAGGCGCATCTAGCACTGATCTTGGAAACGGGTTTTATTCTTATCAATGGGCAGATATAGTGATGATCAATCCTAATGAATACCTTGGGTGTTTTCTCGAAGGACAGAACATCAATGTAATTAATGGTGGATTTGCTCCAGGTGATTACGCTCCTATGTATGCGATGGAAAGCTTTCCAAGAAGAAGGAATCAGTGGGTAGTTACCGTTCATAATCCTACAGGATCAACCAGACATTTATCTCTTTATTTAATTGCTAAAACGTAAGTATGTAATTCTTAGTTCATTAAAGAAAGCATCCAGAAAATTAAATCTGGATGCTCATTTCTTCCTATGCTTTTGGAATTCCAATATATCCTCTTTAATAAAAAGCCTGTCCCTCGGCATTTCTTTAACCGGTTCAAGTTGACCGGTTTTAATTAGCTGATTGAGATATTGACGAGTAAAGTCCAATATTTCAATCGCTTCACTTGTGTTAACGATCTCCTCATTCAGAAACTTTTTAATTGCATCACGCTCTTTAAGACTGTACACCAGGCATCACCCTCTTTTTTCTCGATATTTTTGATAAAGGGAAATTGACTTTTCCACAATTGAAACAGCAAACAAAACAATTATGCAAATATCTAAAGTTGTCTTAAATGGACTGGCCGCGACATGCTGCCGAACAAATAACATGTATCCCAAAGCAAGAAGGACAAAAATATCAGTTGACGTTCTGAGTTTTTCCATTGTTTGAAAGTGGCTGTTTTCATGGTTATATAATTATTTGTATCACTTATGTTATACTTGAGAGCAAGGGAGAAGGTAGAGCTTCTCCCTTGGCTCAAAATCATCTACGCTTTCTTGGTCGACGGCGTCTGTTGATTTTGGGCTTTTTTATTTTAAGCCTTTCTATGATGATGAGGATTTTCTCAAAAGCCGTGAGAGCTGTAAGAATAATCCCTAGTATTAATGCTATTTCAGCCACTTTCTTCCCTCCTTTCTATAATTTAATTATACACGATAACTTTACTCACGTCAATTAAATTAGAGAATATTTTCTTGTTTTCTTATAAAATCACAACCTATTCATGCTAAACAGAATAGGCTATGTTCTGCTCTATTTTTCATTTTTAAACGGGAACGTTCAATATTCTTTTGAACCGTTCCTTTTTTAATGTCCAGCAGCTGGGCGATCTCTTCAAAAGACATGTTTTGCACAGTGTGCATGATGAAAATGTCCTTTTCTCTTTCAGTAAGGACAGAAAGGGCATCAGCAATTCTTTCTTTGTCCCAGTCGCTTACCTCTCCTTCTGGCTCCTGATTGATCGCATATTCTTCTGGCATTGCATCAATGATACGTGGATCAGCAAGAATCATTCTTTGGTAAACGTCCCTTCTGTCAGCTCCCCGGCGTGCTCCTGGTTGTCTTCCGTTCTGCAGCCATTCGAGAGTGAATTCAATATCGCTGATCATACTGCCGATGATCTTCTTATCATTCTTTTGTTCTGCTGTCATTTCAATTTCTAGTGTTTCCGAAAATGCCCGGTACATCTTTCTTGCTTCTTTTAACGCTCTTTTGTATTCAATGATTAAATCCTGCATGTTTATCCTCCTCTTATTTACGCTTAAAAGCGCCGCCTTTGCCTCTTATTAGGGTTTGCATGTTCGTGTTCATCATTTGTTGCCAAAAGCGATCTGAGCGCTCTTGTTACTTTTGTGAAGATTTCTTTTTGGACTGTTTCATGTCTCATCACCCCTCTCATCAAAAGTAATCGCGATAGACATCCAGATAGTTGCGAAATAAAAAACGGACACCAACCAAAGCACAGATTTCTCTGTACAGTGATCAGTGTCCGCAGGCTTTCCGTCTTGGACTTATTTTTTGTTACTACATTCGCTAATACATACGTCAAGTATTTCCTCAATTATAAGGTTTCTTTTTTTATTTGTTACTGAATCAGATATCAAAAACATAAGAACACTTAAGAAAAACAAGACTATAGTTAAAATGTTTGCCACGGTTAGAAACGTTGGATTAATCTCAGCGAAGTCTTTGGGCTTTAGGAATACAAATAATTGTCTATTGTTTATCACAAATAATAGCAAAGGCCCTGAAATTATTGCCACTAAAGAGCGAAAAAGCATCTCAATAATATTTCCTGAATTTTTTGTCTTGAAGTATGCCTTTAATAATTTTAGTTTAATTATATCAAGTTTTGCATAAATCAATAATTTTTTATAAATTGTCTCTAAATTTTCTAACAAGTCCTTAACAGGAACCTCCGATAAATCATGAATAAACTCTTTGTCTGTGAAATTCGGTTGATCTAACCAAAGGTACAAATTATCTCTTCTTACTCTTTGCGGCCTTATTAAACAACAATATATTAAAAACCAAATAATTAGGTAAGCACTTATTACCATTATGTAATAAATAACTTCATATGCTTTCAAATGCCAAGAAATAATTGCTATAATCGTAAGTACTGCTAAAACACAAAGAAATTTTAGGAATGTAATTGATATTGATTTTAGATCTTTTAATATTTCATTCGTCATTGTCTTGGCATCCCTCTGGTTTCAGTTTTCCACTATAATTTAGCGGCTTTAAACACATTTTATGAACCGGATCCCTAACCTCTTTTATGATTTTTATAAGCCTAAAATTCCCCACATTCTCAACCAATGTTAAAACATATTCTTTTCCCTTTTCTTCAGCAACAACTCTTTCACGTTCAGATAAATAAAACTGATAATCATTGTTTTTAAACTTGGTACCTTTTACCTCAATAAACTTATCAGAACCATCTGGAAAATAAGATTTTATATCATATCCATGACCGTCTTCCCTATTAGAGATCCAATCAATTTTTTGAGCCAATTCATTTCTGCCTTCTTTTATTAAATAATCTTTTTCTTTATGAAAGACAAACTCTTCTGCCGCCTTTCCAGTTAATTCATTAGCAATCTCTTTTTCTTTGCGAAGCAACCTGTACTTTTCAACATTTATTACTTTTCTTCTAATCGGTTTTTTCTTTATTAAATTCTCTTGTTCAGTTTCACCTTTATTTTCTTCTAAATAATGTTCATAGACATAATCATAGAAGAGTTCATTTAATATGAATAAATCGTTAAGCAATTGCTCTTCATCAAACGTAAATAGATTAAATTTCTTGTTGATAAGGGCGCTGGCAGCATACTTTTTTGGCCTGTCGGACGTACCCAAATAAAATTCATCCGTATTAAATCCTAGCAACTTTTCATTTGATTGAATCTGTCTAGAAAAGAATTGTTTACCTGCTTTAGCTTGCTCCCTAATTTCAGTTAAGTTAAAGTTTTCAGTGCCAGTTGCTATACTTAAATAAAAATTGTCTCCGCTTTCTGAAAACAATAAAACAATATAAATACCAACTTGAGTCGATACTCTTTTCCCTTTGGTAGTCAATCGATTATCAAGAAAAGCAATCCAGAATGAATCAGAAATCCTCCCATTACCTGTGGAAGCTTTGATGCTTATATAATCTTGATTCTTGAACTGCTTTTCTTTTAATACCTTCTCAAATGCTACAGGAATTTCGTTACGAAACAGTTTAAAAAAATCATGTTGTTTATTATCAACTTTGTAATTTTTATACTCATTAAAACCTTTCCAAAAACGTTTTACATCAAATAGGCTAGGTGTAGTTTGCATCATAATAAAATCTCCTTTAACCAGAACTCAACGAGCCTATCATACCATATATTTCTAAACCATTTTATGATTTCCTTTCCAAATTTTCATTTCTTTCCGTCCATATCATCATTTTTGAGCAAAACAGCCTATTCAATCCTGCTTCTCTCTAAATTTATCAATATCATTAAAATAAGCCGCGGCCGTGAATGAAATGATTGCCCCGATCAAAGCAAGGTTCGCTTTCATGTCCGGCCTGTAATCGTGTTGGAAATATATCCAGAATCCGCATCCCATCAGCAGAAACAATATTCTGAGTGCCATCCAATCCCCCTAACTAAATTCGCGTTCACAAAACATTAACAAAAATTGACTTGGATATTTTTGTATACTGTGTAATAATACAGTTGTATTAAAAACAAAGGGAGTGTTTAAAATGAAATTGAAAAGAGTTTTAACTGGTTCCGCATTGTCCCTAGCTTTACTTGTTTCTGCTGCCCCTGCTTTTGCTGCTAGTCCTTCAAACCATAGTACAAATCACGAATCAGTATCACCCCAAGCAGTTTTACAAGATTATTATCAGGGGGCTAAGTCTAGAGCAGAACTGAAAAATGTAATTCCCGTTCTCGGTACTAATTTTTATTTAAAAGATGCATGGCAGAATAGTGACGGATCTTGGACTGGTCATTATCAAGGTTGGGTTTAATCTTTTCAAAAGATAGGGACTTTCATCCCTATCTTTTTTAATTACGTTGTATTGAGCGTAATCACATTCAGGGCAGCTGTATTCGATCATTTACTATCAGCCCATTCATCAAAACTATAGGCGTAATCAACGCTTTCAATGAAACCGATCTCCTTCGCCTTCTGACGGATCTTCATACATCTTTCATAGCTGTATGCCCATATTTCTTTATAATCCCTCAGCTCGCCGTATTTCCCTGTCATTATGAACTTTCGAAAGCTGTTGACCAGTTGCCACATGTTGCCTCCATGTGAAAAGCCGTTTGAACTTCCGTATCCCAATTCATACGGGTAAACATCATCTCCCGTGTAATCATCAACAAAGAACAATTTTTTCTTAAATCTGAAATACGCTATTCGGTTCTTTGACTTACAGTAGAAAGTACGTCTGTCTATGCTTGCGATAAGCTTAATCAAGTCTTTTATATCGTTCATGCGTTTTATTTGCTCAGTTGCCGCCATGCCTTACCCCCCTATCCCTGGCAGAGCTGTAATCGCGAAGAATAAAACCGCAACCATCGCTCCAATGAGCCAGCCATTTGTCTTGTCTCTTTTTGCAATAATTGCGTCATTGCCGATCATTCTTAGATCATCAGCCTGAGCAACGATCATAGGCACTTCCTCGACATTAACCTTTAAATGTTCGGCCGCCTCGTAAATGGTCATCGCTTCGTCTTTTGTGGATTTGACTGCCCGCTGAAGCTCAACTTGTAAAGGGATCATTTTGTATCACCTACAATCTGTAGATTCTTATAATGAGCTACATGTCCGCAGGGATTTTCCCAAATATGTATTGCTCCAAAGAATCCGTCCTCGGCATGCTGCGTGAGCTGAGGATTCCCCATTTTCCCGCCGCAAGTAGGGCATTTCCAAAGTGCGTTCACTTCTTTGAACCCGATCATGAAACCATTGGAATTGCGGGCGGGAATAGTTACTTTTTTTGCGTTCATTTCGCATCACCCTCCAATTCGTTTTGGGCAACTGTTATCGCGAAAGTGAGATTGGTAATAATCTTCTCTAATGCCTTTTTGTATCGTCTGCTTTCCCCACTTAGATTCTGAATGTCCTTTTGAGCCTGCCGGAACTGATGAACCGTTATTTCCTGCTGACGTTTGTTTTCCTCGATGATTTCCTGCTGCTTCACAGACAGTTCAGTTCGATCAATCAGAAATTCAATATGCTCTTTAGTCATCCAGTATTGATCAATCGGCTTTGCATTTTCATAGCCTTTTAGTTCTGAAATGCGTGCTTTAATTTCCTGCAATTTATCCATGTCCGTTCCTCCCCCGCAGGGGAAAGCCCCTGCTTTTAGAATTTGTGGCCGATCCTATAATCTAAACGAGACAGACCGCCCTTAATTGTTTGGATGATAGTTTCACCGTGTTCTGGGGTATCAAGGACATGTGCAGTGCCCTCGTTCCCATCTAGAATAAGAATCTGTATTTTGCCCGGCTCAATTGCTTGTTCAATTGTTGTATCTTTGCTTAATTTAATTTCTTGTGGTTTGTTCACCTAGCGCGCCCCCTGTGCATGTGCTATGATAGAAGTACCAGTTCATATCAGAGCATCGGGGCATACGCTTCGGTGCTTTTTTGTTTTACAGTGCAATCTCTGTAATGACCACTTCCACTCTTGGCTCTTCGCTATAAAACTTACTGACTTTCAAATCCACAACTTGACTATCATCCTTGTAAATCAGATGGTTTAAAGCGTCTTTGACACCCTTCACATAGTTGTCAACGTCCGGCTTTGTGGTTGGGCGAAGAAGCCCCTTCTCTGCACTCTCCTTTTTCTTTTTCGAGTTAGAAACTTTTTTCGGCATCGGCCTGAATACTCTGACATCCATTGCGACAGGACCGGTAATAACCTTCTCTGGTCGATACTGTGATGCAACTAATGCAACATACTGTTTGAAATCCTTTGATTTTGTAGGATCATGCATTCTAACCTTGCCATTTCGAACTGATCCCCGGGGCCGCCCCTGGGCAACCGGTTCGCCGTAAACTATAAACTGAATAAGACTCACTCGTCATTACCTCCCGTCAATCTGTTCCCAATGCTGAATCTGCTTTTCTTTTGCTGGCGCCGTCAGTATGATGGCCGGCAGCAGGATCACCGCTTTAAGCACTGTGCATCAGCTCCATTTGTTTGATCTTTTCCTCAAGCACCCGGATAGCCGGTGTGAGGTCCTTGCCGCCCTTTTGTTCAGAAGGCCCGAACAAATACATTCCCATGGATCCATTAACATTCGTTTTTTCATCCATTCCGCAACCCTGCCAATCTATGATTTAATTGCATTCTGTCGCCCTTGATAATCACGCAGTAGTCCGCACACATTTCATAAATGCGGGTGCCAAGCGCTTCGTCAATATCCACTAGCTCTTCGATGTCTAATTCACTTGAGATAAGAACCGGTTTATGATTCAGATACCGATAATTGATGACAGAGTATGTCTGCTCCACCTGCCAATCGGTTGCCCGTGGTTTCTTAATCCGTCCTTCTTTGGTGTTTGTGTACACAGGCTTGAACAGATCATCTATGAACAGCACTTCAACCTCTTTCATACGATTAAGTTTTTCTTCCAGCTTGTCGAAGTCATCTTTCAGATCGTTGAAGCCTTCCACGTAAGGAAAATACTGAACTGCGATGTTCTTTGATTTGATCAGCTTGTTTGAAATAGCTGTTAACAAGTGTGTTTTCCCTGAGCCTGGCTGCCCCAGTAAAGCAATGCTGTTGCTTCGGGTGCCGCGAATGCTGTCAAAGTCTTTGTAGTATTCCACCGCAGTATCGTAAGTGTCTTTCACGACAGCTGGCTTTCCTTCGGTTATAAAATTCTTGAACTTCAACTTCTCAAATTCAGCAGTTATGTCACTAGAGTTCATCAGTTTCCGGGTGCGCCGGCGTTCTATGCAGTTGCACCGGACCCAAACTTCATATCCGTCCTTGTTCTCGATGTAGCCAAGTTGATCTTTGCATTTCGGACATTCATATTCAGCCTTTTCTTCTGACCCGGCCGACCCCGCCGAAAAATGGGCTGACCTTTCCTGAAGCTTTTTCAGTATTGCTGCCATTGCCGCGTCCGTACTTTGCGTTTTGTGTGTTTCCATGTTGCCACTCCTTACTTTTGTTCTTGTTTGACTGGAGAATGCGCTGAACGTAGGCTAAATTGCGAGCGTTCCGCGTTACTGCCTCTTTCATTGCCTCCAGCACCTTATCTTTACCATAATCATCTATCAAGCTATTAAGCTTCTCAGCCATGAACGATGATAGAAGGCCGAATCCCTCGTCTTCAAAAAAAGCAAATGCGTTACTCTTCATTTTCTTCTCATCCTCCTGCCGCTCTTCTTGTGCTGGTGCCAAGTCTTTTTTCTTGTTGTAATTTCCTAGTTGTATGTACTCAGCGTAATGAAGAACTGTCACAATAAAACCACGCTTTTGTGGCAGCCGGTCCAACTTCAAATATTCTTGCTTTACCATTCGATCCAATGAATACTTGATTTGATCAGCTGACCAGTTAAAGCGTTTAGCCAAATCCACCAGTTTGATAATTGTTTGGCCGGGCTTTAGTTCTTGATCTGCCCTGTACTCGGCACGTTTGAATAAATAATCGTATATTGTCTCATCGCGTGAATCTTTAAATGGCAGCCGAGGCAGGACCACATACCCTAAACCTTGCATATCCATGCCGATCACCTACTTTCTTTCACACAGTGCTGTCAGAGCCTTGAAATCTATTTCTACTAATCTCAGAGACGGCTCATTTGTCTTTAAGTAGTCAGTCGTGTACCGGGTATACAAGTCCTTTCTCATGTCGCGCTGAACCGTTTTGACCATCCAGAGATAACAATGCGGGATAGGAATCCTGATCAGCTCCCTTTCCATCAGCTCACCAACTCCGAAAAATGGATAATGCTGTTCAGTTGATTAGTGGCCCGGCAATACTTGCATTTTTCGCACCGCTCCGGCTTCTCTCCGCCGTGTTTCACTTGCAAAATCCGATCCATGTGCTGCTCAATCTCTTCAAGCTCTACTTCCATCCTGCCTTCATCAATATTGATGACAGCTTTATCAGGTGGATCTTCTTTTGAAACCCCTACGATCAGGGGCTCAAGCCATTCGCTCCGTCCAGTCATTCTTTTTTCAAGCTCTGCATACAGTGCCATTTGAGCAATATAGCCATTTGCCTCAACAAATGAGCAATATCCTATTTCCGGGTCCCAGACTCTCTCCCGCAATGACCTCGCTGTTTTCAGATCGGAGAAACGACCGCCTGCTGGGTTGTATACGTCCAGCTTTCCTTTCCACAAAACCCCGAACAATTCAGCAGTTACGATGACTTCCTTTTCTCCTTGAAGAACAAACATACAGAGATCATCATGTTGAATTGCCTCAATCATCAAATCAGCTAACTGATACTGCTTGTACAGTTGGCCTTTCTGAGTAAATAGTGAAGGTGTGTTCTTCTTAAATTCATCAAAAGCCTGTTCACCTTCAAGCCAGGCATGAACGTATTGACCGAAGAGAAGGGCCTCCGATGTTGGGGGCGTCCATTCTCCGTTAATCTTTGCCATCGTTGCTGCCTCACATTGAAGAAAGCTTTTATATTGAGAGTTCGACATGTAGTATCTATCAATCACGTTAGAATAGTAGTTCTCCTTGTTTAGCGCCGGTATCCGCATTAGCAGGATCACCCGCCTTTTCTTTGCTATCAGCAGGCTTGTCGGCTTGCTCTTTTTGCTTTTTGAACTCTTCCTCAGCCTTTGATTTTGTTGCACCTGTAGCCTTGGTATTGAAGTAATCTTCCTTCTTTGCCATACCGTCACGAAGTGCTGTATAAATGCGGCCTATTTTGAGAAAGTCTTGCTCTGTGAAAGCATCTAAATTGCTACCGATGTACTCCTGAATCATTTCCTTAGTAACACCAAACTCTTTTTTAAAGAGAGACAAAGCGCTTCTGAGACGATCTTCCAGAGGCTCCTTATAGCCGCTGATCAAAGTTTTTTGACACATATCAACCGCAGCATCGACAATGTCACCAGGTATGACCCCGAGAATACAAGCACGGACACGTCGAGCTCCTTGGTTGGCAACCATTTCGTAAATATCGCGTGGATCATCTAGTTTTGTGATCTTTCCCTTTGCTTTTCTTTCATGTTTCACAGTGAAAATCTTGGTTTGTCTTGTGTTTGTTTCAAGGTCCCAAGCGTAGGCCATAACAGAGGATTCCCCAGCTTTCTGCTCAAGCTCCATGATTCCGTAATCGATGTTGCCCCAATTCTGTGCCAGTGCTTCCGCCAACCTAATTGAAGGTCCTGACACTTTACTTCCGCCGCGTGGATATTCATAGACTGCATTTTCAGCTAACAATCGTCTTTCACAAGCTTTTCTGATGCGTTCAAACGCCGCATAAACATCACGAGGGAATTTCTTTGCAATAACCATAGCCGCCTGTACTTCTTGCGCTTGCCGGCTTACCAGTGCTTCTGTAGTCACGCTGGATGCCTGCTGAGAGGCCGGCATGTAATCTGAGTAATCTACCTGTGATAATCCATTCATTGTGCTTCTGCCACCTTTCTTTTATAATCTTCAGTTCCAAGCCGCTGCCATTCCCGGTAGTGATCCATAGAAGGGAAACTAAACTGTGCTTTACCGTTTTTGGCGAATACAATTGAACCGCCGACCTGTCTCAAACGTTGCTGATCCTCCGCACGCTCGCTGAATGCCACTTTTATTGCTTTAGCCATGTATAAAACCTCCATTGTCTTTTATGAGGTAAGTTGGTATAATAAAGGAACTAATCTTTACCAAAATACCTTTTGAAGTCCACTCTGCCAAGTGGGCTTTTTTTATTGCTCATTTTTAAATTCAAAACCAAGATGCTCCTTTAGGTACCGCTCAAGGTTTTCTCTCAGAATGACTTCACCTTCAGCGCTATCTATCACGTAATCATCAACTGGCGTAACTTCATCCCCGAAAAAATCCTTTTGCGTTTCCGGCTCAGCCAGCCTGTCGTGCCAGTTGTTTAGAATTAATGGGTTTTCGATGTTCATCCGAGACACCTACTTATCACTGCCAAATTGATACCTCGTTGTTGCATTTTCATAGCTGTTTCATACAACCGTCCTTTATTCGCCAATCGGCTGATATCCTCTGTAAGTACTTTGATACTTCCAGCAAGGCTGATTGCCTCTTCATAATCACCATCACGTAATGCCTCCGAAAGCATGATAGAGAGCTCTTCCGCTGATTCGATTTTTCTTTTTGCTGCATCTACATCTGACTTCAAAAACTGATTGGTTTTCATGCAAAAATCGCCTTCCTTTCTTCTGTTTTTGCCATCGCAACCTGATTCACTAGCGCTTTACGGGTCCATCTTTCGGCCAGCTCTTTCATATTCAAACCATGACTGCGGGCCAGCGAATATATCAGCGTTTTATTTGCTGGGATCAGATCAAAAATCTGTTTAATATCGGCCATTGGCAGTTCTTCTGCCTGTCCGTTCGGTCTATCATTTGCCAGCCAGCGCGCTAAATGCTTTGTGGCTTGCAATGCTTCTTCAAGCTGGTGAATCATGTTGATAACCGCTGTGCTTGCGCTCTCGTTAAGAGCTGGGTCTATTGGAGCCGCCGTTGTCGGGTGCAGCCGAAAAAGGTAATGTACGAGATCAATATGTTCATAGGCCTCGCACGCCTCAAACCATCTGATGCATAATTCGGGGGTAAGCTTACTAAAACCATTTTCAACATCGGAAACGTAACGTTGATCCTTCCCGCCTATCAAACTGCCAATCTGATATTGTGTAAATCCGGCCGCTTTACGAACACAGCGCATGATCTTCGGTAAATTCCGTAAGTTGTATGGATTGTTCTCCATATGTTCGCCTCCTGATATATTCAGCTGTTTGCTGTTAAAATTTAATTAGGTTCAAAAGATGTTTTATTGTATTGGCTTTTGTTTTTTCGAATATTCAACCGCATAGGGCTTCAAATTTCGCTTTTGGGCCACAATAAAAACAAATATTTGCTCTATAGAGCCTCTTTCATGATTGCTTGTTCTTGAGCTTCGATCCACGCATCTATGTTGTGCTTAGTGAAGAAAATGCGTGTGCGTACCCGGAAGTGTGGAATTTCTTTTTCGCGTACCATTGTGTAAATCGTGTCGTGGTGAACACCAAGATATTCAGCTGCTTCTTGAACAGTCATTGTGTTGCGAGTCATTATTTAAGCCTCCTATGCTGTAATTTTTTCACCCTGCATTTCGTGGTGTTGATTATCAAAAAAAATTTGTTGAACTGTTTTTTGATAATAATCAGCCAATTTGATTTTTATTTCATCCCGTGGAATACGCTGCCCAGTTTCATACATTTGCAATGCACTTACACTTATTTTAATTGCTTTGGCTACCTCGCTACGGGACTTTTCAGCTCTTAACTTAAGAAGCCTTTGACCAATAAGCTTTTTGTCCAATCAAGTCACCTCCTACACAATTTGTGGTGTTCTTGATTATTATATTAAACCACGCGATTCGTGGTGTCAACACTTTTCGTGGTGTTTTTATAAAAAACACGTTTCGTGTGGTATTATCAATTCAGGTGATGACTGTGAAATTTGATGAGACTCTAAAAAAATTGAGGCGAGAAAAAAACCTCTCCCAAAAGGAATTAGGAAATAAATTAGGTTTAGCCGAGAGTACGATTGGCATGTATGAACAGGGTAAAAGACAACCTGATTATGAAACGCTTCTAAAAATCGCTGATTTTTTTGAGGTTTCTTTGGACTTCCTTTTAGGCAATACTAGAGGTGGTTCAGGTGTCAAAGAAACAGAGGCCTCTTACAACATCAGCGATCCAGATTTACAAATAGCTTTTAAAGATGCATCTGACTTTTCAGAAGAAGCACGTAGACAAACTATAGATTTTATCAACTACCTAAAAGAGAAAGAAAAAGCAAAAGGTCGAAAAGGTTAATCTATCGCTTAAATAACTCTTTGTTTATTATGTTTAATTTCTGTTTACTAATAAGATCTGGATTCTCTTCCGGATTAGTCCTGAATCCCTTCTGGAAAGGTAATATTTACAAGCCTTTCCCCCCTTATAAAACAAGAGTTTCAGCATTTAATCTCATCTGGATTCTCTTCCGAACTGAAACCGAATTCTCTTCAGAATAAAAACTTGAAAAAATTTGATTAAAAACCAAAAATAACTAACCGATAATATACCTAGAAGACATTTCAATAAAAAGGGGAAATTATTTTGAAAAAATGGTTGTTATGTATCGGTGCTTTATCTTTGAGTTTTTCTTTAGCAGCGTGCGGGTCTGATTCAACTTCAACTGATAAAACAGATTCGGAAAGCAAGAAGACTACACAACAAGAAGACAAAGATAAACAAGAGACAAAGACGGATCAAAAAACAGAAAAGCAATCAAATAACAAAAGTGCTGATGAGTCAAAAAAATCCTCAGCTAAAGAGACACCTGATAAAAAAAAGCTGGTGGATGTAACATTAAACAAATCAGTTGATGGAGATACAATTAAAGTCAATTATAAAGGCGAAGTTAAAACTGTTCGGTATTTGCTCGTTGATACTCCTGAAACTAAAAAACCAAATTCTTGTGTCCAACCATATGGAGAGGATGCTTCAGCACGAAATAAACAGCTGGTGAACAGTGGTAAGCTACAATTAGAATTTGATAAAGGTGACCGTACTGATAAGTATGGAAGAATGCTAGCTTATGTTTATGTTGATGGAAAATCAGTACAAGAAACATTACTTAAAGAAGGATTAGCTCGAGTTGCTTATGTATATGAGCCAAGCACGAAGTATTTAGGTACTTATGAAAAAGATCAGGAAGTTGCCAAAAACAAGAACTTAAAAATTTGGAGTAAGAATGGCTATGCAACTGATAAAGGATTTAATGGTTGTGTAACAAAACCTAAAAAATCTGTAACTGCTTCTAAACCTGTTGAAAAATCTGTTACAACGCATAAATCGACTACTTCACATAAATCAAGCTCAAACAGTTCAAATTCTAACGAAAGTAGCTCAACAGCAAGCAGTTCTTCTAACTCTACTGGTGGAACAGAACAATTTGCAAACTGCACAGAATTAAGAAAGAAATATCCTCATGGTGTCCCGAGTTCTCATCCGGCATACCAGTCTAAAATGGACCGCGATCACGACAACTTTGCATGTGAAAGATGATTGAAAAAGAGGATTTAATACTTTGGTTTTATATGAGAGAATAAAAAAATAAGAATGGCCCTCTCGAGGGCTTTTCTTTCACACTAAAAACAGAACACACATTCCCATTTGGCGGTGTTTATTATGACAATCCAGTTATCGCATCTTGAAGAAGAAGTAAAAAAGATTTATACAAAATTAAATATGCTTACTCCTGAAAACATAGATCTTGAACGCATTGCCGCTGCTTTTAAGATATTGATTCATTATGAGAAAGCTAATAGCAGCATGTTTTGTATCAATGGTTTTTACAGCATGGTTTTGGATATTCGAGCTTCTCCACAAGAACAATGGCAAGACTTTGTTCACGAACTCGGGCATGTGATTAAACACTGCGGAAACCAATTCAATATGAATCGTATGTTCCGCCAGTTGCAAGAGTACCAGGCCAATAGTTTCATGTATCACTTTTGTGTACCGACATTCATGCTTGAAAAGATTTCGTTGCCGCGCATGCAATCGGAGGCCATAAAGTTAATTGGGGATACCTTTAACGTCACATACCCTTTCGCAGCTAAACGGCTTGAAATGTACAAAAGAAAACAGTTCTCTATTCACTGGCATCAAAAGCTCTATCAAATGAATTAATAGAACAAGGAGGTTGCCACATGGCTAGTATTGAAAGACGCAGTGAAAAATCTTTTAGGTTAATAGTCGAAAATGGTTATGACGCAAACGGTAAAAGAGATAGAAAAAAGAAATCGATTCGTATCGAAGATCCAAAAATATTAAAGTCTAAACGGAAATTACAGGAGTATCTCGAAGACCAGCTGCACCGTTTCAGAATTGAAGTAGAGGCTGGCGAGTATATTGCTCCTGAAAAAGCTACTTTTGAATCATTTGCGGAGAAATGGGTTGAAAAGAAACTCTTTAATAAAAACGGAAAACCTTATTCTTTTACAACCTCTGTTAAGTATTCAAATCACTTAAACAATCACATCCTCCCATCATTGGGCCATAAAAAAATAGACAAAATAAAGAGCCTTCATATTGTTGATTTTATTGATGATTTATCTAAAGATGGAGCTAGAAAAGATGGAAAGCCTGGCGGATTAGGAGATCAAACAATCAAAGATATATTTAAAATTTTGCAAGCATTGTTTAAAACCGCAACAGAGGAATGGAAATTGATAAAAGATGATCCTATGGAGGGATTGAGTTCACCTGAAGCTGAGAATAAGGAAATGAACTTTCTTGAATCAGAAGAAGCAGCTGAATGTATTAAAGTGTTGTATGAAATAGATATTAAATGGCGTTTATATTATCTTGCAGCTCTAATCGGCGGGCTTCGTAGAGGAGAAGCTCTTGCTTGCGAATGGCACTTGGATGTAGATTGGGACAAAGGTGGAATATACGTAAATAGATCAATTTCTAAAACAATTAACGGAGAGCCTCACGTCAAAAGTCCAAAGTCAAAAAGTTCTCAACGATTCGTTAAAATGCCTGATTTTTATATGGATGAGTTGGCTAAATATTATCGCATATGGAAGAAAGAAAAACTTATGCTCGGTGATGCCTGGGAAGGCGGAGAACATCAATATGTATTTCACAGTGGTAAAGGAAAACCTTACTACTATACAACCCCTACCGCGAAGTGGACTAAAATAAAAAAGAAGTACGGCCTAAAAGATGTTCGTCTTCATGACTTGCGGCATACTATGGTGGCTCTCCTTATGGAAGCTGGCGAAAGTCTCAGTGCTATTCAAAGAAGAGCTGGGCATGCCAGTGCTCGAACAACTAGTGATATTTATGGTCACGTTACCGAGAAACTCGAAAATAGCACAGTAAAACACTTTAACCAGTTCGATCCTAGAAACCTAGCACAAAAACAGAGTTGATGGAATTCCCCTTCAAAATCAGCTCAAAAAAATAATTTCGTCCCCAATTCGTCCCCAACTAGATGAATGATGACAAAATCAATAAATAAGCAAAGTAAAAAACCCTTGCTGCGCAAGGGTTTAAGCTATGATTCCGACTGGGCTCGAACCAGCGACCTCTACCCTGTCAAGGTAGCGCTCTCCCAGCTGAGCTACGGAATCATGATATGTATGTGTTGCTGGGTATGTGGTTGTCTTTCTGACAAGGTCTATTATATAACTTCCTCCTCTATTCGTCAACTACTTTTCAGAAACTCTTTTTTGAAACTTGCTGTTTTGTTTGTCGGCTATTATAATATGTCTTAATTTTCTAACATTAGAGGGTGATGTGGCTTGCATTCTTTAATTTCTTCTGATGATGTATGGGGATTGTGGGGGTTTATTGCGGTGTGGGCGGCAGTGAGTATTGGACTGGAGCAGCGCTTTAAGTGGGCGTCTGCTGTGTCTGGGGCTGTCATTGCGCTTGCAGGTGCAATGGTGTTTACAAATATAGGGGTGCTTCCTGTTGAGTCGCCTGTATATGATACCGTATGGGCTTATGTGGTGCCGCTTGCAATTCCCCTTTTGCTGTTCAAGATCAATGTGCGGCAGATTTTTAAGGCAAGCAGGCGATTGCTGTTTATGTTTCTGATTAGCTCCGCTGGCACTGTCCTTGGGAGCATCCTCGCTTTTTTCATTTTCAAACAGCATATTCCTTATCTCGATAAAATTGGCGGGATGATCAGTGCTTCTTATATCGGCGGCGGGGTCAACTTTGCTGCGTTAGCGGCGAAATTTGAAACACCGGGGGAATATGTATCTGCTACTGTTGTGGCTGATCATTTTATGATGGCGCTCCTATTTTTTATTTTAATCAGCATTCCGGCACTAAAATGGTTTCAACAGCATTATGCTATGCCATTTGAAGAAAAAGCAAAAGCTGAGGGGGATAGCGGAAAGAGTGCAGAAAGCTATTGGAAACGAAAGGATATTTCTTTAAAGGATATCGCTTTTCATGCCGGTGCTGCTTTTGCGCTTGTGGCGGTTAGTGTGAAGGTTTCCGGTTATGTGAAAAGCATGTTTTCTCATCCTCTGGTGACTGGAACGTTTGGCGATCAGTATCTGATCCTTACATCCTTAACTATTCTGGTCGTCTTTCTCTTCCCGCATTTTTTCGAGAAGCTCAATGGATCACAGGAGCTTGGAACCTTTTTAATTTATTTATTTTTTGTGGTGATTGGCATTCCGGCAGATCTGCGCTTCATTGTCACCAATGCGCCTCTTATTCTGTTATTTGTCTTCCTTGTTGCCATCAGTAATTTAGTGATTTCCTTAGCTATCGGGAAATTGGTCCGCGTGCACCTTGAAGAAATTTTGCTCGCTGTCAATGCTGCTGTCGGGGGGCCAACGACCGCTGCTGCGATGGCAATCGCCAAGGGCTGGCATGATCTTGTGGGGCCGATCATGCTTGTCGGTACGCTCGGTTACTTCATTGGAAATTATGTTGGCACCTTTATGGGAAATTGGTTTTCTTCTTTCTTATAAAAAGGGTTTTTACACTTTCCTCAGAATATGTAAGAGTAATGCTGACAAGAGGACGGAGAGATCAATGTATGTTAAAAGGAAATACCATTTATATAAAGCATTTAGATGTAAAGGATGCAGAAGAAAACCTGCGGCTGCAAAGCGAAAACCGGGATTTTTTTGAACAGTTTTCCATGATTCGTGCAGACGATTACTATACGGTTGATGGGCAAAGAAAACAAATTACCGAGTATTGGCAAAGACAGGAGGATGATGAAGAATATCATTTTGGCATTTTTATAGCATCAAACGATTCCTTAATCGGGACAGTTTCGCTTTTCCAACTCATCCGCGGGGCGCTGCAAACTGCGTTCATCGGATATTTTTTAGACAAAGCCCATAATGGAAAGGGTTTTATGACAGAGGCAGTCAGATTGATTGTTGATTTTGCATTTCACGAATTGAAATTGCATCGGATTGAAGCCGGTGTGATGCCCCGCAACATCGGGTCTATGCGTGTATTGGAAAAAGCGGGATTTCATAAAGAAGGCATTGCCAGAAAAAATGTGAAAATTAACGGCGTCTGGGAGGATCATCAAATCCTCGCAATTTTGAATCCTAATGATAATATATAATAGAAGAAGCCGAGTTATCCCCGGCTTCTTTTTTAACGAACTGGCACGGGAGCAATTTGCTTCAGCGCTTGTTCGAAATCACGTTCTAAATCGTCTGCGTGTTCGACACCCACACTAAGACGGAGCAGACCGTCTGTAATACCGCGTTTTTCACGCTCTTCCTTAGGCATTGCCGCGTGAGACATTGTTGCCGGATAAGACAAAATGGATTCTACTGCACCAAGGCTGACAGCAAAGACAGGAAGTGATACGTTTTCTACTAATGCCTTAACAGCCTCTTTGCTTTCAAGCTCAAAGGATAGCACGGCGCCCGCTCCCACCGACTGGCTTTTATGCGTTTCAGCGCCCGGATGATCAGACAGCCCTGGATAATACACGCGTTTCACCGCCGAATGCTTCTGGAAAAACTCCGCAAGCCGCTGCGCTGTTTGGCTCGCTTTTTCTAAACGGACCTGTAATGTTTTTAAGCCGCGTAGCACGAGCCAGCAATCTTGCACGCCAAGGACGGCGCCAAACGCGTTTTGCAGCTTATACAGCTGCTTCCCAAGCTCTTCATCCTTGACAGCAGCCAGTCCTGACAGCACATCGCTGTGTCCGCTCAAGAATTTCGTTGCACTATGAAGCACAATATCCACGCCAAGATCAAGCGGACGCTGCAGTGCCGGTGTCATGAATGTGTTGTCCAGAAAGGTCAGACAGCCGTTTTCTTTTGCAAGCTGAACAACTGCTTTAATATCAGTGATCCCCAGTGTCGGATTTGACGGTGTCTCCATATAAATAACCTTTGTGTTCGGCTTGATCTTCCGCGCTACTTCATTCGTATCCGTCATGTCGACAAATGTATGCTCAATGCCAAACCGGGTCAGCACCTCTGTCACCATACGGAAGGTTCCGCCGTATACATCTTCCGTCACAAGAACATGATCGCCCTGTGACAAAAGTAAAAATGCTGTTGAGATTGCAGCCATGCCTGAACTAAAAGCAAATCCTCTCGTTCCGCCTTCCAGTGCGGCAATTGTTTCTTCGAGAGCTGTTCTTGTCGGCGTGCCTGAGCGGCTGTAATCGTATGAGCCAAACTCTTCAAATGAAGATTGATGAAAAGTCGATGCGTGCTGGATCGGTACACTGACTGCCCCTGTTGATCCGTCTGTTTTAAATGGATTGTGCACGAGCTGGGTTTCCAGCGTCCAATTATTATGATTACTCAAATGAAACAGCTCCCTCTTTAACCTGACATAGCGCTTGTTTTAGATCCTCTTTTAAATCGTCTGCATGTTCTATTCCGACCGAAAAACGCAGCAGGCGATTGCAGACCCCGTTTGCGATACGGATATCTTCAGGAATATCCATGTGTGTCTGTGTGGCAGGATATGTAATGAAGCTCTCCACCCCGCCGAGGCTTTCTGCAAAACAAATTGTTTTCAGCGCTTTTAAAAATGGATTGATCCACTCTTCGTTTTGCAATCGGAAGGACAACATGCCGCCTTTACCCGGATACAGCACATCCGCAATTTCTTCCCGATCTTCTAAAAACGCCGCAAGCTCCTGTGCGTTTGCCTGATGCTGGCGCATTCTGAGACTGAGCGTCTTCATTCCTCTCATCAAAAGCCACGAATCAAACGGAGGCAGGACGGCGCCGATTGCATTTTGATGCTGAAACATTTCCTCTCCAAGCTTCTCATCCTTTACAACGACAAGTCCCGCAAGCAAGTCGTTATGCCCGCCTAAATACTTGGTTGCGCTGTGAATCACAATGTCTGCCCCCAGTTCAAGCGGACGCTGCAAAACCGGTGTATAAAATGTATTATCTACGATCAGCAGAAGACCGTGCTCTTGAGTGATCCGAGCAATTTTTTCAATGTCCGCCTCTTGCATGAGCGGATTTGTCGGTGTTTCCACAAACACCGCTTTGGTATTCGGCGTTACCTTTGAGCGTAAACAGTCCTCATCGCTAAAATCATCATAATGAAAGGTCAATCCGTATTTTTTCCATTCATTTTCAAACAAACGGTACGTGCCGCCATATAAGTCCGATGAAACGATCAGTTCATCTCCGCTTTTAAACAGTGCCATAATCGTTTGGATGGCTGCCATTCCCGAACTGAAGGCAAGCCCTCTCGCTCCGTTTTCTAAACTGGCGATTGCGTCCTCGACAAGCTGGCGTGTCGGGTTTTTCGTCCGGACATAATCAAATCCAGTCGATTCCCCGATCCCCCTGTGGCGGTATGCTGTTGATAAATAAATAGGAGGACTCACTGTTCCCGTTACTTCGTCGCTTCGGTTCCCGATTTGGGCTAATTTCGTTTCAACGTGTTGTGACATATAGCTGACACCTTCCCTTTTCATAATAAAAAACCCCTTCTTGATAAGAAGAAGGGGTTTAACGCTTCTTCTTATCTTCCAAGCATAAAAAACGCTTGCTGGATTTAGCACCTTGGCGCTTTGCACTTATGCAAAACAGGCCGGTTGCTGAGGTTTCTAAGGGCCAGTCCCTCCACCTCTCACGATAAGAAATATCGATTGAAATTTTCTGATTGTTTTATATTAGCGCAATTTGCAGTTTATTTCAACACTTTTTTGTTCGAGTTCCGAACGGTTTAAAGAGAGAAATTTCTAATAATTCGTGGTACAATAATGAAAAATAGCAAGAAAGTCTAGTGATGTCCTGGAGGAATATATGATGGCACCGAAAAACGGCACAGTACAAGAAAAAAAGTTCTTTTCAAAAGAGCTGAATGAGGAAATGACATTGCTCGTTTATCTGCCGTCCAACTACTCCCCTCTCTATAAATACCATGTCATTATCGCACAGGACGGGCATGATTATTTCCGGCTGGGGAGAATCGGCAGACAGGTTGAAGAATTGCTTTCCAAACGGGAAATAGAACGGTGTATAGTTATCGGTGTGCCTTATAAGGATGTAAAAGAGCGCAGAAAAACCTACCATCCGGAAGGCTCAAAATTTTCGGCCTATAAACGGTTCATCGCCCATGAGCTCGTTCCGTTTGCTGACGAGGCGTATCCTACCTATCAGGTCGGCTACGGGCGAACTCTGATCGGGGACTCGCTTGGAGCGACCATATCGCTTATGACAGCGCTTGATTATCCAAATATGTTTGGAAATATTATCATGCAGTCTCCTTATGTTGACAAACATGTTTTGGAAGCTCTCAAACAGTCGGGCGATATCAAACACCTCTCTATTTATCACCAAATCGGAACAAAAGAAACCGACGTCCACACGACAGACGGAAGCATTCTGGATTTTACAAAACCGAATCAGGAGCTGAAACAGCTGCTGGAGGAGAAACTTTCCGATTATGAATTTGAACCATTTGAGGGCGATCACAAATGGACATATTGGCAGCCGCTCATCACGCCTGCGCTGAAAAAAATGCTTTGACACTTTATCATACTTTATTTCAGGAGGGACATACTATGAAATATGGAATCGTTTTATTCCCATCAAAAAAACTCCAAGACCTTGCGAACTCTTACAGAAAGCGCTATGACCCAAGCTATTCCCTGATTCCGCCTCATTTGACGCTGAGAGCATCGTTTGAATGTGCGGAGGAGAAAGCGGATCAGCTTGTATCCCATCTGAGAAACATCGCAAAGGAGTCCCATCCGCTCGTTCTCAAAATGACAAAATACAGCTCATTTGCGCCTGTTAATAATGTCATTTACATCAAAGCAGAGCCGACGGAAGAATTAAAAACCCTCAATGAAAAGTTATACACCGGTGTGCTGGCTGGTGAGCAGGAATATAATTTTGTTCCGCACATAACGGTCGGCCAAAACCTTTCCGACGATGAACATTCAGATGTGCTGGGACAATTAAAAATGCAGGAAGTATCTCATGAAGAAATCGCAGACCGTTTTCACTTGCTTTACCAGTTAGATAACGGATCGTGGACAGTATATGAAACCTTCTTGCTGGGCGGAGGAGAATAATCGTTTGGAAGCAGTTATCGCAAAAAATGAAGAACAAATAAATGATGCATTTTATGTAAGAAAAGAAGTATTTGTCAAAGAACAAAACGTACCTGCTGAAGAAGAAATCGACGAACTTGAAAATGAAGCGGAGCATATTGTCGTGTATGACGGCGAAAAGCCTGTCGGCGCTGGCAGATGGCGCATGAAGGACGGATACGGCAAGCTAGAGCGAATTTGCGTATTGAAAAGCTACCGCTCCTCCGGTGTCGGCGGCATCATTATGAAAGCACTCGAAAAAGCGGCCGCAGACGGCGGCGCTTCCGGTTTCACGTTAAACGCACAAACGCAGGCCGTGCCGTTTTACAAAAAACACGGGTATCGTGTGCTTTCTGAAAAAGAATTCCTCGATGCCGGCATTCCCCATTTGCAAATGGTTAAATGATCGCATAACTTAAGGTCCTTATACAGGGCCTTAAGTTATATCAAGCTACTTTGTTTATAGAAATAGTATGACATACAATTTCTGCATTTAAAGGCGGCATGAGGATTTTACTTTTTAATAATTCTTTCCCTTCGCTCTGGATTGTTGACATCTCAATATTCTGGAGAAAATAAGGGATTTGGGACCTTTGCAAATCTTTTAACGGTTTTATTCGATCATCAGCAGTTGTAACAAATGAAAATGATGAACAACCTGTAAAAGATAACTTTACATTACTGTCTGTGTCTTCAAATATCATTATTATTTCGTCACTGAAAAAATAAGACTCTAATTGCAGGACCCTTGCATCCCAATAGTGTAAACGTTCAAGATCTCTTTGGATCTGCTCCGCTTTCATAAAAAAACACCTCGATGTCATTTGGTAAATGAATTACCACAATAATTAAAAATTGTATTAACAAATCTTTTCAAGTGGAATTCTCCCGGTTTTTAGATTTCTTAAAGTATTTAACTTGAGGGTTAATGGATAAAATCATTGCATCACCCCGTTCCCAAAATCTTTTATGACATATTACAATGATATCTAACATTCTGCAATAAAAAATCTCCGAATGATTATCGGAGATTTTTTATCTATATTCATTAATGAAGAATCCTTTTTGATACCTTATACCTTCCTTATGTAGAGAGCGCTTACGTTTTGTCTCGTTTACTTTTCTTTCAGCGGCCGTTTGATTTTCCTGCTGCTTTTCCAGTTCCTTATATACCCGTTGAAACGGGACATATCGGATTTTTTCAGTTCCGGCATAATCCTGCTTATGTCCAATCGTTCTGTTTGCATATTGAGCGTATTGCTGGCTTTGAATATGACCTGCATATATCATTCGAACCCCACCCTTCTGCTATATCTTTTCCCTTAAACTTACTTTTTGAAACACATTTCTTTTGATATGATAGTCATTGTCTGTAATGAACACCTTTTGATTGGGAGGACCCCTTTTTTGAAATGCGCCCGACTGAATGACCGAACGATACACTTACATACATATTCGAGAGAACATTATCAATTCCTCTTTGAAGAAGGAATAAAAGGACATTTATTTTGTTCTCATTGCGGAAAATCCGTTTTGTTAAGGCTCAACATCGCCGATCCGCCGGAGTTTATCCACCGCCAGCCAGGCGATTTCCCGGCATGTGAGGAGGCGTGCGAACCGAAGCCTGTTATAGAGGAAAAAAAAGAAGACGAGCAGCAGTCTGGTGTCATTCGTTTGCCTAAGGGAAAAGCGATTGCTGCTGATCCGTCTCCAGCTGTAACGGAATGGCAGCGGCCGAGAAGTATAACACCAAGAATACCATTTGTACAAAAAGCAATAGAACCTGATATGAGCCTTTTTCCATCTGTCGGCTTGAACACGGATCAGCTGAAAGCCGTCACAGAAACGGAAGGTCCGCTGCTTGTGCTTGCAGGTGCAGGAAGCGGAAAAACACGTGTGCTGACCGCGCGCGCTGCCCATATGATCGAACACCTAGGCATACCGCCGGAAAACATGCTGCTTGTCACTTTCACAACAAAAGCCGTCGCAGAAATGAAAGAGCGTATGGCGAAGCAGTATGGATTACAGCCGGCAAAAGTCAGAAGACTTGTCACCGGAACCTTCCACAGCTTGTTTTATAAGATTCTGTATCACTATGATGCCGCGAAGTGGAACGGCGAGCATCTGCTGAAAATGGAGTGGCAGCGGGAACAATATATCAAAAAAGCACTCTATGAAGAAGGAATTGATGAGAAAGAGTTTCCTGTTGACCAAGCCCTGCAGCAGATCGGTTTCTGGAAAAACACTTATGTACCGAATGAACGCATTCCTTTAAAAGACGAGTGGGAAAAACAAGTTTATCGTTTATATGAACATTATGAACGCCAGAAAAAAGAACAAAATCAATTTGATTTTGATGACATGGCTTCAGCCTGTTATGAATTGTTTATTGATCGGCCGGATCTTCTGAAACAATACCAATCTCGGTTTACGTATATCTTAATAGATGAGTTCCAGGACATTAATCCCGTTCAATATAAAATGATGCAAATGCTTGCCAGCCCGGAACAAAACCTTTGCTGCGTCGGGGACGATGACCAGTCCATCTACGCGTTTCGCGGAAGTAATCCGTCTTTTATTCTTGATTTCCAAAAGGATTATCCCGGTGCCAAGACGATCTATTTAACTGCGAACTACAGATCTACACACCCGATTGTTTCAAGTGCTGATATCGTCGTGAAAAAGAATAAAAACAGGTATGCCAAAATGCTTGAAGCAGCCCGTGATGACGTGCAGGCCCCTGTGCTGTTTTATCCATATGACGAAGAGGAAGAAGCAACAATGGTCGTTGCCGATATGAAAGAAAAAATTCAAAATGGAGCAAGCCCTGAAGACTTTGCGGTTCTCTACCGCACAAACAGCGCTGGACGCGCCATTTACGAAAGACTTCATCAATCGTCCATTCCGTATACTGCTGATCGCGGTGTCCAATCGTTTTACAGCAGACGGATCATCCGCCAAATTCTTGCATACTTGTACGCGAGCCAAAATGAGGATGACACTGAGGCGATTAAGCACTTGCTGCCTGCCTTATTCTTGAAACAGTCTGCATTGAACACGCTGAAGGCACTCTCGATCACCGAGGACTGCTCCATGATTCAAGCGCTGGCCAAGCTGCCTGACCTAATGCCGTTCCAGCTGACCAAAATCAAGAAGATCGTCCCGTTTTTCACCAGCATCCGCACGATGAAGCCGGTGGAAGCGATCACCTTTGCAGAAGGGAAAATGGGCTTTTCCGAGTATTTAAAAAAACGGGGCAATGAAGGCAATAAACTGGAAAAAGGTTCTGATGATCTGCGTGACATCAAGGTCGTTGCCAAGAAATTCAAAACGATCCCTGACTTTCTCGCCCATGTAGATCATATGCGGGCCGCTGAGAAAAACAAAACGAATGAAAATGGCGTTCAGCTGATGACCATTCACCGTTCAAAAGGCCTTGAGTTCAAAACGGTCTACGTGTTAGGCACCGTAGACGGCTCGATTCCGCACGATTTCTCATTAGAAACAGCGAGAAAAGGAGTTGAAGCGCCTCTTGAGGAAGAGAGACGCCTGTTATATGTCGCCATGACCCGGGCCAAACAGCATCTATATTTGTCATGTCCCGCAAACAGGCGCGGTAAAACAGCCCATCGTTCAAGATTTTTATATCCTCTTTTACAGCAAGCAAGACAGCCCTTGCATAACTAACAGCCCGGCAGCAATCTGTCGGGTCTTTTCTGTAAAAAAGGCCTGCTGCAATGTGTCAGCAAGGCCTTCTGCTTATTTATTATCCATCATTTTGGAAATCGTGTTAAAATCAAGCTTTTCTTTTCCGCTTGTAATAGATTGCACAATCTTATCTTCTAATTCTCTCGGCACGCGTCTGTTTGCCAGCTGTGCTACGCGCTTAATGACGCTGCGGACTGTATTTTCATCTTTAAAATTGGCGTTTTGAAGCGAGCCGGCAAGATTCATGACATCCTGCATCTTGACACCTGTTTTCTTCTCGATATTTTTGAAAAATTGATTATCCATAGGACGCCTCCTTTTGGCGGAGTGATATGGTATTGTATGAAGGTACATCATACAATGTGCTTTACCAAAACGTTAAAAATAAACACAAGGTAAGGAAGCACAGGTGATCACCTGTACTTCCTCAATTCATCTTAAAAGAAAGATGCACCTACGATAATGAGGAGAATGAATAATACGACCAACAAAACAAATGTTGAACCATAGCCGCCGCCATAGCCGCCAGCGTAACCGCCACAACAGCCGCCGCCATAGCCGCCGCCAAATCCGTATCCAAAGCCCATAGATAAGCACCTCCTTTACTCTCTATACATTATGAAAGCCGAGTTATTTGGCTTGGATAAACGCATAGGGCGATTGCGGATTTATAATTGATCATACTGGGCCTGACGTTTTTTGAGTAAGGCTTCCGTTTTTTCAGCAAGCTCTTCAATCTCCTCTTCAAACGACAGACCGGCTTCATCAAATGCATCCAAATCTTTTGTGATACGGCTCATCGTGTTTTCATGCTTTGTTTGCTTTTGTTCATGAGGTTCATATTTGCCTTCTATCCATTTTTCAAACTCATTCACTGGTATCCCCCCACTCATGATATATGCTGAGAACAACCGCTCCGTTAAAAAAAACAAAAAACCGGAGATCTCCGGTTTCTTTGCCAAGTTATTGAGGTTTTTTCTTTTTATTTTTTCCGCACCCGCAGCCTTTCTTTTTAATCTTTTTTGGTTGATGCAATGTTTCTGTATATGGAGTTTTTTGGGAAGGTTTATCGGATTGATTCACTTTGTTCCCTTCCTTTCCTTATATCATATATGCTACTTTATGCGGATGCTAGTGAAAAGTTGCTGGCGGGAATGCCTTATTCCTGCAGCCATTTTGATACGAGCGTTTCGATGATGCCTGCGAGACCGGCGATCGCCAGCAGCAATATCAGCCACTGCGCCGCTTGCGGGATCAATGCCTGGCATAAAATTAAAAAGCCGGCGCACCACACGCCTGTGCACCAATAACAGCTCAGCAATTCACCAATAAACGCCCTCACACCCGTTCCCTTAACTACAATAAATGTTTCCATGTTCCCGTCCGCATCCTTTTCCTCCTTCTCTTCGTGAAACAGACTGCGAAGCGGCGCCATAATCGTATCAAATACCAGCAGCCGAGCAAGCCGAAAGACCGCAAGTGAAAGAAGAACAATTGTCAGTCCATTAATAACCACTTGTTCACTCCTTTCCAATCATGATCCCTTCACATATATGCTAAAACCCTATTCTTGATGAATTGTATCTTGTCCGGCGCAAAATTAGTTATTTTTATTATTCCGCTCTGCACCCCTTTTGCATTATATAGAGTATGGATAAGAAAGGAGTGAAGGTTATGTCATTTGAAGAAAAAGTTGCATCCCTGCATCCTGACATATTTGAGCAATTATCAAGCGAATTCGAGCAGCAGATCGAAGTCATTGATTGCGAAAATATCACAATAGATACATCACATATAACATCTGCCCTTTCTATACAAGCCTTAGTTACAACATTGATTATCCTGGCGACACAGCTCGTCATTGCCGACGAAGACTTAGCTGACGAAGTGGCAAGCGACATTCTCATTCTCGACAACTCTCAAATCAAGAAAAGAACCATCATTAAAATTATCAACAGCCGTAATATCAAAATCACTTTATCTGCTGTCGAAATAATAACCTTTGTACAAATTTTGCTTCAGGTGCTAAACAGCATTCTCAATGAACTTGACGTCCTTTAACCCTTTCTTTTCACAAATTAAAAAGCCGAGGTGAAAACAAATGTCAGATAACGATAAAATAAAAGAAGAGCTTGCAAAGCTTCCGGAAGCTGATCCGATGACGAAAATGCTGGTCCAAAATATATTTTCTAAACATGGTGTCACGAAAGACAAAATGAAAAAAGTATCAGACGAAGAAAAAGAAATGCTCTTAAATCTTGTAAAAGATTTGCAAGCTAAATCAGCAGCATTAATCGAAAACCAAAAGAAGAAAAAAGAAGAAGCAGCCGTTCAAGAGCAAAAGAACGATAAACCGCAAAACCGCAGAGAGCAGCTAATTGAACAACTCAGACAAAGACGGCAAAACAATAACAATTCAAACTAACCATAAAAAATAGGGCTCTTCACCAAGATATATGCCTCAGTCAAACTAAGAGGCTCGCTCATTTAATAACAGTAAAAGAAAAGGAGGAATAGATATGGAAAGCAGACCGTATTCTTGGGTTGCACTTGATCCTGACTGCGACCATCCGTTAGATGATAAAGAGAAAGAAAAACATGAAAGAAAATGCCATTGTGATATTTGCTGCCATGGCCATGGATTCGGCCACGATAATGCTTTTATCGACCAAAATATAGCTCAGGCGAATCTGAATAAGCAAGTCTCCGATGAGACCATTATTATCAGAGACTCATGTGACATCAATGTTTCATCCACAGACGTTCAAGCAGTATCATCAGTCTTAACAGCGATTAATAATGCTACTGTAATATTAACTCTCACATCCATTGCAGACGGCGTAATTGCCGAATTAATCGCACAAGATTTATTACAGATTGCAGCTAACAAACAAGTAAACCGCCAAAAACTTCTCATCGAATGCTCACGAGGTGTAAATGTCACAACAGTAGATGCCGATATCGCAACAGTTATCTCTACAGCAGTAAACCTCCTAGTCGCCCTCTTAACAATCACTCTTGTTCTCTAAGGAACTTAAAAGCAGAGCTAAAAACGCTCTGCTTTTTCTTATTTTCCAAGCATATGATGAATATATAGACGTTCACCCACACCAAGTGGCGTACGGGTACATATGTTGTTAAGGACTAAAGTCAAATACCCTATAAAGAAGGAGCTGAAATCAATGAGCTGCGGAAAAACCCATGGCCGGCATGAGAACTGTGTATCCGATGCAGTGGAAAAGATTTTAGCAGAGCAGGAGGCAGTTGAGGAACAGTGTCCTACTGGCTGCTATACAAACCTTTTGAATCCGACAATTGCAGGAAAAGACACAATTCCGTTTCTCTTGTTTGATAAAAAAGGCGGATTGTTCTCCACTTTCGGAAACGTGGGGGGATTTATGGATGATATGCAATGCTTTGAATCCATTTTCTTCCGCGTCGAAAAAATATGCGAATGCTGTGCAACACTGTCTATTTTGCGCCCGGTTGATGTCAAATGCGATACCTTAAGCGTTTGCCATCCTTGCGACCCAGATTTCTTCGGACTTGAAAAAACAGATTTCTGCATTGAAGTGGATCTTGGATGCTTCTGTGCCATTCAGTGCTTATCGCCAGAGTTAGTTGACAGAACATCCCCTAACAGAGATAAAAAGCATCATCACAATGGATAAACACTTGTAAAAAGGAATCCCCTTCCAAACTCTATTACAGGTGCAAATTATTCAGCTGCTTCCGGTGGGAAGCAGCTGACTCTCCATCATTTCGCCAGTCTCAAGAAATTTATAAGGCAGGAGGGATATAATATGAGCCAAAAAACATCAAGCTGCGTGCGTGAAGCTGTAGAAAATATTGAGGATCTGCAAAGTGCTGTTGAAGAAGACTGCCCGACTAGCTGCAATTCAAAACTTTTGTCACCAACCCATTCGCTAGGCGATACAGTGCCTTTCGTGCTGTTTACATCAAAATCAAATCCTCTGGTCGCTTTCGGAAATGTTGGAGAACTTGAAAATGGGCCTTGCTTTAATACTGTATTTTTCAGAGTGGAAAAAGTTCATGACTGCTGCGCAACATTGTCATTATTAATTGCATTTGACGAACACAAACACATTTTGGATTTCACTGATAAAGATACAGTTTGCGAAGTGTTTCGACTTGAAAGAACGAACTACTGCATTGAAGTGGACTTAGACTGCTTCTGCGCAATCAACTGCTTAACTCCTCGATTAATCAATCGTACGCACCATCATCATTAAATGCGACTGCAGCGCTTTTCTCTATGTAAAAAAGCTGTCCGGGAACATCTGCCGGGCAGCTTTTTTTCATTCCATTAAAAACCGAGCGGATGTAAAGAAGTGATGTCATCAATCACCAGCTCAGTCGGCGCGCCATTTCCAGTCGTTCGGAGCAGGACAGAATCGTTTCTTCTGCCGACAATCACACCTCTGTACGTTTTTCCATTAGCTTCAATCAAACAAAGCGCTCTCGGCATGTTATGAGGAAGTTTTGTTAAAAAATCAATTTTTTCGTGAATCGTCATCTTGCTCATTGGCTTTTTCACTTTTCTTGCCGGCGGGGCTTTTTCCTCCGCTTTGGCTGCATTATGAACAGCTTCCGGTTCTTTTTCAGGCTTCTGGGCCTCAGGCACAGGCTCTTCCTTTTTTCCTGCTTTCGGAGGCTCTTGTTCAATGGTTTCTTCTGCGGGCTCCGGCTCTGCATTCAGTTCCTGCTGTTTTTTCTTGTTTTCGGGCTCTTTCACCTCTTCTATGTGCTGGCTCACTGACTCAATTTCAGGCTTTTGTTCTGCTTCCTGCACCTCTGTTACCACAGCTTTCTCCTGCTGTTTCTCTCGGTAGGCCGGCTTTTCCTCCGCTTTTGGCGGAGCGGGTTTGTCGGCCTTTCTTTTGATGACAATCTCCTGCATAGATGACCTTGTTGTTTCTGCGTAATCCGGCTGAACAATATACATGAGCGGTTTTTTTTCCGCGTTTCTTTTCTTATTAGACATCTTCATCCCTCCGATTGTGTCATAGTCTATCTATATGACAGAAACCTGAAAATCAGAAGAAATAAAAAAGCAATCCCTCTATTCGGGATTGCTTGATATAGATCCTGCTTAGCGTGCAGTGATATGGAAACCTGAGTCAACGTGAAGATTTTCACCTGTAATGCCTCGAGACATATCGCTGAATAAGAACGCAGCTGTATCGCCTACTTCTTCAGGTGTTGTCGTGCGGCGAAGCGGCGCACGCTCTTCAATATCTTTCAGGATAGAGTTGAAATCGCTGATGCCTTTAGCAGACAATGTTCTGATCGGGCCGGCAGAAATGCTGTTAACACGGATATTTTCTTTTCCTAAGTCAGCAGCTAAGTATTTCACACTTGCATCAAGAGAAGCTTTCGCTACACCCATGACGTTGTAGTTTGGCATCACAAGTTCTCCGCCAAGGTAAGTCAAAGTAACAATGCTTCCGCCTTCAGTCATCATCGGACGTGCTGCTTTGACAACAGCTGTTAGAGAATATGAGCTGATGTTATGAGCCAAAAGGAAACCGTCACGATTTGTGCTTAAGTATTCGCCGACAAGCTCTTCTTTATTAGCAAACGCGATACAATGCGCGATACCGTGGATTACACCGACCTGCTCCTTAATGCTTGCGAAGCATGTTTCGATTTCCGCGTCGTTAGTTACGTCACAAGGAAGAATAATGGAATCGTTGCGTTCTAACGTTCCCGCAAGCTCATGAACAGATTTCTCCAGACGTTCTCCTGCGTATGTGAAAATCAAGCGGGCGCCCGCTTCATGTAAAGAGCGCGCAATACCCCATGCGATACTGCGTTTGTTGGCAACCCCCATGACAACAATGTTGCGGCCTTCAAGTGAAAAATTCATATGTATAAAGCCTCCTATATTTAATAAAGACATAGTATTAGTACCTGATCTTAATCCCTATCATATCATAACCTTGTCCAGATGAAAAGCGCATACGATAGACAAACGAAAACGAGACCACCATCAGCTGGTGATCTCATCGGCTCGTTTTTAAGCTGTTTCGCTTAAAGGCGAAATGGTTTGTCGGCCCGTGTCCCGACCCGATACCGAGCGTATTTTCCACCGCTTCACGGACAAAGCTGACTGCCGCCTCGAATGCCTGATGAATGCTGTCTCCTTTAGCCGTTTGAGCTGTTACAGCTGCAGCAAAGGTACAGCCTGTGCCATGCGTATGTTTCGTATCGATAAAAGGATGGCTGATCTGCATAAACACGTTCCCATCAAAAAGAAGGTCAGTAATGTGATTGTCATCAGGCTGATGTCCGCCTTTGATGATCACATGCTGCGCCCCCATCTTCACAAGCTCCTCCGCTGCTTTTTTTCGGTCGTCCAATGAGCGGATTGTCATTCCTGTCAGTGTTTCCGCTTCCGGAACATTCGGCGTAACCGCGTAGCTTCTGGAGATGAGCAGCTCCTTTAAGGTGGCAACTGATTCATCATGCAGCAAGGATGCACCTCCCTTTGCAATCATTACCGGATCAACTATCACACGATTAAACCCATATTCATCAATTTTTTTCGCCACTTCTTCAATCATTTCAGCATTCCAGAGCATTCCCGTTTTAACGGCGTCCGGTCTCAAATCCTCGGCAACAGCATCAATTTGCTGTCTCAGTGCCTCTACGGTCAGCGGATGCACCCCGTGGACGCCAAGCGTATTTTGAGCCGTTACCGCTGTAATTGCGGACATACCGAAAACATCAAGTTCCTGAAATGTTTTGATATCGGCTTGTATCCCTGCTCCGCCGCCTGAATCAGAGCCTGCGATTGTCAAAGCTTTATATATACTCATGCCATTACACCCCTTTTATGATCCGATCCATTTATGATAAATAGACTTCGCCCGGGCAATATCATTCGTGCCGTGGATCAATGCTCTGCCATCCCGGAACAGCACCATTTTCATATCATCTGAGCGGCAGGAAATTAAATACGGGTTCGCGGCTGCTTCAAATCCGGCTTTTTTCAACTGACAAGCCAGCACATCAAGATCAGCTTCTTTCGTAAAGGATGATCTGATTTGCACCGTGTTCCTGCCGCACAATACAGCTGCTTTTGTTTGATTCTCGTATGACAAAAACGGAAAATCCTTCGTGCCGCAGCTTGGGCATGCATCACGCTTGAGACCAGCCGCTCTCACCTCTGACCGTTCATTTTTCCACAAGTCAAAGGAGCGCAGCACCGGCTCGCACTCCTCTCCCGTCAGCAGCTTCAGCGCGTCTGTCACCTGAAAAACCGCTACCTGCAAAACAGCTGGACTGATGATGCCAGCTGTGTCACATGTGGCTCCCCCAATCGGAAGTGTATCAAGCAAGCAATGCAGGCAGGGGGTCGATCCAGGCACTACGGTAAAAGTGAGGCCGTAGCTCCCTACACAAGCACCATAGAGAAAAGGAATCCCTTCTTTGACCGCAACATCATTTACGATCAGACGGGTTTCAAAATTATCGGCCGCATCCACAATGATGGAAGTGCCTTTAATCAGCTCAAAGACATTTTCCGCTGTCACATCCATGACAAGACCAGTCACATCGACATCGCTGTTAATCGAGCGGAGGCGTTGCTCCGCAGCAGCTGCTTTCGGCATTTCGTTTTTGACATCCTCTTCTGTATACAGCTGCTGGCGCTGCAGGTTGCTCCATTCCACATAATCTCTGTCGGCAATCTTCACATTGCCTACTCCCGCTCTCACAAGCATTTCCGCACTCGCTGTTCCAAGCGCGCCGGCGCCGATAATTACGGCGCGCGCGTCTTTCAATTTCTTCTGTCCAGCCGGGCCGATCGGAGCAAACAACTCCTGTCTGGAGTACCTGTCTGTCATACAGGAAGACCTTCTCCCGGACTGCTTGCCGTCCCGTATTGCTTAAGCGGAATGCGGCCCGCCTCATAGGAAAGGCGCCCGGCTTCCACCGCGAGCTTCATCGCACGCGCCATTTTTACTGGATCCTCCGCGCCTGATACGGCTGTATTGAGAAGTACGCCGTCCGCTCCTAGCTCCATTGCGTATGCTGCGTCTTTAGGCGATCCAATTCCGGCATCCACGATGACCGGCACTTTGGCCTGTTCAATAATAAATGACAGATGCAAAGGATTTAAGATTCCCTGTCCCGATCCAATCGGAGACGCACCCGGCATGATGGCATGAACGCCGAGCTCCTCCAGTTTTCTCGCTAATACAACGTCATCAGACGTATACGGGAGCACAATAAAGCCTTCTTCAAGAAGCTGTTCGGACGCTTTTAGTGTCTCAACAGGATCAGGAAGCAAGGATCGGCTGCAGCCGATGACTTCAACTTTAATCATGTCACAAAGCCCTGACGCTTTCGCCAGCCTTGCAATCCGAACCGCTTCTTCAGCTGTGCTGGCGCCCGCTGTATTCGGTAATAGCGTGTATTTGGATAAATCAAGCTGCTCCAGAAAATTTGGCTGAGACGCTTCAAAGATGTTCATTCTCCGTACAGCAAATGTTAGAATATCAGATTCAGAAACGGCCACCGCTTCCTTTTGGATGTCAAACGATGGATATTTCCCCGTGCCTAGCAGCAATCTTGATTGAAATGATTTCCCGCCAATTGTTAACATGCTCATCCGCCTCCTACAAAATGGACAATTTCAATGACATCGCGATCACAAAGCTCAACCTCGTGGTAATGCTCTTTGCTGATAATTTCTTTATTCCTTTCAACGACAACGATTTTATTTTCAAGCTGATAAGACGCCAGCAAGTCTTGAATTGTACCTGTGTCTTTTTCCCACTTCACATCTTTTCCGTTCAGCTGTAGCATCATCTTTTAACCGCCTCCTTGCGATCAATTCGGAATGCGTGCACCCATTCTTGATTAACCTCTTTACCCATGATGAGATCTCTGACCAAAGCACCCGTTGCCGGAGCAAGCAGAATCCCATTTCTGAAATGGCCCGCTGCGAATAAAATACGGCTGTCCTCAGGGTGTCTCCCGATATATGGTTTCCCATCCATTGTCCCCGGCCGCAGCCCTGCCCAAAAACGATCCACCTTCATATTCTGAATGGCCGGCAGCATCGTTTTTGCTTTTTTCATTACTGATCCCACCCCGCCAAGATCCGGTGCTTCACTCCAGTCACCTGGCTTCATTGTCGCGCCGATTATCAGTCTGCCGCTTCTTCTTGGTACGATATAGCAATGATCATGGTAAAGGGTTTTCGTCAGCGGGATATCATCATTCCAAACCGACAGGCACTCCCCTTTCACAGGGAAAAATGAATGATTCAGCCCGAGCTGTTTAAAAAATGTTCCGCTCCATACCCCGCTGGCAATCACGACATGATCCGCCCGCACGTTACCTTTCGGCGTCTCGATAGATAGCGCTTCACCGTCACGTTCGACATGCAGGACAGGCGTATGCTCAAAAAACTCCGCTCCAAGCGCTTTCGCTGCTTTCGCATATGCCTTGCAAGCAAAATAAGGCTCAACATGTACATCATCCTGAATAAAGGCCGCTCCGAAAATGTCAGCAGCCGTATATGGCTCTGTATCTAACACTTCTTCCTTTGTATGCCAGCTGACAGAATCCAAATCATCCATCTTCCTCAGCCGCAGTACATCTTCTTCTGAAAACGCAAGCTTAAACATACCGCCGTTATGCTGTCTCATATCGATACCAGATAGTGTGTAAAGCTCTTCTCCAAGCCCTTTGTACAGGCGCTGGCTGTGCATGGCAAAGTCAAAAAACGCATCACGCTCCTCACACTCGGCATGGGCGCCAAGCATACCGGCAGCAGCGCTTGTTGTTCTGCCGCCTATTGCTCCGCTTTCAAACAATGCAATTTCTTTGTTTTCCTTTGCCACATGATAAGCAATCGCAGAACCGATCATTCCGCCTCCAATGACAACCGCATCATAATGCCTTTTCATAGCGCATCTCCTTTAACGTACAGGAGTATCGTCCGGCAGCTTCCAAAGGATCAGCGGAAGAAAAAATCCCCGACATGACAGCGATGCCGTCTGCACCTGCTTGTTTTACATCTCTTAACCTATCCGGCGTCATTCCGCCGATCGCGATAACCGGGATGGAAATCTGCTGTTTGATATCTGACAGCAAAGACACTCCTCGGCCTTCAAGACCCTTTTTGCAATCCGTTTTAAACACATGGCCGAACAGTACGTAGTCCGCATCTTCCTTTTCTGCTCGAAGTGCTTCCTCAAGTGAATGCACCGACCGCCCAATATGAAGATGAGGAAATTTGGCTCTGACCTGCTTTGGCGAAAAACTGCCGCTTGGCAGCTGCACGCGATGAATTGTAGAAAGAAGCGCAATATCCACCCGTTCATTCATGACGAGTTTTCGTTTATCTACACCGCCGTCAGAAATAAGCCTGAGCAGTTCCAAAATGTCGGCTGTCGATTTTGACCGTTCCCGAATGTGTATAAAATCAACTTCATTCTGAATCGCTATCATCGCTTTTGCTAACTGTTCAACCGGCTTACGATCATCAGTTATAGCGTGAAGCTCCACTTTCCTTCACCTCTTTTATATTGGGTTCAGACCAGCCTTCTTTTCGATAAGCCATTCCCCAAAATTGGTACTCGTAGAAACTCGAAATGACAAAATTTTCTTTCATCTTGATGCGCACTTCATCCGTGGCGTTTTCCGCCAGCTCATCGAAGCGATTGATTTGCTCTTCGACCTGCTGTCTGAACCAGTCACCGCCGTAAGTGCTGATCCACTTCTGATAAATGGGATGGCTCGGATCACACGTCAGCAATTTCTCACCGACTTCATAATATAGCCAATAGCAAGGCAGCAGTGCCGCTAAAATCTCGGCAAAATTCCCGCTCAAAACCGAACGGTACATATGGGATGTATAAGAATATGCCGTAGGAGACGGCTTAAACGCCTTTCGCTCTTGTTCACTGATTTCCAACAGCTCCGCAAACTCGCGATGAAGCGCCATTTCCGCTTCATATGTACCTTGGGCATGGCTTGCCATCCGTCCTGTTGTATAAAGATCCTTCGCATAAGCAGCGCCGAACGATTGCACCTTTGCAAAATGCGTTAAGTAATATGAATCCTGAAGCACATAGTATGTAAACCGGTCAATCGGAAGCGTCCCATCGCCAATTCCTTGAACAAACGGATGGACAAAACTCCCCTCCCACCATTGCGCGGCTGCCCTGCGGCATTCCTCTGAAAACGTCACACATCATTCCCCCTGCCTGATAAATAAAAAACCACTTTCCCGCAAGGAAAAGTGGTTTGGAATTGGCATAGTAAAATAACACAAATACCGCTCCACTTCCCTACGCAGGTCTGAACCTGTTCAAGTTATGAGGGTCTAAAAGTCACACTTTTATCTCAGCCCTTATGAAGGACACCCCTAGTGGTTATACGAATCATATTGAATTGTTCTGCACCTCTATATTAACACGAATCTCTGCTTGGTCAAGATTTATTCTTCCAATGTTTTCTTAAGTTCTGTTACATATTCCCGAGATCCGGTAACGATTAAGCGGTCTCCCAGTTTCAGCCTCGTATCTCCGTGAGGAACGATGCTGTCCACACCTCTGAAAATCCTGACAAAGATGACGTCACCCGTTAAAGGAAATTCCCGCAAAATCACACCGTCATATGTGCCGTTTTCCATATTCACTTGATACAGGGAAGACTCCTGGTTTGTAAGCAGGCTCATGACTCCCGGCGCTTCTATTAGCGCGCGAAGCAATGTTTTTGTTGACAGTAAAATAGAAAAAATGCTGATACCTTGCTCCTTCAGCGCAGCTTCATTATCCGGAGACCCTACGCTGGCAATGATTCTTTCTGTGCCTTTCTCTTTCGCAAATAACGCAATGTCCGTATTCATGTCTTCATTTCCAGTCGCGACAACGAGGATATCCGTATCAAAAATGCCGAGTGATTCAAGCGTCTCGCGTTCATAGTCAGAAACTGTTTCAACAGTAAAGACTGATTCTGACAGCTTTTCTTCCGCATTCTCTTGATAGACGTGTACAACACGCACATCATACTCTTCCTCCGGCAGTTCAAGAGTAACTGGCAATGTCATTTGATTTGCGCCGATAAACGTAATCGTCTTTTTCTCTTCCGTCTGCTTCTCCCGTTTATACAATTTCTTAAAGAAGACCGGCGAAAAAATACTGGCAATGACGGCTACTAATGTCAGCGCCCCTGACATATTAGCGCTGATGATGTGAAGCTGCTGGCCGATTGTCGCAGCGGCAATTACAAGCGAAAGCGTTGATGTCAGCAGAAAACCAGACGCTAAAACTGTTCGATTATCATACCACTTTTTCAAGTACAAGACAGGAATGATTTTGCTCACTAACAGTGCCAGAAGCAGAAGCGGAATCATGATTAAAATTTTCGGATCTTGGAAAAGAGTCCATATATCCAGCTTCACACCGACCATTACGAAAAAAATCGGAATTAAAAACCCATAGCCGAATGAATCCAGCTGCTGAACAAGTTCTTTGTTTGGCGAAAGAAGGGAAACGAGTACCCCAGCTAAGAAAGCGCCAAGGATATTTTCTGCTCCAAGTGATTCAGACAAAGCAACAAGTACGATGATTAACGTGAAAATGGCACGTGTTCCAATTTGAATCGTCCCTTTTGACATGGATTGAACAAAAGAGCGATGTTTGAAAACCCGGCCGAAAAAGTAAAGCACCACTCCGGCCGCAAACAAGATCATTAAGAGCCACATGTTTCCGCTGTCCTCTCCGTATAAAGAAGAAAAAACAGCTAAAAGAATCATCGTAGCCAAATCAGCAATAACAGCAATGAGCAAAATAATCTGGCCGATATTTGAATTCATGATTCGCTCTTCTTTTAACGTAGGAACGACAACGCCCAATGAAATGGTTGAAATAATGAGCGTCATTAAAAAAGCATTTTGGATAAATCCAGTTAAGACGAATCCGTAGGACAGCAGCAGTGATAAAATAAAAATACCTGCAAAAATAATGGATGCCGCAGCAAACGTATTAGGCGCTTCCTTTCCATTTGGCAGAAGCTGCTTTTTCTTTCCTTTTTCAAACGATGTAAAATCAATTTCAAGCCCGCTTAAAAACATTAAAAAGATAAAGCCGAGCATAGAAAGCGTCTGAAGCCATGTGTCACCTTCCACAACTAAATTAAGACCGCTTTTCCCTATAATCAATCCCATAATAATTTCAGCAACAACAACCGGGATGCTGAGTTTAAACCGATGCAAAAGGATGGGTGTCAGAAATGCAACGATAAGTACGACAACTAAAGATGCGACAGATGTATGCGCCATAATCAAAACCTCCTTTTTAGATCATGGTTATACCAGTTCTTACTCAAAGAACAAAACCACATGTTTACAAAACATAACGCGATTTTAACAAGGTTGATGATGAAAAATAAAGTAATAAGGCCTTTTTTTTATTTAGAAAATGATTCTTCTATAATTTGCACATAAAAGCTTGTGATGACTCCCAGTACTTTGCATCATAATAAATAAATCAATTAGCAAGGAGGATACCGTATGGCATACGATATTATCAGTGATATTCATGGCTGCTATGATGAAATGATTGCATTAATCCAAAAGCTTGGCTATACGATCAAAAATGGAGTGCCTGTCCACGAGGAAGGCAGGATGCTTATTTTTGCGGGAGATATAACTGACAGAGGGCCCAAATCGATAGAGGTCATCCGCTTTGTAGCCAGCGCTTACGAAAAGGGTGCCGTCCGTTATGTCCCGGGAAATCATTGCAACAAGCTGTACCGCTACTTAAAAGGAAACCCAGTGAAAGTGATGCATGGCCTTGAAACAACAGCGGCAGAGCTGGATGATCTCACAAAAGAAGAGAGAATAGCAGTCAGCCAACAGTTTATGAAGCTGTACGAAACAGCGCCGCTTTACGACATCTTACATAATGGAGAATTAGTTGTCGCCCATGCTGGCATAAAGGCTGACGATATCGGCAAATATACCCGCAGAGTGAAAGACTTTGTGCTATATGGTGATGTGACGGGGGAAACGTATCCGGACGGCAGGCCCGTTAGACGTGATTGGGCAGCAGCCTATAACGGCACATCATGGGTAGTATACGGCCATACACCTGTGAAAGAGCCTCAAAAGGTCAACCGCACCATCAATATTGATACAGGCTGTGTGTTCGGGAATAAATTGACAGGCTTTCGCTTTCCGGAAATAGAAACCGTCTCCGTACCAAGCTCCCTTCCTTATGACGAATCAAGATTTCGTTCCATATAAAAAAGGAGAGAATCATTGATTCTCTCCTTTTATCAGTTCTTTCATATCTTGAGGCAGCGCGGCATGAAACGTCATGTTTTCCTGTGTCAGCGGATGGATAAATGACAGCTGCTCGCTGTGCAGAGCCTGGCGGCCAATGTTCCGTCTCGTACCGCCGTACAGTGTATCGCCGCACAGCGGGTGCCCAAGATAGCTCATATGAACACGAATTTGATGGGTCCGTCCAGTCTCAAGCTGCAATGTCACTGAGGTGATGTCATCATTTGCACATCTGACATCAAAGTGAGTAACCGCCTTTTGCCCGCCGGGTTTCACTATCCGTTCAATAATACTGTCAGGATGCCTGCCAATCGGAGCATCGACTGTTCCTTCCGCCTGCGTCATCCGCCCGTGGACGACTGCTGCATACCGCCGTTTCACAAGTCCGTTTTTTTGCGCAGATGATAAAATAGAGTGGGCAAAGCGATGCTTGGCAATAAGCATGACACCTGATGTATCCCGGTCAAGCCGGGTGACAAGGTGAACCGTCGCCCGCACTTCGTTTATTTGATAATAATGGATAATTCCGTTCGCAATACTGCCGGAAGGATGCTCTCTCGAAGGGATTGACGATACATATGGCTGCTTGTTTATAACAAGCACATGTTCATCCTCATACAGAATATCAAGCGAAACAGGCTCAGCTAATAGCGTCTCGCTCACCTGCTCCTCAGGAAACTGAACGACAAGGACATCTCCTTCTCTCAAAACGTATTTGACCGTCACATGTTCGCCGTTAATAAGCAGGTCTCCCCCGCCAAACTTAATATCAGTCAGCAGACGTTTCGAAATGCCCAGCTCGCCAGCATATTCTTTTAGAGTCATCCCGTCTTCAGCGGAAGTCATGTTCTTTTTGATGAAAAAATGCTCCACGATATGTCCTCTTTCTATTCACCTTTTCCGATAAACGAATCCTGGACTCGTTTCCAAAATGGAAACGGCCGGAATCTCGCAAATCTCACATTTTCGGAAGCAACCTGGCAGCGGATCGACTTTACATCCTTATGAAGAAGGGTTAAATGGTCAATCGTCACTTGAAAGTCCACTTCGTTTCTTGGCTTAATCATGCAATCATGATGGGAAGGGAGAAGCAGCGGCGATCCGACCGTCCGGAATACACGGTTATTAATGGAAGCCATTTCCGCAAGCTGGATCGCTCTGATAGACGGATGGATAATCGCTCCGCCCAGCGCTTTATTGTAGGCTGTGCTGCCGGATGGTGTTGACAGGCAAAGGCCGTCGCCCCGGAAGGTTTCAAAAAGCTGCCCCTTGATTTCCACATCAGCCACAAGGCTTCCTTCTATGCTTTTAATCGTACATTCATTCAAGGCTAAATATCTTTCTTCCCGCTCGTTTTCGTGATAGGTCACAACCACTTCAAGAAGCGGATATTCGACTGTATGATAAGGCGTTTTCGCAATGGTGAGAACAAGTTTTTCAATTTCTTGAGGAACCCAGTCCGCATAAAAGCCCAAATGACCCGTGTGAACGCCGACAAAAGCTGTTTTGTCCAAGCGGTCGCTGTATCTGTGAAAAGCGTACAAAAGAGTTCCGTCGCCTCCGACCGAAATGACGATTTCCGGTTCATTTTCATCCAGTTCCATATCAAAATCCAATAAATACGCCTGTATTTTGCTTTTCAGCGTATCAGAAACTTGATCTCCTTTTGATGATACGGCAAATTTCATGCTTTTCTTCCCCTTTACCTATTGTTACTCGTTTCCTTTTTTCTTTCGTGAAAAGGCAGCTTGAGCTTCCTGTACTTCACTCCTGATTTCCGACATCTCTTCATCAAGCCGGGACGCCGCCTCAGAAGCACGCTGAAGCCTTAATTTTACTTTTTCCGGAATGTTTCCGCTGTATTTATAATTCAATGAATGCTCAATGGTCGCCCAAAAATTCATCGCCAATGTGCGGATCTGTATTTCGACGAGAACATGCTTTTCACCGGACACGGTCTGTAAAGGATACATCACGACAAGGTGATATGACCGATATCCGCTCTCTTTATGTTCCGCAATATAATCCCTCTGATCCACAACGGTGAAATCTTTTCTGGCGAACAGCATGTCTTTTACGATTTGGATGTCATCGACAAATTGGCACATGATCCTAAGGCCTGCGATATCCTGCATGGTTTCAATTTCATGCAGCGGTATGCTCTTTTTTCTCGCTTTTTCAAGTATGCTCGCCACAGGTTTAACACGCCCCGTCACAAATTCGATCGGCGAATGTTCATCCTCGTATTCATATAGTGTGCGAATCCCTTTGAGCTTCACTTTCAACTCTTCGACAGCCTGGCGGTACGGCACTAAAAAACGCTCCCATTGTTTGTCATCCATCATCATACATCCCCCAATTCCGAACCAGTTTCTACAAAAACACCCTTTTTACTTTATCTTCCATTTCTCCATAGTTTGCATTATCTTTAATATTTTCTAAAAGATACTCAAGCTCCTCATGCAGGCCTGCCAGCTCAATGGTTTTGTCTCCTGCCTTTAAGACTACCGGGAGTCTTTTTGCATGAGCCTGTTTCAGTTCCGGCCATACATCTTCCTTTATCATGACATATTCAAAAGAATCAGCTAATTCAAGTATGTATACAAAAGCAAAGCGGTCAGAATCAACAAGCATTTGACCTGACGGCTTGCATTCCGCTTCAATTCCTGCTGTCTCACAGGCAAGGCGAAGCTGATCCGATAATGTTGCATTCAAGATTTCGATTCTGTTTTGCATAATGCTCTCCTTTTTTAAAAAAGTACAGATTCATTTTACCATATCAAGCTCGATATTGATAAACCTAACATCTAAAGAGATAATAGTAAAAATCAGATTTACAAGGCGGAAAGGAAGAACATCATGAGTCAAGAAATTGAAATAGAATTTAAAAACATGCTGACCAAACAAGAATTTGAAACGCTGGCAGCGGCACTCCAGCTGACAGAAGAAGATTTTACAGAACAAAGCAATCATTATTTTGACACAGACAGCTTCGCGCTGAAACAAAAAAAAGCTGCACTTCGAATTCGCAGAAAAAACGGAGAGTATGTCCTGACATTAAAAGAACCGGCACATGTAGGACTGTTGGAAACACACCAGCGGCTTTCAGAGGTATCAGATCTTTCTTCATTTTCAGTTCCTGAAGGCCCTGTGATGGACCAGCTGCGCAAACTTCATATAGATACAGATGCCATTCAATACTTTGGATCTTTAGCAACAAACCGCGCAGAAAAAGAAACAGAAAAAGGCTTAATAGTTTTAGACCACAGCCGATATTTAAATAAAGAGGACTATGAAATCGAATTTGAGGCGGCAGACTGGCATGAAGGCAAACGAGCTTTCGAAAAGCTGCTTCAGCAATTCCGCATTCCTCAGCGCGAAACCAAAAATAAAATTTTTCGTTTTTACGAAGAAAAACGAAAGTCTATATAAGGTGGAATGACATCGTGAATGTAACGAATTGGGCAGCTTTACTTCAGCTTCAGGCTTTACAGTCCATATCCAACGCCCGCAGCACAGGCACTCAAAATGATGCAGAAAGCCCGCTCTCCAGCTTCAGCTCTTTGCTCAGCCAATATACAAACGGACTGACGAATCAGCAACCAACAGCACCTTCTGCATCGTCAAGCCCGCTCAGCCTGCTGAACAGCGCTTCATCAACAGCGCCGTCACTGCTTTCAATTTATGGGCTTAACTCAAATATAAATAATGATTCAGGTTATATTACAAAACCGACACAAACCATCGAAACTGCTGCGTTAGATTCAGCTTCAAACAAATATGAAGCCAAACAGCTCAATTCGGGCGACTTTTCCATTGACAGTGCAATAAGAAAAGCGGCTGATAAATACGGCGTCGATGAAAAGCTAATCCGCGCTGTCATCAAACAGGAATCAGGCTTTAATGCAAAAGCGGTCAGCGGAGCAGGTGCGCTCGGCTTGATGCAGCTGATGCCATCAACAGCACGCTCACTTGGTGTTTCTAACCCGCTGGATCCCCAGCAAAATGTAGAAGGCGGAACGAAGTATTTAAAACAAATGCTGAACAAATACAACGGCAATGTATCTATGGCATTAGCGGCATACAATGCCGGACCAGGAAATGTTGATCGACACGGCGGCATTCCTCCTTTCAAGGAAACACAAAACTATGTAAAAAGAATAACTTCAGCCTATTACGCGTAACCAGAGCGGCTCCTGCCCTCTGGTTTTTTTTGCGAGGTGAAATCTTACGCATTCCCGATTTTTATGTGATATGATATGAAATACGCCCGGCTTTCAAGCCGAAACTTGTCACCCATACGCATAAAAGGCAGTTTGTTTGTAGAAATGATGCCTTGTTGCTAAAATAAATCTAGATGAATGATTGAAATACAAAAAATTACTTTTCGCAATAGGATTTATGATTCCTATTAGCCATATTTAAAGGAGTAGTCAACATGGGACAATCGTTTAACGCACCTTATGAAGCGATTGGAGAGGAACTTCTATCGCAACTTGTTGATACTTTTTATGAGCGTGTCGCGTCTCATCCTTTGCTGAAGCCAATTTTTCCAAGCGATTTAACAGAAACCGCCAGGAAACAGAAGCAATTTTTGACTCAGTATTTAGGCGGGCCCCCGCTTTATACTGAGGAGCACGGCCACCCCATGCTCAGAGCAAGGCATCTTCCCTTTCCGATTACAAATGAGAGAGCTGATGCGTGGCTCAGCTGTATGAAGGACGCAATGGACCATGTAGGGCTGGAAGGCGATATTCGCGAGTTTTTGTTTGGCCGGCTGGAATTGACAGCAAGGCATATGGTGAATCAAACGGAAGCGGAGGATTGATCATCTTGACAAACTATCAGCATGAGCAATACTTCGCCCATTGCCACGGTCATCCAAAAAAACCGCTTGAAATCTACATGTTTGTAGACCCATTATGTCCTGAATGCTGGTCCTTAGAACCCGTTATTAAAAAGCTGAAAATCAAATACGGACGGTTTTTCACCTTACGTCTTATAGCTTCCGCGAGTCTTACCGCATTAAATAAGAAGCGGAAAAAGCATCTCCTCGCAGAAGCATGGGAAAAGATTGCAAGCCGCTCCGGCATGTCATGTGACGGCAATGTCTGGCTCGAGCAAGATCAGCCGCTTTCATCTCCTTACATGGCTGCTCTCGCATTTAAAGCAGCCGAACTGCAAGGAAGAAAAGTCGGCATGCGATTTCTCAGAAATATGCAGGAGAGCCTGTTTGTTTCAAAGAAAAATATTACGGACGAAAATGTGCTTTTGGAGATCGCAGAAAAAACGAATCTCGATCTTGAAGAATTCAAAAATGATCTACATTCCCAAAGCGCTGTCAAGGCGCTTCAATGTGACATGAGAATTGCCGCTGAGATGGATGTTTCCGTCAATCCAACGCTGACGTTTTTTAACACGCAGCATGAAGACGAGGGACTTAAAGTACCTGGCAGCTATTCATATGATGTATATGAAGAAATCTTATTTGAGATGCTTGGCGACGAGCCAAAGCCGTCGGAAACACCGCCGCTGGAATGTTTTATTGAGTATTTCCGCTTCGTTGCCTCCAAAGAAATTGCTCTTGTATATGACCTGAGCCTTGAAGAGGTTGAAAAAGAAATGAAAAAATTGGCGTTTGCTAAAAAGGTTGCCAAAGTGGAAGCCAAACACGGAATGTTTTGGAAATCTCTCAGCACTCATTCTGATGAATATCAATCATGTGAAAAATAGCCGCAGGCGTGCATATGCTTGAGGCTGTTTTTTTGCACCGGAACAGAACATACGTTCCGATTTCAGCACTAAAGAAACCGCGCCGGGATAAGCGCGGTTTCATATGTCTTAACGACAACAAAGGGGATGGGAGAAATTTTTCACGGTCAAACAAAGGGGTAATGTTTGTTTGTGATCAATTTCACATCCTTATGATAACAAAAGTTGTCGACTTTTGACAACCTATATGCTTAATGTTCATACTTTTGTCACAAAACATAACGACAGACATTCTTTCATATCTTTATAAGGTATAAAGACGGGGAGGATTGCCATGATGTATACTGTGATCTCAATTGTGTGTATTGCCGTTTTTTTCTGTTTGAATATATTAGGCATGATGCATATGCTGCCGCTTTATATTACCTCTCCTCTGCTGTTTCTGTCTATTTTATTTACCCTATACCGCCTGAATCACCGCAAAACCTTTAAAGGATTTTAAAAAGCCTGTGCAAATGACGCACAGGCTTTTTTTTAGGACTGCTTGACTTTCATCAGCAGTTCTTCCATTTCATCAAGTTTTTCTTCAAACATTTTGCACGCAGCTTCGATTGGCTCTGGTGACGTCATATCAACGCCCGCTTTTTTCAGGACGTCAATCGGATATTGTGAGCTTCCCGCTTTCAGGAAGTCAATATAACGGTCAACTGCCGGCTTTCCTTCTTTCAGAATTTGGCTGCTTAACGCTTGGGCAGCACTGTACCCTGTCGCATACTGATACACATAGTAATTGTAATAGAAGTGCGGAATACGGGACCACTCAAGGCCAATTTCCTTATCAATCACCATGCCGTCTCCGAAATACTTTTTATTCAGGTCATAATAGACATTTGTCAGAAGCTCTGGTGTAAGCGGCTCCCCTTCTTGCGCCTTTGTATGGATCAGATGTTCAAATTCGGCGAACATCGTTTGTCTAAAGACCGTTCCTCTGAAGCCTTCAAGCATATGGTTCAGAATGTACAGCCGCTGTTTTTCATCATCTAAATTGTTTAGCAGGTATTCGCCAAGAAGCGCTTCATTTGTCGTAGACGCGACTTCTGCGACAAAAATGCTGTAGTTGCCGTATGGGTATGGCTGGTGCTTTCTCGTATAATAGCTGTGTACGGAATGCCCAAACTCATGCACGAGCGTAAAGAGATTATTGACGTTATCATGCCAGTTCATCAAGATATACGGATTCGTGCCGTAAGCTCCTGATGAATAAGCGCCATTGCGTTTCCCTTTATTTTCGTAAACGTCGACCCAGCGGTTTTCCAGCCCTTCTTTTAAGATAGAAGCGTATTCTTCCCCTAAAGGCGCCAGACCTTTCAGCATGTAATCTTTAGCTTCCTCGTACGTAACTTTCATCCCCGCATCCTTCACAAGCGGTGTATACAGATCATAAATATGCACTTCATCAAGCTCAAGCACTTTCTTTCTCAACGCGATATAGCGATGCAGGAGCGGCAGATGCTTATTAATCGTTTTGACGAGGTTGTCGTATACTTCCTCGGGAATGCTGTTGTTAGAAAGCGCCGCTTCTCGCGCTGACTTGTATTTTTTCACTCTCGCATAGAAGTTGTCCTTTTTCACAGTGCCGCTTAGTGTGGTGGCCATTGTGTTTTTATATTGTCCGTACGTTTTATATACTTCGTCAAAGGCATTTTTGCGGACTTCACGGTTTTCACTTTCTAAGAAGTTAATAAAGTTTCCGTGAGTGATCTGTTTATTATTTCCTTCTTCATCTTTAATGGACGGAAAAGTAATTTCGGCGTTATTTAAAACGCTGAACGTATTGGAAGGTGACCCTAGCACCTCAGAAGCTTCAGCAAGCAGCGCTTCTTCCTTTTCGCTCAGTACGTGAGGGCGTTCCTTTGTAATCTCCTCAATCGCATGGGAATACAATTTCAGTTCTTCTTTTTCAAGAATAAACTGCTGGAGCTTGTCTTCTTCTATAGATAAAATCTCCGGAACCAAATAAGCTGTCGCGCTAGCAGCCTGTGTATACAGGTTTCCCGCCTTGTCATTCAGCCCCTGGTAAAAGGAGTTTCCGGTATCTTGGTCAGAGCGCATATGGGCATATGCGTACAGCCTGCCCAGCCGTTCCATCACTTTATCTTGATACGTAAGTGCCTCGTATAAATGATCGGCTGAATCTGCCAGCTTTCCTTTATACTCAGATAGATTAGGAATTAATTCCTTTACAGCTTGAAATTCTTTATTCCAGGCCTCATCATTAGGAAAAATATCCTCAAGTCTCCATGTGTCTTCTGCCTTTACTTCACTTCTGTCAGGCAGTTGGTTTGCTTTTTTTTCCTCAGCCATGGTGATCCCCCTCGTTTTCTTTAATTCAAGCCAATTGAAAAAACCGCTGTTTCTCAATAAACTTGTGTTGTGAATATCTTCCGGTTTTTCACTGCCTTTTGTCAAATCATATGCAGCGATGAAGAGAACGAATGCCAAAAAAACAGCAAAAACACGAAAAACCTTTCCATTTATGCCTCTCACAGCCAGCCCACCACCTTTGTCTTAGGGTGAGCCAAATGAGACAAACTCATTCTATAAAACAGCTGCGGTCTCTTTCTATGAGATCCTGTAATGAGTATATGTCCTTTGCGCACTGACACAGCACATATACTTCTTTCTGAGTCTCCCTTAAAAATCCCTTCTTGCACAAAAAATCAATGTATTGTTTCACCGCTTCTGAAAGACATTTTTCGCTGTATTCATATCTGAGTGAAATGTTCTTTTTATGAATGTGCAGTTTGCACTGCTGTAAAACAGCGGAAAAGCGAATTGGCGCACGTTTGTATCCAATATCCGTCATAAACAGATAAAGATATCCCTGCCACACAAAAACCGGACTTTTAAAAACAGCTCCTTTTGTAACAGGAATAAACACTTCAGTCGGAAGAAATGAAAGAGATGTCTGCCGTTTTTGATAAAACAGCTGCCTTAGGCGATTTGACTCCTTAGAAATAAATCGATGGGGTTTATTCCGAAAACGCATTACGGCTTTCATCCAATTGTCGTAACGCAATGAGGGCTTTGGCGCAGTAAAAAAAATCTCTTTTGCATCTGCCTGGTGAAGAGGAATCGTTTGAACGGAGGAAAAAGAATGGTTTGTGTGAAACGGAATAATAAAGCTAATCCGTTGAAATAGCCGTTTTTCCGGGCAATAACAGACCAGTTCCTTGTTCGGACTCGCATTGATAAATTGCCAATGAAAAGCAGAAAGCTGATAAAAGGATGGAGCAGTGCATTTTAAGCGGCTATGTCCCATAACCCAATGCGGGAGGATTCCCGCTTGTTTGAAGCCTGCTGTCCGCTTTAGAAAGCGATCTGAAGCAAGAGTTGCACATTGATATTCAACAGCAAGCATGTGTCCCTTGATCTTTGCCATAATATCAGGTCTTTGTTTGATGCTTTTAATGAATGGTTCTAATAGCGGGGACGCCTGTTGCGTTTTCAGCCATACATACAGCTGTCTTTTTCCTTCTAAGTGGTAGGCGCTTTCCGGCTCTATGTCTATTGAACAGGACTTGTTCTGTTTATGGGCAAAATGCGGCGCTTTTTGGTGCCCAAGCTTTACGGCAAGCTCACCTCCGCACACTGGGCAGAAGAACCTTTTCTGTTTTATTTTTCGGCTTTGCCGAGCGCCTAGAAGGTGAAACATTCGGCCGTCTTCAGTCACAGCACTAAACAATTGTCATCTCTCCTTTCCGGATGAGATATACTTTCTGGAAAAGAGGATCAACTCCTGTTTGCCGTAGTTTTCAGCATGTCCGCGGGTTTCTAATTTCACATCACAAAAACAGCATTTCATTGCACAAAAAAAACCGATTTCCGGAAAGAAATCGGTTTGTTATGATGCAAAGTGTTTTTTTATTGTTTCTAGAGCATGCTCTGAAATAATCAGCTTGCCGTACTCTTCAAGACGGTGTATGCTGATTGAGGATTCATCTGCGTACTCCAACAGGATGCTTAGCTGATTTTCAACCTCTTCATCAATCATATCGCAAAAATCCACATATAAATAATATCGGTTCTCAAACGAACATAAAGTCGTTTTACTTCCGTTAACGTTCAATTTAGATAGAGAAATAACATCCTCAAAATCGTCAAACCGCAAGACAAATTGAAGCTGTTGCTCCTTCTCTTCCTGATTGACATCTTGCTCTTCCTTCTGGAAATCATCCAGTAAGGCGTTAAGATCCTCAGATGCTGGTTCTTGCTTTTTATCCTCAGGAATCGGCAGTTCGAGCTTTTGTCCGTCTTTGGAAAGCTGGGCTTTTGTGACGATGATTTCTAATCCTTTGTCAAGCGCCTGAACTTGAATCCAGAGAGGGCCTTCCACAGCGAATTCCTCTTCCTCATGAACTTCATCCATGACTTCCCAGAACAGTTCTTCACTGCGCTCACGGTTATACCAAATTTCTTCTCTGTCAAAACCGCGATCTTCAATATCTCCGTAAGACATATAAAATTTTACTGTATGCTCGTTAATTCTTTCAATTTCCATTTGCCAACCTTCCCTTCTATATAAGATGTTGAAGGGACATCTAAGCTCCCGATTAATAGTACTTTACTACACTTTACCCATTCCGTCCACATCTTAACCTTGATGCAAGGCCAGTGTGAATTCCTTTGTATTTCTATTTTATGATAAAACAGTCACAAAAGAAATAAAAACGCATCTTTGCTAAAAAAACGGCAGATATACGGCTCATATCATAAAATGCGACTTGTCTCATATAGTAGGAGTACAAGCGATGGAACGAAAGTGAGGTGCCGATTCATGGAGCATGACTATCTGATTTCTCTGCTTGTGATTGTAGGGATCGACCTGATCCTTGGCGGAGATAATGCGGTCGTTATCGCCATGGCGAGCAGAAATTTGCCGGACAAGCAAAGACAGCAAGCCATTATTCTCGGAACATTTATCGCCGTTGCCATGAGAATCGGATTAACAAGTGCAGCGGTATATCTTTTGAATATTCCGTTCTTGCAGTGTGTCGGAGGAATTTTCCTGCTGTATTTAGGATATCAGCTGCTGATTGAAAAAAAAGACACACAGCACATTAAAAGCAGCACCTCTCTATGGCGAGCGGTAAGAACGATCGTGCTCGCAGATCTCTTTATGTCACTGGACAATGTCATAGCCGTTGCAGGTGCGTCACACGGTGAGTTTTCACTTGTGATCATAGGTTTATGCGTATCGGTGCCGGTTATTATTTGGGGCAGCAAGCTCATCCATATTGCACTTGAGAAAATACCCCTCCTGATCTATGCGGGAAGCGGGCTGCTTGCTTATACAGGCGGAGAAATGATTGTGAGAGATAAAAAGCTGTCCTTTTTTATGGCACAGCACAGCGCAGTGGAAACACTCCTCCCCATTTTAACGGTGGCGTTTGTCATCCTTGCAAGCATTTATTATCAGCAAGTTGAGAAGAAATGAAAAAAGAAGGCTGAGTATCAGCCTTCTTTTAATAATACGATCTATTAGTTTGCCAAACGCTGTGCTTCTCTTAATTGGAAAGAGCGGACTTTTCTTGGCAGGAAACGTCTGATTTCGTCTTCGTTGTATCCGACCTGCAAACGTTTTTCGTCGATGATGATCGGACGGCGAAGCAAACCTGGGTGCTCATTGATCAAGCTGTACAATTCTTGCAACGGCATAGATTCAACGTTCACATTCAGTTTTTGGAATACTTTTGAACGAGTTGAGATAATTTCATCTGTTCCGTCTTCAGTCATTCGAAGAATTTGTTTAATTTCATCAATTGATAAAGGTTCAGAGAAAATATTTCTTTCTTCAAATGGAATCTCGTGCTCCTCGAGCCACGCTCTCGCTTTTCTGCATGAAGTACAGCTTGGTGATGTGTATAGTGTAACCATTCATCTTCACTCCTCTAATTAGTAGGATGAACATCTATTTTATTCTTAAATTGAAATTACTCTAAAAAAGGAATCTTTACAGGTATTATACTATAAAAAAGTAAGTGTGAACAGTGTCCTAAGAAAAAAATGTGTCAATCCAGCAAATTTTAATGTTAATGTTATGTTGTCATTCTCAATTAGTTTAACTGATCGAAAATATTTTTTTGTTTTTCTTCATCAATGAGTTTCAGGACCTCGTCTGTTTTTTCGTACGATTCCCCATACCATTTCTCATCTTTATAAGTATGAATGTTTTCGTATGTCTGTTTCATGGCTTCAAAAATTTCTTCTTCTGATTCTGTTTTTGGTGACCAGTACAGAATCTCCATCTTGCTTACTTCATTCGTAGCCAATGACCGGCGCTGGTACCCAATTGACTGAGCATGCTTGAAATGCTCTCTTTGATAAAATCTCAGGCGATTTTCTGTATCAGTATCATCTTCATCCACAGGCTCCACCTCGAGCAATATCGGCTTATTTTTCTTTTTCAGCTTCGCGATCAATTTGCCGCCAAGCCCCTGCCCTCTTGCATCCTTAGACACATACAGATAATCAACAAAGATAAATGAATCGAATTCCGCAAACATTAAGATATGATGTTTGCCTTCATCTTTATGATAAATATCGCTTCGCTCTTTCATAAGAGCTTCCATATGCGCTTTTGATTTCATTTCTTCAATTGGAAAGTACTCGCTAAGCTTTTCATACCAGTTCATTGATTTGCTCCTTATGAGTTCATTGTCTTCATACTTTTTAGATATACCCCATTTCTTCTTGTTTAAACAGCTTTACATCTATTAAGACGTACGAACTTCCGCCCTGGTTTCATTTTTTTAGCAAAAATCGAAGCCGGAAACTCCATTCATGTTGAAATGTTATATCGCAAGCTTTCATGAAATACCGCCTTCCCGCTTGTAATGAAGCAAGCGGGGCTGCGCCAGTGCAATAAAAAACGTCATGATATATAATGCAGCGGCCGCAATAAAAGCTGTTTTCGCTCCAGCCGCATCAGCTACGAGCCCCATGATGGAGTAAGTAACGCCTGACCATGGAGTTAAAATTGCATTTTTGGCAGCCATGATCCCAATGCGCTTCTGCTCGGGAATGACCTCCTGCAGCATTGTTTCCTGGCAAATATCACGCACCTGATAAAAGGGACCCATGAATGCGCAAGCCAGCGCGCATAAAAAAGGGATTGGAGAAAAAGAGAACAAAAGGGTCAGTATCGACATCACAAGTGAGCTGAACATAATCGAATAGCCCATGTTTCGCTCAAAAATAGCAGAAAAACGAATAGCAATCACACTGCCGGCGATAGCACCTATAAAATAAGAAGCGTTAAACACCCCCCACCATACCTCCGTTGCATGCAAAACAGCTGCAGTAAACGCGAGAAGGATCGCAGAAGACCAAACAGAACCTGCCAAAGCCTCTATCATGTCCATCATCGTAATATCCTTTACAACAGGAAGGATCATTAAATCCTTCCATATACTTCTGGCAGATTGTGTTTCAGCTGTTCCTTCAGCCCTTTTTTCATTTACATGAAGCCCACTGATGGAGACTCCTGAAAGAACAAACAGACAAATGGCTGCACCGACAACGACTTCAAAAGGTACAGCATACGTCAGAAGGCCTCCAAGACCCCACCCCGCCGTTAGAAACAATTGATTTGAGAGGGAAATCACGCCATTCACTTTCACATATCGCTCTTTTGAAACGATAGTCGGCAGCAGCGCAAATCTTGCTGGCTGAAAAAACGCGCCTGCAAAAGAAAAACAGAATACAAACAATAGCGTGGCCCAAAAGAAAATCTGTCCGTGATGACTGACGCCAAAAGCCATTAATATCGTAAAGACCGCCCTCAGAAGATTTGTGAACACAAGCACCTTTTTAAAACCAAGCTTGTGAAGCACAGGGGAAATACAAAAGCTTGCTGCTATACTCGCAAACGACATGAATGATAGAACAAGACTCGCCAAAAAGACGGAGTCTGTCATTTGATAGACTCGAACCATTAAAACGATTGTGACAAGGACTCCTGCTAAAGATTGAAGAGATTGAGACAGCAGAAGCGCAATAATATTTTTGTTATGCAGATATTGAATCGTTTTTCGCCCCCGCTTATTCCTCTACTTGAAATATTATTATTCTGAATTTCTATAATTACGTAAAAAAATCCTTCAAGAGATTTCTCTTGAAGGATGAATGTCATGAGTATGCTTTAAACTCTGCCTCCGTGCACATCACAAAATGCCCCGGTGTGACTTCACGGAATTCCATCGTTTCCCCATCTTTCAGCTGATGAACAGACGGATCATATTTCTTACGGACGCGATTTCTCTCATAGTCCGGATCTGGAAGCGGAATTGCTGAAAGCAATGACTTTGTATATGGATGAAGCGGATTCTCATAAAGCTCATCTGCCGGCGCAAGCTCAACCAGTTTCCCGAAATACATGACGCCAATGCGGTCGCTGATGTATTTAACCATTGATAAATCGTGAGCAATAAACAAGTATGTGAGCCCTTTTTCTTTTTGCAGTTCTTTCATTAAATTCACGACCTGCGCTTGAATAGATACATCCAAAGCGGAAATTGGCTCATCGGCGATAATGAATTCTGGGTCAACAGCAAGAGCTCTGGCAATTCCAATTCTTTGGCGCTGACCGCCGGAAAATTCATGAGGATAGCGGTTTGCATGCTCCTTGTTTAAACCGACTGTTTCCAATAGCTCATGGACCCGCCGTATCCGCTCTTTTTTAGTTTTTGCCAGCTTATGAATATCAAGGCCTTCAGCAATAATATCACCAACTGTCATTCTAGGATTCAAGGATGCATAAGGGTCTTGGAAAATCATCTGCATCTTGCGGTTGAACTCCAGCAGCTGTTTCCGAGATTTTTTCCCGTGTACATTTTCGCCGTTAAACAGCACTTCACCATCAGTCGCTTCGTACAGCCGAATAATGCTTCGGCCTGTTGTCGATTTACCGCAGCCGGATTCACCAACCAGCCCTAATGTTTCGCCTTTATAGATATCAAATGATAAACCGTCTACAGCCTTCACTGTTCCTTTCGGTGTGACAAAGTGCTGTTTTAAATGTTTGATTTCTAATAGTTTTTCAGCCAATTCATTCACCTTCTCTCACTAAGACAGGTTTTTCATACGTATTTGCCAGTTTGCGCATTTTCGCTTTTACCGCTTCAGGCGGCTCTACTTTTGGCGCGTTCGGATGAAGCAGCCACGATTTGACATAATGAGTATCAGATACCTTAAACATGGGCGGCTCCTGCTCAAAATCGATTTTCATCGCATAAGAGCTCCGCAACGCAAAAGCATCTCCTTTTGGCGGATTCGTCAAATCAGGCGGCGTGCCAGGAATCGCAGTCAGCTGTTCCCCTCCCGAACTTTCCAATGTCGGCATGGATGCAAGCAGCCCCCACGTATACGGATGTCTTGGGTCGTAGAAAATCTCGTCTACCGTACCGGTTTCTACAACCTGTCCCGCATACATGACAGCGACCCGGTCAGCAACATTTGCCACAACACCAAGATCGTGTGTGATAAAGATGATGGATGTCTCAATTTTCTTTTGTAAATCCTTCATTAATTCAAGGATTTGCGCTTGAATCGTTACATCAAGAGCAGTCGTCGGTTCATCGGCGATGAGAAGCTTCGGATTCGCCGCTAGTGCCATCGCAATGACAACCCGCTGTCTCATCCCGCCTGAAAACTCATGAGGAAATTGATTGACCCGTTTTTCTGGCATCGGGATTCCGACTAAATCCAGCAGTTCAACAGCACGTTTTTTCGCTGCTTCCTTTGAAATCTTTTCGTGTTTAAACAGTACTTCCGTAATTTGTTTTCCGACCTTCATCGTCGGATTTAAAGAGGTCATCGGATCCTGGAATATCATCCCGATCTCTTTTCCCCGGACATTTTGCATTTCTTTTTCAGACAGCGGCACCAGATCCTTGCCGTCAAACAAGATCTCACCGCGCTTAAAATAACCTGGAGGCATTGGAATCAGCTTCATAATCGCTTGAGAGGTTACACTTTTTCCCGAACCTGATTCTCCAACGATAGCCAGCGTTTCTCCTTTATCCAGATGGAAATTCACTCCGCGGATTGCCTGAACCTCTCCGCCATATGTTTTAAATGAAATCGCTAAATCTTTTACTTCTAATAGGCGTGTCACCCGTATCACTCCCTTATTTACGTAACTTAGGATCCAATGCGTCTCTTAATCCGTCGCCGACAACGTTAAAACCAAACATCGTAATACAGATGAAACCGGCCGGGAAGAATAAACGCCACGGATAGTAGGTCAATGCAGGCAATCCGTCAGAAGCCATCGTTCCCCAGCTTGCAAGCGGAGCCGGAACACCAAGTCCCAAATAACTTAAAAAAGCTTCTGTAAAAATCGCAGTCGGCACTGTCAATGTCATTGTGACCAAAATGGAGCCCATTGCGTTTGGCACGATATGTTTAAACAGCAGACGGGAAGTTTTTGCACCAAGCGTCTGTGAAGCAAGCACATATTCCTGATTCTTCAGCTGCAGCACTTGTCCCCGCACGATTCTGGCCATATTAATCCAGCCCGTTATCGTCATGGCAATAATAATCGTAAAGAGCCCTTTCGGAAGAACAACCATCAGTAAGATAACCATTAATAATGAAGGAACTGCCCAAAGGATATCGGCGATACGCATCATAATTTCATCCGTTCTGCCTCCGCGGAACCCTGAAATGCTTCCCCAAATTACGCCGATCAGCAAATCAAGAACAGCGGCCGCGACACCGATAAAGATTGAGATTCGCGCGCCTACCCATGTACGGACGAAAATGTCCCGTCCCAGATCATCTGTTCCGAACCAGTGATCTTTGGAAGGCGCCTTATCCGCATTTAAGAGATTAGTAGTCGAATAATCATATTTCGAGAAGAGCGGTGCTAAAATCGCCATAAGGATAATCAGTACAATAATCACAAGCCCGACCATTGCAAGCTTATTGCTGCGGAAGCGAAGCATCGCATCTTTCCAGAGGGAAAGGCTTTTTTTACTTATTTTCTCTGCATCACCGGCATTTGCTGCGGCTGGTTCAAACATATTTTTCGGAATGTTCTGCATGGCCTAGGCTCCTTTCTTTGCTTTGGAAAGCTTGATTCTCGGATCAATAATACCGTATAGCACGTCTACGATTAATACACATAATAAAAGGATGACACTGAAGAATACCGTTACACCCATAATGACTGTATAATCACGGTTTGTAATACTGTTTACGAAGTGTGCGCCAAGTCCCGGAATCCCAAAAATGGTTTCTATAATGAAGCTTCCCGTTAAGACTTGCGCGGCCATCGGTCCCATGTATGTAACAACTGGCAAAAGCGCGTTTCGGATGGCGTGCCGCACTGTAACGGCCAGACGGGACAGACCTTTTGCTTTCGCTGTGCGAATATAATCACTGTTCAACACTTCGATCATGCTTGAACGGGAAAGCCTGGCAATAAACGCCATCGGCATGGAAGCAAGTGCGATTGAAGGCAAAAAGGTGTATGCCCAGGAGTCCCACCCCGCGACTGGAAACAGACTAAGCTTCATGGAGAACACATATTGCAGAACAGCCGCCATGATAAAGCTCGGCACTGAAATACCAAAGATGGTTAAAATCGCAACGGTATAATCCTGCCACTTATTGTGGTAAAGGGCTGCAATGACCCCAAACAATACACCTAATGCTAAAGCGAGGAGAATAGCTTCTGCTCCAAGAGTGAATGAAACGGGGAATCCCGAATTGATCAGGTCGTTAACACTCTGACCTTTATATTTAAATGACGGTCCGAAATCCCACATTGCAACTGATTTCAAATAACTTACATATTGTACAAACAGCGGCTTGTCCAAGCCATAGTGTTCATTTAAGTTTGCTTCAATTTCAGGCGGAAGCTTTTTCTCATCCGAAAATGGCCCGCCCGGTGCTGCCTGCATTAAGAAAAAAGTCACGGTTACAATGACAAATAGAGTGATAACCATGTAGATTAAACGTCTTCCGATATATTTCAGCAAGGGGAAACACCTCCATTGTTTTTACATGATCAGTAAGAAAGGTATATGGGGAATAGGCCCCATATACCTTGAGGTTTTTTGTTTTCACATAGACTTATTGAAAGTACGCGTTTCTGAAATAAATTTCGCCGGTTCCAGTAACGATGGTTCCTTTCAGATTTTCGTCCTGCACCCAAGGGATCGTATAAAAATAGATTGGTGCAACAGGCATATCGTCCATAAATACCTTCTCTGCTTTCTTAAGCAGTTCGATACGTTTGTTACTGTCTGTTTCAGTTTGGGACTCATTCAATAGCTTTTTAAATTCAGCGCTTTCCCAGCCAGTATCATTATTTCCGCCGTCTTTATCCTTGAACAATTCAAGGAAGGTGCTCGGATCATTATAGTCGGCAAGCCAGCCCATACGTCCCACTTGATAGTCGAGGCTGTGGAGTTTGTCGATATAGACATTCCATTCGGAATTATCAAGCTCAACATTTACGCCAAGATCTTTTTTCCACATTTCCTGAACAGCTTGTGCAAGTTTCGCATGCGCTTCATCCGTATTATAAGACAATTTAATTGCCGGAAGATCGGAAGCTTTGCTCAGCCCTAAATCCTTAAGACCTTTTTTCAAATATTCTTTCGCCGTTTTCACATCGTTATCGTCAAAATAACCTTTTTTATTATCTTCGAATCCCTTCATTGACGGTGGAACAGCGGCCATAGCAGGAATTTGCTCGCCCTGTGTCACGTTTTTCACGATAGATTGACGATTAATTGAATAGGCCAGCGCCTTACGGATGTTTACATTATCTAGTGGCTTTGCCGTCGTGTTAAATTTGTACCAATAAACACCAGCAATCGCTTCAACGTGTAAGGAATCATCTTTCTTCAAAGTTGGCAGCGATTCAGTCGGAAGCTGACCAAGCGGCATCCCTGCCCAATCAAGCTCACCAGCTTGGAATTTCTTAAGCTCAGTATTGTTATTGTTGATCATGACCATCTTGATATTTTTCAGCTTAACCTTGTCTTGATCCCAATATTGATCATTTTTTTCAAGAGCAATAGATCCGCTGTGTTTCCAAGATGTCATTTTAAATGGTCCGTTGGAAACGTAATCTTTGCCCGCATTGGTATACCATTTTTCATTTTTCTCAGCAACCTTTTTGTTGACCGGCATATAAGTATAAAACGAAGTCAATTGAGTAAAAAACGGTGTCGGATGGTTCAATTCAACTTTTAACGTTTTATCGTTAACCGCTTTTACAGCTACATCATTTAAGCTTCCTTTTCCTGTGTTTGCTGCTTCCGCACCTTTGATGTAATACAGCTCATAGGCATACTGCGACTCATTAGCAGGATCAAGAGCCCATTTCCAGGCATATTCAAAATCTTGTGCTGTTACAGGGTCGCCGTTTGACCATTTTGCGCCATCACGAATTGTAAATGTATATGTCTTTCCATCTTTGCTCGTTTCAATTTTAGAAGCTGCGCCTTCTTCAGGCTCACCATCTGCATTAATGCGTGTCAATCCTTCAAAAGTCTGACGGATAACACCCCCTGATACTGAATCTTTTGCCAATCCCGGATGTAAAGAATACGGCTCAGTTTTGATATTAATATCAAGTGTCGTCTTTCCTTTACTGTCCTTTTTCCCTTCACCGTTTGATCCGCCGCTGCCGCCAAAGCCGCAGGCGCTCAGCACAAGAGTGAAAATGAGTATCAACGTGACAATCGACCAACGTTTTTTCATATTCGCAAACCCCCTAATCATAATTTTCAGCTCCTCACGGCCAAATCATCAGAAATATCAGACAAATGAACCTAAGTTTCCATAACTTTTACTCTGTTCCGTCTTTTCTGATTATTTTTGTAAAAAAGCTGTAACACTAGAGTGAACAAGTTCATTATAATGAAACAAATAATTTATTGCAATATTATTTTTTCAATTTAAAATATTTGAACTTCGTTAGTTTTTCTACCATGAACATAATATCCTTCTATCGTTTAAAGCGGAAATTCGTTGAAAACGATTTTAGGAGTTTTTTATCCATATTGCTTTTTACATATAATATCTAGCTGTTTTCACCGCTGAGAGCAGCTATCATTTAGAGGTTTTAATAGTACCCGCAGTATTTCTATCATTACAATGTTACCGGAAAAAAGAGTGTTTTTTCATGATGACAATTGGTTATAATTGATTTATAATGAAGCAATCAAAAGAAAAGCCTGCTATGAAAAAGAGTAGTACACGTTTCACCCGTTTGAAGAGAGTCTGCGGTGCTGGGAGCAGATAACGGGCAATGTGGAATGGACTTTGGAGCAGCTGACCGAAACCGCAAAAGTAGGCTCAGCCGGAGCAGTCTCCGTTACAAACGTTAGAGTGATTCCATTTTAATGGAATAATCAGGGTGGTACCACGGTTCATTCGTCCCTTTTTACAGGGGAAGAATGAGCCTTTTTATTATGTTTTCAGAAATGAGGTTGATGTTTTTATGGAGAAAACGATTTTTTCAGGTATTCAGCCGAGCGGCTCCGTTACGCTCGGCAACTATATCGGCGCAATGAAGCAGTTTGTCGAACTGCAGCATGATTATAACAGCTATTTTTGCATCGTCGATCAGCATGCGATAACTGTACCTCAAGACAGGCTGCAGCTAAGAAAGAATATTCGCAGTTTGGCGGCGCTTTACTTAGCGATCGGTCTTGATCCTGAAAAAGCAACATTATTTATTCAGTCAGAGGTTCCCGCACATGCGCAGGCTGGATGGATGATGCAGTGTGTCGCGTATATTGGTGAGCTTGAACGAATGACTCAATTTAAGGACAAGTCTAAAGGCAACGAAGCTGTCGTCTCCGGCCTGTTAACATATCCGCCGCTGATGGCCGCTGATATTCTGCTATATGGAACAGACCTTGTGCCTGTCGGTGAGGATCAAAAGCAGCACCTTGAGCTGACGCGAAATCTTGCCGAACGCTTCAACAAAAAATACAACGACATTTTTACAGTTCCAGAAGTGAAAATCCCTAAAGTCGGCGCGCGCATCATGTCTTTGAATGACCCGCTGAAGAAAATGAGCAAATCCGATCCGAACCAGAAGTCGTATATTACATTGCTGGATGAGCCAAAGCTTCTTGAAAAGAAAATCAAAAGCGCTGTGACAGATTCTGAAGGCATTGTGAAGTTTGATAAAGAAAACAAACCGGGCGTTACCAATCTTCTTACGATTTATTCAATCCTCGGCAATACGACAATTGAAGAGCTTGAAGCAAAGTATGAAGGGAAAGGCTACGGCGAGTTCAAAGGTGATTTGGCAGAGGTTGTGGTCAACGCATTAAAACCGATTCAAGACCGCTATCATGAACTGATTGAATCTGATGAATTAGATCGGATTCTCGATGATGGCGCGGAACGGGCGAACCGGACAGCAAACAAAATGCTGAAAAAAATGGAGAATGCCATGGGTCTTGGCCGAAAAAGACGCTGATCAAAAAACCGCTCTTTGAAAGAGCGGTTTTTTTCAATTCACCTTTGATTCATTTTCCAATTCCCACAGTTTTTCGAAGAAAGGCTGTCCTTTTATCAAGTTTTCACAAAAAGTCAAATGCTTGTCTGACCAGCCTTCAATGGTTTCGTTATACAGCATGTCCCAAATCTCTTCAAAGCTCATTCGTTTGATTTGTTCATACATATGCGGATTCCACTCTGTGTACCAGTAGCCGATTTCGGCACGGTTTTTCAATCCCTTTAATTGATCAAGCGCCATAAACATCAGCTGCTTGATTTGCCGTTCTTTTCTCGTCAGTCCTCTGACATGCTCTGGCGCTAATGATAAAATATGATATTCTTTTGAGGATTCCAGCTTTTTTGGCTCAAATTCATATGTTTCAGGCTCTACATCTTTTACCATTTCATAAACAAGCTGTTCCTGTCTTGGAATGAGACGGCTTTTTCTGACAGGGATTGTGTATCCGATTGTATCGACAGCCAAAATGCCGATTCCGTCTGTTACGACAAAACAATACTCAAGCTTTGTCCGCTCATGATTTTTCCGTATATACGATTTCTGATGTACGTCTTCAAGCAAACCTTTCGGCAGCTCAGATAAATCATTTTCTATGTAATGAAACAATATTGACGGCACCCTTAATAGCGGCACCTGATCCAAAAGCTCAACCGTATCTTCCTTGCGCCATTCATGAAAGTGACATACATTGTAGCCATTTTCTTCCCCTTCAAACCAATTAACCCACACATCATGAAGAAATAACATCTCTAACCCCTCACTTTTATAAAAACTGTTGTCCACAGTATAGGCAAGGGACAGAGAAATTATTCCAAAGAGTTTGAGGAAATCTGGCATCACTGGAATGATCTTAACATCACAAGGAGCATACCGATTTGTATATTTTCTAACAAAGAGAGACCTGTTTTTCTTCTTTTTCCGTTATATTTTATAACAAATATTATTTTCATTTTTATTTAATATGTTTCGGATCAAGCGCATCCCGCAGACCATCACCAACAAAGTTGAAACATAAAACGGTCATTAAAATAAATAGCCCGGGAAATAATGGGTACCACCATGCTTGAATCATTACTGTGAAATTCTGTGCGTCTTGAAGCATGTTTCCCCAGCTTGCGATTGGAGGCTGGATTCCGAAGCCCAAGTAACTTAATGCTGATTCAGCAAGAATGACAGTACCTACTTTCAGCGTCGCCGAGACGATAATCGGTCCTAAAGCATTTGGCAGGATATGCGAAAAAATAATTTTATGAGTCTTTGTTCCAATTGTTTTAGCGGCGAGAACATATTCCCTTGAACGAAGTGACAAGAACTCTCCCCTTACTAACCGTGCTGTCGTGGTCCAGCCTGTGAGACAGAAAATTAAAATCAGTTTATCCACCCCTGGCTTAAAGATCGTGACCAGCGTGATCAGCAAGAAAATATCTGGAATAGATAATACAATGTCGACCAGACGCATGATGACAGCATCAACTATTCCTCTGAAATATCCCGCTAACGCCCCAAAAACTGTTCCGATCAAAATCGAACCGACTACAGACGCAAAACCAACCAATAAAGAGACACGTGCTCCATACAAGATCCTACTGAAAATATCACGTCCAAATTTATCGGTTCCCATCAAATGCTCAAGGCTCGGTGCCTTATATTTATCAAGCAGGCTTTGCTGTTCTTGGGGATATGGCGCAATTAATGGAGCGAATATAGCAGATATAATGATGATAAAAAGAATGACAGCACCTAGAATGGCCAGCTTGTTTTTCGAGAATTTCTCCCAGAATATCTTGATCATCGTTTCTGGTTTTTTCGAAATACTTTCTTTCAGCCTGATCTCCGGCGAGGGAGTTGTATGCAGCTCTGACATCTCTGTTTCCCCTCCTTTTAATATTCGATCCGCGGATCAACAATCGCATAAAGGATATCTGCAACGAGGTTTCCAATAACGACAAGCACCGCTGAGATGACAGTCATCGCCATGATAACCGGATAATCACGCTGGAATGCCGAATCAACAAACAGCTTTCCTAACCCCGGCCAAGTGAAAATTTGTTCGACAACGACAGATCCACCAATAAATGAAGGAATCATCAAACCGAAAATCGTAATGACGGGTAATAATGCGTTCCTCAATCCATGTTTAAATAACACTCTGTTCTCTTTAAACCCTTTTGCTCTCGCTGTACGAATATAATCTTGATTTAATACATCAAGCATATTGGATCTCGTGTATCGCGTCAGTCCGGCCATGTCAGCTGTCGCTAATACAAATGCAGGCAGAATTAAATGATGAATCCGGTCAAATATATTGAAATCGGCATTCAGCGTCTCGACACCGCCGGTTGGAAACCAGCCGAGATTTACCGATAACACCATAATCAAAATTAATCCGAACCAAAAGTTTGGTATAGCCAGACCTATAAATGAGGTAAACGTAATGCCATAGTCGAGCTTTGAATAAGGCCGCTTTGCCGACAAAACACCGAATGGAATAGAAATCATAAGGGCCATAATCGTCGAAACGAGCATCAGCAGGAGCGTATTAGGCATCCTTGCCGTAATCAGTTCTGAAACAGGGGTTCCTTTTCTGACAATAGATGTTCCAAAATCACCCTGCACCATGTTGCCGAGCCACTTTAAATATTGAACGTACTGAGGGTCATTCAGACCGTATTTTTCAATAAACTGCTCTCTGTCAGCCTGGCTGATTTTCGGATCCATCATTAACGTCATCGGGTCTCCGGGCGCCGCTTTCATGATAACAAATGATAGAATCGTAATTCCCAATAAAATCGGAATAGACATTAAGGTTCTTCTGATAATATATGCAGCCATATTATTACTTGTCCCCCTTTGCTTTCCTTATTAAAAACAGAAGAGGGAGAAAACGCTCTCCCTCCCCTTTAAGGGATAATTATTTTGCAAGCCACCATTTTTCAATATTGTATAAATCACGCTTCGGATGGTATTTGTATCCTTCAAGATTTTGCGGCATTGCCATATGGTTGTTAGGGTAATACAAAAACGTATACGGCTGATCTTCCGCAATTTTTTGATAAATCTGCTCATATTCTTTTGAATATTGCTCTCTGTCGCTGATTGATTTTGCCTCTTTCATGAGTTTATCCGCTTCGGCATTTTTATACCAAACGTAGTTTAAGCCTTTTTTGATTTGACTTGAATGGAAAGTGTCATATTGATCAGGGAATGTGGACAAACTCCATCCCATGACCATTGCATCAAAATCCCAATTCGGAGGATTCATTTGTTCAACAAGAGCACTCCATTCAACAATTTGGGTCTTTACTTCAATTCCGATTTTTTTCAGCTGCTCTTGAACAACGACAGCGATATCTTCACGGACTTTGTTTCCTTGGTTCGTTTTAAGCGTAAACGAGAATTTCTTTCCGTCTTTATCTAAAATGCCGTCACCGTTCGTATCTTTCCAGCCGGCTTCTGCGAGCATTTGTTTCGCTTTTTTCTCGTTATACGCAAATTTTGGAACTTCTATATCTTTAGGATAGTTCCAAGATAAAGGGCTTTCCGGAATGTGAGCTACCTTTCCGTCTCCATCTAATACTTGGTTGACAATTGACTCGCGGTCAAGAGCAGTTGTCAGCGCCTGACGGACCTTTTTATCCTTAAATAGTTCATTTTTTTCATTCCATCCGATATATATATAACTTAATGCCAAATCAGTAACGACTTTCACGTTATTGAATTTTTCTGCCATTTTATAGTCAGTGGCGGGCACATTAAAAAAGTTAATATCGCCTGCCTGCAGCTGAGTAACGGCAGCATTTGCATCAGGAATGACTTTATACGTCACAGTATCTAAATACGGTCTTCCATCAAAATAATCATTATTCGCTTCGAGCTTAATATATTGGCCCTGCTTCCATTCTTTAAACTTAAATGGACCTGAACCGATTGGTTTCTTTCTGTTAAACTCATTTTCTTCTAAATCGGCAATCGGAACATTACCGAGAATGTGCTTCGGCAGAATGGCTGTGCTGTCTAACGCATTATTGTAGAAATTACCGTCTTTATATTTCAGCTTGAATAATACTTCGTAATCGCCTTTTTTCTCGACGGATTTCAGCATTTCATATGTTGAGCCGCGTTCTCCCTTGTAATCTTTGCTTAAAGGGACACTGTACGTAAATACGACGTCATCTGCAGTCAGTTCTTTTCCGTCATGAAACTTAACACCTTTTTTGATTTTCACATCATATGCCAGACCGCCGTCCAATTCTTTAATACTTTCAGCGAGCGACATTTTCACATTTAGTTTTTCATCCGTTTTCGTTAAAAAGCTGTACAGCATATTTTCAATTTCCGTACTTGCATCATCCGTAGAATACAGAGAATTAAAAAGCGTGGGTTCCCCGATTGACCCGACTACCAAATCTCCGCCTTGCTGCGGTTTTCCTGCTGGTTTTTTCTCGCTGCTGCTTGATTTTGAGCCTGAGCAGGCTGATAAGAAGATGGCTAGAACCATGAATACACTAAGCATCATCAGTGCGCTTTTCCGTCTTTTCATTCAATATTCCCCCTCTTGAAATGTTCGTTCTTCTCAGCTGTTGTTTATGTAGTGCATACCCCCTCTCAAAGCTGTGCGGGCAACAATTAGCTATAAAGGTGACAAGCCACAAAGTGGTTGGGAGCAGCTTCTTTGAATGCTGGTATTTGTTCCTTGCATATCGGCTTTGCGGCAGGACATCTTGTGTGGAAAACGCAGCCTTTTGGCGGGTTTGCCGGACTTGGCAGTTCTCCCTTCAGGACGATGCGTTCACGTTTGACAGATCCTTTTCTTCTTGTAACCGGAACGGACGATAGAAGCGCTTGGGTGTATGGATGGAGCGGATTGTCGTAAAGTTCATTTTTGCCGGTCAATTCCATCATTTTTCCAAGATACATCACTCCGACTCTGTCGCTGATGTGGCGGACGACACTTAGGTCATGAGAGATAAATAGATACGTCAAATGAAATTCTTCCTGCAATTCTTCCATTAAATTAATCACTTGAGCTTGAATAGATACATCAAGTGCGGAAACCGGTTCATCTGCAATAATCAGCTCTGGATGTAACGTGAGCGCTCTGGCGATGCCTATCCGCTGACGCTGTCCCCCGGAAAATTCATGGGGATAACGGCTGGCAAACGACGGGTGAAGACCAACTCTCGCAAGCAGTTCTTCGACTTTTTCGTTTCGTTCGCGCATCGTATACATGTGGTGTGTGTTAAATGGCTCTTTAATGATGGAACGCAGCGTTTTTCTCGGGTTCAAAGAAGCAAACGGATCCTGAAAAACCATTTGAATATTTTTGCGGACACTTTTCCGCAGCTTCTCCTCTGATAGATTGGAAATATCCTGCCCTTTAAAAAGAATTTGGCCTTCTGTTGGTTTGTACAGCCTAATCATCGTCCTGCCGGCAGTCGATTTTCCGCAGCCCGATTCTCCGACGATTCCGAGCGTTTCTCCCTTATGTAATGAAAATGAAACACCGTCCAATGCTTTTACATCCCCGACTTTTCTTTGGAAAAGGCCTGAGCGGATCGGGAAGTATTTTTTCACGTCGCGAAGCTCTAAAATTGTTTCTGGATTAGCTGCTGTCATGATTGTTCGGCACCTTCTTCCTCATATAAAAAGCATCTTACTGTTCTTCCGCTTTTGTGCGTCAAAAGCGAAGGCTGATTTGTCCAGCATTTATCCATCGCTTTCGGACACCTTGGGGCAAAGCGGCACCCCGGCGGCAGGTTATCTGGTGTCGGCACGCTGCCTTTAATCGCGTTTAATTTATCAATCTCCCCATCTATCACGGGAATCGACGTAAGCAGGCCTTCCGTATAAGGATGCAGCGGTTCTAAAAATAAGTCGTCAACTGTGGCGTTTTCCACGACTTGTCCGCAGTACATGACAATCACTCTGTCGGCCGCTTCTGATACGACACCTAAGTCGTGAGTAATGAGAAGAATCGACGTGTTGAACTTCCGACAGAGATCCTTCATCAGTTCCAGCACTTGGGCTTGTATTGTCACATCCAGTGCTGTCGTCGGTTCATCGGCGATGAGCAGTTTAGGGTTACAGCTGAGTGCGACGGCAATCATCACCCGCTGTCTCATTCCGCCGGACAGCCGGTGCGGATACTCCTTCATCATTTGCTCGGCCCGCGAGAAACCAACCATTCGCAAGAGGTCAACAGCTTTTTGGTGAGCTTCTTTTTTCTTCATGTTTTTATGGTAAATCAGCACTTCGGTAATTTGTTCTCCGATTGTTAACACAGGATTAAGGGAGGTCATTGGTTCCTGAAAGATCATAGATACTTCGTTTCCGCGGATTTTGCAAAAGTCGTTTTCAGTGAATGAGGTGAGGTCTTTGTCTTCGAGTTTAATAGAGCCGTCCATAATTTTTCCGCCAGAGCTTTGGACAAGGCCCATGATTGATAATGAAGTAATGCTTTTCCCGGAGCCCGATTCACCTACAAGCGCGACGGTTTCACCTTTGCTGATGTGAAAATCGACGCCGTCAACCGCAGGGATCGGCTCCTTTTTTCTAAAAAAATAAGTCTTTAAATTATTTACTTCCAAAAGTGTGCTCACGCTAACTCCCCTTTCCCTCTCTTGATGTATTCATATCCAAGAGAAAGCAATCCGTTTATTCAGAAATAATAAATTATATTGAATTATCGAAAAATTTATAGTTGTATATTATTACAACCATTTTGCAAAATCAAGAATTTTTTAGGATAAATGTAATATTATTAACAAAATTTCATTTTTTATTCTTTTATACAATTGCTTTCAAAAAGGTTTCAGTAGGAATGGACAGCCCATCTGCTGTGTTGGCTTTGTTGGCCGTTAAATACTTTTTTACAATATTGAATCCGACTGCGTATCCAAGCATATTGGGCTGATGTCCTTTGCCGAATAACAGCTGGGAGAATAGTCGATTGTCCCGTTTGATATCCTGATGGGGTACAATCTTTTTTTCGTATAAAGCTTGCAGCTGTTCGGGGGTATACCAAGATGTCCATTCAGCCGTTTGGCTTCGGCCGAACCTCTCATATACAGCATATTCTGCCAGACCTTCCATGATGATTGTATCAAGCAATGTGACATCCTTTTCATCTTTTGTCAGATGATCTAATCGGCAAATGTGATGATATTCATGTGTCATCAAGGCAGATACTGATGCAAAATCAAGCTCTGACGAAAGAAAAAGGAACATTTTGTCTTGAAAGGCGAGTCCTGCTTTTGATCCGAATTCTAAACGCAGTCTCCTGTTTCGTTCATCAACCGGCAGCGGGACAATCGGTACATCAGGACCGTGCCATTTGTTTTTCAGGTACTGTTCTTCTTTCTGAATATGTTCGTAAAATCCTTTTTCTTTCAGCTTCAAAGCAGTATGAGATCCCTCTTTTATGTTTTTAAACATTCCATGGTGCTGAAGATGGCTGAGAATGCCTTTCCAGTTCTTTTTTTCCGCACCTGAAAAAAGGGGGACAATGTAATGGGCCAAATCATCTATTGAAGCAGCCTGTCTGAACCAGTTATCTGTTTGTTCCACACTCATGTGATCGCCTCCTCTTTTTATTCTATGCGCATAAAAAAAACCGGCTACCCCGAAGGGAGCCGGTTTGGCGTCATCATTACTCATATTTCTTAAAGATTAATGTAGCATTGTGTCCGCCGAATCCCAATGAGTTGCTGAGAACATAATTGAGATCCTGTTTGCGGGCTTCATCAGGTACATAATCTAAATCGCATTCTTCGTCAGGTGTTTGAATATTGATTGTCGGCGGGATCACACCTTCTTTAATGGCAAGCACAGAGAAAATCGCTTCAATACCGCCGGCCGCTCCTAAGAGGTGACCTGTCATCGATTTTGTAGAGCTTATCGCAAGTTTATGCGCATGCCCGCCGAACACGGTTTTGATTGCCATTGTTTCGTATTTGTCATTGTAATACGTGCTTGTCCCGTGTGCATTGATATAATCAATTTCTTCCGGGGCAATATTCGCATCTTTAATGGCTTCTTTCATTGCTCTCGCTCCGCCTTCACCATCTTGGGCCGGCGCTGTGATATGATAAGCGTCTCCCGTTGAGCCGTAGCCGACAATTTCTCCGTAAATTTTAGCACCGCGGGCAAGGGCATGCTCAAGTTCTTCAAGAACGATGATCCCTGCGCCTTCACCCATGACAAAGCCATCACGGTTTTTATCAAATGGGCGGCTCGCTGTTTTCGGGTCTGGATTGGTAGACAGCGCTTTGTTAGCACTGAAACCGGCGAATGACATTCTTGTCAGCGGCGCTTCTGTTCCGCCTGTGACCATTACGTCTGCGTCACCGCGCTGAATGACTTTAAACGCATCACCGATGGAGTTCGTTCCTGTAGCACATGCTGTAACTGTACAAGAATTAACCCCTTTTGCTCCCAAGGCAATAGAAATCTGGCCTGTTGCCATATCAGGAATCATCATTGGCACGAAAAACGGGCTTACCCGTCTTGGGCCTTTTGTTAAGAAAATTTCAAATTGAGATTCTAGGGTTTCAAGTCCTCCGATTCCGGAACCTACCCAAACACCGACTCTCGGCGCGATCTCATCGTTAATGTCGAGATCCGCGTCTTCAACAGCCATTTTCGCAGCTACAACCGCATATTGTGTAAAACGATCCATTTTTCTAGCTTCTTTTCTATCCATATAATCTTCAACATTGAAGTCTTTTAATTCAGCGGCTACTTTTGCCGGATATTCTTCAGCATCAACACGAGTGATCGGAGTGATTCCGGACACACCGTTGATTGCGTTATTCCAGCTTGTATCGACGTCGTTGCCAAGCGGAGATAACGCTCCAAGTCCTGTGACAACTACTCTTTTTTTACTCATCTTGTGTGCACCTCACCTTTTTTTATCGGCCCCAGCGGATTGCAATGGCGCCCCATGTTAATCCTCCGCCGAATCCAACCATAACGACTACATCGCCGTCTTTGATTTTACCAGCTTCCAATTCTTCTACTAGAGAGATCGGAATGGACGCGGCAGAAGTATTCCCATATTTATGAACGGTTTTAGACATCTTTTCGACAGGAAGCTCTAAACGCTCGCGAGCGGCTTCCATAATGCGGATATTCGCCTGATGCGGAATCAAAAAGTCGACATCCTCTTTTGAAAGTCCAGCTTTTTCAATGACATTGACACATGATTCTCCCATTTGGCGGACTGCAAATTTGAAGACTTCTCGTCCATTCATGATTGTATGTCCTTTTTCATTCAGATACAAGTGCTGACCGCCTGTGCCGTCTGCCCCTAGTTCAAATGAAAGGATTCCTTTATCTTCGCTGACTGGCCCGACGACCGCAGCGCCTGCTCCGTCTCCAAACAGAACGGCTGTATTGCGGTCTTCCCAATCTGTAATGCTTGAGAGTTTTTCTACACCGACAACAAGAACATGCTTGTAGGTTCCGGATTCGATAAATTGTTTACCTGTTATCACTCCGTACATGAAACCCGCACAAGCCGCGCTAATATCCATAGCACACGCTTTCTTTGCGCCGAGCTGTTCTTGAATCATACAAGATACAGTTGGAAATGACTGATCTGGTGTAACAGTGGCAACCAGAATCATGTCTAGGTCCTCAGCTGCGACTCCAGCTTGTTCCATCGCTTTTTTCGCCGCTGCAACAGCCATATGTGATGAATATACATCATCCGCAGCAATTCTTCTTTCTTCGATTCCTGTTCTCGTACGAATCCATTCGTCAGAAGTTTCAACCATTTTTTCAAGATCATGATTTGTTAAAACCTTCTCAGGAATGTAACGTCCAACACCAAGTAATCCAGCTTTCATAAGGGAAGACTCCTTTATATTGTAAATTTAGAAAGATCAATCAGGTTATGATCAATTATTAGTATCAGGTACTAATTCTATCCTATTTTTTTTCACAAGGCAATATATTCGTCTAAACTATCAGTTCATCTCACTCATAGAGTATAGAGTATGGTATGCAGAAAGGGGGCGTGCGCAGTTGGATGTGTTTTCAAGGATGATGTTCGGCGATTCCGCAAAACAAACAGCTGAGAAGGAAGAACAGCAAGAAGAGGTCTCCCAGACAAACGAAGAAGAGACGACTTATCACATGCAAATCATGGATCAAATCGGTTCAATTATGAACTCTCTTGATCAAATCAAGCCTGCTTTAAAAGAGCTTGCGCCGATGTTTTCGGCTATTAAAAAGAAAATCATGTGAAAAGCCACTTTCGAAAAAGTGGCTTTCTTTTTATTCGGTTTCGGATTTCGCGTCAGACTTGCCCAGCTCATAAGCTTCCGCCATTACCGTTGTAAATAGATTCATAAACGGCTGTAAAGCTTCCATTGACAGATCAATTCCTGATTTTTCAAGCTGTTCTTTCGCTTCAGGCAAATACTTCATAGCAATTTGCAGGAACTCAAGTGATTTTTCGTGTTGCATGTGACGTCACTCCATTACTCGTTTTTTGGCAGTTCGCCTGTTTTGTTGTACGTTTTGATCAGCTTAGCGATTCTTTGCTGAAAGTCTTTATCAATAAGCGGGCTGAATGTTCCCATTTCAACAACCCCCGTTTTCAGGTCGTAGTAATGATCGCCGCCTTTAAGGGTGCCTTTGTTGAATTGCTCAGCGATAATTTCATAGGCCTTGTCCACATTTTGCACCGTACTGGTTAATACCGTATTTTCGCCCAGATCAGATTGATCTGTGACGTAACCGATAGCATAAAAGCCGTCTTTTTTGATTTGCTGAATGACAGGAACATTATACCCGTCTCCGGCGGGATACACAACATCCACACCTTCGTTTTTCATTTTCTGATAGAGCTTTACTGCTATAGAATCATCATCCCAATGATCTGTATATTTTGTGTTTACTTCAATATCGGGATTTTCATATTTAGCTCCTTTGATAAAACCGTCAACCTCTGGCTGCCACATAAAGGAAGCAATCACGCCGACCTGATTCGTGTTCGACATATAAGCAGCTGTCATTCCTCCAAAAAAGCCCATTGCTTCGCCGCTGAAATGGACACTCGTTACATTATCCGCTTCCGCTTTCGCATTAGAAATCACGAATTCCATATCTGGATAATCTTCACTGACCATGTTAAACACCTCTGCATATTCATTCCCATGGCCATAGAGTAGATTAACACCCCGTTTATGGAAATCCTCAATCGCATTTATAATATCTTCATCTGTTTTAACGCCTTCTTTATAGTAGACGTCCACATTGTATTTTGATTGTATATTCAGTAATCCTTTATACCCTTTTGTGCCCCATACGAGGTCATTAATCGTATCAGGAAAGAGCATGCCGACCTTCTCAATTTTTCCTTTAAACGGAGTTTGTCCACATCCGCTTAATAAAAGGAGGACAGAAAAGATCATGACAATCCTTGTGACCAAGTCGTGTTCAACCCCTTTTGACAAGCTATAACATCTATCATTTTTCTACGCCTATTGTATCTAGAAAACCAGAAACATGGAAGGTATTTCTTAATATTTGTCGAAAATTGATGAAAATTGTCTTTTCCAGTCGGAAATTTTTGCTTTCGCTTCTTCTTTTGACGTTTTTTCTGTGACTTGCAGCTCAAAAAACTGATTTTTGCTATCACGGCTTGGTTTAAGCAGGAATCTCAGCAGTTCGTCAGCCACATCGTCCGTGTAACAGCCGTCTTCATCGATTTTTTCTTGCCAGGGACCATACATTTTCGGCAGGATCACCGTTTCTCCCGTCCCCTTCTTTTCATGTTTTTCCCACTCTTTTCGATCTTGTTCATATACTAATATATAGGGAGAGTCAAATTGGTCTAAAGGCAACCAGTCTCCGAACTGGATACAAATTGTATCATATTTTTGATCTTCAATGTGCTTAAGTTGGCGAAAGAGTTCATTTCTCCCAAGCCACATGAGTCTTTCTTCTAAGTACATTTGTCTCATTTCATCTTCTGTTCCCGTCAGAATGGCATCAACATGTATGCCTTCATTTAACATCCTCTCGCATAATGAAAGGCCGAAAAATTCGTCCGCACCTATAATCAGTGTTGATTCCATTTGTATCTGCCGCCCTTCCGGTTTTTCTTTTCCCAATACAAAAAACAGCCTCCGCAAAATAGAAGGCTGCTGTTATTGTATTCTTTACAACTCTTTTTCATGACTGTGAAAAAATTTGCATATTGACGCATAAATTCTATTTGGATGCTCAGATAGGTGAAATGTCATATCGACCGGTGAACCTTGCTTTTGCTGTTTTTTCTTATATGCTTCGGCATGTACGCTGTACGGATAAGGAGCTCCGGTCATACGCTGCCATATATGAACAGGCACATTGCTTGGATAGCCTTCAATTGTTTTGTAGCGGAGCACTTCTGCTTCTTTTACTGAAATGCCATAGCTTTCCGATACTTCTTTTAAAAATTGCTTATAGAAAAATTTATTTTCTTTTTCTGATTCATAATGTGCCTGAAGATCGAGACAGGGATTCAGCATTGTGGCTGAACGGATAAGATCCGGGGAAAAACGAAGCAGTTCATCGGCCACTAGAGCACCCATTCCCTCTGCTAAAATATGAATCTTCGGATTGAGGATTCCCTGCTTCAGCACGAAATGTGTCAGCTGCTTGGCATATGTGACCGCTTTTTCCGCACCCCAATGTCTTCCGAACAAATTGCTGTTAAAAAGGGTATATCCTTCATTCCTCAGCATGTTCAGCAGCTGATTTCTTCCGTAATGCTGAAGCCAAAAGCTTGAATCATTCGCCACAAAGTGAGTTCTGTCCCCAAAGATAAAGATGCCAAAGCCGTTCGGGCGATAGGGCAGATGAATGACATTATGCTCCGTTCCCAATTGAAAGAATCTTTCCGTTATTCCCATCGCTTGCCCGCCTCCTTTCACACTTCATCTCACGCTATCTTATGTAAAAAGAAAAGAAACGAATAAGGTAAAGTCCTAGCCTTTACAGTTTTGGCTAATATATTGATTATGATTTCATGTTTTACCATTAAATTGTGACGAATCAGACTCTTTTGCCACTTCACTTTCTGCTAAAATTGGATTCCCCCTTCGCTTTTTGTATGGTATGATAGCTTTTAGAATAGAATGAGAAGGACGAGGTGGAAACGTGCGATATATTATTGCCTTTATTTGGACGTTCCTTTTATCACATATGGCATGTTATTTGGTTGCCAGCATGAATAACGCTGAATACAATATTAAAACATCATCTATCATTGCTGTTGTACTGTATGTTTTAATCATCGTTTTAGCAGAAATCATGCCTATGAACAAAAATGCAAACCAGCATTAAAAAGCCAAAAACCCAAAACATTTATTGTTTTGGGTTTTTTCTTGGTCACGGCTTTCTTTTATATGTCCACAGCCGATTGTGATTTGATGTTTCGGGGAACATATCCCCTGCTGACAGGTTGATTTTTTGAGGATTTTTCACCATACTTCCTGTCTCGCCGATTTCTACGTAAATCCCGTTATTAGGCGCTTTCTGTCCGGGCCTGAATTGATGCTGCTGTCCCACTGTTTTTCCTCCTTTTCCTTTTTGCTGTAGTATGCGCCTAAGCGGCTGTGAATATGTTGTCATTAAAAAACTGCTGAGTCGGACTCAGCAGTTTTTTGATTATTCCTCTTTGTATAAAATGGCTTTCAGCAGTGCTTTTTGTACATGGAGACGGTTTTCCGCCTGCTGGAATACCGCTGAATTCGGACCGTCAATAATCTCTGCAGTCACTTCTTCCTCACGATGCGCGGGGAGGCAATGTAAAAATGTATAATCAGGCTTGGCATGGCTGACAAGCGCCGCATTCACCTGATACGGTGCAAAGACAGCGAGGCGCTCTTGTTCTTCCGCTTCCTGCCCCATGCTTGTAAACACATCTGAATATATGACATCCGCGTCTTTTATAGCTTCAATCGGATCATCTGTAAGGGTGATGGAAGCACCTGTTTGAAACGCAGCAGCTGTTGCCGCTTCTACAGCCTCATCCAGCACTTTATAGCCTTTGGGCGAAGCGATCGAGATATCACAGCCCATTTTCGCGCAGCCGATCATTAATGAGTGCGCCACGTTATTTCCGTCACCGACGTACGCGACTTTCACGCCTTTAAGCTTCCCTTTCGTTTCCTTAATCGTCAAAAGATCGGCCAGCGCCTGGCATGGATGGTATTTATCCGTAAGTCCGTTGATGACTGGAATATCAGCTTCTTTAGCAAGCTCCTCCACCTTTTCATGCTCAAAGGTCCGGATCATGATGGCATCCACATAGCCTGACAGCACTTTTGCCGTATCAGCGACAGTTTCACCGCGTCCAAGCTGAATATCGTTCCGGCTTAAGAAAAGGGCGCTCCCGCCCAGCTGCGCCATGCCGGCTTCAAATGAAACACGAGTCCGCGTTGATGATTTTTCAAAAATCATCGCTAAGGTTTTGCCTTGGAAAATAGGCTGGATTTTGTTTTGTTTCAACTCACCGGCTTTTGCAAGCAAGGAACTGATATCCTGTTCAGTGAGATCCTTTAACGTTAATAAATCTTTTCCGTATAAACTGGCTTGCGTCACTGTATGCATGATGCCACTTCCTTTTTATAGAGATCTTTGAGTGATACAGGCAGAGGATTCCCTGACCCGCTTTGTAAAAATGCCCGCACGGTTTCTTCTTCTGTAAAGACAGGGATACCGTGCGTCATGGCTTCTAAACGTTCCTTACGCGCTTCTTCGGAGCCGCTCAGATTGATGTGAAGCGCTTTTTCGCTCTGTTCCATCCATGTGGAAAATGCCCCGTCATAAACGGTAAAACCAGCCTTTTCTGCTAACTCCTTGATATCTGCCGGTTCGTTTTGCAAATATACGCTTCCTTTTTGATTCCAGATTCGTGTATAGATTTTTTTCAAGGCGCTGTCTGCATCATACGCAACACACATGCCTTCACCCGTTGATTTCATTTCCGGACCCAGCTTGACATCCACATCCTGGATTGCGTGAGACGAAAACACAGGGAACTTCACGGCAACTCCATGATGATTTTGAACTGCCGGGTTTACCTCTTTTAAAGACGCCCCAGCCAGCAGACGTGTGGCGAGCGGAATCATCGGAACACCCATTACTTTGCTGACGACAGGAACCGTGCGGCTTGCTCTTGGATTCACTTCAAGAACGAGAATGTGTCCATTGTCGATCACAAATTGAATGTTCATGATGCCTTTAAAGGAAAGCTTTCGGGCAATTTTTTGCGCGGCATCTTTAATTCCCTGCTGCAGCCCGCTTGTGATGGACGGTCCGGGAAGGATGGCAAAGCTGTCTCCCGAATGGACACCCGCCCGTTCGATATGTTCTGTATAGGTCGGAATAAAGACATCTTCGCCGTCAGAAATCAAATCAATTTCGACTTCTTTTCCTGGCACATACTGATCAATTAAAATTGGGTATGGCAGGCTGTTTTCACTCTTCAGCAGCTCAGAAAGCTGGGATTTCGAGTCCACAATGATCATGCCCATTCCGCCAATAACATAAGATGGACGGATAAGCACCGGATAACCGAGCTCATCAGCTTTTTGAGCGGCCTCTTCTTTTGTATAAGCGATTTCGCCTTTTGCGTGGTTCAATCCGAGCTCATCAAGAAGCTGATAGAATTGGTCACGGTCCTCTAACACGTCGAGCGTTTTAAACGATGTGCCGAGTAAGGTAATGCCGGCTTTTTCTAGCGCTTCCGCGGCATTGATTGCGGTTTGGCCGCCAAATTGCACGATAGCAAAATCAATGTTTTCCTGCTCCGCTACGTTTAAAATGTGCTCCGTTGTCATCGGTTCAAAATACAGGCGGTCCGCAATTTCATAATCGGTGCTGACCGTTTCCGGATTATTGTTGATCATGATGGTTTCGAATCCAAGCTCTTGCAGTGTCAGCACACCGTGCACAGCACTGTAATCAAATTCAACGCCTTGGCCGATCCGAATCGGGCCTGAACCGATAATCAGCGCGCGCTTTTTCTCTTTGTGGCTGATGTCCCCATCTGTCTCTCCGAAATATGTGGAGTAAAAGTAGTTTGTTTTCGCATCAAACTCAGCCGCGCATGTATCGACAATTTTGAAGGAAGGCATAATGCCCAGCTCCTTGCGAAGTGTGCGCACCTCTCCTTCTGTCTTGCCGATAAGCAAGGCAATCGTCGCGTCAGAAAATCCCTTTTCCTTTGCTTTTTTCAATAAGTCAAAAGAGATATTTCCGTCTGTTTCCATCATCCGGTTTTCCATTTTGATGATGTTGTCAAAGGTATGCAGGAAAAACGGATCAATTTTTGTTTTCGCATGGATGTCATCAATCGTTATGCTACGGCTCAGCAGCTCCATGACGACGAAAAATCTGCGGTCGTCCGGCGTGACTGCCAGCTCCCAAAGTGAATCAATCGATAATCCGCTGAGCTCTGGTAAGTGTGTACCGATATTTTTCAGTTCAAGAGACGCTGCTGCCTTTTGTATTGCCGCTTCTAAATTCCGTTCAATCGCCATCACTTCACCGGTGGCTTTCATTTTTGTGCCAAGCTTGCGGTCTGCGTTCTTGAATTTATCAAACGGCCAGCGCGGAAATTTGACAATCACATAGTCCAGCGCAGGTTCAAAGCTTGCGTAAGTCGAGCCTGTGAGGGGATTTTCCAGCTCATCAAGGGTGTAACCGACTGCCAGTTTTGCAGCCATCTTCGCAATCGGATAACCGGTTGCTTTAGATGCGAGAGCAGATGACCGGCTCACCCGCGGATTCACTTCGATGACGTAATATTGCTTGCTGAATGGATCGAGCGCGAATTGAATATTGCAGCCGCCTACGACATCAAGTGCCGAGATGATCGTCAGGCTTGCCGTCCGCAGCATTTGATAATCTTCATCCGTTAACGTTTGTGACGGCGCCACAACGATGGAGTCACCTGTATGCACACCGACAGGATCGATGTTCTCCATGTTGCACACGGTAATACATGTGTTATTGCTGTCACGCATGACTTCATATTCGATTTCTTTAAAGCCGGCAATGCTTTTTTCCACAAGGCATTGATTGATCGGGCTTGCTAATAGCGCCTGCTTGATCATAGCTGTAAAGGCCTCTTTATCAGGGGCAATACCCCCGCCCTTTCCGCCTAATGTGTAAGCTGGTCTGATAATGGCAGGAAAACCGATGGATTCCGCAAAACGGATAGCGTCAGCCTCGTTATCAACAATTTCACTCTCCGGCACTGGCTGGTTCAAATCATTCATCAGCGCACGGAATTTTTCCCGGTCTTCACCTTTTTGTATCGTTTCAACGGATGTCCCGAGCAGTTTGACGCCGTGCTCTTTTAAAACACCCGTTTCTTCAAGCTCCACCGCTAGATTTAACGCGGTCTGCCCGCCTAAATTGGCAAGAAGCCCATCAGGCTGCTCTTTCTGAATGATGGCTGTCAGGCTTTCTGCTGTCAGCGGCTCAAAATAAATGTCGTCAGCGAAGGCTTCATCGGTCATAATGGTCGCCGGATTGTTGTTGACGAGGATCACCCGATAGCCTTCCTCCTTCAGCGCGATGCACCCTTGAGTGCCTGAATAATCAAATTCTGCGGCCTGCCCGATGATGATCGGGCCTGAGCCGATTACTAATATGCTTGAAATACTGGTGTCTTTAGGCATGCGCGATTTCTCTCCTTGCTGGTATCACATTCTTTAGATAATCATCAAAAATCCATTCGCTTTCCGCAGGGCCTGGATGGGCTTCCGGGTGAAATTGAACACTCATGACAGGCCATTTTTTATGGGAAAGCCCTTCAACTGACGTATCATTGACATGGTGAAACCTAATCGTAAGCTCTTCTTGATTAATAGACTTTTCATCAACCACGTAGCTATGATTTTGGCTTGTCATAAAAACGCGTTTCGTTTCACGGTCGATGACCGGATGATTTGCGCCCCTGTGTCCGAATGGCAGCTTAAATGTATTCCCTCCGAACGCGAGCGCGATCAGCTGATGGCCGAGACAGATGCCGAGAGTCGGAAACTGGCTGATGATGCTTTTAATCTTTCCTAAATACGGCTGAATGGCTTTCGGGTCTCCAGGTCCGTTCGATAGCACAATGCCGTCCGGCTTTAAATCGCAGACAGCTTCCATTTGCTGATACGGCACCACAGTGACCTTGCAGCCTCGTTTGACGAGTGCTGACGCGATGGACTTTTTATAGCCGAAATCGATAAGAGCGATATGTTTATTTCCGTCACCGATGGTGCTGATTTCCTGTGCGGAAGCCTGCTGTGCCACGTCCTCTGGCTGGAGAGCGACCTCAGCTGCTTCTTTAGAGGCTGTGACAGTCGCACCCATCGTTCCGTTTGCGCGGATTTTTTTCACAACTGCCCTCGTATCGACATGGGTCAAGAGCGGAATGTTCCATTTCTGCAAATACTCCTTGAGGCTGTATACTGCTTCATGATGTGAAAAATGATCACACGCCTCATAGACAACCGCGGCTTTCACTTGCGGTTTCTTGCTTTCAAAATCCTTTTCATTAATACCGTAGTTGCCAATCAGCGGGTAGGTAAATACGATAATCTGTCCTTTATATGATGGATCTGTCAGCACTTCCTGGTAGCCTGTCATTCCTGTAAAAAAAACAGCCTCTCCTGTGCAGCTTTCATGACCGTCCAGCTCGCCGCTGAACGCCGTTCCATCTTCTAACACTAAATAACCTTCCATCTAACAGCCCGCCTCCCGATGTATAATTAATTATTAAAATGAATTTTTATGCCTTTATACCGAAAAAAATTTACTGTTTTACGGCCGAATGCTGAGCGATTGCCTGTTTCAGTTTGCTGATTGCTTCTGCAAGCTCATCCTGTGTCACGGTAAGCGGCGGCAGCAGCCGAATGACGTTCGGGCCGGCCGGCAGCACAAGCAAGCCTAATGTCTGCAATTCAGCAATAATGTCAGCAACCGGGCCATCACACTCAATTCCAAGCATTAATCCTTTCCCGCGGATTTGTTTGACAAACGGGTTTTTCAGCTGCGCCTCAAGCTCTTCTTTTAAAAATGTCCCTTTGTCAGCAGCCTCTTGCAGAAAATCAGGCTGGAATACAATTTGCAATGTGGCATTCACAGCTGCCATCGCCAGCATATTTCCTCCGAAGGTTGTTCCGTGAGAACCAGGAGTAAACGCTTCTTCAAGCTGTTTTTTGCCGATGACAGCGCCGACTGGAAAGCCGTTTCCCAAACCTTTTGCGACTGTGATGATATCTGGTGAGAGGCCGAAGTGTTCGTATCCGAAGCCCTTTCCCGTCCGTCCGATGCCGGTTTGGATTTCATCAACAATCAGAAGGGCCTCTTTTTCTTTGCAAAACGATTGGACAGCTGTTAAAAATTCAACGCTCGCCGGATTGACTCCGCCTTCTCCCTGTATTGTCTCAAGCATCACCGCCGCAATGCCGTCTTCCTTCTCAAGAGTCTCAAAAGCGGAAGGGTCGTTGTACGGCAAGTAATAAAAGCCTTCCAGCATCGGGCCAAAGCCTGTTTTGATTTTATCCTGTCCAGTCGCAGCCATTCCTGCATATGTGCGGCCATGGAACGACTGAAGAAACGTGATGATTTTCGTCTTCCCAGTTGCTTTTCGGGCGAGTTTGATCGCGCCTTCATTCGCTTCCGCACCGCTGTTGCAGAAAAAGACGAGATCTCCCGCACTGTGCGCAGCCAGCTTTTGTGCCGCTTGCTCTTGAAGACTGTTTTGAAATAGGTTGGATACGTGCCATACGCTGTCGAGCTGTTTTTTGACCGCTTCGGTAACCGTTTCATGACAGTGACCCAAGTTAGATACTGCAATTCCCTGAATGAAATCGAGATAGGTTTTGCCGTTTTGATCCTCAACGTACGTTCCCTCTGCTTTTTTGATGTCAATATCCCAGCGGCCGTAGGTTTGAAATAAGCTGCTCATGAAACAGTCTCCTTTGCTTTGACGATTTTTGTTCCTTGAAAGGCTTGTTCTGACAAGAATGATCCTTTTCCGTTTACGATCATGACTTCTGACATCTGATTTGATAAAGCCGATAAGGCTGAATTGACCTTCGGAATCATTCCCCCTGTGATGACTTCCTGCTTGATCAGCATCTGAATCTCCTTAGAGGTGAGGACGTCAACGCGCTGTTTTTCTTTCATGATTCCATCCACATCTGTTACGAACATCAGCTTATCAGCTTCAAGCGCTCCGGCTACTGCTGATGCTGCCAAGTCGGCATTCACATTCAGCGTCTTGCAGTCACTTGTCATAGACAGCGGGGCAATAACAGGAATGATGCCTTTTTCCATCAGAGCCTTCACCATAGATGCATCGACTTTTTTGATTTCTCCGACCTCCCCGTATGTTTCCCGATCGAGATAATCCGCCTCCAAAAGACCGCCGTCCTTGCCGGAGATTCCTGCAGCACACAATCCGTGTTTGGCAAGCTCGGCAACAAAAAATTTATTCACAGAGCCGGATAAAACCATTTCAGCCACTTCCAGCACTGGCTTTGTTGTTTTCCGCTGACCTCCCGAAAACTCTGTTTTGATACTTAACCGTTTCAGCATATTTGTAATCTCCGGGCCGCCGCCGTGAACGATCGCCAGTTGCCATCCTGAAGCCATCAGCTCTTTCAGGTTATGAAAAAATTCCTCAGACAGCTCACGGATGACACTCCCTCCGCATTTAAAAACGATTGTTTTCTTCATTGTGCTCCCCTTTATTACGTGCGATAGCTCGCGTTAATTTTGATATAGTCATAAGTCAGGTCACAGCCCCACGCTCTTCCGTTCCCGTCACCTTCATTCATCTTTATGACAATCGTGATTTCATCTCCTTCAAGGTATTCCTTGGCGATAGATTCAGAGAATGGCTGAGGTTCATTATGTTTAAACAGGCATTGGCCCCCGAGATAAACCTCTACTTCTTCTGCCGTCACCCGGGCCGCACTGTGTCCAATGGCTCCGATGATGCGCCCCCAGTTGGCATCTGTTCCGTAGACCGCCGTTTTCACGAGGCTTGAGCCGACAATTTTTTTTGCAATCACGTTTGCATCAAGATTGTTTTTCGCGCCCTGCACTTGGGCTTCGATTAGTTTTGTCGCGCCTTCTCCGTCTCTGGCAATCTCTTTAGCCAAATCCTCGCAAGTAAGCAAGAGCGCTTTTTTAAAGACCGGCCAATCTGGGTGATCTTCTGTCAGGCACTCGTTTTCTGCACAGCCGTTCGCCATGACCAAGACCATGTCGTTCGTGGATGTTTCACCATCAACTGTGATTTGGTTAAATGAAACGTCAGTGATATCACGCAGCGCCTTTTGCAGTGTTTTTTCTTCGATTGCTGCATCCGTTGTCACAAACCCGAGCATCGTAGCCATGTTTGGATGAATCATTCCCGAGCCTTTAGCCGCTCCGCCGATCGTGACTGTTTTGCCGCCAATTGTCAGCTTATAGCACGTCTGCTTGATCACAGTATCTGTTGTTAAAATCGCTTCTTCAAAATCGCCTGATCCAGCAGAAGTATGTGTCAGCAGCTCGATCCCCGACTGAATTTTTTCCATATCTAAATGTTCGCCGATAACGCCTGTTGATGAAACAGCGACAAGCTCGGGCTCAATGCCAAGCTGTGAAGCGAGGCTCTCCCGCATTGTGTATGCGTCCCTTATGCCCTGTTCCCCCGTGCAGGCATTGGCAATAGCGCTGTTGACGATAACGGCTTTTAATGCTGCCCCATGCTTTAAGCTGGCTTGTGTCACTTTGATGGGAGCTGCCTGAAAATGGCTTTGCGTATACACCGCTGCGCTTACGGCCGGTGTATCGCTGATAATGACGCCGATGTCTTTTTTTGAGTAGCGCAGCCCGCAATGTACGCCCTTTGCCTGAAACCCTTTTGGCGAGGATATATCACCTGTTACTTTTACAATTTGATCTTCACTTAACTGAATCATGATTCGAGTCTCTCCCGTTCTATGGATATATTGGCGTCATGGTGAGTCCAGTCTCTTCATTCCAGCCATTCATCAAATTAAAGTTTTGCACAGCCTGACCGGCGGCACCCTTCATTAAATTATCGATTACCGAAACAATCGTGACCCTGTTCGTTCTCTCATCAAGGGTCACAGCGATATCACAGAAATTGCTGCCGTACACTTCCTTCGTTTGCGGATACTGTCCTTTTGGCCTTACTCTCACAAAATATGAATCTTGGTAAAATTCCGAATATAGATTATACAGATCACCTGCTGATAGATTAGAGGATACTTGCGTGTACATCGTCGCCATGATACCTCTTGTCATCGGAACCAAGTGGGCTGAAAACGTAATAGGACCAAGTCCCGGCTGCCATTCTTGCAGCGCCTGTTCAATTTCAGGCGTATGCTGATGTTCATTCACTTTATAAATTTTAAAATTGTCGTTCAGCTCAGAATAATGAGTTCCCATGGATGCTTTTCTTCCCGCTCCGGAAATACCGGTCTTCGCATCAACGATAACGAAAGATTCATTGATCAGCTTCTTTTGAGCCAATGGCGCGAGGCCAAGCAAAACAGCTGTTGGAAAACAGCCCGGATTGGCAATGAGTTTCGCCTGTTGAATTTGCTTATGATTTAATTCTGCCAGCCCGTATACTGCCTCATGAATCACATCCTTCGGTGCCGCCGCCCGTTTATACCACTTTTCATATTCAGCCGGCGCTTGTATCCTCAGATCACCTGACAGATCAATAACCGAAATTCCCGCGCCTGCCAGCTGCGGAGTCAATTCACTTGATACCCCGGGCGGCGCAGCAAGAAACATGACATCTATTTCGCGTTTGATCGTATTCATATCAATCGGCTTCAGCTGTTGATTCTCTAAGCCGGTAAGATGGGGATACATCTCGCTATAGACATTCCCTTCTCCGCTGGATGAATAAAGTATACATTCTTCTGCATGAGGGTGATGCGAGAGAATCCTGACAAGTTCGGTGCCTCCGTATCCTGTAGCCCCTACAATTCCTATTTTCAAATCAAATTCACCTTCTTGGTCTTTGTGAAATTATTTAACATTATAACATGAATAAAAATTAATTCAATCGTATATTTAATATTTTTATTCATTTATATATTTTCTGTTCTATGAAAATCCAGCTCAAAAAACCTAACATGATTTCATTATAAAATGTTGATCTGACGCCTTTTTTAGCAATATAAAAAACAGACTGAACATGTCAGCCTGTTTTCATCATCATCAATCCGCTCAAAAAATAAAGAATAGAGCTTGTATAAAAAATCATTTGTACTGTAAAAAAGTCGGCGAGAAAGCCGCCGAGCATAATGGCGACTGCTGAAAAGACAGCTGTCCAAAAATGATAATTCCCAATCTTCTTTCCCCGCTCACCGCCATCTGTAAAATTGGCGATCAGCACTTTTTCTCCGTGCTTTTGCATCGCGCCAAAGAGCCCTAACAGCACTTGGACGATGTACACTTGAACGACACTGCCAATCTGCGGGACATACAGAAGCAAAACAGCCATGCCCCAAGAGTTTGCAAGCAGAAAATAACGGCTGTCAAACCTTTCAGACAGCCGTCCGAGAAGCGGATAAATGAGCGCTCCGCTCAGCCCGAACAATCCGTAGGAAAAACCGAACTGCGTGTAGCTCGATCCGATATTTTTCACAAACAATATATAAAACGGAAAGATTAAGCTGCTTGCGAAAAACACGCTGCTTTGTGATAATGTCAGCCATTTTAATTTATTTTTCCCCATTATTTATACCTCTGATAAAAGTAATTCATAAAGCGCTCATCCGGATCATACGTTCTTTTTTTCTGAAAAAACGCTTCGCTTTTCGGATATGCCTGTCTCATTTGCGCTTTTGTCTGGTAAGTCATATACGGCAAATAATAGCTGCCTCCATGTTTGATGGCAACGTCTGTCATGCGCCTGATGATCCGGGCAGTGTCATTCTGGTCTTCTTTCGAAAAGCCTTCATTTATCAAAAGCACAAGTGAAAACATATCATCTTTCGCATAGGAAAGATCGGCCTTTTCATTTTTTTGCACATAGCGGATCGTAATGTTTAAAAGGTTCAAGTCTTCCGGCGACAGCGTTTGTCTCAGGTCGTCAATATAGGACGCATACTCCTTTACCGGCACAAAATATTCTTGCAGGACATCTGTGTTGTCGTTGTTTTCATATTCGAGAAATGCTGATTCGGACCGCATGACGTTATTGCGTGAAATTTTTGTTCCGTTTTGGTTTACAAAGTAGGATTGCTGCGTATTCCACAGCCAATTTCTTCCCCACTCATATCGTCTTGACAAGCCGAGCGCAAACTTTGTGGCCCCCGTATACTCGTCTTCTTTAAGATTGCTGTATGATGACAGCTGATTCTGATGATCAGCCAATTCATAATTCGTGACATACATATCTTTCAGAAACCCTTTTTTCGCTGTTGAAATTCGCGCCAGATGCATTCGGACATCAGGATTTTCTTTTACGTGCTTTGTAAAATAGTCGGCGTATTCACTGTAATTCATTGTTTCAGTCTGCATGACATACAGCTCATCATCCGTCAGCTCAAGCGTTACATCAAGAATCACGCCAAAAAGACCGTACCCTCCGATGACAGCTGTAAATAAATCATCTTTTGGAGTAACAGTGACAATCGTTCCGTCCGCTTTTAAAAGCCGAAATGATTTGACTGTATCAATCAGCGAGCCATAGCGGATATCACGTCCGTGCGCATTGGCGCTGAGTGATCCTCCAATTGTAAAAATGTTTTGCGACTGCATGACTTTTACCGCAAGCCCGTATGGATTCACGTATTTCTGGATGTCATTCCACGTCGCGCCGCTTTGCACTCTGATCGTTTTTTTCTCTTGATTGAGGGACAGGATTTTGTTGTAGCCCGTCATGTCTAGAACAATGCCGTCCTCGTAATATGTATGGCCGCCCATGGAATGCTGCGTCCCGGCGATTGAAATCTTTATGTTTTTTCGGTTTGCCTCTTTGACCGTGTCAATGAGCGTTTCCTCTTCCTGCCCTTTTACTGCCTGCTTAATTTTCACTGGCATCAGGCGGCTGACATCCGTCATTTCGTTTGTGTCTGCTTTTTGATCTGTTGTGTGCACAGCGTACGCAAACAGGGCCGCATACGCGCCTGTACAGAGCGCGAATGCGAGCAATTTCTTTTTCATGGCACTCTCCCTGCTATTTTTTATGTCCCTTATTCTATGTTTCCAGGTTATCTTCTTGCCCGTTTTTCAGCGCGGCGGTCGGCAACGATAAAGCAGGCATGAATCGCACCCGGCAGCCAAAAAACACAGGTCAATATGAGATTCAGCAATGCCTGAAACGGCTTGCCCGAAAATAAAACAGCAAGCGGCGGGCATAGGACAGCTAGCAGATACATCATTTTAAGCTCACTCCTTCCAGCTGTAAAAAAGGACAGCCTCCCATAGCAGGCCGTCCTTTTTTGTTTTATTGAATGCCTAGCGCGATTTTCGCGTATCTGGACATTTTGTCTCTTGTCCACGGCGGATTCCACACAATGTGAACCTCCGTCTCTTTTACTTCCGGAATATCCGCTAATGCTTTTTTCACTTCATCCACGATAATCGGCGCTAACGGGCAGCCCATTGATGTCAATGTCATTGTAACGTGCGTTAAGCCGTCTTCATCCATATCAACATCGTATACCAAACCAAGGTTTACGATATCAACGCCAAGCTCAGGATCAACAACCTGTTCCAAGGCGCCCATGATGTTTTCTTTTAATGCTTCTTCCACGTACCCTCACTCCTTTTTTCTACAGTATAACGTAAACCCGGCCCTTGTTCATACCTTTGTGCTTTATAAGTGCGTGTCAAACCATTCAATCGTTTTTAACACAGCCGTCCGCGGGACTTTATGGTCAGCATGTTCATCACCGATAAATCGGAGACGTTCCGGCTGCTCGCTGTAATGGGATTTGATCGTCTCATAAAATTTCCGGGTCGGCTCATAAGGCACGACTTTGTCTTTTTCGCCGTGCCAAAATAATAACGGACGCTGTCGCAGTTTCTCCGGCTGTAGGCTGAGATCACGTAATTCGAGTCGCTTCATCAGCTCTTCTACCTTTTCTTCCGGCACGGCGATATCAATGCCTTGAGATTTGATATGATCAATTTGCTGCTGAAACAGCTCCACATAGTTCGGGCTTCCCATCAGACTGACGCCGGCTTTTATCCAATCATAAGCAGTCAATGCGCCAAGCGTCGTGATGCCGCCCATTGATGTGCCTGCCAGACCGATGCGGCCGCCGTCTATCAGGCCCTCTTTTTCAAAATGGGTTTTGAGTGCGCCAACCTCTTCAATCTCATTGAGCACGATGTCCCAAAAGTATCCGGCCAGTTCTTGAACAGTCATTTGCTCACCCCGCTGGCCATGGTGCAAAGCCTCTGGCAGAACGGCTCTAAAGCCTTTCTCCGCAAGCAGATAAGCAATATGAAGGTTGTGTTCTTTCGCGCTTGTAAAACCATGTATAAAGATCACGAGAGGAACAGCGCGATGCCTGTTCTCTTCCTTTACAATATGTAAAATCGGAATACCGGAAACGGTTTGATTTTCAATTTGAATCACAATGTGCCCCTCCTTAGGATAACCATAATCATAAGTGTAACATGTAGACAATAAAGATGGTAAAAAGCTACACTGGAAGTAAGGCAAAACAAGTAAAGACTATGGCTAAAGGAGCTTTTCATGGAGACAAAACCCTATTTAATCGCATTAGACTTAGATGGAACATTATTAAAGGATGATAAAACCATATCAGAAAACACCCTTCGGACGATACAGCGTCTAAAAGATGACGGGCATTATGTCTGCATCGCGACAGGGCGTCCGTACCGTTCAAGCTCCATGTACTATCAGCAGATGGGGCTGACAACACCGATTGTCAATTTTAACGGAGCGTTTGTCCATCATCCGCAGGACGACAGCTGGGGAAGGTATCATACATCACTGCCGCTTGAAGTTGTCAAACAATTAGTGAATATCAGCGAGAGTTACAATGTACATAATGTGCTTGCTGAAGTGATTGACGATGTGTATTTTCATTATCATGACGAGCATCTGATTGATGCCTTTAACATGAACACAACACATGTGACGGTCGGAGACTTGCGGGAAAACCTCGGTGAAGATGTGACATCTGTGCTGATTCACGCCAAAGAAGAAGATGTGACAGCCATACGCTCCTATTTATCGGATGTGCATGCCGAGGTGATTGACCATAGAAGATGGGCTGCGCCGTGGCATGTCATAGAAATTATTAAAAGCGGCATGAATAAAGCAGTCGGTCTGCAGAAAATCAGCGATGGTTATGGTGTGCCGAGAGAGCGGATCATCGCTTTTGGAGATGAGGATAACGATCTGGAGATGCTTGCATTCGCAGGCTGCGGTGTTGCAATGGGAAATGGAATTGACGAGGTCAAGCAGATTGCCAACCGAACAACGGTTACAAATGAAGAGGATGGCGTCGCAAGGTTTTTAAAAGAATATTTCTCGCTTTAAAGAACGGCTCGTATTAATTTTTCCCACTCATAATCCGTACTTTGTCCCACCATACTATTGAAGACGACTCATCTCGTCAAAGTATGGAAGGGGGCAATCTCAAAATGGGTAAACGAAGCAAATCCAAAAGGTTTATTCACCAGGGTAAAGACTCCATCGGGCAACACGCCGCAAGATTTCCATATCGGTCTACATTAGAAGAAGCTCACCAGCATGCCGCGGCACGAGACTCGGCTGAAAGGCAGTATGAATATTAATGAGAAATGAACTGTTTCAGCAGGCAAAATCATTTGTTCAACAGGCTGTCATGGTGACAAACGGCTTTGAAGAAGGCGATCAGGAGCAAGCGATTCTGAGAGCTAAAAATGCTGTATCTTCTGCGTATGCCAATTCGACAGATGCGGAGCGTCACCAGCTGCATCAATTTCAAGATCAGCTGGATAAACTGCAATAAAAAAAGGCTATGGCGCTTTCGCCATAGCCTCTTATTTGACTTCAAACTGCTGAACAGCCTGAACTTGCTTGAGATTCTCCGCTTTGCCCTTAAATGTCACTTTCACCTCATAGGTTCCGGGTTCAGGGACTTCCTTCCACATATCAGAAAAATCATATGTTTCTCCAGATTCAAGTGTCAGATTTTGAAAAGCCTGCGTAAACATTTTGCCTTTCGAATATCGGTATCTTTCTTTACGCTTAGAATCATACACGACGAGTTCAAATTTTTGCCCTGTGCTGAATTGAAACTCAACAGCACGTTCGCTTTGGTTCTTCAGCGACATGTTAAACTTGATTTGTTCAGGCTCCTGAATGGCGTCAACAGATAAAACAATCTCTTGATTCTCCAATCCGCCTGATACCTCCTTATCGGGTTCTGTCTGGTCCTCTTTCCCGCAGCTTATCAAAAGCAGCACGGGCAGAAGCATCACAAGCAGCCGTTTCACGACTTCCACCTGCTTTCGTCAGTCTTTTCTAAAGAAACCAAAAATCCCTGTCGTTTGTACAATGTTCGTAAATGCTTTCGGATCAACTTCTTTGACGATCTTCTCTAAATCGTACAGTTCATACCTTGTGATGACGATAATCATCATTTCTTTCTGTTCGTTTGTAAATGCGCCTTTAGCCGGCACAGTTGTGATGCCTCGCACCATTTTTCCGTAAATGGCTTCTTTGATTTCGTCCGCTTTTTTCGTCACGATCATTGCCGTAAGCTTCATGTGGCGAGTATGAATGGCGTCAATCACCCTCGTTGTCACATACAGTGTAACAAGGGTATATAATGCTTTCTCCCAACCTTGCAATAATCCTGCCGTCAAGATAATAATTCCGTTCAGGATAAAGAAATATGTGCCGACGGGTTTGTCTTTCCACTTTGCAAGCACCATGGCGACGATATCGAGTCCGCCTGTCGAAGCGCCGTATTTTAATGTTAAGCCGATGCCGACCGCGGAAATGACGCCGCCGAACACTGCGTTCAGCAAAATGTCATGTGACAAGCTTGTTTCAGGCAGAATTCCCATAAACAGAGTAGTGAGTGCGACACTTAAAATGCTGTACACCGTAAATGATTTGCCGACCTTCAGCCATCCTAAAATACCGACCGGAATGTTTAGGAGGAACAAGAGCGTTCCCGTCGATATGTAAAAGGGAGCATATTCCACAACAACGCTTGATAAAAGCTGAGCGACACCTGTAAATCCGCTGGCATATACATCTGCCGGAATCAAAAACAGGTTTAGCCCGGCCGCATTGAGTAAAGCGCCGATGATGACGACGAGTAATTTTTTTGTTTGATCTAGTACCATGGCAGTTCCTCCGCTCTTTCTTCTTTATTATGTTTTCCCTTAAAACAAATATTTGAACACGATTTTGGCAAATTAATATGATATAGTTGGCTTAACTCTTATTATAACGAGCGATAACGGAAAGAAGGGAAGCAATATGACAGTTCATCTCATCGCTGACAGCGCCGCCGATCTGCCCCGTTCTTATTTTGAAGAAAACAGCATCGGCTTTATTCCGCTCAGAGTCTCTCTCGGCGATAAAGAATTCGAAGATGCGGTCACAATAGATGCGGATCAGGTATTTGAAGCGATGCAAAATGGCGAAACGCCTAAGACGTCCCAAGCCTCACCGCAAACGATTAAAAATATGTTTTTGCAATATGCCGAAACAGGTGATCCCGCTCTTTACATTGCCTTTTCCTCAGGCCTCTCCGGCACATATCAGACAGCTGTGATGATGGCGAATGAAGTGAAGGAGGAATTCCCCGATTTTGATTTGCGGGTCATTGATTCCAAATGCGCTTCATTAGGATACGGCCTGGCAGTCCGTCATGCTGCCGATCTCTGTATCAACGGGATTACAATACAAGAAATTGAAACGTCTGTAAAGAACTTTTGCGAACAGCTTGAGCACATTTTTACCGTTGATGATCTCACATATCTTGCAAGAGGCGGCCGCATCTCCAAAACGTCCGCTTTTGTCGGCGGCCTGCTGAATATTAAACCGCTGCTTCATATGGAGGACGGCAAGCTTGTGCCTCTGGAAAAAATCCGCGGACAGAAAAAACTATTCAAACGGATTATTGAACTTATGAAAGAGCGCGGTGCTGATTGGAGCAATCAAACTGTAGGAATCAGCTACGCCGTCAACGAAGAAAAAGCCATTGCCATGAAACACTTGATTGCGGATGAATTTAAGCCGAAAGAGATCATCATTCATTCAATCGGTTCTGTAATCGGCTCGCACGCAGGTCCCGGCACATTGGCCATATTCTTTTTAGGAAAATGAACAAACAAAAACCTCCAGTATTTGATGCGGTCTGGAGGTTTTATAGCAATGTTTTCTTTACATACATGATGACTCCCGCTCCATATGCCAAAATCATAGGCGGAATCAGCTGGTCTTGTCCTTGAAATGAAATAAACCCATTTAACAGAATAAACATCCCTGAATTCAGAAAAAAGTATCCCGCAATTCTAGCCAGACGGTCTTTGTCACGTATCCGGGACTCACCGAAACCGGACAGTATCCATGTTTGCTTTTTTATTCCTGCCATATAAGCAATCCAAAAGAAAAGCACCGCAATCAAGATCAATAAAAAATCGATCCGAATTTCCATAAACTCTCCCCCTGTCTTTTCACTGACAAAACACTCTGTCTCCCGTAATAATACGTAACAGCACTTTATTTATGAAGTCCTTTGATAAAAAAATAGAAGGCGCACGGGCCTTCTATTTTTTCTCGTATGTCCATCCTTTTTCCTGATATACTTTCCCGTTTTTCATCAAATGGCCGAGCGCGCGTTTAAAGGCGGCTTTGCTCATGTTAAACTGTTCTCTGATATCATCAGGCTGGCTTTTGTCACTATACGGCATGGCGCCGTTTCTTGTTCTCATATACGTCAAAATGTACTCTGCATCTACAGACAGCGCATCCTGTTTTCTCGGCAATAGCGACATGTTGACTGAACCGTCTTCTTTCACTTGAATCACTCGTCCCGTGATTCTTGAACCGAGTCTCGGCTCCTCTTTTCGTTCTGAAGGATGGATAAAACCTCTGATGCCTTCATCCGTAATGACGAATGAACCCGTGGCGATTAATCTATACACCGTACCTGTCAGCTCTTTATTCATCAGATTTTCCGGAGCATCGGTAAACAGTTCGCTGATGACATCTTCCGGCGCTGGTTTCGCAAACATCCGCCCCCGGTTCGTCACCTTCAGCATACAGTAGAGCTTGTCGCCTTTTTGTGGCCAGACATCCTCGTATGGAGGCAAATGCTCAGTTGCGACAAGCGCGTCCTTGGATAAGCCGACATCCACGAAAACGCCCATATCTTCCACTTTATCCACCACTTCAACCCAGTCGTACTCGTCCGCGCTGATGACCGGAATTTTCATTGTGGCCGCAAGCCTTTCCTGCTGGTCGACATATATAAAGACCTCTACTTCGTCTCTGTCCTCGATATCCTCTGTTATTTCACTATTATGTAAGAGAATCGTATCCTCCCCGTCGGTTAAAAAGTAGCCGAAATCGGTTTGGTGATCTATACTCAAGGTTAATTGCTGCCCTGGTCTCATGCTATCTTCCTTCCTGTTCCGCTCATTTTTCCGCGGATTTTGTTTACATTTTTTCCAAGCATCACAAATTGATTCTATGTTCTGTTGGAAGTTTCTCTTTATTCTACTATAATCAACACATAAGTGAAATGTTATGGAGGTTTTCGTATGGCAAAAGAAAGTTCATTTGATATTGTATCCAAAGTAGAATTGCCTGAAGTGCAAAACGCGATTCAAACCGCACTGAAAGAAATCAGCACTCGCTATGACTTTAAAGGGAGCAAAAGCAACATTTCTTTAGAGAAAGAAGAGCTTGTCCTCATTTCTGATGACGAATTCAAATTAAGCCAGCTGAAAGATGTGCTTGTCGGTAAATTGATTAAACGAAACGTGCCGACAAAAAACATTGATTACGGCAAGGTAGAAAGCGCGTCAGGCGGAACAGTGCGCCAGCGTGCAAAGCTGGTACAAGGCATTGACAAGGACAACGCCAAAAAAATCAATACGATCATCAAAAACACCGGACTGAAAGTAAAGTCTCAAGTGCAGGATGACCAAGTGCGCGTGACAGGAAAAAACAAGGATGACCTGCAGCAGATTATCACAGCAGTGAGAGCCGCAGACCTCCCAATTGACATTCAATTTATAAATTTCAGATAAATTTTCTGAATCCTATTGATTATTGTCTTTATTTTCGGTAAATTTAGAGAAAGGGAAAATGCCAGGCGCACTTCCTGAATACGAAAATTTCATATCCGTTCTTATCAAGAGAAGCAGAGGGACTGGCCCGACGAAGCTTCAGCAACCGGTGTAATGGCAATTCAGCCATAACCAAGGTGCTAAATCCAGCAAGCTCGAACAGCTTGGAAGATAAGAAGAGACAATATCACTGACATAGTCCTCTTCTTAAGAGGACTTTTTTTATTTCTCTTTTTTCCTTGCTGAATGTGAATAAAGGAGGCTGACAATGGGACTTTTAGAAGATTTGGAAAAACAGGTGTTAATTGGTGACGGGGCCATGGGAACGCTTCTCTATTCCTATGGCATTGACAGGTGCTTTGAGGAGCTCAACATTTCAAAGCCAGAGGACATCCAGCGTATACATAAAGCGTACGTTGAGGCTGGTGCCAACATTATTCAAACAAATACGTACGGAGCCAATTATATTAAATTATCCAGGCACGGGCTTGAGGGTGATATCAAAAAAATGAATCAGGAGGCGGTAAAAATCGCGCGGGCTTCAGCAGGCGACGCGTACGTTCTTGGAACGATGGGCGGCATCCGCACATTTAATAAAAACGCCTACAGCCTTGACGAGATCAAACGCAGCTTTCGCGAGCAGCTGTACCTTCTGCTGCATGAAGAGCCGGACGGCTTGCTGTTGGAAACGTATTACGATTTGGAAGAAGCCCGTGAAGTGCTGAAAATCGCCCGTAAAGAGACTGGACTTCCAATTATGCTTAATGTCTCCATGCATGAGCAAGGCGTACTGCAGGACGGAACGCCGCTTTCTGAAGCATTGCGGTCAATTGCTGATCTCGGCGCCGATATCGTCGGCATTAATTGCCGGCTCGGCCCTTACCACATGATTGAAGCACTCAGCGAAGTGCCGATTTTTGATGATGTCTTCTTATCAGTTTATCCAAACAGCAGTCTTCCCTCGCTTGAAGAAGGGCGGCTCGTCTATGAAACAGACGACACCTATTTTCAGCAAAGTGCGTCAGAATTCCGCAGGCAAGGCGCACGAATTATCGGCGGCTGCTGCGGCACCACACCGAATCATATCCGGGCGATGGCGGAAGCCGTTGGCGGTCTTGCTCCAATTACAGAAAAAGAAGTCAAAACCCCGGCGAAAGAATATATTTCTGTTCAGCAGGAGCGGACAGAACCTGGCCTGAATGAGATCGCCACGAAAAAACGCTCCATCATCGTAGAGCTGGACCCGCCGAAAAAATTGAGCTTTGACAAATTTCTGTCCGCCGCTGCTGAATTAAAAGAAGCGGGAATTGATGCCCTGACACTCGCTGATAATTCTTTGGCAACCCCGCGGATCAGCAATGTAGCCTGCGGCTCCCTTGTGAAGCAGCAGCTTGATATGCGCTCCCTTGTCCATATTACGTGCCGTGACCGGAACATTATCGGCTTGCAGTCACATTTAATGGGCCTTGATACATTAGGGCTGACTGACGTGCTGGCTATCACGGGTGATCCTTCTAAAATCGGGGATTTTCCGGGTGCGACGTCTGTGTATGATTTAACATCCTTTGATTTAATCAGGCTGATCAAACAGTTCAATGAAGGGCTGTCCCTGTCTGGAAAACCGCTTGGCAAGAGAACGAATTTCTCAGTTGCCGCCGCATTTAATCCTAATGTTCGCCATTTGGACAAAGCGGTCAAACGGCTGGAGAAAAAAATAGACTGCGGCGCGGATTACTTCGTTTCTCAGCCTGTCTATTCTGAACAGCAGCTTGTTGACATCCATAATGAAACAAAGCACCTGAAGACGCCGATCTATGTCGGCATTATGCCGCTTACAAGCAGCAGAAATGCAGAGTTCATCCACCATGAAATTCCCGGGATAAAGCTGTCTGACTCTATTCGCGAAAAAATGGCCCTCGCCGGAGAGGATAAAGAGAAGCAAAAAGCAGAAGGCCTTGCGATCGCACGCTCCTTGCTGGATACAGCATGCGAGTTGTTTAACGGCATCTACTTGATTACACCTTTTCTCAGATCTGACTTGACCGCTGAACTTAGTACATATATTCAGCAAAAAGATGAACAGCGTAAAAATATTTACTTGCACTAACACGGAGGACTGCCCAAAGCCAATTGGGCGGCCTTTTTTATCTCATTCGTGTTACGATATAAAAAAATCAGTTTTCAAGGAGGAACCTTATGCTCGAGGTCAAAACCATTTCCCCAGAAGATACATATGAAATTCGGCACCGTGTTCTGCGTCCCCATCAATCCATTGAACAATGCCAATATGAACAGGATGATGCGCCAGGCGCTTTTCATCTCGGCGCGTATTATGCAGGAACGCTGATCAGCATCGCTTCTTTTTCTCCTCAACCTCAACCATTAGTAACGGCCGACTCCGCATATCAGCTGAGAGGCATGGCAACGCTTGAAGGATATCGTGATCAAAAAGCCGGAAGCAAGCTGATGAAATACGCAGAGCAAAAACTGGAAGATATGGGGATAGAGGCGGTCTGGTGCAATGCAAGACACCATGTCAAAGGCTACTACGAAAAGCTTGGCTGGGAAAAACGCGGCGAACCGTTTGAGATTCCCGGCATTGGCACACATATTGTCATGTGCAAAACGCTCGGAATAAGCAGGTGATCTAAATGCACGCAGCAGATGAGCTGATTGAACTTCAAGAAGAACATATCCCCGGCTTATTACGGCTTTGCAGACAAGCCGGATGGCCTGACTACGGCGAACGGGAGCTTCGGATGCTTGTACAGCAAAAGAGCGTTTTCGGCTATCAAAACAGCAAAGGGGACATCATCTCCTGTATCGGTTTGTTTAGATACGGCCGACTCGCTTCTATCGGAATCGTTATCGTCGACAATAAGTACAAACGGCAGGGTTTAGGGCGGCGAATGGTGAACACGTGCATCAGCAAAGCGGATAAGAACGCCTCCATCATGCTTTGTGCAACGAAGGAAGGTTTGCCCCTTTATGAAAAATCCGGTTTTCAAACAGCTGGCTCAGTCCGTAAATACAGCTGCCAACACTTCAAGCCGATGACAAAGAAGCATGACTTTGCGTTGACAGCCTTTACCGAATTGGATTTTCGGGAAGTTCTTGCAGCAGATCAGGCCGCCTTTGGCGGAGACAGATCAACTCTTCTTCACTCGCTTATTTCCCAATCGGACGAAAGCGTGATAATTCGAAATAAAGAAGGCAAGTTGATCGGATACGGTTTATCTGCACAAACGCCGTGCAATCTGAAATTCGGCCCGATCGTTGCACCATCCTCAGAAGCAGCAGCCCAATTAATCAACAGACTGGCCGCGGGGAAACAAGGACCGATGCGAATCGATGTGCCTGGTGACAGTGTGTCGCTGCATGCCCCCCTGAAAGCGATGGGCTTTCATTTAGACGATGAACCTCCGCTAATGCTTTACCCAAATAAAACATTTCCAGCTAGGAACGGACAATTATTCGCCTTGATTTCACAAGGGCTCGGCTAACCCTTTATTTCCCGAACAGGAAGATTCTGTTCGGTTTTTTTTATGTTATCAGGGACATTCTAATCAGAAGAAAAGGAGTGTGCTTTGAGATGGAATCAACAAAACAAAATAACGGAATGACGATTGTGGCAATCGGTTCAATCCCTTTAATATTAACGCTTGGAAACTCGATGCTTATTCCGATTTTGCCAAAAATGAAATCTGAACTTCATTTATCCCAATTTCAAGTCAGTCTCGTGATCACAGTATTTTCCTTGATTGCGGCATTTGCCATTCCAATTGTCGGTTATCTTGCTGACCGATTCTCAAGGAAAGTTATCATTATCCCCTGCTTATTTTTATATGGTGTCGGCGGCTTGTTAGCAGGATTTGCGGCAGGTTTTTTTGACAATGCATATCCTTGGGTGATGGCTGGACGGGCGCTTCAGGGAATCGGGGCAGCCGGAACCGGCCCGATTGCCATGGCGCTGGCGGGAGATCTGTTTAAAGGGGCCCAGGAAAGCAAGGTGCTCGGCCTCGTTGAAGCTTCAAACGGCATGGGGAAAGTGCTTTCTCCGATTATCGGCTCGCTTATCGCCCTGCTTGTCTGGTATGGCGCGTTTTTTGCCTTTCCGGTGTTTTGTATCATTGCGATCGTGCTGACGTGGGTATTTATTAAAGAAAAGAAAAAGGAAAAAGAACCCCCTCCGATCGGAAAATACGCAAAAGGGCTGTTAAGTGTTTTCAAACATGAAGGCAGATGGCTGTTCACCGCTTATTTAGCCGGTGCAACCTGTTTGTTTACTTTATTCGGTATTCTCTTTTTTCTTTCGGATATCCTTGAAAAAACATACGATACCGACGGCGTCAAAAAAGGCCTGATTTTGGCGATTCCGCTTTTGGTTATGTGTGTGACGTCTTATACAACCGGAAGCAAAATCGGGCAGAAGCAATCGTTAATGAAAAAACTGATTGTTCTTGGATTGGCGTTCATGACTGTTTCTTATGCGGCACTGTCATTCATTGAAAATCTTGTCCTTTTTATCAGTGTTCTCGTTCTGAGCAGCATTGGTTCAGGTCTTGTTCTTCCTTGTGTGAACAGCTTTATTACCGGGGCTGTCGGCAAAGAAAGACGGGGATTTGTGACGTCGCTGTACGGATCGGTTCGTTTCTTAGGGGTGGCAATCGGGCCTCCGATTTTCGGCCGCTTGATGGAATGGTCCAGACCCGGCATGTTTTTAAGCATCGCGGGTTTGACGCTTGTTGTGGGCATTCTCGTCATTCTGCTGATCCATGTGAAACAAAACAAAGAAGAAACAAACGAAAAAGAAGAACCGAAAATGGCGGGAAATCGGCTTCAGCCTGCTGAGGAAAGGTAGCTTTCAGTTTGAAAATTGTACAGATTGAGACCTTTCCCCTTTTGCACCGATTAGAAAAGCCCTACGGAGACGCGAATGGGTTAAAGCGATATCGAACTTGCTATCTCATCAGAATTGTCACAGAAAGCGGGATTGACGGCTGGGGCGAATGCGTTGATTGGCTCCCGGCTCTCCATATCGGTTTTACCAAACGGATCATCCCCTATCTTTTAGGGAAGCAAGCCGGGAGCCGCCTGCTGTTAGTGCGCACAATTCAAAAATGGCATCAGCGGGCGGCCTCTGCCGTGAGCATGGCGCTGACAGAAATCGCGGCCAAAACTGCGGATTATTCGGTTTGCGAACTATGGGGCGGACAGTACAGAGAAGAAATCCCTGTATACGCCTCCTTTCAATCGTATTCAGATCAGACGCAATGGATCAGCCATTCCGTTTCCAATGTTGAAGCTCAGTTAAAAAAGGGCTTTAAGCAAATGAAAGTCAAAATCGGCGGGATGTCATTCGAGGAGGACCTCCGGCACATCAAGGCGCTGCAGCATACAGCCGGCAGCTCCATTACGATGATTTTAGACGCAAACCAAAGTTATGATGCCGCAACCGCTTTAAAATGGGAACGCTATTTTTCAGCATGGATGAACATCGGCTGGCTTGAGGAGCCTTTGCCTTTTGATCAGCCGCAGGATTACGCTCTGCTGCGCAGCCGTTTGTCTGTTCCTGTTGCCGGCGGAGAAAATATAAAAAGCGCGGCGCAGTTTGTGCCTCTTCTTTCACAGCGATACTTGGATATCATTCAGCCCGATGTCATGCATGTCAACGGGATTGATGGATTTCGGGACTGCCTCCAGCTCGCTCGTTATTTCGGCATCAGAGCGTCCGCCCATGCATATGATGGTTCGCTTTCACGGCTCTATGCTTTATTTGCACAAGCCTGTCTGCCTCCATGGACTAAAATGGAGAACGAGCAAATTGAACCGATCGAGTGGGATGTCATGGAGAACCCTTTTACAGATCTTATCAGCGTTCAGCCATCAAAAGGAATCGTCCATATCCCAAAAGGAAAAGGCATTGGAACAGAGATCAATATGGAGATTGTCAATCGCTGCAAGTGGGATGGTTCAGCCTATTAAGCTGGATCATTTCTTATTTTGCAGACATAAAAAATGGACAGCCTCATAAAATGGAAACAGCGGACAAGTCTTTTCATAAAGGAGCAAATGACGTAATGGCTGAACTGCTGACGAAAGCAAAACTTACGTTTATGATTGTCATAGGCGGCGTGTTACAGGGACTCGGTATGTCCTTGTTTTTATTTCCCCATGATATTCCGACAGGCGGGGCGGCAGGCATTGCAGTGCTGTTGCATTATCTGTTTCACATTCCCCACGGCTTTTCAGTATGGGCAGTAAATGTGTCGATGCTTTTTACCGCTTTAAAATGGCTGGAGATGAGAACATTCACCGGCACCCTCGCTTCGATTACCGTTACCTCTGTCTCAGTATTGATTTTTGATGCGGTTTTTCCGGATATCACGTCAAACCTGTGGCTTGATCTGGCCAGCGGTGCTATGTTATTGGGGTTCGGCATCGGGCTTTTATACAAGTACAAAATTTCAAACGGAGGATTCGGGGCCCTCGCTTTGATGATTTCCATCTACCGCGGCGGGAATCCCGGAACAATTCTGCTGATTATGAATTGCATTATTTTTATGGTGACCGCTTCTATTATTGCCTGGGGCATCGTGATTCAGGCACTCATTTGCCAAGTCATATCGACAAGAGTCATCGACTTCATTTATAACATCCGGCTAACCTCACTCCCCTATCTCACGCCTATGTACCGCCATAAAAAATAATAGGCAGAGGCTCTCTTCACGGCGAGAGCCCCGCAGCCGCAGTTTTACAAATAAAAAGTATCAGATCGTAGCCCTAAACGCAGCGTCTCCAATGCGATCGCATCATGAAATGGGATATTGGCCAGATTCACATTCGGCCCAACCCTTTGAATAAATCCTTGCTGGAGCGTTTTATTCGGCGCTTCAAATATCAGCTTGGTGATATCAATATCTGAGGAAATGATGTCATCGACAATTTGAAACCGGACATCGCCGTTGCTGGAACAGATCCCTCCTGTCCCGCTTTCCCTTGCCTCCGTCATCACTTTTTCCGCGCCCGCTTCCATATCCTCAACGATATACTCAAGCCATTCCTCAGAGCTTTGCCGGCTTGATAATTCCGCATCCTTGCTGCCCACCTCGCTGAGCACAAGAAATTCATCGGAAAAATCGGCAATGTAAGCCGCTTTCTCTTTATTTGTCATCGGAAGCGTACCATTTGAAATCTCAATATATTCACAGCCGAAATAGGTGCAGTACCGATGAAATTCATTCACTTTTTTCTGGCTTACATACTTCTCAAATAATGTGCCGCCAAAGAAATATTTAATGTCATGCTCTTTCAGCGCGCTGATTTTTGTTTCAAGTTCTTTCGTAAGTAATGATGTGCCCCAGCCAAATTTCACAAAATCAATATAGTCGGATGCTCCAGCTATCACATCCTTGAAAAATTGCAAGGGGTAGCCGTTATCAATTAAAATGGTTTGACCGGCTTCTCTCGGTTTGCTTGTTCTCACTGGCAATTCTAGTGAAAAATCATTCATATTCTGACCCTCTCAATCGTTGGAACTTCTCTGTCTTGTTTCACTTTCATCACAAAATCGCCCGGCAATTCTTTTGTACAGTATGATATGTCTTCCGGATCAAATAATGGCTGGCTGCGATCAAAAAATTTCTCCGCAACAGAAGAGCGTTTAATTCTTTCAATCGCCTCCGCGGCCGTTACCTCATTCGTCCCTTCAATAATGGCTTTCATATACTCCGCGCACGCCGCGTCGTCATCGCCTGACGGATGGGATGCAACTATGTTTATGACACAATCCGCTGCGGCAAGTGTTTTCACATGCTCTGCCGTTGTTTTGGCGTTAGAAAATCCAGTTACGAACAAATGCTTAGCATTCAAGGCCCCTAACGCTGCTGTAACACCGTTTGTTGTTTTCTGGATCAGGCGCTTACCCGCCATGTCTTGCACTGCCATGCGTTTTGGAGAATTATCCACATCAAATCCGCTGATACCGACCCCCTTCTCTTCTCCCGTCAACACGTAATCCCGATATGTTTCTTTCAGCGCAAAGGCTTCCTCTCTTGTTCCGGCTAACAAAATCTCTTTTGCCCCGCCGATAAACGCATAGTGGGCGACCGTAAAGGCTCTGATGACATCAATGACGATGTTAACATCCGCCGGGGCAAGCAAATGATGATGCCCCTGATAAATGGTAATCGGCATACGATCTCTCCTTGGGCATAAAACCATTTTGCTTAAAAGCATATTCATCTAGTTTCTTAATGGTTCCGCCCCTCATGTTAGACGGGCGCCGCACCCAAAAACCGTGAACCTTTATGTAAAAAGTGAATAGTCTGCCTATAACTCGATCAATAGATAAAAAACAGACAGATGCAAACGGAGGGAAAAGGTTGAACGAACAAATCATCACCTATGACACATGGAATGATACACTGTCCAAACAGATAACAGATCAATTGATCGATGAGCTTGATGTGTTGAAATGGGCTTACAGAACGTACGGGGAAACGATTGTGTACGCGTGCAGCTTTGGCGCAGAAGGAATGGTGCTTCTCGATCTTATATCCAAAATCAACAAAAACGCGCACATCATCTTTTTGGATACAGGGCTGCATTTTCAGGAAACGTATGAGCTCATCGAGACCGTCAAAGAACGATACCCGAGCTTGACAATCCAGCTGCTTGAACCTGAGCTAAGCTTAAAAGAACAGGAGACGCAATACGGCAGAGAGCTGTGGAAGCATAACCCGAATCTATGCTGCCAATTGCGAAAAATCGTGCCGCTCAAAAAACACCTGTCCGGCATGACAGCTTGGATTTCAGGGCTGCGCCGCGAGCAATCGCCTACAAGAAAGCATATTCAATACGTGAATTTGGATCAGAAATTTAAGCTCATTAAGATTTGTCCGCTTATCCACTGGACTTGGAAAGACGTTTGGACCTACATCCGCCTTCACAATTTGCCTTATAACAAACTGCACGATCAATATTACCCGAGCATAGGCTGTGAAATGTGTACACTGCCTTCCTCGGACCCGAACGATGAGAGGGCGGGGAGATGGGCCGGACGAGAGAAAACAGAATGCGGCCTGCATCAAGAATAATGTCGTTGTTTTAAAGATTTCAGCGAAGCACAGACAAGAAAAAGCAAAAATGGAGGTTGAACGCGTTGAATGGAAACGAACCCCATGGAGGTGTGTTAATCAACCGCTATGATCCCGCGTGCCATTTTGAAGGGTGTATGTGCGAAGCGGAGTTGGATCAGCTTGCACTGAGCGACCTGGAGCTGATCGCGATCGGCGGCTACAGCCCATTAACTGGTTTTTTGGGAGAAAAAGATTATCATTCTGTTGTGAAAGAAATGAGGCTGGCAAACGGCTTGCCGTGGAGCCTGCCGATTACATTGCCTGTCGCGGAAGAAACAGCAAAACAGCTGTCTGCCGGTGACCGCGTCAAGCTTGTGAAAGATGGCGCCACCTATGGCATGATCACTGTCACTGATATATACCGGCCCAATAAAGCACATGAAGCACTGTCCGTCTTTAAAACTAGCGATCCTGCCCACCCAGGCGTAAAAAAACTTTTGGCGCGCCCGGATTATTATATCGGAGGGCCTATCACGGTCAGCCGCCTGCCTGACAAACCCTTCGAACGGTTTTACGCAGCACCCGCACAAACACGAGCGGCCTTTAAAGAGCTCGGCTGGCAAACGATTGTCGGTTTTCAAACTAGAAACCCTGTTCACAGAGCACATGAATATATTCAAAAAACAGCGTTAGAAACGGTCGACGGTCTGCTGCTTCACCCGCTTGTCGGAGAAACGAAGTCAGACGATATCCCAAGCGATATCAGAATGGAGAGCTATCAGGTTTTGCTTGATCACTATTATCCAAAGAAACGTGTCATGCTGTCGGTCTTCCCTGCCGCCATGCGGTATGCAGGGCCGAGGGAAGCGATTTTCCATGCGCTCGTCCGCAAAAATTACGGCTGCACCCATTTTATTGTAGGGCGTGATCACGCGGGTGTCGGCAGTTATTACGGAACGTATGATGCACAGCATATTTTTCAATCATTTACAGATGAGGAGCTCGGCATAAAGCCGCTGTTTTTCGAGCATAGCTTTTACTGCCGGAAATGCGGAAACATGGCCACCTCGAAAACATGTCCGCATAGCCAAAGAGACCACATCCACTTATCAGGCACAAAAGTAAGAGAGCTCCTCCGCCACGGCAAAAAACCGCCTAAAGAATTCAGCCGGCCTGAGGTCGCAAACGTACTGATCAAGGGCCTTCAACAGCAGCCCGTTGCCATTCGGCAAAACAGCGGGGGATGGCAATGACACACAATCCAAATATTATTTGGCATCCCGCTGCCATCTCGAAGTCTGACAGACAATCCTTAAACGGGCACAAAAGCTGCGCTCTCTGGTTTACCGGATTGTCCGGCTCAGGAAAATCCGTGCTGGCCAATGCTGTTGATGAAAAGCTGTACCGCATGGGCGTTCAGAGCTATGTGCTCGACGGTGACAATATCCGCCACGGCTTAAACAAAGATCTTGGTTTTCAGACTGAAGACAGGGTTGAAAACATCCGCCGGATCGGAGAAGCAGCAAAGCTGTTTGTTGACAGCGGACAAATGATTTTAACAGCTTTTATCTCACCATTCAGAGAGGATCGAGACATGGTCAGAGCGCTCTTTTCTGAAGAGGAATTCTTCGAAATTTATGTGAAGTGCCCGCTGCATGTGTGTGAACAGCGCGATCCGAAAGGACTTTATCAAAAAGCGCGGAACGGAGAGATCAAACATTTCACCGGGATTGATTCTCCATATGAAGCGCCGCTTTCTCCCGAGTTCATCATTGAAACAGATCGAACCTCTATTTCCGAGGGCGCTGATTTGATTATTACAGAACTGCGGAACAAAGGAATTATATAAAAACCCGATCAATGTCGGGTTTTTTCTTATGATCCTGCAAACTGCGCTATCAAATGGTTGATCTTCTCCTTTTCTTCATAAAAAGCTCCGTGCCCGCTGCCTATAAACGGAACCAATTCTGAGTGCTTGATGCCGCGCCTTAATTCTTTCGCAAAATCAAATGGCGCTATTTTATCCTTTCTTCCGTGCAAAATCAGTGTCGGCACCTTGATTGAGACAAGATCTTTTCTAAGATCCTCGTCTCTTAATGCAATGCCGGAGTGAATCGTCCCGTAGGAGGAAGCTTCCAGCATCAAAGTGAAAAACCACAGCCTGAGCTCAGGTGATACTTTTTTCTCAAAAAACTGCGTGCCTAAATCAGCCAGTGTTTTTGGCCGATCTGTTTTGAATTGTTCGATCATATCGTCAATATCCTGCTTCCTCATGCCGTACGGATAACCGGGGCGTTTAGTAAATGCGGGCGCTGCGGCAGACAGTAAAATCAGCTTATGAATATCAGCCGCCTCATGCCTTGTCATATAACGGATGGCAATGGCGCCGCCCATCGAAAATCCGGCAAGTACCGCATTTTCAAGCTGGAGTGTATAAATGACTGCTTTCACATCGTCGGCCATCGTATCATAATCATAGCCTTCCCACGGGCGGTCAGATTGCCCATATCCTCGTAAATCAATGCCGATAAAACGGAAGCCTCTTTTCGGAAGCTCATTCATTTGATATTCAAACATCTTATGATTCAACGGCCACCCGTGCAAAAAGATAATCGGCCTGCCATGTCCAATATCCTCTACAAACAGTTTCACATGCTCCTCGGTTTTGACGTAATGCCCCATTCCCTCATTCCTCCTGTTCCCTTTTCATTCCCGGGTTGTCAGCGCCTTGACGTATAGGAATCTTTCCATTTATGCTTACAAAACGAGCGGGCTTCTGCCGCAGAAAAAGCTCTTCACGATTTACTATATGTATCAATTTCCATAACGATCTATTAAATTGATCCCGAAGGCTTCTCGTGTTCGGGCGGCAAAGGATGTCATTCATGAAAAAAATAGTGATTCAAAAACCGCACATACCGGAAAACCTGCAAACCGCTGATTTTCATGAAACCGCGGCGCAGAATGATGTGGTCAGCATGCATTTGTTTGAAGATTGTACAATTTGCGGCGAAAATATCGAAAGACTTTGTGTAGAAAAAACGGTATTCAGAAATGTCGTGTTTATCGATGTGTCTTTTCGGCATATTGAACTGACTGATGTGCTCTTTGAAAAATGTGACTTGTCAAACGCAGATTTCAGCGGGGCTGTCATTCACAGAACTTCACTGAAGCAATCAAAAATGGTTGGAATAAATGTGGCAGAATCAACGCTCCGGAATGTTTCATTCGAAGAGTGCCACGGACATTTCAGTTCATTTTCATACGCAAATATGAGACAAGTTCGATTTGATCATTGTGCCCTTATGCAAAGCGAGTGCAGCAATATGGCGCTCCAGCACACACACTTTGACGGGTGCGAACTGGAAGGCGCAAGCTTTGCCGGTACGTCCCTTCAAAATATGGACATCAGCACATGCCGTTTTGAACAGCTTCATGTCTCCCTCGACAAATTGAAAGGCTGCAAAATCGCGCCGGAGCATACGATTGCTTTCGCCAGAGCGCTGGGAGCTGTCATTGTATAACAAATGCTTAGGACATCAGGCGGCGTGCTGTCTCGGCTGCCGCTTTAATGCCAGTTTCCAAATCGCCAAGAGATGCATAGGAATATGAGAGCCTGATGCTGTTTCGGTCTTCACCGTCATAAATGAAACCGGGATTCACAAGCACCTGCCGTTTCAGCAATTCATAAAAGAAACGGCTGACAGGCAAGGTTTGATGAAATGTCACCCAAATATAAAAGCCGCCGGCGGGAATCCGCCACGAGGCGATGTCACCCGCATACCGCTCGAGAAAATGAACGGCGGCGTCTCTCCTTTGTTGGAGCGCTCTGCGTACCCAAGTCAGATGCTTCTCATGATACCCCTGTGACAGCCATTCGGCAGCCGCCCACTGGGACAGGCCGCTTGATCCGTAGTCTGTCTGCATTTTAATATCCGCCAGCCTTTCCATAACCGGCTCCGGACCGGCAAGCCAGCCGATTCGCAGGCCTGGGCTGACCGTTTTTGAAAACGTACCCAGATACAGAATGTTGCCCTCATGATCCATTGCTTTCAACGGCTGCGGCGGTTTTTCTTCAAACCATAAATCACCGTACGCATCATCCTCAATGATGGGCAGCTGCTCTTTTTTTGACAGGCTGATGATCTCTTTCCTTCGCTGCTCTGACATAACGGTGCCTGTCGGATTATGAAACGACGGATTCGTGTAAAGCAGCTGTCCTCCATATTGTTTTAAGTAAGAAGAAATTAGCCCCGCCTTCATTCCTTCTTCATCCATCGGCAAGCCGCAAAGCCGCATACCCGCTGATTGAAACACATACAAAGATTGAAGATAAGAAGGTTTTTCAGTCAAAATGACAGACCCTCGTTTTAAAAGTCCGATCGAGATGAGCTGAAGCGCCTGAAGCGCACCGGACACAATTAAAATCGATGACGGTGATACATGGATCTGCTTGCCTTTTAAATGGTCCGCCACCGCCTCCCTCAGCTTAAGATTTCCTTTCGGCTGCTCATATCCTAAAGACAGGTCGGGCGGATTGATCCGCTGAAACATCCGGCGTATTTTTTCAGCAGGCAGCAGATCCGGTGAAAGCTCTCCTGTGCCTAATCTGATGATATCCGCTCTTGGTTCGTTTTGATGAATTGCTTGAATGATTGAAGAATTAGGGTGATGAATGCCTGAATGGACGTAATCGCTCCAATCAAGGGGAGGCTCAGCCGCCAGCATGCTCCACGTACTGTTTACAACCTTCGTGCCGCCTCCTCTTCTCCCCTCTAACAGACCTTGAGACGTGAGTTCATCAATGGCTGCAGTCACTGTGCTGCGGTTGACTTGAAAGATGTCGGCCAGCGTTCTCTGTGAAGGGATTTTCGTCCCCACAGCCCACTCTCCGTGAAGGATTTTGTCTTTTATGTATTGTTCGATCTGCCGATGGAGCGGAACATCCGACCTTCGGCTTGGCTGCCACTGCGACATTGTCATGCCTCCTTTTTTCACATTATACATTTGGCTGGGTCTAATCCCAACCAAATGGCTGGAGACTTAGGAAACAATCTCCCTTATGATTGAAAAAACAGATATGAAGGGAGTTTTTTCAGCATGAATGCAATCATTCATGGAGCTGTGCTTGCGTTTGGCTTAATTTTGCCGCTGGGGGTGCAGAATATATTTATTTTTCAGCAAGGCGCGTGGCAAAGGCATATTTGGCTGGCACTCCCCGCCGTGATCAGCGCTTCCGTCTGCGATACCCTGTTAATCGTTTTAGCCGTTTCGAGTGTATCAGTCATTGTGCAGCAAACGCCTATTTTTGAAACGATAATGATGGCCGGGGGATTTTTGTTTTTGCTTTATATGGGCTGGATAACTTGGAACAGCCGTCCGAAAGCAAATCAAAATGAGAAAAATACGTTCACAGCTAAAAAGCAAGCTGCGTTTGCGGCCGCCGTTTCTCTTTTAAACCCGCACGCTATTCTGGACACGATCGGCGTCATCGGCACGAGCTCGCTCAACTATTCCGGGCTTGAGAAATGGCTCTTTATGGCTGCCTGCATCGCTGTCTCTTGGATTTGGTTTATCAGTCTAGCGATAGCGGGCCGGCTGTTTCAGACGATAGATACGAGCGGCAGGCTTATGCAGATCGTAAACAAATGCTCTGCGGTGGTGATGTGGGCTGCAGCAGGGTATTTCGTGGTGTCTCTTTTCAGCAATTGAAGGAATAACAATTGAGACAGCGAATGTCTTAGATAAGGAGGCAATGCTGATGACAGATGTAAAACAGTTATATGACTATCATACTTGGGCAAACGAGCGAATGTTTAACCATATCGAAAACCTGCCGGAGGAAACGGTTTATCAAGAAGTAGAAAGTGTGTTTTCTTCTGTCAGCAATGTGCTGCTTCATATGTGCAGAGCTGACTACTTTTGGCTGAACGTTCTTTCGGGAGCAGCCTACCAAGAGATCATTGATGGCGCAGGCAAATTCGAGTCTGCAAATAGTAATATGGAAGCAATTAAACAGCAGGCTTCCAAGTTGCAGTCACAGTACCTTGATTTCTTCAGCCGTCACACGGACTTAGAACAGACATTCTCCATGCAGCATCCGAAACTCGGAACAATGGAGCTAACCTTTACAGACATCATCTTTCATATCGTCAATCACGGCACTTATCACAGAGGGAACGTGACCGCCATGCTGAGACAACTGGGCTATACAGGCGTGCCTACTGATTATGTATTCTATTTATATGAAAAGAAAGCAAGCAAGGGCTGATTTGCCCTTGCTTGCTTTGATTAGAACGCTGCTGGAGTGCAGAAGATGCATTGATTATGCTGACCGCTCCCATACACATACGGCGGGCCTGTAACCATGGGCATTGTTCCATTCCGGGCACAGCAAGCTTTATGAAAACGAGATTGACGGTACACTTTCACTGTCAGATGGCGGCATGTCGATTTCTCAATCCCTATGAAAATACTGTGCCGAACATTTCCGTCCTGACATCATGAGATTATGCCTTCCTCAATGCAGAATCAAACACACCCCGCAATTCTATTCGCTGTGTTGTTGTTTTATCCATTCCTTCTTTAGCAATGCGTATTGGAAAGTGTTTTCGTATTTAGGTGTTCCATCCTCGTATTTCGTAAATGAAATAAATTCAAGAAAATAACCTTCTTTACGCATACCTGCTCTCTCACATAACTTTTGTGACCTATAGTTATCATCCTCAACATATGCGTAAAGCCTTCTTGCTCCTTTTTGTATAAAGAGATACTTGAAAAAAGCTTTCACACTTTCACTTGCATATCCCTTCCCTTCAAACTGAGCATTGAAGTTCCAGCAAACCGCATAGGTATCTGGTTCATCTTTTACATAATATAGTTCTCCGATTAGAGCATTGCTGTCTTTTAAGCAAACGGCAATATAAGAGTCATCATTGCTTCTTTCTTGAACTCTCAAGGCAGCTTCTTCTAACGTAGACATTTTGTCATCTAGAAAGCAATTCACTCTCGGATGAGCCGAATATGCTAACAAACCTTGAGAATCTGCTGCGGCAAAATTTCTTAATAGTAATCGATCGGTTTCAATGTTTTGCATATGGACACTCCTCATGTACATGTCATGTAACAGCTGATTTCTATGAACAGATTGTACCATATCCTGTTAATGGTCTATAAGAAAACAAAAATAAAAAGAGCCCGCTCATTAGCAGGCTCATGGGTTGAGCGGCAGGACGAGTTTTTTTATTTCATCTTTCATGTTAGCAGTTCGCTCACACTTCGGCCCATAAAACGCCCGCCGCCCTAAATTGTTGTTTTCAGGTCCGCTCCTCGTCTGGTTATTGAACTTTCCGGCTGACACTTTTCCGGTATTCAATTGGTGAAATGCCTTCTATTTGCTTAAAGAGTTTTGAAAAGTATGTCGGGTCTTCCATTCCGACCGTTTCCGCAATGACGCCCATTTTATCATTTGTAGAGGATAAAAGACGCTTTGCTTCCCTCATTCTCACCCGATTCGTGTATTGTGCCGGTGTAACGCCAAGCACCTGCTGCATGCAGCGGCTCACATAATCCTGATGATAATGAAGAGCGAGCGATAAGTCTTTGATTGTTGTTTTTTCTTTATAATGCTCCTGTAAGTACCGGGCTGCCTCCCATGCGACCCGTTCTTTCGCAGACGGTATTTGAAACGCCTCTTTTTGAAGGTGAAGCATCAGTTCTTCAAATAAGATTTGTTTTCTAAGCGGCAAATCGGAATTTTCAGCAGAGTAATCGATCAGCCTTTCAAACTGCTGCGCCATAAACTGCGGACGCTGCACCTTGCCTTTTCGCGGCAAAGCCAGTTCGTAGCGGGCCGGCTCCTCAAGCCCCCCTTTTTCCTTCTGCAGCTCAGACCAATTACTGCCTCTCTTTTCCGTAAATTCATATTGATGTTCATCGAAGTGAAGCCAATAATAAGAGGTTGCTTCATCACTGCCCTTTGTCCCATAGTGTTCAAGACCGGGAGAAAGCAAGATGTACTCACCGCCTTCAACAGAGAACGATTTATCATTTTCTGTTATATAAAGCGTTCCCCGCTTGACGTATATCAGATCAAATACGGAGAATACACGCTTCGCATGAGTTTCTCCTCTTTTAAAAATCCCTTCTCCAGCTGCGATAAATACCGGAAAAGGCGGGACTGTAAATAGGATTCGAGGCATTTGAATCACCCTCCTTTTTAAGTCGGATTTTTGCAAGAAGTATCGTTTCTCTCCCTTTTTATTATAAGGAAATGGAGGTACACTTTAAAACGTTGATTTTATTTACGAAAGGGGTTAGACACTATGAAACAAGCTGTCTTCAAAACTACCGCTTTGAAAAAACCCGCTGACAAAACGTTCTCATTATTTTCGCTTACTTGGCCGATCTTTATCGAGGTCTCTTTATATATGTTTATGGGTAATGCCGATACACTGATGCTTAGCCAATACTCAGATAACAGTGTGGCAGCAGTCGGCGTCAGCAACCAGATTTTGAATTTAATTATCGTGATGTTCAGCTTTATCGCAACAGGAACAACTGTCATCATTTCACAATTTTTAGGGTCGCATCAAAAGAAAGAAGCCACAGAAGTCGCTTATGTATCAATCGCCGCCAACTTCTTTATCAGCCTTGCTATCAGTGCTGTCGTCTTTTTCTCGGCTGTTCCTCTGCTTCATATGATGGGATTATCAAACGAACTGATGCCTGATGCCAAAGTCTTTTTGCAAGTTGTCGGAGGTCTTTCCTTTATTCAAGCTTTAATCATGACATTCAGTGCGATCTTAAAAAGCTATGGCTATACTAAAGATACAATGTTTGTCACGATCGGCATGAATATTTTAAACATTGCCGGAAACTTTATTGTTATTTTCGGTATGTTCGGCTTTCCTGTTCTCGGCGTTGCCGGTGTTGCGATGTCAACATCTATCGCTCGCGTGATTGGATTAATCGCTATGATTGTTATTGTCAACAAACGCATCGGGCTGAAGATGTCGCTGAAAAAAATCTTTCATATGCATAAAGATCATTTGCGCAAGCTGCTGAAAATCGGCATCCCTTCTGCGGGAGAACAGCTTTCATACAATCTTTCACAAATGATTGTCACCTATTTTATCGCCATCATGGGCGCACAAGCTTTGACAACAAAGGTGTACACGCAAAATATTACGATGTTTATTTTGCTGTTCGGCACTGCAATCAGCCAAGGCACACAAATTTTAATCGGCCGCTTTATTGGAGGCAAACAGTTTGATGCCGCGTATGAACGCTGTATGAAGAGTTTATATTGGGCGATCGGTATTGCTGCGGCAACGTCTGTTTTAATGACGATCTTTTCAAAGGATCTCATCGGCATCTTTACGCAAAGCCCTGATATTATCGCTACTGCAAGCTTATTGATTGCGATGACGATTATTCTTGAACCAGGCCGGTCATTTAACGTCGTCATTATCAACTCCTTGCGTGCGGCTGGCGATGCGAAGTTCCCTGTCTACATGGCAATGATTTCAATGTGGGGCATCGGCCTTCCGCTTGCTTATCTATTCGGTATTCATCTCGGCTTCGGGCTTGCCGGTGTATGGATTTCTTTTATCGCGGATGAATGGGTCCGGGGAATCCTCATGTACAGAAGATGGCGCTCACGGATTTGGATTCAAAAAGGGATGGCGTAACACCCGGCTCAAGGCCGGGTGTTTTTTTATTGTGCAGACAGAATCAGCTTTGCTTCGCTGTCAGTTAAGACATGCTCTTGTTCAAAAACATTGTACTGCTCAGTCCTGATTTTTTCTAAAACTGCTCGGTGCAGGTGCGCCGCTGCTTCCACCGCCTTTTGCGAATACTTAGGGAAAAGCGGCAGAGCATCCAGACACTCTTCAAGATAGGCTTCTGCCTCAAAGGCGATATACTCCCATGTCATCGTGAACGCTTTATTTACGGTGCCTTTTTGAAGCTCGGCCTCTGTATAGCCGAATTGCTGCATCACCTGACGGGGAATGCGGTTTTTTTGCTGTTCTGTGCCAAGATCGCTTAAGATGCGAACCAGCTGTATGGCTAAGCCGAGAGAGACGGCTGCTTGTTTCAGCTCATCTTGTTTTCGGCGTGTCAGAATCGGCAGCAGCATCAATCCCGCCGTACCGCCCGTCTGATATGCATACATGAGCAATTCATCAAGGGAATCATACGGTTTGGCGTTCTCTCTTTGTGCGGCAATAAACTCCCGAAAAGGCTCGCTGTCCAATGTGAAAGTCTGATATGCATGATCGAAAGCCTTCCATAAATGGTGTTTCCCGTTACTTGTCCTTTGGTAAACATGATCCGCCTCAGCTTCAAATGCAGCCAATACTTGTTCATCCGCACTGGCCGCTGTGTGGCAAAACGACAACACTGCCCAAGCGGCTTGTCTTTGCTTCAGCGGGAGACATAATAATGCTTTAAAACAAGCTGGCGCATATTCGCCAACAATCTGTCCGCACTGCTGGTAGGCTTCTTTTATCTCTTTCATTTCTTTTCACTCCTATGTATCACTGCTTCTTCAAGTCTAGTATGTTTTTCCCTAATTGTATATGAAGAAAATGCCGATTCTTATTTTGTAAAAGAAACAAGATGAAAAATGTGATTGCCGCCATCATATAAACCTCGGATACCTGGTCTGAACAGGAGCATCTTTTAATGCCCTGCAACAGATAAAATCTAAATACTTCTCAATCACCGCTTCAATAAAAGAAGGAATCACGAGAAAAAGAGCTAATTGTTAGTTGATACATCATAGTATTGGAGTGAGTTCAGTGAAAACATTTTTTGAATATAACTGGCAGGTTAGGGATCAATGGTTTACGTGGTGTCATCAGTTAACCACAGAAGAGTTACTTAAAAACCGTCTTGGCGGGGTAGGGAATATTTTATATACTCTTTTTCATATTATTGACGTGGAATATAGTTGGATTCGTGCAATCCAAGGTAAAGAAGACATCGTTGTTCAATTCGCTGATTATCAGACACTCAATAAAGTAAGATCCCTTTCAAACACATTCCGAGATGAAATTATTGATGTTTTAGAAACACATTCAGACCAAATAAAAGATGAACTTGTAAGCGTTCCTTGGGAGAAAGATGTTTTATATACGCGAGATGAAATATTACACCATATTATCGCTCACGAAATTCACCATATTGGCCAACTTTCTGTATGGGCTAGGGAATTAAAGTTAAGCCCCGTATCAGCTCATTTTATCGGCAGAACATAAATTCTTATTGAAGGCGCTGCAACAAGTCGATATCGCTGTTGTACAAAAAAGGATAGGCGGAGCATATTTCTGCTCACCCATCCTTTTTTATTTTAATTATATCCCACGCCGTTTCATAACATTTGCATAGAACAACCTATCTCTCGTCAATATCAATGCGATACGCTTCAAACCATGTATGAATTTGAGCAAGGTGAGCGATCAGCTGAGGCCCTTTCATGAGCTGCCCAAACCACGGAACCTTGAAGGAGGAGCCTTCCGTTTCTAAGAGCTGATCCAATTGTTTTCTGTCCAACAGAGTATGGAGCACAGAGTCCTTTTGGCTTCTGATGGCTTTCAGCCACTCGCTGACTCCTTTTGTATATTCGGGATGATGTGTTTTCGGATACGGGCTTTTTTTGCGATACAGAATGTCATCAGGCAAAATGCCTTCGAGTGCTTTTCGTAAAATGCCTTTTTCCCGGCTGTCATGCATTTTCATTTCCCACGGAATATTCCATACATATTCCACGAGCCGGTGATCAGCAAATGGCACCCGCACTTCAAGGCTTGCTCCCATGCTCATGCGGTCCTTTCGATCCAAAAGGTTCGTCATAAACCACAGCATATTTAAATAGAAGAGCTGTCTTCTTGCTTTGTCCGCACCCGTTTCCCCATCTAATAATGGCGTTTCCGCCAAGGTTTCTTCATATTTGGCATTCACGTATTCTTTGAGATTCAATTTGTTCTGCCACGAATCAGAAAGCAGCTTAATTCGCTCTTCTGTCGACCGCATCCATGGAAAGCCGGCCTCAACGTCTGCCATATGAAACCAAGGGTACCCGCCGAAAATCTCATCCGCGCATTCGCCCGACAAGCTGACGACAAAGTCCTTTTTCATTTCCCGGCAAAACCACAGTAGGGATGAGTCCACATCAGCCATTCCCGGCAAATCCTTGACGAGCACAGCTTCCTCCAAATGATCGACAAGATCCTGTTGGCTGATGATGCACCTGTGATGCGTCGTGCCGAAGGCCTCTGTCATTTTTTCTATCCATGGCCCATCGTCATTTGGCTGAAAAGCGCTTGCTTGAAAAAATTTATCGTTCTCTTCGTAATCAATCGAATAAGTATGAAGCGGTGCTTTTCCTTCCTTTTCAAAATGGCCTGCCGCAATCGCTGTAATGGCGCTTGAGTCCAATCCGCCTGATAGAAACGTACAAACCGGCACATCTGACACAAGCTGCCGTGTCACCGCATCCTGAAACAATGATCTGACATTGGCAACCGTGTCATTAAAGCTATCCGTATGTGTTTCGCTTTCTACATTCCAATACCGCCAAATATTCAGCCCATCTTTAGAAAATATCAGCGCGTGTGCCGGGCGGACTTCTTTAATGCCTTTAAATACGCCAGTACCCGGAGTTCTGGACGGCCCAAGCCCAAAGATTTCAGAAAGTCCTGTTCTATCGACACACGCTTTTACCTCAGGATGTGCGAGGATCGCTTTGATTTCTGATCCAAACAGAAAAGAAGAATCTTGCTTCGTGTAAAAAAACGGCTTTACACCAAGACGGTCTCTCGCGGCAAACAGCAGATCACGCTTTTCATCCCACACAGCAAAAGCGAATATGCCATTGAGATGGTCTACGCAGTCTTCCTTCCATTCAATGTAGCTGTGCAGGAGCACTTCAGTATCTGACGTGCGCTCGAACTGATGGCCCCGCGCCCGCAATTCTCTGCGCAGATCTTCCGTGTTATACAGCTCCCCATTGTAAATAATGGTGTACGTATCCCCTTTATAGGTGCATGCCATCGGCTGGCGTCCGCCTTCTATATCGACAACCGCAAGCCTTTTATGTCCAAATAAAACATGATGCTCTCCCCAAACGTTCGAATCATCAGGTCCCCGTTGGGTAAGAGTGTCTGTCATTCTGTTAATCGTTTGTTTTTCCTGGACGAGCTGCTTTTTAAAATCGACCCAACCCGTAATTCCACACATGTGATATCAGCTCCAATCCCATTTCTATCGAAACAATTTCGTTTCTTTCAGCGCCTTAGTAAGTTTATGCATCTATAGGCAGATAGATGATTTGTCCATCAAAGAGTTGTATGGGACAGGCTTGAATTGGAAAGAAAGAAGAGGAATGAAGAAAAAGGAGACAGCATGGATGAAACGGAAACAATTGTTATATAAAGAGGAACGAAAATGGGAATACGGCACCATTCTCATCGAAGATGGCATCTGTTTAATTGAAAACGGGGAAGGCGATATCCTGCTGGCGGACAGTCTCCATCACAGCCCAATTTGGATCCAGCATAAAGGAAAATGGAAGCAGGCCGGCTTTCATGATCAATTGATTCTGGCATGCGGCGAGGAACACATCTCCCTTTCAGGCGGAGAACACATCCGCTATGAAAAATCAGTCAAGTTGCCGCTCATGACACTTTTGGATTCGCTGGATGACGAAACCTTTTTGGTGTTTTTACAGCATTTGCACAGCTTTGGCTTATCCGTATTCGATTGCGTATTTTCCTATAATAAGGGGGTCTTTTCGAATACACCTGCCGAGCAGGGTGTATCTTTTTATCACTTCTCAAACGACACCGCCCAATGCGCGATGCAGCACCACTACAGCCACGACACGACAGGCGATCGGTTTGAATGGACAGCTTCAAACGGAAAACGTTCCATTATGTATTCAGCAGTCCAGCGGGGGCGCAAATAAAAAAAGCGGTGCAACGAGCACCGCTTTTTGATTATTTTTCAACAACCACTTTTACATCCTTGCTTTCTTTTTTATTTGTATCAGTAGCCGTGACATACAGCACAGTTCCGGCTGTTTGTTTTTTGATGTTCACCGTAAACGTTCCTTTTGCGTCAGCTTGGGCAGAAGCAATGACTTTCTTGTCTTTGCTTTTCACTTTAATCATTGCCTTGCTGTTTGCCTTCCCTTTCACTGCCGTATCCTTTGTTTTTACCGCGTTTACTTTCGGTGCGCCGGAAGGTTTTCCTTTGACGACGATCACTTTGTATGATGTGTTTGCATCACCTTTTGTCGCTTTCACATATAAGACTTGATCCTGTTTTTGAGTCGGGATTTTGACCTTGAACGCACCGTCTTTTCCGGCTTTGGCGCTGCCGAGTTTTTTCTTGCCGTTCATGACCTCGATAAGTGTGCCTTCTTTTGCGCTTCCTGTGACAGCTGTTTGTGTGCTTTCAAGCTTGTTGACTTTGAGCTTTACATCATTTGCGCTGACAGCCTTCATGACGTTCAGCCGTCCGTAGCCTGAGTGCCAGTCTACTCCAGGCGTATTCGGAATATCAATCGGATCGCCGTTATCATCATACAATTCCTCTTCTTCACCATCTACACTTTCAAAGGAAACATCGTCTGCCGTCTTCTTCAAAATGTCCTCTGCTTCTGTTCTTTTCAGCTGAGGATTCTGGGCAAACAACAATCCCGCGGCAGCGGCAGCATATGGCGTCGCCATAGATGTTCCGCTCATGTAGGTGACATTTCCGTTTGGCACTAAGCTCGGGACATCAGATCCTGGAGCAGAAATGTCCAAACCTTTTCCATAGTTAGAGAAATCAGCGGTCATATCCATGCGGTTCGTCGCTCCGACAGACATCACATATTGAGAAGAAGCAGGATAAGATAAGGAATTGGCTCCGTCATTTCCGCTGGCAGCGGCAACCAAGACGTTTTTGTCAGCAGCGTATTTCAAAGCAAATTCAAGTACGCGGCTATAACCTCCTCCTAAACTTAAATTAATTACCTTTGCTCCTTTGTCAGCAGCATATTTAATGCCAAGAGCAATTTGTTCAGTATCTCCGGCGCCTGTGGAATCGAGCACTTTGACCGGGATAATTTTCGCGCTGGCATTCAACCCAGTCATAGAATAGCCATTATCACTTTCGGCGGCAATAATGCCCGCGACGTGTGTCCCATGCCCCTGATCATCCATTGCATTGTTATTCCGTCCGACAAAATTGCGGCCGAGATCGGTTCTTACTTTTTCTTTTAAATCAGCAAGCGTGCTGTCCACACCTGTGTCTACTACCGCAATTAATGTATCGTTCAGCTTGCGTTTGGACAGCAATGTGCTGGCAGGCTCGTATTTCACATCCGCATTTTTGACTCCGCCATCTTCACCGGTATTTTTAAGCGGCCATTGGTAAGGATACTGAATATCGTTTGACAGGCTTTTGTATGTCTGCACAGGTTCCGCAAATTCTACATTAGACATCTTGGATAATGTTGCAGCAGCGCTTTTGACCCGTTTTGCACTTGCCGTATATGCGCCGTTTTGTTTCTCGTCTTTCGGAAGCTCAAATGAATACAGATTGTCAAATAGCTTCTTTGCCGTTTTCACATTGGAAATGTCTTTTTTCGATTGCGCACTTGCAGAAAAGCCCTTCATTTCATTATGTACAGAGGAGAGGCTTTTATTGTTTTTCACTTTGAAAATAACCTTTGTTGTCTGAACTTCACTTTTTGCCGCAAGATTGTTTTCGGTTAAAATGGCTCCTGCTGTCTTGCCTTGCAGCTGTTTGATATTGAATCGCTCTGCTTGTTTCTTTACTTCTTTTTTAAGGAAAGACGGGACTGATTGTAAAGCTGTATCATAAAGCCGATTGATTGCTTTTTGATCTTTTTCAGTCACTTTGTATGAAGATAACGCACCGTTTTCTGACACGTCATCAAACAATGGCTTTAATGTCACCAGATCCTGATAGATTTCATTTCTTGCTGTTTTATGAAGGGCGAGCTTTGCCACAATAAATGGAGCCGCTTTGTAGTAAAGGCTTGTCAGCTCTTTGCCTTCTGCTGTTTGGCTTAACTGCTCATCACGAATCGCTCTCAGCTTGTCCAGGATGCTTTTTCCGGATTTCTTCTGATCGACACTCATTTCCACCGGACAAGCTTCTTCCTCTTCTAAATCTGACGGCTGTTTTTTGGTACCTTTATATCCAATCGTATATTTGGCTTCCGCCGCTGCTTCTGCTGATTCGCCGTCCTCTTGTTCTTCTTCTCCGAGGTATTCAACTTTCACATAATAAGGGCCGCTCCACGCGTATGGAAAAACGATTTCGCTTTTTCCATCCTCCGCTGTGTAAGAACGGTACATCTCAAACGTTTCATCTTTAAGCGCTTTTTCCTTACTTGGATATACAGATACATTCAGTACTGAATCACTCTTTACGCTCAATGCCATATGTGAGTTTTTCTGAATATCAGCTTTTCCCGGGGTCACTTTGTACCATTTCACCTGTTCTGGTTCCTTCATGGTGCCAGTCCGGTCTTTGCCATTTTCCAGAGCCGTTGCCTGATCGATCGGGTCAGCCGCTGCCGCTTTGGTTTCCGGAGAAAAAAGGCTGAAGATCAGCGCAAAAATGAGCACCGCCGCCATAAACGAGCTGAATTTTCTTCGTTTCATGATATCCCTCCTGTAAAATAGTGAATCTCTTTGAAGGTATCATAATTTCATAGAACAAGATACCGCTTACAGGATATTTTAAGATTATTTTAAATATTTAGGAATATTGAGGGATAAATATACAAAAACAACCCGACTCTTTTCATAGAGCCGGGTTTGCGCTTTTTTCTATTAAAACAATTGAAAACCGATTGGCAGATGCAGACCGAGCAGCACTGTCAGAATAAGGACAATGACAAAACCGATCCATAGGCCTCCGGTTGACTTTTCTTTTTTCTTGCGGATGAGGAGCATTTCCATCAGGCAGATGGTGATGATGCCAAGAATCATTTTCCCGGCGTATTCTCCATTCCAGTTGGCAAAACGGACAAACAGCTCAGCACCTGTCAAAATAATAAGGATATAGAATAATCGCAGAATCATATGAGTGATTTTTGCTCCCTTCGCACTTCCTGACGAATACAGCGAGTAGCTGACGAACAGCAGAATCAGCGCTACCACCCATGTTGTAATATGTAAGTGTGTCATACAGGTTCCCCCTATCAGATAAATTACCTCACTTATAGTACCATGAACTTGTCCTCTGCCACAAAGATGAATCTCAGAAAAAATGGCCGGGTTCGCGTCCGCCCTCCTGGTTGTTTCAGCCGATTTGGTTTGACAGCGTTCCGATCAATTCAATCGTAACGTCGATTTTGTCACCTGCCCTCAGGAATTTTGGCGGCGTAAATCCTTTTCCGACACCAGACGGCGTACCGGTGGCAATGATGTCTCCCGCTTCAAGCGTCATCCCTTTTGAGAGGGTTTCTATCAATTCTGGAATAGAAAAAATCATATCGCTCGCCGAACCGGATTGGCGCATCTCGCCGTTGACTCTTGTTTCAATCTTGAGGCGCTCCGGCTCTTGAAGCGATGATTTATGGACAAGCACAGGTCCCATCGGACATGTCGTATCAAGGCTTTTTCCGATAAAAAACTGCTTATGTCTTTTTTGCAGATCACGCGCCGTGATATCATTTACAATCGTATATCCGAAGATATGGTCATAGGCGTCTTCTTTCGATATGCGGGTGCCGCTTTTTCCGATGACGACAGCAAGCTCTCCTTCATAGTCAAGCTGAGAAGTGACGTCTTCATGGCTGTTTACAATATCATGATGCCCTGTAACCGTTACCGGCGATTTTGTGAATACCATCGGGTGCTCCGGAATATCAGCTTCGCTTCCCATTTCAATTGCGTGATCCCTATAGTTTTTGCCAATGCAGATGATATTTTTTGACGGCTTCGGAATGGGTGCATGGAGCTTTACCTCAGATAACGAATAAACAAAGGATCCCAGCTCATCATTCGGTTTCTTTGCCCACTCGGCCAGCTGTCTTGCATGCGCAACAAACTTATCCCCTTCTGCGATACATTCAATCAGCGATCCCGGAATCGTTTCAAGTTCAAACAGTTTTTTTTCAGCCTTTTGTAAATCCATAATGTTCTCATCATCAATGATCAGGCCGACAAATATACGGTTGTAAAGTTCCCCTGTCGCAAATTTCATGTTATTCCTCCATCATCTTTTAAATCAGAATGCTCCTTCATGTATTCTCTGTCGAATGCTGAAATCCCTTTTTCTCATATCCGTTTCATTTCGTTTCAGGACTGGCTTGCTGCACATATCATACAATGTCGTTTTGAGGAGGAGGAATAAATATGAAGATCATACATTTATTTTTTCATCGGCAGCAGCTGAATCATGAAGGTACTGCCAAAGGGCTTCTGATAATGGATCAATCAGTATCTCCCATTCTTCTCACACAGCGTGATAAGGCAGAAAAAGCATCCTATGAAATCAAATGGGAACAGTCTCCGCTAGGTCAAAGCACACTTTTTTTGAATGCAGAACAGAATGACCCGTCCCTGATGAGGCGCAGGCTCGCTTATTGTTTTTTTAACCAGATTGGCGTTCCCGCTCCCGCTGCCTCGTATAGCTTTCTGAATATCAACGGCCAGCCGGAAGGCATTTATTTAGAGATCAAAAACGATCAGCTATCTGATAGAACAAGTTGCCGTGTAAAGACAGCCGATCCGAGGGTTCCGCTGTCCGTTTTGAAAGATGGATCTGCTGCGTTCTCACCCGAGTTTTTGACGCTGATCCACACAGCTGAAGATGATGAATTAGCTGAACGCGTTAAAATGTATTTGGATGTCAAACTGTTTTTTTTGTGGCTGATCGGCAGTGCCTGTACCAATCAAGGATTTTATTACACATTTTGTTTAAACGAATACGGCCGGTTGCATGTTTCCCCGATTGAGACCAGATCGCTTGCCGCCCATAGAAAATCTGACGACGACCCGCTGCTGACAAAAGGACGGACCCTTTCGTCACGGCTTCTTTCCATCCCCGCCTTCCGGTCTCAATATCACACGTTAATGAAAAACGTGCTGAACCGGTCGTTCACCATTGAAGGATTGTCTCCCTTCATTAACGAATGGTGTCTTGACATTTGTCAAAAAGCCAATGATGATCCTTTCATAAAAAAAAGCCCCCTCTCATTCGAAAAGGAGCAGACAAACATACTTAGAGAAATTGAAGAACGGCAGGACTTTTTGCAAGCACACTTAGCAAGGCTATAGTCCCTATTCCTATAAAAAAGGCCGCAGAAAAAATTGTCGCATTTTTAGCCAAATTGACGAAAGGCAACCTTTTCAGTCAAAATAAGTTATACTAACGATATCCTCTGTTGATCAAAATAAATTCTAGAATTGGAGATCGTGTAATGAACAGGAAAATTGAAGCGATGAGAGACACACTAATCAAAACAGCACAAAAGTACGGCATGAATGCAAAGGAAACGATTCAATGCAGCCAAAAGCTGGATAGCCTGCTGAATACCAGCATTAAAGAAGAAATGATGTTTGGGGGATATCATGAAAACTCCCGGATGTAAATCATGTTCTAAAGCGATTGGAACACACCGCATGCAACTACGCTTTTTGCTCAGCATACATCGGGATATCCCTCAGGGCGAAAATATGCCGCCCGAAAATCGTAATATACCGCAGCACGACATACTCTCAAAAACATGTCTACAAAAAAACAACATCATGCAGGCAGACAGCGGCATCCGCCGCCTCTTTTTCCGCTCAGACTATGTTTAATATTCAAAGTCGGTAAATCCCTTTAAAATTCCTCTCACACATATGTGCGTTTGTCATAAGCTATCATGAATCGCCCAATTGAAAACAAAATCAATCGTTATTTTTTCAATTTCACAACAAAGGATGTGCTCGTATGCCGGCCATTGTCGGAGCGTTCAAAATTAATGCGATTGGTACGAGCGCCGTCGTTCATATCGGAGACTGCATTACGATTTCTCCTCAGGCACAGGTCAGAACGTTTGCCGGTGCCGGCAGCTTTAATACCGGCGACAGCCTCAAGGTCATGAATTACCAAAACGCGACGAATGTAAATGACAACGATGTGATAGATCAGCCGATCGCAGGCAATGCGTAAAAGGAGCGAGGCTTCATGAATTTCTACATTAATCAAACAATCCAAATTAACTATATCCGGCTTGAATCAATCAGCAACTCCTCCATTTTGCAAATTGGAAGCGCAGGGTCAATCAAATCTCTGTCTAACCTGTATAATACGGGCAGCTATGTCGAACCGGCACCAGAGGTTTCGGCTTTGGGGCAGCCAATCGAATTACAGGAACCCGATACAGGTTCATTGGTCCCGCTCCAGCCTCCTGGCCGTTAATCATATGAAAGAGGTGAAGAATATGTATGATCAATCTGTTTCCTCTTACTTGCAAAACTTGAATTCCTTTGTTCAGCAGCAGGCGCTTCATATTCAGCAGCTCGAACGCCAGCTGAAAGAGATTCAATCTGAAATGAATACGGTGAAACAGAGGCCGGCTACTACGATTGAACGTGTTGAGTATAAATTTGATCAGCTGAAAATTGAAAGGCTTGAAGGGACTTTAAATATTGGCTTAAATCCGACAGATCCGAACAGCGTCCAGAATTTTGAAGTCAACCAAACTGCACCTGAAATCGGAATGATGCAGCAGGAAGAGAGTGCCCAGCTCATGCAGCAGATCCGCCAGAATGTCGATATGTACTTAACCGAGGAAATCCCAAGTGTTTTGGAGCAGCTTGAAAACCAATATGACAGCAGGCTTGACGATACAAACAGACATCATGTCATTGAAGACATCAGAAAACAAATGGACAGCAGGATTCACTATTACATGTCCCATATCAAAAAAGAAGAACATACACCGCCTGCACAATATGCGGAACATATCGCTGAGCATGTGAAGAAGGACGTAATTCGTGCTGTAGAGCATTTTCTGGAGCATATCCCACCCGAAATGAAAGGAGATGAGCAAACATGATTTTTACAGTCATCAACCGCAACCTGGAAGTCGGGAATATCCGGATGAATGGTGTATCCAGCTCTTCTGTTTTTCATATTGGAGACACTGAATCCATCTATCTGTCATCTATTTTCGATACACCGCCTGAATCTCTTATTATCGGGCCGCTTGCTCAGCTGCCGTCAGAATAATGCTGAAGCGCATACCCCGCATCAGGATGATTAAATTTAACTCTCTTGGAATAGCAAGTGTGTTTCAAGCCGGCGACACAAACGAAATCGATATGAAACTAAAAGTATTGGCTGTTCAGCGCTCACAGTCTACGTTTTACAGTAATGAAGGCTCATTTAACAGGAAAGAGTATCAAATCTTTCAGCAGCACGCACCTCTCCCGATTCCTGAAACAGGTGTACAAAGCGCATTTTACCATGAGGTGCCAATTATCCAGGTCCACAACATTAAAATTCAAGGGGTGTCATCCTCTTCTGTTTTTCATGCGGGGTCGGTTTCTCTTATTCGCGGCGATGCGAGAATCAAACATATTAGGCAGATTCAGTCTCCTCCGCGCTCACAATCGCCCGACCAAAGCATATAATAAACAGAGACTTCGATAAAGGGTGTCGTTTATGCCAGCAATTGTCGGGCCTATAGCTATCAATTCCATATCGGGCGGAGTCGTAAACTTCGGTGATTCCTTTTACCTTTCTCCGAAAAGTTCTTCAAAATCTGCGCTCGGTTCGGGAGCAGGAAACACAGGAGATTTCCTTCTATTAAACAACGCAGTCAACGCGACAAACTATATAGACCCCGATGTCAGCGATCAGGATATGGTTGGAAACGGATAAAAGCAGCCGCTCTTACAAAGAGAGGGCTGCTTTTAGTCATTTTTTCTTTTTTCGTTCATTTGATTTCTTTGTTTTGATCAGCTTCTCAGGCGGCTGCTTTCTGATCCATTTGACAAACCGGGCCAGTTGCGGATCACTTCGAAGTTCAGCTATTCCGTTTAAACGAACCGCGAGCTCTTGATTGGTATATAAAGCATGAATCTGTTTATGGCAAGGAATACAGAGCATCGCTGTCGGCAGAAATGTGCCGCCTTCCTCTTTCGGTGTGAGATGATGCTCTGTCAGCTGGACATCTCTCCGGCCGCACAGCTCACATATTCCAGCAGTCTGCTTTGCCATATCCGCTCCTCCCTTACATCAACTCAAGTGATACCCGTGTTCCGCGGCCGCTTGGTTCCGCCGGATGGACGATCAGCTTTTTCGGAAGCCGCGCCCGCAGTTCCTGCACATGGCTGATGACACCGACAGACAGATTGTCTGACTGCAGTTTTTCCAAAGCGGTCACAACCGTATCAAGAAGATCCTGATCCAGAGTGCCAAATCCTTCATCTAAGAAAAAGAACTGAAGCGGGTATTCGCCGCGCAGCTGGATCTGTGCAGATAACGCAAGAGCGAGAGAAAGCGAGGTGAGGAAGGTCTCTCCTCCAGACAAGCTGGATACCGGGCGTTTGACGCCTCCATTCGCGTCATCACGCATCACGAACCCGCCTTCTGAATCTACTTCGATGGCATAACGCTGTCTCGTCAGCATGCCAAGTCTTGCTGACGCGTCCCGCGCAACGCTTTCAAGCTGCTCCTCAGCTAAAAATTCGACGAAGGTATTCCCTTTAAACACAGCTTGCAGCTTGTCCAGCCTGTCGATATGCGTCTGCCATTTTTTTAGTTCCGCTTCAATTTCATTAAACCGTTTATGATGGTCGCGAATGACGGCCAGCGCTTTCGCCGCCGCGCCTTTTTCCTCTATAGCTGCGCCATGTGCGTCCTCTGCTTCTTGTAATGCCGTAACGGTTTCGTTCCATTCGCCCTCTAATAAGGATCGTCCGGCAAGTCTCTCCGCCACACGCTTTAAGTTTGCGGTATTTTGCTTCACTTTATCCATAAACTGGTCGATTCCAATTTTCATCTTATCAAGCTCATCTGACGGAATAAGACTTTGCTCCACCTCTTCAGTCCGAGTAAAGGGGGTGCTTTTTGCATGCTCAAGCCAAGCAGCTTCTGCTTTCTCCAATCTGTCCTTTGCCTCTCGAAGGGCGATCTCGCTTGCTGAAGCGCGGCTGTTCGCCTGATTAAGCGTCGTTTGGGCGCTTTGCAGTTCTTCATACAGAATTTGTTCTTTTTCCTTTAACACCTTTAGATCCTGCTGGACAGTGCTGAGTTTGAGTTTGATCGAATCACCTTTTGCGTAACCACCGAGTTCGCGCTCATAATCAGCTATTACGCTTTTGATTCGTTCAGCCGCATAATGAAGCTCCAGCTTTTCCCGTTCCAGCTGGTGTCCCGATTCCCGCAGCTTTTCCTTTTGTGCTTCATACTCAGCAAGAAACGCGATGCTTTTTTCAATCCGTTTTTCACATTCTTCCGCAGCCCGGTCCTTTTCTTCAATGGCTTGCTGCCATTTTTCCGCTTCATCCACAGACTGATCCTGAAATGCTTCTTTAAACATGTTCAGATGGCTGTCCATCGAGGACTGAAGTTCGGCGATAATGCCTTCAATCCGATCAGCCTCTCGTTTTTCAAAACCGATTTTTTCATTATACTGATCGACCTTTTTTACAGACTCCTGGTAAGCACTGATCATTTGTGTCATTCGTGTTTTCACAGAAAGAATATCCTGTTTGACTCGTTTCCATTCTAATACAGCTGCATCAAACGCTTCATTGACCGGCTGATTCTCGTAAGAAGCTGCCGCTTCAAGGTTCGGTGCTTGAATCGTTTGTAAAAACGGACACTGTTCAATACAGCGTGCAGACTGTTCTTCAAGCGTGATTTTGGCTGACAGAATCTCTTGGCCGAGAGCTGCCGCTTCCGTCAATAACACATCTGTCTGTTTGATGTTTTCTTCAAGGTTGCTGTCGAGCTCATATGTTTCATGTACAGAGGCAGATGAATCATGATGGGTTGAACCGCAGACCGGACAAGGCTTTCCGGCAGTCAGCTTTTCAGCTAATTCTTTTGTCAGCAGTGCCACCCTTGCTTTTTCACGCTGCGCGTGAAGCGTTTGCTGTCTCTTTTTGGCCTGCTCAATCATTTGGTTGAATGAACGCTCCGTCTCGCACACCATATGATACACCGTTTGTACCGCCTCATATGCCTGAATGATGTTGTTTTCTTCTGCTTCTTTCTTTTGAACAAGTGTACGCTTCTCCTCATTCATCTTCTGCAGGATGAGGTTCAATGCGTCACTTCGTTTTTTCTCTTTTGTGATTTGCTCCTCAGTCTGTCTGATGCGCAGAGCCATTTCTGCGGCCTTCTGGCAGCTTTTTCGCTCATCAGAGGTCACCTGCAGAGATTTAAGCTGCTGCTTCAATTCCGTCTGTCTGTTTTGTCCCCGTGTCAGACGATCTGTTACCGTCTCCAATTCATTCATGACAGATTGAAGAGCCTTTTCTTTCTGTCGGAGTTCAGCCTTTTTGTGCTCTTCCTCTTGTTTGGCTTCACTCCGTTTGATTTCGATCTCCTGCAAGCGGGAAAGCTGTTCTTGTTCCGTTAAAAGCGCAGGCTCTTTCTCGCTTTTATGCCGGCGCCACGCTTCATATTCTTCTTGTTTTTGATGAAAGAAAGCAGTCCGCTCTGCTACATTCTTTTGGGCAAGCGTTTGTTCCTTTTCAGCTTTATCCTCATGCTGGATCGTTTCTGCATACCGGTCGGCATAGGGCTTCAGAGCGGCAGCTGTTTCGGCTTCCTGCAAACGCTTTTGCATGCTGTCTATGTGCGGATGTTTTTCTTCCAGACGTTTTTTCTCTTCTTCATAAGCGGCTTTTTCCTTTTGCACATTCCAAATCTCCTGATGCTCAGCAAACCGCTCTTTTGCTTGATCACGATTCTTCCTCATGGCTTCCAGCCGGGCTTCCGCTTGTTTAAGAGCCTGTTCCGCCTGCTCAACCGCTTCTGAACTCGCCTCGCCGAGACCGGACTGCTCAGCCAGCATTTCATTTTTCCTAGCATTGGCTTCCTGCGCCTGCCGTCTCAGCTTTTTCACAAGCCGGTCTCCATACTGCTCTAAATGAAATAAGCGCTGAAGCATATGCCTGCGCTCCGCCCCTTTTAAAGACAGAAATTCAGCAAATTTCCCTTGCGGCAGGACCACAGCTCTCGTAAAGTCGTCGATCGTCAGCCCTAAAAGCTCTTCCACTCTTTTGTTCACTTCGCCGGCTTTATCCGCCAGCACCGTTTGTTCATCCTTGATTTCGATGAAGCGGCAAAGTGCTGTCTTTACCTTCATGTCATCTGTTCTCTTAAATACGCGCTCAACTTTGTAAGAGGTTTGATGATTCGCCTGAAGCGCAAAGGTAAAGGAAACAGACAGCGTATCTTCCGCATGGTTTAAGATCCCGTGTGTATTGTTTGCCGCCCGCTCCACCTTTCCGTATAAAGCAAGCGTCATTGCATCGAGGATAGAGGATTTACCGCTTCCTGTCGGGCCGAAGATACCAAAAACCCCTGCGCCGGAAAGGCCGTCAAAATCTATCGTCTGCTCCTCTCTAAAGCTATGGAGCCCCTTAATGCTTAAGGCGATCGGCTTCATGTCGCATCCTCCTCTTCTGCACCTGATGCAAGCTCTAAAAACAGCTTCACCATTTCTTCATCCGGCACTGCGCCGCCTGTTTGTTTTTCATAAAATTTCTTGAAGCGGTCCTCAATCGACACATGTTTAACCTCGATCCGTTCCCGGTCTTTCTTTTGTTCTTCGAAAACCGGCCTGATATGGATAAAGCCCGGGTGCGCCTTCCGCAGTCTGTGAATGTCTTCAAGTGAGAGCTGGTCCGTCACATGGATTTCCAGATCAATCCAAGCATTCTGATCCCTGCCTTCATCAAGCCAGCTGTACACCTCGCTTACGCCATTTACGGCTTTCCACTTCACAAGGGGTTTGCCGCTCGATAATAATACTTCATTCCAAGAAGCCTCTTCTCCCGGCTTCGCGTCCACAATTGTCACTGACTTGGCATAGCCTGCCTCAGAAAAACTGTAGGCGAGCGGCGAACCTGAATAACGCGCAAGCGTCCGCGCCCGCTTGATCGTTTGCGGGCGATGCAAATGGCCGAGTGCCACATATGCGGCATCCGCGGGCAGACTTTCAGCAGCCACCGTATAAGCGCCGCCGACTTCAATCGGCCGCTCTGAATCCGTTTGGTTTCCGCCTGCGACATAAATATGGCTGGCGGCAACCTTCACGGCCTCTTTACGGAACCGGCTTGTCATATGCTCAAACGCCTGCCTGATTTTTACGTCATAATGATCGCGGAGCAGCTTTTCATCAAATGTATCGGATAGCACTTCATTTAATCGCGCTTCAGATGGATACGCCAGTGCTCCGACCGCTAAAAGCTCCCCTGCTGAAGGCACTTCAATGTGAAGCGGTTCTGTTGTCGGATAGCCGATTAAATAAATGCCGTTTTCATGTGTCAGCGGTGAAGCGGCGGATAAGCGGTCAGGATTATCATGGTTGCCGGCAATGACAACAATCGGACGCTTTCCTCTGTCACTGAGCGCAGACAGGCTTTCATAAAACAGTTGTTCGGCTAAAGCCGGCGGGTTCACGGTGTCAAATGCGTCCCCCGCCATAACAATGGCATCGATCTGCTCTTCCTTTACAATCGTATTCAATTCATCAAGCACATCGGCCTGTTCACTCAGCCTGCTTCTTCCTTCCAGCGTTTTTCCTAGATGCCAGTCAGCCGTATGTAAAATACGCAAATGCTTTCACCTCTCTTTTGTATAGAAAACGAGATCCGCTCCGCTTGAATCCCCAGAGCATACGGATCTCGCTATAATGTGAGGATGTGCCCTCCGTCAAAGAAATAAAGCGCACATCCCTTTACCTTTGTATTTGCAATTCGCTCAACAGCCCTCGTGTACAGCTGTATTTGCGTTTCATATCGTTTCTTTAAGATCGGTGCCGCTCCTTCAAATCCGTGCTGGAATTTGCCATCAATCCGGTCAGATTTGTAGTCCAAGAGATATAAACCATCTTCCGTTTCATAAAGGCAATCAATGATTCCCTGCACCAAAAGCGGTTCATTCGCCTCCTGTGCATCAGGATAGATCTCTTTTGCCGGAAGCGCTAAACTGAATGGCACTTCACGGTTCTTCCACTTCGCACCGATCAGCTGTCCGCCAATTGCCGTATGGAAAAATTGAACGATTTCTCCAATATCAATAGCGGCTTTTTGTTCTTCAGTGAGCAGTTCATTTTCATAAAGCTTTTGCACCGTTTGCTCTGCTTCTTCTATCGTTGGGATGTGTGTCAGCGCGATATGCTGCATCACCGTATGCATAGCCGTCCCTTTCTCCGCCGCTGTCAGGCCTTTTTTCATCATAAAAGCAGGACGCCTGTACAACATGTTTCCTTCAGCAGGTTTAACGGGAGCTTGGCCGCTGTATTCATCCTCATACTCTCTTTTTCTCTTGATCTCAGAAACCGATTGCTTTGTGCGAATTTGCGTTACCTCGTGATGCGGGTAGGTCCAGTTCAGCTGCTCGCGGGCTTTTTCATCAAAAGCAAACGCGCCGGGAACCGGTTCACCATTGCGGATTGCTTCTAAGCGCTCGCTTTTTTCTTCCATTCTTTCTTCCAGATCATCATCCAGCAAATCATAGGAATGAATCATGCGGACGGCAAAACGCGCCGGGTGACCTGAGATGTCCGCATGCGTTGCGGCATCGTTTTCCGCCAAAGCCGCCATATCTCTGTGCCTGGCAAGAGCCGAGCCGATGAAATCTAAATACGTTTTTGCCTGATAGCGGTCAAATTCAGGAAGAAGCCAGTTCGTTTGGGACGCGGACGTCTGCCATTTTGCGAGCTGTTTCTGATGATCCTTACACGAACCAAGCAGAAACAGTTTTTCTTTCGCTCTCGTTAATGCAACATACAGAACACGCAATTCCTCTGACAGCAGCTCCCTGCGCATTTTTTTCTTCATTGCAATGAGCGGAAGCGTTGGGTAGCTGATGCGCCATTGCGGATGAATAAACTTCGTGCCAAATCCGAGCTCCTTGTCCAGCAGGTACGATTTGTTTAAATCCATCATGTTGAAATTGCGGCCCAACCCCGCTGCAAACACGACAGGAAATTCGAGCCCTTTACTGCTGTGGATGGTCATTAAACGGACTACATCCTCCTGCTCGCTGAGCGCTCGCGCCGTTCCAAGATCATCGCCCCGCTCCTGCATCCGTTCGATAAACCGCAGAAAACGGAACAGGCCGCGAAATGCTGTCGATTCATATTGGCGCGCCCGGTCATAGAGAACCCGCAAATTGGCCTGACGCTGTTTTCCGCCCGGCATCCCGCCGACATAATCCATGTATTTCGTGTCGCGGTACACTTCCCAAATCAGCTCAGATACGGAGTGGTTTTTCGAAAACGCACGCCATTTTTGCAGATGTCCGTAGAATGTGTGCAGCTTTTGATAAAGCTCATCGTTTCGGTCGCCTGCAGCCAAATAGTCTTTCATCGCTTCATAATATGGCGCTTTTGTGTTTTCAAGCCTGATCAAGGACAGCTCATTTTCATCAGCCCCGACGATCGGGGAGCGCAGCACGGAGGCAAGCGGAATATCCTGATACGGGTTATCGATCACCTTCAGCACAGAAAGCGCGACGGCGACTTCGACCGCTTCAAAATAACCTGACGTTAAATTGGCGTAAACCGGTATGCCTTGAGCTCTCAGCTCTTCCATGATTTGCGGCGCCCACGGCATGGAACGAAGCAAAATCACGATATCCCGGTATTGGATATTGCGATGTGTTTTCGTTTTTCCGTCATATACCTTAAATGGCGATGAAACCAGTTTGCGAATTTCCTTAGCGATCGCTTTCGCTTCGAACTGCACTGTTTCAAGCTCTTCTGCTTCCTCGCCTGCATCCGTCTGTTCAGAGTTGTCAATCAGCAGCAGCTCTGTTTCCGTCTCAGCATTGTCCGGATAATCTGCACCAAGCTTCAGCTCAGCCTGCTCGTCATAATCAACCTCACCGATTTTGCCGCCCATCAGCTGTTTAAATAAAAAGTTTGTGCTGTCTAAAATATCAGTCCTGCTTCGGAAATTTCTATTCAAGTCAATTTTCCGTCCCGTTCCTTCTCCGCTTTCTGTAAACCGCTTGTATTTGGAGAGGAAAAGGAGCGGCTCCGCCAATCTGAATCGATAAATCGACTGTTTGACATCTCCTACCATAAACAGGTTGCCCGTCTCTTCCGGCCCGCTTGTGACGAGCTGCAGGATCGATTCCTGCACGAGGTTGGTATCCTGGTATTCATCAACAAGCACCTCATGAAACTGCTCCTGATAAAATCTTGCCGCTTCGCTCGGCTCCTGTTCACCTTTGTCATTTTCAGCTGTCAAAATCGCCAAACAGTAATGCTCCAAATCAGAAAAATCGATGATTGATTTTTCCTGCTTCGCGGCTTCGAATCGCTTTCCAAAACTAATGACAAGCTGTATGAGCGTTTCAATAACAGGCTTCATGCCGGCTAAGCTGTTCAAATGCTGCTCAGGACTTCTTGTGAAGTAGTCAGTTTTGAGTTTTTCCAAAAGTTTTTTTGCACCGTTTCTCAAATCTGTCACTTCATCAAGCAATGCAGGATCAAACTCGTCCCCTTTTACTGCTTTCGCACGCTTAAAAGAAATGGCGGGAACCCGCTTATAAAGTTCATTAAAATCCTCCTGATGCTGAATCAGTTCATCAATCTGCGCAAGATCATCAAGAAAGTTGTCGGCCCGCGGCGCCGGGCCGCCCGGCGCTTTCGTCAGCTCATACGCGCGCAGAAGCTTTTCCTTCGCCCCGTTAAGCACCATCGCGATATCCTCTTTAACATATTGATAAAACGGAAGCTCTTCGATGGCGCTTTTTTCCGCTACATCATACAGATGGACAAAGCTTTCCAGCCATGCCTCTGGGTTTGGGTGGGAGCGGGAATACTCGTACACCTGTTTGACGAGAAATTGCAGATCCAGATCGTGCCGGTCTGTCGTGTAACGGTCAACAAGCTCAAAAAACGCCTTTTCGCCCTTTGCGTATTCGTCTTCAAACAGCTCGTCAAGCACCTCATCCCCTAGCAGCTCGCCTTCTGTTTGATCAGCAATCCGAAAACCCGGATCCAGGTCGATCAAATAGTAATATTTCTTCAGCACTTGCAGGCAAAAGGAATGAAGTGTCGAAATGCTGGCTCGGTTTAAAAGAGACAGCTGGCGTCTGATATGCAGTGAACCGGGGCGTTTTACAAGCTCTTTTTCCAAAGCATCTGCGATCCGGTGTTTCATTTCTGCCGCTGAAGCGTTTGTAAATGTCACAACAAGAAGCCGGTCTACGTCAATCGGGTTTTCCTCCGCGGTGATTTTCCGGATCATTCGTTCAACGAGCACAGCGGTTTTCCCGGAGCCCGCAGCAGCCGCCACAAGAATATCCTGGCCGGTTGAAACAATGGCATTCCATTGGTCATCTGTCCACGTGCTGTCTGCCGGTTTAGGAATGTTCATTGCCATCCGCCTCCTTTTTCATCCACTCAAGTATCGTCTTGTCCTTTTCAGCCTTTAACGAGCGATACTCGTTTTCTTCTAATGATTCATCAAATTGGCATACTGATTTGAACGCACAGTACGTGCACGGCGTCTTGTTCTTCATTTTATACGGCTCAATCGATACGCGTCCGTCGGTGATTTGTTCACCTGCTTCTTCAAAGGTGCGGCGCACATGCTTCGTCAGCAGTTCAAATTCCTTTTCGCCGACTGCAGCAGAATCCGATCTGAGAGAGCCATCTTTTTTCAAGCCCGCGTTGATGATATTTGACCGTCCCTCTTGAAGGGTCGTATCCATGAGACGAATCGCTTCCTGATCGCCAAGGAGCAAGCCCTTCATTTTAAATTTCTTAAAAATCTCCTGTTCAATCTCATCAAGCCCAAGCGGGAGATGAGATTGAATCATCGGGTCATGAATATGGAAATACAGCACTCCGGCCGGCGTTGCTCTCATTCCGAGCCAGTCGGCGGAATGTGTAATTGATAAATCAAGGTATGTCAGCATTTGCAGCGCAAGTCCGTAATATACTTCCGCTAAATCAAGACCTTTGTCGCTTGATTTATAATCGACAATTCTTAGAAGCAGGCCTTTTGAGCTTTCCGCTTTATCGACGCGGTCAATTCGTCCGACGAGCTCCATCGTGCAGCCGTTTTTCAGCTTAAAGGTAAGCGGCGGAAGCGGCCCTTTTCCTCCGAAGCCCAGTTCAAGACCGACCGGCACGAATCCGCTCGCTTTCGCATGCTCGCTTAAAATGCCGGACACTCGTGTCACAATCTTTTGCAGTTTTTCTTTTACATAAAAATGCCGGTTTGAGCTAAGCAGAATTTCCTTTTGCAGTTTCGGCGCCAGCCGCTCGACCGCATCATAGGAAAACAGCTCACACTGCTCTTTCGTTAAATCACGCCAATCCATTTTTTGCTCACGCAGCCGGTCTGAAATCAGCTTTAAGCTGGAATGAAACAGCTGGCCGATGTCCGGTGCTTCGAGCTTAAAAAATTGCCGTTCCTTCAAATGCAGTCCATGTGACGCAAAATGGGAGAACGGGCACGCGTTAAAGGTTTCCATTCTCGATACACTGCCCTGAATGCGTTCACCATAGAGCTGTCTCGACACGCCTCGTTCAAGCTGCTTCACTTCATTACGGAAAAACAGGCTTGAAAACAGCTTTTTCGATTGCAGCCTGTCCGGCTCGCTCATCAGCACATTGTACGTGCTCCACCAGACGTCACTGATGTCGTATTCCCGAGTCCATAATCTGAGCTGGCTCGCGGTAAAGGACTGTGCCACGCTTTTATTGACAACATACATAAGCTGTTCCTCATCGCTGACCTGTTCAGGTTCGTTTGTCAACAGACGCTCCTTATGTTGCGGAAACAGTTCTTCCAGCCGCTTAATGACAATCGACGGCAAAAGCGTTTTTCCTTCTGCATCCGCAATCGGATACGATACGTAAAGCCGGTCAGACGGACTGGAAAACGCCATATAGATGAGGAAATGCTCGTCAAGCAGCCGCTCTCGCCCACCTGAGGAAAGCTCAACCCCAACTGTTTTCAGCCATTCCCGGTCATCGTCCGACAGCACTCCGTTTTCATCTGGTCGCGCTGGCAGAACGCCATCATTTGCCCCCAGCACAAAGGTGCAAGAGGTGTCATACATTCTCGATAAATCCATATTGCCGACAAATACCTGATCAAGCGCAGGCGGAATGAGAGAAAATGTAAGCGACTCCGCGCCGGCTTCCATCATTTGCTGAAACAAGTCTAGAGAAATCTCATCATCTCCCATCATTTCAACAAACTCCTCAAGCAGCTGAACGACTGCATCCCACGCCTGCTGATGCTGCTGCGCTTCGATCATTCTGCCCTCTTCTTCGGCACGCTGTCTTTCCTGATCCAGCTTCAGCGGAACATCCGTTTCTTCTAAATAGCGGTAGAGCGCCTCCGCCTTCTCCTGAACCGTCTTTGCTTTTTTCATTCGTTTTTGCAGCTGAAAAAGCGGCGGAACAATCCAGTCACGTGTGTCATTCAGCATGTTTTCCATTTCGATTTCCTGATCGGTTTGCGCAAAATCATCATCCAACGATACAAAACGTCTGTAATGGAAACGGTCGCCCTTTGTCCAGCGATCGCCTTTGATTCCGTAGGCGATACAGTAATTTTCAAGCTGATCGACCTGTTCTCTCACCTTAGTCTTCGGCTCGTTAAGCGGGAATAACAGTTCGGTTTTCACACAGCGAAACACGGCTTCATAACGCCAGTTCCCTTTCAGAACATCAAGGCTTGAGCGGATAAATTCGATTAATGGATGGTTCAGCATAGATGCTTTTCCGTCAATGAAATAAGGAATTTCGTAATCAGCGAAAACTTCCTTCACCATATCTTTGTAGTCTTCCGGCTGGCGTGCGAGAATCGCTACATCCTTATAGCGATAGCCCTGCTCTCTGACAAGAGCGTGAATTTCCCGGGCAATGCCTTCAAGCTCTGCTCGTCTGTTTGCGGCCTGCATGACAGTAAAGGCCTCTTGTTTTTCTGCATATGGGACGGCAGGACGCGCTTCGTACTGCGCCTCTAGATGCGCTAATTCCGGTGTGCGTGTATGCCGTACACTCCCGCTAAGCTCTTTATACGTAATGTCCAAATTCAATTCCTTCGCCTTTTCGTGCAGGCGGTAATAGGTTTTTCCCGTCATTCTGAATAATTCCAGTTCATGCGGCTCCCGTTCGTAAGACGGCTTGTCCGCTGTGAGCGAAAACGTGATATGCTCTGCATGAACCATCAGCTGCTCCAACACCCTGAATTCCTGCGGCGTAAACTGATAAAAGCCGTCCACATAGATATGCGCGCCTTTTACATCCTCTGACAGCGGGATATGCTCTGCCAGCAATGTCAAATAATCCTCCGAGTGAAGATATTGATCCGCAAGGCTTTTTTCCATCTGCTGATACAGAATCGATAAGTCATGAAGTTTTTCAGATAAAATACGTTCCCCGCGATACTCGGACGCCGTTCCGCTTTCCGCCATCCGGCGAATATCTTCCGGTTCCAGACAATATCGCTTAAATTCTGTCAGCATCCGTTCAACCTGTGCGGTAAATCCGCTTTTATCACTTGCTTTTTGATAGACTTTGAACTCCTGTTTATGCTCCTCAATGAGTTTCCGCAGGAGCATCTGTACACCGGTGCTCGTCAGAAACGGCCTGCTCATTCCTCCCGTATGCTGGAGGATTCGCCAGGCCAACCGTGAAAAGCTGAACACTTGAGCACGTATCATTCCGCCCATATCAGGCGTTTTAGCAAGCTCGTATTCCATTAAAAACGTCATTTGATCCGGGACTAGAAAAATGATCGGTTTCCCGAATGGAGCCCGGCGCAGCTCATCCTGAATGCTGTCGATGATCAGCTTCGTTTTTCCACTCCCGGACCTGCCTACTAAAAACTCTGCTCCCAAATTAGAAGACCCCTCTCTTTTTATCTTTCTATATTTTATCGAATGTTGACGAAAATGACCAATCTCATCTATTGGTAAAAAACGGCCTTTCACATTGGAAAAACTGAGTTTCTCAGCACATGTCTCTTTGCCCTGCATATACTTTTACAGAAGCCCAATTCCACAAGAATGGAGTTGAACCGTCTTGCATTACAGTTACTACCCCTATCCAGCGCTATACCGGGAAGACCCTGTTTTGATTCAGAACTTGGAAAAAGCCATTAACGGAGAATTCAGCGCAATTCAATGCTACCGCAAGCTTGCCGAACTCGCCCGCCGTGATGACGCCAGAAAACAGATTGAAGAAATCAGGCGTGACGAAATGCGCCACCTCCGCGATTTTTCTTCATTGTACGGAGCCGTTACCGGCAGACACTTCACACCGAAACAAACGGAGGAATGCCCGAACACTTTCATGAGCGGACTGGACGCCGCTTTTAAGGATGAACAAGAAACAGTCGACTTTTATTTGCGTGCGGCCGAGGAAACCTCAAATGTAAAAGCGAAAGGCATTTTCACACGCGCTGCCCGGGATGAACAAAATCACGCTGTTTGGTTTCTATACTTTCTGATGGAACGCTAGATATACCTGAACAGGGTATATACACATTCCCCTTCCTAAAAACACACTCACCTGTTTTCTTCAAATACAGCCGGGAAACATAAAACCATACACTGCTATACAGGGGGAAATTAACTATGGAGCAACATTTCGAAGCTTGTATTGAGGCTAGCATCGATTGTATGCAGGCTTGCAATTATTGCTTTACAAAATGCCTGGAAGAAAGCGCGCAGCACAATCTCAGCGGTTGCATACGGCTTGACAGAGAATGCGCGGATATTTGCGCGCTGGCAGTCAAAGCCATGCAAACGGACAGCCCGTTTGTGAAAGAAATTTGCGCACTTTGCGCCGATATTTGTGAAGCGTGCGGCGCAGAATGTGAAAAACATGAGCACGATCATTGCCAAGCATGTGCGATGTCCTGCTTTAGATGTGCCGAACAATGCCGCAGCATGGCAGCATCTTAACGCACAAAGAGGGTTCAAAACGCACCCTCTTTTTTATTTGGACAGCCATACGGCATACAAATCAATCCATCCCTCTTCATCAAGCATCAGGCCTTTCACATTCTCACTTGATGTCACGTGCAGCACACTTTGATACAGCGGAATCGCATTGAATGCCTGTATAAGCTGGCGGTCTATATCCTGCAGCGTTTGGATTCTCGACGAGCGGTCAGGTATTGAAAATATCTGTTCTGTCATGTTTGAGCATATTTGTTCCTGCTTTTCAGATAGATGCTGACACAAAAAACTATTTTCCGACAGCAGCAAATGCAGAAAACCAAATTCACTGTCTTGATAAAACGTCGCACTGTCATGTATGATATCTGCCATCTGCACGATTTCTTGCCGCCGCAGAGCAGCAGCATCACAGAATTGAAGTGTAAGCCTGATGCCATGTTGGGTGCAAACATTTTGAATCCACTCAGCATCCTCACGATGATCCGTTTCCGAAAAGGTATAGAGCACGAGCGTTTCTCCCTCGTATCCGCTCTGCTTCAGTAATTCAGAGGGAGACACGTCTTCCCACTCAAAAGAACTTGGATGCAAAAAAGACGTAACCGGGATTTTACGATGACCTCCCGCTTCACGAACGAGCCGTTCAGAGGAAATCAGCAGGCGGAGCGCTTTTCGAAAGCTTCGGTCCTGAAGAGGTCCTTTCTTTTTCAAATTGAGTGACAGATACTGAACATGCCGCTCCTCAAAAACCGTTTGCCGATCAGAACATGCTAGTTTTTCTTGAATGGTAAAACCGTTCATCTCTCTGGCTTGTTCAGAAAAGACAAACTCAACGCGATCCAAAAAAGGCCGTCCTTTGAAGTAGCGCTCATTGGCTTTCAGCACAAGCATCTGATCGCAATGCCGATTGACGCGAAAAGGTCCTGTTCCATTGACCCCGCCGCCTTGTTCCGCTGATAGAATCGACAGCCGTTCATCACAAAGAGCATACGGCAAAAGTGCATTCGGCTTATCCAGTATGAGTTCCACACCATAAGGCCCATTTTCTAAGATTTGCGTTACTCCGTGTAATAGCCATTTATATGGATTGTCAGCCTGTGTCAAAAAGCGCTGAAACGTAAACGCCACATCACGCGCTGTCAGCGGCTGCCCATTATGAAAGGACACTCCCTTTCGAAGAAAAAAACGCCATCGTTTTTTTCCGTCCTCTTCCCATCCATGGATCAAATGAGGCTTCGGCTCCTGCATATCCGAATCAAACGTGAGCAGTGTATCAAATATCTGCTTCACGAAATGTCCTTCAGATCGCAAAAAAATGCGGCACGGGTCCAAGCTGCTGACAGCTTCAGGGGTGATGAACAGCCGGAGCACATCCTTTTCACCGTCTCCGCCGCTCTCCGTCACAAAACCGAATGCCTCAGAAAGCCACATACTATATTCGTTTTGAAGCCCCGGAAACGCAGGCTGATACTGCTGAAGCAGATCCTTTGCCTTTTCAAGCTTCCCGGCCATTGTATATGCCTTGGCTGTTTGAAGAAGCAGATCCTCCGGCCGGCGAAGAAACGCAATTTTTGATTTACGGCCGCGCCCCGCCCCGCTTTCCCGGCTGATCCATTTTTTATTTTCCATATTATTCAAGATGAGCTTCGCATTTCTTTCTGTACAACATAAACCGTCAGCTATTTCAGCGAGCGTCATTTCGTTCATTTGCCCATACGCTGCAGCGAGTCCTGTTTTTACAAGCGCCACATAATGCTCAATCAGCTTCAATCCCCGCACCTCCTGACAAAAGGGGAAACTTTTTCTCTTCTTTTCTTCACTTTTTAGGCCGCCGCCCTTTCTATACACTACTACTATATCAAACTGCGAAAGGCGGCGATCACATGTTGACCAGCTTTCAATCTATAAAATCGAGATACAGCGCTCCCGTTTGGCTCCGTTTTTTCGGCGAAATGCTGACAAGCCTGACAGGTGCAATGATAGGCCCTTTTATGGTGCTGTATCTGCATGAACAATTAAACGGCAGTGTCATGATTCCAATGCTGATTATCAGCCTTCAGCCATTTGCTGATATTTTCCTGACGCTCGTTGCAGGACGGGTGACAGACCAGCTTGGGCGGCGCACGGCGATTCTGACCGCATTGCTTCTGCAATCAGCGGCCATGACTGGGTTTGTATTTGCTGAACATGCGGCTGTCTTCGCCTTTCTCTACGTCTTGAATGGCATCGGAAGATCACTGTACATTCCAGCTTCCCGCGCCCAAATTGCAGAAAGCACGCCGGAAAGCAGACGCTCAGAAGTGTTTGCGGTCATCAATGCAATCTATTCAGCAGGCCTGACGGCAGGGCCGCTAGCCGGGATGCTACTGTACAAGTATAACCCCGTATGGATATTCGCTTTAGATGCCGCGGCATTGTTCATCTACTTTCTGATTGCCGCACTAAAACTGCAGGAAACAAAGCCGGGCGCAACAGCTGGCGCATCGCAGTTTTCCGCGGGCTTTACGATATACAGACCTGTACTGCTTCTGTTAGTGCTTTCTCTCCCTATCAGCATGTTATACGCACAAACAGAAACAACCTACAGGCTGTTCAGCAAAAACATATTTTCTGATTATCTGTCCATGCTGACCATTTACTCAGCGGTAAAAGCTTTATTCAGCTTTGTCCTCCAAGTTCCTCTTGTCAAAATGACTGAGAAGCTTTCAATAAAAATGATTCTTTGCATCACATATATCTGCTATTCTCTTGCGGCTGCAGGCTTTGCATGCGCTGCCTCCCTGACAATGCTGTTAGTGACGGCAGCAGTGATGACTGTGGGCGAAAGCATCGGATTAACCCACATTCAGACCTTTATTTCGACATTGGCGCCGCCTCATCTGCTCGGCCGGTTTTATGCAGTATATGGTCTGCATTGGGATATTTCCCGCTCAATCGGCCCTCTAACAGGCGGGCTGATCCTAACATCTTTTGGAGGAGAAGTAATTTTTTACTCCCTTTCCGTCTGTTTGCTGGCAACCGGTTTTTATCTGATCTGCACAATCGAGAAGCTCGAACACAGAGTCATAAGAAAAGTGAATGGGTAATAGAAAATAATTTGTAATTTCTTTATCACTAAAAATATACTATAGTAATCATATATTCAGTACGTGAACAATTAGAATGTTACGTGAAAAGGAAGAAGGGTTTTACATTGAAGAAAGACGAAAATCTCCTCAAAGATCTATGGTTTATCGCGATCAGTGCAGCTGGGGGGTTTATTCTTTCATTAACCGGAATATCGATTGGATGGATGATAGGAACGCTGATTGTTGCTTGCTGCCTCGCCATGATACGGCCGGCATGGCTGATGATGGCGCCGGACCAAAAAGGGATCAACCGCCGATGGCTCGCCCTCGGGCAGATGATTCTCGGCATTGAATTAGGCCAAAAGCTGAACTTATCCGTCCTTTCTGTCTTCAAAGACCATTGGTTTTCAGTAAGCGTGATGCTGTTATTATCTATCTTTCTGGCTATGCTTTCAGGATATGTGCTTTGGCGTTTCAGCAAAACGGATATGATGACAAGCTTTGTCGGCACGGCTCCCGGCGGACTGTCCGCTATGCCGAGTATCGCGCAGGAGGTCGGCGCCAATACCGCCATTGTCAGCCTTGTTCAAATGATGCGGGTGCTGCTTGTGGTGCTTTCTATTCCATTTTTGGTCATTATGATCTATACGAAACAAGATCAATCGGCAAGTGCCGCAGCAAAAACGCTTTCCTCAGCAACAGCAGATTTTAGGCTTGCTCCCGTTTTATGGACCGCTGTTCTGATTCTCGCTGCGTGGGGTGCTTGTAAAGCTGCGAAATATTTAAAATTTCCTGCGCCATGGCTGCTCGGCAGCATGCTCGGTGCAGCAATTGTACATGTTGGCGGAACTGCGGTGACAGGGCACGACATGACAGCTTGGTGGCCGTCACAAGCTAACCATGTGTCACAAGTATTTCTCGGGGCAACGATCGGCTCTAAAATGTACAAAAGTATGTTTTCGGGCGTCACCCGCATTATCATTGTCGGATTTGTCTCGTCCGTCGGTTTAATTGCAGCTATGTTTGCAAGCGCCGTGATCGTTTCAAAGCTGACAGGAATCTCGCTCATCACTTCTGTTCTAGCCTTTGCACCCGGCGGAATTGCGGAAATGGCAACGACATCTGTAACCTTGCATGCCGATTCCACCTTTGTCGTTGCGGTTCAGGTCATTCGTGTTATTCTTGTCATTGCCCTGCTGCCGCCGTTTTATCGTCTGCTTCACCACCTTCACGGTGAAAAAAAAGGCAAAGAGAACTCAATCAGCAGCAACGCATAATTGGAAACAAAATCCTTCCATGATACACTTATAGCAGATGGGAAGGAGTGACTCTTTTGCTGCGCGACAATCCTGAGAAGATCATGCACTTATATTATGGAATATGCTTAGGAATCTGGCTGATTTATAATCTCGTGACATCCGGCTCTCCCGGACTGCCACTTACAATTTTAGTCGGCGGGAATTTGATTTACCTTATCATCCTGAAAAAGAAAGAAAAAAAGTAAAAAACACGCATCCCATTGCGTGTTTTTTTATGTAAAAATCCCGTGAAGACTCTCTTCCATTTCTTCTGAAGACGGCACCATTTCGTCACAAGATCGCGAAATAGCCTTTCCGCGAAATCCTTCCAATCAACCAAAAAAAAAGACGCCTCATCCATTAGCGTCTTTTTCATTCAGCATCAGAAATTACACCGACAATCTTTTTTTCTCTTATCGGACCAAAGTGCCGGCTGTCGAGGCTGTATATGCGATTATCTCCCACGACAAAATATTGCCCTTTCGGCACCTTGTTTGTTCCTGTCACATCTTTCAAGGCAAAATCACCCGTTACATGGCTCCCGGCAGAAACAGATTTCAAATGCTTCAAGAATGGTTCAGCAACCTGCTTTCCATTCACATACAGTTGATCATCTTTATATTTGATCGTTTCACCAGGCAAGCCGATTACCCGTTTAATCAGCACTTTTTGATCAGGACCTTTGAAAAGGACAATATCAAAACGATGGATGGTTTTAAATCGATGTGAAAATTTATTGACCAACAGCTCGTTTCCTTCCTGAAAGGTCGGATTCATACTGATGCCTTCCACCTTGTAATCAATGAAGACGGCATTTTTCACTTGAATGGCGAGAACGACGGACACTATACCGGCAAGAAACCAAAACCGTTTTTTCATGTTACTGCCTCCCTCCATCATGCTCACGCTGACTGGCTCTCATATGCAGATGCCGTTCGGCCTTTTTACCGACATACCATAAGACAGCGATCACCAATATGGCAATAACTGTTCGAATAGGCTGTGTAATCAGCGCGTGAAGATCATATCCGATAAAGCTGATCATAAAAATCATGACAAGCTTTCCCGAGGCTGTCGCCAAAATAAAAGACCGCGTTCCGATCCTTGACAAACCGGCAACAACATTCACCGCGGCGGACGGTGTAAATGGAAAACAAAGCAGAAGAAACACAGGGCCGAACCCATGCCTCTCTACCCATAACATCAGCTTTCTGACCGAAGGGTGACTGCGGATAAAACCAAGCAATTTTCGCTGTCCGTATTGACGGACAATCAAAAACACGAGTATAGATCCAGCAGTTGATCCCGCCCAAGACAGGAGGAATCCTTCCCACAGGCCAAACGAGTTCGTATTTGCCACCACAAACACGATCAGCGGCAAAAAAGGGAGAAATGCTTCAATTAAAGGCAGCAGCATAGCAATGAACGGACCGAAAGACCTATATCTCTGAAATAATTCAGTTACATGTTCTTGTGTGAAATAGGATAAAAAATGCTCCAACATTTATACTCCTCACCGGGTTTGTCTATCCTTATTCTACACATTATCAGCAGAAAACTAAAAAGTTTTGGTGAAATTTTCTGTCTTGAAACATATCATCAGCCGATATAGAATATAACAGAACAAACGTTCCATTAAGAAAGAAGGAGTCAGCATGCCGAATTTGCAGGAGGACCTATACGATTTAATTGAACAGGCTCTCTTTTTGCCCATGACGATTACAATTTTAAATCGTGATCTCGCAGGGCTTGAGCAAAGCACATTTAAATTGAAACTTCCTTATAAACAGCTTATCAGCGAATCGCTAAAATTAGCACAAAAGGATTTGGTGGAAGTCAGAAAAGAACTGAGAAAAAGAAACATTTCGATCCACGAGGCGGAGCGTGATGAAGCCTTTACGCTTTATGTATTTGTGATCAATGGTTATGAAGAAAAGCATCGCTATTTTAATCCGCGTATACGGGAGCAGGTCAGCGAATTATTAACGCTCTATTTATTTGCGCCAGACAAACCATGAGTCTTTTGAATCATCCTGCACTCTCCCATACTGCCCGCACCCTCTTCGGGCAATTTCAGAAATAAATTTCAGACAATTCACACTATACAAACAAAATAAATTTATTTATAATTCTTACCACAGTCTTTCACCTCAAAATATGACATGTGCCGCCGCGGCATGCTTTTTCAATGCGCTGCATACCCCACCCTAAATTAAAAGGAGGATTCTATGAAACTGATTCACGTTCTCGCCGCTTTGCCCTTTATCGGACTCTTACTCGGCATCCCTTTTGCAAATCAAGTAACCCCCTATGTGTTTGGTATGCCATTTATTCTTGCCTATATCGTGATATGGGCTCTTTTGACCTCTGTATTGATGGCGGTTGTGTATGTCCTCGATACTGAAAACAAAAAGGAGGAAGCAGAATGAACACAGCTCACATCATCATTTTTGGCGTTCTGCTTATGAGCATTTTTCTCGGCATTCGCGCCCAAAAAGGAAAAGACATGGACCTTGAGCAATGGACGGTTGGCGGCCGCGGCTTCGGAACCGTGTTCGTCTTCTTATTGATGGCTGGCGAAATTTATACCACTTTTACATTTCTCGGCGGAAGCGGCTGGGCCTACGGGAAAGGCGGACCGGCCTTTTACATCATCGCCTACGGCTGTCTGGCCTATATTATTTCTTATTGGCTTCTTCCAGCAGTGTGGACATACGCAAAACAGCATAAGCTGATGTCACAGTCTGATTTTTTCACAAAAAAATATAACAGTCCGCTGCTTGGTGTTTTCGTTTCGCTAGTCGGCATCGCCGCACTCATTCCATATCTTGTGCTGCAGCTGAAAGGTCTCGGGTTGATTGTATCGGAAACATCGTACGGCAAAATTCCCCCGACTGCCGCGATCTGGATCGGCGCTATTTCCATCACCGTTTATGTTATGACCTCCGGCATTCGCGGATCTGCCTGGATATCGGTGGTGAAAGATATTATGATTTTGGTTGTTGTTCTGTTTTTAGGTGTGTATTTGCCAATCCATTACTACGGCGGATTTCAAAATATGTTTCAGCAGATCGAAGCGGCAAAGCCGGGCTTTCTTACGCTTCCCGAAACAGGGCAAAGCACGGCATGGTTCAGTTCAACAGTGCTCTTGACAGCACTTGGGTTTTACATGTGGCCTCATACATTTGCGGCTTCGTATTCAGCCGAAAACCCAAAAGTCTTTCGCAAAAACGCTATTATTATGCCTCTATACCAACTAGTCCTGCTCTTCGTCCTATTCGTCGGCTTTGCGGCCATCCTGCAAGTTCCTGGCTTAAACGGCGCAGACGGTGATCTTTCGCTTTTGAGACTATCTCTGCAAACGTTTGACCCTTGGTTTGTCGGGATTATCGGCGCGGCTGGACTGCTGACGGCGCTTGTGCCTGGGTCTATGATTTTGATGTCCGCCTCCACGCTGTTTGCAAAAAATGTGTACAAAGTGTTCGTGCCGCACACGACAGAACGACAAATATCGATGCTTGCTAAATGTTTAGTGCCAGTGATCGCCCTGATTTCGGTGTACTTTACCTTCAAAGGCGGGAATACCATCGTTACACTGCTATTGATGGGCTACAGCCTTGTCACACAACTATTTCCGGCCCTTTTGTTCAGCCTGTTTAAGCATAATATGGTGACGAAGCAAGGAGCCTTCTGCGGCATCATTGCAGGTGTCGGAGCAGTTTCTTATATTACATTAACGGAAACGACGATCGGCACCTTATTTCCGGCGTTGCCGCAAGCCGCAAAAGATGTAAATATCGGCATAGTCGCCCTGCTTTTGAATATTGCGGTCATGACAGCAGTAAGCTTTTTGACAAGAAAAGCGAAAAGCGCTGCGGCTGATCAAGCGGCGTAAATTATAAAAAAAGCAATCTGGCTGGCATCAGATTGCTTTTTTTGGTTAACGTTCGCAGGCGATGAAATCTTTATCGCGATCGAGCTTTTTATTGGCGTCATAAAGCGCATTAGAGACATATGGCTTGTGCTTCGTTTTTCCGCCTTTGTTTTTCGCCTTCGACGTGCGTGCCACCCCGCCTTTGTATACTTTGTTTAACTCCTTGCAGTTCTTATAGACCTTCACCTTTGTTTTGGCTTCCGCCACATGGTCAGCTCCGTATGAAAAACCGAAGACAAGACCGAGTGACAGCAAAACCGCCGCCATTTTTTTCATGATGATATACTCCCTTCATATCCAATATTTCGTTTTTTTACAGATGGATTTCATCGTAATTCATATCGTCATATTAGACAAGATAAATATGGAAGGAGAGTTGTTTTTTCTTGTCATTCAGCGTTCAAACTGCCAAGACATGTTTTTCTCTATATGCTCAGGGGTACACATACGAATATACACCAATAAAAAAAGGAGCATTGATAATGTCAGATTCTAATCTTAGCAATCCATTAACAGCATTTTTTCATGACGAATTTCCTGAACAATATCAAGAACCGCCCGGCCTGCAGCAGAACATGAAGCCGGTGCCGGATTGCGGGGAAAAAAGCTACAAAGGATCTGGCAAGCTGACTGGACGAAAAGCGCTTGTCACCGGCGGCGATTCCGGTATCGGCCGCGCTGCCGCGATTGCTTATGCACGGGAAGGCGCCGATGTAGCCATTAACTACTTGCCTGCGGAACAGCCTGATGCTGAAGAAGTAAAAGAACTGATTGAAGCAGAAGGCCAAAAAGCAGTGCTGATTCCCGGAGACTTGAGTGACGAATCCTTTTGTCAGGATTTAGTCAAACAGGCGCAGCAGAATCTCGGCGGTCTGGATGTATTGGCACTGGTGGCTGGCAAACAGCAAGCAGTCGAAAACATCGAAGACCTGCCTACTGATCAAATCTATAAAACATTTGAAGTGAACGTCTTTTCCCTTTACTGGGTTGTAAAAGCAGCCCTTCCTTATTTGCCGGAGGGCGCGTCAATCATTACCACAACCTCAGTTGAAGGCTATAATCCAAGCCCGATGCTTTTAGATTACGCTGCGACAAAAAACGCCATTATCGGCTTTACCGTCGGACTGGGAAAACAGCTGGCTTCCAAAGGCATTAGGGTGAATTCAGTAGCGCCTGGGCCAATTTGGACACCGTTGCAAATTTCCGGAGGCCAGCCGACGGAAAACATTCCGACATTCGGTCAAAGCACACCGCCATCACCGCTAAATCGAGCTGGACAGCCGGCAGAATTGGCAGATGTTTATGTGTTTTTAGCTTCAGAGAATTCAAGCTATGTGACATCTCAGATATATGGCATCACCGGAGGAATTCCAACGGCGTAAGACAGGAGAAGGAGCTGTCTTGTTTGGACAGCTCCTTTCTGTTTTTCAATATCGCTCCCCGAGCTCTCGCAAAATAAAATCATAAATCATCTTCGTCCGCTCTTCCTTCGGGTACAGCATAAATTCCTGCCGTTTCGGCACACGCTGTTCGATTCTGTCTTGGAATTTGGTTCTGAGCCACGCTGTCCGGTAAACCTGGTTTTCGAATGAATTACAGGAGATTGGCAGCTCCATCGTTTTGCCGTTCGAAAACGTCACTTCTGTATCGTCGAATTCAGTCGGTTTGAACTCTTTCACATGTACATGGGAAATCCAGCCGCATTGGGGTCTTGTCGAAGAAAGTGTGGGGAATAAAAAGATTTGGTTCGAAGGGTCCACCATGATCGGCGGCTTGTGGGAAATTTTTGTCACTTCATAAGTTCCCGCTTTTCTTCCCGCATAACTTGATCCGAAAAACCGGCAGCTTCTGTCGACAATTTGCAGCGGCTTCATGCTGACGTAAAGCACGCAGTCTTTTTCAATAATTTTGGAACAGACTTTTCCGTCGATTTCTTCTGGCAATACGGCAATTGTTGCGCCGTTTACTTCATACGATTCTAAAGGTGCGTCTGTTTTTTGACTCATATTATAACCTCCATCCTATTTCTGCAAAATTCATACTAATAATCTATCATCTGTTTTTATAAAACGACAGGTTTTTTTACCAAATAAGCTAAAATTATCTTTTAATGATATTTTTTAGTACTAAATTACTAGTAATAAACCGATTTTACTTCATATAATCTTCAGGAAGATGACATCTTGCAACATATGTCGGTAATTACTAAGTATTAGTTGTCTAAAAATTATAAAAATTTATTGATTTTTTTCACTGTTATCCATATACTATAAAAAAGGCATTGGGGGGATTTTTTATGAAAGAGAAAAAAACGTACACTGAGCTCATGAAATCCCGAAACACGCAAAAAACAAAAGAATTTGATGTCACAATGACGGATGTATACATTCAAATGGTGCTTGATGAATCCTTGTATAAGCGGAGACTTGCCATACTGGCGGACCAAATCAACAAAGCCTTAGATAAAAAAGATAAAGATGCGTTTCTCACGCACTCTAAAGAATATGCAGCGCTTAAAAAGAGCGAATAAGCCAATCCTTGAGGATTGGCTTTTTATTTATTACCCATTTACAATTGTTCCGCCATTGACGTGAATGGTCTGTCCTGTAACATATGTGGAATCGTCGCTGGCAAGATATAGATAGCTTGGCGCTACTTCCACCGGCTGTCCCGGTCGTTCCATCGGCGCATCTGAACCAAACACTTCCACATCCTTAGCGGAAAAGGTTGCGGGGATCAGCGGCGTCCAAATGGGACCCGGCGCTACTGCATTGACCCGTATGCCCTGCTGAACGAGCGACTGGGAAAGGGACCTTGTAAATGTAACAATCGCTCCTTTTGTCGCCGAATAATCAATCAGCTTTTTATTGCCTTTATAGGCGGTAATTGATGCAGTATTTATAATGGAGCTTCCCTTTTTCAAATGAGGCAGCACTGCCTTTGTTAAGTAAAACATGGAGAAAATATTTGTTTGAAAGGTTCTGACCAGCTGGTGGCTCGTGATTTTTTCAATACTTGGCTGGACATGCTGCTCACCTGCATTATTAACCAGTATATCAATGGATGGAAACGCTTGACTTGCCCGCATGACTACATCATTGCAAAACGCTTCATCTCCGACATCTCCTGCAATCAGCAGGCATTTCACCCCTTCTTTTTCTACATACTGCTTTGTTTCCTCGGCATCCTGATGCTCATTCAAATACACAATGACCACATTAGCCCCTTCTTTTGCGAATAATATCGATACAGCGCGTCCGATTCCGCTGTCTCCTCCAGTAATAATGGCGGTTTTGCCCTCTAATTTTTTCGCTTTCTTCGGCTTATCAAAAACCGGACGAGGATCCATGAGATACTCTAAGCCCGGCTGTTGGTTTTGGTGCTGAGGCGGCAATGTTTTCTTTTTTTGATTCGCCACTGAAATCACTCCTTTTCAACCTTAATATGTTATGAACAATGCTTGCTTCCTATGTATGAAAAGATAGAATATGGAAAAATTAAAAATAAATCTGATTGGAGGTATCATGGCTTGGCTAATCCATATTTTGCAAAGGAAGCACCTGAAACCTACTGGAAAACATCAACTGACCTGCCTTCTTTTCCGGCGCTTCAAGAGGACACTGAATGTGATGTCACCATTATCGGCGGCGGAATTACGGGAATCACAACGGCTTATGAACTCACAAAAAGGGGCTTTCGTGTCGTATTGATTGAAGCAAATCAGATCCTCAACGGCACCACTGCCCATACAACCGCTAAAATTACCGCGCAGCATGACATGATTTACGATGAGTTTATCCGCAATTTCGGATTGAATCACGCGAGGCTGTATTATGAAGCAAATCAAAACGCAATTGATTACATAAAAGATATTGTGAATGAACATCAAATTGATTGTGAATGGATCGAGCAAGACGCATATCTTTACACAGCAGAAGAAAACGCTGTGCAAAAAATCCGTACTGAGCATGAGGCCTACACAAAGCTTGGCATTGAAAGAGGCCTTATCAAGGATATTCCGCTTCCTGTTGATTCTAAGCTGGCGCTTGTCATGAAAAATCAGGCTCAATTTCATCCGCTGCAATACTTAAAGGCGCTTCTTGAGCAGATTGTCCAAAAGGGCGGACGGATATTTGAAGACACAGTTGCGCTTGATATCAAAAAAGGCGAAAGGCCTCAAGTCATTACAAAAAGCCGGCACGCTATTAAAAGCCGCTTTATCATATGCTGTTCCCACTTCCCTTTTTATGATGGAGGCGGATTATATGCGGCGCGAATGTACGCTGACAGATCCTATGTCCTCGCCATCAAGCCGAAGATCGCCTACCCAGAGGGCATGTATTTGAGCATTGATAAGCCGTCAGTGGCGCTCCGCTATACCATTGTCAACGGAGAAAAACTGATTCTCTTCAGCGGAGAAAGCCATAAAACCGGCCAAGGAAACGACATGTCGACCCATTACGAATCACTGAGACAAATAGCGGAAAGCATGATCGGTGTCGAGAGCATTCCCTATTATTGGTCCACTCAGGATCTCGTGACAATTGACAACATTCCGTTTATCGGGCCGATGTCGGAAAATGAAGACAATATTCTTGTCGCGACCGGATTCAAAAAATGGGGCATGACGTCATCAGGGATCGCAGCCACTCTATTGTCAGACCTTGTGGAGAAAAAAGACAATCCATACGAGAGCATTTTCACGCCGTCGCGCTTTCATCTACATCCTGGTGTGCAGAAAGTGATTTCCTACAATGCCGATGTCGCCAAACATTTGATTAAAGGAAAGCTTGAAAAACCTGATGTTCAATTTGACGAGATTGCGCGAGGAGAAGGGAAAGCCGTCACCATAAACGGCAGGCGTGCAGGAGCTTTTCGGGATAATACAGGCTGCCTCCACCTCGTCGATACGACTTGCACCCATTTAGGCTGCGAGGTTGAGTGGAACGACAGCGAGCATACATGGGATTGCCCATGCCACGGGTCACGCTTTAAGCCAACCGGCGAGGTTGTGGAGGGACCTGCCGTCAAACCATTAAAACAAATAGATCTCGAGTAAACTGTTCATTTTAATGAACAATTTTGTAAATATTTTTCTTCAGCATCTTCATTCGTGTTCCTCTTGGCCGATAAAAAAGAAAAAGGCTTAAAAAGCCAAAAACTAAACACTATTTTTCCCAAGGGGGATCACTGGATTGTTATTTAAAAAAGATCGAAGACAAGAAACAGCTTATTTTTCTAATTCAAATGGACAACAAAAAAACCGTATTCAGCTCACAAACAAACATGCAGATATTAAAAAACAGCTCAAAATGGTCAGATTAGGAGATGCCGAGCTTTACGTTCTAGAGCAGCTTCAGCCATTAATTCAAGAAAACATTGTACACATCGTAGATGCGTTTTATAAAAACCTTGACCACGAAAGCTCATTGATGGATATCATCAATAACCACAGTTCAGTTGACCGTTTAAAACAAACGTTAAAACGGCATATTCAGGAAATGTTTTCCGGTGTTATCGATGATGGATTCATTGAAAAGCGAAATCGGATCGCCTCTATTCATTTAAAAATCGGACTTCTGCCAAAATGGTATATGGGCGCATTTCAAGAGCTTCTTTTGTCAATGATTAACATTTATGAAGCGTCGATTACAAATCAGCAAGAGCTGCTGAAAGCGATCAAGGCGACAACTAAAATCTTAAACTTAGAACAGCAGCTTGTCCTTGAATCATTTCAAAGCGAATACAACCACACACGTGATGAGCAAGAGGAAAAGAAAAACCTGCTTCATCAGAAGATTCAAGAAACCTCTGGGTCGATTGCCAATCTGTTTTCTGAAACGAGCAGGTCTGTTCAAGAGCTTGTAGATAAATCTGAGGACATTTCTGAAGCCTCCAAAGCTGGCACAGTGACATCCGGCACTGTTGAAGAAAAGTCGATCGGCGGAAAAAAAGAGCTTGAAAATCAGCAAAAACAGCTGGACAAAATTGATACAAGCCTTGTCCACATCGAAAAAGAAATGATTAAGCTGGATGAAATCGCACAGCAAATTGAAAAAATCTTCGGCATCGTCACAGGCATTGCTGAACAAACAAACCTCCTCTCACTCAATGCTTCTATCGAATCTGCCCGTGCCGGCGAACACGGCAAAGGCTTCGCCGTAGTGGCAAACGAAGTGCGAAAGCTTTCTGAGGACACGAAAAAAACCGTCTCTACTGTGTCTGAGCTTGTAAACAATACGAACACACAAATCAACATCGTGTCAAAACATATCAAAGACGTGAATGGGCTAGTTAGTGAAAGCAAAGAAAAAATGACGCAAATTAACCGCTTATTCGATGAAATTGTCTACAGCATGAAAACCAGCAAGGAGCAATCAGGCAAGATTGATGTCGATTTACAGGCCTTTCTTGGAGGGCTTCAGGAGGTCAGCCGCGCCGTTTCTCACGTGGCCGCTTCTGTTGATTCACTCGTCATTCTGACAGAAGAATAAACATCAAAACCGGTCTGCCATGCAGCCGGTTTTTTCACGCCTACAATGTTAACCAAAATGAAAAATAAGTTGACATAATAGCAGCCTGCCTTTATTGTATAACCATATTTTATTACTGTTTGGAGGATTTTACATGCTGAGACTAATAGACATGATGCATATTGCCATTTTTACCGCGCTGATGGCTGTGCTGGGTTTTATGCCCCCTCTCTTCTTATCCTTTACACCGGTGCCGATTACCTTGCAAACGCTTGGTGTGATGCTGGCAGGCAGCATCCTCAAACCTAAATCAGCTTTCTTAAGCCAGCTTGTCTTTTTGCTGCTGGTCGCCTTTGGAGCGCCGCTTTTGCCTGGCGGGCGAGGCGGATTTGGCGTTTTTTTCGGGCCAAGCGCAGGCTTCTTAATCGCTTATCCTTTCGCTTCGGGGCTGATCAGTTTAGCTGTATGCAGACTGCGCCAGATCACTGTATGGCGTCTTTTTTTCACTCACATCGCATTTGGCATTATCTTCATTTATCTGCTCGGTATCCCTGTACAGGCTTTTATGCTGCATATTGATTTATCACAGGCCGCCTTCACAAGCCTTGTGTTTGTGCCTGGTGATCTGATCAAAGCGGCTTTATCTGCGTTTCTGGCGATAAAGGTCACTCAAGCCTTGTCTCTCTCTGATACGATGTTTACAAAAGGAGGCTGACATATCATGAGCATTACGCACCCCTATTCATCTATTGCCGAAGCATCGCCCGGCCGTATGGCGATCCAAACTGAAGCAGAGCAAATCACGTACCGGGATTGGGCTCGCCTTGTCTCTCAAACCGCAAATTGGCTGCGGTCGCTGCCAAACATCCCGAACCGTGTGGCGATCCTGCTCCCGAACAGCCCGGCGTTTTTACAACTGTTTGCCGGAGCTGCAGCGGCAGGATGCACAGCAATCCCCATCGATACACGCTGGAGCGCGGCGGAATGCAAGGAACGGCTATCCATAAGCGATGCGGATCTTTTGATTACTTCAGCCTTTTTCAAAAACAAACTAGCCGATAGCCAGACACCTGTTATGTTGCTGGATCACTGTATGGCGGACATTTCTGAGGCATCGGCTGATCCTGCACCTGTCATTCATCCAGAACAGCCCTTTTATATGGGGTTTACGTCAGGCTCGACAGGAAAACCGAAGGCCTTCACTCGATCTCACCGCTCATGGATGGAGAGCTTTGCTTGTACGGAAGCATCCTTTTCAATTTCATCACAGGATAAAGTTCTGATTCCCGGAATGTTAATCTCTTCTCACTTCCTATACGGGGCTGTCAGCACTTTGTTTCTCGGAGGAACAGTTTGCTTGCTGAAAAAATTCTCTCCTGTTCAAACGAAGGAGTGGCTAAGCCGTGAATCCATCAGCGTTCTCTATACTGTTCCAACGATGACAGATGCCCTCTCTCGGATTAACGCCTTTCCGGACAGCTCACTTAAAATCATTTCATCTGGTGCAGACTGGCCGGCAGAATCTAAGAAAAAGCTTACCGCTGCATGGCCTCACCTCAAGCTATACGATTTTTACGGCACTTCAGAGCTTAGCTTTGTGACATATTCCTCGCCTGAAGACAGCAAACAGAAGCCGGATTCAGCCGGCCGCCCGTTTCACAATGTCCAGATTGAAATTCGCAATGCTGCGGGGGAACGCTGTCAGCCAGGAGAAATCGGAAAAATATTTGTCAAAAGCCCGATGCGGTTTTCCGGCTATGTCAACGGCAGCGCACCTGATGAATCCGGCTGGCTGACAGTTGATGATATGGGCTGTGTTGATGAGGATGGTTTTCTATACATATCAGGAAGAGAAAACGGCATGATCGTATATGGAGGGCTGAATATTTTCCCAGAAGAGGTTGAACGTGTGCTTCTCTCATGTCCAGAGGTTGAAAACGCTGCTGTCGTTGGAATCCCAGACGAATATTGGGGAGAAATTGCTGTGGCTGTCATTCATGGAAACACGGATGCCAGAAAGCTGAAAGCCTGGTGCAAACAAAGGCTGGCATCCTATAAAATCCCAAAAAAATGGGTGTTCACAGACTGCCTGCCAGAAACGAGCAGCGGAAAAATCGCCCGTTCCAGCGTGAAGAAGTGGCTAAAGGAGGATGCAATAACTTGAACGCAGTGATTGTTGATGCAAAACGCACGATTTTCGGAAAACAAAACGGACTGCTGAAGCCATTTCTCCCAGAAGATTTGGCGGCTCCTCTCATCAGCTGTCTCAGCCAAAAGCTAGAGGATCAAATTGACGAGGTGATTCTCGGAAACGCGACCGGCAGAGGCGGCAATCTCGCCAGGCTGTCAGCTCTCCAAGCCGGACTGCCTTTATCGGTTTCAGGTATGACGATTGACAGACAGTGCGGCTCCGGCCTTGAAGCTGTGCGCTATGCCTGCACTCTCATTCAAGCGGGAGCCGGTACGATGTATATCGCGGGCGGCTCAGAAAGCAGCAGCCAATCGCCTTTTTCAGAACGGGCCCGCTTTTCTCCTGATTTTATCGGCGATCCCGACATGGGCCTCGCAGCGGAATATACGGCAGCACGCTATTCCATCAGCAGAAGCATGCAGGATGAATATGCGCTTCTCAGCCATGAACGCAGCCGAAACGCGCATGATAGAGAATTTTACAGTGAAGAAATTGTTCCTCTCGGAGAATTAGAAACGGACGAAGCATTTCTGAAAAAACGGCCGATAGAAGCATTGATTTCCCGCGCAAAACCGGTTTTCGACACCAGCTCCGGAACAGTTACTGCGGCGAACAGCAGCGGTATCTCAGACGGAGCTGCCGCACTCCTTGTCATGGAAGAAGAAAAAGCGGCAGCGCTAGGACTTCAGCCTGTGCTCCGGTTTATCGGCAGTGCTGTCAGCGGGATTCCCCCACAATATCCGTCCGCTGCACCAATTGACGCAATTCGTAATCTCTTTATCACACACAATCTAACACCTGACGATATCGATTTATATGAAATCAATGAAGCCTTTGCTGTCAAAATTTGTGTCTGCTCGCAAGAACTCTGCATCCCCTTTTCAAAAATCAATGTGTGCGGTGGCGCGTTAGCTCTCGGCCATCCGTACGGCGCATCAGGTGCAGCGCTTGTAACCAGATTGTTCTATGAAGCGCAAAGACGGACAGACTGTCAATATGCGGTTGCGGCCATCGGAAGCGGCGGCGGAATCGGACTGGCTTTATTATTTGAGATTCTGGCGTAGGCTTTTTCATAGGATGCGTTGCTTTGGTTTAGTATAATAGCGGTATGATCAAAGTCAGGAAGGGGATTTTATGACAGCCGTTTGCTTAGTAAGACATGGAGAAACTGCTTGGAATCTGCAGCAAAAATGCCAAGGCAAAACCGATATCCCGCTAAACGCGACAGGTGAACGCCAAGCAAGAGAAACTGGAGAATACGTAAAGGATTTCACGTGGGATGTGATTGTCACGAGTCCGCTGAAAAGAGCAAAAAGAACCGCAGAAATCATTAACGAATTTCTGCATCTTCCAATTGTCGAAATGGATGATTTTAAGGAACGTGATTACGGCGATGCGGAGGGTATGCTGCTGGAAGAACGGACAAAGCGCTATCCGGATAAAATCTATCCGAATATGGAAACGCTGGAGGAGCTCACTGACAGGCTGATGGGCGGTTTGGTAAAAGTAAACCAGGCGTATCCAAATCAAAAGGTGCTGATCGTCGCGCACGGCGCAGCGATTCACGCACTGCTGACGGAAATTTCCGGCGGTGACCCAGAGCTTCAAGGCACACGCCTTGTCAACGCCTGCCTCAGCAACATAGAATTTGCAGAAGAGAAATGGCGGATTAAAGACTATAATATAAACAGCCACTTATCTGGTTTTATTAAATAAAACAGACAGGCATTCGCCTGTCTGTTTCTTATTTTTGAGCAGCCGGCATCTCCTTCTGAAGCTCATCCAAAATGGCATTCGCCCCATCCACACTGCGGCGCAGCGACCACACCGCGCGATCCACGTGGTACACATGTCCGTTTTTCACTGCCTTCAGTTTCTTCCAAAGCACATTCTTTTCAATCGGGCGTTTGCCGTCCGCATCGATGTCATCTGTTTTCCCTGTCATCAGAATGAGCACGTCCGGGTCTGTTTTCAGCAGCTGCTCCAGCGTCATCTTCATGTTCACTGAATCGCCGCCATTGCTTGATTCACTGTTTTCCGATGTGCTGATCGCATATCGATAGCCGGCCAATGTTAAAAGTCTTGATGTGAAGAAATTTTCATCTCTGGCCATAATCGTATCATTTGTATTTCCAATCAAAAGGACAGACTGGCTGTGAACATTGATTTTCCGCTTAGTCTCACTAAGCTTTTCTTCATGCGCTGTCAGCTTTTTCTCCATTACCTTCTCCTTGCCGACTGCTTTTGCAATCGTAAGGGAAGCGTCAATGGTATCCTGATAATCAGCGTTTAAGTTATCAAGCGCAATCGTCGGCGCAATTTTTTTCAGCTGGTCGTATATTTTCTTATGCCGGGTCGTGTCAGCAATAATGAAATCAGGCTCTAACGAAGCGATTTTTTCCATGCTTGGCTGTGAACGAGTGCCGACAGATGTGTAGCCGTTTATTTTCTTCAGCACATCCTTGTTGATCAGCTGCTTCGCTTTATTGTCATCGGCAACCCCGACAGGCGTAATACCGAGATCAAGCAGCGTATCGATAAAACCAAGCTCAAGTACAACAACCCGCTTCGGATTCTCAGGTACATTTGTCTTCCCTAAATCATGTGTGATTTCAACTTTATTTCCTTTGCTGTTTTGATTGCCGCTTGAAGATGAGCAGGCCGCTGTTAAAACAGAAAGAAGCAAAACTGTAACAATAATCAGCGATTTTTTCATATAGTCAAGTCTCCTGTATGCAGTTTCTAAGAATAACATATCCAAGAGATAGTATACCACGCAATGAGAATCATTATCACTATTTATTTTTAAATCGAGAAGAGAAAGTTCAGCTGATAGGAAAAACTGTTTCCTCTATAGATTTCCTTCTAAATGCTTGTGTAGCCGATCGACTCCGTCTGCTTTTTGATTGATAATACGCCTAATGCAGGTTGCCATCGTTGCCTTTGTCGGTTTGTTGTTTATGTTGAATCGAAAAAACGAATCATCACTCTCTTTTTCTTGTTTATTATAAATAAATGACTAAAAAGCTAACAACAATAACCGCACAGACTTTATAGCCCAGCTCTTTTTTATTGAAAAGATAAAATAAAGATTGGATCCCAGAGCTAATGATAAACGCATGAAAAAAGTACTCAAATGTGAATGGGAATCCTTGAAAAACAAACTGCATGAAAAGGGCTATTCCGGATAGATAAAACCAGCCATGATCATTAAAGAAGTTTTTCATTTCTAATTTGGCTTCATCAGATGAAGATATAGAAACATGTTCAATCGACAACTCTCTTTTTAGAGTTAAAAAGCCAGCTGCAAGAACCGATAATCCTAAAATGAGCTGAATAATCACCCCATACATAACATTCCTCCACTTAAAAATTTAGAAAGGAGCTAAGAAACGTCTATTTATGTCTATATCATAGCTTCACATTATACACACAAAAAAGCTTGCAGAAAAACACCGCTTTCTCTGCAAGCTGGTTCTGTTAAAGCTTCACAATCACTCTTCCTTGAAGACGATTATGCAAAATATCTTTTAGCGCATCCGGCGCTTCGTCCAATGAAGCTTCTCTGTCTACGATAGTCAGCAGCTGATCAGGCTTAAGGTCAGAAGACATGCGGTCCCAAACTGCCGCTCTGACATCCATTGGACAGTACACTGAATCGATTCCGAGCAGGCTGATCCCGCGAAGAATAAATGGGTACACCGTTGCAGGAACCTCTCCCCCGCCCGTTAAACCGCTTACCGCAACAGCTCCGCCATATTGGATTTTGCTTAAAAGCGAGGCCAGCGGTTTTCCGCCAACAGGATCGACCGCTCCCTGCCATTGCTGCTTGGACAGTGCCTTAAGCGTTCCGTCATAGACATCTTCCCTGCTGATCACTTCGCTTGCGCCGAGACGCTTCAAATAACCAGCCGCCTCCCGGTTTCCAGTGCTTGCCGCCACCTCATAACCCCGCTTGTTCAGCATCGATACCGCAATTCCGCCGACACCGCCGGTTGCTCCTGTGACAAGCACACTCCCTTTTTCAGGAGAAAGGCCATTTTGTTCGAGCCGGTGCACCGATAGTGCCGCAGTAAATCCGGCCGTTCCGTACACCATCGCTTCTTTTAAAGTAAGATTCGCTGGCAGAGGCACCAGCCAATCACCAGGCACTGAAGCATATTCACTTAATCCGCCATGGCGGGAGACACCGAGCTCATAGCTTGTCGCGATCACCTCATCACCTTCTGCAAAGCGCGGATCATTGGAAGAGACAACCGTACCCGCAGCGTCAATGCCCAATATAAGCGGATACTCTTTGACAATATTGCCGCCTGCTTTTCCAGCCAAGCCATCTTTATAATTAATGCCGGAATAAGCAATTTTAATCAGGACACCGTCTTTTGGCAACTCCTCTGTTGACATGGTTTTCACATGAACTGAAACATCATCGGCTTGTTTCTCTGCCAGCAAAGCTTGAAATAACGTTGACATTCGGCACATTGAGATGATAGTGAACAAATGCAGTTTCCTCTTCGTAACCGTTTTGCCCATATAAACTTCTTGCCGTCCGATTGTGGTGTTAAGTTTTAAGCGATAAAAGTTTGCCCCATTTTCTGCAGCAAAATCCTTTACGGCAGACAGTAGCCGCCCGCCGGCTCCCTTTGTTCGCGCCTGAGGTGCCGCAAATAAGTCATTTCATATGTAGATTCTTTTCATTGACACAGAAGAAAACGTTAGGTAGAGCTGGGTAAAACCTATGAATTCCCCACTTTCTTCCGCGATTAAAATAATAGACTCGTCATATTCCAGACGCGCTTTCAAAAAAGCCTCTGCCTCCCCCAGATCGGACGCCTGCTTATAAAATCCCCGATACTGGTCAAACAGCGGCGCGATGGCTGCTGTATCTGATGTCTTTGCTTGGCGAATCTTCATTTTATTTCTTCCTCCTTCTCTAACATCGTTTCATTTTATTTTTTGTGGGAATTTCTATAAAGTTTATTTTTTAAAATACTTTTATCAAATTACACAGAAAAAATATCACAATAGTATTCAATACCATTACAAAAACAAGTGCAGGCCATTCGCATTATTTTTTTCGACAGGGATTTTCGGGACTCAGGAGCATTTAACCTGAAAATAAATCAGATTCCAACGTAATGAACATTTGCTCATGTCTATTTTCGCTTTTTCCTGTCTAAAACTAGTTATTTCGAGCCTCTACGGAAATAACGAGAGATGATATACCTAAATAGAGATAAAATCATTTCAAAAAAATGGGTCTACTAAAATATCGGTTCATCTATTACAATAAATTAACAGAATAGTCTCCAAAATGAGTCTAATCTGAATTTTCTAAAAGGAGAGGGTAAAGAGTGAAAAGCAAAAAATTGTGGATCAGTTTGTTGTTTGCGTTAACATTAGTTTTTACGATGGCGTTCAGCAACATGTCTGCGCAGGCTTCCGGTAAAAACAGTACAGAAAAGAAGTACATTGTCGGATTTAAACAGACAATGAGCACCGCCAAGAAAAAGGATATTATTTCTGAGAAAGGCGGAAAAGTTCAAAAGCAGTTTAAATATGTTAACGCAGCCTCAGCAACATTGGATCAGAAAGCTGTAAAAGAAATAAAACAAGATTCCAGTGTTGCATATGTGGAAGAAGATCATATCGCACATGAATATGCGCAAACTGTTCCTTACGGCATTTCTCAAATTAAAGCGCCGGCTCTTCACTCTCAAGGCTACACAGGCACTAACGTAAAAGTGGCCGTTATTGACAGCGGAATTGACTCTTCTCATCCTGACTTAAACGTCAAAGGAGGAGCAAGCTTCGTCCCTTCTGAACCAAGCCCATACCAAGACGGCAGTTCTCACGGCACGCATGTAGCCGGTACGATCGCCGCTCTTAATAACTCAATTGGTGTACTGGGCGTAGCGCCAAACGCCTCTTTATATGCAGTAAAAGTTCTTGATTCAGCAGGAAGCGGCCAATATAGCTGGATTATTAATGGTATTGAGTGGGCGATTTCAAACAAAGTGAACGTGATTAACATGAGCCTTGGCGGACCTTCAGGTTCTGCAGCGCTGCAAACAGTTGTTGATAAAGCCGTTTCCAGCGGTATTGTAGTTGTTGCCGCAGCCGGAAACTCAGGCTCGTCCGGAAGCTCAAGCACAGTCGGCTATCCTGCAAAATATCCGTCTGCTATTGCGGTAGGTGCGGTAAACAGCAGCAGCCAAAGAGCGTCATTCTCAAGCGTGGGTCCTGAGCTGGATGTGATGGCTCCAGGCGTAGCCATCCAAAGCACACTTCCTAGAGGCGCATACGGCTCCAACAACGGAACATCAATGGCATCGCCTCACGTTGCCGGCGCAGCTGCGTTAATTCTTTCTAAGCACCCGACTTGGACAAACACGCAAGTCCGTAATCGTTTAGAGAGTACCGCAACACCTCTTGGAAACTCTTTCTACTATGGAAAAGGCTTAATCAATGTAGAAGCAGCTGCACGATAATATAAAAAAGAAGCAGGTTCCTCCATACCTGCTTCTTTTTACTTGCCATCATCCTATTGCTCCGCCTCATTCTCTTCTTTTTCCGCGTGTTGAATCCGTTCCATGATCGAAGGGTGGCTGCCCCTGAAAATCTTTACAAGCATCGGAGGATCAACCTGGCTGAGACCCGTCACAGCTAAATCCTGAAACGTTTTAACAGCGGCTTCTCTGTTTTCCGTCAGCCTAATCCCATACTGGTCTGCCTGATTTTCCTCATAACGCGAAACCGCATTAGAAAAAGGCATGACCGCAAAGCTCAAAAGAGACACCAAAAGCAATAACAGCGGCAATGCTGCAAGGTCCTGACTTCCCTCCAAATGAAACATGCTGCGGGTAAGGCGAACCGTCCGCTTATAAAGCTTATCAATGACATAAAACCCGGCGAGCGACACGAGCAAATAACCGACCAGTCCGATATAGACGTGCTTCATGACATAATGACCCATTTCGTGGCCCATAATAAAGAGAATTTCTGAATCATCAAGCTTGTTTAGCGTTGTATCCCACAATACAATCCGTTTGTTAGCCCCGATCCCAGTGACATAGGCATTAAGCGCATTTGTTTTTTCAGACATGTTCACTTCATATACATGATCAGCGGGAATATTGGCTTCTTCCGCCAAATCTAAAATTTTGCTTTCAAGCTCTTTATTTTTCAGCGGATAAAAATCATTGTATAAAGGATCAATAATAACAGGCTGAATAAAAAACAGAAACAGCGAAAACGGCACTGTTAACAGCCAAGCGTATAACCACCATTTTTTTTCACGCCTTTTGATCAGCCAATAAAACACTAGAACGCAAAGCGTAAAGATCGGAAAGCTGATCCAAAAATCTATGGCCTGATCCTTAGCCCAGCTGGCCGCTGTCTGTGTGGAAATGTTGTAGTTAAGCGACACTTGATAGCCTATCCATTCTAAAGGCAGCGTCACCAACGTTGTGATCAGCGACAGCACAAACACAAAACAAACGATCTGCAAAAACCGAAAAGGCACGGCCGCTTCCATCCACTTCTTGATTTTCTTTGACGTGCCGCTGACAAGCAATACAAACAACAAAAACCAATCAAGCGGAAGCCCGATAAAAAATAAAAAATTCTTTACATTCGAATACCGCTCAGCCACTGCCAATTCAGACGGCTTCATGAAAGAAGCCGGGTCAGCCTGTGTTCCTTTCACAGCCTCCGGTACTGCAGAATCACCAGAAAGGAAAAAATACCAATAAAAAAACAGCCCGTACAGCACGTAAGCAAGCCCTGCTGCCGCAATCCACTTGCGCATAACGTCTCACTCCTCACATCAACCCGTTACTTCTATTGTAATCATAAATGCAAGTTCTTAGAACCAAGCTGTAGGTTCGCACTTTTCCGTCCATTTAAGCATGGAAAACCTGATTGCTGGGAAAACTAACAATGTTTGGAGTGATGCAAATGAAAAAAATAGTGGCAGCCATCGTGGTTATCGGTCTTGTGTTTATTGCATTTTTCTATCTTTACAGTCGGTCAGGCGATGTGTATCAATCGGTGGACGCGGATTTAATCACGCTGTCTTCAAGCAGTCAGGAAAAAATCGAGATCGAAAAAAGACAGCACGTCAAAGATATGCTGGACATTATGAATCAGGGAAAACAGCTGAAGCCAGAAAAAATGTCACCCCCTGATTACGAAGGGACAATCAAGTTTCATAAAGACCGGTACGACTCATTCAGGCTTTGGATTGACGGCAGCCAAGAAGCCGTTTATTTGAAGGACGGGACATACTACAAATTAAACAAACACGATACGAAGGCGATGCGAGACATTATGAAAAAAGAAGCAAAGGATTAAAACTGAAAAAAGCGAAGCCCACCGCTTCGCTTTTTTCCTATTAATGAGGCAAAATATCTTTCAGTGCCCGTCTGAGCATTTTTCCTGTCGCATTTTTCGGAATCTCGTCAAGAAACGTAATGACAGCAGGTCGTTTGTATTTTGCAAGATGTTTTTCACAATGCGTAATGATATCTGCTTCTGTTACCCCAGAATGTTTCGGCACCACATATCCATTTACCGCTTCCCCGCTTTGAGCGTCTGGCACACCAATGACAACCGCCTCCTTAACATCGGGGTGACTGTAGAGCACCTCCTCCACCTCACGCGGATAGACGTTGTATCCTCCTACAATGATCATGTCCTTTTTTCGGTCAACAATGTAAAAATAGCCGTCCTCATCCCGTCTCGCCAAATCTCCCGTATACAGCCACCCGTCTTTTAAGGCGTTCTTTGTTTCCATTGGCATTTTATAATAGCCTTTCATCACATTAGGGCCTTTCACAATTAATTCACCTACTTGGTGAGCGGGCAGTTCGTGTCCGAGCGGATCTACGACTTTGTTTTCGACATGCAGGATACTTGTCCCGACGGAACCCGGCTTTCTGCCTCTGTCAAACGGGTTAAAGCACGTGACAGGTGAAGCTTCCGAAAGTCCGTAGCCTTCTAAAATGGTCACTCCGAATTTTTCTTCAAATGCGGTCAGCAGCGTGACTGGCATCGCTGCACCTCCCGAGATGCACAGCCGGATGGAAGAAAAGTCATCTTCCTTTCCGTTTTCATGCTGAAACAAGTAATTATACATTGTAGGTACACCGGCAAAAATGGTCGCCTGCCTCTCTTTCACAAGCTGAAAAACAGATGTCGGACTAAACTGAGGCTCAACCAAGACAGTTGCGCCGCTCATCAGCGGGGCATTCATACAGACGGTTAAACAAAACACGTGAAACATCGGAAGAGCACAGACCACATTGTCCTTCTCATCCATCCCCAAATAACCGGCGACATCGTTGGCATTGCTGTACAAATTTTGATGGGTCAGCATGGCGCCTTTCGGTTTTCCGGTTGTTCCTGACGTGTATAAAATAACTGCGGTATCATCAAGGACAAGCTTTGGGCTTTGTTTAGAGGCATATGTCGAGCGCAACATTTTTGCAAACGTTGTCATTTTCATTTTGACCTCTGGATCGGAAGCTTCCGGCTCGGCATCTCCCGTCTGGCATAAAATGACGAGCTCAACCTTTGGCAGTGATTCATGCATGCTTTCATAAAGCGGTAAAAGCTGATCAACGCCAACGATTGCTTTTACATCACCATTTGTCAGCATATAACCGATTTCTGTCGGTGTGTACAGCGGATTGATAGGCACAGCCACGATTCCAGCCTTTAACGCGCCAAAAAACACGATCATAAAATCCGGCGAATTGCCAAGCAGCAAAGCGAGATGGTCCCCTTTCTCCATACCGGCTTCCTGAAGGCCTTGTGCAAAGCGCTGAATTCTTTCATTCAGCTCCTGATACGTCATGATGTGATCCTTAAACCTGCATGCGATGCTATCGGGCTTCTCAGATGCTGTCTCTTCCAATCGCGAAACGAGATTCATTCTCCCACCCCTTAAAGTGAATGAATAGTCATTCATTATTGAAGAAAAGCTTGCCCCTTCATTATAGAGAAACAGAAAAAAACACTCAAGAGCAAAAAGCCCTGAGTGTCAGTACTGTTATAGTTTCTTTAACGCTTCAGCAATCGGCGTATCTCCCTCTGTCAGATCAAAGGCCCGATTTTCCGTATTGGCTTCATCTAAAGAAGCAATAACCGTTTTCGCAACATCTTCACGGGAGATATATCCCCGCTCAAGATCAGCTGCTGCTGAAACAGCCCCTGTTCCAGGCTCATCGCGAAGGCCTCCCGGGCGGATAATCGTATACGTTAAACCGCTTGCTTCCAGAATTTTATCAGCATAATGCTTGGCCACATAATAAGGTTTAAGTGATTCATTCCAATTTTCACGGTTGTGGGCTTGCAGGGCGCTGACCATAATAAATCGTTTGATTCCCGCGATATCCGCAGCTTCAATCGCTTTTGCCGCTCCATCCAAATCTACAAGAAGCGTTTTATCATCGCCTGTGCTGCCGCCGGAACCCGCTGTAAAAATGATCGCATCACAGCCTTTTGCCGCGGCGGCGATTTCTTCCGGGCTGCCCTCCAGATTCGCAAGCACAGCTTCTGCACCGGCAGCTTCGAGAGACGCTTTCTGCTCTTCTTTTCTGACCATCGCTCTGACAGAATGATCAGGGTTATCTTGGAATAAAGATACGAGTCTTTGACCGATTTTTCCGTTCGCTCCGATTAAAAACACTTTCATAAGAATCCCTCCTGTCTTCATTATTTCAAAAACGCAGCCGCTCTTTCAAACAATGTGTTTTGCTTAATATATCAGATCAAGGAAATCTTCTTTCGTAATATTCCCAAAGTAATGCTTGAGATTCACACCTTCCAGCACATCAGCGATGACGCTGCGTTCATATTGTTTTCCGACCAGCAGGTTTTCCATTTCGGATACATCCCCAACACCGAAGAAGTCCCCGAAGATTTTACAATCCTCAATTTTGCCTTTCTTGACTTCCAGACGCAAATCAATCGACCCGATCGGGTAACGTTTCGAGTGATTGAGATTAAATTTCGGTGAACGGCCGTAGTTCCAATCCCAATTCTGATAGCGCTCTTTCGAAATTTGATGAATGACCTCCCAATCTTTTTCCGTCAGCTTATACTCCGGCACGTTCCCAATATCATTTGTGTTGAAAATATGGCGAAGCAAATGGCTTCGGAATTCTTCAGTCGTCATTTTATCATCGAGAAACTCACTGATGTTTGCTACGCGGCTTCTAATCGACTTGATGCCTTTTGATTCAATTTTATCCTTTTTCACCTTTAATGCTGACACAACATGATCAATGGCTGAATCAAACATGAGAGTGCCGTGGCTGAAGATGCGTCCTTTTGTCGCAAACTGAGCGTTTCCGGATATTTTCCGGCCGCCCGCTACAATGTCGTTTCTCCCGCTTAATTCCGCTTCAACTCCAATCTGGCGCAACGCCTGAATGACCGGCTCAGTGAACTTTTTGAAGTTATGAAAGCTGTCCCCGTCATCTTTTGTGATAAAGCTGAAGTTTAAGTTCCCCAGATCATGATACACAGCGCCTCCGCCTGATAAACGGCGGACGACGATAATTCCGTTATCCTCTACATATTTTGTATTGATTTCTTCTATTGTATTTTGGTTTTTTCCAATGATAATAGAAGGCTGATTCACATAAAAGAGCAGGTATGGCTGTTTAGGGTCTAAATGCTTTACACAGTACTCCTCAATAGCAAGATTAATCCGCGGATCGTTGATGTTTTGATTGTCGATAAATAACATGATGCTCCTCCTTTATCCTTCCCACACAAAGCCTGATTTCGCAATATTCACTTCACCGTTAAAAACGGTTTTCGCTTCTTCACGAAGCTTGTCATGCACGCCGAAATGCGGCAAATGCGTCAGCAGCAATTCTCCAGCTCCTGCTTCTTTTGCTATTCGTCCGGCTTCCAGGCTGTTCATATGGCCAGCGCTTGTTCCGTCTTGATCAGCATAAAAATTGCATTCTGAGATCAATAAATCGGCATTTTCCGAAAACGGAATAAACGAATCCTGATAGCTGGAATCAGCGGTATATACGACAGTATGGCTGCCGTCAGTAATCCGCATGGCATAACACGTGACCGGATGAATTGTTTTTAAAAAAGTGATCGTAAACGGACCAACAACTAGCGGCTGCTCCGGCTGATAGGCGATCCCCTTCGTATGTGTTTTATATGTAAGCTTTTGAAACTGCTCTATATCAGCATCATGTCCGTAAATCGGAAGCGTATGCCCTCCTTTGCCCAGAAAGGAACCAACTTGTTTGGCAAATTGCAGCGGCCCGATGTCAGCGATATGGTCATGATGATAATGAGACAGAATGACCGCATCAAGCTTTTCCGCCGGCACATATCCGAACAGCTTAGATAATACGGCACTGCCGCAATCAACAAGCAGAGAGTAATCACCTGACTGAAATAAATAACCTGACGTCGCTTCATTTGCGGCCGGAAAACCGCCATAGCATCCGATAACTGTAAATTTCATAATGTCCTCCTATCTTTTCAAGAAAATTGATCCTCCTTCAATATACCCATTTTTCTAAAAAAAAGCATGTTTTACACATTGTATCAAAACAGATATTGATTTTTACAATCTGTTATATTACAATGAAGTCACTTCAAATTAAGAAAGAGGGATTGGTTATGCTGGGAAAAATCACAGAATTTTTTAGAAACCTACCTTCGAAAAAGTGCGCGGAATGCGGAAAAAAGATAGAAGAGCAGCATGATTGTTACGGCAATATCTGCAATGACTGTATAAAAGTAAACGATTTGTAAAAGAGCAAAATCCCGCGCATCACATGCGGGATTTTCTTTATTTTCAAACACTTTTTTATTTTGAAATAACAACCATGTTAGGACAAAGATCACCTGTTTTTAGATAATTATGATGATTTTTATTTTATTTTAGAAAATTCTTTATTTTCTAAATATAATTTGCTATAGACGAACTCATTTCTTATCTATTATAATTTGATCTAATAGTGAGATTAAATATATGTCTATTCATGATGTATGTTGATACTTTGTTTTTCGGGAGGTAATCTATGAAAAGAATTAAGTTTGGATTAGCCACACAAATATTCGTTGGACTTATTCTAGGTGTCATTGTTGGCGTTATTTGGTATGGCAACCCAACATTGCCTACTATATTGCAGCCAATCGGGGATCTCTTTTTACGCTTAATCAAAATGATAGTGATTCCTATTGTTGTCTCTAGCTTAATCATCGGTGTAGCCGGTGCAGGAAATGGAAAGCAAGTCGGTAAATTAGGCTTTAGAACAATTCTGTACTTCGAGATCATTACAACTTTTGCTATCATTCTCGGACTAGCCCTTGCAAACATCTTCCATCCGGGTACAGGAGTTAATATACACGAAGCTCAAAAATCGGACATCAGTCAATATGTTGAAACTGAAAAAGAGCAAAGTAATAAATCAGTGGCGGATACATTTTTGCATATTGTGCCGACAAACTTCTTCCAGTCTTTGGTTGAAGGGGACCTTCTTGCTATCATCTGCTTTACAGTGCTATTTGCATTGGGTATTTCCGCAATCGGTGAAAGAGGCAAGCCTGTTTTAGCCTTTTTCGAAGGTGTATCCCATGCCATGTTCCACGTTGTAAACCTTGTGATGAAAGTTGCGCCATTCGGTGTTTTCGCGCTTATCGGAGTGACTGTATCTAAATTCGGACTCAGCTCCCTTCTCTCTCTCGGAAAGCTCGTCGGATTGGTGTATGTCGCACTTGCTTTCTTCTTAATTGTCGTATTTGGAATTGTTGCAAAACTTGCCGGCATCAGCATCTTCAAATTCCTTGCTTATATGAAGGACGAAATCTTACTGGCGTTCAGTACGTCCAGCTCTGAAACGGTTCTTCCGCGCATCATGGAAAAAATGGAGAAAATCGGCTGTCCGAAAGGTATTGTTTCATTTGTGATTCCGATCGGATACACGTTTAACTTAGATGGGTCTGTCCTCTATCAATCTATTGCCGCGCTGTTTTTGGCACAGGTTTATGGCATTGATTTGACAATTTGGCACCAAATTACGCTTGTACTCGTCTTAATGGTAACATCTAAAGGAATGGCTGCCGTGCCTGGTACTTCTTTTGTTGTCTTGCTTGCGACACTTGGCACCATCGGCGTTCCGGCTGAAGGACTTGCCTTTATTGCCGGCGTAGACCGTATCATGGACATGGCACGTACCGTTGTCAACCTGACTGGTAACGCGCTTGCTGCCGTTGTGATGTCTAGATGGGAAGGCATGTTTAATTCAGCAAAAGCTGAAACGGTCATGTCTCAAGCTAAAGCAGACCGAAACGCAACCATTTCCGGTTAATGAAAAGCCTGCGGGGTTCTTGCCCCGCAGGCTTTTTTTAATCTTGAACAAGCTCAAACAGCTCTGTAATCAAAACAGTATCATGATTCAGGTCCAGTTCACCGTTTTTGATCAGTTCCGCCCATGCCGTCCGATGGTCTCCCTGAAATTCCTCAATTCGCTCGCCATTGCCCTCTCCTTTGACTAGCCTCATATCAGGGGCTCCAAAGGTCGTTTCAAACACATCTATCACTTTTATATTGCATCTCGGTTTGTCATGCTTATCATAAACGGTAACAAACTGCCCGGCTGTTTGATACACATCATTCAATTCATCTTTAGAATATAATGATTTCGGGGCGCACGTGGCTGTTTTTTCACCGGCGAGGATTTGCTGAATCAGCTGTTCGCCCAAGCCCTCATCACCTTCCCAGCCGAATGTGCTTTTCAGCTCATAAATTTTCATTTCGTCTTCTCCCCTTATACCATCGCTGACTGTACATAATAGTACAGAAGCTTGGCCGTATGGCGAAGAGACGATTGATGGGTCCGTTCAAATGCATGGGAAGCATCAATTCCCGGCCCAATGAGTCCATGCACAATATCATGTCCCGCTTTGATCGCTGCTGACGCATCTGACCCGTAGTATGGATAAATATCAAGCTTATAGTCGATATGATGCTTCTCAGCTAAATCGGCTAAATGCTTTCTCAGCTGATAATGATACGGCCCGCTCGCATCCTTCACACAGATTGATACTGAATATTCATCTGTCGCCTGTCCGTCACCGATAGCCCCATATCGACCGCCAAATATTCGACCGTTTCAGCAGGAATATTGGAATTCCCGCCATAGCCGATTTCTTCATTATTCGAAATGAGAAAATGGGTTATATACGGCAGTTCAATACCTTCTGTTTGAATTCGATGAATTAAACGAAGCAATAAGGCGACACTGGCTTTATCATCTAAATGGCGAGATTTAATAAATCCGCTCGAGGTGATCTCAACGCGGGGATCAAACGACACAAAATCACCAACGCCAATGCCAAGCTCTTCCGTATCTTTTCGGCAGTGAACAGGTTCATCAAGGCGAATCTCCATATTCTCCTGATTTCGCTCAGCTTTTCCTGCGTCTTTGTATACGTGCACTGATGTTTGATGCATTAAAATGGTGCCTGTATACGTTTTTCCCGAGGCTGTTTCAATTTGGCAATACTCCCCCTCAATCGAGTTGTAGCGGAACCCGCCGATCAAATCAATTTTCAGCCGGCCGTCAGCTTTGATTTCTTTTACCATAGCGCCGAGGGTGTCAACGTGCGCCGTCAGCATGCGGTGCCGGGACGTGTCGCGTCCGGGAAGGGTTGCAATTAAACCGCCCTTGTGGTTCCGAACCGTTTCTACTTCCCATTCTTTTAAAAGGCTTTCAATATAATTGATCACCTCATATGTATTTCCTGTCGGGCTGGGGATCGATACAAGTTCCTTGATGAGCTCCATTGTTTTGCGTACAGACGTCACAGGGATTCCTCCTTTTATTTTTCTATTTAAAATATACTCCTTTCCCGAGGAACTCGTCCAATCTTTTCCTATCAATCTCTCATATGCTGTAGAGAGCATGGGAGGAGGAGGAATATCTATGTGCTGTCGTCATTCACATGAACGGAAACATCATTGTCACGATTGGTTTGATGATTTTTGGTTCTTTGACGAGTGGTTCGATAAAGATTTCCACGACCATTGCGAGAAAAAGAAAAAACACCATGACCCTTGCGAGAAAAAGAAGAAAAAGAAACACCATTGTTTCTCTTGTAAAAAACACAGACACTCTTGCTGTCGTTGGTAACGACTGAAATATTCTGATGACCCATGCTTCATGAATATTTCCATTCCCATTTTTCCAAGCGGGCTTCACTGCTGCTTGGACCTTTTATTGTAACAGTCTTTTTGCTTTGACAATCCAGATAGACTGATACGGCTGCGATTTACTTTTAACAGCAGCAGATTCTATTATTCTTTTTTGATATAAAACTGCCGGTACATTAAAGAGTGCATGCAGAAGAATAGCATACAGCAAAAACTGCGGCCGGCAGTTTTGAACCGCATAATGCACAAGCAGTAACAGCCCGATTTTGACGGCAATTGCACTGCTTCTTTCTATTCCGTCCAGCAGCCATTCAAATGAAGGAGTATGCAGCAGCTTCTGCCGCATCGGCAAAAATGGCATCATTAAACAAAAGCTGTTCAAACGTTCCATATTAAAAATGCATATACAATAAGCGAGTTAGAGGACAAGCCTGCCATCAAGATAACCTAAAGCCCGCCATGACCCGTTCCAAACGCTAAGCGATCCAATCAAGCATAATGGCGCTTCAAAAAAATCTCATCACGATATACCTGCCGCACTCCTCAAAAATCCCGGCCATCAAACAGCCGTAAATGCCATACCACAATGGATGTCTGCATGGCTTTCGTCAGTTCATTCCCCTGCGGTACATAAAGCTCTCCAAAAGCTGGACAAAGACGACAAAATACGTGAGAGCGCCCATAAAAAGACCTTAAATGAGGTGCTGTACTTTCGCTGAAACCATACCATCAGCCCGATCAGCAATAAAAACACAATAGCCCCTGATACTGCCATATAGACGACTGCTCCTTGACTGACCATTTTCCAGTCTCCTTTTCCCTTTTCATCGGTTCCTTTCTATGAAAAAAATTTTTTAGTACCAGATACTAATATCTAGTGTTATAATCTGATCATAAGGAGTGATACATATGTCAAAAGCAACAATTACAGCAATTGGCACCTATGCGCCGAGCAGACGCTTAACCAATGCGGATTTAGAAAAGATCGTTGATACTTCAGATGAATGGATTGTTCAGCGTACAGGGATGAGAGAGCGACGGATTGCGGATGAACAGCAGTTCACCTCTGATTTATGCATCGAAGCGGTGAAGGATCTCAGGAATCGTTACGACGGGACACTTGATGATGTCGATATGATCCTCGTTGCCACAACAACAGCCGATTACGCCTTTCCTAGTACGGCATGCCGTGTGCAGGAATACTTCGGCTGGGAAAGCACCGGCGCGCTGGATATTAATGCGACGTGCGCCGGGCTGACATATGGCCTTCATTTGGCCAACGGCTTGATCACATCTGGCCTTCATCAAAAAATTCTCGTCATCGCCGGAGAGACATTGTCAAAGGTAACAGATTACACGGACCGAACGACATGCGTTCTGTTTGGCGACGCTGCGGGTGCGTTGTTAGTAGAGCGAGATGAAGTGACACCTGGATTTCTCGCATCTGTCCAAGGAACAAACGGAAATGGCGGAGATATTTTGTATCGTGCCGGACTGCGGAATGAACTAAACGGAGTGCCTCTAGCTAATACCGGAAAAATGGTTCAAAACGGACGCGAGGTGTATAAATGGGCAGCGAGAACTGTCCCCCGCGAATTCGAACGTCTTCTCCAGCAGGCAGGACTGACAAGCGGCGAGCTCGATTGGTTTGTCCCTCATAGCGCCAATTTGCGTATGATTGAGTCGATTTGTGAAAAAACGCCGTTTCCGATTGAAAAAACGCTCACCAGTGTCGAATCTTATGGAAATACATCTTCTGTTTCAATTGTTTTGGCTCTTGATCTCGCAGTAAAAGCCGGGAAACTAAAAAAAGATCAAACCGTGATGCTATTTGGATTTGGCGGCGGATTAACCTATACAGGATTGCTTATCAAATGGGGTATGTAATAAAAAAAGAACTTGTTTCCAAGGAAACAAGTTCTTTTTTATTATGAAGCCGGCTGTTCTTCTGAAGTTTCTTCCTTCCGGCTTAAAATCGTAAAATAAGTGATGGTGAGCAAGATCATGACAAGGGCAATACCGATGAGTACACCGGCCATTTGCCACATGTAGCCAAAATCACCGTTTGAAATGACCGCTCTGAATCCGTTAATGCTGTAGGTCATCGGCAATGCGCCGTGAATCACTTGATAGAAATTCGGAAGCAATTCAAGCGGGAAGGTTCCTCCGCTCGCTCCCAGCTGCAGCACTAAAATAATGACTGCAATAAATCGGCCCGGATTGCCCATCGTTGTCGCCAAAAATTGAATCAGCGCCAGGAAAGCGAGACTCGTAATGATCGTAAACACGTAAAATCTCCACGCGCTCTCAACCTCGAGACCAAGCCCTAGAAGCAGAACCGTCGCCACAATCAGTGATTGAATGATTCCGACAAGCATCATCACATTGAACTTACTGAAGAACCATTCAAAACCGTTTCTCGGACGTCCTGATGCTTCCTTCAGCGGGAAGACCACCGTCAGCATGATGCCGCCGACATACAAGCCCATTGACAGAATATAAGGTGTGAGCCCTGTTCCATAGTTAGGAACAGAATGAATGGCGTCATCATCCGTTTTCACAGGATCGGAGAACATGCCATATGTTTGATCATCAGCATTGATATCTCCTGTTTGATCAGCCGCATCCTTCAGCTTATTAGACAGCTCTCCTGTGCCGTCCAACAGCTTGCCTAAGCCTGTATCAAGTGATCCAGATCCATCTGCCAGTTTTGATGATCCGCTTTGGATCTGCTTAGAACCGTCTAACAGTTTCAGCAAGCCGCCGGATACTTGGCTGCTTCCTGTCACCAATTTCTCTGAGCCTGCTTTTGCTTTGGCAAACTGCTTATTATATTCACCAATTCCGGCTGTCAGTTTATTTTGGTTTTCTGTCAGGTTTTGTGAACCATTGTATATCTTTTCGGCTCCAGCCGTTAATTTGTCAATCGCATCTTGAACCGATTTTGCGCCGTTGTAAAGCTGCGATGTAGCTGCTGGCAGTGCCTTTGCCTGTGCGACCTGCGCTTTCACATCTTCCAGAGAGCTTTTGATCTCTGAAATGTCAGGCAGCTGATCAGCTGTAGGAAGCTGGCTTACTATTTGATCAAAATCAGGCACATCAACTTGCGGAAGCTGCTTTTCAGCAGAAGCGATCAGCTGGCTTTTTTGCTCTGCTGTTAAGAAATCACTCGAGTTGATGAGATTTTTAAATGCCTGATCTCGGTCTTTCAAGCTGTTTTCAAGGTCAGTCAGCTGCTTTTGAAATTTCTTCATCGCAGTTTCTGACGTGTCCAAGTTGTTCACAGCAGTTTCAAGCTTCGTTAAATCGAGCTCATTAATGCGCTTTTCCGCTTTTGCTGCTTTCTCGGCTCCCACTTGCGCTTTACTGTTGAGCTGTTCTAGCCCGTTTGTAATTTTAGGCAAGCCTTGCTGCGTTTTTTGCAGGCCGGCGAGAAGCTCATTCAGCTTGCCTGTCAGCTGTCCTGAACCTGCAGCAAGCTTACTTGAATTATCATAAATTTGGCTGCTGCTGTTCTGGAATTTTCCGAGCGAGCTGTCAAGCGATTGGATGCCGCTTGTCACCTGCGCCGCTCCGTCTGCAAGCTGCGCCGTTTTGTCACTGATGGTGGCGGTGCTTTCTTTCAGCTTATCCAGATTTTCTTTTAGCTGGGCGCTTCCGTTTTTCGCATCCTTTGCGCCGTCATCAATTTTTTTCGCTCCGCTGCTCGCGTCGCTCAACCCTTTTGCGATATCTTTAAAGTTATCAAAAATGACTTTCGAATATTGCTTGGTTACTTCCTTAGAAACTGAGGCTTTCAGTTTATCAATCGCTTTTTCACCGATTGTTGCCCCTACATAGTTCGAACCCGCATTCGTATGATATTTCAGATCCAGCTTTTTCGGATTTTTGTCCATTACAGTGCTGGCATTCTTAGAAAAATCCTTAGGAATCTCGACAACTAAATAGTATTTTTGATTTAATAAGTCCTTTAGCGACTGATCGAGATCATTAGAAAAATGCCAATCAAAGTTATTATTATCTTTTAATTCTTTGACCAGATCATCACCGATTTGAAGTTTTTCTCCTTCATACGTTGCTCCTTTGTCTTGGTTAACGACAACGACAGGCAACTGATCGACTGTGCCGTATGGATCCCAATAAGCCTTTAAGAACACCCCGCTGTAAATAAGCGGAACAAACAAAATGGCAATGATGGGAATTAATAATTTTTTACTCGTTACGATGTCTTTCCACTGACTTCGTATTGTGTTCATCCTGATGCCTCCATTCTAAAACTGACTCATCATGAAAAATAGTCATTTTCTTACAAAGAGAAAGGATTATCTAATGGGCTGACAATCCTTTGACAACATACAATTCAAGCAATTCCGCAATTGTCTCTTTATTGAGCGGGGGATGCTCTTTTTCCCAATCAAAAATAAGCGCAATATAAAGCTTCAGCATCACGAAAGCTGTCAACTCAGGGTCACACGGTTTGATTGCACCGCTTTTAATCCCGCCTTCAATCTTATTTTTTATGTAAGACAAAATGCCTTGCTCCATTTTTTGGATCACTTCTTGAACAGCCATTGTACCAATCTCAGCGTTTTCTTGGAAAATTTTAATCGTCAGCTGATGCGTTTTCCTGAACTCCAGAATGGCAAACAGCGCCCTGTGGACATTTTCATGGAACGGAAGGTTCGGCTCCATTGCTTCGTCCGCTTTTTGCTCCATTTCCTTTAATAAAGTAGTGAAAATCTCGTCAAAGAGCTCTTCTTTATTTTTGAAAAACGTATAAATGGTTCCCTTCCCTACGTTCGCAAGCTTTGCCACAAGATCCATTGTTGTCGCTTTATACCCGAATTGCGTAAAAGACTTGGTGGCTGCCTTTAAAATGAGCTTTTTTCGATCTATCGACATTGTATCCACCTCAAAACTGACCATTTGAACATTTTAGTCATTAAGTACATATGCAAATGTACCACATCCAACTGTTCAAATCAATCATTTATTCACAAAATTGCCATTGCACAGCAAAAAACCTCCGCCATAGCGGAGGTTTTAGCTGAATAAATAGGTAAGCGCGTCAGACACGGCAGCTTTTCCTTGATCAATGCAGTCGGGAATTCCGACACCATCGAAAGAAGCGCCTGTCATGTAAACACCTGGATATGCAGAAGCTAATGCTTCACGCAGCTCTTTAATGCGCTGCTTATGTCCGACATGATACTGCGGCATGCTTTCATGCCAGCGGGTGACACATGTCATTTCCGGCTCCCCGTCAATATTCATGATTTTCTTTAAGTCTTCTAAGACAATGTTGATAATGTCGTTATCTGAGAGGTCGACGATGGATTCGTCTCCGGCTTTTCCGACATAGGCGCGAAGCAGCGTTTTGCCTTCTGGCGCTGCGTGCGGCCATTTTTTGTTCGTCCACGTACAGGCTGTAATCGCGAAATCACTGTTTCTTGAAATCACAAAGCCTGTGCCCTCATGTTCCATTTGGACAGCGCCTTCCGGGAAGCCCAAGGCGACAGTTGCCACGGATGTGGAGTGCATGTTCTTCAAATGAGACATGGCTGGAAGATCAGAAAGCATTCCTGCAGCCGCTTTATGCGGAGCTGTCACAATCACTGATTCAGCATCCAGCGCGACACCGTTATCCAGTTCGAGTGAGTAGCCAGTGTCGCCCCGGCTGATCTTGGTCACTTTTGTGCCTTTATATACCTTCGTCAGCTCTAATTGCTTCTCGATCTCTTCTACAAGCGTCTGCAAACCGGTTGACAGGGTTTGAAACTGCCCTTGTTTTTTAGCCGTCAGCTGCTGTCCGGAGCTTTGAGGCCTTGTTTTTTTCATACCGAGAATCAAGCTTCTGTGCTTTTGCTCCGTCTGATAAAATTGCGGGAAAGTCGACATAAGGCTGAGCTTGTCAATGTCGCCTGCGTAAATGCCTGATAGAAGCGGCTCGATTAAATTCTCAACCACTTCATCACCGACACGTCTGCGGAAAAATCCCCCCAATGACTGGTCATCCTTTGACTTGCTTGCAGGCAGGAAGAAATCCATAGCAGCTCTTGCCTTCCCAGACAGAGAAAAGAGACCGGTGGAAACGAACGGCGCAATTTTAGTCGGTATCCCCATCACGGCGCCCTTCGGCATTGGATGCAAAGTGCCGTTGACAAGCACATAGGATTGCCCTGTCGCATTGTTGACAAGCAAATGCTCAAGGCCTGCATCTTTTACAAGCTGCGGAGCGCTTGTCTTTCGTTCCAGAAAAGAGTCAGGACCTCTTTCAATGACATAGCCGTCCTTTTTGACAGTTTGGATTTTCCCGCCGACTCTCGGACTTGCTTCAACCAGTGTCAGCTCAAGCGGCAGATTTTTTTCTTTGATTTCTTTTTCCATATAGAAGGCGGCGGCCAAACCAGTAATGCCGCCGCCGATGATGACTACATGTTTTTTGCCGTCACTCATGTTCATCACCTTCTTTAACGTCCTAATTTTTTTAATACAACTGTTGCTAACGCATCAATAAATTCCGGCTGTGCATTCGGCATTTCCGGACGGTAGTAGCTTGCGCCAATATCGTCAGTAACCACTTTGCATTCATAATCATTATCATAAAGCACTTCTAAATGATCTGCGACAAAACCGACAGGGACATATACAAATGCCTGATAGCCTTTTTGTTCAAACAAATCACGTGTTAAATCCTGTACATCAGGTCCCAGCCAAGGATCAGGCGTGTTCCCTTCACTTTGCCAGCCGACAGCATATTCGGAGATGCCTGCGCCTTCAGCAATTAATTTCGCCGATTCATGAAGCTGGTCCGGATATGGGTCTCCAAATTCTTTGATTTTTTCCGGCAGACTGTGTGCGGATATGATGAGCATTGCGTTTTCTCTTTCATCTTCAGGCATTGACACATATGTGTCCTTCACTCGGTCAACCCAGTATTTCACGAATTTCGGTTCATCGTACCAGCTTTCAACAGATGTGATCGTTATGCCGCCAAGTTTTTCTGCCTCTTCTTTGGCTCGTTTGTTGTAAGACTGTACGCTGAATGTGGAGAAATGAGGCGCCAGCACGAGGCTTACAGCTTCTGTAATGCCGTCCTTATGCATTTCTGCCACAGCATCTTCAATAAATGGCTCGATATGCTTCAGTCCGATGTACGCTTTAAACGTGATCTCATCCTGAACCTCATTTAAGTGCTGTTCAAGCTTATGCGCTTGCTCCTCTGTGATTTTGGCAAGCGGTGAAATCCCGCCAATTGCTTCGTATCTGTCTTTCAAATCTTGAAGCATTTCAGGTTCAGGCTTTCTGCCTCTTCTGATATGTGTATAATACCGTTCGATATCTTCTTCTTTATAAGGCGTGCCATACGCCATAACGAGAAGCCCCATTTTCTTTCTACTCACTGTCTACACCCTCTTTAATGATCTGATACAAACATTTTGACAGGATATCATTTAAGATACCAAAAGATATGCTTATGAATATTGACCCATTTTCTTGTTTTGTGAATATTTATGGACAAATGCTGTCAGCTTTTTCAAAACCTCAGGATTGACGTCAGGAAATACTCCATGCCCAAGATTGAAAATGAAGCTGTCCGATTTTAACCCCTGATCCAGTATTTCCATCGTTTTTTTCTCAATGACTTCCCACGGCGCAAGCAAAATAGACGGGTCCAAGTTGCCCTGCACTGTTTTCGTAATGCCTTTTGATCTGGCTTCATCAATTCCAAGTCTCCAATCAAGCCCGACAACATCTAACGGGAGGTCATGCCAATCGCCTGCAAGGTGGCTTGCGCCGACGCCAAACATGATCAGCAGCACATTCTCCTGTGCAAGCTCTGAAAAGATTCGGTTCATTACTGGTTTGATGTATGTTCTGTAATCTGCCTGATTCAGCGCGCCGACCCATGAATCAAAGATTTGTATCGCTCTTGCGCCCGCTTTAATCTGCGCTTTCACGTACACGATGATCATGTCGGCAAGCTTGGACATCAGCAGATTCCACGCATCCGGCATGCTGTACATGAAGGCTTTTGTTTTATTGTAGTTTTTCGATGGGCCGCCTTCAATCATATAGCTGGCCAGTGTGAAAGGCGCACCTGAGAAACCGATGAGCGGCACGTTGAGCTGCTCATTGACAAGCAGTTTAATCGTCTCAAGCACATACGGCACATCCTGTTCCGGATCAATCTGGCCAAGTTTTTCAATGTCCGCCAGAGACCGTATCGGCTGATCAATCACGGGACCGATCCCATTTTTGATCTCAACATCCACACCGATTGACGGGAGGGGAGTCATGATATCTTTATAAAGGATTGCAGCATCGACTCCGTATTGCTCAACCGGCAGTCTTGTGACATACGCACAAAGTTCCGGCTGATGTGTAATGTCAAACAATCCGTACTTTTCCTTCAGCTTCCGGTATTCCGGCTGCGAGCGCCCTGCTTGTCTCATATACCATACAGGCGTGTGATCCGCTTTTTCTCCCCGTGCCGCTTTTAAAAACGTCTCATTAAACGTTTCTCGTTTACTCATCTGATTTCCACCTTTCATACTGCAACCATACGTTCGTGTTTCTTGACTCATTACACTATACCTTGTTTTAGGCAAATGGTATAGAAGTGAGGCTCAAAGTTCAAGAAATCGCCGAATTCCATTAAGAGGAAAACAATTTAGGCTGAACGTAATCGGTTCCTTCCCCTTCTTTCTTTGTCTGTGTATTATAAGGCACAATTTTATAAGAAGCGCCCGAAAACAAGTTGGCATAAGGAATTTCATAGCTTCCCTTTCCTTCAACTGACTCAAGAAGCGTTTCCTTGCCGTCTTTGTTTACATAAATTCTGTATACGGCCCGATCATCCTTTTGAGCGTCCCATTTTAATTCGATGGTAAACAGCCCCGCAGCTTTGAATGTGTAATCTGCTTTCAGTGTTTTGACAGGCTCCAGCTCAATCGGGCTTTCTAGTTCTTTGACGTTTTTCGGTTTCGCAAACACAGAACCGGTTTCGCCAGCCTGTGTCAAAATATCCTTAAACAGTCTCGTCGAATACGAGCTGCCGCCTTTTAAATAATGGCTTTGATCTGTTTTGTCATAACCCATCCAGACAGCCCCGGTTATTTTTGGCGTATAGCCTGCAAACCAAGCGTCTTTTGTCGCCCCGGAGACACCCGTATAAGTTGTAGAACCGGTTTTTCCGGCCAGGTCGCCATGATAGGTTCCGGACGTCGCCGTTCCCTTTTTGACCACCTGCTGGAGCATTCTTGTCATATTCCAGGACGTTTGCTTGCTGAATACCCGTTTTTCCTCTTCTTTATGATCGGCTATTATTTCTCCGTCTTCATCTTTTATGCTTGAAATAAAGTATGGCTCAGTATACGTTCCATTCGCGGCGAACGTATGAAATGCGCCGGCAAGCTGGAGCGGCGAAACGCCTTTTTCCAAGCCGCCTAGAGCAAGCGCAAGCCCTTCATCAGGGACATCAATTCCGTTTGCTTTCAAATAAGATTTTCCAGTTTCAACACCGATCTCATTTAACGTCCACACAGCCGGCGCATTTTTGCTGAACGCAATGGCGTCAGACATGGTGACTTCACCCTGATAGTGGCTGTCATAGTTTTTCGGCGTATAATCTCCATAGGATTGCTGTTCATCCTTTAATAGAGAATAGGGCTTGAATTTTTTTTCTTGCATCGCCGGCCCGTATACTGCCAGCGGCTTAAATGTGGAACCCGGCTGGCGGGCCGCAGTGGCACGATTATACCCTTTGGCTGTGTAATTTCTTCCGCCGATCGCCGCTTCCACGCCGCCTGTCTTGTTATTGATAAAGACCGCGCTTCCTTCAGCATTCTGGTCTGTTCCGGGATAATAGCTTCCCTGCTTCATCACTTGATAAGCCGTCTTTTGCAGCTTCGAATCAAGCGGCACCTTGATCGTATATCCGCCTTGAAGCAGCTGCTCTCCGGAAACAGAGTACTTGTCTTCCGCTTCTTTAATGACAAGGTCAACATAGCTGTCAAACCAAGGTGTTTCTGATTGTTTCTTTACGTTCAGCCCGAGTGTCCGCCCCTGTGCGCTGACAGCCTCTTTCGCACTGATAAAGCCTTGATCATTCATCATGCCGAGAATCGCATCACGCCGCTCCTTACTTTTATCAGGATGCAAAACAGGCGAATACGTAGAAGGCGCCTTCGGCATAGCGGCCAAAACCGCACCCTCGGATACAGTTAAATCTTTTACCTCTTTACTAAAATAATAGTGGGATGCTGCTTGTATGCCGTAAACGCCATGTCCGAAGTAAAGCTGGTTCAAATACATCTCCAGCAGCTTGTCCTTGCTGTAATCCCGTTCAAGATTGATCGCAATAATCACTTCTTTTGTTTTTCTTAAAAACGTTTTGTCATGTGTCAGAAAAATATTTTTAGCAAGCTGCTGGGTAATCGTGCTCCCGCCCTCCACCTTTCCGCCTGCCAAAATATCACGGTACACTGCCCTGCCGACCGATTTTGCATCAATGCCATGATGCTCATAGAACCTTTTATCTTCAACAGCGATGAAAGCTTCTCTGACCTGCTTCGGAACCTCATTAATCGAGACTGGCTCACGATTTTCCGTATAGAGGCTGGCAATCTCATCTCCGTTTTGATCCACAATTTTAGATGATGCATGAAGAATCAGCTTCTTTTCATCTATGACATAATGCCCGAGAAAAATAATTGAAATATATCCTATTAAAGCGAGAAAAGCAGTTAACACTAAAAGCATAATGGGGATCAATAGTTTCTTTTTCTTTATCTGAAACATGAACTCACCTCGCCTTTCTAAAAGTAGTATGGGAAAAATTGTTTGGAATTATGTTTGAAGCACTCGCCAATAGAAACTTATACCATTGTTTTGATATACTAGCAAGCAGGAGGTGGCTGATATGAAGGTTTATATAACATATGGAACAGCCGATTTTTTAAAAACAATCGTCAAGAAACACCCCTCGGAACAGATGCTTTTGATGCAGGGGCAGGAAAATGCGATTTTGATCCACGAAACAAGCGAAGATACGGTTTTCCAGGCACCGCACACCTATGAAGTAATTGACCAAACCGGAGAGATGAAGAATCCCGGCTTTGCAGTCTTGAATAATATTGCCGTCACTCAAGAAGGACGCCCGCTGTTTGAAAACAGATTTAAAAACAGAGCGGGAAAAGTCGAAAACGAACCCGGTTTTGAAGCGATTCGTGTGCTCCGTCCGCTTGACAGTGACACCTACGTTATTCTTACCTTGTGGGAAGCCGAACGAGCCTTTCAAGATTGGCAGCAGTCCGATTCATACAAAGAGGCCCATAAAAAACGCGGTACGTCTGCCGGAATGGATACAACGTCGATCTTCTCCCGTCCTTCGTATGTCACTACATATTTCGCTGTTGAATAGCTGCCGGCTTGCCCGTCAGCTTTTTTAATGGGGGAAAGCAACATGAATGCCCTTTCTGCGAGTTTAAAGGCTGATGATTTAATAAGAAAGGAAAAAAACCTTATTGAACCTGCCCTTTTCGAATTTGACGCTCACGGCATGATTTATATTTAGAGCCACCGGAAAGCATCACCGCCTGCGGAACAAATTGGCTTGCTGACGCGGGTGTGGTTTCTTCCAGCACAATAAAAAGCGAATAAAGTCTTAAAGCAGCAGTTAAAACAATTCAATATCCAGCTTTCATTATAACTCTTTCTTCTGTTCCGGCACCTCCCGCCCGCCTATGAATAATCTGTAGGAAGCGGAGGAGTGATCAATGATGGAAGTCGGGATTTTGTCTGTCCATATTCTGTATGTATTTTTTATCGGAGTGATTATCCTATTTATGCTGCTGCGGAAAGATACGACCTTTATTTCCTTATTCGGTATTTTCATCATCTCGCTATGGGCGAGTCATTCACTTTCAGCTGCTGTCAGCAGTTTATTCCACAGCTTTATCTACGCGGCCGGCGAACTGCTGCCCACGATTTTCATTATTTGTTTTATCGTTTCGATGAGTGATTTGTTAACCAAAACAGGGATAAATGAAGCCATGATTTCTCCCTTTGCAAGCCTTGTGAAAGGCCCTGTGACTGCTTACTGGCTGATTGGCGGACTGATGTTTGCCATTTCTCTCTTCTTTTGGCCTTCACCGGGTGTCGCTTTGATCGGCGCCGTCTTGCTTCCGACAGCCGCCCGCGCCGGGTTGCCGCCTATTGCCGCTGCCATGGCTATGAACTTATTTGGACACGGTTTTGCCCTCTCAGGAGACTTTGTCATTCAGGCAGCGCCAAAGCTGACAGCTGATGCAGCAGGCATTCCAGTTGGTGACGTCATTTCGGCCAGCATCCCCCTTGGGCTGATTATGGGATTGGCCACAACAACCGCAGCATTTCTAATGATTCAGCGCGAACGCAGCAAACAGGAGCAGCCAGCTTCTTTGACTCCCGCACATCCTGGCGAACTAGACACCTCGCTATACTTGCCAAAACGTCTGCGGTTCGTACTGGCTTTTGTCATTCCGTTTGTCTTTCTTGCTGATATCGCCTGCATGATCTTGTTTACCCTTCAAGGAAATGATGCGACCGCATTAATTGGCGGGTCTGCAATCTGTATCCTTTTAATCGTTCATTTTCTCGTATATAAGCAAAAAAGCCTTGAAAAAATCACCGGTTATTTTATTGACGGATTCCAATTCGGTTTTAAGGTTTTCGGTCCCGTCATCCCGATTGCGGCTTTCTTTTATCTGGGCGACTCAGGCTATGAAAACATCCTGGGCACTTCACTCCCTAAAGATTCCCACGGAATTGTCAACGATCTCGGCATCGCGTTATCCCACATGATGCCTATGTCGAAGGAGCTTGCCGCTGCTGCTTTAACTGCAGCAGGAGCCATCACCGGCCTCGATGGATCAGGATTCTCAGGCATTTCTCTCGCTGGCTCTATCGCCAAACTCTTTTCAGCTGCTCTTCATACTAATCCCGCCATTCTGACTGCGCTCGGCCAAATATCTGCCATCTGGGTGGGCGGCGGCACACTGGTTCCTTGGGCACTAATCCCCGCTGCGGCCATGTGCAAAGTCGATCCTTTTGAGCTTGCCAGAAAAAACTTCATTCCCGTCATGATTGGCCTTTCAGTCACAACCCTCGCAGCCATGATGTTGCTTTGATAACACACAAGTTGAAATATTCAGAATTTTTATATACAATCATGGAATAGTATAGAAAAAGGGGGAAGCGAATTTGTCCATATCCACACTGCAGAAGGAGATAAACAAACAGCTCGACGGCTGTTTTGAAGAAATGGTCGAGATCAGACGCCATTTTCACATGTATCCTGAGCTCTCGTTTCAAGAGGAAAAAACTGCCGCATTTATTGCTTCCTATTATGAATCATTAGGGGTCCCAATCCGCACGAACGTCGGCGGCAAAGGAGTTTTGGCATATATTGAAGGAAGTGAACCGGGACCTACTGTCGCTTTGCGGGCCGATTTTGACGCCCTTCCCATACAAGATGAAAAAGATGTTTCTTACGCCTCTAAAGTGCCCGGTGTCATGCACGCATGCGGCCATGACGGCCATACAGCAACTCTTCTTGCAGTGGCGAAAGTCCTTCACCAAAACAGACATGAGCTGAAGGGAACATTTGTCATGATCCACCAGCATGCGGAAGAATCTTATCCAGGCGGCGCAAAGCCAATGATTGAAGACGGCTGTCTCGAGAACGCGGATGTGATATTCGGCACGCACCTTTGGGCGACTGATCCGCTCGGAACCATTCTCTGCCGCTCCGGCGCCGTCATGGCAGCGGCGGACCGATTCACGATCAAAATCATTGGAAAGGGCGGTCACGGCGCTCACCCGCATGTTACGAAGGACGCTGTTCTGATCGGCTCACAAATCGTTTCCTCTCTGCAGCACATTGTCAGCCGTAAAGTCAACCCGATTCAATCCGCCGTCATTTCAACCGGCTCTTTCATCGCTGACAACCCGTTTAATGCTATCGCAGACCAAGCGGTCCTCACCGGTACAGCGCGTTCTTTTGATGAAGATGTCCGCAGCGTGCTGGCCAAAGAAATCGAAGCCGTTGTAAAAGGCGTGTGCAGCATGCACGGCGCATCCTATGAGTATAACTATGAACGGGGATATCCGGCGGTTGTGAACCATCCTGCTGAAACGAACCACTTAGTCAGCACCGCAAAGAATACGGAAGGCGTTCAGAAGGTCATTGACGGCGAACCGCAAATGGGGGGTGAGGATTTCGCGTATTATTTACAAAACGTCAAAGGCACCTTTTTCTTTACAGGCGCCGCTCCTGAACAGCCAGAGCGCGTCTATTCCCATCACCATCCGAAATTCGATTTCGATGAAAAAGCGATGCTGACTGCAGCAAAAGTGCTTGCAGGCGCTGCGATCACCTATCATAAGCTATAAAAAACAGCCGGAGCTTTTATTCTCCGGCTGTTTCCTTTACGATTCTCAGATGAAAGATGTGTCTTGCTGTTTCCCCCAGCTGAGCAAGCAGCTTATAATTGGCAATGCCGCCGACAGCTGCTCCTACTCCGGGCAAAAGCTGCAGAAGCTTCACGACATCAATATAATCACGATATTCCTGCTGGAACACTCTCCAATCGATACTCTTTTTTTCAGTCCTCCAATTGTCGACGGTAGTAAAAAGCGTTTTGCGGCAGTCATCACTCGAAAATGCGAGCTGAAAGACAAGCAGCAAAAACATCCTTTCTTGTGGATCCTTCACATCAAAACCGTAAATAGAGGATAAGGCAAATAAACACTTCATCTTAATTGAAAGCAGCAGCGGAAAATCGGTAATTCCTAAAAAAATGCCGCCCGCTCCGGTGCCGACTCCCTCAGCAGCCGCTACCTTCTGATAAGAAGCAATCGTTTTTTTCGCCAGTTCGTTTTTTTCACTGAGTGAAAGATCGCTTGTATCCTTCTGATATGTGATGATATTGGAGCCGGCCATTGTCGCTTCGACCATTTTTTTCACGCTCTCGGTGACAACTGCATGAATTTTTTCAGGAATCCGCTCATTCACCTTTGTCTGCACACGCTTCGAAAAGCGTTCAAACAGGGAATCCTTCCGCAAAAAATGCATTTTCCACTGAAGTGCCTCTTGCATCAGCAGCTGATTGTCTGTCATGTAGCTACCCCTTTTCCGTTCACAGCTTTCCATGTTTTTTCAGTCTGGTTGTCATATAAGACGGAAGCACAACAAAAATCAGAACTGCAGAACCGATCAGCGCGTACAGAAAACCTGTCAATCCGGCAGCATAGGCGGATGCAGCAGACAGCAGCAGCGCTTGAACGCTAAGAGCCGTTTTCAATAGAGAAAAATAGCTTTTCAACTTCGTTTCTTTTTTTACAGGATAAAGCTCTTGAAGCGCCAGGTGATCAAAGTGACCGAACAGCGGCAAAAGCTGAATGCCCGTAATGAAAATGGTAAACACAGTCAAAATCCCTGCAATCAGCGGGCTTGCCGACACATACATAATAATCAGCGCGAAAATGACCGTTAATCTAACAAGTATGCCCAAATAATCACTTGAACGCAAAAAGGCGCGAGTGTACATGTAGGCGAACGTCTTACGCTGCTCAAACGGCACAAGACGCAGCAAAAAGTCGAGATACACCCTGCGTTTCGCCTGCTTTCGCAAATGCGGCACATCAGTGAACAGATTGGCAATCCGATAGAACCGCTGCTTGCGTCTCAATTCAGACTCAATATGGCTCTCCCATTTAAATGTTTTCCGTTTTGCCGCCGAAGACACATACAGATAAAGAGCAGCCATAATGATATAGACCACAAGCGCATACATGTAAACAGCTTGAAAAACAAAATAAAGAACGAGCGTATTCGCTGCGAAGCGAATGACCACATCCATCCTTTTCACGCTTCGATCATTGTGAAAGGTTGTGCGCCATTCCATCACCTGATTCCACGCTTTCAGCAGCAAAAGCTGGACGAAAACTGCCGCATACGATGCCAGCGAAGCCTGTGATGCAACAGCGAAATACAGCGGCATCGCCACAACACTCAATGCAATCAGCGGAAACAGCTGAGACAAATAGCTGTAGACAAACGACTGCTTCAAGTAAGGCTCCATTTTTGCTTCAAGCGGCAATAAGAAGACAAGGTCAGCATCCTTCAAAAGCGTCCGCACATAAGAGCTTGTCAACACGAGTGAAAATAGCACAGCCATCAACCAAAAGGATGGAAAATGAGCGGGAATGTCCCGTATCCATTTGCTGTACCAGCTTGCAGCACCCGCAAGAAAAAAGATCAAAACAATAACGAGGTGATCGTTGAGCATGTATTTCATATACATTCTTGTTTCTTTGATATGCTCCTGCAGCCGCGACTGCCAAATATCAAGCATATTATTCATGGCCAGCGTCTTCCTTCGTGAGCTCAAGATACAGATCGTCCAGCGCCGCATCCTTCATTCCAAACTGCTCTCTGAGCTCGGACAGCGTGCCGCGCGCCCGCACCTCGCCGTTATGTAAAATAATAAACGAATCACAATAGCGTTCTGCCGTCGCCAAAATGTGCGTTGACATCAGCACACTCGCCCCGCCTTTTTTCGCTTCATTCATTCGCTCAAGCAGCGCGTTAATCGCAAGCGGATCAAGCCCTAGAAAAGGTTCATCAATAATATAGAGCGCCGGCTCAGCCAGAAATGCGCACATGATCATCACCTTCTGCTTCATTCCTTTAGAAAAATGAGCCGGGAACCACTTCAGCCTCTTTTCCATTCGGAATTCCTTTAAAAGCGGCGGCAGCCTTTTCTCCATCGTTTCTTTCGAGAGGCCGTACGCCATCGCTGTTAACTCAAGATGCTCCATTAGCGTCAGCTCTTCATATAAAACAGGTGTTTCAGGTATATAGGTGAATTGTGAACGGTAGCCTTCCGGATCCTCAGCAAAGGTTTTCCCGTTTAATTCAATTGAACCTTTATGCGCATCCATCAGCCCGATAATATGTCTGATTGTTGTACTTTTACCAGCACCGTTCAACCCGATTAAACCGACAATTTGATTCGGCTCAAGGGTGAATGATACATTTTTCAAAACCGGATTTCTTGTATACCCGCCGGTTACATCATTTACTGATAGCAGAGACATAGTTTCTCCCCTTATATTGTTTTTCTTCATAGTACCAAAAACAACGCCTGAATTGAAACATTTCCCTTTTAACAAATGATGAATTTACTGTTATAAAGAGACAGAGTTCCGGACATGATAATAGGCGTAGAGGAAAAGCCTATCAACTGAAAAATGAGGTGTTTGTCAAAGACGTCTTAGATACAGTTGGATAGAAAATCACCATGTCCAATGCTGAAACATTTCTCTTCACTGAATTGATGAATTCTTCATCCATGAAGTAAATTGTCAAATGAGGTGTTTATCGCAGGAATCGTTAGGCATGAAAACAAGTCTTCATTTTATTGACAAATGAGGTGCTTACAAAAGGCATATCACATTTTCTTCATATCAGCTCTTCCTCTGCATTCAGGGTGAACGCTTGCCGTTCATCCTGTTTTCTATTTTCTGCATTTCTGTGGTACGATGAGTATATACATACTAACAATTTCATAAGGAGGAACCCTCATGCATTGTGCAGAGAATTGTATCTTTTGTAAAATCATCGCCGGCGACATTCCGTCCGCAAAGGTGTATGAAGACGAGCATGTGCTGGCTTTTCTTGATATCAGCCAAGTGACAAAGGGCCATACGCTTGTCATTCCGAAAACACATATCGAAAATGTGTATGAATTTACGGATGAATTAGCAAAACAATATTTTCACGCTGTTCCGAAAATCGCCCGCGCTATCCGGGATGAATTTGAGCCGATCGGCTTAAATACACTGAACAATAATGGTGAAAAAGCAGGACAATCTGTTTTCCATTACCATATGCATATTATCCCGCGCTACGGAAAAGGAGACGGCTTCGGAGCGGTTTGGAAAACGCATACTGACGATTACAAAGCGGAGGATCTGCAAAACATCTCTTCTTCAATCGCAAAGCGCCTAGCCTCATCATAAGATGAGGTTATTTTATTTGTGAACATTCCGCAAACATTAGTCAATTTCTTTTGATTATTCTCATTTTTTATCAAAAAAACTGAATTTTTGTGATAGGATAATTGTATTATTTTATACATTAACGTGGAGAACAGGGAGAGATCATAATGGAACGTACAACGAATTTTAACGCAGGTCCTGCAGCGCTGCCATTAAAAGTTCTGCAAAGAGCACAGAAAGAATTTATTGATTTTAACGAATCCGGCATGTCTGTTATGGAGCTTTCCCACCGCAGCAAAGAGTATGAAGCGGTGCATCAAAAAGCGAAAAGCCTTTTAACTGAACTGATGGACATCCCGGAAGATTACGATATTTTGTTTCTTCAAGGCGGTGCAAGCCTTCAATTCTCAATGCTTCCGATGAACTTTTTAACACCTGAAAAAACCGCGCATTTTGTCATGACAGGCGCTTGGTCTGAAAAAGCACTGGCAGAAACGAAACTGTTCGGGAACACGTCAATCACCGCTACAAGTGAAACAGACAATTACAGCTATATTCCGAAGGTTGACCTTACGGATGTAAAAGACGGCGCATATTTACACATCACATCCAACAATACGATTTTCGGCACTCAGTGGCAGGAATTCCCGAATTCCCCGATTCCGCTCGTCGCCGACATGTCCAGCGACATTTTGAGCAGAAAAATCGATGTGTCCAAATTTGACGTCATCTACGGAGGCGCTCAAAAGAACCTTGGCCCTTCCGGTGTGACCGTTGTTATCATGAAAAAAACGTGGCTGCAGCACGAAAACGCGAACGTTCCAAAAATCCTGAAGTATTCAACGCATGTCAAAGCGGATTCACTCTACAACACGCCGCCGACATTTGCGATTTATATGCTGAGCCTCGTTCTGGAATGGCTAAAAGAAAACGGCGGTGTGGAAGCCGCTGAACAGCGCAATGAACAAAAAGCGCAGATTCTCTATAGCTGTATTGATGAAAGCAACGGATTTTATAAAGGGCATGCCAGAACGGACAGCCGCTCACGCATGAATGTTACCTTCACGCTTCGCAATGATGAATTAACAAAAACATTCATTCAGAATGCAAAAGAAGCAAACATGATCGGCCTAGGCGGACACCGTTCAGTAGGAGGCTGCCGCGCTTCTATTTATAATGCGGTATCTCTTGAAGACTGTGAAAAATTAGCTGTGTTTATGAGAAAATTCCAACAGGAAAATGAGTAAAAAGTCTGGTTATGCAAACCGTTCGTTTGGTATACTGTTTGCATATCACATTCTTTAAGCCTTCGCAATAAATGACGAGCATATTATTGGAGGGCAAAAAGCTTAGCAGAGGAGAGCATAGATATGAAAACAAAAGAGTTAGTCACTATGGCTCTGTTTGCCGCAATCGGCGCAGCGCTCCATTCCATTATTCCGCCTTTTTTAGGCGGCATGAAACCAGATATGATGCTGATCATGATGTTTATGGGCATCCTGCTGTTCCCGCGGGTGCAAAACGTACTCGTCATCGGAATTGTGACTGGAATCATTTCCGCACTGACAACCGCATTTCCAGCCGGACAGATTCCTAACATCATCGACAAACCTGTATCAGCGTTCCTGTTTTTCACCCTGTTCCTTTTGTTCAGAAAGAGCCAAAAAACAGGTGCGGCCGCTGTGCTCACAGCGATCGGGACCATCTTGTCGGGAACTGTATTTTTATCGTCAGCTTTATTGATCGTCGGTTTGCCTGGCGGTTTTGCCGCATTGTTCGTAGCAGTTGTTCTGCCGGCAACTGTGCTGAATACAATTGCAATGATCATTATTTATCCGATTATCCAAACCATTTTAAGACGTTCAAGCTTTATAGAAGCTGCTAAATAATTGTCACACAAAACCTCTTCCGCTTCGGGAGAGGTTTTTTTCGACCAGAGAGCCCGCAGCATGTCTGCATGTTTTAAACGAAGAATTTTGTGAAAAAGATAAGACATAGTGTAAAGGCGGTTCCGGTTGAACAAACAAGCGCTTTCTGTCGGATGACCTTTTTGGGCGGATAAGAAGCAGCTTGGCCGAGAAGTCTGATATAGTAAACAGCGCCCGAAGCAAAGGCAAGGGTAATGCAGAGTAACACAATCATAAAGACAGACAACCTTCTCCCTCCTTTTCACTTAAAAAATATGCTAAAATAAAGCAAGCTATGTATAGAAGTTCAAGCTTTCAACAAAAATGAAACAAGCTGAATGAATCCTATTTCCAAGAAAAAGACGGGGTGATTGTAATGGCGGACGGACGTTCTCTATTAACAGGACTATTCGTAGGCGGCATCATCGGAGGAGCAGCAGTTCTTCTTACTGCACCTTCCTCAGGAAAGCAGCTGCGTGAAAAAGTGAAAACCAATTATGATTCTTTCGAAGAAACGATCAAACGCTTAAAATCAGACGGACTTGCGTTAAAAGACCAGCTGATCAAAGCGGCAAAAGAAAGCAAAGATGTCATTAAAGACGTGAGCGGCGAGCTCCAAACGTCAATTAAAAAATGGCAGGAAGAGATCAAACCTCACCAGCAGGATTTGCAAAAAGAAATCGCTGATATCGAAGAGAAAATCAAACAGCTAGAGAAAACCTTACAAAACTAATATCCTATTCTAAAGAAAAAAACACGGGCCAAATATAGACTCGTGTTTTTTTTGCCGAAAAAGCCTCTCACTGCAACGGTTTGAGAATTTATTAAAAAATTCTTACATTTTCATCTTTATTAATCTTTATTTTATTGGCATAATAGAGAAAAAGAAAAAGAGAAGCAGGTGACGTAATGAATCGAATGGAACCTCCCTATGATGTGAAAGAAGCTCTTGTCTTCACCCAGAAAATGGCCCAGCTTAGCAAGGCTCTTTGGAAATCGATAGAGAAGGATTGGCAGCAGTGGCTCAAACCGTATGACCTGAATATTAATGAGCATCATATTTTATGGATTGCGTATCAATTGAATGGAGCGTCCATTTCTGAAATCGCGAAATTCGGGGTCATGCATGTATCAACCGCATTCAACTTTTCAAAAAAGCTGGAGGAACGGGGCTATTTAATGTTCTCCAAACGGCTGAATGATAAACGGAACACATACGTCCAATTGACTGAAAAAGGCACTGAGGTGTTTTGGAGTTTACTTGAGGAGTTTGATCCGACACGCAACGCGGTTTTTAAAGGGTCACAGCCTCTGTATCATTTATTCGGAAAATTCCCTGAAGTGGCAGAAATGATGTGTATGATACGCCATATCTATGGCGATGATTTTATGGAGATTTTTGAAACATCTCTCACGAATATTGACAATGATTTTGAAAGCGTAAACGGAAAACTGAAGAAAAAAGCAAAGACCAGTGCGGCGGATGAACCGGCAGAAGAGCTCGAACCTGTAAACAGTTAATCAAAGTGCTTCATGATGTCGATAAAGGCTTCCATCAGCTCTTGATAAAGCCCCTGCTCGTACAGAGCAAAAATCGTTTCATGAACATCTAACTTTTCATTCAGCTGTCCTGCAAAAAGCGCAAGGAGCTTGTCGAAGGTTATAAACCCTTGCGCTTTTTGTGCTGCCAGCTCTTCTGACAACTCATCGCATATCTTCAAAACCTCTTCCCCTTCTTCCTTGCTCAGCCCTTTATCAATAAGAAGTGCATAAAAGGGATACCTGTCCATGTCTACTGTTTTCACTAATAATTGTATGTAATATTCTAATCGCTCAATGCGATGATCCATCGAGTCCATCCACACCACTACTTTCTATCTTTAATCTTATTTTAGCTGATAATTCACTGAGAAGAAAGTTCTAACCCAAGATTTCGCAGTTTGTTTGCTTGTTTCAAAAAAATACCTGCCGGATCATATTTTTTCTTGAAAAAGCATTGATTTTTTCTCTTGAGAGGAGTAAATTATTTTGAGATTCTATTCAAGCTGTATGGAAGGATGACTTTAATGAATTGCTGGAAGACCATAAATCTGATGAAGGATTATGGCGCCGTTCGCATCGTATTAACTGCTGTATGTTTTATGATTTTGGTTTTTATATCTACTTTTTTAGCATTTGAGCTGCTGCGGCCTGGCACAAGCTTAAGCGATGAATATGTACCTTTGTTCGGCGGTCTGCTCGTCGTTATTTTATTTGTACATAAAGTCATCCATATCCTGCCGATCATCTGCAAAAAAAGAAAAATAGAAAAAAAGTTTTACTTATTGCGCACGTGGAAAAGAATACCTAAAACAACGATGTTGATTTCACTCACAAGCCCGTTTTTGCTGATTACGCCTGTCTTGTTTTACGCCGCGCTGTCATTTCCGAATCACGCCCATTATTTCTGTATGATTTCGGGCATTCATGCCGGCTACTGTCTGCCTGACTTCTTGCTGGCTCTTAAGCTCGCAAAAGCGCCCAAAACTGCCTTTATTGACCAGGAAGCAGACGGCTTGGATATACTTGTTGAAAAGTAGCCGCGCCGTAGCGTCAGAAGCGATTTTTTCAATTTGTATTCTATCTTTTTTCATAAATATTTGGTAATGTAATATGGAACAGTTCACAGAGAGGGGGAATCTCCCATCATTTTAGTCTATTTTATCATCGCCGCCGTGTTTATAGTATTTTTCATAAACAGGCTCACCAATACATTATGCCTTGTCAGAGAGATTCCTGAAGAGCGACAGGATAAGGTATTCCGATTTATTAACATTTCCATATTAATTTTACTGATCTCTTCGTTTGTGGAGATCTCTTTTACAGTGTAAAAGCGAAAAAAGCATAGCTGCTGATTCAGCAGCTATGCTTTTTTTATTTTGATTAGTACAGCCAAGAAGCGCCGATGATAATCAACAAAATAAATAACACAACCAATAGAGCGAATCCGCCTGCAAATACTTCACCCATCTTAAAAAGCACCTCCTGTAAAAAGCTTTATTTACCAATTACATCTTATGCAATTCATGATTGAAACGATTAGGCGCTAGTGAAAATAAAGGATCGCTTAACTTGCAAGCGATCCCCGGGCTGCTTAGTAGATGTAAGCTGCACCTACGATGATAAGCAAAATGAACAGTACTACAAGCAACGCGAACCCGTTAGAGTATCCTCCGCTCATGTCACATACCTCCTTTTCTTGATCAATATATAAATATGCCAGCAGCAAAAGTTTGACTAGACGAATGCCCTTTATTTAAAATCTTTTTACAGAAAGCCACAATATGTTATGATACGCATAGGTAATTTAATTTGGAATGATTAGGAGTGTTTGAAAACAATGAAGAAAATCGCAATAGCAGCTATTACTGCTACAAGCATCCTCACTCTCAGTGCTTGCAGCAGCGGCGACAAAGAAGTCATTGCTAAAACGGACGCAGGCGATGTAACTAAAGGCGAGCTTTACACTTATATGAAAAAAACAGCTGGAGCAAGTGCTCTCACACAGCTTGCTCAAGAAAAGGTATTAGACAAAAAGTATAAGGTAACTGATAAAGAAGTGGAAAATAAACTAAAGGAATACAAAACACAGCTCGGTGACCAATATTCAACGCTTGAAAAACAATATGGTAAAGATTTTCTGAAAGAAACAGTTAAAATGGAATTACTTACAGAAAAAGCCGCTAAAGATAATATCAAAGTAACGGACGACGAAGTCAAAGAATACTGGGAAGGCTTAAAAGGCAAAATCCGTGCAAGCCACATCCTTGTCGCTGATAAAAAAACAGCTGAAGAAGTAGAGAAAAAGCTGAAAAAAGGCGAGAAATTTGAAAATCTTGCGAAAGAATACTCTACCGACAGCTCTGCTTCACAAGGCGGCGACCTTGGCTGGTTCGCGAAAGACGGTATGGTGGCTGAATTCAGCAAAGTAGCATTTAATTTAAAAACGGGTGAAATCAGTGATCCTGTAAAAACAAAATATGGTTATCATATTATCAAAAAAACCAAGGAACGGGGTAAATATGATGATATGAAAAAAGAACTGAAATCTGAACTTCTAGAACAAAAACTTAATGACAACACAGCCGTTCAGGAAGCTGTTCAAAAAGTCATGAAAAAAGCTGACATTGAAGTGAAGGATAAAGATCTAAAGGATACATTTAATACTACTTCATCAAATAGCTCATCTGAGACGCCTAAATAAAAGTCAGTTTCAAGCCATTAAAAAAGTTGAAATATGTATTTCAATCTTAGCTTGTAGAGAAAACCAAGTTTTTTCTACAAGCTTTTTTGTACATTTTCATCACCATAAAGCTAGGCACTCGGGAATTTTCTCCATATTATACAAGCAACTGTACGGAGAACTAGTTCGTTTACATGTTTCCCCTCAATCTGCAATAATGATTGCTGGTGGACTCGGTCTGACCTATTTTACAACCTTTACACAAATACAGAGCGATGATTTTCTGATCATTTTTGGGTATTGTGCATTCTCAAGCTGCAGACATGAGGTGCATGTTTCAAGGTTAGATTTATATTGAACAGTAGCCTTTATCGTTGAATAACTAAGTGTTTGCTGGCTCGTACAAATTCACCAGAATAATGAATTAAGGGAGTAGCCTAATAATCAGAATCGAGCGATGGCTTTTACCTGAAACCAAATAGTTGCGATCTTGTAATCTAATCGAGATTTTAAATTGCTCACAATGCCAAAAAACACTTTCAGAATAGTTTTTTGGCTCTGCAGAATTTCTTTCTCTGTTTTCACCTACTTATGACCCGAAATTGGCTTTTTTCGTTCCTCCCGTTCCTCCTTTAATGGCTTCATTTAAATCCTTGATATAGTTTGCTTATCTTGTTGCACAATAGTTTTTCTTGTCAATATACGCTTATCAGCATTGGCTTAAGGAAGTGAATCAGTAAATAAGACACCTCGCCCAACATATATAGTTTAGAGCCTGAAGAGTAGCCTAGAAACAACCTGGACGCCATATTGTAATCAATTTAGTCTTTCTGAAGAATGAATTATAGTCAAATTAGAAGTCTATATACTTATCAATTTTTCGAATCAGATGATTTCACTCAACAAGTTGGTCGAGAAGAACAACTTAATTCTGAAAAGAGAAAAAGACAACGTCCTTTTTGGAGTCTTTCTTTTATTTTATTATAGAAAGCATGTTATTTAAGGAAAAAAGGTAATCCAAAAAATCCGTTGAGATTTTTTGCTAGGAGCCCCCTCCTCACTACCCACACCCAGCATTTCATATTGGCAAATAAAATTTAGTGATGATTTCTCGAAACAACAATTATTTTTTTGTGATTTTAATACATTTAAAGATCTATTAAATATAAATTCCGCACCTCATTTATGAATTTTTTTCTTTTATTTACAAAATTCTCTTACTATGATATCATATAAAGGTAATTTTGTTATTCTATAGAGGAGGTTGGTCATGTTAAAAAATTAATTTTTTTAGTGAATTTAATTCTTATGCTTATCATTTTAATAAATTATGACGAAAAAAGTGATAATAATAAGATTAAAGTCGCGATTTTAGACAGTGGTATAAGTCAAGATAATAAAGAATTAAACAAATTAATAGTAAAAGAAGATAACGCTATAAAGCCTCATGAAAAATTGGCTGATGAATTTAATCACGGAACTGCTGTGGCAGGAATTATAGCTTTAAATGTTGATAGTAATATTGGTAATCATGCCAAAATGGATATATATAGTGTCAAAGTTCTTGACAAAGATGGCTATGGAAATGTTAAAGCACTTACAAAGGCCATTAACTGGTGCATAAAAGAAAAAGTGAAAATAATAAATATAAGTGCCGGTGTCCAGTACGGAACTGATGATCTTTATCATGCAGTACAGAAAGCAGTGAACAATGGTATTATTATCATTTCTGCAGCAGGTAATAATTACGGTTTAAGTGTTGACTACCCTGCCAAATATAAAGGGGTTATTTCAATTAATACCATAGATCAGAACCACAAGGTTCCTGATTTTTCTGCGGATGGTAAGATTGATTATGCGATGCCTGGTGTTAATTTAAAGTCTATTAATAACAATAATAAGATTTCGTATTTCACCGGTACTTCATTTTCAACTGCTTATGCTACTAGAGTAGTTGCAACAATTATTGCTAATCAACAACGAGTAACAAATTACTATAATATCAAACAAAAATTATCTCCTTTTACCACAAAACTAGGTACTCAAGAAAGTAAAATTGGTCAAGGTTATTTAAAAAAAATTAATTAATGTGGAGGCAAAAAATGAAAAAGATTATTTTATGTATAATGACGATATTTATTCTTGCATTTTCGTTAGACATATGCAATGTGAAAGCAGTTGAAAAAAAGAACACTGCTCCTTCCTCAATTGAAAGCTCTAATGATTCAGGGGCGGAAATTGTAAAAGAGACGGAACAAGATTATTACATTCAATCTACATACAAAAACGGTAATACACTTGCTATCGCTGATATTAAGCTCAATAAAAGAACTAACAAAATGGAAGCTGAAGTTAACCTAAATAGTGATGGTTTTAAACAAATTAAAAAATATGATATTGCTTCCCATGAATTGACTAATAATATATATAAAGCAATAATAAAAGACAAGGAAACCAATAAAGTTTATAGAATTGACCCAAATAAAACTCATGCTTCTGGATACGGTCCATTAAAGATCCTCGAATATCTACTTAAGAATGGCGAAAAAGCAGCTGTCAAAAAACATGGTAAAAAAGCAGTTAAAAAAGCTAAATATCGAAAGAATTTTGGCGTAATGACACCTAGAGCGAAACAAATCCCTAATAATGTAAAACATATTATGAAGACAAAGCACCACTGGAATAAAGTTGTTATGAAAGCGGATTGGCCATCAGTTCAAAAAACTATAAATCTCACTTTAAGATACGGTAAAGAATACTATGTAAATGCCTTTTTTAGTGAAAGAAGATTAAAATTAAATGGCCATACTGTGGTCGTAAGATACAATAAACTTGCTCGTCCTGAAACTAGTATTTCCACAGCATATGTAAAATAATTCTCAGTAATTATTTTTAAAAAGATAGGCGGTGTAATTCTAATGACAATGGAATCTGAATCATTTGAACATCTTATTCTAAATTTAAATTTTAAAAAAGCTATTTCGCTTGCAGAACAAATGGACTTTGAAACTTTCCAGATTAAAATGGTTAATTTTGCAACTACAGAAGATTCTAATATTCTATGGTATCCTTTTTTGCTTGAATACATGCTGTACAACGAATCTGCCGAACTCCATAATACTGCATTTTATATCTTATCACTTCCTTTTTGTCGATTTGAAAATGCTACACTGTCTGCACTTTATCACGCAAGAAAAGCATTGGAGTTGAGCAATGGTAGTAAAACAGAGTTCCTGGTACCATTTCTTATACTAAATACTGGGCCAGAAAAGGTTGTTTCAGATGAAGAAGCAAAAAAGATTGCAAAAAAAATTATTGAACTTGATCCTAAACATCAATATGCTAATGCATTTTTAAAGGACTTAACTTCATAATGTAAAACCAAGAAAACTTGTGGAAAAATACTTTTTTCCACAAGTTTTAAATCAATTATGCTATTGAATGATTGCCTCCTTCTTTTTCAGGAAGCTCTTTTGACCTCCGTTCTCGCTCCTTTTCCATCCTATCCATATAAATCTGCCCTTCTTTTTCAATAAAGGACTGATCTACTTTTTCTTCCTCTTTAGCTGCCGCTACAAGTTTATATGCACTGAAAATGATGCCTACAATACAAAGATACACCCACCATGGAAAAAACAACACGGGCTCCCTCCCCCTTTTTGCATAGATTCTTTATTCTTAAACCTATGCGGGGATGAGACAAGTTATGAGCGGTAAAAGCGCATCAAAAAAGGACTGACCTGAATATTTCAGCTTCAGTCCTTTTTTATTATTTGTGAAAAGTTGGTTTATAAAAGGAACGGTTTTCCAGCGCAAATACACGTTCAGTGTATTCACCCGGCTTCACGCGCTCAAGCGCTCTGTCCATCATATTCATTTTCGCATCCAGGTTGTCTATATAGTGCAGAATTTCCGCTTCCTTCACCATCGGCGGTTTTGGGCTGCCCCATTCCCCTTTGCCGTGGTGACTCAAAATCAAGTGCTGAAGAATCAATACCTCTTCACAATCGATTTGGAGCTCCTCAGCCGCTTTTGAAAGCTCTGTCACCATAATCGAAATATGGCCGATCAAATTGCCTTCAACCGTATACGAAGTAGAGACAGGACCGGACAGCTCTTTCACTTTTCCGAGGTCATGCAGAATAACTCCGGCATAAAGCAGGTCACGGTCAAGGGACGGATATAAATCTGCAATAGATTTCGCTAGGCTCAGCATTGAGACGACGTGATACGCTAAACCTGAGACAAACTCATGGTGGTTTTTCGTAGCCGCCGGATAATCCATCAATTCCGTTTCGTGTTTTTTGACTAAAAACCTTGTGATCCGCTGGATATTCGGATTTTTCATTTCAAATATATATTGAGTGATGGTCTCCATCATTTCATTTTTCGGTATCGGTGCGGTTTCTAAGAAATCATCAATATTAACATTTTCATTTTCGTTCACCGGCCTGATATTTCTCAGCTTCAGCTGGGTGCGTCCGCGGTAATGGTGGACATCTCCCACAACTTTCACAATCGTCTGCGGCGCATAGGTCACTTCATCACTTTGCTTGGCATCCCACAGCTTTGCCTCAATATCGCCTGACTGGTCTTGCAGCATCAGCGTTAAAAACGGTTTTCCATTGCTGGCAATTCCTTTTGTCAAAGATTTAACCAATAGATATTGATCCACCTGTTCGCCAACCTCATGTAGCATAATCCCTTTAGCCATTCTATTAAAGCTCCCTCCGTATCTTACATAATACCAGTATATCACATACCGATTGACAGCTATAGAATCTCTTTTATGACACCAAATGAATGATTTGGCTGCTTTGAAATACATCTTTCACATGGTCATGGCATGTGAAATACAGAATTTGTCGTCCGCCTTCGGATAAATGATCAAGGGCTTCTAGTGCACGTTTGAGCCTTGCCTGGTCAAAATGAACAAAGCTGTCGTCAAGCTGAAACGGAAGTTTTGCCCCATCCTGACGTGTAACGGCTAGAGCAAATCGAATCGCTGTATACAGCTGCTCACACGTTCCTTGTGACAGCTCTTCGGCATGATAAACAGTACCATTAGAGTGCATGACCATAATAGAGTCATCTGTTTCGGAAAAATATATCGTCTTGTAGCTTCCGTCAGTCAGCGGGCGGAAAAATTCTCCGGCTGTCTCCAGAAGGCGCGGAAGCTCGACTTTTTTATGCCGCTCCAGTTTGTTTCGGATCACTTGTTTGATCATTTGGATCGAGGCCCACTTTTTCGTAGTTTCTTTTACACGCTCTTTTTGCATTTCTGTTTGAAGCTTCAGATCTGAGACCGATCCCGAGCCCTCTAATTGTTCCTGTTTGACGAGAAGCAATGCGATTTTGCTCCGAAGCTCTTGGATCTCCTCAGTCAGCCGCTCTTTTCTTTCATTCTCAACGAATTGTTTGTTTTTCAATTTAGAAAGCGTATGGGAATCCGCCAGTTCAAGCTCCTCCGGGTTCCCGCCTTGAAGCTGTGCGTTTATGTGATATAGCTGGTTCTCCGTATCTTTCAATTGTCTGCTGACGTCGGCAATGGCGCAAAATTCATTTCTATCTTTTGCAGCCGTCTCGGCAAACAGCCGTTCAATCTGTTCTTTAAAATACTGGATTTCCTGCTCCAGCTCCAGCATCTGTTTCTTTGTATATTGAACATCTGTGGCAATTTCCTTCTTTTGCTTCTCCATTTCTTTTTCACGTTCCAAGTTTTTCTGCAATATATGAAGGGCGTCCGAGATAGATATGTTCTGACCCTCACTCGGAGGATGAAGCATGCTGACGCGTTCTTCAAATGTTCTCCGATGCTTTTTCAGCCTGCCCGCTTCAATAGTCAGCTCATGCGTTTTCTTCACGTCTTTTTTGACATCCTTCATTAAGCTGTATGCATCAAGCAAAAAAGACGGATCTTCCTTGAATCCGAGCTCCTTCATAAAATGCTCGATCCGTGTTAAAGACGGAGCCATATCGGTTTCCCACTGTTCAAACTGCTGGATGACCCTTTCATACGCCGCCTCTTTTTGTTGAAGTACTGCACGCTGGGCGAGAAGATGCTGTTTATTGCGGTCATCCTCCCATAACGCTTCTCGAAGCGCTTCAGCTTCCGCTGGAGAAATATCCGTCATTGGCTCTCTTGTCTCCCGGCTGTTTCGAAAAGACGGCGCTTTTTTCCCTGATATAAGCCAATAGACAATAAGAGCGGCAGCAACACTTATAGCGGGGATCCATTGCCGCAGCAGCATAAAGAGAACGATGAACAACATACCAGCTGCCATAACCGTTTTTTTCTGTTTCGCCTGCTGCCGCTCAAAAAATTTCAGTTGCTCTCTCAGCTTCGCTTGTTCCTGATGCTGCCCCTGTGCTTCATCATATGCTTTAAGTGCCGCTTCTTTATCGTTTCTATCGCTGGTTTCAAGGATGGCGGACGAAGCGGAATGAACGGTCTTTTCTGCAGCTTCCAGCTCTTGTCTGGCAAGTTCAAATGACTCATCTAACTGCCGTTTTCTGTCTCTTGCCTGTACGTATTGCTGCACCGCCTGCTGCAACTGCCATTCATAGTCATATGACATGTTCATATTCAAAAGCTCATTTTCATCCGTTTTATTGAGCTGTTCCAGTCCTGCCGATGCCTGTTCAGATGACTGGCGCAACTGCGCTTGAATAGCAGCCAGCTGTTCTCCCCAAGATTGGTACATATGAAACGATGCTGAAAGCTCTTGTATCAGTGTTTCTTTTGCCAAAATTTCTTTATTGGGAGTAAGTTTTTGCATCTGCTTGTCCAGCTCCGCCTTCTTTACTCGAAGCGCCTCCAGCTGTGCTGCTTTCGGATGGAGGTGAGATTCATATTTTTCCAGCTGATGCAGTCCGTCAGCTGGAAATTGTCCCGCCTGTTCCGGATATTGTGCCATCGCCTGTTTAAGCGCCGCTTTTTCATGCAGTAGCGGCTTCAGCTCAATTGCTCCCTCAATCATTCGGATATGCCCTGCCGCCTCTTTCAATTCAGTTTCCGCGGCGGCAAGACGGGCTTCGAATATTCTTTTTTCTTCAAGAAGCTGATGATAGCCCGCTTCCTCTGTCTCGGCCTGTTTCAGCTTTGCTGTCAGCCGCTTAAGTGTTTCCAGTTCTTGGTTTAATTCCGGGTTTCGCCCGTTTGGTTTATAGAGCCGCTCGCTTTCCTTGGTCAGCCGTGAATCAAGCTTAGATACCGCCTCAGCGCCAAACAAGCTGGAAAACAGCAAAAATTCACCGATCTTGTCCCGGTTAAAAGCGTGAATTTCCTGCAGCCCAAATACGTCAAACGAATAAATGGCTTTGTACAGCGCCCTGTCTGTGCTCTTGAATAGCTGCTTTAAAAAATCTCCCTGCTTTACTTCGCCTTTTTCTGTGTACACTCTCAGCTTTTCGACAGTTCCTTTCGTCCGTTCGATCTTCAGAACCCCATACTCAGGATGTTCAGCTTCAAGAATACCGCCGTATACACCGCCTGTTTTCGGTTCATATTTTTTCGTTTTCGGAAAACCGAACAGCATGCTTTCAATAAATGACATCATCGTTGTTTTTCCTGCCTCATTTAATCCGTAGATTAATTGGACAGGCGAGGCGGAAAAGTGAAAGGTCCGATTGGAAAATTTCCCGTATTGGTAGATATGTAAAGATGTAATTCGCAAAGCTTCACCGCCTCATGTTTCAAGCACCTTAAGCTGTCTTTTCAATAAAATCTGTGCCTGGTCTTTGATTTCCTGCAACTCATCTTGGCTAAAACGGTCCACATGCCTTCTATATACAGCATGCCGTTCAAGCCCTTCCAGCACGCCTGACAGGTCGCCGCGATCAATGTCCGCAAACAAACCGCCAAAAAAAGGATCAAGATTTGTTAGGTTTTCTTCATGTTCTGTTTCATCGTCCAATGAAAGCGGCCAAACGAAGTGTTCCTCCTCCGCCTCTTGCTCCTGTAAAGCTTCGAGAAGCTCGTTCAAAGTGCCTTTCGGCGCCTTCAGCAGCCATTCCGGCGCCGTTCCTTGTAACACCAGTCGTACACAAACGGGGCTTCCCTTTTTCCGCAGCTTCGAAAACGTGTCCTCAGCCATTTGAAAAAGAGCGGTCATATTGTTGGCCTCTGTCACATCAACTGCCGTTTTTTCCCACAGAATATCATGCGCTTTCTGAAATTCATAAGAAATGTCTTCATTAGCCACACGAATGAGATAAAAGCCTTTATCCCCCGTCTCCTTCATATGACGCGCTTGCGTGTTCCCCGGATAGATGACTGCCGGGTGCTTGGCAGAAAGAACCTGGCGTTTATGGATATGGCCAAGCGCCCAATAGTCCATTCCGCTTTTCACGAGATCGTCATGTGTAAAAGGGCAATATGGATCGTGCCCTTCAGATCCTGAAAGCGTGCCGTGAAGCATTCCAATATGAAAAGGCGCGTCAGTCGATTTCCGATAGCTGGCAGCTTTGTTTTCCGTTACAGCTCTGGCCTGATAGCTGAAGCCGTAAATGCTTGCTAAACGTTTCCCTGCCTTATAATACGATTTTTCTTCAGGAACAGCGGACGAAAAAATATGGACATTCTCAGGCCATTCAATCGGCGTCCATTCGCCGCCAAGATGATCGTGGTTCCCAAAGATCACATAAACTAATATCCCGCACTCTCTGAGTCTTTCAAACTGCTTTTTTAAAAAGAGCTGTGCCTTTAAACTTCGATTGGCTTCATCAAATAGATCTCCCGCCAGCAAAATGAAATCAACATTTTCTCTCATTGCGGCATCTATGATATGTCTCACGCTTGCAAACGTGCTTTCTTTAATTCGGGCAAAAATTGGCTCCGGCAAATGTGATATCCCGTAAAACGGGCTGTCAAGATGCAGATCTGCCGCATGAATAAAGGTTAGATCAGTCAACATTCTGCTCCTTTCCGGGATGGAGTACCCTTATTTTAGCACCGAATTCTTGCGAATGCACGTTCTGTCAATAAAAAACAGCCTGAGAATTCTCAGGCTGTTTTCGATTAGTTTTTCGCTAAGCGAAGTGCTTGTTTGATTGCTTTGAACGCGCTTGAGTTGCCGTAAACCAACACACCGCCTTTGTAAATTCTGGCGCCAATGACAGCCAGGATAGCAATGGTGAGCAGTGTGATTCCGATACCGACAGCTGCCTGCCAGAATGGAATATCAAGCATACCGACGCGCAGAAACATAATCATCGGCGTAAAGAACGGGATAAACGAAGTGATTGTAATAAATCCTGAATCAGGCGCATTCAATCCGAACATCGCGATCATAAAACCGGCGACAACCAATAATGTCATCGGTGTGATCGTTTGCTGCACATCTTCTATTCTTGAGACGACACTGCCGAGGAACGCGGCGAGTGTCGCGTATAAAAAGTATCCAAGCAAAAAGAAAATCACAGCATAGACGACAGTTGTAGCGGAAACGTTGGTTAAATCCAGGAATCCGCCGACAGAGGAAGCTGTTTCACTCGTTTTGTTCAGCTTTAGTGACAGCGAGCCGGCGGCTATGATAACAGCAAGCTGTGTCATTCCGACAAGCCCGATGCCAAGCAGCTTTGCAAACATTTGCTGGATCGGCGGCATGCTTGAGATCAGGATTTCCATGACACGCGACGATTTCTCGGTTGCGACTTCCATCGCAATCATGCTGGCGTACATAATTACTGAGAAATAAATGACAAACAGCATAATATAAACAAGTCCAACCGTCTGGCCAAGCTCTTCCTCAGACTTCGCTCCCTCCTTTAACGCCTCCTGTCCGACTGTAACAGGCGCATAAAGGCTGCTGATTGTTTCCTGCGAAACACCGAGTTCAGCCGTTCCGACAGCCGTTTTGGTTTGCGTCAATGCCTGCTGCAGCGTTTGATATGTGCTTTCATCAGAAATCGTTAACGCTTTATATGTTCCTGAAATGGTTCCTTTTTCATCTCGTTTGATGATAAGCATGCCATCAAGCGCTTCATCTTTGACTTGTTTTGCGACCTTATCCGCCGATTGCTTGGTCTGCTTCACATCAAGATCGCCATCTGTATCCACCGCTTTCAGCTGCTTCGAGAAAATCGGATATAATTCGTTCGTTTCATCAATAACGGCGATTTTTTCTTTCGCATCATCACCTTGAAACATAGAAATAATCGACTCCAGATTTGTTACAGCTAATACAAGCAGCAACGTGATGACAGTCGAAATAATAAATGATTTTGCCATAATCTTATTTTTATATGTATGAGAAAGCATGATCCAAAATTTATTCATAGACGGCCCCCACCTTTTCTATAAAAATATCATGCAGTGATGGCTCTTCAAGCTCAAACTTTCTAATAAACCCTTTTCCCTGAAGCATAGCAAAGATCTCTTGAGACATGTCTTCATTTGCGATCTGCAGCTTGACGCCGTCGGCTGTTTCCTTCCATTGGAGAATACCTTCATGAGACTGCAAAAAACGCAGATCATCGTCGGAATGGATGGTCACATTCTTTTTCCCGAAGGAACGCTTTATCTCTTTCAGCCTGCCTTGCACAACCGGCTTTCCTTTCTGCAGTATGCAAAGGTTCTCACACAGCTCCTCCACATGTTCCATTCGATGGCTGGAAAATAAAATAGAAACGCCGCTGTTTTTCAAAGAAATCACAGCCTCTTTTAACAGCTCAACATTGACAGGGTCCAAGCCGCTGAACGGTTCATCAAGAATCAGCAGCTCCGGCTTATGCAAAACGGCCGAAATGAATTGGATTTTCTGCTGATTTCCCTTCGAAAGCTCTTCCACCTTCTTATTCTCGTAATCTGTTATATTGAAGCGTTCAAGCCATATGCCGAGCTCTTTTGCAGCCTCCCGCTTCTCCATTCCTTTTAATCTGGCAAGATAGACAAGCTGATCCTTTACCTTCATTTTCGGATAAAGTCCCCGCTCCTCCGGCAAATAACCAATTTTATTGCTAATACTATAATTCACAGGACGGCCCTTCCATGTGATTGAGCCCTCCGTCATGCTTAATAAGCCAAGGATCATGCGAAACGTTGTCGTTTTTCCTGCTCCGTTTGCGCCTAAAAGTCCGAACATTTGCTGTTCCGGAATGTCTAAGTCTAATCCATCAACGGCTTTAAAATCTCCGAATCTCTTTGTTACGTGATCAATCTTAAGCACTGAATCTCCTCCTTCCCTGACCCATTATATACTAATTTTGGGTCAAACATAATAAAGGATTTTGATTTCGTGTTTAGAATATAAATGAAGAAGACTGATAAACCTTGAAAATGGAGGAGACACCTGATGGCTGATTATTTCCTTACAGCTTTTGATCCTTCGGGGAAAACATTGGTAAATGAACGTTTTGAGGCGAAAAGTGAAGAAGAGGCAAAAACACATGGTGAAGCTCTGTTAAAAGAAAAAGAGCTCCACATTCATACCCATCGTTTAGTCAATGCAGCCGGAAAGCTGATTTTGTTTCACAGATAATCAGCTTTCCGGCTGATCTGTCACGCCTGGAACTTCGGCTCCCGTTTTTCTAAAAAGGCGCGAATGCCTTCTCGGTGATCTTTAGTTCTTCTCATTTTCTCTTGGGCGACTCGCTCAAGAGAGAGCACCTTTTTCAGTTCATCAAGCTGAAGGCTTTGAAAGATGGATTTCGTTTCGAGCATCGCCAAAAGAGGTGAAGACAAAAGGGTTTCGATAAATGGTCTTGCGCCTTCTGCGGGGTCTCCGGCAAACGTCCCATCCAAGAGGCCCATATCGGCGGCTTCCGCTGCGGAAAGTTTTTTCCCGCTCCAAATCAGCTTTTTCGCTTTCACTTCTCCAATTCTTTTTTTCAGCAAATAATGCCCTCCTCCGTCCGGAACAAGGCCGATACCGATAAAATTCATCGTAAGAACGGCATTTTTTTCCGCGAGCACAATATCAGCGCAAAGCGCCAAACTCAGTCCTAGCCCCGCGGCAGCGCCGTGAATAGCAGCAATTGTCACTTTCTTCATCTGATATAGCGCCAAAGTGACGGCTTCAATCGTATCCATCAGCTGATTAAATTGCTCATGGTCATGCTCTGACGTCATCATTCGGATATCGCCGCCGGCTGAGAAGCCTTTTCCGCTCCCTCTCAGGAAAACGATGAGCGCCTCACTTGCAGCTGCCTTTTCAATCGCCTCTTTCAGTTCTAACAGCATCTGTTCATTCAAGGCATGATGGGCATCAGGGCGATTCAGAATAATTTCCGCAATGGTTCCATTTACTTCATACTTTATAAACTCCATATGATACACCCCCATGTATACGCTTACTTTTGTCTTTCACATATACATTCCCTGTTATCCCCCCATAAACCTTTTTATTTTTCAAGGTCAATAGATACTGAAAAACGCATATTGTTTGAATAGAAACATAAAGTTATATATAGTGAAAAAGAAGGGATATCAGAATGAGAAGGGAGGAGAGGAAGCATGGATAAATGGCTGATTAGTTTTCTGTTAAGTTTATTTATGGTGTACTTTCCGCCTTCGGACGTGGTTCTGCCTTCCCAGTTTGAAGCAAGCACTGACAGCTATGTGCCCATGTCCTCATATCCGCAGGAAACACAATCGGCCAAAACGCCTTCACCCGGCAGTCTGTACCCGGCAGAGCTGGTCAAAGAGTACAGTCCGCTGGCTCAGTCTGTCAGGCAGCTGTCTGTCAAGCCTCTTGACGAACCGCTGATGAACAGGCTGGAAAAGGTTTGTGCCGTCCCTATCAAATACCAGTCCAATTACCTCCGAATATAAATGCTCAACTATTATTTATAATCCACCCCACTTGCCAACACTACATTCGGAGGGATTTTCATTGAATATTAAAGAAAATGATTTGCCGGGAATCGGCAAAAAATTTGAAATCGAAACGAGAAGTCATGAAAAAATGACGATTATCATTCATGATGACGGAAGAAGAGAAATTTACCGGTTTAATGATCAAGACCCTGATGAGCTTCTTTCCAATATCTCGTTGGATGATTCTGAAGCAAGACAAATTGCCGCTATTCTAGGCGGCATGGTCTATAAACCGCAAGCGCTGGAGTCCATCGAAATGGCTTTCAGCGACCTCATTATTGAATGGTTTAAGGTTGAAAAAGGCGCCAAATCAATCGGCCGCACCCTCGGGGAGCTTGATGTCCGCCAGAACTACGATGTTACTGTCATCGCCATCATCAAGCACACCCAGGAAAAGCTTCTGAACCCCGGAGCCGATTCGGTTATTGAAGAAAACGACACACTTGTCCTCTCAGGTGAGAGAAAGCATCTGAAGAAGCTGATTCATGATTTTCTTTCTGGAGAGGGCGTGTGAGCGGCCAATGGATCATCTCGTATTCGAAGTCGGTACAGCGCTTGTGCTCGTGGCGATTGCCAGCGTAATCGCCAATAAAATAAAATTTTCGATTATTCCGTTTTTGATTGTGCTGGGCATGCTGGTTGGGCCGCATGCGCCAAAATTAGGGATTATTGATCTTACATTTATAGAAAGCAGTGAAATCATCGAGTTTTTCGGGCGGATGGGCGTCCTGTTCCTCCTCTTCTATCTTGGACTCGAATTCTCCGTCGGCAAGTTGATCAAATCTGGAAAATCAATCGCGATCGGCGGAACCATTTATATCTTGATTAATTTCAGCCTCGGAATGCTTTATGGGTTTATCACTGGATTTTCCTTTCTGGAAGTCCTCGTCCTCGCAGGTGTCATTACGATCTCGTCAAGCGCGATTGTTGCAAAAGTGCTTGTTGATTTAAAAAGAACCGCTAATCCGGAAACCGAGCTGATTCTCGGCATCATCATGTTTGAGGATATTTTCCTCGCTGTGTATTTGTCCGTTGTTTCCGGTCTTGTGTTAGGTGATGCGACATCAGTCGGGAGTGCGCTCTTATCCATTTTGATCGCCTTCGGTTATATGTTGCTGTTTTTTATCGCTGCCAGAAAGCTTCCGCCGCTATTAAATAAGCTGTTGGACATTCGCTCAAATGAAGTGTTTATTATCGTCATTTTCGCCACGCTCTTTTTTATCGCCGGTTTTTCAGAGACGATCCATGTAGCGGAAGCGATCGGCGCGCTGCTGCTCGGTTTGGTTTTTTCAGAAACAGAGCATTCCGATCGGATTGAGCACCTTGTCGTGCCGTTTCGCGACTTCTTCGGCGCGATGTTTTTTTTCAGCTTCGGCCTCAGCATCGACCCATTTTCACTAGGTGAAGCGGTTTGGCTTGCGTTGGGAGCAGTGATGTTAACCATTCTCGGAAACTTTATCGCCGGAATGGTTGCCGGACGGCGCTCAGGGCTTTCTCATAAAGCTTCATCGAATATCGGCCTGACGATCGTATCACGGGGAGAGTTTTCAATTATCGTCGCGAATCTCGGCATAGCCGGCGGACTGTCAGCCACATTAAAACCGTTCGCCGCATTATATGTCCTCATTCTGGCGATTTTGGGACCGCTTTTAACAAAAGAATCAAAACGAATATACCGCATGCTGAACAAGATATTTAAATGGAAGCCCGATCGTCAGCCTGCAAGAAAAAAAGAATGAAAAAAAGCAGCACTGTGGTCAGTGCTGCTTTAGCGTTTTCTCAAAAATCCGCTCTAAATATTGGATTTTTTCATCCGTATAGTGCTCAAAACGCTCATTGTATGACTTTGGATCTTTCGGATTGGCAAAGTGTGTGATTTTCCCTGTATCCCGGTCAATAAATTTACTTGCCGCGCCGCAGCCGATGCCGATAATCGTCTGCACCTCTTCCATAATCATGATATTGTAGATGCTTTCTTGTCCCGGCAAAGAGTAGCCGACGTTTTCAAGGTTTCCAAGAATGTTTTTCTGGCGGTATAAATAATAAGGCACATACCCATGCTCCTTCGTCCAAACCACCGCGTCATCCATCATTCGGGAAACCTCTTCCCTGCCGGCGACTTTGTACTTATGCTTGTTTCTCGTCATTTCTGACGCTCGTTTAAAGGAAAGCGTATGAACGGTAAGAGATTCCGGCATCAGCTTTTCCGTTTCTGAAAGGCTGTGTCTGAACTCTCTCACGCCTTCTCCAGGCAAACCTATAATCAGGTCCATATTAATATTATTCATGCCGTGCCGGCGTGACAGATGATATTTCTCAATGGTCTCTTCAACCGTATGATGCCGCCCGATCGCCTTTAATGTTTCATTTTCATAGGATTGCGGATTAATGCTGATCCGGTCAATGTCATATTTATTTAAAACGGCGAGTTTTTCTTCTGTAATCGTGTCAGGGCGCCCTGCCTCCACCGTAATCTCACGAATGTGTTTTACATCCGGAAAAGAACGGACCATTTCTTCATACAGCAGATCCATTTCTTCCGCTGTAATACTTGTCGGCGTCCCGCCGCCAAAGTAAATGGTTGTCACCTTAACATTATGCGCCTTCAGCCATTCACCGATTTTCTGCATTTCGTAATGCAGCCCCCATAAAAATGAGCCGACTCTGCCTGCCTGCCCCTGAATGGCGTACGCAGGGAATGTGCAATACGCGCACTTTGTCGGGCAGAACGGAATGCCGATATAAATGCTGACTTCATCCTTTACTTGGTACAAATCCGGCACTGCCGCCAGCTGCCGATCAACAATTTCCTGCATTAACTCAATTTTCTCATCATGAATTAAATAATCTTTTTTCAATTCAGCATGCGCTTGCTCCTTCGGCATTCCGCTTTGCAGCTTTTTATGAAGGAGCTTTGTCGGCCGGATTCCTGTCAGGATTCCCCACTTTTGCACGATGCCCGTGTGTGCCTGAAGAAGATTCAGATACACATAAGAAATCGTATTCTTCACTTGCTTAAAAGCTTCTTTTTCATCTATTCCGGGTGAAAAAGATTTTGTATGGTTTTCCTTTATGCCGGTTCCCTTCACTTCTCCCGAAACCGTCACATGCTCATCTGTTTGTGAGCAGTCTAAAGAAATGACAACCTCTGCGGGCTCCTCTCCGCCGTAAACAATCTTGCACTCTTCATAAAACAAATTCGCAATATTTTGCAAAGGCCGATGCAGACGGTCATCATTGATGCCTTCTATTTTAATTTGCAACTTTATCACCTAATTTATCAGATTCAAAACTTTCTTTAGTGTACAGAAATAACCCATTAAAATCAATCGGCAAAAAGCCGCCGCACCTGTCAGGGTGCGAGCGGCTTTTTTACACACGTTTCATGTGGAACTTATCAAGAAATCCTTTTCTCTGCTGCATTCGGAAATATTCTTTCATCATATAAGCGACACCTTGCTCGTCATTGGACCTTGTAACCCAATCGGCTTTTCTTTTAATCTCCGGAGCGGCGTTCCCCATCGCTACGCCAAGGCCGGCAAGCTCAATCATCGGGAGATCGTCATATTGATGTCCGATAGCCACAACATGATCCATGGTCAGTCCAAGCTCTGAAGCGACGAGGGCGAGACCTGCTTCTTTTGATACACCTTTCGGAACAATATTCAGTTTCTCATCGTTTACGTAAATGACGTCAACCGCAGGGAAAGCTTTCGTAATTGTTTCTGTGATGTCATGCTGAATATCATGCTCTGTGCACACTTCGATGACAGGTGCGCTCACCGGCTCATCCATGAGAAGGTCGCTTAATGATTCAACAAACTGGACTGGATAAAAAATCGGATCAGACGGATGAATGAGGGCTTTCCCCAGTAAATTGGAATTCACCTTTTTCTTGTTTCCAATAGAATACTTCTCGTGAAGAAGCCGAATATTGCATTGATAGCTCTCCAGCACTTGAACAATGTTAAAAGTATGATCGTCAGAAATTCGTTTTTCAAAATACGGGGAGTCTATTTTCTCAGCAATGTATGCCCCGCTGTGGGTGATCAGCTTGGCATCAAGCTTGAGTGATTTCGCTATTTTCTGTGCGGAACGAAAATGGCGGTTGGTCACGAGTGTGACGTAAATCCCTTTTTTCTTCACATATTCAATCGCGTCCTTTGTCGCCTGATGAATTTTCCCGTTCGACCGAAGCAGCGCTCCATCTATATTTAAGGCAAGCAATTGTTTTGACACAGAGAAGTCCCCCTCCTTGATGACTGTACTTGTGTATAGAATATGACCCTGTCTCTGTGTTTAGAACAACCTTTTCTGGAAAGCAAAAAAGCCTGGCTCAGCAGACTTTATCGATGGCTTGATGATAGGATACGATCGAAGCAGCCATTCTCCCACATATCGTTATTTCGATTTACGAAAAATCATGTATAAAGACCCCTTGTTTGACCGTTGACGCGCTCCGAACACTTACTCTCTGTTGCTTATCCCCTCTATATAGCGGCATGATATGCGATCGTATCCAATGAAAACAGGTAAGTGTAGGCGCTTTCAATGCCATTATCTCAGTTTTTCTTGCTGATGACAAGGGTTTTTTTAACTAAAAAAATTGACAAATCATGTATACTAAGGCAGGACTTGTTGTTGTTTTTTGGAAATAACCGCTTGATGCAGAACATACATTCCTATATGATATAAATAACAAACGAAAAGCGGTGATCAGATGGCTGATTTAAAAGATATATACAATGAAAAAATGATATCTCGATTAGTACTCCATATCAAGACATCTTATCCTGACTTTAACCAAGACAGGTTCAAAGAACAATTGCTGCGGGATGATTGGCCTGAACTTGCTTTAAAAGAGCGGATGCGCCGAATAACAGTCTCCTTATACGGAACACTGCCGACACATTACGGTGAAGCGCTTGCCATTTTACAGGATGCAGCTCCTCATTTTAACGGACTAAACGGCATCCTATTCCCTGATTATGTGGAACAATACGGATTAGCTCATTGGGAAGAATCCGTAAAAGCATTGGAATATTTCACGCAATACTCCACCGCAGAATTTGCTGTGAGACCCTTTTTGCTTTTAGATCAAGAAAAAATGATTGCACAATTGCTTCAATGGTCCCAGCATGAAAATGAACACGTGAGAAGACTTGCGAGCGAAGGAAGCAGACCCCGCCTGCCATGGGGAAAATCGATACCCGCTTTGAAAACGGACCCTTCCCCTGTTCTGCCGATCCTTGGGAAGCTGATGCAGGACGAGTCCTTATATGTAAGAAAAAGCGTAGCCAACAATCTTAATGACATATCAAAAACGCATCCTCATTTGCTAGAAAAAATCGCGGATCAATGGTACGGAACACATCCCTATTCTGATTGGATCATCAAACACGCCTATCGGACTTTATTAAAAAAGGGAGATAAACAGGCGTTAGCGCTTTTCGGTTATAAAAATGCTGATTCGATCCAACTGCATGATTTCTCATGCCAATCAAACCGCATAGCCATTGGCGAAAGCCTTGAATTTTCTTTCTATATTCATTCGGACAGTGATCAAAAAGTAAGAATTGAATATGCAATTGATTTTGTAAAAGCAAGAGGCCAGCGTCATCGAAAAGTATTTAAAATAACAGAAACAAATATACGAAGAAACGAAACAAAATCGTACACAAAAATTCAATCCTTTAAGGACCTCACGACCAGAAAACATTACAAAGGGATTCATACATTATCAGTGATCATCAATGGAGAGACAAAAGACTCTTTGGATTTCCAAGTTTGCTGAATAATAAAAAATCCCTTCTTTTCCAAGAAGGGATTTTTGCTGGTTAGCCTTCAACACTGCCGTACAGTTCTTCTAAAGGCTTCATAATGATTTTATTCAATTCACCGATCAGCACGCTCATGCGCTGCTCCGCTTCCATCAGCTGAGAAATTGTTTCGTGCTGCTGGACAAGTGCAACTGTTTTTTGGGCCTGAGTCACTTCTTCTTGTGTAATCTCTTCTCCCGCCATTTGTTTTTGCTGGAGTCTAAGCTGCACATCGCGGAAGTTTTCAAACATGCGTTTTGCAGATTCATCTGCATTTACTTCATCATAAAGGTTTTTTAAACGGGTGAACTCCTCGCTCCCGCGTAATGCATTTTCCAGATCATACGCTACATCATAAAAATTAACAGCCATTGTAAATAGCTCCTTTCATTGTTGCCGTTTGACATACCACTCCACTATAACAAACTATGGAGCTGCTTTCATTAACCAGAACTCATCTCTTCTTAAAAAAGGACGACAAACAACGCTTGAATTACACCTATAATTCCGCCGAGAAGGCCTCCCAAATAGGTAATCATTTTAAATTCTTTTTTTGAAATGGACAGCACCATCTCTTCAAGACGCTGCACCGGGAATTGATCCACCTGCTCCTTGACGATTTCCTCTAGGCGCATCCGTTTTAAGACACTTTCTAGATTAGCAGAAACCCCTTCAAGCAATTTGTCTAACAGTGCCGGCAACATTTTCCCGGTCAGCTCAGATTCATAGCGGACGAAAAGCGCGCCAATCGTATTGTCGAAGAAAGGCGCAGTCGAAAATGTTCGCAGCACGCTTCGTTTCAAGCTGAAAATGAGCGCTTTTGCATTCCATTTTTCGTCTGCTTCATTAAACGTATACTCTCTTAGCTTGCCCCATTCGTTTTTTAGGAGATCAGAAAGCAATTGATTTGTTTCTTCATTCCGCAAAAACTTCAGCAGCTCCGGCAGCACGCGGTCCGCAAGGCTTGAATTGCCGAGAAACATCTGCACCATGCTTCCAAGCATGCCGCGTTCTTTTAAAAAGCCGTCAATCATATTCGCAAGACGGGCTTTCCCTTCATCACTCTCAAAATAACTGACACTGCGTGACAATATATATTCTGAGATCATCGGGATTTTTTCTCCTATCTTTTCCTGCACTTCTAAAGGCAACAGCTCTTTTAACGATTGGTGCTCGTATTGGAGGAAAAGCTCGTTCAGCTTATCATCCGTCCAGCGGCTGATCCATGCGTCTGTCGCTTCATCAGGACGTTTCACCCCAGCTTTTTCAAGCGCGTCTTTTACTGTCATTTCAGAAAGCGACAGCTTTTGAATCAGCTGTTCCCCGACTTGAAGAGCCTGCGTTTTTGCTGCATCAGAGACAAGCCGCTTTTTTATGCCTTCAGGGGTTAAGAGATGATTAACAACCATCAGTCCCATTTGTTTTGCCAGTTCATCCCGCCTTCTCGGAATCAGCCCTGGCGTAAAAGGGACTCGTTTCCCAAACAAATAGTACGCCTTATAAGGCCTAAATAGCATTTGAATGGCTAAATGATTGGTCACCGCGCCAATGGCGGCACCGATCACGATCATAAAAATAAAGGTTCCTGCAATACCCATTCCTATTCATCTTCCTCCATCTGTGCTTCAGCTTTTTTCATATTGTTGATGTATCTATTCATATTATAGAGGCTCATGCAATCACATAGCAAACGAGGAGACAAATTTCCGTTATTAGAAAATCAGCTTGTTCTTTTGGAATAGTGCAAGGTGAAGAATCGTATTCTGTAAAGTAGAATACCGTCAGCTGCGTTCATCCTGAATGTATTTAGCGTAAAGCTGCTGACACCCGCCGGCAGCTTTTGAATAAAAGGGGGAGTCTCACCATGATAACACTTGGTTTTATGTCCTTATCCCGCCAGCACGAAGCGGACTATTCCGCAGAGCTGGCCAAGAGAGCACCCGAATTTGGCATACTTTTCGTTCGGTTTACACCGTTTGATATTTCTCCAGAGACCTTGCGTGTCAAAGCATCGGTTTATCATTCGGCCAGCAGAACATGGAATGAAACTGAAATGGCGATTCCAGATTATATTTATGACCGCTGTTTTTACGGCAAGGATTCTCAATCTCAAAAAGCAAAACCAATCGTTGAGTGGCTTAAAAAATATCCGAAAACGGAATTTATCGGGCTAGGTCTTCCCGATAAGTGGACCGTTCTTCATGATCTGCAGCAGAATGCTGTGATCAATCCTTATATTCCCGAAACGATGAAGGTAAGCCAATATGAACAAATTCACTCCTTCTTATCCAAAGAAAAAGCCTGCATCCTAAAACCCGCGTTCGGCGCCGGAGGCAGAGGCGTGATTCTATTGGAGCTGGGCAAGAAAAACATAACCGCTACGTATCACATCGGAAAAGATAAGCAGACCAAAACCTTTTCCAAACAGGCTTCTTTTAAAACATGGTGCAAAAAAGTGCTTCAGCACCAATATTTGCTTCAGCCTTACTTAAATATTCAAGATAAGGAGCAATATCCATGTGATATCCGCCTGTTCATGGAAAAAACCGAAGCTGGTGAATGGAATACGGTCGGAAAGGCAGTGAGACGCGGCTACAAACACGGGTTGCTGGCCAACCTGTCTGGCGGGTCTGATGCACTGACATTTGATTCTTGGTTTGAAGATATACCGAAAAAACAGCAGGTTGTCTTGCTGGATGACGTATTTTCGATTACCCAGTCGGTTCCATATTATCTTGACGAGCGCTACGGGCCGCTGTTTGAACTTGGCCTTGACATCTGCCTTGCAAAGGACGGTAGAATTTGGATCATGGATATCAATTCCAAACCGGGCAGAAAGTCAATCCTGCGGGTTTCTCCCGAGCAAAAAGAACAGCTGTACACATGTCCTTTAAAACGATGCCAATATCTATCTTCTGAACAAAGCCAGAAGGGAGTTCTTCCGCGTGAATGGTAAACGGTTTTTGATCGGCATAGACAAAAACAGTGAAAATACCCTGTTTCTGCCCTCTTCGCTGAAGCGAAACGGACTTTTACATGCCGCGTTCGGGACGAAGGTTGTCAGATGCCACATTTCCTATAGAAAGCACCTTGAACAAACCGTGCTTCTCTCTGAAAATCTATTTCATGAGCTTTTGCTTCCCCACAGAAGCAGAGCTGACATTCTGATTCATGATCATACAGTGCATATCGGACCGTTAATCGGCATCTTTACAGCAGGGTTTACCGTATCTCTTGAACGCCCTTTTAAGGATCGTTCTCTCTTTTTTTCTAAGCTCGTGACGTTACATGAGCAAGCTGGAGGCTACTGCTTCGTTTTTGGTGCTCACCAAATCAATTGGGAGGAAGGCACAATTGAGGGGCTCCTCTACAGGGAAAACGGCTGGGAGAAAAAAATCGTCCCGCTGCCAAACGTCGTTTATGACCGTTTGCCAAATCGGAAAATTGAAGATTCACTTCTTTTACAACATACAAAAAAGAGACTGATCGATGAATATCAAATTCCATGGTTTAATAAAACGTTTTTTAATAAATGGAGTGTTCATCAACTGCTTGAACAAGACCCAAGAACAGCCCCTTTTTTGCCGACATCCAAGCTGATACCATCTGAGGAGCGGATTAATGAGCTCTGCAATGTATACAAAAAAGTTTATATCAAACCGGCAAACGGAGCACTCGGTACCGGCATTTATCAGCTGACAAAAACAGACGACGGCCTGACGGTGAAACATACAAATGACGCCAAAACGTTTTCTTCAATCGATTATTCCGATGCCGCCGCGTTTCTGGCAGAATTTCAAAAACAGCACGACCCGTCTGACTTTCTCATCCAGCAAGGTGTTGATCTCATCGAATTTCAAGGCAAACCGGCGGATTTTCGTGTCCACACGAATAAAAACAGAAAAGGGAAATGGACGGTCACAGCCATAGCCGTAAAAATTTCCGGAGAAAACAGCATTACCACACATCTTTCTAATGGCGGCATTGTAAAAACACTTGCAGAAGTATACGATGATCCTGCTGAAAGAGTTGAAGTCATTAAAAAGCTATCTGCTGCGGCACTGACGGCAAGTCATGTGCTTCACGATCATATCGAAGGGTTTATTGGGGAAATCGGTTTTGATTTTGGTATTGATCATAACGGAAAGGTATGGATGTTTGAAGCCAATTCACGTCCGGGCCGCAGTATTTTTTCCCATCCACATTTGTATCATGTTGATTCTCTGACAAAACGAAGAAGCTTTGAATACGCGTCATATCTATCCGAGAAGGCAATCACCTCACATGATGCGCTGTGGCCTTCGTGACCTGTCCCGCTTTTTTGATAAAGCGGGTTTGCTTTTGTGATGTTTTAGCAGTAATACAATAAACATCATTCGTTATATTCAGGTCATTTGATATCAATTTCTAAGGATCGCGGCCGTAATGGTTTCTCATTTCATCTGGAAATCCTTTACCGAAAATTTCATTTTATGATTGAATCGGGGATTTGTTTCTCGCTGACGAGCCTGCCCTTACAAATGAAATACATTTTACATATTTAGCTTAGCCTAAACGGCTATGCTTTTTTTATGCCTTTTCAAGATTTACCACTTCATTCTCTGCATGAGTTTCAGGCCACTTTAACATAATACTAGTAACAAGCCGGCAAGCATTGGGTTACGCCGAGACGGCAGTGACACCCGAGACGGGTCCACAGACTGGTGCAACTCCAGTTAACCCAACCATACTAAACAAAAAGGAGATATGACACATGGCTAACCAAAACTCTTCAAACGACTTACTAGTCCCTGGTGCAGCTCAGGCTATCGATCAAATGAAACTTGAAATTGCTTCTGAATTCGGTGTTAACCTTGGAGCAGAGACAACTTCTCGTGCTAACGGTTCTGTCGGAGGAGAAATCACAAAACGTTTAGTATCTTTCGCGCAGCAGCAAATGGGCGGCAGAGTTCAATAACAATTCAATATATGGCTATAGAGAGCGCGGTTTCCGCGCTCTCTTTATGTTGTCACCCTTTTCCCTGCCCCACATATTCTAGAAAAAAAGGGAGGGAATAAAGGTGGCATTCATCCACTTTGTGAATTGGGAGCTGATTCAGTTCGTAAGTATATCCGTGATTCATGAATATGTTTCCCATCGTGCTGTCTATTTGTACAGATATTCTTTTCCGCGCTGTTCAAATTGAGGCCACCCTTTTATAATAAGGGGCGAGGAGGTTTTTTGATGAAAATCGCTTTATTTGGAGCCAGCGGCCGTGTCGGACAAGCCTTTTTAAAACAAGCTGCCGCAAATGGACAATTTACTATTTTTGCGCTGGTCAGATCTCATCATACCGAGCTTCCCCTTCCAAAAGATCAAGTCATCATGGGGAATGCGCGCCGCGTGGAAGATGTAAAAAAAATTGTAAAGGATGCTGACATCGTGATCAGCTGTCTCGGCACAGATGGTGATGATACCCTGTCTGCAGCTATCGCAAATATACTGGACATTATGAAGGAACAGCAGATCAAACGGCTTATTACAATCGGTACCGCTGGCATTCTTAATTCTCGATATGAACCAAGAAAGTACCGGTTTGAAACAAATGAATCAAAACGAAAAAAGACCCGCGCAGCCAAAGAGCATGCAAAAGTATACGAAATGCTAAAAGATTCCTCGTTAGACTGGACAATCATCTGTCCTACTTACCTGCCCGACGGAATAGCAAGCGGCGGTTATCGCGCACAGCGTGATGTATTACCTGAGGGCGGCACGAGCATTACGGTAGGTGATACTGCTGATTTCCTCTATCATGAACTTGTGACAGGAGAGTATATCGGCTGCCGCGTGGGACTGGCTTATTAATGACATAAAAACCCCAAAAACACGAATGTTTTGGGGTTTTGAACGTTACGCAATCGAAGGTTTCTGTCCCTTTTGCAGCTCATACATTTGATAATATTGGCCTTTGATCGCCATTAAGTCTTCATGGTTTCCCTTCTCAACAATTTCTCCTTTATCTAGGACCAAAATATGATCCGCATTTCTGATCGTTGAAAGCCGGTGAGCGATGACGAAGGTGGTGCGTCCTTGTTTAACGACATCAAGCGCCTTTTGGATCACAGCCTCTGTCTCTGTATCAATATGCGCCGTTGCTTCATCCAAAATCAAAATTGCGGGATCAAATGCCAAGGCTCTTGCGAAAGAAATTAATTGCCGCTCTCCAGATGACAGCGTGCTGCCTTTTTCAACAACAGGTTCATGGATGCCTTTCGGAAGCTTTTTCAGAAACGCTTCGGCACCGACTTGACGCAGTGCTTTTATCACGTCTTCTTCGTCCAATCTTTCATCATCAAGACTTACGTTAGATCCGATTGTGCCCGAGAATAGATACGGGTCCTGAAGCACAATACCCATATGGGATCTGAGTTCCTGTCTTGACATGTTGTAAATGCTTTTTCCATCAATTAGAATATCTCCTTTTTGCGCGTCATAAAAGCGAAACAGGAGATTCAAAATCGAGCTTTTTCCTGATCCGGTATGACCGACGAGCGCTACGGTTTCACCTTTTTGCGCAGTAAAGGAAATATGTTTTAATACCTCTTCTCCTTCTTGATAGGCAAATGACACATCTCGAAATTCAACCCGTCCCAGCGCGCGCTCCTTCGCCGGTTCACCCGCTTCTTCTGTATTCTTTTCTCCAAGCAATTCGAAAACACGCCCCGCAGAAACCCGCGCCAGCTCCAGCTTTGAAAACTGATTAACGATGCCTGTAATCGGCTGAAATAACCTGTTTAAATAATCGACAAACGCATACAGCACACCGACGGAAACAATCCCGGCCGCATTCAGACTTGCACCGCCAAAATGCCAGATCAGACTGACAAACGCAAGGTTCCGGATGACATTGACAAGATTATGGGACATTAAGGAGTTTAAATTCAGCATCCTGTTTTTAAAATAAAAATGAGACTCATTTAATTCCTCAAATTCTCTCATCGTCTCTTTTTGATGGCGGAACGCCTGTATAATCGGCATGCCTTGAATGGACTCGTTCATTTTTGCGTTAATATCACTGTTGATGGAACGGATTTTTTGATTGTAATAAGACGCGTATTTTCGATAGATGACCGACCATAGCCAGATAATCGGAACAATTGCCAGACACACAAATGCAAGCTTAACATCCAGCAGAAACAAGGCTGTGAATATTCCGATCATATAGATTCCGCTTGTCACAAATGTTGACAGCACTGTCACATATAAATCCCTGATGGCCTCCGTATCATTGGTAATCCGGGCAACTACTTTGCCGGCCGGGAGGTTGTCAAAATAGCGAATCGGCATTTTTTGTATGTGCGAAAACACGTCCTGCCTCATCTTTTGAATAATCCGATTGGCGCTCATTTGCAGCAAATAATGCTGTCCGTATTGAAAGAACACAGAAAAGATAAGCAAGCCCCCATACAGGAAGATGAGAAACATCATACCCTTTATTTCCGGCTGATAGAACCGGAAGAGCTCCTCTTTTGTCAGCTTTTCAGCAGCATATGTCTGGCTCTTGTCACCATTTGTGATCGTCAGCTTTCCGTCAGAAACTGTTCTGTTCCCATCAAAGCTGACAGCCTGATCAACAAAATAGAATGCCATTCCCACTTGATAAACATGCGCTTCTTTTTCTTGAGATACAGGCCCCTGTATACGATCTTCTCTAACATAAGAAGTGCCGTGAAACTGAACGGCGTTTTTATCGTTTTTCTCAGCTTCATACCATGTTTTCTCAATACCGAGGATATGGTCATCAATCATTTTCTTGCCGATAAACGGCCCTGTCAGTTCTGCCCCGACGGCGACCGCAAGCAATAGAACGGCAGTGATCAGCAACTTTCGATATAGGAGTGCATATCTCCATAACGTTTTTCCTGTTTTCATGCCCCCGCTCCCCCTTCTTCCGCAGTGAACAACTGTTGTCTTTCATATTGCTTTCGGTACCACCCGTTATTGGCCATTAGCTCTTGATGTGTGCCTCTCTCAGAAATCTCTCCTCCATCCATCACAAGGATCAGGTCGGCATGCTCTACCGCTGATAGACGGTGCGTCAAAATAAATGTTGTTTTTCCTTTACGGTTTTCTCTAATGTTCCGGATGATGGCCGCCTCTGTTTTGGCATCGACGGCAGAAAGCGAGTCATCCAGGATCAAAATGTCCGGATTCGCCATGAGCGCTCTCGCAATCGAAATTCTTTGTTTTTGCCCGCCGGACAGTGCCACGCCTTTTTCACCGACCATCGTCTCCAGACCGGCCGGAAGCATGTGCAAGTCTTTTTCAAAATGGGCTTCGGCAATAGCTTTCTGGACCTCTTCATCACTTGCACCCTGTTTTCCGTATAAAATATTTTCTTTTACAGTCCTTGAAAACAGCAAATGATCCTGCGGCACATATCCGATCCACCCGCGGAGCCGGTCAAGAGGGATTTGCTCAATCGGCACGCCTGAAAGTGTGATGCTTCCTTCACCAGCAGGATATTGGCGCAAAAGCTGCTTAATAATTGTCGTTTTTCCGCTTCCGGTTTTACCGGCAATACCGACAGTCTGCCCTTGTCGCACCGCAAACGAAACATCTTGAATATTGACGCTTGTCGAGCTTGGATATGTAAAGCTGACATGGCTGAAAATGATATCTCCAGACCCTTTCAGTTCAGCGGGCTGCTTCGGATCTTTGACGTCCGGCTCGTAAGAAAGAGTTTCATTTACCCGGTCCAATGATGCATTGCCACGCTGCATCACATTAATGAGTTCGCCGATAGCAAACATCGGCCAAATCATCATGCCGAGATAAACGTTAAAGGACACAAGCTCGCCCAGCGTCAGATCATTTCGGAACACAAGAAACGCTCCGTAACCGAGTCCGATCAGATAGCTGGCGCCGACAAGCAGCTTCATCGTTGGCTCAAACAGTGAATCAATAAACGCCACTTTCATATTTTTCTGATACACATCGGCGGTCATATTATGAAACCTGTGGACATCATTTGTTTCCTGAACATACGCGCGAATCACCCGTACGCCTGAAACAGATTCCAGCACTTTGTCATTCAGCGCCCCGAACGCATTTTGAGCCTCCGTAAACCGCTCGTGAATTTTACTTCCGTATAGACTGATGGCAATCGCCATAATAGGAAGCGGGATAATAGCGGCTAAGGTCAGCTTCCAGCTGATCAGAAACCCCATCGTCAAAAAGATCGTCATCATGTACATCGTAGAGTCGACTAATGTTAAGATGCCAAACCCCGTCGTTAAACTAACAGCCTGAAGATCATTCGTCCCTCGTGCCATTAAATCTCCTGTCCGGTTTTTTTCATAAAACGGCGGTGACATGGCCAGCAGGTGTCCCATTAGTTTCGTACGAAGGATTTTCTCCATCAGATTCGCTCCGCCGAACAGCTGGTGCATCCAAAAATAAGACATGATATACACGACAGCCGTCAGCACAAAAAAGATACCGATATAAAATAGCATCCCTTCCGCAGTAAACGTCCCCGATTTCATATCATCTATGGCATTCCCCAAGAGCTTAGGCGGAAACATTTCAATGATATTGACTCCCAATAAAAGCACAATCGCAATTGTATAGCGCAGCCAGTATGCTTTAAAAAACCAGCCTAGCTTTTTCAATACTGAAAACATCAATCCCCATCTCCTTTATCTCCATCAGCCGCCTTCTATTTTTCCCTTGCAGCTTTTTTCATTTCGTTTTGCACGAGCTGTCCTTGCCCCTGTATTTGTCTTCACATCCCATACACCTGTCTTTCTTTACATTTTGTATATAAAAAAGACACGAAGCGTCAGCTCCATGCCTTTTGTAACAGATATGTATGCACAGCGCTTTTCAAGCGCAGCTAAAGTTAAAAAACTTTCAATCAAACAGAACATAGGGTTTGCCGCGCCAATATGAAACTGTTTGATAAACACACAAATTCCTTGGCATAGCAAACCCTCCTTCCAGTTACATTTCATCTTTTTTTATCATATAAACAAATCCTTTTTTTGTCAATCATTACTTGAATAGGAAAAGGTTAATTATACACGAATGCGGGTATTGTGTTGTAAGACGCTTTTGAAAGGGTGAGAATGATGTTTCATGCTGACCGTATCATCGTTGCGTTTGACGGAAGTGAAAATAGCAAAAAAGCGCTGCAGACAGCTATCGATCTTGCTAAGACCGTAAATGCTGATATTACCGTCGCCCATTCACATGATAGGAAGGACAATCAGACCATCATCGACCCTCCCAGACCCGCAGCAGGGGCAACCTATATTGGCGGAGGCGTGACAAGTATTCCTGATCCGCTTGTATCAGATGTCGCACCCCCTGAGCCAATGATCTATGAAGACCGTACAGAAGAAATCATCGCAGAAGCCCGAATGATGCTGAATGACCAGCAGACAGATGGAGATATTGATATATTAGAAGGCGATCCGGCTGAATCAATTATCGAGCATGCAAACCGCATTTCTGCCGATATGATCGTAACCGGAAGCAGAGACCAGAACAAGCTGAAAAAGCTGATATTCGGGAGTGTAAGCGAAAAGCTTTCATCGAAATCAGATATACCCGTATTGATTGTAAAGTGAGCACGCTTTGTGCTCGCTTTTTTAAATTCATAATTGTGAAAAAACATAGTTTTTCATTTTTTTCTGTTATAATGCTTTCGTGCCCAAAAGCACAAAAGCATTAAAGAACAATGATGGGGTGTTATTTTGGATTCTCAAAAAAAGCTGACGTTTCCGTTAGCCGTCGGTTTATTTATATTCATGTTAGGCATCATTATTTCTTGCTTATTTTTCCTGCATACAGAACCGCATATCCCGCTGTTTCTATGTGTTGTTATGCTTTCGGCAGCTGGTTTATGGATCGGTTTTTCTTGGGTTAACCTAGAAAAAGGGATTGTAGAGGGAATCAAAAACGGCGTACAGCCGATTATCGTTCTGGCGCTTATCGGTATTTTAATCGGCGCTTGGATGTACAGCGGCGCAATACCGTCCGTAACAGTTTATGTTCTGTCTTTTATTGAACCAAGTCACCTTCTTTTGACTGCTTTGTTTTCGTGCATGATCATCAGCACGCTTGTCGGTTCAAGCTTGACAACAGTGAGCACAATTGGGGTTGCGCTGATCGGCGTTGCGAGCGCGGCTGGTGTTCCACTTGAATGGACGGCGGGCGCGGTCATCTGCGGCGCATGCTTTGGCGATAAAATGTCTCCAATGTCGGACACAACCAATTTTGCCGCCGGCATAGGCGGCATACCAATCTTTGAACATATTCGCCATATGATGGGCACTACTATCCCGGCTTTACTTATCACCGTCGTTCTGTTTTACTTTCTCGGTTTATCTGTGTCAGCGGACACTGCTTCGACAGTTGATATTCAACAGGTCATAAAAGGCATCAAGGATGCCGCTAACGTAACGCCGTGGTCGCTTCTTTCACCACTATTAGTCGTTTTGCTGGCGGTTAAGCGTGTGTCCGTGATTCCCGTTCTAACCGCTGGAATTATTTCCTCGGGAATGTTGACTGCTATGTTTGTACCTGACAGCAGCCTGCAGGGGTTCATGACAGCTTTGCAAAATGGCACAACGTTTGAAACAGATAATGAGGCCGCTGCTAAAATTATTAACAGAGGCGGACTGCAATCAATGATGGGCTCAGTCTCGCTTATTATGATTGCTTTTGCACTTGGGGGGCTGATGGAGAAAATCGGATTAATTTCCGCGCTGTTGGAGGGTGTCATGAAAGGCATCCGCTCAAAAGGCCAGCTGATTGCGGCCACGGTCTGTTCAAGCATCGGCATCAACATGGCAACCGGTGAACAGTATCTATCAATCTTAATACCGGGACAATCCTATAAAACGTTATATGACAAACAAAACATTCCGCGGAAATTTCTTTCCAGATCCTTAGAGGACGGCGGGACATTAATGAATCCATTGATCCCTTGGGGCGTATGCGGCGCTTTTATGGCAAGCACACTCGGTGTTCCCGTCATTAACTATATCCCATTTACATTCTTCCTCTATATATCGCCGATGCTCTCCATTTTGGTTGGATTTTTGAAAAAATAAAAAGAGCTCCGCTTGCAAAGCGGACTCTTTTTTTATGCTTCATTATGAAATGCTTGCTGCCTGCTGAATGCTTTCTTGAAAAGCAGCCTGAAGCTGTTTTGTCACCGGTCCGGGCTCACCGCTTCCGACTGATTCCCCATCGAGCGTCACGACCGGAATAATTTCTGCCGTTGTTGACGAAATAAAGATCTCTTCCGCCTGTCTCAGTTCTTCCTCACTGACAGGCTTTTCTTCAAGCTCAATCCCGTTCTTTTTCATCAGCCCTAAAATAGTCATCCGTGTAATCCCGTTGAGAATGAGCCGATTAGCCGGATGCGTTCGCACCATTCCATTGATAACGGCATAAACGTTAGAGGATGTACCTTCTGTAACAGTGCCGTCTCTTAGCAAAATCGTTTCAAAAGCCCCTGCTTCATACGCTTTTTGCTTGGTCATCACATTATACAGTAAATTCAGACTTTTAATGTCGCACCTCAGCCAGCGGAGATCCTCATCTGTAATTGCTGCCACTCCGTACGCCTGCTCTTGCTCCGGTTTTTTCACAGTAAATGTGTAAGCAATAGTCTGCGGCTTAAGCCCGCTTTCATACTGATGTTTTCGCGGCGCTACGCCTCTTGTTGTCTGAATGTATACCGCTCCTTCACTGACCGCATTCTCCTGTACAAGCTTTTGCAGGTCATACTTCAAATCTTCCACACTGAATGACAATGCTATCCCGATTTCCGCCGCACTTCTAAAAAAACGCTCCGCATGCTCTCGCAAGCCGAACAGTACTCCTTTATACACTCTGATAACCTCATAGATACCGTCACCAAACTGATAACCGCGATCTTCCAAATCGATCGAAGCTTCGCTGCGTTCGATCAGCCGGCCATTGACTAAAACCTTCATAATAGCCCTCCCTTTTCGAGATTCCCAGATGTTTTTCTAGCTGTCATTGTCATTTATTCTACCATATTGGGTCAATAGCTAAGGAGATTATTTTTTCCTTAAAATCTGATATTTCGACATTTTTCTATGTTCTTTCCAGTTTTATTCCTGTATACTTGACTGGTAATACATAGGTTGTAAACATATGGCATCTTGATAAGTTGCCTGCTATACAGCGGTATGTAGAGATTTTATGCCAATGGAGAGATTGTTATGCGACAAACGAGAGGAGATGCTTCTCCTTCTGCAGTTTCGCTTGCTTTTAAATTTGCAAGTTTAGCAGCTTTATGTGTGCTGCTTTTGCTTATGGTGATTTTGGGTTATTCCCACAGCTCATCGAAAGCAAAGGAAGTCACTGTCACTACAAACGGCCAGCTTCGTGACGAGAAGGAAAGCCTTAAACTGAAAAATGACTCCCCTGAACTTTTGGTTAAACATTTCCAGACAAAGCAGAACATGGGGAATAAGACGGTTTACTTAACCTTTGATGACGGCCCGTCAGCCTATACAAACCGCTTGCTCGACACATTGAAAAACACTAATGTAAAAGCGACATTTTTTATGCTGTCACCTCGGATGAACGAATATAAACAAGCGGTGAAAAGGGCAGAAAAAGAAGGCCACGCACTCGGTTTACACGGCGTCACCCACAATAACAAATTGTTCTATCAAACACCGACATCTCCGTTAAAAGAAATGCAGGAGGCGCGTGACACGCTGCAAGACATCACGGGATATAAAACCGATCTTGTCAGAACGCCATACGGAAGCAAGCCGTCACTGACCGCCTCACAAATTCACAATCTTGAAAATGACGGTTTTATGTACTGGGATTGGACGATTGACAGCATGGACTGGAAATACCGGAATTCAAAATATGTGACGGAAGTTTTACAACAGCTTGAGAATATGGAAAACAGCCATTCAAGCAGACCTTATGTCATTCTCATGCATGATCTTCCCGCTACTGTAAACGCACTGCCGGTATTAATCAATAAACTAAAAGAAAAAGGCTATTCCTTCGGAGAATTAGAGGACACCATGGTTCCTGTTCATGAATAAAAAATGAGGCCGCCACTATGTGAGCGCCTCATTTTTTTATGCCTAAACGTCGGGCAAACTCTCCAATTTTTTGATGGATGACCATGTCAAACAAGCTGTCACAGTATGTCGGTTCAAGGTTAATGATGACTTTCTTCATGCCGGTAATCCGGCTTGCGTCCTCAGGCACAAATCGTGCCGGGGCAACTTCGAGAGATGTGCCATAGATCTGCTTGTTCGAGCTTTTCATAAAGGGTGTCAAAGTGCAGGACGGCATCGCCAAAGAGAACGACATCGGTTTTTAATACCGCTCCGCAAATGGCACCAGCTTGTCCGGCCGCCGTGCACTCCGGCACCTCCTGTTCCAGCAAATGAGGGAGCTCATAGCGGGCGCCGCATACAGGACAAGCAGCGGACTGGATAGAGCCATGCAGTTCGTACACATGTCGGCTCCCGGCTTTTTTATGAAGACCGTCAATGTTTTGCGTAAAAATGTCGACCCGCTTCCCTTGCTTCTCCAGTTCAGCTAAAAGCAGGTGCCCTTCATTCGGCTCAAAGCTCCCGCTCATTTTCATTTGGAACAATTGTTTAAATTTAGGCCAAAACAGACGCGGGTGACTTAAAAAGTAATCCAGGCTCATCGCTTCCATTCTTGAAGCATCCTCCGTCCAAATGCCCTCATCTGAACGAAAGTCAGGGATCCCTGACTCTGTGCTCATCCCCGCTCCGGTCAGCACGACAATTCGCTGCGCATCATTTAAAATAGTTCTGATTGCTTTCAAGTTAGCACCTCCTTTTTTCTCTTATTTTACCACGAAAAAGACTCCGCCCCTGCCAGACGAAGTCTTTCCCTTTTAAGCCCGTTCCTTTTCCTCTTTATTTAGATTAATCTGGAACGGATCGTTTTCATGCTTTTTCTTTACAACAACCATTTGGCCGGGGTATGCAAATTCAACACCTTCAGCAGCGAGGATTTCAATAATTTTATAGTTGATATCCTCTCTCACAACAAGGTTTTCAGCCCATACCGTTGTTTTTGTATAGAAGTTGAAAAATAAATTGTAGTAGCTGTCAGCAAACGCATCGAAGTTGACCATAATAACATCATTATCAACGCCCTCATGCTCCAAAAGCATGGTTCTAAGAGAATGAATGGAACGTTCCAGATTCTCAATCGGTGTAGCGTAGGACACGTGGATGGAAAACGTAATTTGGCGTTTTGTCATTCTCGTCCAGTTTGTGATTGCTGCCATCGACAGCGTAGAGTTTGGTACCGTTACAAGCGCTCCCTGAGCTGTTCTGAATCTCGTGCTCCTGAAGGTAATATCTTCTACTGATCCGGTTACTGCTGACGTCTCCACCCAATCACCGATGGTAAACGGCTTTTCAGTAATAATAACAATGCCGCCGAAGAAGTTGCTGATGGTATCCTTTGCAGCAAGCGCAAAAGCAAGTCCGCCAAGACCTAGACCCGCCACAAATCCGTTGACATCATAATTGAATTCCTGAGCAATCACACTGACACTGAGCGCAATGATAATAAAACGAAGCAATTTGGATAAAAACGGTGCCAGGATGTCATCCATGTCCAACTCGAAGCGCTGATTCACCTTATGGAAGATAAATGACGACGCTGCAGTCAAATTACAAAGCCCCCAGCATATGAGCGCAACGATCAGTGAGCGATATATTTTGCTGATGACCGGCATTTGATCGTTTAAAAACGGGGAATACCGAATCGCTAAAAACAGCCCTAAAGCAACAAAAAACCATCTGGCCGGCTTTTCAAATGCAAGAACCACCTGCTTGAAAATTTCTGTTCTCCGCCGATTCGTTATATTAAATAGCAACCGGAAAAAATATCTTGTGAATAGCTTTCTGAGTATAAGAAACACCAGCAAAATTGCCAGGCTGATGCCGATTTGTATGATCTTATCAAGCGTAAAATATTGCTGCATATAATCCGGCATGACGATCTCCCTTCTTAAATCAAATGTTTATTATACTAAAAGATTCGTAAAGATGCTCTTCTAAATGTCTTTTTACAGCACAAAACCCCGGCGGAACGCCGAGGTCACTTTTCAAGTCAACTATTCAGCCAGATTCAATAGGGACAGTCACTTACTTTTTTTCGTTTGTGTCTGATCAAGGAGAGTTGCGTTTTGCATTTCAGTATCCGTTTCGGCTTTAATTCTTTCCTCCACTCTGATTCTCCCTTTTCCCATGATCTCGCCTCCTTTTTTGCTATTATAAATGATCAGAATGTTTCGTTAATGTGTCGAAAGAACTAAATTTGCGGAGAAATATGTTTGGCTGCTCTGAATGTCTTTTTTTCGTTATACGCCCTCCTTTAGCCCGGACCATTCCGATATGAAGCAAAAAATTCACCCGTTTGTATCGCCGCGCATTTATGGATTTGATACAATAACAGAAATGCCCATACGAGGAGCTGACTTAGCTTGTACACCATTGCCCATCGCGGAGCTTCAGGTTATGCTCCGGAAAATACAATTGCCGCATTTGACCTTGCGGCAGAAATGAATGCAGATATGATCGAACTGGATGTCCAGCTTACAAAAGACAGACAGATTGTCGTGATACACGATGACAGGTTAGACCGAACAACAAATGGATCGGGTTTTGTTAAGGATTTCACATTGGAAGAATTGCAGAAGTTCGATGCAGGCAGCTGGTACGGCCCTGCTTTTCGGGGAGAGCGTATACCAACCTTAAAAGCGGTGCTCAAACGCTATCACAAAAAAATCGGTCTTTTAATTGAATTAAAAGGACATCCATCTCAAGTCGGACTTGAAGAAGAAGTAGGACAGCTGTTAGGGCAATTTTCTTTTTCTATTCACAATATTGTTCAGTCCTTTCAATTCCGTACCGTCCAAAGGTTCCGCGAGCTTTATCCATCGATTCCGACAGCTGTCATTACAAGACCTAACTTTGGCATGCTGTCCAGAAATCAGCTGAAGGCCTGCCAATCTGTTGCAAACTATGTCAATATCAAATACACACGTCTCAACCGGCTGATGATCGCTTCCGCCCATAAAAACAACCTAAAAGTGTTTGCATGGACTGTCAAGAATCAAAAGATAGCAGCAAAATTACAAGCTATGGGCGTGGACGGCATTGTAACAGATTACCCGGATTTCATCAAAAAGGATGACAAACATGAAAATATATAGCGCTGTTTTTATCGGAGGTGCGTTTGGCGCCTGCCTCCGATATGCATTCAACATATGGATACACTCCGAACAATTCCCAGCAGCAACCTGGCTGGAAAACGCAGCTGGCAGCCTTTTATTAGGCAGTCTGACCGGTTTTTTTATGATTAGGGCAAAACGGCCTTTGCTGTCGGCTTGTTTAGGCACAGGGTTTTGCGGCGGCTTTACAACAATGTCCACATTTTCTAAAGAAACAGTGATGCTTTTGCAGGCGCAACCCTCACTGGCTGTTTTGTATATGGCAGTTTCATTGTTATCAGGAATCGTCCTTGCGCTAAGCGGTGTTTTGGCTGGACGGCGCATAGCAAGCACCAAACAAAGAAAGGGGCTTCAAGAACGATGACACTAGCGGGTATCTTCATAGCAGGCGGGTTTGGCGCGATGCTGCGCTTCTGGCTCGGCAATCTCATAACCGCCAAAATCAAAGGTCCCAGCCTGCCCATCGGCATCGTATTAGTCAATATTATCGGAGCGCTCGGACTTGGGATATTTACTGGGCTGCACATTACAAACGCTTCGGCCTCCCTCATCATCGGCACGGGATTTTTCGGCGCCTTTACGACCTTTTCCACCTTCAGTGTTGAAAGTGTTCAGCTCCTGCTGGCCAAACGCGTAATGGAAAGCATCCTGTACATCGCCCTGACGCTTTGCGGGTCACTTTTGGCGTTTTGGTGCGGCTGGATAATCACAACATAAAAAACCTTGAGCTTATTTTTCGCTCAAGGTTGCACTGTTCAGCATCACAGGTTCAGGCATCGGCAGCGCGCGGTGCGCCGTAATCCCGGTTGTGCTGCCGGCTTCTTCTTTTATATCGATTTGCTTGATTAATCGGCCGTCCATTTTTAGCACCTTTATCGTATACAAACCAATGCGGATGGATTCCCCAGCCTCAATATCGATGTTTTCTTTCAATATCAGTCCGCCGATCGTATCGACGTCCTCTTGGATCGATGCACCAAGAAGACTGTTCACCTGATCGATCCGCACCTTTCCATCCATCACATAATGACGGTCGCCAAGCTTTTGGATCAGCGGCTGTTCGTCTTCATCAAATTCATCTCTGATCTCGCCGACAATTTCCTCAAGAATATCCTCTGTCGTCACAAGCCCTGAGGTTCCTCCGTATTCATCAGACAATATGGCCATATGAATGCGTTCACGCTGCATTTTGATCAGCAGATCATGAACCGGGATGGTTTCAATCACTTCGATGACAGGCCGCACGTACGGGTGTATAGTCATCTTCATGCGTTCCTCTTCTGTCATAAACAGCAAATCAGAAAACAAATGCTTCGTATTCACCAATCCGATGACACTGTCTTTGTCTCCGTCTGTGACAGGCCAGCGTGTGTATTTCTCCTTCAACATGACTTCAAGCATCTCTGCTATCGTCATCTCTGTTGACACAGCGGCCATTTCCTTCCGCGGGATCATAATTTCTTTGGCGATCCGATTATCAAATTCAAAAATCTTATTCACATATTTATATTCAGACGGATTAATCTCTCCGTTTTTTAAACTCTCAGACAACAGCATTCTAAGTTCTTCCTCAGAATGGGAACCGTCATGTTCTGACGCTGGCTTTAACCCAAACATGCCGCATAAAAGCCGCGCCGATCCATTGAGGATCCAAATAAACGGAAACAGGAGCAAATAGAATAAACGCAATGGACCCGCTATAAGCAAGGTCAGCTGCTCTGCCTTTTGAATCGCGACCGTTTTCGGTGCCAGCTCCCCCACAACAACGTGCAGGAACGTGATCATGGCGTACGCAACTGCAAAAGAGACTCCATGAGAAACTGATTCCGGCAGATCGAGCGGTTCAAGCAATGGATGCAACATTCGTTCAAATGCCGGCTCTCCCAGCACACCAAGTCCAATCGATGTCAATGTAATGCCCAGCTGGGATGCGGATAAATATTCATCCAAATCTGTAATGACACGCTTTGCGAGTATCGCCCGTTTGTTTCCTTCTGTTATAAGCTGATCAATTCTGGATCTCCTTACTCTAACAATTGCAAACTCACTTGCAACGAAAAACGCGGTTAAAGCAATGAGCACACCAATTAAAATCAGACTGTCAATATCGTCCATTTAACCTTATCCCCACATCAAAGGATAAGGAGTCACCTCCTGATATAATCATTTTTCCTTAACATCGAGGTACGTGGTGTATTGTTGCCTAAGCAGAGGGCCCCATCATACCACCTCCAAGTCAAAGTTTGATTATAAATTGTATATTTTATTGTAACACAACTCATTCCAAAAATGATTCTTAATTTTTAGACTTTAATGAAGAGGCAGCTTTTGCTTACAGGCGCACAGCCTGTCAATTTTGTTGTTTGGAAGAGAAGAATTTCCAAAAAAAAAAGAAAACGGCGTTCAAAGCCGTTTTCTTTGCTTTCCTACACAAAATCTTTATATAAAGATACAAAAATATCCCGTGAGTTTTTAATCTGCTCGATCGGCACACTGAAGGATAAACGGAAATGTCCTTTCACTCCAAAACCGCTGCTTGGCACGATTAACAGTTTATATTTTTGGGCGGCATGCACGCAAAATGCAACTTCATCTTCTATTGGCGATTTTGGAAAAACGAAGAAACCGCCCTTCGGCATTTCAAATTCAAAACCGGCTTCGTTTAAAATACCGACCATGATATCCCTGCGCTCTTTATACGCGCTTGCGTCTATTCTTACATCATCCATCCTTGCCACAGCCCGCTGCATCATGACAGGCGCATTCACAAATCCAAGCGTTCGATTACAATACACAAAAGCGTTGATCAAAAGTTCAGCATCCGGAATCCGGCTGTCCAAACCGATATATCCGAGCCGCTCCCCGGCTATACCGAGATCTTTACTGAATGAACTCGCCAAAATCACACGATGATACGATTGAAACGGATTTGCCAATTCCTCATCATAGATTAATTGACTGTACGGCTCATCAAACAGCACATAAATCGCCTGGCCGCTCTTCTCTTCTATTTCTTTTAATAAATCGCCTAACTCATCTATATTTTTCTGGCTGAGAACAGTGCCTGTCGGGTTATGAGGTGTATTAAGAATCAGCCCTTTCGTCTTTGAAGTGATCGATTGCCTTACCGCTTCAATATCGATCTCAAACCGGGACGTCAACGGACAGCTGACAGCCTTTCCTCCGTAGTTCTCAATATACAGTTTATACTCGGCAAAATAAGGTGCGAGAATGATAACCTCTTCACCCGGGTTTACAATACTCCTTAACGCGACATTCAATGCCCCTCCTGCGCCCACTGTCATGACGACTCGTTCCGCCGAGAACCCTGCATCAAAACGGGATGCCAAAAATTGCGCGACTTTTTCTCTCGCCGCCGGCAGTCCTTGGTTTTGTATGTATCCGTGATTGCCTTTTTCAGCTTCCTCTATTAACGCTCTCTTAAAAGCTTCAGGCGGTTCAACAATCGGGTTGCCTAATGAAAAATCAAACACCTGGTCATCTCCGAACTCTTTTTTCAGCCTTGCGCCTTCATCAAACAGCTTCCGAATCCATGATCCTTTATGTAAGTTTGCTTCAATTTCCCGGGATAACCCAGCCAAATTCATCTGTCCCTTCCGCATATAAAAGTGAGAAAATTCTATCTTCCTATGTTACTTCAATTTGATGATGAATTCCACCACTTCCAGTTCCCGTTAAAAAAACAATAAACTTGTGCAAGATGCCGTTCATATATTAAACTATTCTCATAACTATAACGTGATGGTTGGGAGGGATATAGATGGGGCTGAGACTTATCGCATCAGTGAACTAGCGGCACTTGCCGGAGTAACGAAACGAACAGTTGATTATTATACGAATATCGGCCTGCTTACGCCGGCCAGATCCTGTTCAAATTACCGTTACTATGATAAAAATGCACTTAATCGGCTTATATTTATTGTAGATTGCAAGAAGCAGCGATTGGCCCTGTCCGATATTAAAGATCGACTGGAGAACCAGTTTCCCTCTTCAGCTAAACGTGATGATGAAATTGGAAATCTGGCATTAGAAATTGATCATATGAATCAAAACATCTCCGGAATCTTGAATCGGTTTGAACGGCTGAAGCCCGAGGAGCGTGACAAGCTGAAAAGCAAGCTCCCGCCCGAAAAGCTCGCCGTGTTCCAATCATTTATGCTGCTGTTAAGTTAAAACCATTTTATCTAACAGGAGGTGTTACCTTCATTCTCATTGCTAGAATGAAGGTTCTAATTGGACATAGTGAATTTGATTTTAGTTGCTGTTTTAATCGCCCTGACGGCATTTTTCGTGGCATCTGAATTTGCCATTATCAGAATCAGAGGCTCACGGATTGATCAGCTGATCGCGGAAGGACATAAAGCAGCAATAGGTGTTAAAAAAGTGACCACGCATCTTGATGAATATTTGTCTGCGTGTCAGCTCGGAATTACATTGACTTCCATCGGATTAGGGGTTTTAGGTGAATCAACGATTGAAAGGTTGCTTCACCCGCTTTTCGTAAAACTGAATGTTCCGGGTTCCCTTTCACATGTGATATCGTTTATTTTTGCGTATGCGGTTATTACGTTCCTGCACGTTGTTGTCGGGGAACTTGCCCCTAAGACAGTCGCCATCCAAAAGGCGGAATCAGTGTCTATGCTGTTTGCGAAACCGTTGATTTGGTTTTACCGCATTATGTTCCCATTCATTTGGCTTTTGAACAATTCCGCACGATTATTGACTAAAGCATTTGGCTTGGAGACTGTTTCAGAAAATGAACTGGCTCACTCTGAAGAAGAGCTGCGAATCATTTTGTCTGAAAGCTATAAAAGCGGTGAAATTAATCAGTCAGAGTTTAAATATGTAAATAAAATCTTTGAATTTGATGACAGGCTCGCGAAAGAAATTATGATTCCGCGGACTGAAATTGTCAGCCTTCCGCATGATATTAAGATTTCTGAAATGATGGAGATCATTCAGACTGAAAAATATACCCGCTACCCTGTGGAAGAGGGCGATAAAGATAACATTATCGGGGTTATTAATATTAAAGAAGTGCTGACCGCCTGCATGAGCGGTGAGGTATCCGTCGATTCCACCATTTCTGAATTCATCAACCCGATCATTCATGTCATTGAATCTGCGCCGATTCAAGACCTGCTTGTCAAAATGCAAAAAGACAGGGTTCACATCGCCATCCTGTCTGACGAATACGGCGGGACTGCCGGGCTCGTGACGGTTGAAGATATTATTGAAGAAATCGTCGGCGAAATCCGTGATGAGTTTGATATTGATGAAATTAACGAGATCCGAAAAATCGGCGAAGGCCATTATATTCTTGACGGAAAAGTGTTAATTGATCAAGTAAACGACCTGCTCGGCATTCATTTAGAGAACGAAGAAGTCGATACAATTGGCGGCTGGTTCCTTACTCAAAAATATGATGTTGAAAAAGATGATTCTATCATTGAAGAAGGCTGCGAATTTATCATTAACGAAATCGACGGCCACCATGTCGCTTATATCGAAGTGAAAAAGCTTCAAGAAGAAGAACTTGCGGAAACAGCTGAACAGCAGGAAGCATAATAAAAAAGCACCTTGTGAAAGGTGCTTTTTTTGCATATATTTTTCTCAGTTTCATGGAATGTGAGGAAAACAAAACATTCAAAACCACTACATCTTATAGCTGTTCTAGTTTATCCTCTAATTCTTTAATTCGCTGATTCAAAACCTCTGTCATAGCTGCAAGTCTTTCCTTTGGCGGCAGGTGGGCAAAATCAGCCTGCTGAATCGGATCACCGATAATAAGCTTCATTTTCCCTTTTTTGAACAATTCTTTTCCGCTTGAAGGCCCTTTATATGCAGCGGGAACGAGCGGTGCTTTCCCCATTTGCGCAATCGTCACCGCACCCCTTTTCAAAGGCACGTCCTCAGAGGTTCTTGTTCCGCTTGGGAAGATACCGACGATTTCGCCTTCTTTCAGCAGCTTAATCGGTGTTTTAATACTGCTTGGCCCAGGATTTTCCCGATCTACCGGAAAAGCATGAATGTTTTGCAGAAATGAACCGATCCATTTATTTTGAAAAAGCTCTTTTTTCGCCATGTAGTGTATTTGATAAGGAAGAATCCCGACTCCGAGTGTGATCACATCAACCCAGCCGGAATGTGTACACGCGATGACAAAACCTGAATCGGCCGGAAGGTTTTCTTTGTTATACACCTTCACTCCTCCGCGAAGAGAAAGAAGAACTTTTAAAGCATTTGCACAAAACTTATACATATCGCACTTCCTTTGTCATAATCAATGATTCTTTCTGTACTTATTATAACAATATTTTTTATTACCTGGTACTAATTTTTAAGATTTCTCCGTTAAAGACGCTAAAAAGCTGAGGGTTGGCCCTCAGCTTTGTTATATTTCCTCCCTGGTCGGCGGTGCCATAAACTCTGGCCCAACCGGATCTGTTATCGTATTTTCTAATATAGTGTTGATGTCTTTTTGATCTTCCTCACTCAGTGTCCAGCCTGTAATCTCAGATACCGCCTCAACCTGCTCAGGCTTTCTTGCTCCCCAAAGAGCGATATCGGCTCCCGGCTGATCTAATATCCATCTGACAGCCAAGTGAATGACTGATTTTCCATACCGTGTCTTCGCCAGCTTATCCAATTGTTTGACAGCTGAAAGATATTCTTTAAAGCGTGGCTTCTGGAATTTAGGATCGTGATTTCGCAGATCGTCTCCTTCAAATGTATGCCCTTCAGTCATCTTGCCTGATAACAGCCCCCTGCATAAACTGCCGTATAACAATGTTGTGATCTGGTTGTCTTTTGCATACGGCAGGACATTCTCTTCAATTTCTCTTTCAAATAGATTATACGGAGGCTGAACCGTATGAAGCGGTGCAGCGGCGCGGAATGTATCCATTTGCTCAATTGAAAAATTACTGACGCCAATTGCTCGGATTTTCCCGGCATCATATAATTCCTTCATGACTTCCGCTGTCTCTTCAATAGGCACTAATGGATCAGGCCAATGCACTTGATAAAGATCAATATAATCCGTTTGAAGCCGTTTCAAAGAATTCTCGACTTCCTCTATAATTCGCGCTCTGTTCGCATGGCGGAACAGCTGGTTATTCTTCCAATCCAGAGCCGTTTTCGTGGCGAGAATCACTTCGTCTCTTTTGCCATACTCCTTGATCGCCCTGCCGACGATTTCCTCAGACTGTCCGAAGCCGTAAGCCGGCGCTGTGTCAATCAGTGTGATCCCCCGATCTAGAGCGGCGTGAATTGTTTTGATAGATGTTTTTTCGTCAGTGCCTCCCCACATGGTGCCGCCAATCGCCCACGTGCCGAGACCGATTCTTGAAGCTTTGATTCCCGTGTCTGCTATATTGGTGTATTCCATTGTGCCACTCCTTCACTTTTTCCACTATATTTTCCCCGCTGGCAAAAATGTTAAACATTTCTTCGCACTATCTTTTGAGTCCATTTTTGGTTACTATATAGGAATGGTGTTTGATTAAGTGTAAAAAAGCCGTTTGTACGTAATGTGCAACTTTAAACCTTTCTTATGCGTGTATAAGATAGAGGGGAGAAAAGGCAGTGACGATCGATGAAATTTACCAAATGTACATGAATGATGTTTACAGGTTCCTGCTCTCCATGACAAAAGACAAGCATCTTGCCGAAGACTTGCTGCAGGAAACCTTTATGCGGGCATACATACACATTCACTCCTATGATCACAGCAAAGTAAAGCCCTGGCTTTTTCAAGTGGCGCGTAACGCCTTCATTGATTACGTCAGAAAGCATAAGAAAGAAGTAACCATTTCTGATGACTTAATCGGAAGCCTCTTTCAAAATGCTGTTCAGAGTCCTGCCCACCAGGTAGAGATAAAGGAAGTGCTGACTGGTTATATGTCCGAGCTCCCCGATAATTATCGGGAGGCCTTAACGTTATATTATTTAAAAGAGTTAAATTACAAAGAAGCATCCCATATTATGAATATTTCAGAGGCGAATTTTAAAAGTGTTTTATTTCGTGCCAGACAGCGGCTGAAAGCACTTTATAATAGAGGTGTTAATGATGAATGAAGAATTTAAAAAACGTTTTGACCAATATAAAAATGGGGAAATGACCGACCAGGAAATGACCGCGTTTGAGGAAGAACTTGAGAAGCTAGAAGTGTATCAGGAACTGATTGACAGCGAACTTGAGGGCGGCAATGCTTTGGATGCCAGCATCAGTCCAGAAAAACAGAAAGCGATTTTAGCCTACGGCAAACGCAAGTCTTATTTGCGAATTTCTGTACTTGCCGTCATTTCGACACTTATGATTTTGCCGTTTTGTACGCTGGGAAGCTACCTCTATTACGGAATGGGAGGAAAACACAGCACCGGCAATGAGCTTATGGAAACCGCCGCAGTCACTGTAGCCCTGACTATGCCGAATGTTCTTGTCGATACATCCGGACTGAAAAGCCAAGTGAAGCTGTTTGGAATGAATACGGAATTCCCGCTGCAAAAACAGATTGGCGCGAAGACAGCTGCCGTAGGGAATGAACGGGTTGAAATGTTTTATGATAAAGTGAAGACGCCGGCTGTTAACTACTATGACTTACAAGTGAATAATACAAGTCATTACTTTACACACCCATCAAATACGTCAGAACAAACAACTTCAAAAGCAGAAAAAACGTTAAAGACATTGCCTGAAGGAACGGTATCAGAGGTCTATCTTTCATATGACCGTGCATACCCGACAAAAGACGTGTATAACAAATTCAAAGGCTATGATGTGAGCTTTCTGTGGAATGCAATCGAAACAGAGAGAAATACAAATAAAACAGCAGACACAGAACCTCTTGGCTATCCTGGGAAAGATTCAAAATTCTTGGCTGCCCTTAATACAAAAGGCAAGTCAAATGGCGATCAGTTTATCAATGCCCTCCACTTCATGTCCAAGCATAAAAAATGGGCGCAGGTCATTTCAAAACGAAAGGACCTGCATGTGGACAACCGCTTGGATTATGTAGAGAAAAACGGTGTCAATGTATACGGTTCGGTCGTTACAGGACCGACCAAGGAAATCCAGCGCATGCTGAAAAACAAATCTGTAAAATCAGCGAACGTCGGCGAGGTGGAATTATGGAACTGGTAAGAATATTTAAAGAACACAATGTATTTGGGTGGATCTCTGTCGGAACGGCGATTCTGTCTCTGCTCTTGCTGAATTTGGCGATTATCAGCGACGTTACATTTTATTCCTATCAAATGCTTCCATTCGCCATGGCTGCCGTTCCGTTTGGCATTATTGAACTCTTCATCAAAAGAGGCCGCACAGGCCCCGGCCTGCTCGGCGTCATCCTGAATCTCTTTGTGATTATTTGTGTGTATACCATTGTATCAGTGGATACCAATTTACAGTTTGGCTTTTAAAAAAGGCGCCTGAAGAGGCGTCTTTTTTCATTACACCGGTTTTCGGAACAAATAGCTTTCTATAGCAAAACCCATTTTTTCTGTATAAAATCGATGTGCGTCTTTACGCTGAAGGCCAGATGAAAGACTGACAAAACCAAGTCCGGCTTTACTCGCCCAGTCTGCGGCATAATCCAAAAGCATTTTGCCGTATCCCTTTGACCGGCTAGGTGCCGTTGTAACTAGATCCGCAACCCACAAGTACCCTCCTTTATGAATGGAAACCCTCGGCTGAGCGCCGCACAGCGCTCTGATCTCTGTATCTTCATATAAGGCAAACAGCATATACGATTCTTTCTGCACACAGGCTTCAAGCCTTTGTAGATACGTCTCGATATCTAGTTCTGTTCTCAATTCACCCATGACCGGATACGACTCAGCCCATTCTTCTTTTGTGGTTAATTGTTTGATATGAATCATCTTCTCAATCCCCTTTCCTTTCGTTACAATGATCATAGCTAATAAATGGCATTTGCCAAATAGCCACTATCAGAAAAAATGACCATGCCAGATAAAAAGGGGACACGAGATGGATATCACGCCGTTTCTGGATAAAAAGAGCAAAATACCGCTGTATGAGCAGCTCTATAGCTTTTTCAAACAAGAGATTTCACATACGCGAATTACAAAGGGAACAAAACTTCCTTCAAAACGCAGGCTCTCCAGCTTGCTCGATGTCAGCACGGCAACAATAGAACGAGCTTACGAGCAATTAACTGCTGAGGGCTATGTCAAAAGCAAGCCGAAAATCGGCTGGTTTGCGGCGGAAGTAGAGCCAGACTTTCCGTCAGCTCCTGACCATTTTCAGCAGTCTGCACAGCCTGACCCACATAAAAAGAACGCACCTGCTATTGACTTTCATCAAGGCAATGTTGATCCGGCCCTCTTTCCCTTTAGCGCATGGAGAAAAAGCATAGTAAAAAGTCTGGATCGCTATTCCGATTCGTTTCACACCTCTGGCGATCCTCAAGGAGAATACGAACTCAGGTACACGATTGCCCGATTCGTCAGGCTGTCTCGGGGAATAAATTGCGAGCCCGGCCAGATCATCATCGGCGCAGGAACGACCGTGCTTCTGCAAATTCTTTGTCTTACGCTTCAGCCCGGAACAAAAATCGGTTTTGAAGAGCCGGGCTTTCACCGTTCAAGAAGGATGTTTGAAGCAAATCGCATGAATGTCATTCCGATTTGTACTGATGCAGAAGGCGCCCTGCCGGATGAGCTCTACCGTCGGAATCCTTATTTCATGTATACGACTCCTTCACATCAGTTTCCGCTTGGGACCATCATGACGATAACCCGCAGACAGGAGCTGCTTGCATGGGCAGCAAGATCAAATTCATTCATTATAGAGGATGATTATGACGGGGAATTCCGTTACAGTGGCCATCCCATTCCGTCTTTACAGGGTTTTGATCCGAATGGCAGAGTCATATATCTCGGTACTTTTTCAAAGTCGCTTCTGCCTTCCTTGCGGCTTAGCTTCATGATTGTGCCCCCTGAACTCATGAAATCGATCAAAAACAACGTTGAGTTAATGAAGCAAACCGTCTCTGCCCACTCGCAATTCGCACTGGCAGACTTCATCGAAACCGGAGAGTGGCAAAAACACATAAATAGAATGAGAGGTCTATACCGAAAAAAACACGCTGTCCTGTTAGAAGCCATCCGCTCTGAACTAGGAAACACCGTTGAGGTTCTCGGTAAAAACTCGGGGCTTCACATTCTGCTGCGTCTTTTGTTTCCAGCAAGTGAGGAAGAAGCAATAAAAGCAGCCGCAAACAACGGTGTAACCATCTATCCCGTCTCCTCTTCATATAAAGAACGAACGCCTTTTGTTTCTGTCTTAATCGGTTATGGCGGTTTGTCAGAAGAGGACATCAGGCTCGGCATCCAAAAATTGAAAACGGCATGGGCGCCGTATCATCTTATTAAATAAAAAACAGGCTCCATTCCCGGAGCCTGTTTTTTAAAATGATAAAATCCCGATTAAATTTAAAAATACGATAATAATGGCTAACGGCACGATAAAACGAAGCAAATAAAACCATGTGTAAAAGAATGCTTTACTTGCTTTTGATCCGCTCCTCATTTCCGCCCAGAGCTCCCGCTTCGAAATTTTGAGCGGGATAAAAAGAGAAATTAACAGCGCGCCTAACGGCATCAAAATATTGCTGACGGTAAAATCGGCAATATCAAAAAACGTTTTACCAAAGAATTGCACATCGCTCAACATGCCATAAGACAAGCAGCAAGGGATTCCCACCAAGAAAATCAAAAGTCCGCTTGTCCATGACAGTTTTTTCCTCTTCTTTTCGTCCCCTTTTCCGATCGTCGCGACAATAATTTCAACCATCGAAAACGCTGAGGTTAAAGCTGCAAATAAAAATGCAACGAGAAAACCGATAAAAAACAGCGTGCCGAACGGAAGCTGTTCAAAAACGGACGGAAGCACTGTAAACAACAGTGTCGGACCTTCATTTGGCTGAAAACCGAATGAGAAAACCGCTGGAAAAATGGCCAAACCCGCCAGGAGTGTCACAATGATATTCATCAAGACGATAGAGGCGGCTGAACGAGGGATATTTTGTGTTTTCGGCAAGTATGAGCTGTAGGTCACCATTACCGAAACCCCTAGTGTTAACGTAAAAAAGGCCTGTCCCAGTGCGAATAATATGGATTCCGATGTCAAGTCGCCGAAATGAGGCACAAGCAAAAATGTCACGCCTTCCATCGCACCATTAAGTGTAAGAGATCGAAGGACGAGTAGAATAAACAATATAAACAATATCGGCATGATCACCGCGCTGACCCGTTCAATTCCTTTTTGAACTCCTCTGGCGACTACCAAGACAGTCAGCACCATAAAAATAAACTGAGCTGCGATCGTCTGCACTGGATTTTGGATAATAGAAGCAAACAAGCTGCCATACTGTGCTTGAGAAAGCCCGGACAGTGAACCAGACGCCGTCTTCACGATATACAGCAAAATCCATCCTCCGATTACACTGTAAAACGACAGCACTAAAAAACATGCTGCTACGCCAACCCAACCTGTAAAAAACCAAGCGGTTCGCGGCGCTTCTTTTTTATATGCATCAATGGCGTTCGTCTGGTTCCGTCTTCCAAAAATAAATTCCCCCACTAAAAGCGGATAGCCTAAGAGGATGGTAAATAGCACAAAAACAAGAAAAAAGGCTCCTCCTCCGTTAGTCCCCGCTACATAAGGAAACTTCCAAATCGCCCCCAAGCCGATAGCCGAGCCGGCGGCGGCCATGACGAAACCAATTTTCGAAGCCCATTGGACTGGTTTTTCCTCAGACAATAAACGTCACTTCCTTTCCAGCCTATATTATCTCTTATTTTTGTCTTCATTTCTATATATTCATTTGTAAGAATGTAAAAGAGAGCGGCCTGAATCACCGCTCTCTTTATCGAAAGGTTATTGATTTAATTTTGAATGCTTTCTTGAATACAGGAAATAGATTACCATGCCGATTAACAGCCACACCAGGAAGCGGACAATCGTCACCCATCCCAGATTTAAAATCAAGAACAGGCAGAACAGAATCGCCAGGCCTGGGATTACGGGAACTCCCGGGCATTTAAAAGCTCTCGGAAGATCAGGCTGTTTCTTTCTCAAAACGATAACTGCCACAGAAATCAGGACAAATGCTGACAGCGTCCCGATGTTTACGAGTTTTGCAAGTTCATCCAGCGGAACAAGCGAGCCAAGAAGCGCCGACATCGTTCCGAAAAACCAAGTGGCCACATAAGGTGTTTTGTGCTTTGGATGCACTTTAGAAAGTGAGCCAGGCACAAGTCCGTCACGTGACATGGCAAACATGACACGTGTCTGGCCGTAAAGCATGACGAGCATAACGGTTGTCATTCCCAGCACGGCGCCAATATCAATGATGCCAGCTACCCAGTTTTGCCCTGCGCTTTGAAGGACGAGAGAAACCGGATGATCCACACCCGCAAACTGAGCAAACGGAATAACCCCTGTCATGATCGCTGATACGGTGACATATAAAATGGTGCAAACCAATAAAGAGAATATAATGCCTTTAGGCAGATCCTTCGCGGGATTTTTCGTCTCTTCCGCAGCAGAGGATACAGCGTCAAATCCAATAAAAGCGAAAAATACAAGCGCCGCTGCGTTGAATACGCCGCCAAAGCCCATCGGCATAAACGGCTGCCAATTGTGCGGCTTCACGTAAACAGCTGCAACCGCGATAAACAGCAGAACGACCAGCACTTTCAAGATAACCATGATGTTGTTGACTCTTTTAGATTCTTTAATGCCTAAGTAAAGCAAAAATGTGATCGCCATGACAATGACGAATGCAGGCAGATTAAAAATGGTAAAAGTGCCTTTGACCGCCCCCGGCGCCGCTGTTAAAGCAACAGGGAGATGAATTCCTATTCCTGATAAAAATGATTGGAAATATCCAGACCAGCCGACCGACACCGCACTTACCGCCAGCATGTACTCTAAAATTAAATCCCAACCGATAATAAAGGCCATAAGCTCTCCCAATGTCGCATAAGTGAATGTATACACAGATCCTGATACAGGCACACTTGAAGCAAATTCCGCATAAGACAGGGCAGCGAATAAACAAGCCAGCGCCGCCACAACAAATGAAATGGTCAGCCCGGGACCGGCCGTAACCGCCCCTGTTCCCGTCAATACAAAAATCCCTGTGCCAATGATGGCTCCGATTCCAAGCAATGTTAAATCAAATGCCCCTAATTCTCTTTTTAAAGATTTATCACCGCTCGCCGCAGCAAGTAAATCCTGAATACTTTTCTTCCTAAATACGCTCCCCTTCATTACGTTTCAACTCCTAGAAGATCATCTTCAATATATTTTATTTGAATTTTCTGAATTTATTAGTGGCAATGATCATTTTTCTGCTCTATTTGCACTGGTCATTCATCATTCCTTTCTCCTACTCCTATTATATATATAAACACAAAAAAGAAAACAGAATTGTTAGAAAAAACGACATTTTTTTATTTTCGAATTTTTTTCCGCACAAAAAAACCAGCTATTATGCTGGTTTTTCGTTGATTATGTGGAAATAAAACGTCCGCCATTCACATGAAGGGTCTGCCCTGTCATATAAGAAGACTCGTCTGAGGCCAGCAGAACATAAGCACCTGCATGCTCAACCGGCTGTCCCGGTCTTCCCATCGGGGTATCCACACCGTGCTGTTTCACTTTTTCCTCAGGGAATGTCGCCGGAATAAGCGGTGTCCAAATCGGACCGGGTGCCACTGCATTTACTCTAATGCCTTTATCTGCAAGCGACATCGCCATAGACCGTGTAAAAGCGACAATCGCACCTTTTGTACTGGAGTAATCAATTAATGTCGTATTCCCCTCATAAGCGGTAATCGATGTTGTATTAATAATGGCGCTTCCCTCCTTCAAGTGAGGCAAAGCTTTCTTTGTCATATGAAACATGGAAAAAAAGTTTGTGCGAAATGTTTTTTCCAACTGTTCTGTTGAAATATCGAGAATGCTGTTTTGCGGATGCTGTTCAGCAGCATTATTTACTAAGATATCAAGTTTGCCAAAATGGTCCACTGTTTGCTGTACAGCTTGTTCACAATGGTTCTCGTCACCGACATCTCCAGGTAGCAGCAGGCAGCGGACATTTTCCTGTTCGATCCGTTTACGCGTTTCCTCAGCGTCCGAATGCTCATCTAAGTAAAGAATGGCGATATCGGCGCCTTCTTTAGCAAACGCAATAGCAGCTGCTTTCCCTATTCCGCTGTCGCCCCCGGTAATGATCGCGACTTTTCCTTTCAGCTTGCCGCTTCCTTGATAATCCTCATCCTCTGACAAAGGCAGCGGGTTCATCTCTGACTCAATGCCCGGCTGTCTGTCCTGCTGCTGCGGTGCCTGTCCTTCTGTTTGTCTGTCCATTGGGTTCATATTCATCACTCCTAGACGTATGGTTATTACTGAACATTACCACGTCATAGAAGCGCCTAAACGGAAGAGTATGTTATGAAAGAACTTCTTCAGGAACGACGCCATTATATTTCGCTGATGGACGGAAAATCATGTTGTTTTCTGCCTGTTCGAGCACATGGGCGCACCAGCCTACCATTCTGCTTGCTGAAAAAGTCGGTGTAAACAGTTCATCATCAAAATCAATTGCCTTCATGACAGCAGCCGCATAAAATTCAACATTTGTATACAGCTTGCGTCCAGGTTTATAGATTTCCAGCAAACGGATCGCTTCAGCCTCTACATGGAGCGCAAGATCAAGATCAGGGTCATTTCCGGCCACCTCTTCTGCTTTCTGCCGTAAAGCTTCCGCCCGCGGATCCTTCGTTTTGTACACTCTGTGCCCGAATCCCATTAAGCGCTCTCCTTTTTGGAGTTTTTCTGTCAGATACGCTTCAGCTTGTTCCTTTTCTCCAATGTCTTCAAGCATTTTTGTTACCGCAGAAGGAGCCCCTCCATGCAGCGGACCTTTCATCGTGCCGAGAGCAGCAGTAACGGCAGACACTAAGTCACTCTCTGTAGATAATGTGACACGTGCTGAAAAAGTGGATGCATTCATGCCGTGCTCCATAGCCAGAATCATATATGTTTCAAGCGCTTTCTTTTTTGCCTCTGAAGGCTGTTCACCTGTAAGCATATAATAGTAGTTTTCGACATGTCCGTACTGGGAAGATGGCGCAATGGCTTGTTCACCGCGCGTCCATCGTTTTCTGTACGCTATGATGGAAGGCGTGATCGCAATCAGCCGAATCGCTTCTTCTGTTTTTGGATGAAAGGCGTATACATTTTCTCCTAATGCAGAAACCACTGTTCTCAGCACCGACATATCGTCCATGTTGTTTGGAAGTGACTGAATCAAGCGCTCAATATGTTCCGGAAGATGACGTTCAGCAGCCAGTTTATCTTCAAATGCTTGCAATTCTTCAGATGACGGCAGTTTGCCAAATAAAATCAAATGGGCTGCTTCTTCAAAGCTGTGATTTAAGGCGATGTCTTTTGCATGATGGCCTCTATAAATCAGACGCCCTTTTTCGCCATCAATATGGCTGATAGCTGTTTCGACACATGTAATTCCTTTTAATCCGTAATGTATCATTTGTATTCCCCCTATCCTTTTCTGTTATTATAGTAAATATAATATTTAAAATATAATGAATATTTTTAAGGGTATTAATTAAAATTATTAATCAGAGGGAGAATAGAAATGGACTTCAAATGGCTTCACACCTTTGTGACCGCAGCGAAATATGAAAATTTTCGAAAAACAGCGGAAACACTTTTTTTATCCCAGCCGACTGTCACCGTACATATCAAGCAATTAGAAAAAGAAATCAGCTGTAAGCTGTTCGAACGAAAAGGCAGGCAGATCCAGCTGACTGATGAAGGCAGGGCTTATTTGCCTTATGCGCTCCGGCTTCTTGATGATTACGAAAACAGCATGACAGAGCTTCACAGAGTGAGACAAGGGTACTCTCAAACCTTAAAGCTCGCGGTTTCTCCGCTTATCGCTGATACTGTGCTCCCATCTGTCATGAAGCGGTACACAGCAATAAATACAGAAACAGAAATGGCAGTCACGATTTTCGAATCAGCAGAAATTTCCTCGCTGATTAAAGCGGGGGAAGCAGATATCGGATTGAGCTGTTTAAAGATACAGTCCTCCTCTTTAACCTGCCATTGTTTATATAAAGATCCTGTTGTCCTTGTGGCTCCGCCCGATGAGCATTTCATAAACGACAAAGAAATTGATGCCAAAGAGGTGCTTGAGCAATACCTGCTTTTGACCCACAATCATCCTGACTACTGGGACGACTTGCTCCGTCAAGTCAGAGTGACATTTCCATTTGTGAGAACAATGAAAGTCACCCAAACACATATAACGAAACGGTTTATTAAGGAAGGACTTGGCGTTTCATTTCTGCCCTTATCTACAGTAAAGCGTGAATTGGCAGAAAAACAGATGATCAGAATCCCTTATCAATCCGCACAGCTGCCCTATGCAGGCGCTTATGCAATCGCGCTTTACGAAAATAAAAAAGAAAAAAAGTTTTTGGATTTTCTTTCACATTTTCATTTTTAGGAACAACAAAAATAGATGTGCTCCTCTAAAAATAAAAAAACCCGTTCCAATGAACGGGTCCTTTATCATTTAGTATCTTTTCGCACCGAGGTAACGCGGCTTCCAGTAGCTGTTGTTCAGGCTGCTGATTTGTACGCCATCAGACCCTGCATGTACAAAGCTGTTGTTTCCGATATAAATTCCCATGTGAGAAGGACCGGATTTATATGTTGTGAAGAAGACAAAATCCCCGACAGACGGACTGGAAATGCTCTTCATAGAACTCCAGTATCCCGCGGTGCTTGTTCTGCCCACACTTGTTTGTTTATTCAGTACGTACCAGATAAATCCACTGCAGTCAAAGCCGGAAGTTGTCGTTCCGCCCCATTTGTATGGCGTCCCGATTAACGCTTTTGCATCAGAAGCAAGCTTGCTCACATTAAGCGATGTAGTTGAAGATGCTCTGCTGCTTGAAGATGATGAAGAGCTGGAAGAAACAAGCTTTGAATTTGTGCTTGTTCCTTTTACCTTCAGCACTTGGTTGACATAGATGACATCTGATTTTAAACCGTTTAAACTTTTTAATTTGCTAACTGTAGTTCCGTATTGTTTTGCGATTTTAGACAGACTGTCCCCGCGCTTCACTTTATAACTGGACGTTGAAGATGATGACACCTTTGATGAGCTTGAGCTGCTAGAGCTGATTGAACTTGTTGAGCCTTTCAGTTTCAGGACTTGTCCGATACGAATCAAGTCTGACTTTAGGCCGTTCATTTTTTTCAATTCACTGACTGACATGCCGTACTTTGCTGAAATTTCCCACAGGCTGTCTCCGCTCTTTACTTTGTATGTAGATGCAGATGAAGAACTGCTGCTTTTTGAACTAGCAGATTTACCGTTAATTGATAGAGTCTGTCCCGCATAAATGATATCTGACCGAAGTTTGTTCTCTGATTTAATCTTATTGATCGTAGTGTCATATTTTCTGGAAAGCTCCCACAACGTGTCGCCTTTTTTCACCTTAACGCTTTGTGCAGACGCTGCTCCTGCGAATAATGTCGATCCTAAAACAACTGCTGTAGTTGCTGTAATGATTTGCTTTTTCATATGTTCCTCCCCAAATATTATCTATCTATATATGTCTCTTTTTTTAAATTAATCTTATCGTTTTCTATTATAAGGATAGATTCCCAAGAGAAATAGTCTTGACTTCATGAGACAAATTTCTTAATTATTCGTTTATAAAAAAAGTTTTTAAGGGTATTAAATATTTCATTTTCATTTCAAAGGTGACAAAAAACGAGTGCTTTTGTCATGTTTCACGGGCAATTTTCAACATAAAGGGAATTTTTCCGGGTCAACTTACTTATGGAAGAGGGAGTGGTAAGGAACATTCAAGAAAATGTGAGGTTACCTGCAGTTTTTTTATTTAAACAAACATATCATGCATGGGAAAAGAGGTAAAGATTTTTCCGATAAAATGAATGCTTTCCATCAAATAAGACAAGATAACGAAACAGCTTGTAATCATTTCTGTACAATACTTTTCTGAATGTTTACCTGATCAAAGCAGCATTTACCCTCATTATCCTAACGTCAGAAAGAGTATACAATTAAGGAGGCATGCAAAACATGAAGTCTAAGCTTCTGCCAATCGCCGCTGTTTCCGTCCTTACAGCTGGAATCTTTGCAGGAACCGGACTGCATCAAACCGAAACAGCAAGCGCAAAACCTCAAGATAAACCTGAGATCAGAAATGTGATTGTGATGATCGGTGACGGTATGGGAACTCCATACATAAACGCTTACCGTTCCTTAAAAAACAACGGGGAAACACCAAATAACCCGAAGCTGACTGAGTTTGATCCAAACCTGACAGGCATGATGATGACGCACCCGGATGACCCCGACTATAATATTACAGATTCAGCAGCTGCCGGAACAGCATTAGCGACAGGTGTTAAGACATACAACAGTGCAGTTGGCGTCGATAAAAACGGAAAAAAAGTAAAATCTGTACTCGAAGAAGCCAAGCAGCAAGGCAAGACAACAGGGCTTGTCGCAACGTCAGAAATTAACCACGCCACTCCAGCTGCATATGGAGCCCATAATAAATCCCGTAAAAACATGGACCAAATCGCCAACAGCTATATGGATGACAAAATAAAAGGCGAACAAAAAATAGACGTTTTGCTTGGCGGCGGAAGATCGTTTTTCAACCGCAAGGACAGAAATATAACAAAGGAATTCAAACAAGCCGGCTACAGCTATGTAACAACAAAACAAGCCTTGATGAAAAATAATGATCAGCGGGTGCTCGGGCTTTTCGCAGACAGAGGGCTTGCTAAAGCACTCGACCGTGACAGCAAAACCCCCTCCCTCAAAGACATGACAGTTTCAGCCATTAACCGCCTGAGCCAAAATAAAAAAGGATTTTTCTTAATGGTAGAGGGCAGCCAAATTGACTGGGCCGCCCATGACAATGATACAGTTGGAGCTATGAGCGAAATAAAAGATTTTGAACAGGCTTATAAAGCTGCGATTGATTTTGCGAAAAAAGATAAGCATACCCTTGTGATCGCAACTGCTGATCATACAACCGGAGGCTTTACGATTGGAGCAAACGGCGAAAAGAATTGGCACGCTGAACCGATTCTCGCTGCAAGAAAAACACCTGAATTTATGGCCGAAAAAATCAATGAAGGCACACCAGTTAAGGATGTACTCACTCGATATACCAAGCTGGCATTCACCTCAGAAGAAATCAAAAGAATTGAAGCCGCTGCACAGGCAGATAAAAGCAAAGGTGCCTACAAAGCCATCATCAAGATTTTGAACATACGATCTAACAGCGGCTGGACGAGTACCGATCATACCGGCGAACAAGTGCCGTTTTACGCGTACGGGCCCGGAAAAGAGAAATTCCGCGGACTCATAAACAATACTGATCAGGCAACCATCATATTTAACGTTTTGAAAACAGGACAATAAAGAGGATGCATCACGCTGCATCCTCTTTTTTTATACATATCGGCGGTGAACACCTTTTCCGTCGTACGAAAATATGACTTCCTTATCCTCAAGCATAGACTCAATGTGCACACTTCTTCCCCAAAGCTGAAATAAATAAGGAAGCACTTTCTCTAAATACTTCCAATCCAGCTCAATGCCTTCAAACCAATGCTTAATATAAAGCTCGTTATTTTTCATATAATCGCCGTCATTTACCGTCAAATATGGAAAACCGCCGTTGACGCGCATGCTAACGAGCTGCTCACGCACCGATTTCCATTCTTTATCGACAATTTTATAATCTCTGCCCTGCTTTTGAAACAAATAAAGATCCTCACGCATGACCAAGTCTTTTGTTAAATAATTGCGGATGAACGAAATATCAGATTCAATTTCCCTGACCTCAAACATCTTCTCTCGGCCTGAGTCAGGCTGCACACCCATTTTTTTCATGTTTTCCGTCGGTTTATTGTACCGCTCCTCAATGTCTTCAAATATTTTCAGCCCTAAATAATATGGATTGATGCCTGTTTTGGACGGCTGGACAACACCTGCATTCAGCTTGGCAAACTCTATCGCTTCATCAGAGGTTAAATCAAGCTCACGTATAATTCGCTGATGCCAATAGGAAGCCCAGCCTTCATTCATTATCTTTGTTTCCAGCTGAGGCCAGAAATAAAGCATCTCTTCTCTCATCATTGTTAAAATATCACGCTGCCACGGCTCCAGCTCCCGAGAGTGCTCTTCGATAAAAAGCAGGATATCTTTTTCCGGACGCGGCGGGAAGTGTTTTTTTGTTTTTTTCCTTTGTTTTTCCTGTTTGTTTTCACCCAAAAACCATAGATCATCGTACGGCGTCGCTGCCTCTTCCACCTCTTCCTCCTCATCATCCACACTCCATTGGAGCTTCGGACGGACCAAAGACGGATCAATATGCTCCTGAATCGAAAGGATCGCGTCTAAAAAAGCTTCTACTTCCTTTATTCCGTGAACCTGTTCATAATGTTTAATTCGCTCGGCGGTTGCCGCCATGCTTTCCACCATATCACGCTTCGTATTTTGGAATCGGCAGTTGTTTTTAAAGAAATCACAATGGGCGAGAACGTGGGCGACAATCAATTTATTTTGGATCAGTGAGTTGCTGTCCAGCAAAAACGCGTAGCATGGGTCTGAATTAATAACCAGTTCATAAATTTTGCTTAATCCAAGATCATAATGCAGCTTCATTTTATGAAACTGCTTGCCGAAGCTCCAGTGGCTGAATCTTGTCGGCATCCCGTACGCGCCAAATGTATAAACAATTTCAGCCGGGCAGATCTCATATCTCATCGGGTAGAAATCAAGGCCGAATCCTTTTGCAATTTCGGTAATATCCTCAATTGCCCGCTGTAATCCTTTTTTCTCCTCCGCGTTCAACCGAATCCCCCCTACTTGGACTTATCTATAATATATGAGCCCGCCTGACAAAAGATGATATCCTCAACCACCCGGCACATTCAGATGTTTGCTGATTGTGTCAGTGGGTAAACAGAGAGCATATTACGAAAAAAAGGAGCGATACCAATTGAATGTAGCAGACATGTTTTCTTCTTATCTCAGTAGACTACCAAACCTAGTCATTGCTTTACTCGTCTTATTAATCGGATGGGCTATCGCTAAAATGATTGAAAAAGCAGTGTACAAAGGGCTCAAAAAAACAAAATTTGACGATAAAATTTTTGCTGGGAAAAAGCCATCACGCTATTCCTCGGAAAAAGTCATCAGCAAGGTTGTTTATCTTATCGCTTTGATTATCGTCTTTATTTTATTCTTTAACATTTTGCATTTGACAACAGTGGCATCACCGTTTGTCAGCATGCTTTCCGCAATAGCATCGGCGATCCCGAGCGTGCTGAAAGCTGGGCTCATACTGCTGTTAGGATGGGCTGTAGCTTCTGTATTGAGTTTCCTAGTCAAAAAATTCGGGATGAAGCTGAACACAAGCGACAAGCTGCGCAAGTGGAATTTGGTGTCTGAAGGAAAAGATATTCATCAGGCAGTCAATGCTGCTTCCCAAATTGTCTTTTATCTCGTGCTGCTTGTTTTCCTGCCAGGGGTCTTATCTTCGTTAAGAATCAGCGGTATTTCAGGTCCGTTTACAAATATGATGGAAAGTGTACTCGCTTTTCTGCCGAAACTATTTGCCGCTGCGCTTATCGTTTTAATCGGCTGGCTTGTTGCCCGTCTTGTACGTGATATCATTACGAATTTCCTTGCAAGCATCGGCACAGAAAGATTCGCCGCACGTATGGGTTTAACTGTTTACTTAAAGGATACAAGTCTTTCCGCAGTTATCGGAACGATCGCTTACGTGCTGATTTTAATACCGGTCGTCATTTCAGCGCTTGACCAGCTGGATGTCGCCGGCATTTCAAAACCAGCAGTCTCTATGCTGAATACCATTTTAAATATGCTTCCGAACATCATCATTGCCATCGTGCTTGTTTTAGCAGGCATATGGGTCGGAAAATGGGTGAGCACCATGGTGTCCGGACTGCTCCATCGCGCAGGCTTTGATTCTGTGTTAGGCAAAATGGGCATTGAAACAGGAACACCTGCCAAGCTGTCCCTGTCTCAAGTTGTCGGCATGATTGCGAAAATCATTGTCATTCTCTTGTTTACAGCCGAGGCGCTGCAAATTGTTCAGCTGCACTTCCTCGTAGAAATTGCGACTGGCATCATCGCGTATCTGCCGAATGTCCTTGTCGCTGTATTTATTCTCGGCATTGGCCTTTACGCGGGTGAATTGGTGCGAAAGGTGCTTTCAAGTATTATCAAAGGTCGGGAATTCAAGTCTTTAGCGGCGATTGCTAAATATACAATTATCGCACTTGCTTTCTTTATGGCCTTGGATCAGCTTGGTGTTGCTGCGACAATCGTTAACTCCGCGTTCATCATTGTCCTTAGCGGCTTCGCACTCGCTTTCGGTTTATCCTTTGGCCTTGGCGGAAAGGATTTTGCATCACGTTATCTGTCTTCATTTGAACGCAAAATGCAAAACACTGAAATAGATAAGGACCGCAAAAACCAAAATCCGCCGAATAATATGTAATCAAAAAACGTGCACCCTTCTGGGCGCACGTTTTTTATGGAAAATTCCTTTTTTTTCATTTTTCAATCAAATTATGATAAGATATAGAAAATGTCTTATTACGAGGTTTAATAATGAGGTTAACAAATTATACGGATTATTCATTAAGAGTTTTGATTTTTCTGGCTGCAAAACGTCCTGGAGAACTTTCAAATATAAAACAAATTGCCGAAACGTATTCTATTTCAAAAAATCATCTCATGAAAGTGATATACAGGCTCGGCCAGCTCGGCTACGTAGAAACGATACGCGGACGAGGCGGCGGTATACGCTTAGGCATGGCGCCTGAAGACATCAATATCGGTGCGGTTGTCAGAAAAACAGAGGACGATTTTAATATTGTGGAATGTTTTGATGCGAACAAAAATCTCTGCGTAATTTCTCCGGTATGCGGCTTAAAACATGTGCTTAATGAAGCCCTTATGGCCTATCTTGCAGTTTTAGACAATTACACACTGCGCGACCTTGTCAAAAACAAAGAAGACATCATGAAGCTTTTAAGAATGAAGGAATAGATAAGATTCCTTCTTTTTCTATGCCTTCTCCCCCCTTTTTGTTACGATAATATGGATAATATAGCTGTTTTTCAAAAAAAAAGCAAAACGATGGGACAAACCTGCCGATATAAAATAGAAACAGCGTATTCTAAATCATTGGGGAAAAGGAGAGCTCAGATGAAAAAGAAATTAGCAGCAGGGCTGACAGCATCTGCGATTGTCGGTACAACTTTAGCAGTGACACCAGCTGAAGCAGCAACGATTAAGGTAAAAAGCGGCGATACTTTATGGAGACTGGCTCAAAACTATAACACAAGTGTGTCGGCTCTCACATCTGCCAACCATCTTTCAACTACAGTTCTATCGGTCGGCCAGACGCTTACGATTCCGGGCAGCAATTCCGGCACATCATCTGCTTCAAACTCAGCATCTAAGAAGAGCGGAAGTTCTGTTTACACAGTGAAAAGCGGCGATTCCCTTTGGCTGATCGCAACTGAGTTTAAAATGACGGTTCAGGAACTTAAAAAACTAAACGGACTAAGCGGCGACATGATTCGTGCAGGGCAGAAATTAAAGGTATCTGGTACAGTTTCCTCAAAAACTAGCTCTAGCCCTAGTTCCAGTAAAAAAAGCAGTTCTAATAAGAGCTCAAGTTCTTCATCTTCTGCAGGAACTTATAAGGTGCAGCTTGGAGATTCTCTTTGGAAAATTGCTAACAAGGTCAGTATGTCTGTCGCTGAATTGAAGGTTTTGAACAACTTAAAGTCAGACACTATTTATGTGAACCAAGTGTTAAAAACAAAATCATCTGGTTCTAATACGTCTTCCAAAGACACTTCATCTCATTCGGACAAACCTTCAGCAACAACGACATACAAGGTGAAAAGCGGAGACTCTCTTTGGAAAATTGCAAACAACTATAACCTGACCGTACAGCAAATCCGAAACAGCAACAATTTAAAATCAGATATGCTGTACGTTGGACAAGTATTAAAGCTGACAGGAAAAGCAGCTTCAGGCATTTCTCCAACTCCAACGTCGTCTTCGTCAAATGCAGGCTCCAACACGGCGACGACTACATATACGGTGAAAAGCGGCGATTCCTTGTGGGTAATTGCGCAAAAGTACAATATGACAGCTCAGCAAATTCGGGAGAAAAACCAATTAAAAACGGATGTCTTGCAAATTGGCCAAAAGCTGACCATTACCGGAAAAGCTTCTTCGGGCTCTACTTCATCCAATTCTTCAAGCACATCCAGCTCAGTTAGCGCGAAAATCAACCTAATGATCGCAGCCGCTAAAGAGCAGCTTGGGGTTCCGTATCGCTGGGGAGGCACAACACCGAACGGCTTTGACTGCAGCGGTTTTATGTACTACGCTCTGAATAAAGTCACATCTGTATCAAGGTTAACGGCAGCCGGGTATTGGAACACGATGAAACCTGTCAGCCAGCCTGCTGTCGGAGATTTCGTTTTCTTTACAACATATAAAGACGGCCCTTCCCACGTCGGAATTTATCTTGGAAACGGGGAATTTATTAATGCCAATGATTCCGGAGTTGTTATTTCGAATATGAACAACTCTTACTGGAAACAGCGTTATCTCGGTGCAAAACGATTTTTCTAAAAACAGAAACTGTATGGCCTTAACGGCTGTGCAGTTTTTTTAATTAGAGCCTAAAAATGTTGATGCTGATCATATGCTTTGTCACCGGATGAAAATAGACTTCAGCCCGAACGGAAAAGGTAGCATCTTTCTGTTTGACCGTCACCCGAAAGACATCTTTCGTTTGCTCATCATTTACCTCGGTCCGCCCCATATAAGCGTAATCAGAAAATGAAGCGCCTTTATATTCATCTTGAATTGTGTCCCAGGCGAGCTGTTCCCACTTTTGTACAAACTCGTTTGTGTCCGCTGAATGCCCTTTTGCAGCCAATGATACGATGACCAATCCGCAGAAAAGGAGCGAAATGGTATACGGCAGAGATTTCATATTTTCAGTCTCCTGTACACAGATTCTGTTCTCTCATAGGTTTTCCAAAAGCGACCGCTTCATTCAGTTAATTTTGATTTTATGTCTCCCTCATATTGCTATCGCTGTTGTGCCGCAGACGCCAAGTTTTGCCCCGTCAATAACATGGAATGCGGCATAAACTAATCATGAACTTCTCACACAAGAAAGGAGAAGCGTCGCATGGACTATGCCGATTACGATAAAGCACTGTATTATACTCATCGTTCTCAGTGGGACAATTTGTTAATTTTAATGGTGCGTACAGAGGATGATTTGTTATCAAAGCGAATTGAACATTTTTTGCATGCGTATCATTTTGAACAGGATTACACCGTTCTTGAAAAGATGCTGTATTCCCTTCTCCGTTATATTGATCATGCCACAGAGCTGACATACGAAGATCAATTAGCCCTGCTCACATAAATAAATCCCGGCGTTCAGACGCCGGGATTTCCTGTGTTAATTGTATCTGTGTCAATACCATAGGGCATAATAGCAAAGAAAAAACGAAGCCCTTTTCTGACAATATGGTGGTCATCTGCGGTTACAATTTTTATCTTTAGAAAAAAGCCGGATCAATGATCCAGCTTATCCTCGGATTAATTTCTTGTGGCCTCTACAATGTCATCTACCGTCTTCATCACATCGTCAGCAAGCGAAGCAAGTCGTTTTTCACTGTCTTCTAATGAGGTTCCTTTTACAGCAAAATAGAATTTGACCTTCGGCTCAGTTCCGGAAGGGCGAAGGCAGAACCAAGACCCGTCTTCAAGGAAGTATTTCAGCACATTTGATTTTGGCAAGTCGATTGCTTCTTCTTTGTTTTCCTTGAGAAGTGTCCGTTTGCTTACAGCGTAATCTTCAGCTGTCACAACCTGTTTGCCGGCCATTTTTTGCGGCGGATTTTGTCTGAAGGAAGCAAGAATTGCTTCAATTTGCTCTGCTCCCTGCTTGCCTTTCAGCGTCAAAGATTTCAGTCCTTCACGATAAAAGCCGTATTCCTTAAAGAGATTGATGAGCGCTTCGTACAATGATATTTCCTGCTTTTTATAGAACGCGCAAACCTCTACTGCCAAAAGTGCCGCCTGAATGGCATCCTTGTCGCGGGCAAAATCCCCGATTAAGTAACCGTAGCTTTCTTCATAACCGAATTGGAAAGTATATTGGCCTGATGCCTCATATTCCTTAATCTTTTCGCCGATAAACTTAAAGCCTGTCAGCGTATCAATCGTATCGAGGCCGAATGAAGAAGCGACCGCACGCCCGATTTCGCTTGTGACAATTGTTTTGAGAACAACGCCGTTTTCAGGCAGGATGCCTTGTTTTTTCTTTTCAGAAAGCAAGTAATGAAGCAGGAGCGCACCGGTTTGGTTTCCTGTCAGCACTGTATATTTGCCTTGATCGTTTTTCACCGCGATGCCGAGGCGGTCAGCATCAGGATCTGTTGCGATGAGAATATCTGCATTCTGCTCTTCTCCAAGCTTAATGGCATATTCGAATGCCGCATGCTCTTCCGGGTTTGGAGAGGTAACGGTAGAGAAGTCTGGATCTGGCAATTCCTGTTCTTTGACAACCGTTACTTTTTTGTAGCCAAGTGCTTCCAGGCCGCGTCTAACCGGCTTATTCGCAGTTCCATGCAGCGGCGTGAACACAACATTCACATCTACTTCTTTCGACAATTCAGGGTGAACGGAAATAGACGTCAGTTTTTCTGTATAGACTTTATCAATGTCTTCACCGATGATCTTGATTAAGCCTTTTTCTTTTAACGCTTTTTCATCGTCGACTGTGATCGTCAGCTCATTTTCAATCGCGTTTACCTGATTAATGACGATGTCAGCTTCCTTTGGAGGCAGCTGGCCGCCGTCATCTCCGTATACTTTGTAGCCGTTATATTCAGGCGGGTTATGGCTTGCCGTCACCACAATTCCCCCGTAAGCGTTCAGCTGTCTGACAGCGAATGACAGCTCCGGCGTCGGCCGAAGCTCATCAAACACATAAGTTTGAATGCCTTGTGTCGCAAGTGTTTTGGCCGCTTCCATCGCGAACTCCGGCGATTTATGGCGGGAATCATACGCAATGACAACGCCCCGTTTTTTCGCTTCCTCACCTTGCTGCGCGATATATGCCGCAAACCCGGCTGATGCTTTTCGCACCGTGTAAATATTCATTCGATTTGTCCCGGCGCCGATTTCTCCGCGCATTCCGCCAGTGCCAAATTCAAGTTCTTTATAGAAGCAGTCTTCAAGCGCCTGTTCATTCCCCTCTAATTCAGCGAGGCGCTCTTTCAATTCCGGATCTAAATATGTCTGTTTCCAGCGTTCATAGCTCTTTCTCCAAGTCATATTCGTATTCGTCCTCCTATGTATCAGCTTATGCCATTATTTTATATGAAGCGGGTGTCTCTGTCACCTGAGAACCTAAGCTCTGGCGCTTTCGGCATGTAAAAAGAAATAACGGGCTGAAAGACAGCCCGCTATGATTTATTGTTCGAGCGGTACAACCGCATCGTGTAAAAGCTTGTTGAGGTTTTCTGTATGTTTATTTTTCGTCTGCTCATCCCATTGGAATCGCTCGCTCATAAAATCAATAACGGCATCTTTGTATGTTTTTACCCAATTGATATCAAAAAATAAACGTCCCGTTCTGCGAACAAAGAAATCAGCAGGTGTCGCGGCCAACTCTTCTTCTATACTGTATTCTGCCTCAGCAAGAATATGAACTGGCAGGCTGCGTTTTGCTGCCTCGTCCTTCAGCGCTTCCACGCGATTAAAGACGCGCTCGACATTGGAGCCGTATCTGATCGCCAGCTGTTTTGCATCTTTTTCTGGTAAGCCTGCTGCAATCCCCTCTTTTGTTTTTGCTGTCACGAAGGACGTAAGATTTTTTGACCCGCCGACGTGCCCGCCTGAGATTGGCATGTCTTTCGTTTTACATGGACCGAAATCCTTTTCGCCTTCTTCTTTTAAGCGATCACGCACAAGATCGACGATGTGCTCCGCCATTTTTCTGTATCCGGTCAATTTCCCGCCGGCGATGGTGATCAAGCCTGAGTCAGATGTCCAAATTTCGTCTTTCCGTGAAATTTCAGAAGGGTCTTTGCCTTCTTCATGAATCAGCGGGCGCAGACCAGCCCAGCTGGATTCGATATCATTTGCAGTGATATTCAGTTCTGGGAACATGAAATGAATTGAATTAACGACGTAGTCACGATCCTCAGTTGTCATTCGAGGATGCTCCAGCGCTTCTTTGTAAACAGTGTCTGTTGTCCCTACGTATGTTTTACCTTCACGAGGAATCGCAAATACCATCCGGCCGTCTGGTGTATCAAAATATACAGCCTGTTTCAGCGGAAAGACAGACTGGTCAAATACAAGGTGAATGCCTTTTGTATGCTGCAAATGCTTTCCGTTTTTCGAATGGTCTTTTTCTCTGAGCTGATCAACCCAAGGGCCTGTCGCATTGACAATTTTTTTCGCGTACACTTTATATTCTTTCTTTGTCAGCATATCTTCAATTAATACGCCGACTGCTTTGCCTTTTTCGTAAAGGAGCTCTTTCACTTTGGAATAATTCACAGGTTCTGCCCCGAATTTGACTGCTTCCTTCATGACTTCGATTGTCAGTCTTGCATCGTCAGTGCGGTATTCCACATAGTACCCGCCGCCTTTTAAGCCGTCTTTTTTTACTAATGGCTCTTTTTGCAGTGTTTCTTTTGCTGAAAGCATGCTTCTTCGTTCTGATTTTTTTACACCTGCTAAGAAATCATACACCCTTAAACCGATAGAGGTTGAGAATGAGCCGAATGTGCCGCCTTTATGAAACGGAAGGAGCATCCATTCCGGCGTCGTGACGTGCGGGCCGTTTTCATAAACGATCGCCCGTTCTTTCCCTACTTCAGCGACCATTTTCACTTCAAATTGTTTTAAATAACGCAAGCCGCCATGAACCAGTTTTGTTGATCGGCTTGATGTTCCCGCCGCGAAATCCTGCATTTCGCTAAGCGCGACCGTCATTCCCCTTGATGCCGCGTCAAGAGCTGTTCCCGCTCCTGTAATTCCTCCGCCGATAATAAATAGATCATATGTTTTTTTCGTCATGTCTGTCAGCATGCGATCTCTTTCAAGACTTGAAAATTGATGTTTCATTATGGCTCCTCCTTGTTGTCACGGTGTGTAAATAGAAAAAGAGACCACAACAGCCAAAGTGCATATTTACACTTTGGTGCTGTGGTCTCTCCTCGTCTCAGGACCGTTCTTATTAACTTGTCATTAGTATATCATACTCTCAGTCTACTTAAAAGCCATAGCTGCTTTTACGGCCTTTTGCCAGCCTGTATACAGCTCATTTCGTTTGTCTTCTTCTAGTTTAGGTTCAAACCGTTTATCAAGCTTCCACTGGTTCGCGATTTCAGAACGGTCCTTCCAAAATTCCACAGCAATCCCTGCCAAATAGGCCGCGCCAAGCGCAGTTGTTTCATTAATTTCCGGACGCTCCACAGGCACATTCAGAACATCTCCTTGGAACTGCATCAGGAAATTATTTTTCACAGCTCCTCCGTCAACACGGAGGGTCTTTAATGATATGTTTGAATCTGCTTCCATCGCGTCAAGCACATCTTTTGTCTGGTAAGCCAATGACTCCAATGTCGCACGAATAAAGTGCTCTTTTGTTGTTCCTCTTGTCAGGCCGAAAACCGAACCGCGCACATCGCTGTCCCAGTAAGGCGTTCCTAAGCCGACAAATGCGGGAACAACATATACGCCATCAGTTGAATCCACTTTCTCCGCGTAAGATTCGCTTAACGAGGAATCTTGAAACATTCTCAATCCGTCTCTAAGCCATTGGATAGCGGAACCTGCGACGAAAATACTTCCTTCTAAAGCATATTCAACTTTTCCGTCAATGCCCCAGGCGATTGTCGTCAAAAGCCCGTGTTCGGACTTAATTGCTTTTTCCCCGGTATTCATCAGCATGAAACATCCGGTACCGTACGTATTTTTCCCCATGCCTTCTTCAAAGCACGCCTGGCCGAACAATGCGGACTGCTGGTCGCCTGCCGCTCCCGCAATCGGGATATTTTTTCCGAAGAAGTGATAATCGACCGTTTCCGCGTACACATGGGAAGATGGCTTCACCTCAGGCAGCATGGATTTCGGTATGTCCAGAATGTCTAGCAGCTCATCATCCCATTTTAAATCGTAAATATTAAACATCAGCGTTCTGGAGGCGTTGGAGTAATCCGTCACATGCGCTTTTCCGCCTGACATTTTCCAAATGAGCCATGTATCAATCGTTCCAAACAGCAGCTCGCCTCTTTCCGCTTTTTCTCTCGCGCCTTCCACATTGTCTAAAATCCATTTTACCTTCGTGCCGGAGAAATACGGATCGATTAAAAGCCCTGTTTTTTCTCTGAACACATCATTATATCCTTTTTCACGAAGCTCCTCACAAATGCCGGACGTCTGTCTGGACTGCCAAACGATCGCATGATAGACAGGCTTTCCTGTATCCTTGTCCCACACGACTGCCGTCTCGCGCTGATTCGTGATACCGATGCCGGCAATTTGAGAAGCGCTGATTCCCGATTCAGAAATGACTGATGCGATAACAGCAAGGATCGATCCCCAAATTTCATTCGCATTATGTTCAACCCAACCTGGGTGCGGGAAGTATTGTGTAAATTCCTTTTGAGCGGAGTGAACGATTTTGCCTTCTTTATTAAACAGAATCGCTCTCGAACTTGTCGTTCCCTGATCTAAGGATAAAATGTATGTTTCCATAAGATGTCTCCCCTTTGATTACATATATTTTGAATTTGATAATGTTTTAGCTGAATGTGATCTCGAATAAACATAGAGTCCTAACAATACCACAACCAATATAACGCTTACAATCCAGAAACTGCTTGTAATGTGCCCTTTAAATGCAGCGTTATAAAATACGCCGCCAAACGATCCTCCTAAAATGGGACCCGCCACTGGCACCCATGCGTAGTTCCAGTTTGATGATCCCTTTCCCGGTATCGGAAGAAAAGCATGGGCAATCCGCGGACCTAAATCACGAGCCGGATTAATCGCATAGCCGGTGGTGCCTCCAAGAGAGATACCGATCGCCACGATAAGAAAACCAACGATTAAAGGGTTAAGCCCTTCTGTAAATTGATTTGCCCCAATGGCCAAGATGCCCAGCACAAGAACAAATGTCCCGATCACTTCACTTAAAACATTTGCGAAAGTATGCGGAATGCTGGGACCTGTTGAGAAAACACCCAGTTTGGCAGCGGGATCATCCGTTGACTTCCAATGCGGCAGGTAATGCAGATAGATTATCACCGCACCTATAATCGCGCCGATCATTTGCGCCGCAATATAAACCGGAACCTCTTGCCACGGAAAATCCCCTACAAATGCAAGCGCTATCGTTAGCGCTGGATTCAAATGAGCTCCGCTGATCCCGCCAACCGCATAAGCCGCCATGGCAACACCCAATCCCCATCCAAATACGATAACAATCCAGCCGGACTGGAACGAAAGCGATTTCTTTAAATTGACACCCGCACAAACACCTGCCCCAAAAATGATAAGCAGCATCGTACCGATGACTTCCCCCCAAAATGCTGTCATAGCACATTCCCCCTAAAGTCACGATAAAAAAAGTATGATAGAGAAAAAGAGTATAAAAAAACCACAACAAATGCTTTACGGGTGTGTAGACATTTACCGTAAAGAGCTGCTGTGGTCTCCGAGTTCTCCATCACAATGTATTAACCTAGTGCAATTGTATCAGTGTATGAAAGCGGTGTCAATCATCTTCTGTCAAAAATTTTTCATATTTTTTCCATAATTTGGTGTTTGATGTAGTAACAGCAACAGCTCCCGCTTTCAAGGCTTGTTCGACATCCTCTTCCGTACGGATGAAACCGCCCGCAAAGATGGGAATCCCTGTTTTCTCTTTTATTTCTTGTATGAGTGACGGAACGATGCCGGGCAGCACTTCAATAAAGTCAGGCTTATGCTTGCCGACAAACTCCATACTTTTTTCCATCGCGCTTGTATCAAGCAGAAACAGACGCTGAATCGCATATACTTTCTTCTGCTTCGCTTTGGCAATGACGCTTGATCTTGTTGAAATAATCCCAGCAGGCTTGATGTCTTGGCAAATAAATTCCGCTCCGTATTCATCATGCTTAATCCCTTGAATGAGATCGACGTGCACCATCATGTTCTTTCCGTGCTTTTTTGCCTCCCTGATCACGCCTTTTAACTGGCCGAGGTGAATATCAAGAATAACGCCATAGGAAAATGAACTGTTCAAAAACTCATCAAATTGCTTCATATTGCGAATAGCAGGTAAAATTGGCTGGTTGTGAAAACTCATCGTGTGCTCCTTTAACAAATCACTTTTTATATGGAATCGACTGAACGCTATCTTCCACCGTTTTCATGATAATTGAATCAGACCTTATGATGTCTTGGTGATCTTTCCCTGCCTTCAATATAAAGCCATACAGGATGAGAGTCAATAAACCGCGCCAAGCAACGAATTGAAAAAATTCCGAAAGCAGAAAGCTATTCCGCGTGTGTAAAATCCCCGCCTGATTGTCAGGTGTAAGCAGGGAGGGCAAGCATCTGAGCAGACTTTCACGGGATGTGATGACGGAGATGTTTGGGCAGGACGCCTAAGGAGTGAGCGGATGTTCTTTTCGTCATTCGTGAGCACCGACGCATAGGGCTGACAACGAATGCGAAGGTTTGTCGACATGCAGAAACCCGCCTATATAGGCGGGTTTTGAGATTATTTTTTATATTGAATATGATAAATATCACGCCGTCTGTCTTTTAGCTGACGTACTGTACCGTTTTGGCGCTGTCTTCTGAGAATTTCCAGGTCAACATCGCCGATAACGACCATTTCGATATTTGGGTTTGTTTCACCGACAATGCCGTCTCTGGCAAACTCAAAATCAGATGGTGCAAAGATGCCTGACTGAGCGTATTGGATATCCATATTTTCCGTTTGCGGAAGGTTTCCAACAGTTCCCGAGATAACCGTATAAATTTGATTTTCAACCGCTCTTGCCTGAGAACAATATCTGACACGCAAATAGCCTTGGCGGTCTTCTGTACAAAATGGTGTAAAAATGATTTTTGCACCTTTATCAGCTGCAATCCGGGCAAGCTCAGGAAATTCAATATCATAACAGACTTGAATTGCGATTTTCCCGCAATCCGTATCAAACACGCGCACTTGGTCTCCGGCACTGATTCCCCACCATTTGCGTTCATTCGGCGTAATATGGAGTTTATATTGCTTCTCGATTGTTCCGTCCCGTCTGAACAGGTATGCGATATTGTAAATCTTGCCTTCCTCTTCGACGAAATGAGATCCGCCAACAATGTTGACGTTATACTTCACAGCCAAATCAGTAAATAGGCTGATGTAATCTTCTGTATACTCGGTAATTCTCTGTATCGCCAAGCTCGGCGACCGCTCCTCAAGGAATGACATGAGCTGGGTTGTGAAAATTTCCGGAAATACCGCAAAGTCAGATCTCGCGTCAGAAGCGACATCGACATAGTATTCTACTTGATTTGCAAATTCCTCAAAGGAATAAATTCTCTTCATTTCATATTGAATCACACAAATTCTCACAGGGAACGCCGATTTATAATAGCGCTTTGTCTGCTTCGGAAGATAATCGACATTATTCCATTCCATCAGCGTTGCATATTTGATCGAAGCTGTATCATCCGGAAGATAATTCGGGTTAATCCTCATCAGAGTAAAGCCGTTCATCAATTGAAAAGAAAGGACCGGATCGTAAATTTGGTGGCGTGTCACCTGTTCAACATACGCTCGCGCCGTCATTTCCTCAGCATATTTATGATAGTTCGGAATTCGTCCGCCTATAATGATGCTTTTCAGATTTAAGCGTCTGGCCAAATCCTTTCTCGCCTCATACAAACGGTGACCGATCTTCATTCGTCTGTATTTCGGATCCACCATGACCTCAATTCCGTACATATTCAAACCATCCGGATTATGGTTGGTGATATAGCCATCGTCTGTAATGTCCTGCCACGTATGGCGGTCATCATATTCATCAAAATTAATTAGGAGACTTGAGCACGAACCGATAATTTCACCTTCAAATTCTGCACAAAACTGGCCTTCAGGAAAATGTTCCAAATGGCTGATTAAATGCTCCCGCTTCCAAGGCTCCATTCCCGGAAAGCAGTCCTTTTGAAGATCGATAATCTTGTCGATGTCTTTTTCTTCGATATTGCGGATGACCATTTTCTTTTCAAAACGGGTCAAATCTAATTTCTCAGACAATCTACTCGCTCCTTTCTAGTGTTGTGTGTTCAGCTGATCAAGCAATAGGGCGAGCTCCATCTCTGCCATTGATTCAAGCCTGTGATCATACTCTTCAAACAGTAAGGCGCCCGTCACTTTATTCGGGACAATCACACACTTCATGCCTGCTCTTTTCGCAGCAATTGACCCATTCACAGAATCCTCAAATGCAAGACATTCCGATGGCGATATCCCAAGGTTTTTTGCCGCCAATAAATAAAGTTCAGGATTCGGCTTCACTTCTTCTACATCATCTGCCGTTTGGATGACCTCAAAATGATCAAACAGGCCGAGTTGCTTCAAATGACCCGAAACCCACTTATAATCGGAGCTCGAAGCAAGGCCCACTTTTAAACCTAAATCCTTTGCCGCATTCAAATACGCTTCAACACCAGGTCTTGCTTTTTCCTTTTCCATGCGTTTCGCAAAGCGTTCTCTTCTCAATGCTGTCAGTGCTTCATGGTTCAACTTTTCGCCGATCTGCTCTTCTAAATATTCAAAAGGCCGGAAGCCCGCGGCTGTTCCGATCACTTTTCCCCAAATAGACATAGGAAGGGCTGAGCCATGCTCCTCAAATATTTCCTGAAGGACTTCATATTCGTGTGTTTCTGTATCTAGAATCAGTCCGTCAAAATCAAAAATTAACGCTTTAATCACTGCGTACAACTCCTTTAGTCCGAATTGGAACATATGTATACACTCACTATACCCCGAAACATGTCAGCTTTCAAAAAGGAAGGTTTATGTGAAGAAAGAGCCTGCACACCGCAAGCTCTTTCATATTAATGAATGTTTTGATGAGAAATGTTTGTCAGCGCTTCTCCCGCAGACTCGTTCGCCATCTGATTGACTGCCAGGTCTCCAAGCGCAACGATCCCGACTAGATTGTTTTGATCTACAATAGGAAGGCGGCGGATTTGGTGCTGGGCCATCAGCTGCGACGCGTCTTCCAGACTCATATGAGGATTTCCCGATACGAGCTCTGTTGACATCACTTCTGAAACGGGTGTCTGGCCATCTCGGCCCTGAGCTGTAGTTCTTAATGCAATGTCACGGTCGGTCAGCATTCCTTTTAAAACACCTTGCTCTACAACGGGAATCGCCCCGACGTTATGCTGTTTCATGAGAGAAGCCGCTTCCTGAATCGTTTGATTCGGAGAAACGGTTGCCACCTGCGTTGTCATTGTATTTCTTACTGAACTCATTATGAGCACCCCTTTCAAACATTAGTATGTGCAGACACGCACTGATTAAAAAGGAAGTTAGAGGAAAGGTTTTATGATATGATTTCTTAGATGCAAAAAAGAGCCTTTCTGAAAAGGAAAAGCTCCTGCTTCCTGGTTATATCAGCCTTCTATGACCAAAAAAGCTTTGTTCGTCTTCGTTTGAAAGTCTGAAAAAGCAAACGGAAAATAAATCCCAAAATCATTCAGCATCTTGCTGTTTTTTTCAAAAATCGCCTGACCACTCAAATCATCGTGCGGGGAAGGCTTTGTCAGGATAATATGTATCATCTGCAGACAAGCCATAATTTGAAATGCTTCTTTTAATGTTCCTTGGTAATAATGGTTATTTAAAGACAGAACGCCTTTCTTTTTAAAGCGCTGAATGTCCAGTTCGGAGAAATAGAGAGGAAATACATCATGGATCAGCTCCAATGACAGCTCCTTAATAAAGCTCTCCTGTTCTGCAGTTGCTGCGTTCACAATTCTCACGTCAATCACCTTTCTTGCCTTCGAATGTTCTAAGTCTTAATCAAGAATAGCACAGAAAAAAACATGAAAGCTAAGGTAAGTGTTTCCTATGCGAAACTGCAGCCTTCCGCTTGGAAAAGGAGCCATTTACATGAAACAAAAAGACAGAGGGCTTGAGCTCCTCATCAATGAGAAACAGGAAGGCCAATGGCTGTTTTCTGTACTGAAAACAGTGCTTAAAGCCTCCAAACCCGTAATTCAAGACTGGATGTCCTATCATCAGATCAAGGTTAATCACGAAGCAGTCATAAATAATGTAATCGTAAAAAAAGGCGACCGCGTATTCATTGATCTTCAGGAAAATGAACAATCCTCCGTCGTACCGGAGTATGGAGAGCTTGATGTTTTATTTGAGGACAATCATATGCTTATCGTTAATAAACCTGCGGGCATAGCGACACATCCGAATGAAGACGGCCAAACCGGCACACTGGCTAATTTAATCGCATACCATTATCAGGTGAATGGCGAAATATGCAAAGTGCGCCACGTGCATCGTCTTGACCAGGATACATCTGGCGCAATCGTTTTTGCCAAGCATCGTTTGGCACACGCCATCCTTGATCAGCAGTTAGAGAAAAAGACGCTGAAACGCACATATACCGCCATCGCTGAAGGAAAATTAAAGACAAAGAAAGGAACAATTGATTCACCGATTGGCAAAGACAGATCACATCCGACAAGACGCCGTGTTTCACTTGGCGGGCAAACAGCCGTCACTCATTATAGTGTGATTACAAGCAATGCAAAAGAGCGGCTGTCGCTCGTGGAACTGGAGCTGGAAACCGGCAGAACACACCAAATTCGTGTTCATATGGCAAGCATCGGCCATCCGCTTACAGGAGATGTGCTTTACGGAGGCGGAAGCAAGCTGCTCAACAGACAAGCGCTCCACGCCAAACAGGTACAAACCCTTCACCCGATAACGGGCGAGCTGATTGTTGCCGAAGCGCCTTTCCCAGCTGATTTCGAAAATCTTCGCCATATATATTTTTCATAAAGAAAAGCCGCAGGACTTGACTGCGGCTTTTTAAATGATTCGTTTTCCATATATAATATAACGCTTCGGAGCATTTCCGACGTATGAAAACGGATAGCAGGTCGTCAGAATGAGCTCTTCCTTTTCATGCTGAAGTGTAATAATGGATGTATCATCCTTATCGACAATTTTTGTTTTTACAATTTCATACGTGAATAGTCCATATGACAAAAGAATCCGAAGCCGGTCTCCTTTTTCAAGCTCTCCTGTCCGGCGAAACACGGTATCGCGATGGCCAGACAGCACAATTTGCCCGTTTTCATCAGGATAATAGCTGTCTTTATAATGCCCGACCCCTTTTTCTAGATCTTCCGCAGCAGTGCCCTCGACGATAGGAAGCTCTGCATTGATTTTCGGTATTTCCAAAATACCGCTCGCTTTTCCATTTTCCGGCTTAAATGATGCTTTTTTCTTTGTCTCATCTGCGCTCTGGTTCGTACTAGAAGCTTTCACCGGTTTTGCAGCCGCCAGTTTGGCTTCTTTTAACGTCTGTTCGGTTTTTATATTCGTATCAATTAATGTAAAGCCCCCATAAGCTGTGATCACAAGACCGGCTGCAATAACAACGAGTGGAATAACCTTTTTCATGTTTTGGAGGCGCTCCTTTTTCTTCTGGCATCTAGATAGGTTCCGGACAAAAGCAGCAGATGTATCCCGAAGCTGGCCAGACTTGCTTTTTGCAGTCAAGGCACTGGGCTGAGATTGCCGACAGTTTCAGCATGTTTCATTACTCGGTATTTTACCTAATCTCAACAGCTGCCATCCAGTTTCTATTTTTCTTTGATCGCCAACACCATTTACTCGTTCACTTCATTCCCATTTTGATCGCTGACATATGCGCCTTAATATCTTTTTTCTTCAGCCTCTCTGTAGACGAGGCCATTCTAGCAGCAGACTGTGTGGGAAATCCCCCTGATTAAACCATATTTCCGCTGTCATATGACGGAAAGAAGGCGCTGTTAAAGGGTTTATTTTACAATCGAGCAGTTCGTCTTATCTGCTTGTAGCTTTTTGTTATCTCCGCTATTTAAGCTTCTCAGCAGTTCATCCGTACCCTCCTAGGCTTCTCAGACATCAAATCCGAGATCCGCATGATTACAACGACTTTATCTGTTTACCATTTCGACAGACAGCATACAATTCCTTTTAGTCTTCTGCATAAAACGCGGCAGACTAGCACAAAATACAGTCTGATTTGAAAAAAAGGAGGAATTCGGTTTGGATCAGCTCAATCACCAGCAGCAATCCCAACAAATGAACAAAGGCATCCCTGGCAAGCCGCATAAAAACCACGGCGGCCATGAAATGTTTGATATGCATGAGGTGCTTTCCGGAACACTGACTGTGCTTGATCAGTTTACGATGCTGAAACAATTTTGTAAGGATCAGGAATTGCTAAACATTCTTGATCGTCAGCACCAATTCATAACGTCTCAATATAACTTAACTGCAGAATGCTTCAAAACAGGAAGCGAACCTTCACAAAAAACAGCAACGTACATGATGAAGGAAGACAACCAGACTGTATATGGCATGCAGCCGTCACAGCCTAAAAAACCGGTTCAATCTTTGAATGAGATTGATGACAGCATCATCAGCCGACAAATGCTTTGTGCGGTAAAAGCACAGGCTTCGGCGCTGACGATGGCCTCTTTGGAAATGACAAACCCTGCCGTTAGACGCGTACTGTCAGCGCAGATTCAGCAGTATGTTGAAATGGCCTTTGAAATTTTCCTATACCAAAACAAGCACGGCTATTACCAAGTACCTCAGCTAGATGCGCAGGATATGGGACAACTGAGAAATGCATTTGCCCCAGCACAAGGGCAAATGCCTCCAACTCAAGGCGGTATGGGCCAGCAAGGACTGCATTAATAAAAAAAGGCATTGGGTAGATACTATCCAATGCCACACTGTTTTTTTCATATATTTTCTTAAAATCTTTTTCAAACTGATCCAGACTTTCATTTGTTGCTGATTGAAATCCTTTTTTAAAGTCCCCTTTTTTGGCTGTTTCTTCTATCATTTCTAAAATAATGTCTTTCCCGTATTTATCCGTTAGCTCATTGATCATATAAAAGCTTTGCAAATAGACATCAGTGTCATATTCGATTCTGGCTTTTTGCCAATCTTGATCTGTCTGTAAACGGTCAAAGGGCACGACAGAAAACGTGATCGGATCTATGAGCAATTCATAATTCCCCATCCACTCGCTTAACCCTTCATGAAACCATAATGGAAACTCATTAGGATCTGCTTTAAGTTCCTTCAATTTCTGGTGAAACGCATGGTGCGTGTATTCATGTATCAACAACCGCTGGTACAAATAAACCGCTATCTCGTCGCCTTCTAATAGTTTCATCTTCTCTTCAGGCAACAATCCAATCAACTGCTCCCGCTCAGAATAAAAACCGACAACATCCAGTAAACCTGAGTAACTTTCCATCTGTTTTTCATTAGAAAAAAAAATAATATCAATAGGCTTTTGGTTCGAATATCCAATCATAATCTGATTAATACTGACCGCATATTCAAGTGTATCTTTTGTTAATGGCAATAAAGACTTTTCCTTAGCTGTGTAATAAATATCGGCCTGTTTGAATGACTCTTTCTTCATGTGCTTCGTCACTTGTTCTTTTGTTATACCAGATGCTTGCCCTGGCAAGGACAGTATATACATCGTGCTTGATACGATGGCCGAGCTAACAGCAAGCATCACAAGGACTCCGCACAGGAATAGAGCGGATGCCGCACGCTTTCCTATGCCATCCCGCAAACGTCTCCCTCCCTGAGCCGGTCCGTCTTGTATCTTTTATTCTTACTCTATGCAACCTGCGTTTGCGGTGTGTCATTAACGCACAGAAAAAGCCGCACAAATGATGCGGCTTTTTTCATTTATTCTGCGTTAGGAAATACACGCTGTACTGTTTGTGTAAATTCATCAAATAATCCGGCGATCGGGTCACCATTTTGAATACGCTTTCCATAACCTTGCATACGCTCTACAAAATCAGGGTTTGCTGAAACGTACACATTATCAATGTTTTTGTCAGTAGATTTCACCTTTTTCGCTACTTTTTTCTTCAGATCGTTTTCTACTGCGCCTTTATTACCGTTTGTTAAGACCACTGCGACGTATGCTTGCTGTCCGGCTACAATGACATTGGCATGCTTTACTTCTTTTAAGTCAGTTACTTTATCAGCTGCTTTATCAGCAACCGCAAGTTTCCGATCGTTATCATGATTGTTATTGACATTATCATTCATATTATTGTCAACATTATCCCGGTTGTTTACATTGCGAAGATCATCATTGGCCGGATTTCGATAATTAACATTTCTTACATCATTATTATCACGTTTGCCCTCACCTTGGTCGCCCATACTGCAGCCAGTCATAAGCAATGGAATAAGAAGCACAGACGCAAAAGCTTGTTTTTTTCCAAACATGTGAATTCCTCCTTTATCACTTTACCTATAGGTTTTTCTAACTGGCTTTAATTATTCATGTAAATCTGAAGGAAATGCTTTCCCGGGAAATAGAACGGTTAATTTGTCTAATGTGGGGGAAAATATGAGTACACTGCAAAGGAGGGATCATGTTGTTCAACCAGCGAAAAGGAATCAGTCCCACAGCATTGATTATAGGATCAACCGTGCTTATTGCTGCTTTATCACCTCAGATCCGCCAAAAAATCAGCGGATTTGTCACAGGACAAATGAACAGACGGAATTCTGAAAATAACACGTTTGATGCTTCTAATGTAGGAAACATTGTCAAACAAGCATTTGGCGGCGGTGATAATCAGGACCGGTCGCATAATCAAAGCCAGCGGCAAAACGGCCGTCAGCACCAGCATGCCGGACAGCAGCAAACACAGCATCAGCATACACAGACACAATCAAGGCAAACTGAAACAGTCACGAAAAAAAGACAGCCGCATTACGCTGAACCCATTCCATTTGAACAAAACGCCATGAATGTCATGGACGACAACACTATGATGGAAATGCTCGAAGACTTAGAACCCGGCCGTTAAAACGTGATAATGATGATATTGAATTTTTCATAAAATCCTTCTTTCGTTTAATGAAAACGCTTGAAGGATTTTTTGATGATGTCACTCGATCCGAAGCATGAGTTCCCGCTCCTCAAACGCGAATGCAACTCTAAACTGCGTCACTTCTGGGCAACTTATTGCCATGATCGCCTTAATAGTTGAAAGAGTTTCCCACGCTTTTTGTAAAGGACATTTAGCTTGCGTTCAATTATGGACGATTCCATTGACTACACTAAAGGCGGCGCTTTCTATTACATAAGGAAAGCGCCTTTTCAAATTTCACTCTAAGTTTATTTACACACTTTGGAAACATATTGACTATTCAGTTGAACTTTCTTATATTATTATTAAGTTGAACTATACAGCTGAACTGAAGATAGGGTGAGAATATGAAGCACAAACTATTACCGTTGTCTGAAACGATGCATTATATTTTATTAGCTCTGCGTGAACCACTTCATGGCTATGCGGTAATGCAAAAGATTGAAAAGATGAGTAACAGTACTGTTATTTTAGCAGCTGGTACATTGTACGGAGCGATTGAAAACTTGAATAAGCATGGTTGGATTGAACCTGTTGGAGAGTCAGGCCGAAGAAAAATTTATATGATAACTGCTGAAGGAAACGACGTTTTGGAAATGGAACGAAACAGGTTATTGCATATTTTATCCTTGTACGAAGAAAGTGAACCAAATGAAGATATTTAAAATGTTTTTTGATATTGAAAAAGAGGAGCAATGGCTGAACGAGCAATTACAAAAAGGCTATCGTTGTACAAATATTAGCGGATTAGGAATATACACTTTTGAAAAAACCGACAAGAGATATGTAATCCGACTGGATTATCAAGATTATTTATCTAAGAAAAAGCTGCTTGAATACAAAGGGATATATGAGGATTTCAGTTGGAGCTATATAAATGGGTTTTGGTTTAACGGAATACGGTATTGGCAAAAACAAAGTGATGATCAAAATGAAATCTTCTCGGATCGCCAATCAAAGTGTAATTATTATAAAAGATTAATGAATTATCCATTATCGTTTGGGGTACTGTGTTTAGCTGTTTCTTATAGACCTTACAAGGATTCGGGAATATATCATGAAGGTCTGTGGAGTATGAAAGGAGCATTATTTTGGAAAGCTTTTATATTTGAAACTCCATTTGCCCTTTTGAAGCTCCTTCCCGCCCTTATGGCTATTTTGTTTGGCATCAGTTTCTATAAAGTTTATCGAAAGTATTCAATGTTAAAAGAAAAATAATAAGGATCATGTATCTACCATAGTTTCATTCCTAGGCGATCATAGCCGAAAACTGCTTCATGAATTTCTTGATCATGGTCAAAAGGGAATACTTCCAGTCACTTTGGGTCAGTAGAATAAAAGCAAAAAAAGAACCCATGAACCCTTCAATTACAGGGTTCATGGGTCTTTTATTGAAATGAACATCAGAACGAGGCGAATGACACGCTGTTACGCCTCGTCAGCTTCGATCACTTTGGATTGGTCATGGAAAGTTCCTGTATCTATTTCCTTCGTAACCTTACTCGTAATGAGGCCAGATGTCATACTTCCGTTGACATTCAGTGCAGTCCGCCCCATGTCAATTAACGGTTCGATTGAGATTAATAAACCAGCAAGCGCTACAGGCATATTTAATGATGATAAAACAAGAAGCGCCGCAAATGTTGCTCCGCCGCCAACGCCCGCAACACCGAAGGAGCTGATGGCAACGACTGCGATAACTGTGATGATAAATACCGGATCAAACGGATTTTGACCGATCGTCGGGGCAATCATCATCGCCAGCATTGCGGGATAAATGCCCGCACATCCATTTTGGCCGATTGAAAGGCCGAACGAACCGGCAAAGTTTGCGATTCCTTCCGGCACACCCAAACTTCTCTGTGTTTTAATATTCAGCGGCAAAGCACCTGCGCTTGACCGTGACGTAAATGCAAAGATAAGTACAGGCAGCGCCTTTTTCAAATAAACAATCGGGTTCAAGCCGCTGAGCGTCAGCAGCAGCAAATGAATGATAAACATTGTGATCAGCGCGGCATACGAAGCAACCACAAACATTCCTAATTTTAGGATGCTGTCAATGTCACTCGTCGCGATTGTTTTTGTCATTATAGCCAGCACCCCATATGGCGTCAATCTTAAAATGAGAGTGACAACACGCATGACAATGGCATAAACGGCATCAACCATTTTTTTAAATGTCTCTGCATGCTCCGGCTGTTTATTCCTTACCCCGAGGAATGCCATTCCAAGGAAAGCGGCAAAAATAACGACTGCAATCGTTGAAGTCGGCCTAGCACCTGTAAAATCTAAAAATGGGTTTCCCGGCAGCAGTTCAACAATCTGCTGCGGCAGCGTTTTTGCTGTCATATCTGTCGATTTCTGCTGCAGTTCCTGTCCCCGCGAAAGCTCTGTGTTCCCTTGGTCAACCTGAATCGCCTGCAGGTCAAAGGAAAGTGCGGATGCAATACCCACAGCTGCCGCTACAGCTGTTGTCGCTATTAAAATTCCGATAATTAAACCGCTGATTTTCCCGAGATTTTTTGTCAGCTTCAGCTTTGTAAATGCGCCAAGAATGGAAATAAAGACGAGCGGCATAACAACCATTTGAAGCAATTTGACATATCCGCCCCCGGCAATATTAAACCAGTCAGCCGTTTGAGTAACTATATTTGAAGTCGGGCCATAAATCAGCTGAAGCGCAAATCCGAATACAATCCCCAGCCCCAGTGCAGTAAATACACGTTTAGAGAAGGAAACATGTTTTTTCTGCATAACAAAAAGCCCTAAGATAAGTAAAAATAAAATAAATACATGTAAAACAACTAATAAAGTATCCAATGCAGGTAAACTCTCCCTTCAAATTTTCTCATTTACTATATTACACTAATTCCGATAGGTCAAGTACGAATTCTTTCAACTTCCGACTTAAACAAAAAAAACATATACAATCCGTTCTTTTCATCTTTAGGTCCTTATATAAGGATGATCACATCTGCTCAAGAACTGATTTGAAATGATGATTCTGCCACACAGTTAGCGGCGATTCCCACCGTCGCGGAACGATCAGAAATACTGTCAGTGACGCACCAATTAGAAAAACAATGTGAAGAGCTGTTTGTTTGCCGATCAAATGCTGTACAAAGTGATGAAAACAGGTCGAAACAAAGTATTTTTTCACAAAAAAAAGAATGAATTCAATGTTCGAATCCATTCCTCTAATGTGAAATACGTTTCAAAGGCAGAAAAGCCGGGACGAGATCTCCCTGATATTCTTTTTCTATAAATGCCGCTGTATCATCAGCTTGAAAGAGCTCAAGAATGGTTTGCAGCGCTTCCCGATCTTGATCTTCTGCTCTGACAACAATCAAATTCATCTCTTCCTTAGACATTAGTCCGCCGCTCTTTATAGTATCTTTTTTCGGGTGCAGTCCCGCTTTTTTTGTTTCAGACGGTTTCATAACAAACACATCGGCGCCGCTCGCTGCATCCTGTTGCCGGGCCGCTTTCAATGTCAGGTGTCTCGGATTATCTTTTATCATATCGACTGAACCCGGCCCGTTAAATCCATTTTTTAATGTCAGCAACCCTGCCTCCTGAAGCGCCATAAGCGCCCTGCCAAAATCGAGTGCATTATCAGGAACAGAAACGATAGCTCCCCGCGGTATATCTTGGAATCGGTTATATCGTTTTGAATAAATGCCCATAGGCGTTATGTATGTTGTACCGAGCGGTGCCAGCTTAAGTTTGTATTTTCGAGTGAACGACTGAAAATATGAAATGGTTTGAGAAGCGTTGACATCAATTTCTTTGTTAGCAAGCGCGATATCAGACTCCGCATAATCAGAAACAGGTATCAGCTGAATATCCAGCCCTGTCTCTTCAGCCTTTTTAACAATATAATTCCATATCGCCTCATCAGACTCAGCTATTCCGATTTTTATCGAATCCACTCCGGCTGACGATGAGCATGCAGCAAGTGAGACGAGAAGAACAAAAACAAAACTGCATGTAAGCCACTTTTTCATGGTGACCTTACTCCTATCTTTATATTAGAGCATGCAAGGAATATCTGACATAAAAATCATACGCTCTCGTTATTTAAACGATGTCATTTGTCATACATATTGGTTAACTTTCACCTTACGCATATTCAATAAGGTTGTCAATTCTTATGACATTGTTTTTCCAAAAAGAAGGAATATCACAGGCAAACGTATGATCACATATCGAGAAAACAGATGAGTTTTCATAAATAAATATCAAATTGAAAAATAAATATGGGATTTTCCGAAAAAGTTTCATTTAGCTGTTGTTTTTTTAAAAGATTACTGGTAGAGTAAAGGTAATTATTTTTGTTCGAACTATCTTTAAGAAGAAAGTTTTGTAAGAGTTTTCGTCTTGGAAGTTTGTTAAGAGCAAGAATAGTGAATTTAAGCGTTATGATCGCTTTAGGAGGAAATTTCATGTTAGAAGGTAAAGTAAAATGGTTCAACTCTGAAAAAGGTTTCGGATTCATCGAAGTAGAAGGTCAAGACGATGTATTCGTTCATTTCTCTGCTATTCAAGGCGAAGGCTTCAAAACTTTAGAAGAAGGCCAAACTGTTTCTTTCGAAATCGTTGAAGGAAACCGCGGACCACAAGCTGCTAACGTTACTAAAGAAGCGTAAGCATAAATTGATATGAAAAACTGCAGGTTCGCACCTGCAGTTTTTATTTTGTTAAAAAAGCTGTTTTGCTTATGCAAAACAGCTTTTTATCAGTTGGCAATATCTCGTTTCATGAAGCTGCCGAAAGCGAGCAATAAGAAGGCAATGAAATAAATCACCAGCATAACAATAGAGAACGTCATCGTCATTCCGTTTATTAATGGCGTGCCATCCACATACTGAGATAAATCTACATTAGCAAATAAAATATACTTTGCCCAATCGAATTTCGTTGCAATAAATGCAGTGGCTGTCGTGCCAGCTACCAGCAAAAAGATCGAAAATCCTACTGCAAGAGAGCTGTTTCTGAATACAGCGGACAGCATAAACGCCATCGTCGCTACCATTAAAGCATCGACAGATTCAGATAGATACGTTGTCGCCAGATGCCCCACCATGCTTTGCTCAAAGACTTGGCCATCCTTATAGAATAAATGAATATTAGCGCCAGCGTCACCACCTGTTCCGAAAAAGATCAATCCTAATAAAGCAGAACCCGCAAATAAAATGAACAGCAATAAGAACCCAAACACGAGAACTGTTATATATTTAGATAGCAAAATCTGAAAACGGCTGAGCGGGCGAATCATTAACAGCTTAATGGTTCCCCAATTGAATTCGTTTGCGACGATTCCGGCTGCGATAATAATCGTAAACAGACCGGTTAGAATTGTAAATCCTGCTGAATCCGCTACATAAGACCATACAGTATATCCTGTGTCGTTAGGAATGTTATGCTCAATGCGATAGTTGTTGAGTGTAATGATTTCTTCAGATCCATCTTTCAATGAAGGATCTTCTTTTATTTCTTTTTTCAATGCAGCATTTTCCGCTTGAAGTGTTTCTTTCCATTTCGGATTTGTTTCATGGGGTGAAAAATGGTTTGTTAAGAATGCCCAGCCAATCATAGTCAACGCTAGAATCCCGATCATCACCCATGTTCCAACCCGGCTGAAAATTTTGATCCATTCATTATAAATCAAATTAAACATGTTGAACCTCCTCTTTTGTTTCACCAGTCATTTCCAAGAAACGGTCCTCTAATGATTTTGTCAATACTTTGACCTCATAAATGCTGATTTGCTGCATGACCAGCAGTTCAACGACCGCAGGAACTTCGTCTTTAGACAGCTTAACTTCCACACCGTTTGTCTTTTTAACCAAATCATATTCCTTTAGAACAGAAGCAGCTTCACTCGGCTGCTCAACGCGGATGAAATATGTATCTTTTCCATCAGCGTCATCATCTTTTACATTTTGAATGTCGATAAGCTTTCCTTTTTGCAGAATGGCAATTCGGTCACACATCAGTTCCATTTCCGACAACAGATGACTTGATACAATGACAGCCATTCCTTTTTCTCTCGTCAGTTTCTTTAAATGATCTCTGATTTCTCTAATACCCGCAGGATCAAGGCCATTTGTTGGTTCATCCAGTATCAGCACCTTCGGATCGTGAAGAAGGCATTGCGCCAAGCCGAGACGCTGTCTCATTCCGAGAGAATAGGTTTTCACCTTGTCATGAATTTTGTCTGTTAAACCGACCAGTTCAACGACTTCATCAATTTTTTCCTTTGTGACGCCCTTGACCATTCTTGCATATTGCTGGAGATTTTTATATCCGCTCAAAAATTTATACAGCTCTGGATTCTCTACAATAGCCCCAATATGCTTAATCGCCTTGGCATGCTCTTTCGTAATTGATTTGCCGCAAATGAGCACATCACCTTTTGATAGTTTCATTAATCCGACCATCATTCTGATGGTTGTCGTTTTCCCCGCTCCGTTCGGCCCCAAAAAACCGAATACTTCACCTTCACGTATCGTAAAGCTCAGATGGTCAATGATCGTTCGGCCTTTAATATTCTTTGTTACATTTTTCAATTCCAATACTGTTTTCATCGAATGCCTCCTCTAGCAAACTTCCATTTTTGATTTAAACCATTGTAAAACAGACATGCCTTCCTGCTCACGAATATCCTCTACTTCACGCTGTGCAACTTTTTTTCCATTTGCGACTACGATGACCTCATCGAGCAGTGTTTCAATTTCATCAATCTCATGTGTCGCGATCACAACTATTTGCTGTTCAAAATCTATGTATGATACCAGGCTGTTTACGATGGAATCCCTAACCATCGGATCAAGCCCTGAGAAAGGTTCATCAAGCAAGATAACAGGTGCCCTTCTTGCTAAAGCAAGGACGATTTTCAGCCTTCCCCGATTTCCTTTTGATAGCTTTTTGATCTTTTTTTTCGGATCAAGCTGCATCTCATTTAATAGCTTATAGGCTTGTTCTGTTTGAAAATCAGGAAATTGCGACTGATAAAAATCCACCATTTCTTTTACATTGAAATCTGGATAAAACATATCAAGCTCTGTCAGATAAGCCGTTTGACGAACCATATCTCTCGTAACCGCTTTCCATCCGCTTTCACAAATCCAGAAGTCGGGAAGAGAAGACCAGCCATCATTTTTAAGGTCGTTGACTTGCCGCTGCCATTAGATCCGACAAGACCATAAATCCGTCCGGATGTCAACGTGATTGACATATCGTCGACGGCGGCGTGTCGGCCGTATTTTTTTGATACATGTTCTAAGTTGATTTCCATTTTAGCTCCCTTCAGTGAATGCTTTAATCCTTTCTACCATTTCTTCTTTCGTTAGCCCCAGCTCTGTCATTTGCTTTACAAAGCCTTCCAGCACTTCCTTTGTCAGCCTGTCTTTTAGCTCATCTACGATTTCTGCTTTCTCTGCAATAAATGTGCCTTGCCCTCTTCTCGTCTCCACAATACCCAGCCTTTCCATCTCACTGTATGTTCTTTGAATTGTATTGGGATTTACCTTGGTTTTAATCGCCATTTCTCTTACAGAAGGAAGCTTATCTCCCGGGATCAGCTCCATCCTGACCAGCCGATAAAAGATCTGGTCGGCGATCTGCAAATAAATCGGTTTTGAGGATTGGAAACGATTGTCCATATTCACACCTCTACTTTACGATCAAGCAGTTTTGAAGCCATGATAAGCAGCAAAACCGTGATGACAATGACAATAGGAAATCCTAACAAAGACAGATGTATCGGTTTTAATTCCAATCTCCAAACATCGCGGAAGTGAAAATTAAAATCACAATGGACAGTTACAGGCCAGAAATGCTTTTGGGATTCCATTAAAGGGCTTATGATATATTCATCGAAAAAGTACCACACTGCGACCGACAGCCCCATCGCACCCCATCGGATTCCGCGCCAATTCCTAAGAGAGTGAAAAACAGTCCACAGCACAATAACGGTGACTGACGTATATAACGAGGAAATAATCCCATATATATTCAGCAAAACTACTGTGCTTGTTAAATCAGTTTGATGCTCCAGCAGATGATTTACAGAAAGCATATGAAAAATCCATATACCGTAAGCTGTTAATGCCAATTGAATCAGAAGTTGACAGATCAAAGCTGCAGCCACTTTAGAAGTAAAGAGTAAAAAACCTCCGTTTGGATTGTACAGCCAAAGTTGTGATTTCCCTTCTTTACGAAGATGGTAAAACACAAAAACAGGAGATAAGAAAAGCAGAAAAAAAGAAACTGCAGCAAAGAAACCAAAAATAATAAGAGGTTCATTCATGCGAGAAGCCATGATATGGCCTGTCACCAATATAAAAACGATTCCGCATATCCACGCCAGCAGCCATATTCTTGAAAGTTTTATATCTTTTTTTAGCAAACCTAAAAAAGAAGTCATGTCCCTTTGCCTCCCAGAAACTCCCTCGGTGTATGAGTAACATAGTACACTAGATCATAACAAAATACAACATATCCCATGGATTTATTTGATAAAAAACCATATAAACAGCAAAAAAGGCAAATCCGTCATGAATAACGAATTTGCCTTTTTGATTACTTATTCTTATTTTTCAAGGAAAGCAGCGCATTACGATAGCCGCTGTCCTGCATTTTGTCACTATCTTCTGTGACCTCTTCTTCTGGCTGATCTTCATCAGTATGGGTAAACTTTTGCAGCGCCTGCCTGTAAATATCATCACCCATTGAAGCCCGTTTCTCTTTTGGAGATTCGTTTTTTTCGACGGATGGCGTATGCTCGGCAGCCCTTGCTTCAGCGGGGTATTGCGCTTCGTTTTTTTCCTCTTCTGGAGGTGCGATTCTTTCGGTTGGCTCTCGCTTCTCGGGTTCTGGAGAAGCGTTGCGGACGTTAAATGTAATAAGGGCCGCAATGACAATGACAGCAGCAATGATTGCTATAATAATGGCCATTTCAACCTCTCCTTACTGTCCTGCTGTTAGGTTTCCTGTGACTTGGCTGACGCGTCTTCCTAAGGCGCGTCCAAGCTGAATACCTTCCTCAGACATTAACTCATCACTGTCAACCGGACAAGTGACGCCCGCTCCGTAGTAAGAGCCGTACAGCGCGTTTTCAGGCACATTTCCAGGCAGGCCGACAACGATCATACCTTGGTGGAACATTGGCGTGATTAAGTTGTGCATTGTCATTTCCAAGCCGCCGTGTGTTGTTGCCGTCGTGCAGAAAACAGCGCCGACTTTGTTGATCAGCTCGCCTTCAGCCCACAGGTAGCCAAGTCTGTCGATCCAAGCTTTAAGACCGGAGCTGATGGTTCCGAAATGCCCTGGGCATCCCCAAATAATCGCATCCATATCTTTCAGCTTGCGGATATCTGCCTGATCGACATGGTCGATCAATACCTCAGCCGCTTCGTTTTCGCTCGCGCCCTCAGCAATCGCTTCTGCAAGAGCCTTTGTATGTTCACCTTCACTGTCATACACTACATAAATTTTCATGCAGGAAACCTCCTTATACAGATTAAGATTCCTTCACTTCTTTAGGAGCCGGAAGCAATGAAAGCTCCTCTTTTTTCTTTTTCTCCGCACGCGCTTTATCTTTTCTGACATCACGCAGGAATAGAGCCAGAATCAAGCCAAACACACAGAATATAGTTGCCCACATAAAGGCATCATTAATCCCCATCACGTTTGAATCAAGTGACGCATGTTTGTAAAGATGAGAGAAAACATACGTTTTCGCTGTGTCATAAGACATGTTCATATTCACCATTAAATTCGTAACTGCATTTTGAAATGCATGGAGGAAGTTCGGGTCCGCCGTACTTGTTTTATCTGCAATTTGTGAATAATGGAGCGTCGTACGGTTTGTATAAATTGTCGTAATTAAACTTGTACCGATTGATCCGCTGATTTGGCGAAGCGTGTTGCTCATCGCCGTACCGTGGCTGTTCAGGCGGGCAGGAAGCTGGTTCATACCCGCTGTCATAACCGGCATCATTAAGAGTGACATACCGAATGCACGGACTGAATAGATCAGCATGATCAATGTATATGGTGTATCAATTGTTAATTGCGTATATTGATATGTTGTCACCACTGTCACGAGAAGTCCGATAATCGCAAGCGGTCTCGGACCGAATTTATCAAACAAAATACCGGAGATCGGTGACATGATCAGCATGACGATCGCACCCGGAAGCAGAAGCAAACCAGATTGAAGCGCCGTAAATCCGACCAGGTTTTGAAGATAAATCGGTAACAGGAACATCCCAGTGTATAGTGCTACAGTAATAACGATGTTAATGACACTTGAAAGTGAGAAAATGTCGTATTTAAACACTCTGAAATCAAGCATCGGATCATCATGACGCAATTGCTGAATAACAAAGGCAACAATCGCAATAACACCTATCACAACTGTGGACAAGACAATCGGATCAGTCCAGCCGTCAGAACCAGCCTCACTGACTCCGTATAATAAGGAGGCGAATCCGACAATCGAAAGAATCGCTCCAAGCATATCGAGTTTGATTTTTTGCGGCTCCACCATATTTTTAAAGATAAAGAAAGCCACGATAATAACGATTGCGCCGACCGGCACAAGTCCGTAAAACATGATGCGCCATGTGTAATGCTCAATGATCCATCCGGAAAGGGTTGGTCCGACCGCCGGAGCAAACATCATCGCAAGTCCGAAGATCCCCATTCCTTTCCCCCTGCTTTCAGGCGGGAAGATTAACAGAATGGTTGTCATAACGAGCGGCTGCAAGATTCCTCCGCCTATAGCCTGAATCAAACGGCCGACCAGCATTGTAGAGAAGTTAGGTGCGATACCGCAGACTAACGTACCGAGTGTAAAACAGAACATGGCAACGAGGAAAAGACTCCGTTGGCCAAAACGCGTAATCAGGAAGGCCGATAACGGAATCAAAACGCCGTTAACAAGCATGTAACCTGTTGTGAGCCACTGAATCGTCGTTGCACTTACGCCAAATTCAGTCATTAAGTGCGGCATTGCGACGTTAAGCAGCGTTTGGTTTAGTATTGCCAAAAACAAACCCGCCATTAGCACAATCAGCAATGACTTAGGGCTTTTTGTATTATTTTCTTTGCCTGTAGCCATCTAAGACAACCTCCTTTCATGGTGTGATGACTGACCTGTTTTACTCAGAAATTTTAACAGTTGCATTCATACCAGGAAGCACTTTGTCAGATGGGTTTTTGATTGAAATTTTCACTGGAACTTTTTGCGTTACTTTTGTGTAGTTTCCGCTAGAATTAGAAGATGGAAGCATATCAAAAGTAGAGTTTGTCGCATAGCCAATTTCTTCTACTGTACCGTCAATTGTTGCACCTGGGTCTCCATCAACTACTACGTCTACACTATTTCCAACTTCAATATCCTTAAGATCTGTTTCTTTAATATTTGCTGTAATGTATAAGTGATCCATGTCAATCGTTTGAGCAAGTGTTGTACCCGCTTGTACGGTTTGTCCATTTTTCACTTCGTTTTTGACAATTTTTCCATCCATGATGGATTTTACGTCAGCAGATTGTTCACCTTTGATTTTTGCTACTGTGTCGCCTTTTTTGACTGTTTTTCCTTCTTCAAGATTCCAGTCAGATACTTTACCTGCTGCTGGAGCTGTAATAGCAGCCATATCACCAGCTACTTTCGCTTCATCTGTTTTTACAAAGCTTGTGCTTTGATAATAGTAATAAGCACCTCCGCCTATAATTGCAAGAACAACAATCAAACCGATAATGTTGGTCAGAATTAAACGTCCTCTGTTCATTTTGTTTTCTCCTTTCGTTTCATCCTCTATCATTTTGTGGAAATTTGGTGAAAATATGTGGGAAGTTTTTAATTACCGCTTTTTTCTGAACAGCCTTCAGCAAGCTTTGTTAAACTTCCGGCAAGCTTGCGCAAATACTGCAGCTGGGATGTGTCAAGTTTCTGATACAGACCCGCACCCATTTTTGCATACTGTACAGCGGCTTTTTCTATCAGTTCTTCCCCTTCTTCGGTTAACTGAATCATAACGATACGGCGGTCATCCGGACTGTCATATCGATTCATCAAATGGCGCTTATACAAAATATCTGTCATACGCGTCACAGAAGCAGGCTTAAGATCAAGCGATAACGCCAGCTTGCTAAGCGGGGTGCTTCCGCTTTGATGAATTTTAAACATCAGCAAATATTGAAGGACTGTAATATCAAAAGGCTCAAGCACAATCTCCAATATCTTCTTCTGTTTTTTGTAGATCGCCCGAGACGTATCGAAGAGCTGTTCAAAAGTGAGCAAAGCACGTTCTGATTCAGTCAACTCCTTTCACCTCATTCCTCAATAATAGTTCACAAGATAAAATATTAATAAATGAAAGAAGATTTGTCAAAGGAAAAATATCTTTTTTTCTCTTATTTTTTTTGCAACCGTTTTCGTGCTTTTATTAAATAAAAAAAAGCCCTCGAAACAGGCTTTTTTACGAAAATTGATGACTTACGCCAGACTCTTCATTTCTGAAAAAGTTCTTCAGCGCTCGAAAAACATCAGACTTTTGTTTTAAAATACAGTACTTAAATTTCTCGTCTTTCACATTTTTATAAGCAGACATTAATGTTGAATGCCTGTTGTACTGATTAACTTCGCCATAGCAGAAAAGATTGGCTTTCTTCATAATATCATTGACCAGCTTCACACAGCGCGCGTTATCAGATGTCAGGTTGTCACCATCAGAAAAATGAAATGGGTAAATATTATAATGGGCGGGATTGTACTTTTCGTCAATAAGCTCAAGCGACTTCCGATATACGGAAGAACAGATGGTTCCGCCGCTTTCTCCCTTTGAGAAGAAGTCCTCCTCCGACACAACCTTTGCTTCTGTGTGATGGGCAATAAATTCAATTTCTACCGTCTCATACTTCGTCCGCAAAAAACGTGTCATCCAGAAAAAGAAGCTTCTCGCCATGTATTTTTCCCAAACACCCATACTGCCGCTTGTATCCATCATTGCTAAGACAACAGCTTTTGACTCAGGCTTTGTTATATCGTTCCACGTTTTATATTTCAGGTCCTCCGGGTAAATTGGATAGAATGAAGGCTTCCCTGTCATGGCATTTCGTTTAAAGGCTGACATCATCGTTCTTTTCTTATCAATATTACCGGTTAACCCTGTTTTACGGATATCATTAAACTCGATATCTGTATGAATGATATGATCCCGCTCTTTTTGCTTGAGATTCGGAAGCTCTAATTCCTTAAAAAGCGCTTCTTCTAAATCCATTAATGAAACTTCTGCTTCATAATAATCTTCGCCTGCCTGATCACCCGCGCCCTGCCCTTTTCCGGATCCCTGTTTTTTGTCCGCTCCATCCCGGGCCACAACATCTCCAACCTTGCTGTCACCTTCTCCTTGCCCTACATGTTTATTCTTATCATAGTTATAACGGATTTTATACTCATCCAGTGAACGAATTGGGATCTTCACTACATCTTTTCCATTAGACATAATAATGCTTTCTTCAGTCACGAGATCCGGAAGATTGTTTTTAATCGCTTCCTGCACTTTTTTTTGGTGGCGCTGCTGGTCATCGAAACCTTTGCGATGGAGGGACCAGTTTTCCTCAGAAATCAAAAAATGGCCGCTGTCATTTTGGGACATGAATTCCCCTCCTTAACCATTTGTGGTCGTGATACATACGTATTCCAGCTTGTGCCGGATTATGAAACAAGTCTTTCGAAAAGATTTATATTCATCATATGCACAAAAGGAAGATTAATTGACGAACTATTTAGAAAATGGGACAAAATAACCCGCCCTATTCGGACGGGTCTTGTTGCTTATCGATTCAGCAGACTGCCTACATATTTCAGCAGCTCATTGGCGCTCGTCGAGTTGTAGCCGTGTTCATCAATTAAACGAGCCACGACTTCATTGACCTTTTTCAGCTGCTGTTCATCCGGCGTTTTTGTTGACGTCGTAATTTTAACGACATCCTTCAGATCGGCAAACAGCTTTTTCTGAATGGCTTCACGCAGTCTTTCATGAGAATTGTAATCAAACCGCTTACCTTTTCTCGCATAAGCCGAAATGCGGATTAATATTTCTTCGCGGAATGCTTTTTTGGCATTTTCCGAAATGCCGATCTGCTCTTCGATTGATCTCATCAGCTTTTCATCAGGGTTCATTTCTTCTCCCGTCAAAGGATCACGAAGCTTATTTTTATTGCAATAGGCCTCTACGTTATCGAGGTAATTGTCCATTAGTGTTTTAGCTGATTCTTCATACGAATACACAAATGCTTTTTGAACTTCCTTTTTCGCAATGTCGTCATATTCCTTGCGGGCGGCAGAAATAAAATTCAAATACCGCTCCTTGTCTTCACTTGAAATCGAAGGATGCTGATCAAGACCTTCTTTTAAGGAGCGGAGAACATCAAGGGAATTAATCGATTCCATATTTTTTCTGATAATTGTGGAAGAAATCCGATTGATCACATACCGCGGATCAATGCCGCTCATGCCTTCATCATGAAATTCTTTTTTCATATCTTCAACGTCGACAGAATTATACCCTTCCACACTTTCTCCATCATACAGTCTCATTTTCTTGACCAGATCAATATCCGACCGCTTCGGTTCTTTTAATCGGGTAAGGATTGAGAACATCGCAGCGACCTTCAGCGTATGCGGGGCAATATGAACATCTGACACATCGCTCTCCGCTATCATTTTTTCATAAATCCTCTCTTCCTCAGACACTTTTACATTATAAGGAACTGGCATCACAATAATTCTTGAATGCAGTGCTTCGTTCTTTTTATTAGAAATAAATGAGCGATACTCCGTTTCATTCGTGTGAGCCACGATCAGCTCATCAGCAGAAATTAACGCAAATCGCCCCGCTTTAAAATTTCCTTCCTGTGTCAATGAAAGCAAATGCCAGAGAAATTTCTCATCACATTTCAGCATCTCCTGAAATTCCATCATCCCGCGGTTCGCTTTATTGAGCTCGCCATCAAAACGGTATGCACGCGGATCAGATTCTGATCCGTATTCGGCGATTGTTGAGAAATCAATACTTCCCGTCAAATCGGCAATATCCTGAGATTTCGGATCAGACGGGCTGAATGTTCCAATTCCCGTACGTTTATCTTCCGAAAAGAAAATGCGCTCCACCTTTACATCCTCAATTCTTCCTTCGTATTCTTCCTCAAGCCTCATGACATTTAACGGAGAAAGACTTCCCTCTATTCTTATGCCATATTCTCTGTAAAAGTCATCTCGTAAATGATGGGGAATTAAATGTAGAGGATCCTCGTGCATCGGGCAGCCTTTAATCGCATATACAGCGCCATTGTCCGTCAAAGTGTAGGCTTCAAGACCTTTTTTGAGCATTGTGACCAATGTGGATTTACCGCCGCTGACAGGACCCATCAGCAACAAAATCCGCTTTCTGACATCAAGCCGTTTCGCGGCCGGATGAAAATACTCTTCCACAAGACGCTCCAGGGATTCCTCCAGTCCGAACAGCTCGCGGTCAAAAAAGCTGTATTTCTTCCGTCCGTCAATCTCCTCTATCCCGCTGTCTTTTATCATATTAAAAACACGAGAATGAGCAGATTGCGCGACCATCGGATTTTCTTTAATGATCTCCAAATAATCGGCGAAAGTTCCTTCCCATTTCAGCCGCTGCTCTTCCTCTCTGTACTGTTCAATTTTTTTCAATATATCCATAAGGACCTCCTCCATCATGTTTGATGCGCTATGCAAATAAGGTGCTTTACTTACAATCTATGCCGCCATCTCGTGATACATGCTCTGGTTTCTTAAAAAGAAAGATCCTATACGGCGTTGACAAGGCGGACTGCGACCGTTCATAATGAAGAAAAATACAAAATCATCCAGATTCGGACAACACGGAAAATTGAAGAGGGGGAGAGACGGTGAAAACAATCATCATGATGGGGGTCATTGTCACTTTTTTAGTATCAATTTTTACCGCAGGATACGAAAGCAAGCCAGGGAAAGAATAAAAAAGTGCTCCTGATAAGAACGCCCTACAGGTTGTGGACAAATTCCTAAACGGTTTTCATTTCAGGATAGGGAACAAAACATCTTTCATAGCGCAAAAAAATCCGCCCATCATTATGAGCGGATTTTTTCACTATTTTAAATCACGGTAATTTTGCTGGCGCAGCGCTTCATAAACGAGGATCGCCGCAGTGTTGGACAGGTTTAACGACCTAACGTGCTCTGTCATCGGAAGACGCAGGCAGCGGTCCATGTTATTTTGAATTAAATCCTTTGGCAAACCGCTTGTTTCTCTTCCGAACACGAAGAAATAATCCTCGTCAAGATTAGTGTAATCAAACGATGTATGAGGCTGCTGGCCGAATTTCGTGATAAAGAAAAATTGGCCTTTTTGATATTCCTCAAACAATTCTTCTAACGAATCATGATAAACAACGTTAACAAACTCCCAATAATCGAGTCCGGCACGCTTGAGCATTTTATCATCCGTCGAAAAGCCGAGCGGACGAATCAAGTGGAGCGTTGTATTAGTTGCTGCACAAGTACGTGCAATATTCCCTGTATTGGCGGGAATTTCTGGTTGATATAAAACGACATGTAATGCCACAATGTTCACCTCTGTTTTTCTTATCCGCCCATCATTATATCATTAATTACTCTTTTGTCGTATCATCAACGATATGAAAAAAGGCATATCGTATTGACGGCGTGTATGCCGTGGAATCCTCGTATGACCAATACCTCATCCGGCTGTCATAGGACTGGGCGTTGACAAGCGGCATATTGCCTTTGTCCTTCGCCACAACGATCGTTGTATGATTAAACCGCCCGTCTCCTTCAAAGTCATAGCAAATCACATCGCCAGGCATCAGCGCTTCCGCAGATTTCACCCGAACCGCACGCAGGCCGGCCTTCGAATTCGCCAGATACATTTTCATAGAATGAGCTACCGTCCAGCTGTAACTCCATGAACTTTGTTTCATCCACCAGCCTGATCCCCTGTTCGGATGGCCGCGCATCGGTGCGCTGCCTGCATGAAGACACTGGGAAATAAAATTGGTGCAATTATCGCTGAAATTTTTATAAGCCGAATTTCGCTTGTTCCAATAATTCTCGGCATATTGAACAGCGCCGAGACGGTCGTATTGAAAGGCTCTGCCAAATGCTTCTCTGTCCTCTTGAGAATAGTCAATAATACTAGTCTCCTCATGAAACCCAGCCTGCTTTTTGGCAATTTCCTGATCACTAATCAAAATATGATCATAAAGGAGAGCCATCCGCTCCTCTATGTGCTCTTCCATATACAAGCTGGCGTCCTGATGCTCCTTGCATACGTACTCATAATGGATGGTATATGTCAGGCATGTCGTCCCGTCATCCTCAACCCGCACATGACTGACGACGGCCTTTGCTTTCGCTTTTACGATGTCAACTTTTCGTTTTTCCAAAAGCTTCTTCTTTCGCTCCATTACCTCAAGGTCTCCAACGTCAGACTCCTGTCTCATAGCATGCCCGTTAACCAGAAAGCTGAGCCGCTCCTCTGCCAGTTGTTCTAAAATGTGCTTCACGTTCACCCCACCCGCCATACTTTTTTATAGAGAAAAAACACTTGGATGCATCTCAAGTGTTTTTTCCTTCTGTTCTATACATATGTCAGGACAGGCCTTGTTTAGTCATGCCCGAAGCTTTTAGCAGCTCAATTCCTTTTTCAATTTCCAGCTTCGCCTCTTCATCTTTTTCAATTTCCAGCGCTTTTTCAAGCTCTTCCGCATATGCATGGTCCCCGATTTTGCCAATCGCCCATGCAGCTGTTCCTCTAATGACAGGACGCGGATCCTTATGCATCAGTTCCGCCAATTCTGGCAATGCTGAAGCATCCTTAAAGTGGGCAAGCGCGAGAATCGCGTTTCGCTGAATCGGTTTCTTTCCGCGCCAAGAACCTGAGACATGTCCGAATTTCTCTTTAAATTCACGATTGCTGATGGTCAAGAGCGGCTTCAATAACGGTTTGGCTATCTCAGGATCAGGCTCCATTTCCTGATGAAAGTGAAAGTCCTTCCCTTTGTTGAGAGGACACACCGTTTGGCACGTATCACACCCATACAAGCGGTTTCCGATCTTTGTACGGAATTCATCAGGCAAAAATCCTTTCGTCTGTGTCAGAAAAGAGATGCAGCGCTGCGCATTCAGCTGCCCGGGGTTCACAAGGGCTCCTGTCGGGCAGGCGTCAAGACATTTCGTACAGGAGCCGCACATGTCTTCAATCGGCACATCAGGCTCAAAAGGAATATTTGTGATCATTTCCGCTAAATACACATAAGAACCGTACTCAGGCGTTGTAATCATACAATTTTTTGTACTGAATCCGATGCCGGCCCGCTCTGCAACGGCCCGATCAGACAGCTCGCCAGTATCAACCATAGACTTTGTTCTAATATCCTCATGTTTGCTTTTCAGAAATTCCTCAAGCAGATCAAGCTTTTTCCTCAGCACATCGTGATAGTCTTTTCCCCAGGAGGCTCTGCAAAATATGCCCCTGCGCTCAGTCCTCGTGCTTCTTGGCGCGTCCTTCATTTTGGAGGGATACGCGAGAGCAATCGCCACAATTGATTTCGCTTTCGGCAAAAGCAGCTGCGGCGTCACCCTTTTCTCAATATCAGGCTCTTCAAAGCCAGAGAGATAGCCGAGTGATTCTTGAAGAATCAAACGGTCTTTTAAACTGTCAAAAGTATCAGCAGTCGTAAAACCAATCTTGTCCACGCCAATGCTTTTTGCGTATTCAATTAATTCTTTTTGAAGCTGATGAACGTTCATGTTTTGCACAGCCTCCTTTCTTTGTGATAAAACGATACAGCGTATATAATAGGTTGATATCCCGTTACTGGAGTGAATACTAGTGAATATCAAACTTGATTCTGTTATTACTGAACGTGCGGCCGGCTTACATGCTGCGGCTGTTATTTATGAAAATATCGAAGTAGGCGCCTCTCCGCAAATGCTGAAAGGCAGGCTCCGCTTATTTCAAGAATCGCTGTTTTTCGATTACGCAGACGGCGGAATATCCGATGAACCCTTCGTCAAGGAATGGCGGAAGCTCTTTAAACAGCTTAACCCTTCTTTTGAGGAAGAAACAACCCCAATGGAGGACATGCTCATTCCGATTTCCAACGAACAATTCATGGAAAGCAAGGATTCAGCCCACGACACCATTGATTTTTTCGCATTAAAATATTCTTTGCCCATTATGATTTATGATGCTGGAAGTCTTCATGAGCCAGTCCGCATTTCATTGGGAGAAAAAGAAAACATACTGCTTTTCTCTGACGAAAACGGCACATTTGGCGACTTAAAAAACAGCGTCACTCGCTATCCCGTTTCAAACGAGACCAGAAACATGCTGCAGCTCATTTTTTTCCCGCCATCCATTGAAAAAAACAGCGCTGTTAAACTTTTATCATCATTAACGAAAATGTTTGAACAAATTCACGGCGGCACCCATACAGTACATTGGCTTACGTAAAAGAACACGTATACGTGTTCTTTTTTACATAAAAAAACGCAATACTTCGTTTATCTGAGAAACGAAACACTGCGTTAATAACGTATGTATGGAGCGGGTGATGAGAATCGAACTCACGACATCAGCTTGGAAGGCTGAGGTTTTACCACTAAACTACACCCGCATTTGTATTTGTCAGCAACAGTACCGCTTTGACTTGTTTAATGTTACACGTTTATTAATTTTTCGTCAAGGGGATATGAAAATTTTGTCGAAAAAAAGTTGTCTTTCCGTAAATTTGTTAAGTTGTATTTACATAATGTTAAGTATACTATACAATATAATCAATCGAGAATGTGAAGGGGACAGACGTCATGATGAAAAATAAAGTAAAAGAACTGAGGGCGCGTTTGGGCTATTCTCAGGAAAAACTCGGAGAAATGGTCGGCGTCACAAGACAAACGGTGGCAGCAATTGAAAAAGGCGACTATGTTCCCTCACTTCTGTTAGCACTGAAAATCTGCAAAGCCTTCTCCATGAAAATGGAGGAAGTCTTTTGGTTAGAGGAGGAAAACTAAGATGAGCATGAAAACAAAAGCCGCATTTCAACTTGTTTTATTCGGCCTTGCTTGCTGGACACTGATCGGATACTTTGAAGCTTCAGAAGGCATTGCATCTTTTTTTCGTACAAAAAGCGGCGAGATGGTGTTTGAATTAAACCTCACCCCCTTTATTCTGTTTGTTGCGGCGACTGCGTTTTATTTGTACCTACAGAAAAAAAGCCGCCCTGCAGCAAAACAGCTTCTTCTGCCTGATGAATTTGAAGAGCAGGATGAAAGAGAGCAAATGATAACGGCAAAAGCATGCCGCGCATCATATATTGCCGTCTACTTCTCACTGCCTGCCGCAGCGGTTCTTCTTATTTTTTATCCGCTTTTTCAATCTCGTATTCCGTTTTTCCCGATTATAATTGTGTTTATCATTATGGTCATCCAGCACCTGTCCTATGTTATTTCTTTTAAGAAAAACGAAAAAAACTCCGGCGCGCTATAATCGGCCGGAGTTTCTCCTTACCAGCTCGCTTTTTTCACACCGGGAATCTGACCTTTATGAGCCAGCTCCCTGAAAGCGATTCTGGACATTCTGAAATGTCTTATATATCCTCTCGGGCGCCCCGTTACCATGCAGCGATTGTGGAGTCTTCCCGGCGCTGAATCTCTTGGCAGCTTGCTTAATGCCTCGTAATCTCCTTTTTCTTTCAACTCGCGTCTAATATCAGCGTATTGCGCAACCAACTGTTGGCGTTTAAACTCTTTTGCCACTTTTGATTTTTTAGCCAAGACATATAGCCTCCTTTTATAAATCAAAATAATTACGATTTAAAATGTATCATGCACGATTGTAAAAAGCAAGCATGCCGCCTGTTCAGATTTTGTTATCTTTTCAGCGTGATTGAAAGCCCTTGGAGTTCAGGAAGGGCGAGCATCGGAGCACAGTCCTGACAACGAATGCAAGAGTTTGTCGATACGCTGAACAGGCGGCATGAAGCCGCCTGTTTCTAATGATGCAGTTCCACATAATACAGCAGCGCATCTTGATGCTTGATGAGCTCTTTTTTATGTTCAGATGTACGCATTGGCTCGTCAGTCCCTTTTATACTGCTGCCGATCAAAAACGGTTTTTCAAAAGCAATTGGTTCCGCTGCTGACATATTCTCAGTCATTTCCTGTGTTGCGCTATCGCTGCGCTTCACCGCTGAACTGGCCGATGTATTTTCCTGTTTACCTACAATACCAAAATGAATGATAGAGTGTTTATTCTTTCCTTCTCCCTCTTCATTCTCAAAATAAACAAATTGTAATGTATCAGGTTTTTCCTCTGAATAATTTGCACTTACCGGACCAATCTTCTCAACAAGCTTTCCTTTTTGATAATGTTCGATATACATGTCAGCTGAAGAAATCTCTTGACTAATATTAATGACTTCAGCAGTAAATGCCTGTGCAGCTGCAACAGCCATTCTGTTTTTTTCATAATCTGATATGTCCGCCGCTTTGATTTCCATCTGCTTTGAATGTCCGCATGCTGACAGCACAGCTATCAAACAAATGACTGCTGCACTTCTTAATGATTTCAGAAAAACAGCCCCCTTTTTTTGAATATTATAACATGTTCAGGGACCGTATTTTACTTAAACTGACGCATTTTTCTCTTTGACAAAATAAGTGTTCCCGACAGCTTCTCCCCTTTTGTTCTGAAGCTTTCTCGTCCGCTCATTTTCAAATGGCAATAGCGGAAACACAAGCTCTGCAAAATAATACGCTTCTTCTAAATGGGGATAGCCGGAGAAAATAAACGATTCTATGCCGAGTGCCTGGTATTCCGCTATCCGGTCGGCAATCGTCTGCGGATCACCGACAAGAGCTGTTCCTGCTCCGCCCCTGACCAGGCCGATCCCCGCCCATAAATTCGGGCTGATTTCAAGCTTTGTCCGATCGCCTTGATGAAGGACAGCCATCCGCTGTTGGCCTGAAGAATCGTAACGTCTCAAAGCTGACTGCGCTTTAGCAATCGTGTCATCATCTAAGTGGCTGATTAAGCGTTCAGCCGCTTCCCATGCCTCTTGCTCAGTTTCCCGGGCAATAACATGCAGCCTGATACCGAAACGAACCGTTCTCCCCTCTTTTTCCGCTTGTTTTTTGACTCTCTCAATCTTTTCTTTTACTTGTTCAGGCGGCTCCCCCCACGTCAAGTACACGTCTGTATGCTTGGCTGCTGTCTCAATTCCCGCCTGTGATGATCCTCCGAAATAGATAGGCGGATGCGGTGTTTGCTGCGGCGGAAAAAGCAGATTGCTATTTTCCACTTTTATATGCTTTCCTTCATAGGTAACCGTTTCTCCCCGCAGAAGTCTCCGCCAAACGGTTAAAAACTCATCGGTTGCTTCATAACGTTCATCATGAGTGATAAACAGGCCATCACCTGCCAGCTCGTACGGATCGCCTCCTGCCACAACATTGATCAGCAGCCGACCGTCTGAAATGCGGTCTAAGGTCGATGTCATTCTGGCTGCCAGTGAAGGCTGCATTAAACCGGGTCTTACCGCGACTAAAAACTTTAAATCCTTTGTTTCACTGGCCAAAGCAGATGCTGTAAGCCACGGGTCCTCGCACGATCTTCCCGTCGGCAGAAGAACACCCGTATACCCTAGCCTGTCAGCCGCCTGCGCGACTTGTTTAAAGTAAAGATGATCCGCAGTTCGTCCATCACTTTCAGACCCTAAATATCTTGCGTCTCCATGAGTCGGTATAAACCAAAGAATGTCCAATTCCATCTCCCCTTCACGTCTATTATCCTTCGTAACCATTTCTCCACTTTAATAACTTTCGTTCAAGCAGCCTGACAAAGGAATCTGTCAGCTTTCCAACCACCGCGAAAATGATAATCCCGGTAAACACTTTGTTCGTTTGTGAAAACTGTCTCGCATCCATGATCATGTAGCCGACTCCCGAGCTTGAACCCATCAGCTCTGCCACAACAAGCCCAAGCCACGCGATGCCGAGCGATAAGCGAATGCCAAGCAATATATTTGGCAGGGCTGCCGGCAATATGACTTTAGAGATTTGCTGATGCCATTTAAATTCAAGCACCCGGGCGACCTCAAACAGCTTTGCATCAACCCCGCGGATACCGTTAAATGTATTGATGTAGACAGGAAAGAAAGCCCCGAGCGCAATCAGCAAAATTTTAGATATTTCATCAAAACCAAACCATAAAATAAACAGCGGCGTGACCGCCAGATGGGGAACGGTTCTGAGCATTTGCAATGACGGATCAAGATACAGTTCTGTCCGTTTGGAAAATCCAGACAAAATCCCGATGATCAAGCCAAGGCCAGCGCCAAACAAAAAACCAAGCGCCGCCCGATAGACGCTGATTTGCAGATGACCGAATAGCTCACCGGACAAAATGAGCTCTTTAAACGTCAGGAAAATCGCAACGGGCGTAGGCAGCACTGTAGCGGATACCACTCCAAGCCCGCCAATGATCTGCCAAATAGCAATGATTACAGCAGGCAGCAACAGCCCTTTCATCCAGCCATATTTCACCTTTCCGGGCTTTTTTCGTACTGCTTTTGCATTCGTTTTCGGCAGTGTGCCTGCAGCCTCTGCTTTCATCATTGGTCACCTCCTGAGGAATTTTCCTTTAAGGCTTTTTTAATAAATGTGTTATCCACAACCTTTTTCACATCGATCTTCTTGTCTATCGCCTTCGTTCGATATTGAAAATCTGCTGTCTCCTGCTGTGCTTTCACAATGTCGTCACTGATGACCTTATTCAAAGGCTCAGTATTCTTAAGCACATTTTTGACAACCTTTTTATCGAGATCTTTCATATTTGCATACAAGTCCGTCGCTTCATCCTGATGTTCCTTTTGCCACACAACAGCCTTCTGGAACACCTTCAGAAAACGGACCACTTCGTCTGGATGCTCTTCTGAAAACGCTGTTCTTACTAAGGTAAAACCCGGTGAATATAAATCTGTGCTTTCCCCGTTCACAAGGATTTTTGCTCCGTGTTTGATTGTTTCTAAAGACAAGTAGGGCTCCCAAATGGACCAAGCATCAACAGATCCATTTTCAAATGCAGAGGCCGCTTCATCAGGCTGAAGCTGAATGATCGTCACATCATGGGCTGACAATCCCACTTGATCAAGCGCTTTATACAGAAAATCAAAACCGCTGCTGCCTTTGGCTACTGCAATTTTCTTCCCCTTTAAATCTGTGACGTCCTGAATGCCGCTGTTTTGATTGACAAGGATACCATTCGCTTTCAACCCATCCTGGGATAAACCGATTTCTTTAAAATCAATCCCTGCGGCCTGGCCCGCGATTACAGGTGAATTGCCGACTTGAGAAAAATCAAGTTTGTCTGCCGCAAGACCTTCAAATTGCGGCGGACCGCTTTGAAACTCCACCCATTTTACCTTGATTCCTTCTTTTTCAAATGCATCCTCAAACCAGCCTTTCTCCTTCGCAATTAAAAGCGGGCTTAAGCTTTGCTGAATACCGATTCGAATTTCTTTCAATGGTTTGTTGTCACCGCTGGCTCCATTTGCTCCGCAGCCTGCCAGCAGAAGCAAAACGGCAATCAATACAATGAGTCTTTTTTTCATTTCTGCTTCCGCCTTTCTATATTCCTGATCCTTCAGCGTACTCTAGTTCTTCTGTTTTCTCGAATTCCGATAACACTTTCTGCCTGATCGCTTGGAAATCCGGAGTCGTTCTGTTTCGCGGATACGCCAAAGAAATAGGCATCAGCTTATGGATGTTCCCTGGTTTCGCCTTAAGGATCGCAAGCTCATTTCCTAAATAAACAGATTCATCTATATCATGAGTGACGAGAATCATCGTTGTTTTTTTCCTCCGCCATATATCCAGCAACACGTCCTGAAGGTGTTTTCTAGTAAAAGCGTCAAGCGCACCAAACGGTTCATCTAAAAGAAGCACTTCAGGATCCCTGATAAGGGCCCGGGCGATAGCGACTCTTTGTGACATGCCGCCGGACAGCTCGCGGGGATATGCTTTCTCAGATCCTTTCAATCTGACAATCTCGATCAGTTCATCTACCTTCTGTCTGACTTTTGGATCTTTCAAGTTCAAATCAGCAGCAATATTCTGCTCAACCGTCAGCCAAGGAAAGAGGCGGTGCTCCTGAAAAATAAATCCTTGCTGGATACCCGGAGCTGTTACGATGCGCCCGTTAATGTCAACACTCCCGTCATAATCTGAATCAAGTCCTGCAATAATCTTTAACAGAGTGCTTTTCCCGCACCCGCTCGGTCCGATAACAGTTAGAAATTCACCTGGTGCAATTGATAATTGAATGTTCTCCAAGACCGTCGTTTTGCGCCCTTCTTGAGTAAATGCCTTTTCTTTGATGCTGATGGTCACAGCCACTTATATCCCTCTCTTTCTGCCAACCTCGCCTTCTAAAAAAACAAAAAGGCCCCCATCTCTGTTTTAAAGAGATGAGAGCCTTCGGCGGTCCGATCAGCTGCCCATTTGTTTTTTGGTTTGAATAACATGTTAATTCAAATTATTCCGATATGTCAACTATTTTTAAACGTTTTTTTATTGTTCTTTTTTATCACTTACCCTTCTTTTTTCGCAAATAGAGAAGAAAAGAGTCATTTCTCAAAAAACTCATTCTCTCTCAAATACTTTTATATCAATGGTTAATCATCATTTTTAATACTTTGTATCGCTTAATAGAGATAACTATTTTATAATAATTATAAAATAATATTGACTTTTTACTTAGAGATGATATTATGTTCTTATAAATTCCAAGAGGTGATCACATGAGTTCAAATAAACTGACAACTAGCTGGGGCGCTCCAGTTGGAGATAATCAAAATTCGATGACTGCCGGTTCTCGCGGACCAACTTTAATTCAAGATGTACACTTACTTGAAAAATTAGCCCATTTCAATCGAGAACGTGTTCCAGAACGTGTTGTTCACGCCAAAGGCGCAGGCGCTCACGGATATTTTGAAGTGACAAACGATATCACAAAATACACGAAAGCCGCTTTCCTATCTGAAGTCGGCAAACGCACACCGTTGTTCGTCCGTTTCTCAACAGTTGCCGGTGAACTTGGCTCGGCTGACACAGTTCGCGATCCGCGCGGATTTTCTGTTAAATTTTATACTGAAGAAGGCAACTACGACATCGTCGGGAACAATACACCGGTATTTTTCATCCGCGATGCGATTAAGTTCCCTGATTTCATCCATACACAAAAAAGAGACCCAAAAACACACTTGAAAAATCCTACTGCTGTATGGGATTTCTGGTCCCTTTCACCAGAATCGCTTCACCAAGTGACAATCCTGATGTCTGACCGTGGAATTCCTGCGACACTTCGCCACATGCACGGCTTCGGAAGCCATACGTTTAAATGGACAAATGCCGAAGGTGAAGGCGTATGGATTAAATATCACTTTAAAACAGAACAAGGCGTGAAAAACCTTGATGTCAATACGGCGGCAAAAATCGCCGGTGAAAACCCTGATTACCATACAGAAGACCTTTTCAACGCAATCGAAAACGGTGATTATCCTGCATGGAAACTATATGTGCAAATCATGCCTTTAGAAGATGCAAATACGTATCGTTTCGATCCGTTTGATGTCACAAAAGTGTGGTCTCAAAAAGACTACCCGTTAATCGAGGTCGGACGCATGGTGCTGGACAGAAATCCGGAAAACTACTTTGCAGAGGTAGAACAAGCGACATTTTCACCTGGAACACTCGTGCCTGGTATTGATGTTTCTCCGGATAAAATGCTTCAAGGTCGGCTGTTTGCTTATCATGATGCGCATCGCTACCGTGTCGGCGCAAACCATCAAGCACTGCCAATCAACCGCGCACGCAACGAAGTGAACAATTATCAGCGTGACGGACAAATGCGCTTTGACAATAATGGCGGCGGATCTGTGTATTACGAGCCTAATAGCTTTGGAGGGCCGAAAGAGTCACCTGAGGATAAACAAGCTGCATATCCAGTACAAGGAATTGCTGACAGCGTAAGCTATGACCATAACGACCACTACACACAAGCTGGTGACCTCTATCGTTTAATGAGCGAGGAAGAGCGTGCCCGTCTTGTTGAAAATATCGTTAACGCCATGAAGCCTGTAGAAAAAGAAGAAATCAAACTTCGCCAAATCGAACATTTCTACAAAGCAGATCCTGAATACGGAAAACGCGTGGCAGAAGGCCTTGGATTGCCGATTAAAAAAGAAGCCTAATCAAAAAACTGCAAAAACCCGCTGTCATTAGCGGGTTTTTTTGTAGTTAGTCACACATTGCGTGTGCTTCTCATCGATCTTCATATAAATTTCTTCCATGAGCTCAGCGCTGTTTGTAATCTCTCGTTTGTTTTTTTCTATCAGAAGCTCAAGCGGCAAAATTTGATTTTCATAGATTTTTCGTTTTTTGAATCGTTTTCTCCCCTTTTCTTTTTTGAATCCCATCAATAATCCCTCCTTTTTATACAAAAAAGGCCCTTATCTAAAGATAAGAGCCTTCGGTGTCCCGATCAGCAAATGCCGGAAATATATGTTAGCTATATTAAAACGTAATCCATTTCGCCTGTCAATCTATTATTTATACAGCTGGCTGCCTTGATTCACAAATTCTTCGGCTTTTTCTTTCATCCCTTCTTGAATGGCATCCGATTCACTAAGCTGTTTATCCTTCGCATAATCCCGTATATCCTGAGAAATTCTCATGCTGCAAAACTTCGGACCGCACATTGAACAGAAGTGAGCGGTTTTTGCTCCTTCAGCCGGGAGGGTTTCATCATGATATTCAAGCGCTCTTTCCGGATCAAGAGATAAATGAAACTGGTCTCGCCAGCGGAATTCAAAGCGGGCTTTCGATAACGCATCATCCCGTATTTGCGCTCCGGGATGCCCTTTTGCAAGGTCTGCCGCGTGCGCAGCAATTTTATATGTAATGACTCCTTCACGAACGTCATCACGGTTAGGCAGCCCCAAATGCTCCTTCGGCGTGACATAACAAAGCATCGCTGTTCCATACCAGCCAATCATCGCTGCTCCGATCGCTGAAGTAATATGGTCGTAACCCGGCGCAATATCTGTCGTCAGCGGGCCTAATGTGTAAAAAGGCGCTTCTTTACAAATGTCCATTTGTTTATCGACGTTCTCTTTGATTTTATGCATCGGAACATGCCCAGGCCCCTCAATCATCACCTGAACGTCATGCTTCCAAGCGATTTGCGTCAGCTCTCCAAGCGTCTCTAATTCAGCAAACTGCGCCTCGTCGTTAGCATCAGCGATTGATCCGGGGCGAAGACCATCCCCAAGAGAAAACGCAATATCATACGTTTTCATGATTTCACAGATTTCTTCAAAATGAGTGTATAAAAAGCTTTCCTGATGATGAGCCAGACACCACTGAGCCATAATCGCTCCTCCGCGTGATACGATTCCCGTTGTCCGTTTCGCAGTTAACGGCACATACCGCAGCAAAACACCCGCGTGAATCGTAAAATAATCCACACCCTGCTCTGCCTGCTCGATCAGCGTGTCACGATAAATTTCCCACGTTAAATCCTCCGCTACGCCGTTTACTTTTTCAAGCGCCTGATAAATCGGAACAGTCCCCACAGGCACAGGGCAATTGCGGATAATCCACTCACGCGTCGTATGAATGTCTTTTCCAGTAGAAAGATCCATCATCGTATCCGCTCCCCAGCGGATGGCCCACGTCATTTTTTCGACCTCTTCTTCGATAGATGACGTAACTGCTGAATTCCCAATATTCGCATTAATCTTCACATGAAAATTCCGACCGATAATCATCGGTTCACTTTCAGGATGATTAATATTTGAAGGGATGATCGCCCGGCCGCTGGCTACCTCGTCTCTGACAAATTCAGGAGGTACATGCTCACGAATGGCGATAAACTCCATCTCAGGTGTAATCATTCCCTTTTTTGCGTAGTGCATTTGTGTGACATTTTGTCCTGCTTTCGCTCTCAGCGGTTTACGCTTTAGACCTGGATACCTTACGTTTGGACTCGCTTTTTTATAACCGTTATCTTCTGGTTTAACAGCCCGTCCTTCATATTCTTCAATATCGCCGCGATCTGTAATCCACTTTTGCCGAAGCGGCTTTAATCCTTCTTCAATATTAATCGTCACATCATGGTCCGTATAAGGTCCGCTTGTATCATAGACACGCACAGGGGCGTTCTCTTCTTCGCCGAACGTCCCTGTCGTCGGACTTAAGGCAATTTCCCTCATCGGAACACGAATGTCTGCAGAAGAACCCTCCACATATACTTTTTTGCTTCCCGAAAAACTCGACATAATCGACATGTTGGCTTGCTGCACTGAATTGTTTTTCATCACTGCTCTTCTCCTCTCTACGTTTGAAAGGACAAAATCAAGCCCATAACCAGCACAAAAAACCGGATTCAAATGAATGAACCCGGTTACAGTCAGAAAGAAACATATTATTACCCAGCACGGCAATAATAAAAACAATTTCTCTACTTCCCTACGCTGGTACGAACCAGATCAGGTCCAAAGGGTTAAGAAGCTTACCTTCTCTCTCAGCCCGAAAGCGGGCACCCCCAGTAACTATTAATTTCGCACCCATCTTAACATAAAACGAACTAAAAAAAAAGAAAAATGTATAAAATATTCAGTTAATTAAATCTAAATATTTGACAGGCAGCGGGGTTTCATTAATGTTCTGTTCTCCCATCGTTACCTGATATGCTTTTGCAGCTGGTCTTGAACTCACAGTCTGAAACAGCTGATCATTTACAAAATGGAGAGCCGCCCCGTCATCTGCCGCATAGCCATCGCACAAAAATCCGTTAGATATCAGCTGATGGTATATCGGTCTACGATCCTTTTCACCGTCATAATGAGGACAAAAACTTCCTTGCAAATAACCTAAACTTTTCATACTTGTCAACGGCCCGGCTGAATCCGTCACTCCTTCTTCAAACCAGCAGATCGCACCGGCACTTAATCCAGCTAAAACCACACCATTTTTCCACGCTTCTCTGAGAATAAGATCCAGCCCCCATTCCTTCCATAACACCAGCATATTCCGCGTATTTCCCCCGCCGACATAAATCACGTCCTTTTCCATTACAAAAGAAGGTAAATCTGTTGATGGCGGCTTAAATAAGGATAAATGAGACGGCACACAGTCCAGTGTTTGAAATGCTTGATAAAACCGCTGCACATAGTTTCGGGAATCACCGCTCGCTGTTGGCAAAAAACAAATGCGTGGTGACTTCCGTTCCGCTTGATTGAGGATATATTGATCGAGGGACAAATTTTCCGGCTCCATCGAAAAACCCCCGCCGCCCATCGCAATCGTCTGTTTCATCAACCCACTCCCCATTAAAATTTGTTTTTCATTATAGCATTTTATATAAATGGCAGGGGTAAATAGTTTCGAAGCAGGAGAATCTAAAAAATAAAGTCCCCCTGACATTATTAGGAGATGAAGCCATTGAACAATTCCTTAGCCCTGATTATACCTGTAACAATTCTTGATTGCTTACTAACAATAAGAACCAGCATAAAACTATTTTCTGCAGCCATAACAGAAACCGCAAACCCTCACCTTCGAACAGCGCTGCATGATCAATTAGATGCAGCTGTTCATCTGCATGGAGAACTGTCTGACCTTCTGTTGGAAAAAGGCTGGCTCCTAGGTAAACCAGTTCAAATCAATTCACATTTACTATGCAATGAACTGTCCTAAAGTCATACCAAAAAGACGATGTCTCGTTTATAAGACATCGTCTCTTTTATTTTATTGCTCCACTCTTCTTAATGCCTCGTTTATTGTTTCTTTTATAAACACGTCTTCACCACTCAATCGATTTAAGCTGATCTCACCGTTTCTCAGCCTTTCTGAAATATGATTTATATCCTCCTCTACCGTGATTTGCAGCTCACCAGCCAAAAACATTCTGTGTAATTCATCAGCAACCATACTTTCTTTGTTCATTCCAATCCGCTCCTTTGCTTTCAATATTATTTCTAGTGTGTCCGAAGACCGAACGAATAATAAAAAAAGTATGAACCAAACAAAGCTTTTCGTTTGGCGTATACCTGTTAAAAAAAAGAAAATGTAACATGTCATTTTTTTATAAGCTTGCAACAAGTACGGGAGTCGGTGCTGAAAAAGCAGATAGAATTTTAGAGAAAGAAGAGGCGAGAAGAGCTTGGAGAGGTATTAGAAGATAGCATAAACCAATACGCTGAGTGAATAATACAAAGGCTATTATAGACTTCTTTTCTTTGAATAATATAAAAACCCGTTTCTATATAAGAAACGGGTTTTTCGTATACCGGTGGCCGGGGTCGAACCGGCACTCCAGAAGGAACACGATTTTGAGTCGTGCGCGTCTGCCAATTCCGCCACACCGGCAAATATTTGTCGTATCTAACCGACGAATATAAATATATCATGGTTCTTATAAAGTGTCAACACTTCTCGAAAAAGTTTTCTTCGAAATATAATAAAAAAGTATCAAAAGACTTAGCTAAATACAATAGCTTAGAGCTTAATGATAAATCAATACAACAAAAAATGATCTACTTATGTAGATCATTAATACGATGATTTAAAATAATAAAACACCAATTCTTCTTACCCTGTAAGTAAAATTGGTGCCGAGGGCCGGACTTGAACCGGCACGGTAGTCACCTACCGCAGGATTTTAAGTCCTGTGTGTCTGCCAATTCCACCACCCCGGCAATAAGAAGGCGACACCCGGATTCGAACCGGGGATAAAGGTTTTGCAGACCTCTGCCTTACCACTTGGCTATGCCGCCATAATTGGAGCGGAAGACGGGATTCGAACCCGCGACCCCCACCTTGGCAAGGTGATGTTCTACCACTGAACTACTTCCGCATCTTAAAGGACTTCATACATTATATGCAGTTAATATAAAAATGAGACTGGGCTAGCTGGATTCGAACCAACGCATGACGGAGTCAAAGTCCGTTGCCTTACCGCTTGGCTATAGCCCAATGATAATATGGGGCGATTGATGGGAATCGAACCCACGAGTGCCAGAGCCACAATCTGGTGCGTTAACCACTTCGCCACAACCGCCATAATCTCAAGATGTCATAAATTTGGCAGGGGCAGTAGGAATCGAACCCACACCGGAGGTTTTGGAGACCTCTGTTCTACCGTTAAACTATGCCCCTATAAATGGTGGAGGGGGGCAGATTCGAACTGCCGAACCCTGAGGGAGCGGATTTACAGTCCGCCGCGTTTAGCCACTTCGCTACCCCTCCACATTAAGTTTTGAAAAAACAGTGCCGGCAAGAGGACTTGAACCCCCAACCTACTGATTACAAGTCAGTTGCTCTACCAATTGAGCTACACCGGCATAGGTGGTGGCTCGGGACGGAATCGAACCGCCGACACACGGATTTTCAGTCCGTTGCTCTACCAACTGAGCTACCGAGCCTTAATATTTAAAATGGCGGTCCGGACGGGACTCGAACCCGCGACCTCCTGCGTGACAGGCAGGCATTCTAACCAACTGAACTACCGGACCATATTGTATGAAATGATTTTGGCATCCTTCAGACGTTACCTATTTCATTTATATATTTTGGTTGCGGGGGCAGGATTTGAACCTGCGACCTTCGGGTTATGAGCCCGACGAGCTACCGAACTGCTCCACCCCGCGATGATAATGGTGGAGGATGACGGGCTCGAACCGCCGACCCTCTGCTTGTAAGGCAGATGCTCTCCCAGCTGAGCTAATCCTCCATCATATAATGACCCGTACGGGATTCGAACCCGTGTTACCGCCGTGAAAGGGCGGTGTCTTAACCGCTTGACCAACGGGCCCAAACTTTCAAATGTAATTATGTATAAGTATCAGTGGCGGAGAGCAAGGGATTCGAACCCTTGAGACGGAGTTGACCGCCTACACGATTTCCAATCGTGCTCCTTCGACCACTCGGACAGCTCTCCAATAATGGCTCCGCAGGTAGGATTCGAACCTACGACCGATCGGTTAACAGCCGATAGCTCTACCACTGAGCTACTGCGGAATGAATTCTGCCTGGCGATGTCCTACTCTCACAGGGGGAAACCCCCGACTACCATCGGCGCTGAAGAGCTTAACTTCCGTGTTCGGCATGGGAACGGGTGTGACCTCTTCGCCATCATCACCAGACAAATTCAGTGACATTTAACATTATACTATGTACCCTTGAGAAAATCAAGTGTTTTTTTAGAGAAATTATTCTCTCAAAACTAGATAACAGATGTAACATCATTCAAATGTGGTTAAGTCCTCGATCGATTAGTATCTGTCAGCTCCATGTGTCGCCACACTTCCACCTCAGACCTATCAACCTGATCATCTTTCA